>CAVXLV010000010.1:0-252443 GCA_963762685.1 uncultured Verrucomicrobiae bacterium | reverse complement strand
TTTCTAATGGTGCACGCGCCTCGCGGCGGCAAACGCGGTCCTCTGAGCACAACACGTCAATCGCCGCCCGGATATCCTCTTAAGCGCCGCAACGCCGGCACGTCCCGACGAGCCGGACTCGACTTGATCACGCTAAAGCTGCCATCTGTCTCCAGGACCACAGCCTCGACTTCGGCCAGCGAGGCATGACCCGCTGAACGCAGGGCTGAATAGACTTCCTCCTCGCTGATCCGTTCCGAACGCAGAGCGTTCTGGTTGATTTCGCCCCGCAAGGCGAGGAGGCGAGGCTCGCTCTTGATTAACTTTCGCCAGGCCGCCGAGCGCACCGCCAGCCACGCCACCAGCCATTGCAAGCCGACGAGTAGGCCGAGGGCAAACAGGCCTTCGGCCAACGCTACGTCCTTGGAAAGAAACACCGTCGCCAGCGTGGATCCGAGCGCGACCGTCACCACAAAATCGAAGGCATTCATCTTCGACAGCGTGCGTTTTCCGGAAATGCGCAAGATCAGGACAAGACCCGCGTAAGCGCAAATTCCGACCACCAAAACCCGCCCCAAACCGATCCAGCCATTAAAAAACATCTACACCTGAATCGCGCGGCACAGTTCCACCGGTCCGCTGAGAACCGCAGGCGCGATTATTAAACAGCCAGCATGCTCGAATCTTTCACATTCGATTGGACTCTCGCGGGCGGGAATTTAGTCCGCATGCTAATCGCTTTCGCTCTCGCCTTCCCCATCGCCTGGGATCGCGTCAAATCGGATCGAAGCCTCGGCCTGCGCACCTTTCCCATCGTGTCTGTGGCGAGCTGCGGCTACATGCTGATCGCACTGCACGTGGTCGGCGATCGCCCGGATGCCTTGATGCGCGCCTTCCAGGGATTGCTCGGCGGGATGGGCTTCATCGGCGGCGGCGCGATCCTTAAAGAAGGCGGAAACGTGCGGGGCCTGGCCACCGCGGCCAGCCTTTGGAGCACGGGCGCGATCGGCGCCGCGGTGGCGTTTCGTCGCCTGGAGATCGCGGTCATTTTGGCGATCGCGAACTTCGCCCTGCTTCGCTGGCTGGGGCCGTTGAAGGAAAAGGAAACGGACTGATCCGTCCCCGCTGGCTACCAGGGAAGCGGCTCGCCCAAGTGCAGGAAAGCGCCCGTCGGGCCGTCCTCGCCCAGCGTCGCCAGCGCCACGCTGGTCTGCGCGCCCTCCGCTAATTCCATCGTCGCGCCTTCGCCGCCCATCTCGGTCTTTACCCAGCCGGGATGCGCCGCGTTCACTTTGATCTTTGTGTCTTTTAATTCGGAGGCCAAATGGACGGTGAACGCGTTTACCGCCGATTTCGAGACGTTATACGACACGGTGGATTTCGCGTCGTAGATCGGTGAACCTTTCGTCGAGTGCAGGCCCACCGAACCGAGAATGCTCGAGAGGTTCACGATCCGACCCGCCGCGCTCTTTCGCAGGAGCGGCAGAAACGCCTGCGTGGTCGCGATCAGGCCAAATAAATTGGTCTCGAAAGTGCGACGCCAAATGTCGAGCGACTGCTCGCTCACTTTCCCTTCCCGATCGTCAATCATCATGCCGGCGTTGTTGATCAAAATATCGAGCCGGCCGGACTCCTGCTCCACTTTGGCCGCAGCCGCGCGAATGCTTTCTGCATTGTCCACGTCGATCGCAATAGCCTGCGCCGTGACTCCATCCTGCTTTAATTCCTGCACAGCTTTTTCGCCTTTTGCCAGATCCCGGGCACCGACCCATACCGTGATGTTTTGTTGGCCGAGCTGCCGCGCTGTCTCCAGCCCGATGCCCTTATTTGCTCCTGTGATTAATGCGACTTTGTTCATCATGACTCTCCATTTTCTCCCAAATTTAACATTTCCGCTGGGCTAAAATTATTTTCCTGCGGCACTTCCAGGAGCAACTCGGGCGCCTGCAGATCACGCGCAATTTGCTCCACTTGCGGCAACTCTTCGATCTCCATTCCGAGTGGCGCGGCTCCGAGATCGCGGAACTTCCGGGCCGTGACCAAAACGCGGCTTTCGATATTTCCAGCCACCTTGTTGAAGGCCTCCACGGAGCCATTCAGGCTCTTGCCCAGTCTCCCAAAGTGCACCGACATGTCCGCAAAGCGTTTATACAATTCGGCTCCGAGCTGACTGATTTCGCGCGCATTTTGCGCCAGCTTTTCCTGGCGCCAGCCGTAGCAAACAGCGCGCAGGAGCGCGATCAGAGTCGTCGGAGTGGCCAGGATGATTTTCTTGTCCGCACCGAACTCGATCAACATCGGATCGCGCTCCAACGCCGCACTGAAAAACATTTCCCCGGGCAAGAAAAGGATCACAAAATCTGGCGCGCTCTCGAACTGCTCCCAGTACGCCTTCCGCGAAAGCTTATCGATATGCGACCTCACCTGGGCCGCGTGTTGCTGCAGCAAGGTCACCCGCGCCTCATCGGTCGGCGCTTCCAAAGCCTCAAGATATGCATTCAGCGTCGCCTTCGCGTCCACCACGATGGTTTTCCCCGCCGGCAGATTCACGATCATATCCGGGCGCAACCGTCCCTCCTCCGTTTGCACGCTGGTTTGCTCCAGGAAATCGCAATGGTCCACCATGCCGGCTAACTCGACCACGCGGCGCAATTGGATTTCTCCCCAACGGCCGCGCACGATCGGCGAGCGCAAAGCGCGGACCAGATTACTCGTCTCGGAGCGCAAATAATTTTGCGTCTCCGCCAGGGTGCGAACCTGTGTCGTGAGGGCCTCGTATGCGCCCGTGCGCGCTTTCTCCAGATCGTTGATCTTCGCGTCCACCTTTTCGAGTGATTCGCGCATCGGTTTAACGAGGGCATCGATTGCGCCTTGCCGTTTCTCGAGGTCGCCGCGCGCACCTTCCTGCGTTTTCTCCAGAGTGGATTTCGCCAGCTCCAGAAAGGAGGTGTTGTTATGCCGGAGGGCCTCGGAGGAAAGCGCTTTGAAGGCATCCGAAAAACGAGTCTGCGCCTCATCCAGCACCGAAAGTTTTTGCGCAGTCGTGCGACGCTCCTCTTCGAGCTGCGCCTCCAGCGCCGCGATCCGCGCCACGCCCTTGGTTTGCAATTCGCGATACGCGCGGGCTTCCTGCGACGCGGCCCCCAGCGACATCTCCAACTCGGGGACGCGAGAGTTTTTCTCCTGCGCCGTGGCCAGCGCTTGCGACACTTCGGAGAGCTGCGCCTGCAGCACCGCCTCGCGCTCCGCCAGCGCCAGCGCACGCCTTTGCCGCATGAAAATCCACGTCAGCAGCCATCCCACAAGGAAGGCACCGAGACCGATCCCGAGCAGAATTAGCGTTTCGTTCGTGAGCATAAACCAAGAGCCGCTTCCGGCCGCCCAATCTAGCACAGCCGCTCCGCGCCCGGCGAGTTTACCAAGCCACGCGCATCCCACCGTAGGCGCCGCGCCCCAGCGCCGGAAAACCGTAAACCTCCGCGTATCGCTCGTCGGTCAGGTTTTCGATCCGGCCGAAGACGGTGAGATGCCGGTTGAAGTCATACTCCAGTGCGATGTTCACGATCGCGTAATCCTCGATGTCGAAATTTGGCCCGCCGAAGCTCAACTCTTCCCGCGCATTGACAAACTTCGCGTCTGCACTGGTCCGCACTTTCCCAAACCACAAATACGTCGCCGACACGTAGGCTTCATTCCGCGGTCGACGCGGGAGGCGCGCACCCGGCAATTGATTGATGTCGGCCGACGACGTTTTCTCCGCATCGAGGTAGGTGTAATTGGCGGTCAGGACGAGCTCCGGCAGCGGCCGAATTTGTATTTCGGCTTCGATTCCCTGCGTCCGCGCCGCGCCCAGATTCAGCGTATCGAAAAGCCCGTTGAATCCGATCAGATTCGAAAGCCGGTTGTGGAAATAGGTCACGCCGAGCTGAAGCCGGCGCTGCCAAAACCGCTGCTCCACGCCAATGTCCCACCCCAGATTTTCCTCCGGCTCCAGATCGAAGTTGTTGCCAAAAATTTTATCCTGGCTGCTCGGCGGGCTAAACCCCGTGGCCACGCTGGCGTGCACCGTTGTGTCGGTCGGCGCGATCAAGTAGCTGCCGGCAAAGCGATACGTCCAGATGTCGCCGAATTGATTAAAATGATCAAAGCGCCCGCCACCCACCAAGAGCAAATCCTTCACCGGCGTCACGCTCACCTGCGCGAAACCAGACATCTGTTCTGTCTCATCGCTGATTAAGGTGTCGCCGAAGAGGACGAACGGCCGCTCCTGCTCCGCCTCCACCCGGCTATAGAACGCACCCGTCGTCAGCGTCAGCCACGAAGTCGGCTGAAGGTTGTTTTGATAATCGAGCGTAAAACGTTTGAAGAGCGCCCGCGTCGCAAAGACAAAACCGTCCTCGTTCGGATCGTTTACCTGCCGCTCGTGATCATAGGCCAGGATGAGTTGGTGACTCCACCAATCGACCGGCTTGAAATCGATCCGCGGCCCAATCAGCCAGCGTTCCGTGAGAAAATTATCGCGCGGCTTCGGGTTGAAGATTGAGTTCGGGTTGCCGGTGTCGGCTAACGAGTAGGTGAACAAACTCCCGATGCGCAATCGCTCGTTAGGCGACCAACCCACGTTCGCGATCCCGTTGCTCAGCCGGTATTGATTGTTCGGGCGCTCGTTGTCCGTATCAAGGCGGCTCAACCCGAGAGAAAAATCGAAGCCGTTTGCCCCGCCCGAGCTGCTGAACGTCTCCCGTGCGGTTCCGAAAGACCCGCCTTCCACGCTCAAAGCTCCAGTCAGCGGACCACTGCCTCGTTTAGTGAAGATCTGGATCACGCCCGCCAATGCCCGCGGCCCGTAAAGCGTGCTCTGCGGTCCGCGCACCACCTCAATGCGGTCCACGTTATCGACGCTCAAATCGGCGAAATTAAACAGCCCGGCGAGTCCCTGGTTTACCGGTATGCCATCCAACAAAACTTGCGTGTGCTCACTGCGCAGGCCGCGCGTGAAAACGGAGGTCAACTGTCCTGGCGCCCCTGATTGCGCCACGGTGATGCCCGGCACTTCGCGCAAGGCATCGGCCACGCGACGAATCTGACGTTCCTCCAGTTCCTTCTCGGTGATGACACTCACGCTGGCCGGCGATTCTTCCTCCGCCACCGGCAAGCGCGTCGCGCTCACCACAATTTCTTCCGTGAGGGCATCCTGCGCCTGCACCGTTCCTAAACTCGTTAGGGCCAAAACCAACACACACCCGCAAAGCGGGCCGATCTTAATCTCCGACATATGATTTCCTCCATTAATTGAGAAGCGGAGGACGCCGGATTTCTTGCGGCCAGACCACAGCTCTCATTCTTCTTTTTTGCGAAGAAGTTTTGCCGCGCCGTCGGCACACGCCGGGGCACGAATGAGGTGAAGCGGACGAATATTCTGGCTCCTGGCTTGCGGTCCGGCTCATGCCGGGCACACCTCCTTCCCGCCTTCACCCCCGAACGCATCCGGGGATTGGCCAATGGAAAGTCGTATCCAGTTACAGCAGCGCTACTGCTCCCGATTATTCACGGGATTTCTCGCGCCGATTCACACTGATCAAACTCGCAAAGAACTGGCCGAGAAGTAGAGCCTTGCGCTTGCGGGCTCAAGATTTATTTATGCGGACGCGCTTTCACCTGCGCAAAAATTTCCCGTGGCCATTTCCCATTCTCCCCTCAACCTGCTCGTCACCGGCGGCGCCGGCTTCATTGGCTCGAATCTTGTCCTCGAGTTGCAGGAGCAATTCCCGAAATCGCGGCTGACGGTGATAGACGATTTTCGCTCGGGCGATTTCAAAAATCTCGCTGGTTATAAGGGAGATTTCGTCGCGCAAAATCTGGCGACGCTGGATTGGGAGCAGCAATTCGGAGACGAGAAATTCGATGGCATTTTCCATCTGGCCTCGATCACCGACACCACGAATCACGACCAATTCGAGCAGACGCACGACAACGTGGAAAGCTTCCGTCGGCTGCTTAAATTCGCGCGCAGGAACAAGACGCGCGTTGTCTTTGCCTCCTCCGCTTCCACCTACGGCTCGACGCGCGAAGCAAGCAGCGAAAATAGCGAAGCCGCCCCGGCGAACGTTTATGCGTTCTCGAAAGCGATCATGGATAATCTCGCGCGCCGCGCCGCCGCGGAGGATGAAGATTGGGTCATCGTGGGTTTGCGTTTCTTCAATGTTTACGGCCCGCGTGAAGCGCACAAAGGCGTGCCCGCGAGCATGATCTTCCATCTCGCGCAGCAAATGATCGCCGGGCAGCGGCCGCGCATTTTTAAACACGGCGAGCAGCAGCGTGACTTCGTTTACGTGCAGGATATCGTGCAAGGACTCCTGCGCGGTTTCGAGGCGCTGAAGAGCGGGATTTACAATCTCGGTGCCGGCCAGGCGCGTTCGTTTAATGAGTTGGTGCAGATCTTAAACGGCGCACTCGGGACAAATTTCGAGCCGGAATACATCGAGAATCCGCACGCGCATTATCAAAATTTCACGCAGGCCGATCTGTCGGCGGTGCGGGATGCGTTGCAATACGTGCCGCGCTATCCGCTGGAGCAGGGCGTGGCGGATTACATGCAGTGGTTATATCCCGCCCGAGCCAATTCCCTCACGCCATGAAAGCCAAATCGCGCTCCAAAAGCAGTCCCGAAGAAACCAACGCCGCCCTCGCTGCGAAAAAAGGTCCGGTCTCAAAATTCATCGCGCGGAATTACCGCCACTTTAACGCGGCCGCTTTAGTCGATGCGGCCAAGGGATACGAAACGCACCTGGCCGCCGGCGGCAAAATGCTGGTCACGCTCGCGGGCGCGATGTCCACCGCGGAACTTGGCCTCTCGTTAGCCGAAATGATTCGGCGCGACAAAGTGCATTTGATCGTCTGCACCGGCGCAAACCTGGAAGAAGATATCTTCAATCTCGTCGCGCACGACCATTACGAGCGCGTCCCGCACTACCGGCAGCTCACGCCGCAAGACGAGGAAGAACTTCTCTCTCGGCACATGAATCGAGTGACCGACACGTGCATTCCGGAAATGGAAGCGATGCGGCGGATTGAGAAGGCGGTGCTGGAAGAATGGATCGCGGCTGATCGCGCGGGAGAGCACTATTTCCCGCATGAGTTCATGTATAAGATTCTGCGCAGCGGGAAGCTGAAGAAGAGCTACCAGATCGATCCGAAAAACTCCTGGATGGTGGCGGCTTGTGAAAAGAATCTCCCGATCGTCGTGCCCGGCTGGGAAGATGCGACACTCGGGAATATGTATGCGGCGGCGGTGATCCGCGGGGACGTGAAGAACGTGCACACTGTGCGCACCGGGATCGAATACATGACGTGGCTGGCAGACTACTATACGAAAAATTCCAAGCGGCTGCGCAACCGGGAGGGCTCGATCGGATTCTTCCAGATCGGCGGGGGTATCGCCGGCGACTTCCCAATCTGCGTCGTGCCCATGCTCCATCAGGATCTCGAGCGCACGGGCGTGCCGCTGTGGGGATATTTCTGTCAAATCAGCGATTCGACGACGAGCTACGGTAGCTATTCCGGCGCTGTGCCGAACGAGAAAATTACCTGGGGCAAGCTCGCTGGCTCGACGCCGAAGTTTGTGGTCGAAAGCGACGCCACCATCTGCGCGCCTTTGATCTTCGCCTGGGTGCTGGGGCAATAAGATCCGACGGCATTTTGTCGGGCGGGGGCGCGCTGAGGATCATGCGCGCGCCGTAGCCGTCGATAGGCAGTGACGGCGGTTCACCTGTCCAGCCGACCGGGAAATTTAATCGTGATCCCGAGGCGATGGCAAAAAAAAGGAACGGCCCCCGTGGGAGCCGTTCCAGAACTTTTTAGAGCCGCCTTCGACCCACCACAAGAGCGACCTTATTCGACCTTCGCGCTGGAGCCCTTGTCCTTGCTCCAGAAAAGAGTGACGGTCGTGATGTCGGTCAGCTTCAGACCGGTCCAGATCGCCGTCTCACCGTCGGCGTAAACAGCCTTAATATCCCACTTCGCGGAATCTTCTTCCGGGCTGAACTCCACCTTAAAGGTCTCGTCTTCCTTCAGGTTGCCCTGGCCTTTCATGACATTGTCCGTCCAATTATTTTCAGTCGCCTCGTCGATGTAAATTTCTTTAATTTCGTATCCGGTCTTGTTCACGATCGTGAAATCTAGATTCAGCTCGCCCCCGCGCGAACTGACCAAACTGACGAGAAGAGCAACCAGGACAGCAGGTAATAAGACGAGTTTTTTCATGTGGTGGTGGGTTTGTCGCTTTTCCGGAAATTTTACAAACAATTTCGCGGAAATAATTCTCGACCAGCGGCATGCCCCACGCCTCTGCTGCCGGAAGTAATTCATCACGATGAGGTTCCGGCGCCAGGACCACGGAGAGACTATTTTTGAGTAAATGACCGAGCCGCTTGGACCATGGCAGAGCGAAACGCGGAGGTCTCGCGGCGCAGCTATCCTTCCCAGAAAAATTCCGTCGGACGCTCGAGCTCCTCCGGCAGACTTTTATGCACCGGACAATTCAGCGCGGCCGCCTCCAAAATAGCCCGTTGAGGCGTGTTTTCGGGGAGCGGGATATGCACTTTCGAGGGGAGCCCAACGATTCGGCGCGGCAGGTCTTTCGACATCTCTTTGCTCACCTTTACGGTCATTCCTTTAACGTCCAGACCGTTCTTCTCCGCTGTCATTGCGAGGATGGTAGACATGCAGGTGCCGAGCGCGGTTGCGACCAAATCCGTCGGAGAAAATGACTCGCCTTTGCCGTTGTTATCCACCGGCGCATCAGTCGCTAGTTCGCTTTTCGAAGGCTCATGCGTCGCGGTGCAGTGAAGCTCGCCGTTGTAGCTGATCGAGATGTTGACCATGGCAAAATATGGGACGCGTTTACACCCCTGTCATCCCGTCGTGCCGGGGGGGCGCGCGGCGTGGCTAGTCCGCGGTCGCTTTCTCGGCGCCGAGACCGGTGTTCGCGCGCACGCTGAGTTCGTCGAACTTCGCTTCAGCTTCAGGTTCGCGACTGAGGAAGGTTCCGAGAAACGCCCCCAGAAATCCGAGCGGGATGCTGAGTATGCCGGGATTGCGCAAGGGGAAGATGGGATTCGTCATGAAATCCGGGCTGATGGCGATCACGACGATGCTGGAAACAAGGCCAACGCCCAACCCGCAGACAGCGCCGGTGGTATTAAAGCGTTTCCAAAAGAGGGAGAAAATGATGACGGGAAGATTGGCGCTGGCAGCGACGGCGAAGGCGAGGCCGACAAGGAAGGCGACGTTAACCTTCGGCCCAAGAATCATAGCGATGCCGATAGCGGCCGCGCCGACGACGAATGCAGTGATGCGGGCGACGCGAACCTCGGCGCCAGGCTTCTGTTCGCGTCCGTGGTGAATCACATTGGTAAAGAAATCGTGCGCGAAGCTGGTGCTGGCACTGATCGTCAGGCCAGCGACCACCGCGAGGATGGTCGCGAATGCGACGGCGCTGATGAAGGCAAAGAAGATGTCGCCTCCGAGAAAACGGGCGAGCTCCGGCGCGGCCATATTCGTTCCGCCGTGATCTTTCATGTAATCGGGACCGAGCAGGCTGGCAGCGCCGAACCCGAAGAAGGTGGTCATGATGTAGAAAAGGCCGATCAGGATCATGGCCCAAACCACACTGGAGCGAGCCGTTTTCGCATCCGGCACGGTGTAAAAGCGGATCAGGATATGAGGCAAACCCGCGGTGCCGAGGACGAGAGCAAGGCCGAGCGAGATTTGATCGAGCGGATTTTTGAAAAGGAGGCCGGGGGTTAAAAAATTACGCGTAACGCTGGCGCCGCTCGCGTCGGTGGAAGTGATGGCGGTTAACGAGCTGAAGAATTTCACGAAGCTGAAATCGAACTTCGCCATCACGAGGACGCTGAGAAAAACGCTCCCGCTCATGAGCAGGACGGCCTTGATGATTTGCACCCAGGTAGTGGCGAGCATGCCGCCAAAAACGACATAGACGACCATGAGGACACCCACGCCCACCACGGCCATCTCGAAAGTGACGCCGGGCAAAAGCTGGCGCACGAGCGTGCCGGCTCCGACCATTTGCGCGATCATATAAAAAAGAGAGACCGTGATGGTGGAAAGCGAGGCCATGGCGCGCACCGGCCGCGGTTTCAGCCGATAGGCGAGGACGTCCGCCATGGTGTATTTGCCGGCATTCCGCAGGGGTTCAGCCACGATGATGAGAACGGTGAGATAGGCGACGAGGAACCCGACGGAATACATGAAGCCGTCGTAGCCATTGAGCGCGATCATGCCGGCGATGCCGAGGAAGCTGGCTGCGCTCATGTAATCGCCGGCAACCGCGAGGCCATTTTGCCAACCGGTGATGCGCCGCCCGGCGGCAAAGTAAGCGCTGGACCCGCTGGAGCGCTGCGCGCTGACATACGTGATGACAAGCGTGGCGGCGACGAAGCCGAGGAACATGACGAGGGCGATGTTCATTTCTCCCTCCCGATGATCTCGCGCGCTTTTCGGTCCCAGCCGGCAGCCGTCGCGACGTAGAGCGCAGCCAGGCCCCACGCCATGAAGAATTGCGAGAGCGCAAAAAGGTAGGCCCAATTGACCTCGTGCCAGACCTTCCGCGCCATCAGTTCCGGGTGATAGCCGACCAGATAAGGCAGCGTGAAATAATACAAGAGGAAGAAAATCGTGGCCGGAATGATGAAGCGACGTTTCGCGCGGAGAAGTTCTTTAAAAGCGGGCGAGCCTGCAATCTTGCCCCAATCCGCCAGCGCGCGGTCTTCATCGGCGGTGCGCTCGTGCGCCGGCTTTGGCACGCCACGCGCAACGCGAGACACGTCGGTAGGCGAGCCAATGTTCGGCGTCGGGTCGATCGGCGGTAAGGAATCCTCGGACGGCACGCGCTCTTTATAGAGGCGAAGGTCGGAAGGACAAGAAAAAGCGGGACCGAATCGAAAAGCAGTCCGCCGGGCAGCGGTGAGGCTAGGTTAAGAGCCCGGCGGACTGTTTTCTTCCTGCAAATAATGCGCTCGCACGGAGCGCGGCCGAGCAAAAATCCTCGTCCTTAGATGAGCACGATATTGAGATCGAACGCGGTCGTGGAGCCCGGGTGGGACGCCTCTGGGCAGCTGACCTGAAGGACCGTCGTCTGGAGATCAGACTCGTCGGAGTTGTCATCTTCGTCCAATTCCTTTGCCTCGTTGGCCTCTTCTTCCTTCGTCACGTTGGGCGCCAGCGCAGGCAGATCTTTCTGCTCGAGCTTCTCAAAACGGGCCCGCACTTCCGCCGGCAACTTCTCGAGTTCTTCCTTCGTCTCCACGGGGCCGCTGTAAACAAGGCGCCCCTGCGGATCCTTTGCGGTGAGAACCTTCTTCCCGGAGACGTTCTCAAGCTTCATTTCGCCCTGGTCGTCGTGATAGACAATCTGCGCCCGATCCATATCGATACGCGTGGTTTTCAAGGCGCCGTTCTCACGGCGCGTCACGCGGAATTCGCGAGCCGCCTCCCGCGCGGCGCGGGCTGCTTCGCGAGCGGCTTCGCGCGCGCCGCGTTGCGCTTCGCGGGCGCCGCGCTGCGCTTCCCGCATGCCCTCCTGGACCTGGCGTTGCGCTGCGCGTGCCTGTTCACGCAATTGATCAGTCAGCACGGTCTGGTCGAGGTTGCTGAAATCCATGCTGCCCAGTTTGTCGCCCAATGTTTCCATCTGCTTCTCGAATTCCGGCCCGAGATTGAAACCGAAGTTCTGGTGGTTTCTCCATTGTCGGTTCTGCCGGCGCTGCCGCACTTCGCGTTTGCCGAGCTTGGCGTTCAACTTCGTTTCGGCGCCTTTGCGCAGGACGGTCAACGAGACGTTTGTCCCTTCGGCATAGCTCCGGATTAATTTCGCCAGCTGGTTCGGCTCCGTCAGAATCTGATCGTTCAACATCTTCAGGATGTCATTTTGCTGCAGACCCGCCGCGGCCGCCGGACCGTCCGGCACCACATAATCAACAACGAGACCGAAGCCTTTCGCGAGACCGAGCTGTTCGGCTACGACACTGGGGATATCCGAAGTCTCCACCCCGAGGAAGGTGATGGGTACTTTGCCGACGTTGCTGTCGTTGTCGTCGTCATCCTCGTCCTGATCCGGGACTGGCGGAGTAGCGGGGATGGCGGGAGTTGCCGGTGTCGCCGGGTGGCGGGCGTAGCGGGGGTAATCGGAGCTGGCGGAGTTTGCGCAAAGCCGAGCGTTGGGAACAAGCTCACGAGAGCGAGCATGGTGATGGTTTGTTTTTTCATGGTGATGTGTTGGTTAGGGCGGAAAGTTACTGGCCAGCGGCGGGGATGAGTTCCACCTCTTCGGTGGGGTAAGAAACGCGGAGCGATGCGCCGGTGTTGGCATCGCGCCATTGCAAAGTCTCTTGCGAACGCGCACGCAGGCGGCGCATCGGCCGGCTACCGTTACCAGGGAAAACAAGACCTTCGTCCCGCTTGCCATAGACGACACGCGTGACCCCTTCGGGCACGTAACCGCGGGTCGGTTGCGCAACAACCGGCAGCGCAGCCGCCGGCGTGGAGGCGGCAAAGGTCGGTCGTGCCGGCACGGCCTGTTCCACGTTAGGACGAGTGAGCAATAGAACCGCAGTCGCCGCGGCGGCGGCACCGATTCCAAGCGAGAGCCAACTCCAGCGCGCTCTCGCGGGCTGGGGCAAGACGCCGGCCGTGGGCGTTTGCTGCGCGAGAGCCTGCTCGACGCGCCGGGCCAGATTTTCCGACGGCGCGGCCGGGCGGAGCTGCTTGAGTTCTGCTTCCAGTTCAGAGAAGTCGTTCATGGCTGGTGAGATTCTTTTTGAGGGCCACAAGCGCATACCGATAACGCGAAGCGGCGGTGTTTTGAGAAATGCCCAGGACTGTTCCGATGTCGGCAAAAGTGAGCTCGTTCCAGATTTTCATGACGAGCACCTCGCGTTGCTCCGCGGGCAGCGTGTCGACGGCGCGGGCCAGCGCTGGCTGCGATTCGTTGGCGGAATCAAAGTGCGGCTCACTGGCATGGTCGGCCTCTGCCACTGCGGTGGCCTCGCGCCGGGCGCGACGGGCGTCGCGCCGGAGGGTATCGAGAGAAATGGAGCGGACCGTGGCGAAAAGGAGAGCGCGGTTTTGCACCGAGTGCTGTTTGCGCCAAAACCTAACGAATGCTTCCTGAACGATGTCTTCGGCATCGGCACTGCTGCGCACGAACTGGCGCGCGAAGAGGACAAGCCCAGGCGCGGCTTCGGCGAAGCAAGTTTTCCAGTCTTCATGTGTAGCGACAATTTCCATGACCTTGGCCGGGTCTTTCATAACAGGACGCCGCCGCGCAGGGAATTTGTCTATCGCGCTGGAATTTTTCTCGCAGCGCTTCGCCGTGCCTGTGGCAGGCAGGATAAAAACCGAGCCGCCTTGAAGTGCGCTACCGGGAATCATCATGCTGAGCGAGCTTGGGCTGGTTGTGATTTGCATCGAAAGCCGCCGGCTCTTTTTTCCGCGCTGGATGGGTCAAAACCACGCCGACCGTCAAGGCGAGCAGGAGAAACAGGCGCAAATGTTTGCGCGGCAGAATGGGTTTTGGGTTCGCGAAGAGCATCGTCGTTTTACTGTGCAGACGCCGCGAAACGATTAATTTGTCTGACGCGATGAAATTTTTCTGCCGACTCCTTTTCTTCGCGGGTTTGACCTCTGCCCTAAGCGCCCAGGATTGCGATCCGCCAGCGAGCGCGCAGACGATGATGGCGAACGAAGCGAAGTTCGTGGCCCTGGGTCAGGAGCAGGGCGCGCGCGCCGCCTCCCTCGCGTATCTCGCGGAGGACGCGATCATGTTCGAGCCGGGGCCGGTAAATGCGAAGAAGATCTGGACGGCGCGTCCGGAAGGCGGGCTCTCGTTAAAATGGCATCCCACTTTTGCCGCGATGTCGCGCAGTTGCGATCTCGGATTTACGACCGGCCCAGCCGAATGGCGCAAGGCGAAGGAAGATGAGAAACCGCTGGGCCATGGGCATTACCTTTCCATCTGGAAAAAGCAAAAAGACGGAGCGTGGAAGGTGATGGTGGATGTGGGTGGTGCGGTCCCGTCCGCGCAAAAAGTGGAGGATGAGGTTCAGATCTCGACCAGCGACCCAAGCGCGCCGCCCGCCACGCCGGAGGCGGCGGAAAAGAAATTGCGCGCGGCAGAGAAATGGTTCGCGGAGACGGCGAAAACCGATTCCACCTCGGCGTTGATCGGCTCAAGCAGCGAGAACCTGCGGGTCCATCGCGAAGGCGTCTTTCCTGCCACGGGCCGGCAGCCCGCCACGCTCATGCTGAGTGTACGGCGCGGGAAATTGAAGAATGAGAAACTCGGCGGCGATATGAGCGCCGCGTGTGATCTGGCCTATCGCTACGGGAAATACACCTTGGATCTTGGCCAGAAAACGGAGCGTGGGTATTACCTCCAGATCTGGCAAACCGACAGCGAGGGCGCGTGGAAAATCCTGGTCGATTACCAGTCCCCCCTCCCGGCTGAAATCAAAAAGATCAGCGAATAGGGGGGACGGGCGATCACCCGTCCCCCTTTTCGACCGCGATCTGTCTCGCGGGCGCTTTCGCTAGAACTTAAACGAGACGCCGCCGTAATAGTTCCGGCGATACGCGGGCACGATGCCCTCATCCCGAATCTCACCGTAGTAGTCTTCGTCGAACACATTGTGGATGCCGCCGAAGAGGCCCACGTTTTTGTAGACGTTCACTTCTGCGGTCAAATCCCAGACCTGATAGGCCGGGATGAACGACTGGTAACTGTTATCCGCGTAAGCGTATGAATCGTCCACGAAAGTTCCCAGCAGGCCGACCTTGACCACATCCTTCCAGGAGTAAATCCCGCCGACTTTCACCTGATAGCTGGGCGCGTAGGTCGTGTCATTGCCATCGAACTGACCGCGCGTGTACTCGGCGTTCAGGAGCGTCATGTTACCGTAGAGGTTAAATTTTCCGTACGGACTGGGCGAGCCGTGATTGATCAATGCCAGAACGTCCAGTTCCATGGCGGCTTCCACCCCATAGTAGCGAGCGTCGCCCGCGTTCAAGGTGGTGGTGTTCACTCCATTATTTATCTCCGCCACCTGATCGTCGAAGGTAAAGTAGAACGCTCCGAGATCGAACGTCAGGTAGGGCAGCGGCTTGCCGCGCAGACCCAGCTCAAATTGCAGCGAGTCGCCTTCTTTGAGATCTTCATTCACCTGTGCATCCGGCGCGGTCGGCACCAATTCCCCATAGGTGCGCGGGCGGTACGCTTGCGCCACCGTGCCGTAAATCTCCAACCGCGGCGGCCCGCCCGCGGTCATGGTGGTCGCCATATTTTTCATGCTCTTGCCATCGTCCTTGCCCATGGGCGCGGAATTCTCGACCTGGCCTTCGATGAGCACATAATTGACGCCCAGGCTGAAAAGCGGGACGAACGAAAAGTCCGATTTTGAGAGAAGGAAGAATCCAGGATCGGTGGGATTGCCGCGCGTGGTGTTGACCTGCTCGTCGAGACTTTGCTGGATAAAGTCGAGCCGGAAGCCGGGCGTAATGGAGAGGCGGCCGAAGCGGAAAAGGTTCTCGGCAAACACGGCGCCCTCCGTCGTCTCGCCATCATTCAAACGCCGCAGCACCCCGCGGTCGGCAAACGGGGTTGTGCCCCGCTCATCGATGCGCTCCTGGGTCGCGTGATAGAACGAAATTCCGCCAGCGAACGTCGAGAGATCGCTCCCGAGATTGTAATCATGCCGCAGGCGCGCCTCTGCTCCCTGCGTGTAGTCGTCGCGAATTTGCACATCGTTGGTTCGCTGGGCCGCGTTGGGCGGGGTAGCCGCTGTGATAATCGCCGGGATAAGGCCTAAACCGCCGCCGCGTTGCCGCTTGCTGTAGCGTTGCAGGTAACCGGCGAAGCCCTTGATATCGAGCTGTGTCCGCTCGGAGAAATTCTTCTGGAACTCCATCGTTCCGTAGTAGCGCTGGAGGCGGAAGCGATCGAACTGCCGCGCGCTCTGGTTCCGGCCTTCCTCATAATAGACGCCGCGCCCACCCAACAAAACGGACAGCGGATCGCCCGCGGGGTCGCCCCGGCGGCGCAAGCCACCCGGCTCGCCGTGCGTCTCGTCATACAGATCGAGGTTCACGATGAAGCGGCTATCGGTCCCGGCATCGATCACAAACTTCACGCTTCCGGCATTCAAATCATAATCGCTGTTCGCTCGGAAACCGTCCCGCTCGCGATGATCGAAATACGCGTAGTAGCCCACCGAGCCGAGCGTCCCGTCCACTTCCGTGAAGTTCTGGTAGAGCTCGTCCGTCCCGAAGAGGTTCTTCGTCATCACGTGAAACGGCGTGTCGCGGCGCGGCATCTTCATCACGAAATTCACCGCTCCGCCCGGCTGCGGGCCGAACTGCAAGGCGGCGCCTGCGCGGATAAATTCGATCCGCTCCACTGCGTCCAGAATCGGCGTGTAATGGCTTTCCGGGAAACCGAACTGTTCGTTCTTGATCGAGAGTCCGTCCTTCAGGATTTGCATTGTCTCACTCCGCTGCGAATCGAGCCCGCGATAACCCAAATTGATGATGGGCGAATTCGGCTCCTCGCTCACGAGCAGTCCCGGCGTAGTCGCGAGCGCCTCGCGGAAACTGTTGTTCGCGATTTCAGGGAACTCCTTCGGCTTGATGAACGATGTTTTCTTGCCGGAGTTGATCCGAGTTCCCTCCACTTCGGGCAAGGCCGGATATTCCACTGGATCGACATCGAATGCGCGCACGACCACGCGGTCCACTTCCGCCGTTTCGGTGGACGTCGTGACGGCCATCTGAGCCAGCGTGTAGGACGCTTCCGGGACTGGCAAGCGGACCCCTTGGGCATTCACCCGCGCCTGCGGCAGACGCGCTGGGATGGATTGTTGGGCCGAAGCGGGGCGAACGGCAAACGCTGCCGCCAAAGCGACAGCGGCCACGATAAATATTTGTACGGAACGGACAGACATGGCGCAGAGAAAAAAAGAAATCGTTAAAGCGGGCAAGACATTTCTGACAAAATCGTAACCACGCAGAGATCGGCGGGCTTGCGCTCTCCCCTTTCCCCGCCCCATCTTTCCGCGTCTTGCACCTCGCGCCCGACCCTTTTCCCACCGGCCACGCCGGCCTCGCGGCACGCCTCCGCCTTGGGCCCCGCCTTCACGCCAGTGCTTTCGTTGTTCCGAACGCCACCGTCGTCGGCGACGTCACGCTCCATGAGGGAGTTAGCGTCTGGTATGGCGCGGTTTTGCGCGGCGATATCAATCGGATCGTCATCGGCCCCCGCTCGAATATCCAGGATAACGCCGTCATTCATCTGTCCGACGACAATCCCGCCATCGTCGGCGAACTCGTCACGGTCGGGCACAGCGCCATCATCCACGCCTGCACCGTCCACGACGAAGTCCTCGTCGGCATGGGCGCAATCGTGCTCGACGGCGCGGAGATCGGCGCCCGCTCCATCATCGGGGCCAACGCCCTCGTCACCACTGGAATGAAAATCCCGCCCGGCTCGCTCGTCCTCGGTTCGCCGGGAAGAGTGGTCCGCACCCTCACCCATGACGAACAGGTGCAGATCAAACGTTGGGCGATCAAATACGTGGAGTCCGCCCGCCTCTTTCGCGAGCATGGCTAAAAACAACAACTCGCTGGCGCGCGGAAACCACGTTCGCGGGGCGCAGAATCATTTTTGCGGCGGAAATAGCCGTTTCCACTCCCCTTTACGGTTTTAGCGAACAAGCTTTCCCGCCGTCAAAAATCCCATTTCCGCCGCGCCAGAAGCCGCTCCGCCAATTCCCGAGCCCGTTCCCGCAGCAATTCCCGGCCTTCCGTCATCGTCCCACCCAGCACCAGAACGCCGTCGAAAGCTGCCCGCACCGCCGCGTTTTCCTCCAACTCGCCCGCGATCGCGTAACACGGCTTCCCGTTCTGCCGGGCCATGGCCGCCACCCCAGCCGGCACCTTCCCGGCCAGTGTTTGCGCATCCAAGCGGCCTTCCCCCGTTACCACCACATCCGCCGCGCGCATCGCCGCCTCCAATCCCACCCGTTCCGCCACCAGCTCGAAACCCGGCCGCATTTCCGCCCGCGCAAAAACCAGCAGCCCAAAACCCAACCCACCCGCCGCGCCCGCGCCCGGCACATCGCGAGCCTCGATCCCCAAATCGCGCGCCACCGTGTCGGCTAATTTAGCCAGCACCTCCTCCAGCCGTTCGATTTGTTCCGGCGCCGCGCCCTTTTGCGCCGCAAAAACCCGCGTCGCGCCCTGCGCGCCCAAGAGCGGATTCCGCACATCCGCCGCGATCGTGATCGGCGGCAGCCGCAGCGCTTCCGGCGCCACGATCCGCGCCAGCCCGCACAACTCCGCCACGCCTCCCGCCAGCTCCGCTCCGTCCGAATCGAGAAAGCGAAATCCAAGCGCGCGCGCCAAACCGTAGCCGCCATCATTCGTCGCGCTCCCGCCCAGCCCGGCGATGATTCGTTCCGCGCCCGCCGCCGCCACCGCGCGCAACATTTCCCCCACGCCGAACGAACTCGCGCGCAGCGGAGCGCGCGCCGCCGGCGGAATGCGCCAGAGCCCATTGGCCTCGCTCGTCTCCAGCACCGCCGTCGTCCCGCGGTCGAGCAGCGCGTAGCGCGCGCTCACCGGCGTGCCGTTTGCATCACGCGCCGGGCAGGTGTGCCATTGGCCGTTTGCGGCGGCGCAAATCACCTCCGCCGTCCCCTCGCCGCCATCGGCCATCGGTTGGAGGATTAATTCCGCCGCCGGCAAAACGTCGCGCAAGCCCGCGGCGATCTCCGCCGCCACCGCGCGGGCGTCTAAGGAGCCTTTGAATTTATCCGGCGCGATCAGGATGCGCATAAAGGGGAGGTTTACCGCAGAGAACGCTGAGGCCGCAGAGGGAAAGCCGAAAATGGAACTCTGCGCTCTCCGCGTTCTCTGCGGATTAATTCTTCAGCTTTGCTGCCAGGATTTCACCGGCGAGTTGCGGATTCGCTTTCCCCAGGGAGAGCTTCATCACCTGGCCTTTCAGGAAATTCAGCGAGGCCATATTCCCTGCTCGAAAATCCGCCGCCGGTTTCGGATTCGCGGCGATCACTTGCTCGGCCAGCGCCTCGATCACGCTGGTGTCGCTTAATTGCTCAATCCCTTTTTCCGCCACGATCACCGCCGCCGATTTCCCACTCGCAAACATTTCCGCGAAAACTTCCTTCGCCTGTTTGCCGCTGATCTTTCCGTCCTCGATCAGGTTCACGAGTTCATCGAGCGCTTCGGCGGAGACCGGGCAATCGCTCATCGTCCGATCGGCGCTCGCGAGCGCGCTTTGCAGATCGTTCAAAATCCAGTTCGCCACGTGCTTGGGTTTGCGCGCGTCCTTGGCAGCAAGTTCGAAGTAATGGGCCAGCGCCAGATCGCCCGCCAGCACGCCCGCGTCGTAGGCGCTCACTTCATACTGCGCCATGAAACGTGCGCGTTTCGCCTGCGGCAATTCCGGCACGCGCGGCCGGACCTCCGCGAGCAGCGACTCGCTCCGCACCGGCACCAGGTCGGGATCGGGGAAATAACGATAATCATGCGCCGACTCCTTCGTGCGCATAAGAAATGTCTCGCCCGCCGCTTCATCCCAGCCCCGTGTTTCCTGCTGCAGCGCCTCCCCGCGCGCCAGCGCTGCGCTTTGCCGGCTAATTTCGTAGGCCAACGCGCGGCGCACTCCGCTGATCGAATTCATGTTCTTGATCTCGATCTTCGCCCCCAATTCCGCTTGCTCGTTAGGCCGGAGCGAGACGTTGCAATCGCAACGCAGTTGACCCTTTTCCATGTCGGCATCGCTCACGCCGCCGTAGATCAGGATCTGTTTTAACGCAGTCAAAAACGCGAACGCTTCTTCCGGCGATTCGATTTCCGGTTGCGTCACGATCTCCATCAGAGGCGTGCCCGCGCGGTTAAAATCAATCCCGGTCGTCGTCTCAAAATGGAAGCTCTTCGCCACGTCCTCCTCGAGATGAATCCGCACCAGCGGCACCTTGTAGTCAGGTCGCGCGATACTCGGCTGCGCATCCTTCGGGTAAGCCATTTCGGGCAGCGGCACCTGACCGCGCGCGCAGAGCGGTAGATCGTATTGCGTGATCTGATAATTCTTCGCCACGTCCGGGTAGAAGTAATTCTTGCGATCGAATTTGCAGAGCGGCGCGATCTCGCAATCGAGCATCAACCCGGTCAGCACCGTCATGCGCAACGCTTCATGATTCATCACCGGCAACGCGCCCGGCAACCCGAGGCAAACCGGGCACGTGCGCGTGTTCGGCTCCGCCCCAAACTCCACCGCGCACCCGCAGAACATCTTCGAGCGCGTCTTGAGCTGGACATGCACTTCGAGGCCGATGTTGGTTTTATACTGCATGGACAAGATTTTCTCAGCCACGGATTAACACGGATTCGGAGAAGGGAGTTTTGGCTCTGGCTCTCATCCGTGAAAAGCCGTGTTAATCCGTGGCTGAATCCTTCCCCTTCGCCGCGTAATCGAGCGCCTTGCGCAGATCGAATTTCTTCAGCCGCCTGGCTAATTCCGGATCATTCGTCGCTTCGATCAGGCGTTCATCCTGCAGCAGCTCCCAAATTCGCCCCTGCTCGATCATGCGCGTGATTTGCGGGTCGGCGCGCAAGGCCAGCAATTGCGGCGTCTCGGCCAGCTCCGCGACGCCCGGGTAGCTGAGAAAGCGGGAGGCGCTCTCCGGTTTCGCAAACACTTCGCCCACCTTTGCCAGCGTCTCGTAAATGCCAGCCGGCAGCACGTCCGTTTGCCGCACGAGGTCTCCCACCGTCCCGAGCTCGATCGATTTCTTCAACCGCGCCATCGAAACTGCGAGGGAGTCATCCTCCTGCGTCGCCCGCGTCGGCACCGGGCGCTGCGGGCGGACTGCGCGGAGATTCATCTGCGGATCATCCACCGCCGCCAGCGGAGCAGGCGTGCTCGCATTCACCTGTGCTTCCGCCAGCGCGCCCACAGAGCGAATGCCTGTGATCAAGACCCAAAGAAAAAACATCCCGAAGAAAATACCCAGCACCGCACCGCTGACTCCGTAAACCAGACGTACCAGCCCGGAACTTTGCTGTCCGGTGCGCTTGAAGAGGATGGCGCCGATCGCGTTCACAACCGCATAGACGATGCAGGCGAGAATGACTCCGCCGAGCGCAGAGATGACAAAATCCGGGGTCTTAAGAAGCGGACGCAGGAACGGCAACAAAAGGCCGCCACCGAAAAGTCCTGCACTGTAAGCGGCCACGATCGCACCGATCCGAACGAGTTGACGGGGCAATCCCAAACGCCAGCCGCGCACGATCTGAAACAGCATCAGCAGCAGCGCAAAAGAGACAAAGATTGTCTGCCAAACGGGGGAACCCGGAATGACGCCGATTTCGGAAATCGGATTGCGGACTGCGAAAAGAAAGATGGGCATTTCGAAGCCTCAACGTTCTGCCATGGCAATCGCGCGTTGCCGTAACGCGTGGTCGCAGAGCACCAGCAGCGCCATCGCTTCCACCATCGGCACGGCCCGCGGCAAGACACAAGGATCGTGCCGCCCACGCGCCGCGAGCGTCGTCTCTGCGCCCGCGGCCGTCACGGTTTCCTGTTCCCGCGCGATCGTCGCGGTGGGCTTGAACGCCACCCGAAAAACGATCTCCTCGCCGTTACTGATTCCGCCCTGCACACCGCCGGAGCGGTTCGACTTCGTTCGCACCCGGCCGTCGCGCATCTCGAACGGGTCGTTATGCTCAGAGCCTTTCATGCGCGCGCCGGCAAAGCCCGAGCCGATCTCAAATCCTTTCGTCGCCGGCAAACTCAGCATCGCCTTCGCCAGGTCGGCCTCCAGTTTGTCAAAAACTGGCTCGCCCAGTCCCGCTGGCACACCACGCAGGACGCATTCAATGATGCCGCCTAACGAATCGCCGCCCGCGCGCGCCTGCTCGATGGCCGCGATCATTCGTTCCGCCGCAGCCGCATCGGGGCATCGCACCGGGTTCGCTTCAATCTGCGCCCGCGTGACCACCGCCGTCTCCACTTTCGCAGCGACCTCGTGGACGTGCGTCACATATGCCATGATCTCAAAGCCCGGGTGCAGCGTCCGGAGAATCTTCTGCGCTACGACGCCGGCCGCGACGCGGCCGATGGTCTCGCGGGCAGAGGCACGTCCGCCGCCCTGCCAATTGCGGATGCCGTATTTCGCTTCGTAAGTGAAATCGGCGTGCGAGGGACGAAAGGTCTGCTGCATGGCCGCGTAAGCCTCCGGCCGCGCGTCTTCGTTTCGCACCATGATGGAGATAGGCGTGCCCAGCGTTTGTCCCTCGAACACGCCGGATAAAATCTCGCATCGATCGGCTTCATTCCGCTGCGTCACGATGCTGCTTTGACCGGGACGGCGGCGATCCAGTTCGACCTGAATGTCGGCCTCGCTCAAGGCGATGCGCGGCGGGCAGCCGTCGATCACCACGCCCACGCCGCCGCCATGGGATTCGCCCCATGTCGAGATGCGAAAGAGTTGACCGAAGCTATTGCCCATCGCGCGGAGCTTAGCGGGCAGATTGCGAAATCACAACGCGGGCGGAGGCAGGCAGGACGCCCGTCTTTCCACCTTTAGATCGCCGCGAGCGCCGTGCGCAGGTCGTCCTTCAGATCTTCGAGATCCTCCACGCCCACCGACAACCGGACTAACGAGTCCGTGATGCCCAGCGCGGCGCGCGTTTCCGGCGGGATCGAGCCGTGCGTCATGAGCGCGGGATGATTTACCAGGCTCTCCACGCCGCCCAGACTTTCCGCGAGCGAGAAGAGATGCGTGTTTTCCAGGAAACGCCGGGTGCCCTCCAGATCCGTCTCGAGAACCATCGTGACCATGCCGCCGAAGCCGCGCATCTGGCGTTTCGCCAACTCGTGTTGCGGATGGTCGGGCAATCCCGGATACATCAACTTCGCGATCTTCTTTTCCGTCGCGAGCCAGCGCGCAATCTCCAGCGCGTTGTCTGAATGCCGCTCCATGCGCAAGGCGAGAGTCTTTAAACCGCGCAAAGCGAGAAAGCTATCGAACGGTCCTGCGATCGCGCCGACAGCGTTTTGCAGGAATTGCATCTGATCGGCCAACTCCGTGTTTTCTCCCACCACGGCCACGCCCCCGACGATATCGGAATGCCCATTCAAATATTTCGTCGCGGAGTGGATCACCATATCGAAGCCGTGTTCGAGCGGCCGCTGCGCCCACGGACTGGCGAACGTGTTATCCGAAACGCTGACCGCTTTGTGCGCGCGCGCGATTTTCGCGACGGCGGCGAGATCGATCAATTTCAAGAGCGGATTGCTCGGCGTTTCCACCCAGACCATGCGCGTGTTCGGCTGCATCGCCTTCTCCACCGCGTTCGCATCCGACATGTCGATGAAGGTGAAATCGAGATTCGCGGAACGCCGGCGCACGCGTTCGAAGAGGCGGAACGTTCCGCCGTAGAGATCATCGCTCACGATCACGTGCGAGCCGCTCTCGAGCGTATCGAGCGCAGTCGCCATCGCCGCCAAACCGGAAGCGAAAGCCCAACCGCGTGTCCCGCTTTCAAGGTCGGCGACGCACCGCTCATACGCGCAACGCGTCGGATTGATCGAGCGCGAATAATCGTAGCCCTTATGCCGGCCCGGACTTTCCTGCACGTAAGTGGAAGTCTGGTAGATCGGCGTCATGATCGCGCCGGTGCTTGGGTCGGGCGATTGGCCGGCGTGGATCGCGCGCGTGGCGAAGTCGTGTTTTTTCTTCATGGGAAGTCTACCCTTACTTCAACTCGGCCGGATTTCACAGTTTTGGCGGCTCAGACCTTCAGGAACGGAGAGCACTCAAAATTAATCGAACGTCTTGAGCAGGGGCGCAGACGAGCGCCCAAATCCGAATACACTGCAAATATGAAACTCAACAGATCCTCCATTCCCCTTCCTACCGCCGCCGTTGTCTCTGCCATCGCGGTCCTTTTTTCGTTCACCGCCTGCGAGGTGAAAAAGACTGAGGACGGAAAAGTGCCGACGGTGAAAGTGGAAGAGGGCAAATTGCCGAAATACGATGTCGAGACCGCCAAGGTCGACGTGACGACGAAGGAAAAAGAAGTGACCGTGCCCAAGGTGACCACGGAGCAGAAAAACATCACCGTGCCTGATGTGAACGTGACCATGCCGGGCGAGAAGGCCGCCGCGACTGCGACGCCTAATCCTTAAGCGAATCCTAGGTTGCTACAAAACTGCCGGGCCGTCATGGCCCGGCAGTTTTTGTTTAAATCCGAATCCGCTGGGCCGACGCACGCGAAGAAATCTCAGCTGGCCTGGCTGTCTTCCGCCCCGGGGCCCTTCGGCATGTGCCGGCGGAGATAGCTCAGGAGATCGGTGCGCGTGATCAGACCGAGGAACTTCGCGCCATCCATAACGATGGCGACCCGGCCGCGATCAAAGACGGCCAGCACGTCAGAAATTTTCGCCCCGGGTGAGAGCGTTTCCAATTTATCCGTCATGGCGCTCTCGACTTTGTCGTTAAAGCGGGCGGGTTCGCTGTGGATTTTAACCAGCAAATCCGATTCATCGAGAATGCCGATGGCTCGATCATTGGCATCGAGCACGGGCACTTGGGAAACATCGCCCGCGCGCATGCGCTTGAAGGCGGTGAGCAAAGTGTCATTAGGCCCGACGGTAATAACCTCGCCCGCCTCAGCGCGTCGGCTGATGAGATCGCTGAGGCCGCCTTGCGGAGCGCGCTGGACAAAGCCTTGCTCGGCCATCCAGAAATCGTTGTACATCTTCGAGAGATACTTGTTCCCCGTATCGCAAACGAACGTGACCACGCGTTTCTTAACCGTCTGCTGACGGCAATAGCGAAGAGCCGCGGCCACGAGTGTGCCCGTGGATGAGCCGCCGAGGATGCCCTCTTTGCGCAGGAGTTCGCGGGCGACGCTGAAGCTTTCCGCGTCCGAAATTTCAAACGCATCGGTGACATAAGACATGTCCGCGATATCGGGAATGAAATCCTCCCCGATGCCTTCCACGGCCCAACTCCCAGCCTCGGTCATCTTCTTCGTCTTGATAAATTCGAAGAGGATCGAGCCCGCGGGATCCGCCAAAATCATTTCCACTCCGCGCCGCGGACGGACGCGACTGAAGAATCGGCTCAGCCCCGTGAGCGTGCCGCCGGAGCCCACCCCGACCACGCAGGCGTCCACTTGGTGGCGCATTTGCTCCCAGATTTCGGGGCCGGTGGAGCGCTCGTGCGCGAGCGGATTCGCCGGGTTCGAGAATTGGTTCACGTAGAACGAACCGGAAATCTCCTGCTCCAGCCGGGCCGCGACGTCTTGATAGTACTCGGGATGCCCGCGGGTGACATCGGATCGAGTCATCCGCACTTCCGCGCCGAGGGCGCGCACGTGCGAGATTTTCTCTTGCGACATCTTGTCGGGGATAACGAGGATGAGCCGATAGCCTTTCGCGGCCGCGATCAAGGCCAGGCCGAGACCGGTATTGCCAGCCGTCGCTTCGATGATGGTGCCGCCAGGCTGCAATTTTCCATCGCGCTCCGCGGTCTCAATCATGGCCAACGCGACGCGATCCTTGATCGAACCGGTGGGATTCTGGTTTTCCAGCTTGAGGAAAAGCTCGCACGGGCCCGTGTCCATGCGCGTGACCTGGACGAGCGGCGTATCGCCGATCAATGAGAGGATGGCGGGTGGTTTCCCGCGAGCCGCTTCGGCGGCGAGGATTTGGGTGGGGTCGAGAGTCTCTGTTGTCATGCCAGTTACAAGCGCCACTGCGGATATACGATTTGGGCCGGCAAGTCTCGCGAAAACTTAGCCGGCAAATCAGCCGCGCGGCGTGGCCAATTTAACCCAAGCCAGCGAAAATGTCGCGCCCCGCGTTTGCTCCGCGCGCACTCAGTGCGACCACTCGGAGTTGCTGTCCTCCAAAAACTGCTGGAGCACCGGGAAACGGACTTCGCCGTAATTCAGCGCGTAACGCAGATCGCCACCCTTATAGACCCAGGTGGTGGGAATCCAGCTCACCGGCAAATCGAGGAAGCGCTTTAATTTATCATCGCCCCGGCGAGGTCCGGGGTCAGCCAGGATGGTGACGTTGGGTTGGCCGGCGATCTCGTATTTCTCCAGCAGGGCGCGGCCATCGTTCCCGCCATCCCAGACGGCGACGAAAATGAACCGCGTTTCGGGATTATCCTTCACCATTTTTGCCCAGCCGCCGCTTTTCATCTCGGCGAGACAATTGGAGCACCAACTCGCCCATAAATGCACCACGCTCAGCCCAGGTGCTTTCACTGCTTCCGTGACCTTTTGCTCGAGTGGCGATGGTTCGGCAAAACTGGACGAGGTCAGCGCAACGAAGAGGGCCAGACCGGCGCAGACAAAATTTTTCAGCGGCATAACCGCAAGCGACATGATGCGCGCGGGAGCGTCAACTCGCAGCCAGCGTGCATGAGGCGGTCAGGACGCGTTTGCCGTCGCATTGCTACAGCGAGAGCCCCAGTTGACCGAGCGGAGGAATATGGCTACTTTGCCCTCCCCTTTTTCCACGGAGAAGCACGGCCTAAGGAACCATCTGCTCTCCCCGGGAACGCGGCCCGCGGCACCCGTTGGTCACGCAGGGGAATTAACCGTTATGCCACAAATGCAAGAACTGCTCGCGAAGTCATTTCGCGAGTTCAAAGAAGGATCGATCGTCAAAGGTCGCATCCTCGAAATCCGCCCCCGCGAAGTCATGGTCGATATCGGCTATAAATCCGAGGGCATCATTCCCGCGCACGAATTTGACGACATCGAGTCGATGGAAGTCGGCGATGAAGTCGAAGTGCTCCTCGAACGCCTCGAAAACGACGAGGGCATGGTCATTCTCTCGAAGGAGAAGGCCGCTTACCGCCAGAATTGGAACAAGATCGCCGCGGTTTTCGCAGGCGACGGCTTGATCAAGGGCAAAGTGAAGTCCGTCGTCAAAGGCGGCCTCATGGTCAACATCGGCGTCGAGGCATTTTTGCCTGCGTCGCAGATCGACATCATCCCGCCGAAGGATCTTCAGCAATTCGTCGGCAACACCTACGATTTCAAGATCGTCAAAATTAACGACGACCGCAAAAACGTCGTTCTCAGCCGCCGCGAACTCATCGAGCAGGAGCGGAGCGAGAAGCGTCAGAAATTCCTCGAAGGCGTCAAAATTGGCGACATGGTCAAGGGCAGCGTCAAGAATCTCACCGACTTCGGCGCCTTTATCGATCTCGATGGCATGGACGGCTTGCTCCACATCACCGACATGACCTGGGGCCGTCTCGGCCATCCGAGCGAGCTGCTCAAAGTCGGGCAGGAACTCGAAGTCATCGTCCTCGATATCAACAAGGAGAAGGAGCGCGTTTCGCTCGGTCTCAAGCAGACTCAGAAAAATCCTTGGGATCAGATCGAAGAGCGTTTCCCAGCTGGTCAGCGCGTCAAAGGCAAGATCACCAATCTCGTGCCTTACGGTGCGTTCGTGGAATTGGAAGAGGGCGTCGAAGGCCTCATCCACGTCTCCGAGTTGTCCTGGACGAAGCGCATTATGCGTCCGTCCGATGTCCTCACCCAGGGCCAGGAAGTCGAAGCCGTCGTGCTCGGCGTTAATAAAGAAGAGCAGAAAATCTCTCTCGGCCTGCGTCAGCTTGAAGCCAATCCGTGGGATGAAATCGAGAAGAAGTTCACCATCGGCAGCACCGTGAAAGGCCAGATCCGCAACATGACCGCGTATGGCGCGTTCGTGGAACTCGAAGACGGCATCGACGGTATGATCCACGTCTCCGATTTGAGCTGGACCCGGAAGATTAATCATCCGAGCGAAGTCTTTAAGAAGAACGACGACGTCGAAGCGGAAGTCATCGATATCGACAAAACCAACCAGCGCATCAGCCTCGGCATCAAACAGCTGGGCGACGATCCTTGGAAGGAAATCGATTCGAAATACAAGATCGGCGATCTCGTCACCGGCAAAGTCACCAAGCTGGCCAGCTTCGGCGCGTTCGTGCAGTTGCAGGACGACATCGACGGCCTCGTGCACATCTCGCAGTTGAGCGAAGAGCACGTGACGAAGGTGAAAGACATCCTCAAGGTCGGCCAGGAAGTCGAAGCCCGCGTCATCAAGGTGGACAAAGTCGAACGCCGCATCGGTCTCTCGATCAAAGCCGCGAACTACTCCGAAGAAGATCTCAAGCGCGAATCCGAAGCGTTCGACAGCCTCCGCCCCGGCGAAGACATGGTCGGCCTGGAGAAAGCGTTCGAGGCTGCCGAGGAAGATTACCGTCCCGGCCAGGGCAAGAAGTAGGCGCCCTTCGAACTTCAGTCAGAATTGCAACGCGCGTCGTGGAAACACGGCGCGCGTTTTTCTTTGCCTTAAAGCGGAACCTGCAACCGGAGTTCGCGATTCTCCTCCAAGGCCGCTTCCAGCTCCTGCACCCGCGCCGTCAGCGTAGTCTGGAGATCGAGGATGCGTGCGCCCACACTCAAGCGCGCGCGCAGCTCATCCTTGTCGAAAGGTTTCGCCAGGTAATCGTCCGCTCCCGCACGCAGGCCTTCCACGATCCGTTCTTTCCCGGCCCGCGCCGTCAGGAGCAAAATGTAAACCGATTTGCTGATCTCGCGCACGCGGCGGCAAACCTCCGTGCCTTCCATTCCAGGCATCATCCAGTCCAGAACTGCCAGGACTGGCTCGGTTTGCGCACGCAGGGCTTCCATCGCTTCCTGTCCATCGCCAGCCACGATCACGGTGTAGCCCCATTTACCCAGCAGACTCACGAGAATCTCGCGCGCCACCGGATCATCTTCCGCGATCAGGACTTTGCGCAGCGCGCTCAACCCGGCGTCCGATTTTCCTCCCAAGGCCGGCTCACGCAAGGGCGGGGCGGTGGGAATCTTCGTATCTTCGAAGTTCGGAAAGAACGGTATTGATTTCATTTTTCAGCTCCCGAATGCGGTCGGGGAAGTCTGTAACTAGCTGTTTCCTTGCCAGTTCTTCGATTTCTCCAGCCAATTTCGCGGCGTGAAATGCGGTCATGTTTCCGAGCGAGCCGCGCAGGGTGTGCGCGGTGCGGACAATCGCATCCTTATCGCCATCTTCACCTTCCTGCTCCAGCCGCATCACCAGCTCGAGCGCGCTCTCGCGAAAAAGCTGCGCCACGCGCCAGAGCAAGGCGTGATCGCCCTCGAATTGTTCCAGCAGTTGCTCGCAGGAAAAATCGCTCGCGCACCGCATCGTGGGCACTTGGGACGAGGGTGCGATTTCCCCCAAGCGACCGATGACTTCGAGGAGCTTCTCCTTCGAAACCGGCTTCGACACGTAATCGTCCATCCCGGCCGCGAGACAGCGTTCGCGATCATTCGCGGCGGCGCGAGCCGTCATGGCCACAATCGGCGTAGCCCGCTCCTTGCCTGCCTCAAAAGCACGGATGCGCCCTGTTGCCGCCAGGCCATCCAGCTCCGGCATCTGCACGTCCATCAAGATCAAATCGTAGCGATGCCGCTCCGCCATCGCCACTGCTTCGCGGCCGTTGCTGGCGAGCGAGATTTGATGTCCCTGCTTCTCCAGCAAGCCGGCTGCGACCGCGCGATTCACCGCGTTGTCATCCACCACCAAAATTTGCAAAGCGACGAGAGATTCATACTTCGCCGCTTCCGGCGGCCGACGAGCTTCGACGTCCGTCGCCCGGCCAAAACCGGCGGTGAAAAAGAATGTGCTGCCAACTCGCGACTCACTCTCCAGCCAGATACGCCCACCCATCAGGCCGACCAGTTGCGAACAAATCGCGAGACCCAAACCCGTCCCGCCGAACTCACGGGTGGTGCTGCTATCGGCCTGCGCAAAGGCTTGGAAAATCAGTTCCCGTTTTTCTTCCGGCACGCCGATGCCCGTGTCTGCGATGGCGAAGAGCAGACTCACTTCCGCCTCCGGGATTCCGCCGCAAGCGACAGAGATCGTGATGCTTCCATTCGCGGTAAACTTGATCGCGTTTTCCACCAGATTAATCAGCACCTGCCGGAGGCGCATGGCGTCGCCGGTGACAAATTCCGGGACATCTTGGGCGATCGTCCATCTCAGCTCCACGCCCTTCATGTGGGCACGGGTGGCCAGCGGTCGGAGCGTCCGATCCAGCAATTCGCGGAGCCCCATCGGGCCTGTGTCTAAGGTGAGTTTCCCGGCCTCTATCTTGGCAAAATCGAGCAGTTGATTGATCAATTGCAGCAGGTCACTGGAAGACTGCTTCACCATATCGAGATAATCGCGCTGCGTGCTGGTCAGCTCTGTATCGAGCGCCAGTTCTGTGATTCCGATCACACCATTTAGCGGCGTGCGCACTTCGTGGCTGATGTTGGCCAGGAAGTCACTCTTGGCCTGATTCGCAGCCTCGGCCGCTTCCTTCGCCCGCACCAGCTCAGCGCGCTGCTCCGCCAGCAGGATGCTGGTGTGATGCCAGGCCCGGCCTAGTTGACCGATCTCATCCTGTCCCGGCGGCGGTTCGGTTAACGGCTGCCCGCGAATCAAAAGATCGCTATCCGCCACGATTCGATCCACCCGGCTCGCGATGCCACGGGTAAAAAGAAAGACCGAGACCAACCCCACGCCCATGCCAAAAATCACAACTCCGATGAGCTCCCACGCTGTTCGCCGCCGAACGCGCGCCGCCACTTCCTGGCGCCCCAGCAAGAGGCGGTCCTCTTCGTCCAGGAATCCCGCCACCGCGTCGCGCACCGTATTCATCGTCGAGTTTCCCAACACCAGCACCGCACGCAATTCCGCGCTCACCCCTTTTCCGGCTGGGAAGGTCAGCGCCTTGACTTCGAGTGCGATGCGCTCTCGCATCAAAGGATCCACCTCTTTTTCCAGGCGCTGGATCTGCCCCGGATTGTCCGCAACCAAGCCCCGCAGCCGCTGCCGCGCCGGTCCGATCGAGGACATTGCGCTTTCGTGTCGGACGAGAAACTTATCATCGCCCGTCAGCAAAAATCCGCGCATGCCGGTCTCGCTGTCCACCAGAAGCCGCAGAACCTCCTGCGCCTGCTCTTTCACCTGAAAGCTGTGGCTGACCCAGGTCTCCGCTCTCTCGCTCTTCGTGCGGGCGGCAAAAAAGAGCACCGTCGAGACAATCATGGCCACAATCGGCGCGGAAAGGACGATGATCCCTTTCCCGCGCAGCGGAAAATCGGACCAGCCCTGAGCGATTCGTTTAGCAGTAAACATGACGGCGCCGGGAGGCCAGAGGCCTGGATGGCGACCTCTGTGAAGCAGCTTGCGTGCGACGGGTCAGCCCATTAACCGACATCTTCAAAGCCGCCCCACGAGGCCGGGCCGTCGAAGCCCCTCCGAATTGCCAGCTCTAGAACTCCGCGCTGCCGGGCGTGCGGGCGAAGGGAATGACATCGCGAATGTTCGAAACGCCGGTCACAAACATGAGCATGCGCTCAAAACCGAGCCCGAAGCCGGCATGCGGCACCGTCCCGTAGCGGCGCAGATCGAGATACCACTTGTAGTCGGCCGGATCGAGATCGTGGCGGCGCATATTGGCCTCCAAAACATCGAGTCGCTCTTCGCGCTGACTGCCGCCCACGATTTCTCCGATGCCGGGCACGAGCACATCCATCGCCGTCACGGTTTTATCGTCGTCGTTTAAACGCATGTAGAACGGCTTGATCTCTTTGGGATAATTGAAAACCGTCACCGGACATTGAAAGTGCTTTTCCGTTAGCCAGCGCTCGTGTTCCGATTGCAGGTTCGTCCCATACTCCACGGGAAATTCAAACTTCTCCCCGCTCTTAAGCAGAAGTTCCACCGCATCCGTATAGCTGATCCTTTGGAATGGCTTATCGAGCACGAAATCCAGGCGCCCGAGCAATTCCTTATCCACGAATTTCGAGAACAGCTCCACTTCATCCGGACACTTCTCGCGAATGTCGCGAATGAGATATTTCACTAACTCCTCTGCCAGATCCATGTCGCCGTTCAGATCGCAGAAGGCCATCTCCGGTTCGATCATCCAAAATTCGTTCGCGTGTCGCGAGGTGTTCGAGTTCTCCGCCCGGAAGGTCGGGCCGAACGTGTAAACATTCGATAACGCGCAGGCGAAGGCCTCCGCTTCCAGCTGCCCGCTCACCGTCAGATAAGTCGAGCGCGCAAAAAAATCGCGCGCGTAATCAATCCCACCATCACCCGTGCGCGGCGGATTTTTCGCATCAATCGTCGTGATCCGGAACAACTCGCCCGCTCCTTCGCAATCGCTGCCGGTAATGATCGGCGTATGCACGTAAACGAAGCCGCGATCCTGAAAAAATTGGTGAATCGCAAACGCCAGCCGACTGCGCACGCGAAAGACCGAGCCGAACAAATTCGAGCGCGGCCGCAGATGCGCGATCTCACGCAAGAACTCAGGCGTGTGCCCTTTTTTCTGCAATGGATAGGTATCATCGGAAGCGCCCACGATGGTGAGCTCAGTCGCGCTAACTTCCCAACTCTGCCCCTTCCCCTGCGAGGCCACCAACTGACCGCGCACTATGATCGACGCCCCAGTGATGAGGCGCTGGATCTCCGCATAGTTCGCCAACGTATCCGCCGCGATAATCTGGAGGCTCTTCAGCGACGAGCCGTCGTTCAGTTCGATGAAAGAGAAAGTCTTCGCCTCACGGCGTGTGCGCACCCATCCTTGGACCAGAATCGATTCCTGCGGCGTCGCGCTTTGAAGGGCACTCTTGATCGAAGTGGGAGAAAGCATCCGTGGAAGTTGCCGTTTCTTCATCGGCGGACAAGCGATTATCGGCTTGGCAGCGGCCAGCTCTTCACGATGCGGAGCGTTGCCCGCGCTCTGCTATGACCGACTCGAAGTCAGAAAAACGCTAGAGAAGCCGGGCCTGTCCGTCGCTGGCGGCGAGCGGTCCAGAGGTGTCGCCTAACGAAAGGTAAGTGTACTCCTGCAGCCCCCGTTCGTAGTCGGCGAGCAGCTTCATCGCTTCGTTCGGTTTCAAACGGTCACTCTTGATCGCGGCGTCCACTTGCAGCTTCACCAAACGCAGCAACTCGATCTTGTCCCACTGCGTGAGCGCGAGAACCTGCGCGATCGTACTGCCTTCGATCACTTCCTCGATATACCAGCCGGATTCTTCGTCGGAATCGAGGAAGACGTGCACTTCCGTGACGCGCCCGAAGAGATTATGCAGATCGCCCATGATGTCCTGGTAGGCGCCGACCATGAACACGCCGAGATAGTACATCTCGCCTGGAATGATGGGATGGAGCGGGAGCGTTTCCTTAACGTCCTGGAGATCGATGAACTTCGAAATCTTCCCGTCGGAATCGCACGTGATGTCCACCATCGTGCCGTTGCGCGACGGTTGGGTATCGAGCCGATGGATCGGCATGATGGGAAAGAGCTGACCGAGCGCCCAGTGATCCAGCAGAGACTGGAAAACGGAAAAGTTGCAGATGTACTGATCGCTCAACGACGTCTCGAGTTCCTTCACTTCCTCGGGCACGTAGCGCAGACCTTTGTGCAAAGCCACGATCTGCTCGGCGAGTTGCCAGTAAACGCTCTCGATCTTTGCCTTGCTCACCAGCTCGAGCAGTCCCACGGAAAATAACTGCTGCGATTGCTCTTTAATTTGCTGCGCGTCGTGCAGCGTCTCGCGCCGGTTTGTGCGCCGCAGTTTCTGCTGCACTTCCAAAATATCTCGCACCAGTTTGTGGTCCGCTTCCACCGCTTCCACTTTCGCGGTCTGGCCGTTTTTCTCGATCGAGCCAAACGCTTCCACTACCAGCACCGAGTGATGCGCCACGATGGCGCGTCCGCCTTCACTCACGATCGCCGGATGCGCCACGCCTTCGGAATCGCACACTTCCATGATGTTCCAGACGACATCGTTCGCGTATTCCTGGAGGGAGTAATTCGTGGAGCTGTCGAAGCTGGTACGAGAGCCATCGTAATCCACTCCCAGCCCACCGCCGACGTCGAGATAGCCGAGCTCGTGGCCGAGCTTCGAAAGTTTCGCGTAATAGCGGGCGGCCTCCCGGACTGCGCGCTTGATCGTGGAAATATCCGGCACCTGCGAGCCAACGTGGAAGTGCACCAGCTTCAAGCAATGCGCCAAACCTTCCGCCTTTAAGAGATCGCTCGCCGCCACCAGATTCGCGGTATCCAAGCCAAACTTCGCGTCCTCGCCGCCGCTCGTGGTCCACTTTCCGGAGCCTTTGCTGTGCAAGCGCACCCGGATGCCGATGTGCGGCTCGACGCCCATCTCTTTCGCGACGCGGATGGTCTGCTGCAGCTCCTCGATTTTCTCCACCACGATGATGACCGACTTGTCGAGGCGCCGTCCCATCATGGCGGCGCGGATGTAAGCGCGATCTTTGTAGCCGTTGCAGATAATGAGGCTCTCAAGATCCTTGTGCATCGCGAGCGCGGCGATCAACTCCGGCTTCGATCCTGCCTCGAGTCCGAAATGGAACTCCTGCCCGGCGTCCACGATTTCCTCGATCACTTCGCGCAGCTGGTTGACCTTGATCGGGAAGACGCCGCGATAATTCGCTTTGTAACCGAACTCTGCGATCGCGCTGTGGAAGGCGCGGTTCACGGACTGCACCCGATCGCGCAACAAATCCTGGAAGCGAATGACCAACGGAAACCCGAGTCCGCGCGACCGCGCTTCGTTCACCACTTCGAGAATATCGATCGAGCCGCCGTTCTCTCGCAACGGGCTCACCTCGGCGTTCCCGGCCGCGTTGATCGTGAAATACCCCGTGCCCCAGCCGTCGACGTTATAGGTCGAAATGGCGGACTCGATGTCCCAATCGGGCTTCGTTTTTTCAGTCACGGCAGGCAACGCAATGCGCACATTCAAGCAGCGAGGGGAACATGCAAGCCACGGTCACGAAATTGTCAGATTCGCTTTCTCTGGCGCCGGTGCTCCGCGCTCGTCTGCGCTGGAATTCCTGCCGCTATCGTGCCTTCCGCCCGCGGAGCGCTCGGCTCCATCGCTTGTATTCCAGAAGCGAAACACATAACATCTCCCGATGAACAAAACGGTCGTCGAAGTCCAGGTGCGCGCGGTTTTGCCGACCGCCGGGGGCTGTGCCGTTTTTCTCGGAAACAACGACAAGGTCTTCATCATTTACGTCGATCAAACGGTCGGGAGCGCGATCACGATGTTCATGCGGGACATCTCGAAGGAGCGTCCGCTGACTCATGACCTGATGGGCCATTTGATGACCGCCATTGGCGCGCACGTCGAACGCGTCATCATTAATGATCTCAAAAACGCCACCTACTACGGACGGATGATCATCCGGGCCGAGAATGAGTTGCAGCAGAAAAAAATCGTCGAACTGGATGCGCGGCCGAGTGATTGCATTGCCATGGCCACCCAGCAAAAAGCGCCTATCTACGTCAGCCAGGATGTCTGGGATGAAGTGGACGACATGAGCGACGTGCTCCGGAAAATGGAAGAGGAAGGCCTCAAGCCAGATCCGGAGATGGACGAAGAAGAAGAGGAGTAGATCAAGCGAGTCGTAGCCGACGCGATGACGGCTATCACATACCACTCTAGTTAGCGTCCGGGATTCGCATTTTCTCCCTCCGTAGCCCCGACTTCCGCAACTCTCCCCTACCCGATCAAGTCGCCGTAATGCCGGTGCGCCACTTCTCCGCAGCGCGCCAAAATCTCACTCGGCGTCTCTAATTGCAGCGCCTCTTTCACCAGCGCTTCACATTCTTCCAGCGCGAGGCTCTGCACGGCGCGTTTCACCCGCGGCACGAGCGAAGCACTCACGCTTAACTCATCCATGCCCAAGCCGAGCAAGAGGGGCACCATGGTCAAATCACCGGCCATTTCGCCGCACACGCCCACCCAGATATCATGCGCGTGCGCCGCGTCCGCCACCATTTTTATCAGCCGCAGCACGGCCGGATGCGTGGGCTCATAAAGATGCGCAATCCGTTCATTCAGCCGATCCACCGCCACGGCATATTGGATGAGATCGTTCGTCCCGATGCTGAAAAAATCGACTTCGCGCGCGAGCGATTCCGCACAAAGAGCCGCGCTCGGAATTTCAATCATGGCCCCTACATCCGTCTCCTGGCCAAACGGAATGCCCTCGTCGCTTAGCTCCGATTTGCACTCCTCCAGCACGAGAAGCGTTCGCCGGAGTTCTTGAACACCGGAGATCATCGGGAACATGATTTTCAAATTTCCCGCCGAGCTGGCCCGCAGGATGGCGCGCAACTGTGCCTTGAAGATATCCAGGTTCTCCAAGGAAAATCGGATGGCGCGCAGGCCGAGAAACGGATTTTGCTCATCGTCGGAGTCAAGATGCGACGCGATTTTATCGCCACCCAGATCGAAGGTGCGAACGATGAGCGGGTGCGGCGCCACCCTCGCGGCCACGGCGCGATAGATTTCGTATTGCTCGTCCTCGGTCGGCAGCGTTGGCCGGTTCAAATAAAGAAACTCAGTTCGATACAGGCCAATGCCTTCCGCGCCGTTTCTCACGACCGCTTCGACGTCTCCCGGGAGTTCGATATTAGCTGAGAGGACGATGTGACGCCCATCGCGCGTGGTCGACTTCGTCTCGCGCAAGCCACTTAACTGTTCCGTAACGCGATCCTGCCGGCCCTTTAATTCGCCGTAATGCCAGAGCGTCTCCGGCGTCGGGTTCAGGATCAACAGTCCGTTATATCCATCCAACAAAACTTCCTGCCCGCTCGTCAGCTTCTCCGTGGCATCGTGCAGGCCCACGATCGCGGGGATCCCCATGGATCGCGCCATGATCGCGGTGTGCGAGGTGCGGCTGCCTAAATCGGTCGCGAAGGCGAGGACCTGCGTACGATCCATCGTCGCGGTATCGGAGGGCGTGATGTTATGCGCCACCAGGATGTGCTGCTCGTTGATGCCCAGAAAGGCTTTGGGAGCTTTGCCTTGAAGATTACTGATCACGCGCCGGGTGACGTCCTGAATATCCAACGCCCGTTCGCGGAGATACGGGTCGTCTATTTTGCTCAGCGTTTCCGAGTAATGCGTCGCCACTTCCTGGAAGACGAACTCCACGTTGCAAAGGTCCGCCCCCAGCTTGCGCAACACCTCATCAATCAGCGTCCGGTCTTCGACCACGAGCAAGTGCGCATCGAAGATGGCTGCATCTTTGGCCCCGATCGCCTCCGCGATTCGCTGCTGCATTTCAAGAATTTGCGCGCGGGTTTGGATAAGCGCCGACTCAAAGCGGCCGATCTCTCCCGCGATTTCCTCCGGCTGGATCCGCCGCTGCGCGATCTCTTCGAAATCATCCGCGACGACATGGATCTTCCCTTGCGCGACGCCGGGAGACACCCCCACGCCGTAAAAGCGAATTTCAGATTGCGACTCGCTGTTCATGCCGGTGCGAGAGTAACTCGCCTGTCAATCCGAGCAAGGCGAAGGACGCCAGGCGGACCTAACAGGCTAGGAAATCTTCGCGGACCACCGCCGTTCGCCCCCGCTTAGGCCTATCCTAACCAGAAGCCAAAGTCCGACGCCTAATCCTCGTTAAACTTCGCCGCCACCAGCGCTTCCAGTTCCTGCATCGCCTGCGCGGCGTCCGCGCCTTCGCACCGGACCTGCAGCTTCGAGCCCTGGCCTGCCGCCAGCATCATCAAGCCCATGATGCTTTTGCCGTTAATCTGTTCGCCTTCCTTCTCCACCCAAACTTCGCAGCGAAACCGGCTCGCGATCCGCACGAACATCGCCGCCGGCCGCGCATGCATGCCGAGACGGTTCACGATCGTGATCTCTTTCTCGATTTTCTCTCCGGCAGCTTTGCGATGCAGCAGTCCCATTAACCTTCCTTCTTTCCCATCAAATTAAGCAGTTTCTCATTAAATTCGACTGCGCTATTCCGCCCCAGCGCTTTTAACTTTTGATCCATCGCCGCGACCTCCACCAATCGGGCCACGTCCCGGCCCGGTCGCACCGGAATGATCGTATGAGGGATCTGTATTTTCAGGATGTCGTAGTATTCGCGGTCCAGCCCGATCCTATCGACCTCCTCCATGTCCTGCCACTCTTTTAACGTGACCACGAGGTCCAGCCGCTTCTCGATCCGGATGCTGCCGATCCCGAAAATCGAGGCCACATTGATGATCCCGATGCCTCGCACTTCCATGTGGTAGCGAGTTAGTTCCGGCGCCGTCGCCATTAACTCGCGCCCTTCGAAGGACGTAATCCGGGTCACGTCATCCGCCACCAGGCTGTAGCCCCGCTCGATTAAACCCAACACACACTCGCTCTTCCCGATGCCGCTCTGGCCACGGATCAAAACTCCGATTCCGAGCACATCCACCATGCTGCCAAACTCCGTCACGGTGGGTGCGAAATCCGCCTCCATCGCAATCGTGGCCGCGTTAATAAAACGCATCGTCACCATCGGCGTGCGGAAGACCGCGATCTCCATCGCCTCGGCCACCGCCAGCAGCGCCGGCTCCAGATGCGCGCCACGTGAAACGACCACGCACGGCACCTTCCGCTCGCAGAGCGCCCGGAAACGTTGCACCCGCGTCTTCGCGGATAAACTTTCCAGATACGACTGCTCGGCCGAACCAAAAACCTGCACGCGTTTCTCGGCGAAATATTTGTAGAAACCGGAGAGCGCGAGTCCCGGGCGATTAATGGTGGGCTCGCGAATCTTGCGTTGGAACCCGACGCGTTTGCCTTCCAGCTTTAGCTGCAAGGTGGCAGCGTGCGCCTCAAAGAAACTCTCCACCGTCACAATCGGCACGTTCTTCCGCAACGGCGTGCTCGATGTCACGGTCGATGGAGTTGCTGCGCCTTCGTTCATAGGTTGGCTCTCAAGGAACGCCGCGCTCTCTCGATCGCCGCGGAGAGCGCCCGTCGCCTCTATTTCCGCGCTGGCTCGATCAAACCAAACTCGCCGCTTTTCCGTCGATAAAGCACATTCATCCGGCTGCTGCGCGCGTTCAGGAAGACGATAAATTGCCGGCTGGTCGACATCTCGAGTTGCAAGACCGCTTCGTCGACGAACATCGGCTTCACTGGATAACGCTCGCTCCGCACCACTGGGTGATGGGTGCCGCTCTCTTCCTCCTCGTTCTCCGGCTCCACCGGTTCGGACTCCAGCACATGCTCCTCCAAATGCTGCACGATATCCGTGCGCGGACGATGCTTCTTCATCAAGCGCGTCTTGTACTTCCGCATCTGCCGCGCCACTTTATCGACCACGGCATCGATCGCCGCATACATGTCGTCTGTCTCTTCCGTCGCCTCGATCGTGATGTGATTCGAGCAGACGAGGATGACCTCCGCCAGATGGCGATGCTTTACCACTTCCAGAATCGCATGCGCCTCGATGATCTTCGGATAATCGAGATGCAGGTTCTCGATCTTTTTCGTGACGTAATCGTTGATCGCCTCGGTGATTTGCAGATGGCGGCCGGTCACCTTGACCGGAGGATTCGTGTTTACTGTTTGCATGTAGTCCTTTCGTGAAGCTTCAAACCTTGGCCCGATCCGGGCGCACATTATTTTCGTCTTCTTAATTGTGACGCGCTGGTCCCCCGACGCAACCTTTCGCGCGGATGGGAAGTCGACGCGGCGGCTCCAAGGCAGGAGGGCCTGGAACGCTTTTCGAAATAGTCCAGCGCGCAGACAGCACAACGCGCGTAAGCATATTCGAGTAGGATAGCGATCGGAACCCAGACCTCGCCGGTACATCATGACCACCATTCGCCCTGTCAAAAATTCATCCGCCGCTGCGCTCGTCGGCATTTGGTCCATGCTGCTGGCGGTCTTTGTCATCACGATTCTCTTCGTTGGCCGAGAAATTCTGATGCCGCTGGCTCTGGCGGCGCTGATCACGTTCCTCCTTTCGCCTTTGGTGGCTCGGCTCGAGCGCTGGATCGGCCGCATCGCCGCGGTCTTGTTCGTCATCGTCATCCTCTTTGGCGCGTTTGGCGGCGCTGGCTGGCTGCTCGCGCGGCAGGTCATCGATCTCGCGGCCAAGCTGCCTGACTACCAATCGAACATTGAGACGAAGCTGCGCTCGATTCGTTTGCCGACCGGTGGCGTAATGAAGCGAGCGACTGCCAGCTTCGAGCATCTACAAAAAGAACTGCCCACGCAGGTCGAAGCGGAGCCCACGCCGGGCGAGAACGCAGCCGGCACGGTTCCCGTTCCCAGTCCGTCGCGACTCACCCGCGCCGGTAATCGCCTCGCCAATTCGCTTCCGGCCGGCGATTCGCCCGCACAACCAGCACCTATTCCGGTGAAAATCGTGGAGGGTCAGAACGGGTTGCCTCGCTTGCTGCAACAAGCCGTGGCCGCAATCCTCAGCCCACTCGGCACGGCTGCGTTAGTTTTGCTGCTCGCGATCTTCATGCTTTTGAAACGCGAAGATCTGCGCGGCCGCATCATTCGGCTCATCGGGCAGGGACACATCAGCGAAACCACGCGCGCGATGGACGATGCCGCGCAACGCGTCTCGCGTTATTTGACCATGCAATGCCTGGTCAACGCCGGTTATGGCTTCTTGATTAGCCTTGGCCTGTATTTCATCGGCGTGCCGAACGCCATCCTGTGGGGCGCTTTCGCCGGGGTCCTGCGTTTCATTCCTTACGTCGGACCCTGGATCGGCGCTGCGGTGCCCATCCTGCTTTCCTTCGCCGTCTCGACCAGCTGGCTCACGCCGATCTACACGCTCAGCCTTTTCCTCATTCTCGAATTGATTAACGCCAACGCGCTCGAACCCTGGCTCTACGGATCCAGCACCGGCGTCTCCTCTCTGGCCCTGATTATTTCCGCTGTCTTCTGGACCTGGCTTTGGGGTCCGGTGGGACTTCTCCTTTCCACACCACTGACGGTTTGCCTCGCGGTCATGGGACGTCACGTGCCGCGGCTGCAATTTCTCAGCGTCCTCTTAAGTGAAGAGCAGGCGCTCTCGCCGGCGGAGGAATGTTATCACCGCCTGCTCGCCTCCGGCGTAACGCAGGCGAATACCTTGGCGGAAAAATATCTGAAGGCGAACTCGCTCACCGCCCTCTACGACAACGTGCTTCTCCCGGTGATCATTGCCACCGAAGTGGACAAACAACGCGACAGCCTGGAAGAGCCGGAACGCGCCGCGCTTTACGATAACCTCGCAGACATCACGGAGGATTTCGGTTCCCGCCCGGCAGTCCCATCGAACCTGGAAGCGGATAAATCGATCGCCGAAGAAGTGCAGGCCACAGCACCGGCCATCGCGAACCGCGTCCTCGTTCTGCCGGCGCGCGCTGAGCGTGATCAGGTCGCCGGTTTGATGCTGGTGCAGTTGCTGCGGCAGAAACATTTCGACGCGGAAAATCTTTCGGCGCAGTTGAGCGCGACGGAGCTGGTGGAGGCTACGGTCAAAGCCGATCCCGACGCTGTCTGCATCTCAGTCGTCCCGCCTTCGACTTTGATTCACGCGCGTTATCTCACGCGCAGACTACGGCAGCGTCTGCCCCGCGTGAAGATCGTGGCGGCGTTCTGGGGGGCGACCGAAAACGTGGCCGAAGCGGCCGAGGGATTGCGCAATTCCGGAGCCGATGAAACGATCGGCTCCTTCGCCGAAGCGGTGGTGCAGCTCTCGAAATTCGCCGCTGACACCTCCACCGAAATGATACCGGCCTCCCTTCCGGAAAACGAAGAGCAACGCCTCAAGCAACTTTTAGCCCTCAAAATCCTCGACACGCCTAACGAGGAATTTTTCGATCACATGGCCGTGCGCCTGACCCGCATTTTCCAGGTGCCGATGGCCTTCATCGCATTCGTCGATCGTGAGCGGGAGTGGTTCAAAGCTCAGGTGGGACTGCCAACGGAGGTAGGGACCACGCGTTCCGCGCCGCGCGCTCTTTCCATTTGCAGCCACACCGTGGAGGCAAATGAAACGCTCGTAGTAGAGGACATCGCGCGCGACCGCCGCTTCGCCAACAATCCGCTGCTCAAAGAACTCGGTCTGCGCTTTTACGCCGGCACGCCTTTGCGGATCCACAAATTACCCGTTGGCACGCTCTGCCTGCTCGATCTCAAACCACGCCGTTTTTCGGAAGAAAATCGCCGTCTCCTGCAGGTTTTAGCCGAGGAAGTGGCGACCGAATTGGAACGTCGGCTGGAAGCGCAGGCCCCGCTGGAGCCCGTGGCGTAAGCGTTTCCGCTCATCCCCGGGGTCGTCGTTACATCTTGAAGCGTTCGCCGAGATAGAGTTGGCGGCTGATCGGATCGTTGATCAAGAAATCCTTCGTGCCTTCACTTTCCACCCGCCCTTCAAAAATCAGATACGCTCGATCCACGATCGAAAGCGTTTCGCGCACATTGTGGTCGGTGATTAAGATCGCGAGACCGGATTTTCGGAGATTGACCACGATCTGTTGCACATCGTAAACGGCGATCGGGTCCACCCCGCTGAACGGCTCGTCCAGCATGAGGAGAGTGGGATTAGTGACAAGCGACCGCGCAATCGTGAGCCGACGTTTCTCGCCGCCGCTCAAGGTCAGCGCCGTATTCTTCGCGATTTTTTCAATCCCGAATTGATGCAGCAATTCATCACAACGCTGGCGGCGCTCGTATTTCGAGAGCGGCAGCGTCTCCAAAATGGCGAGGATGTTTTGCTCCACCGTCAGTTTCCGGAAAATCGACTCTTCCTGCGGCAGATAACCCATGCCGAGGCGGGCTCGCCGGTGCATGGCAAAATTCGTCACATCCGTGCCGGAAAACAGGACGCGCCCGCTGTTCGGTCTCACCAGCCCGACAATCATGTAAAAGCTGGTCGTCTTGCCTGCTCCATTGGGCCCCAGCAGGCCCACGCATTCCCCGGCGCGCACGTTGATGTTCACGCCGTTTACCACCGCGCGACCATCGTAAATTTTAACCAGCTCTTCTGTGGCGAGAACGGTCTCAGCGTTCGCCGAGGAGGACCGAATGGAACCGGCCGCGGAGCCAGGCTGGATGGTCGCGGGGCCGTTCATGGCTTTGGGGTCGGCTCCGTTTTCGGTTCCTGTCTGATCTCGGTGCGACTCGGGCCGCGCGTCGTTAACTGTCCGCTTTGGTTGATCACCATCACCGTGTCCGGACTCGTGGCCACATGCATGTTTAAGCCGCTCTGCACCCGCGGCGTTCCGCTCATTTCCACGTTGCCATCTTTCGTCGTGTAGACCGCGCGCTCGGCTCGGCCAATCGAGCGGACCGGCGCGCTGCCTTCTTCGCCCGGCGCTTCTCGCACCACGGCGACGTTTCCCTCAGCGATGGCCTTCTCCAGTCCTTTCTGCTCACCGCGACCGAGATAAACGATGAGCTTGTCAGCTTGCAGGCTAAAGCGCGGATCTTTCACGATCACCTTCCCGGTGAAAGTGCCGATGTATTCCTTGGAATTGAAATCCGCCTCGTCCGAGTAAATCTCCGTAGTAATCGCTTCACCGGTCGGCGCGCCGAAAGAGCCGCCGACCGTTGCCGCCAAAGGGTCTTTTTTTTGCCGCGAATTCCCAGACATCTTTTGGCGCTGGCTTTTCCTTCTTCACCGCAGGCGAAGAGAGCGCGGCGGGCGCCGCCCCCTGGGCCAGCATGTGACTCGGATGAGTTCCGACCAATAAAAGAATGCCGATGAGAAAGCGCGTCATGGCCCGGTCTTCCCCAGTAGATCGCCCTTGTTCTGAATCACCATTTTAACGTTTCCGACCAGGGTTCCCGTGCGTTTTTCCGTATCGAATTGAAGCGTGTCCCCCGCGATGGTGAAATCCGTGCGCGTGATGGTGGTTCGTTCTTTCGAGGTAATGATGCGGGTGGATAAATCGAGGATGGAACTGGGCATGTCGATCGAGAGATCCGGGGTGTTTTCAGGGGTGAAGGTAGTCATTTTGACGCCGGTAAACAGGATGTGATCTTGATCGATCCGCTTGGCGACCGCGGCCTCAAATTTTGCCTGCAATTCGCCCTGCAAATTGTAGTTCGGCAAGACCAGCCCCTTCGCTTCGTGACCAATCGGCAGAGGCACATCCGTCAAACTCGGCGTAGGCGACGCCTTCGGTGCGCGTGCCCGCTTCTCCTTCTCCGATCCCGCTGCGATCACGGCCGACGCGAGAAAACCGACGACGATGATTGCCGCAGCTGCTCTCATTTTCCGAGAGCAACCGCTACGAGACGGCCGCATGGATAGCTCTAAGCACGCGCAAGTGCTTGGGCAAATGCTTTAGCGGAATCTGGTTGGGCCCGTCCGAGAGGGCGCGCGCTGGATTTTCATGCACTTCCATAAACAGCCCGTCGCAACCCGCGGCCAGTGCGGCCCGTGCCAACACCGGTGCGAGAACGCCGTCGCCGGAGGTCGTCTCTCCCGCACCCCCGGGTCGCTGCACAGAATGAGTAGCGTCAAAAATGACTCGGTAGCCCGCTGCGCGAATCCAGAAAAGCGAACGCATGTCGGCGACGAGATTATTGTAGCCGAAGGTGGTACCACGCTCGGTGAAGAAGAATTTCTCGTTACCAAAAGCGCTTAGCTTTCCCGCAATGTTCCGCACATCGAGCGGCGCGAGGAACTGACCCTTCTTCACATTCACAACGCGCCCGGTCTGCGCCGCTGCTTTCAGCAAATCCGTTTGGCGACAGAGAAACGACGGGATTTGCAGCACATCGATCACTTGGCCCGCGATCTCCGCTTCCTCCGGCGAATGCACGTCCGTAGTCACCGGCACCTGCAACTCCGCCCCGATCTCTGCCAGCAACGCGCATCCATCTTCCACCGCCATCCCGCGAAACGATTTCACGGAAGTGCGGTTCGCCTTGTCGTATGAAGCCTTGAAAATAAACGGCACGCCTTCACCCGCGCAGATTTCGTGAATCTTCCGCGCCATGCGCCAGACGAATTTTTCCGACTCGATCACGCACGGCCCCAGAATGAACGCCGGCATTTTGCCGCCGAGCGTGACGTTGCCGATCTTCAGTGCTTTCACTCGCAGACGATGGCTCAGCTTCGGAAATTAGCCAGCCGCGCGAGGTCGAGGCGGCCGGTGTAGATCGCCATCCCGAGGGCGGCGTGGATGTCCATCGCGAGGAGCGCTTCGATCTCTTCGTAGGTCGTGATTCCGCCGGCGGCGGTCAATTCCAGCGAGGTCTGCGCGCGCAGGCTGCGGAACCATTCGAGGTCGGTCCCTTGCATCATCCCTTCCTTGTCCACGTAGGTGCAAAGGACCGCGCCGCAGTAGGGCTCGAGCTGGCGGATGATCTCGCCCGCAGCGATGCCTAACGACTCCTGCCAGCCCTTGATCACGATCCGGCCGTCGCGCGAATCGAGCGCGAGGATGATCGCGGCGCGCCCAAGCTTGTCGGCTAATTCCTGGAGGAACTCGTGGTTCAAGCCGTCGCCGCGAAAGGCCGCCGTGCCCACGATCACCCGCTCGGCCCCGGCCGCGCGCAGCTGCTCCGCTTTCGCGACCGAACGCACGCCGCCGCCGACCCAGACGCGGTGTTTCGCCGCGAGGCGCTCCACGATCGCCTCGTTCGAGCCGCGCCCGAGCGCCGCGTCGAGATCGATCACCTGGATGACCGGGAAAGTCGGCGAACTTCGCCAGCATCACCTCCGGCGCCTCGCCTTCGAGCGCCTTCTCGCGCCCCTGGATGAGCTGCACGACCGCGCCGTCCATTAAATCGATGCAGGGGATGATCATGGTGTCGTTAGGCGGACGGGAATGCCGGCGGCGGCGAGGTGTTTCTTGAGATCGTTCACCGTGTAGGTGCCGTAGTGGAAAATCGAAGCGGCGAGCGCGGCGGCCGCTTCGCCCTCCTCGAAAACGCGCACGAAATCCTCCGGCTGACCCGCGCCGCCGGAAGCGATCACCGGGATGTTGACCGCGCGCGCGACCGCGCGGGTCAGCGCGCAATTGAACCCGGTCTGCACGCCATCGGTGTCCATCGAAGTCAGCAAAATCTCACCCGCGCCCAGCTGCTCGCCGCGCCGCGCCCAGTCGACCGCGTCCAGCCCTTCGTCGACCCGCCCGCCTTTCGTGAAAACATTCCAGCGCCCCGCGCCCGCGGTCCGCGCATCGATCGCGAGCACGACCGCTTGCGCGCCGAAGGTCTCGCTCAATTCGCTGACTAATTCCGGCCGCCGCACCGCCGCAGTGTTCACGCTCACCTTGTCCGCGCCGGCGAGCAGAACCGCGCGCGCATCATCAACCGAGCGCACCCCGCCGCCGACGGTGAGCGGCACGAAAACTTCGCGAGCGGCGCGTGCGACCACGTCGAGTCAAAGTCTGCCGCGCATCGCTCGAGGCGGTGATGTCGAGAAAGACGATCTCGTCGGCGGATTGCTCGTTATACCGCTGCGCCAGCTCGACCGGATCGCCGGCATCGCGCAGCCCGACGAAGTTCACGCCTTTGACCACGCGCCCGTCGCGCAGGTCGAGGCAGGGAATGATGCGTTTCGCGAGCATCAGAGGGCCGCGAAGCGCTGGATGATCTCGAGCCCGAACGGCCCTGATTTCTCCGGGTGAAATTGCACGCCGAAGCAGTTGTCGCGTTCGACCGCGGCGCTGAACGGCCGCGAGTAAGCGCAGATCGCCGCGGCTTCCTCGACCACCGGCACGTAAAAGCTGTGCGCGAAATAGACGTGCCCGCCCTGGCCCGCGAAGAGCCGCGAATCGCTCGCGGGCGTGATCGTGTTCCAGCCCATGTGCGGCACGTGCAATTCGTCGGGAAAGCGCTCCACGCGGCCGCGAAAAACCGCGAGACCTTCCGCCTCCGGCGCCTCTGCACTGCCTTCGAAGAGCGCCTGCATTCCGAGACAAACGCCAAGAAACGGCACGCCGCTTTCGATCCGCTCGCGCAAGGCCGCGCGCATCCCGAGTTCATCGAGCGCGCGCATCATCTGTCCGAAGTGCCCCACGCCCGGGAGCACGATCTTTTCGCTCCGGCCTAACGAGTCGGCATCGCGCACCAGCTCGAACTCCGCGCCCACTTTCGCGAACGCGTTCTGAACCGATTGCAGATTGCCCGCGCCGTAATCGACGATCCCGATCACAACAGCCCCTTGGTCGACGGCAGTTGCGTTTTCAGCCGCGCATCAGTCGAGCAGGCGTAGCGCAGGGCGCGCGCGAAACACTTGAAGATCGCCTCGATCTTGTGATGGCTCGAGCGGCCATACATCACCTTCAGGTGCACGTTGGCCTTCGCGTGCTGCGCGAAGCCTTCGAAGAAATCATGCAGCAATTCCAGCTCGAGCCCGCCGAGATCGCGCACCTTCACCTTCGGATCGTAAACGAGCGCGACGCGCCCGCCGAGATCGAGCGCCGCGACCGCCAGCGTCTCGTCCATCGGCTGCACGAAATAGCCAGCGCGATTAATCCCGACGCGTTTCCCGAGCGCCTTGGCAAAAAGCTGGCCGAGGACAATCCCGACATCCTCGACTGTGTGATGCTGATCGACATGCAGGTCGCCCCGCGCCTTCAGCGTAAGGTCGAACGCGCCGTGCCGCGTGAAAAGCTCGAGCATGTGATCGAGGAACCCGATGCCGGTGGCGATTTCGTATTTGCCGGTGCCATCGATCACGAGCCGCCCGCTGATCTGCGTCTCGGTCGTGTCGCGTTTGACGGTCGCTTTTCTCAAAGGATTCCCTCCAGTTCGTTCACACTTTCGATCACCGCTTCCGCGCCTTCGCGCAGGAGCAACTCCGGCGTCGGCGCAATCCCGATGAAACGCACGCCAGCCGCCTGCGCGCTGCGCGCGTCGTCCGGATTATCGCCCACATAAATGAGCTTGCTGTCTGCGTGCGCGGCCGCGATCAGGCGCAAGCCATCGGGCGCCGGCTTCGGATTCGGAATGTCCATGTCGCCAACGATGCTCACCCACGAAATCTGCGGAACGAAGCGCCGCAACGTGAGGTCGATCTCGGCGCGCGGGCGGCCGGAGAAAATCGCGAGCACATATTCCTCACTGAGCTGCTCGAGTAACCCGTCACGCGGGATCCAGGTCTCGCGCAGGATCAAGCCGTCGCCGTTCTCGCCCAGGAAGAGTTTCTGGAAGACCGCGATCACCTCCTCGTAGGGCACCTCGCGCCCGCTCGTTTCGAGGATGAGCTTCTGCGCGAGAAGCCAGTCGTTATTCCAGCCGCCGGCGTTTTTGTATTCCGCGATTAACTCGCTAGGCGCGGGCTTGCCGGTAAAATGCCGCACGGTTTCGGCGATCGCGGCCAGGTAGGAGCCGCTCACTTCGGCGAGCACTCCGTCCATGTCGAAAACGAGAACGTCTTTCATCGCGCCCGCTCCAGTTCGGCGATGAAACGCTCGGCCTGCGCCTGCGTGCCGACGGTCACGCGCGCGCTGCCGGCGATCTCGTGGCTGCGGTCGCGGATGAGCACGCCTGCATCGCGAAGTTGCTGGCAAATTTCGCCGACGCGCTCGCCCAGGCGGAGGAGGACGAAGTTGCCCGCGCTCCGGTAAAACGGAATGCCAAGCCGCTCGAGTTCGCCGTAAATCCAATCGCGCGCCGACAGCACTTCGCGCACGTAGTTCGCCACGTAATCCGGATCATCGACTGCGGCGCGCGCGGCCATGGCGGCGAGCGAGTTCACGCTGTAAGGCGACTGCGCTTTGCGGGCGAAGGCGAGATTGCGCGCATCGGAGAAGAGGCAGCCGAAACGCATCGCTGCCATCCCGTAAGCTTTCGAGAAGGTGCGGCTAACGAAGAGATTCGGGTAGCGCTCGATCAACGGCAGCGCGGTGATGCCGCAGAACTCGAAGTAGGCTTCGTCGATCAGGACCGCGGCTTCCGGCGCGCGCTGGAGGATCTGCTCGATCGTCGCGAGGTCCGCCGCGGTGCCGGTGGGATTGTTTGGGTTGGAGATCAGGATCGCGCGGGTCGCCGGCGTGATTGCAGCGAGCAATTCCTCGAGCGGGAACGCGAGCGTCTCCGCGCGGTAGTCGACCGTGGTGATTCGTGCGCCCGCGAGTTCCGCGTAGAAGCGATACATCGCGTAGGACGGCTGGAGGATGATCACCTCCGCGTCCGCTTCCACGAAGGTGTTCAGTAGCACCTGGATCGCTTCGTCGGTTCCGTTGCTGAAAAGCATCTGCTCCTCCGCGACGTCGAAGTGCTCCGCAAGGCGCGCGCGGGCCTCGACGTATTCCGGGTAAATCGCGAGCCGTTCCGCGCTGATCTTTTCGCGCAAAACTTCCGCGACCCGCGGCGAGCAGCCCTCGGTGTTCTCGTTGAAATCGAGGCGCAGCTTGCCTTCGCGGCCCGCGGTCGGCGGAGAATAGGCGGCCATCTTCTGGACCGCGGCGCGGGGCTGGAGTGGCTCGCTCATGAAAGCCGCGCCTCCACGGAACGCGCGTGGGCTTCCAGGCCTTCGGCGCGGGCCAGCGTGGTCACGGTCGGCGCGATCTCGCGCAGGGCGTCGGGCGAAAGTTTTTGCGTGGAGATGATCTTCACGAAATCGAGCACCGAGAGACCGCCGCGCAGGCGCGCAACGCCGCTGGTTGGCAAGGTGTGGTTCGGGCCGGTCGCATAGTCGCCGGCCGCTTCCGGGCTTGAGGCGCCGAGGAAAACGCTGCCGGCGTGTTGCACCTCCGCGAGCAGACTTTCGTCGTGCAGGCTGAGATGTTCGGGCGCGAAGCGGTTGCTCCAGGCCATCGCTGCGGCGCTGGAGTCGAACAGGATGATCGCGCTATTCCGCTCAATTGCTTCGCGTGCGACTTCGGCGGTCGGCAAGGTGACGAGCTGACCCTCGATTTCGGCGCTCACTTTTTCGGCGAGCGCGCGGGAAGTAGTCAGCAAGATGGCGCCGGCATCGACGTCGTGTTCGGCCTGCGCGAGCAGATCGGCGGCGAGCGCGCGCGGGTCGCCCTCGTTCGCAATGATCACGATCTCGGTCGGCCCAGCGATGAAGTCGATCCCTACTTCGCCCGCGAGCAGTTTCTTCGCGGCCGCGACGTAGATGTTGCCCGGGCCGACGATGCGGTCGGCGCGCGGGACGGTTTCGGTGCCGAAAGCAAACGCGGCGATCGCCTGCGCGCCGCCGAGCAGGAAGACGCGATTCCCGCCGAGCAATCCCGCGGCACCGAGAATGCCGGGCGCGGGCTTCGGCGTGGTCACGCAAATATCCGGCACGCCCGCGACCTGCGCCGGAAGCACGCTCATGAGCACGGTCGAGACGAGCGGATAACGACCGGCCGGGATGTAAGCCGCGACCGTCTGGAGCGGGCGCACGATTTGGCCGACGCGCAGGCCGGGCGCGAGTTCGTGCTCGAAGTCGCGCGGCTTCTGCAGTTCGGCGAAGGCGCGGATATTGGCCGAGGCCAGCTCAATCGCTGTGCGCAACTCCGGCGCCATCATTTGCAATGCGCTTTCTATTTCCTGCTGCGGAACAAGCAGCGACTCGCGCGTGAAACCATCAAACTTTCGCGCGTATTCCAGCAACGCCTCGTCGCCGCGCGTGCGCACGGCCTCGATGATCGGCCTAACGACCGCTTCCGCTTCGTCGAAGCGGGCGGTCTTACGCGCGAGCAACTCGGCGCTCTCGCTCTCGGGAATGATCCGGATCACAGGACGATTTTGTTGAGCGGATACTCCACGATCCCGGTGGCGCCGGCTTCCTTCAGGCGCGGGATAATGCGGCGCACGGTCGCTTCATCGAGCACGGTGTTCATCGCCACCCAGGCCTCGTCGCTCAGCTGCGAGATGGTCGGCTTTTGCAAGGCGGGCAGGATCGCGAGGATGTCGGCTAAATTCTCGCGCGGCGCGTTCAGCATCAGGCCGACTTTGCCGAGCGCGTTGATCGCGCCTTCGAGAAGCATCTTCACGTCGTCGAGCTTGCGGCGTTTCCAATCGTCGCTGAGCGCGGCTTTGTTCGCGATCAATTGCGTGTTCGACTCGAGCACGGTCTCGACGATGCGGAGGTTGTTCGCGCGGAGCGACGAGCCGGTCTCGGTCACTTCCACGATCGCGTCGGCTAACACCGGCGGCTTCACTTCCGTCGCGCCCCAGCTGAACTCGACCTTCGCGGTAACATTGTTGCGCGCGAGGTAGCGCTTGGTTGTTTCGACCAACTCGGTCGCGATCACTTTGCCTTCGAGATCGGCCACGGAGTTGATCTCCGAGTTGGCCGGCACGGCGAGAACCCAGCGGACTTTGCCGAAGCTTTGCTTGGCGTAGATGAGGTCGGCGATCGGCGTGACGTCGGCGCCGCTTTCGGCGATCCAATCGAGCCCGGTCAGGCCGGCGTCGAGGATGCCGTCCTCGACGTAGCGCGCCATCTCCTGCGCGCGGATGAGCATGCACTCGATCTCCGCGTCGTCGATCGCCGGGAAATAGGAGCGCGTGCTCGTGGTGATGTTCCAGCCGGCCTTGCGGAAGAGCTCGATCGTGGCGCGCTCGAGGCTGCCTTTGGGGATGCCGAGTTTTAGTTTCATGGGTTCGCGTAAACGGCCTTCGGGATCGTAGGTCTGCGGCTCGCTTGTCACCCATTCTTCGTTTTCCAGACGCCGAAAGAAGCAGCTGGCGTAACCTGCGTGACAAACGCCTGGCCCGAGCGCTTCGACTTTGATGAGGAGCGCGTCCTGGTCGCAATCGGTGCTGATTTCCCTAACGAGCAGTTTGTGCCCCGAGCTTTCACCCTTGAGCCAGAGCTTCTGGCGCGAGCGGCTAAAGAAATGCACCTCGCCGGTCGCGACCGTGCGCCGGAACGATTCCTCGTTCATGAAGCCGAGCATGAGGACGCGGCCGCTCCCGTGATCCTGCACGATCGCAGGCAGCAGGCCGTCGAGTTTTTGGAAGTCGAGTGATGTGGGCATAAAAAAAGCCCGCGTGACCAATCGGTGACGCGGGCGGTGAGCTGGAAGTTTTTAAGTTCGAGCGCGCGCGGTCACACCGTGCCGTGATGGCTGTGGTGGTGATGAAAGTGCGCGCGCATTGGGAGCCGACTATAGCACGCTTTTTCGCGCCGCAAGTAAATCGGCCACGGCAAAGGGCGCGTAGAGCACGGCGAAGAAAACGAGCGCGAGCCCGTGCATTTGCAGGAGGTAAAGCGGCCAGTAATCCGAGAGAAAACTTAGGAGCGAAAAGGCTTCGGGTTTGTGGAGAAGGAAACCGTAATTTACGCCGGTGATGAAATCGACGGTGAGGGCGACGACGAAATAAAGCTCTGACCAGAAAAACGCGCGCGACGATCGACATGGGATACGGTCGCAAGCTGCGCGTCAGCATGAGAAAACCGACGCCGATAATGATGCCGCTGTGCGCGACGAAAAAACTGAAGAAGCGCGGATCAGGAAATCCGAAGGTGAGATTCGGCGTGAGCACGGCCTGGAGCGTTCCGCCAATGCCCCAAAAATATGCGACCTCAAACCAGCGGCGATTTCCGGAAGCGATGGCGACCACGATTACGACCATCGCCCAGTCGCACATTTGCATCGGTAGTGTCGCCGTCCACGGCAGATCGCTCCGCGGGCGAATGAAGAGCAGGTAGGCGATCGTAATTTGCGATCAACACCCCGGAGATCGCGTAGCCGATAGCGCGGGCGCTGTGTCGTCGCGCGAGAGCCGCGAGGAGGAATGGCAACGCGACCGTAAGGAAGATCGCGAGCAGATGGTCCAGGCTGAACGCCTGAAAGGTCGGTGCGTTTTCCATTCCTGCCGAATCAGCGCGCGCGGCTCAGCGAATGATCCAGAGATTGCACGGAATCACATCCGTCACCCACGCGATGTGGGCCGGGATGCCGTCCGAATCCTGAGTTGCCTCAACCGGCACCACCAACAAATCGGCTTCAACCGATTGCACGAAGTCCGACGCCGCGAAGCCGGTGTTGCTACGGAGGCAGCGCGCATCAATTGGGACATCGGTGGCGCCCGGCGGCCTCGATGAATTGCTCCAACGCCTGCTCCTCCTCCTCCAATGTCGGCACGGCGGGTTGGTTCGCGGACGCCTTCTTATTCGAGCGCAAAGTCGCTCGTGCAGCATCGAAGGAGGAGTAAACGCGGAGAACGTAGAGATGTTCGCATTTTTCACGCTCCGCCAGCCGTAACGTTCGTTGCAGCGCCTGCTGTGAATGTTTGCGAATAACCCGGCGGCACGTAGAAGGCGATGCGACCCATCGGTTTGGCTGGCGCTCCGGAGTTGTGAAAAGCATCACGGAACAGTGGGCTTCGCGGACCAAACGCCGCGCCACGTTTCCGAGAAACGAGCGAAGCACGACCGTCCGCTCGAGCGCGCCGGCTATGATTAGCTGGATGTGATTATCCTCCGCCGCTCGGAGAATCGATTCCGCCGGGCCTCCATCTTGATAGTGAATTTCGGAATCGCTCGGCAATCCGACTTCGGCTAAGGCGATCGCGAATCGCTCCGTCGTGGCCGTCAGTTTTCTCGCCGACGTAGATCAGATGCAGCTCCGCGCCGAAGCGATCGCGAACGCGCTTGGCTTCCGCGAGAACTTGCTCGAAGCGCGGCGAGAACGTGCTCGCGACCGCGATTCTTTTGTAAATGGCGTCGTTCATCGAGTGCGGTCCTACTTTCCCGATGGGCAACGTTTCGGCCACAAAATTCAGCACTCCGACTCAGCCCGGTCGCCTTGCACAGGCGAGTGGGACGTTCAACCTTGCCGCTCCATGCGACGCGCGATTTATCCTGGCAGTTTTGATCCGGTCACGAACGGGCATCTCGACGTGATCGAGCGTGCCCGAAAACTCTTTGATGAAGTGATCGTAGCGGTGGCGGTGAATGATCAGAAACAACCCTTTTTTTCTTTGGACGAGCGCCTGCGAATGCTGCGAGCCACGGCGGGGGAACACGATCGCGTGCAGATTTTGCCGCTGGATGGTTTATTGGTGGATTTCGCTGTGAAACAAAATGCCATCGCCGTTGTTCGCGGTTTGCGCGCAGTTTCGGATTTCGAATTCGAATTTCAAATGGCGCTGATGAATCGAAAATTGGAAGCGACGGTCGAAACCATCTTCCTGATGCCGAAAGAGGAATACACTTATCTCAGCTCGCGGATCGTGAAGGAGATCTCGCGCCTCGGCGGAAATATCGCGGCCTTTGTGCCAGAATTAGTAGTGGAAGCGTTTGCCGAGAAGCGGGCCGCTGAAGGAGTCGCGCCATGAAAGTTCATCTGCGGCAAATTCCCGCCGACGGACTTCATCTTGAAGGCGAAGAGGATTGCCCGATCCCAGAACTGGAAAAGGATGGCGTCGTTTGCGCCGGACCCTTGCGCTACTCGCTCGACGTCGGACTTTCCGAAGGCGCTCTCTGGGCTAATGGCACGCTCGACCCAGCCAGTTGAGATGGCCTGCGTTTCCTGTCTGGAGCGCTTCGTGACACACGATCCATGTCCCGCAATTCGCTCTCCACACCGAGCTATCCGGGCCCGAAACCGTCGATCTGACACCGTATGTGCGCGAAGATATTCTGCTGGCTTTGCCGTCCTATCCACATTGCGACCGTGATGGCGGCCGAGTCTGTCCAGCGCCCACCCGGGTGGCAGAAGCCGGACGAGGCCGTTATGAAGCACGGAAGCCGGACTGGAGCGCGCTGGATAAATTAAATCTGGATTAGCGCCCCGGAATCAGTTCCAGAGAAATGTCTCCGCCGATTAAACCCGAACCCTCCTCCATTTTCAACTCATTTGCCTTTCTCCAATTTCCTGCTTTCCTAACCGGCTCGTATGGGAGTTCCAAAACGCAAAACCTCAAAGATGCGTCTGCGCACGCGCAAAGCCTCGCACCGCTGGGTGGCTCCTCAGCTCAATAAATGCACGCAGTGCGGAAGCACGGTGGCTTCGCATACCGCCTGTCCTTCCTGCGGTTACTACAAGGGCCGCCAGGTTTTGACCGTCGACGCTGGTTAATTATGCACAGGGCGTCGCGCCCGCAATCGTAGCGCGTGACCTAACATTTGACGGGCATGTCCGCCCGGCGAATTTCGTTTTGCAATCAGCGGAGCAACTCCGCAAACTGCGCACCATATGAAAATCGCACTCGATGCCATGGGCGGCGATTTCGGGCCTCCCAACCTCGTGGCCGGTGCCGTCATGGCGCTGCGCGAATACCCAGGCATCGAGAAGCTTTTCCTGGTGGGGGACACGCCCCAGATCGAGACCGAGCTGAAGAAAAGCAGCTGCAACGATGGTCGCATCGAAATTATCCATTCCACGCAGGTGGTGGAAATGTCCGATAAGCCGGTGGAATCGGTCCGCCGGAAAAAAGATTCGTCGATTAGTCGCGCGGTCGACCTCGATGAAACAAGGCGATGCTCTCGCCGTTGTCAGCGCCGGTCATACCGGCGCAGCGGTGGCGGCTACCACGATTAAGCTGCGGACTCTGCCTGGGGTGGAGCGTCCCGGCATTGCCTCCATCATTCCCACTGAGAGCAATGTTTTCGTCCTCATTGATGCGGGCGCAAACGTAGACCCTCGCCCCATGCACCTCCTGCAATACGGAATCATGGGCTCCGTCTATTCACGACACGTCCTCGGCTACAAAAATCCCAGCATCGGGCTCATGTCGATCGGGCAGGAGGATGTTAAAGGCAGTGAATTCACCAAGGAGGTCTTCAAACGGTTGCGCCAGAGCTCGCTTAATTTCCGAGGCAACATCGAAGGCCACGATCTCTTCGCGCATCCGGTCGAAGTGGTGGTTTGCGACGGGTTTGTGGGAAATGTCATTCTCAAAACCTGCGAATCCGTGGGCGATGCCATTTTTAACTGGCTCAAGCACGAGCTCACGAAAAATGCCAGACGCATCGCGGGCGCATATTTGGCGCAGAATGCTTTCAAGGCGATCAAGAAGAAGGTGAATTATGAGGAATACGGCGGCTCCCCTCTCCTCGGCGTGAACGGAATTTGCATCATCAGCCATGGAGCGAGCACTCCGCTTGCGATCAAGAATGCACTCCGCGTCGCAGCCGAGTCCATTGAACACGAGGTGAACCCGCATATCGTCGAGGAGGTCCGTCGTTACAATGAAGCAGCCGCACCCCTCACGCCAGCGGTCCCGTAGACCGGGCCGCACGGTTTCCATCGTCGGGACCGGTAGTTATCTGCCAGAGCGTATCCTCACCAATGCGGATCTCTCGGCCATGGTCGATACGACCGACGAGTGGATCACGACGCGCACTGGGATCAAGGAACGCCGCATCGCGGCCAAAGATGAGCACACCAGCGATATGGCTTCGCGCGCCGCGATCGCGGCCATGGAGCAAGCCGGAGTCGTCGCGACCGATATTGACCTCATTCTCCTCGCTACCGCTTCGCCGGACATGATCTTCCCCGCCACCGCCTGCTTCGTCCAGGCGAAAATCGGCGCAAGTAAGGCTGCTTGCCTGGATATCTCCGCCGCCTGCGCCGGTTTCCTTTTTGGAATCGAGATCGCACAGCAATTCATCACCTCTCATACCTACGATACCGTTCTCGTCATCGGCGCAGAAAAGCTCAGCTCGATTACGAACTGGACCGACCGGAACACCTGCGTGCTCTTCGGCGACGGTGCCGGTGCCGCCATTCTCCGCCACCGGAGTGAAAGCACCCACGGGGTCATTAGCACACATGTCGGTAGCAATGGCAATTTTACCGACATTCTCTACATGCCCGGCGGCGGCTGCCGCACCCCGATCACGGCCGAGAACGCGCACCAGCATCTGCAAACGATCCATATGTCGGGCAAGGATGTCTACAAACAGGCGGTAATCTCGATGCTCGATGCCTCGAACAAGGCGCTCGAAAAAGCTGGCCTGAAGGTCGAAGACATCACGTGCGTCATCCCGCACCAGGCTAACATCCGTATCATCGAAGCCATCGCGGAACGGTTAAAAATTCCCTCCGAGAAGGTCTTTATCAATGTCGATCGCTACGGCAACACCTCCGCCGCCGCGGTTGCCATCGCCCTCGACGAGGCCAACCGGAGCGGCCGCCTCAAGAAGGGTGATTATATCCTGATGGTCGTCTTCGGCGGCGGTCTCACGTGGGCAAGTTCCGTAATTGAGTGGTAGTTGTCTGCCGCGTTCCCGGAGCCGCGCTCACCTATTTTTCCGCCCACGGGGCGAAGGATTCGGGCACCAAGCCGAACTAGGCTTCTGATCACAAAGACTTTTCCGTTCGACTACAGGCCCGATTGCTGCGCCTCCATTGGGACCGAAGATGTATTGATCGGGAAACAAAAAGCCCGGCATCTTGTTTCCAAGATGCCGGGCATAAATTCTGGCGACGTCCTACTCTCGCACAAGCTATACAAGCACTACCATCGGGGCTGCAGCGTTTCACTTCCGTGTTCGGAATGGGAACGGGTGGTGCCACTGCGCTATGATCACCAGAGGCCCGAGCCGTTCTGGCGATTTCAGCCAATTCGACTCCGATTCTCTGGCGATTCCGCCAGTTTCATTTTCAAAAAGAACCAATCTTCTGATTCTCTGATATCTACATACAGGGACAGTGTCCGCAATTTTTAAGGCTTCGTTTTCTTCAAATATGTCATTCCCCTCAATTTACCGCCGCACCAGTCTTGCGACCGGCGCGACGGGTTAATTGAAAAGTAAATGACCAAGCCGAACGAGTTATTAGTATCACTTAGCTGAATACATTACTGCACTTACACCAGTGACCTATCAACGTGGTGGTCTACCACGACTCTTCAGGGAGATCTCATCTTGGGATAGGCTTGGCGCTTAGATGCTTTCAGCGCTTATCCTTTCCGAACATAGCTACCCAGCACTGCCGTTGACACGACAACTGGAACACCAGCGGTTCGTCATTCCCGGTCCTCTCGTACTAAGGAATGAACCCCTCAAATCTCCTGCGCCCACAGTGGATAAGGACCGAACTGTCTCGCGACGTTCTGAACCCAGCTCGCGTACCACTTTAATCGGCGAACAGCCGAACCCTTGGGACCTTCTCCAGCCCCAGGATGTGATGAGCCGACATCGAGGTGCCAAACCCTGCCGTCGATATGAGCTCTTGGGCAGGATCAGCCTGTTATCCCTAGCGTACCTTTTGTCCGTTGAGCGATGGCAATTCCACATTCAACCACCGGATCACTTGGACCTACTTTCGTACCTGCTCGACTTGTATGTCTCGCAGTTAAGCTGGCTTATATCCATATACTCGTCACCTGATTGCCAACCAGGTTGAGCCAACCTTCGTACTCCTCCGTTACTCTTTGGGAGGATACCGCCCCAGTAAAACTAGCCGGCTGCCAGTGTCCCTCTGCCAGATAATGGCAAGAGGTTAGTTATTCCAATTTCGAAGGGTGGTGTTTCATTGGCGACTCATCAAACCCCGAAAGGTCTGAATCACAGTCTTCCACTTACGCTAAGCATCAAAATCGAAACAACAGTAACAGCGTGTAGTAAAGGTGCATAGGGTCTTTCCGTCCTACTGCGGGTAGGCGGCATCTTCACCGCCACTACAACTTCGCTGAGCTCCTCGTTGAGACAGCGGTCAACTCGTTACACGATTCGTGCAGGTCGGAACTTACCCGACAAGGAATTTCGCTACCTTAGGACCGTTATAGTTACGGCCGACATTCACGGGGACTTGGGTTCAAAGCTTCGCCTTGCGGCTAACCTCTTGCCGTAATCTTTCCGCATTGGTCACGTGTCACACCCTATACGTCGTCTTGCGACTTGGCAGAGTGCTGTGTTTTTGTTAAACAGTCGGTTGACCCATTTCACTGCGACCACCTTACGGTGGCACCCCTTCTTCCGAAGTTACGGGGCTAGATTGCCGAGTTCCTTAACGAGGTTTCACTCACGCGCCTGAGTATACTCTACTCACCCACCTGTGTCGGTTTACGGTACGGGCAACCGTGGGAACATGTAATTGGTTTTCTTGATACAAAGGTCAAGCAATCCGGCTTGGCCGAAGCCTCACCGTCCCCTTGCGGGACCGCCACTTTCAATCGGCGACTGCTCTCTTTTCATATGTCACAACTACACTTAACCACAGCCGGTGCTGGAATATTAAACCAGCTGTCCATCGCTTACGCCCTTCGGCCTCAGCTTAGGTCCCGACTAACCCTGGGAGGACGAACCTTCCCCAGGAAACCTTGGGTTTACGGCGGACAGGAATTTAACCTGCCTTGTCGCTACTCATGTCTGCATTCTCACTTCTAGAAACTCCACCGTTGCTTCCGCTTCGGCTTCAATGTCGCTAGAACGCTCCCCTACCAATCCGCATGGTCGAAACCACACGTCTTCCAGAGCTTCGGTATACCGCTTATCGCCAATCATTATCGGCGCGAGATCGCTCGATGAGTCAGCTATTACGCACTGTTTAAATGATGGCTGCCTCTAAGCCAACATCCTCACTGTCTAAGCAACCTCACATCCTTTCCACTGAACGGTATTTGGGCACCTTAGCTGCTGGTCTGGCATGTTTGCCTCTCGCGCGTGAAGCTTATCCCTCACGCACTGACTCCCGTGTTACACCCTGCGGCATTCGGAGTTTGATTGAATTCGATACCCTGGTATGGGCTCTAGTTCATCCAGTGCTCTACCTCCGCAGGTCAGCACACGAGGCTAGCCCTCAAGCTATTTCGGGGAGAACCAGCTATCACCGGGTTTGATTAGTCTTTCGCTCCTACCCACAAGTCATCCCAGAAGTTTTCAACCTTCACGGGTTCGGTCCTTCAGTTGCGGTTAAGCAACCTTCAACCTGCTCATGGGTAGATCACCTCGGCTTCGGGTCTAGTGCCAGCGACTATGGTCGCCCATTTCGGACTCGCTTTCGCTTCGCCTCCAGCGCAGAACGCTTTAAGCTTGCCACTGACACTAACTCGCAGACTCATTAAGCAAAAGGCACGCCATCACCCCTTGCGGGGCTTTGACACCTTGTAAGCACATAATTTCAGGGTACTATTTCACTCCGCTCACAGCGGTTCTTTTCACCTTTCCCTCGCGGTACTTGTTCACTATCGGTCGCCAATTAGTATTTAGACTTACGCCGTGGTCGGCGTGGATTCATACGAAGTTTCACGTGCATCGTATTACTCAGGAATTCCCTAGGCGTGCGCGGATTTTCGATTACGGGACTGTCACCCTCTCTGGATGCGATTTTCCATTCGCTTCATCTAATCGTTGCACTACCACATCGGGCTCCTACAACCCCACCAGCAAGCTGGTGGTTTGGTCTCTTCCGCTTTCGCTCGCCACTACTTACGGAATCGCTTTCGCTTTCTTTTCCTCCGGTTACTGAGATGTTTCACTTCACCGGGTGTCGCGATGTTTCTGCTATGTATTCACAGAAACTCGAGCAGGTATTATCCCACTCAGGTTACCCCATTCGGAAATCTCCGGGTCACAGCGTGTTTACCGCTCTCCGAAGCTTATCGCAGTTAGCCACGTCCTTCATCGCCTATTGGCACCAAGGCATCCATTATGTGCTCTTTGTAGCTTGATCAATCTGTTCCGGTCCCGCGAACGGGATCAGAGATTTTTATGATAACTGAAACTCGTCCGGCCGCAGGTCTTACCCTCCAGCCGTTAATTTTCAGACTCAGCTCTTAAAAGTTGTTTTTACTACCCTGTATGTAGATGTCAAAGAACCAGCCGTCTCCGCACACTCCAGTCCACAAAAAAACCAACCCTGTCGTCCGACGTCACTGTCTCCCGCCACGGGATAAATCAGCCGGGACAAAATTGGATTCCAATTTGCAGTCCCAAAATGTGCAAGAACACAGCTCCGTCTGGCTTTCGCCTTGGGAGCCCCGCTTCTGGCGGGCCGACAAATTAGGCGCACTAATCGAGACGTCAACGCGCGAAATGCATTTTTTTTAAAATATTTTCACAATCTTGAAATTTGTCGGTTTCACGACGGCAAATATTCGTCTCGCATACCGACGCCGCTACCCGATTTCGACAAATCTCCATACTCCACCGGAAGGATTCGACGCCGACAAAGCCTGTCTTCACACGCTCGTGCGGGAAATCAATTTGCCCTCGCGCCCTTCTTGCCTGCGTCTACCTTGCGCCCGTGAATCGTCCCGATGGCCGCGCGCCCGATCAAATCCGCCCTGTCTCTTTCGAACTCGGCGTCGCCCCGCACGCCAGCGGCTCCGTCCTCGTCGCGATGGGTCAAACGCGCGTCATCTGTAGCGCGATGATCGAAGAGGGCGTCCCGCGCTGGATGAGAGAGCAAAGCGTCACCGGCGGTTGGCTCACAGCCGAATATTCCATGCTCCCGTATTCCACCCGACCGAGAAAGCCGCGTGACATCGCGAAGGGAAAACTCGACGGCCGCAGCAGCGAGATTCAACGCCTGATCGGCCGTTCCCTCCGCGCCGCGATCGATTTGGAGAAAATCGGCCAGCGCACCATTTGGGTCGATTGCGACGTCCTCCAAGCCGATGGCGGCACGCGCACCGCTGCCATTACCGGCTCGAGCCTGGCTCTCGCTCATCGCCTGCCAATCCCTGATCGCGCAGAAAAAACTCGCGCTTTCTCCGATGCGAAACCTCGTCGCCGCGATCAGCGCCGGCGTGCTGGATGGCGCGCCGCTCCTCGATCTCAACTACGAGGAAGACAAATCCGTCACCGTCGATTTCAACTTCGTCGCCACCGAAGCTGGCGAATTCGTCGAACTGCAGGGCTCCGGCGAAGAAGCCACCTTTTCGCAAGCGCAACTCTCCGCCATGCTCGAGCTCGGGAAGAAGGGAATCGCCGAGCTGATCGCCGCGCAGCGCCGCGTGCTGGCAGATTTCACCGTGCAAGCCGCCTAGTTCGTGCTAGGGAAACGGCCGGCCTTTGGCCCGTGCACCCATTATGAAGAAAGCGCTCATCACCGGCATCACCGGACAGGACGGAAGTTATCTCGCGGAATTGCTTCTCGAGAAAGGCTACGAAGTGCACGGCATCATCCGTCGCGCCAGCACCTTCAACACTTCGCGCATCGATCATCTTTACGCCGACCCGCACATCAACGGCGTGAAAATGTTCCTCCATTACGGCGACCTGAGCGACTCGGTGAATCTCGTCAAGCTCCTCTACGATTTGAAGCCCGACGAAATCTACCATCTCGCCGCGCAGAGCCACGTCCGCGTCAGTTTCGACATTCCCGAATACACCTCCGATGTCACCGGCGTCGGCACCATCCGCATCCTTGAAGCGATGCGCGAGACCGGCATCAAGCCGCGCTTTTACCAAGCGTCCAGCAGCGAAATGTTCGGAAAAGTGCAGGCCGTCCCGCAAACGGAAACGACACCGTTTTGGCCACGCAGCCCCTACGGCGTCGCGAAAGTTTTCGCCTACTGGGCCACGGTGAATTATCGCGAAAGCTACAACCTCCACGCCTCCAACGGCATCCTCTTCAACCACGAAAGCCCGCGCCGCGGCGAAACCTTCGTCACTCGCAAAATTACCCGCGCCGTCGCCGCGATTAAGCTCGGCCTGCAAAAAGAACTTTTCCTCGGCAACCTCGACGCGAAACGCGACTGGGGTTACGCGCCCGATTACGTCGAAGGCATGTGGCGCATCCTCCAGCACGACGGCGACGGCGACGATTTCGTCCTCGCCACGAACGAGACCCATACCGTCCAGGAATTCTGCGAAGTCGCTTTTGCCCGGGCCGATCTCGATTGGAAGGAATTCGTCAAGCATGACCCCCGCTACGAGCGCCCCGCCGAAGTCGAACTCCTCATCGGCGACCCCGCCAAAGCGAAAAAGGTGCTCGGTTGGGAACCGACGGTTCGCTTTGCCGAGCTCGTGCGCATCATGGTGGATGCCGACGTGAAAGAATTGTCGTCGCCTCGCTCCGCGCAGGATCAGCTCGGCCGTCTCGCATAAGCGCCTTTGCGCGCTCACGGGAAGGTCCTTGGGGGAAGGAGCAGCGTCTGATTTTGCGCCGCTGGCGGCGCGCGATGAGTCAGTCGCTAGGGAATTCTAAATCCCAAGCGGCGCTCCACTAACGCCCATTTAGCACGCCTCAGTCGGGCGTAGTTCATGATGGCCTCGTTGTCCCAACTGAGAGGCTTTGCTGGCACGCTAGATGCTGGCAATTACTCTCGTTATGAAAATTCGAAACTCCAGTGGATCGCGTCGGCATTCCCAGAAGAGTCGAATGGCGGCCTTCACGATTGTGGAAGTGATGGTGGCGGCCGGGATCCTGGCGGTCGCGCTGGGCTCCGTTTTCGCCCTGAACTCTCAGGTCGTGAATTCCATTCGTCGTGGCGCGTCCGCCTCGTTCGCCTCGCAAATGATTCAGGAGCGCATGGAGCAATACCGCCGCGCGGCCTGGACCGAACTCATATCGAATTATCCGCCTTTGACGGAGGATCCAGCGGACGCGAATTACGACAGCGACCCGGACGAAGATGGCACGGTCTACACCGACGACCCGTATAGTAGCGAATTTAAGTTCGATCTGACCAATCTCGATGCGACGACGCCTGGATTGCTCGATCTGATGGAGACGGCGACGGCGTCGAGCGCCCAGCTTCCGGGGGTATCGGAAACCGTCAAACTGGAAACGTATAATCCCTCTGATGACATTCTGCTAGCCTACACCGGCGACGTCGACGCCGACGGTAATCCGGTGACTGTGAACGTCGAGAAATTTAAGACCGGAGGCACCCCGATCACTGTGACCCGCAGCAACGGAGCGGTCACGGTGGACTCGTTCAATCCCCTGCTTGTTCTCAGCAGCACCGTCCGCCTCACCATGACCGTTTCCTGGAAAGGAACCGATAACGTTCTGCGCACGAAAGAATTTGTGACCCTCTTTACCGTGGAGGGCGACAAGTGATCCGACAGCCCCTTAAAAAAGCCCGGTTCGACGGCTTTTCCATATTCCAGACGATGGTCGCGATGGGGATCATGTCGACTCTGCTGGCGGCTATCTATACGAGCAGCACAGCGCTCCTCGGATCGATGAAAGCCTCCGAAAACTACTCGGTCGGACAATTGATGGCGGTCGATTACCTGACCCTGGATCTGCGGCGTTGCCAGGCATACACCTTCACCACCTCGAGTGGGACGCTCACCCTGCCCCTCACGTTACAACTTCCGCAGTATTATGCCGCCGATGGGAGACGGAACGACCCGCAGCGGAGTTTGGTGACGAGCAGCAACAAACATAATAAGAAGGATCACAAGATTTTTTCCGCCCGTTACTACTACCATTACGGCTCTCTGGGCTCGAGCGTGCAGGTGGTCTATTCGCTCAGTAACGGCATTCTCTATCGCACGGAAGGGTCTCTCCCGCCGCGCGCCGTGGGCAGGAATATCCAGCGCGTCACCTTCGGCCCGAGTGTCGCTGGGATTGCGGCCGACCCCGTGGTCAACACCACGATCACGTTTAGTCCCACCCAGCGCTCGAAGCAGGCGCCGCCACCGCTCGCCAGCAACACTTTCATGCGGGGATATTACTATTCAGATTAAGAACAAAAAATATGTTTGGCACTCATAAAAACGCTTGGAATCAGTCTCAGAAAACGGGAAGCGCCTTGATCGTCACGGTCATGCTCATTGCCGTGCTCTGCCTCGTTGCCGGGACGCTCCTTTCCTTCACCAGCAGTAAACAAGCAGCCCCATTCCAGGCGGCCAGCTGGCACGAAGCCGGCGCGGCCGCCGAAGGCGGCGTGGAGATCGCGCTCAACGCACTCCGGCGCTCCATCGAGGAAGGCGGCGATGCCTGGGGCGGCTGGCAGGCTGATCCTGCCAGCGGCGCTACGGCGAAGAAATACATCACGGAAAATCAGCTTATGAGCCACGGGGGCGAAGGGAACACCGCCGTGCGTGCGCTGGTGGAAGTGACCCAGCCGAGCGGTCTCAACACGATCAACCCGCCTGGTATCGCCTCAAACCGGTATTCCTACCTGATTCGGTCGACCGGATTTGCTGATGTCCCGGGCCCCGCTCGACTCGCCTTGGACAAAGCCGACCTGGCGCTCCGGAAGATGAATGTCTTTTTCGACATGAGACAGAAAAAAGCGCTCGAGGCCGACAAACTGGACGGCAAAGTTCATCCCTCTGATGAGCCGCGTAGTGGAAGCAGTCGCTACACCCGTCACACCCTTCGCGGCCGCGATTCTTTCCCAGGATACGATCGAGATCAAAGGGGGCTCAAACATGGTCGTCGACAGCTACGATCCCACCGTGACTCCTTTCAAATACGATCTCGGGAAGGCGAGAGGTGACGTTTCCCAACCCGGGAACAAGCGGAATTATGGCAATGTCTGCACGAACGCGAAGAAGAAGAAGGACACCGATGAAGTGATCCGCTTGGAAAAGGCCTGGATCTACGGGATCGCAGCCAAAGGGAAGGGTGCAGTCGAGATCAAGAACGCACCGACCGCGGGCGTTTCGGGCGAAATTATCGACGGCTTCTATCGCTCGATGAGACAATACGATCCCTCAAAAATTGCCGGATTTCGCGCCGACGCTTTCCCTACCGTATTGGTCAAAAATGCCACGGACCGGCCCAAATCCGGATATTCTAAAACCATTAAAATCCAATGCGGCAAGGGCGCCACGGGGAGCAGCGGGCCCGAGACCCTTTATTACAAAATTACCAAACTCCACCTGCACAAGGATGAAATCCTTAAGATCGAGAAAGGTTCATCTCCTAACGACGGCGTGTCCTGGGGAAGCGCCGAAATTTGGATCAGTGACGACGTTGTGATTCACAACGGCGGCCGGATCCAAATCGAGAATGGAGCCAAAGCGACCATTTATTTTGCCAAAAACCTGACCTTGCAGGAGAAAGATTCGTCTAATCCGGCGATCAAAAATGAGACGGACTACAAGACTTACCATGCTGCTAGCACCAGCAGCTTTGCGGATCCAAGCGCGCTGCAGTTCTACGGGGCGACCGTGAGTCACAAGAAGAAAAACGCCAAGCTCAAAAGCGATATGACTGCCGTCTTTTACGCGCCGGATCATGAATTTGAAGTCAATCTGAAATCGGGCCGGAATTTTTATGGCTCACTCACGGGTCGCAAATTTGAGATCAAGGGTGGAACTCAGATTCACTACGACGAGACTTTGGCCGATGTGGGCAAGCCGATCGACTACACGCTCTCGACTTGGCAGGAGGATTGGTATGATCCGGCGGTGCGGCTCAAGCCCTAACGGGCAGCTCCCGGGCCGGCGCCTGCCTTGATGCAGAGAGGGTTTTTCTCCTCGATGGATAAAACTCTCCGGGCCGCCCACATCCACGCGCCCGGCACTACCGACCCGCGGGCGCGGACAGTGCCGGCCTTTCGACTCGGGCCACCTGGGGGTCGGCGGTCGGGACCAAGGCGCTGAGCGGCGCGTTGACGATGCTGACCCGCGCTCCCCATCCCACGACATCGAAGACTTGGGCCACATCGCGCGAACGCATCCTGATACAGCCGTAGCTGGCCGGCTGTCCAATTGTCCGCTCCTCCGCCGTTCCGTGGATGTAAATGTAACGACCGTAGGCATTACGATTCTGCGCCTCGCGGCCGCGCAACCAAAGAATCCGCGTCACGATCGGGTCCCGCCCGGGCGCATCTGGCGCCAGAATTTCCCCAGTGCGGCGCCGGCTTTTGAAGACGGTGCCGAGCGGCGCCCCCTCCCCTATCTTTTGCGCCACTTCCATTTCGCCTAATGGCGTGCCCCGGCTTCCAGGCGCATCGCTGATCGCAAATTTCGAAGTCGAGATCGGATAAGTCTGCATCAATTTGCCCTCATCCAGCACCGCCAGCCTCTGTTCCGGCACGCTGATCACGACATGATGCTTCGTATCCGGTGTCGCGCAGGAGGCTGCCAACAGGACCGCCGCCGACGCGAAGCCACTCCGCAGCACATATTGCCACTTCATTCTCATTCCTTGTTGAATCGGAAAAACCCCTCCGCGGCTACCGTGGTCCATTTAGCCAGCTGCTCCAGCTCTATTCCCCTCGCCTCCGCAATCGATTCCGCCACCAACCGCGTATGGGCCGGCTCACAACGTTTCCCGCGATGCGGGACCGGCGCCAGATATGGGCAATCCGTTTCCACCATAAATTTGCCCATCGGCAATGCTGCGGCCACCGCCCGCACTTCCGCCCCATTTTTGAAGGTCACGATACCGGTGAACGAAACCATGTGATCCATAGCCAGCACCTCCTCCGCTTGCTCGAGCGAACCGCCGAAGCAATGGAAGACCGCGCGCAACTTCCCAGTGTAGGGCGCCATCATTTGCAGGGTATCGTCCCACGCGTCCCGCTGATGGATCACCACATTCAGCCCCAACTCCACTGCCAGATCCAGCTGCTGTTCAAAGAGACTTGCCTGTCTCGCCTTGTAAGCGCCGTCATGGATGCTCGCCTCGACTTCCTGCTCTGTCTCCGTTTGCAGCACCTTGGCCAGGACCTGCACCCCTTTTTCCTTTGCCACCTCTTGACTCGGCAAACGGTGATAATCCAAACCGGTCTCGCCGATCGCCACCACCCTTTTGCTCTGCGCCAGCTCCCGGAGCGGCGTCATCACATCATCCTCGCCCGCCTCCTCGGAGGTCGGATGCACGCCGATCACAGCGTAAACATTCGGATGAGCCTCAGCCAATTCCACTGCCCGCCGGCTGCTGGCCACCGACGTCCCAATCGTGATAATGCGATCCACACCGGCATCGCCCGCACGCTGCAGGACTTGGGCGAAGTCCGGCTGGAAATCTGGGTAATCCAAATGCGCATGCGTTTCGATCAACATGGGAAAAACTAGCGCACGTTTTCCGGAACGAGTCCAGCAGCACGCAGAGCAGCGCCGACTCCTGACGGAGATCTCATCGCAACCGGTTCGGCCGGGGAAGACCTCCCGCAAAACCATACGGACAGTTCTTGCAGCCTTCCTGGCAGCACCGCCCGCGCCGCAGCAGAAACGTGCGACTGAGCGCGCCATCCGGATCGAAATCATCGGCCGTTGCGGCCGGCTCATTGGCTCCGCCCTCTGGGTTCACAGCATCCTCAAGCATCTGGAATGGGAAACTAGCACACGCACATCCGCTTAAGGGAATCGCGCTCCGCTCGAAAAGCGGCGGCGGCGGTTCGCAAAAGCCGCCAGAAAAGCTGAGAGCGGGTGCACGGCTGAAATCTCCCGCGAGACTTCAGCCGTGTCCGTCTGTCTAGAACGGGATCCGTTGCTCTCCACGTCGGCTCCGACAGGCGTTGGGGGGAGATTCGTGCCGACTTGCGCTTTGAACTGAGACACGTCCGAGGCTGAAATCGCACCATTAGCCGTCACATCCGTCTGCAAGTTTGAGTTCGTGACCGTCTGGCCCACTTGGGATTTTGTCTGACTGACGTCCGGAGCGTTGACCGAACCCTTGCCCGCGGTATCGCCCAAGACCAAACCCAAGCGAATGCCAACGTCGCCCATCTTGAAGCCGTTGTTGACTCCCAGCAGCGCGACGGTGAGGCGTTGCGCATTCTCCACCCCGGTCAAATTAACCGTCACGGTGGTGGAGCCGGAACCATCGGGCGAGCTGCTGGCACTGGAAACCACCGTCCCCACGCCAGAGGTCACGACTGCGCTGCTGAAGGTCACGTTCGTCGCGAACGTGAAGATGGAGTTGCCCACCGTAAGCGTGGCGTCCTGCAGGATGATCGGCGTGCCAGCATTTCCGATGGTGGTGCTGTTCGTGATCGTGGTGCTGGCCGCGCCAGCAGCCACGAAGACAAGGATTCGTCGTGATATTCACGCTTGGGCTTGCCTCGGGATCCGAGGCGTTTCACCATCCAAGCTCTCCGGCGAATGTCGTGGCCCTGGTGCGTTATACCCTGCCGACGGGGCTGGTAGGTGAGGTTCCGGAGAAGCACGTCTCCTGAGGGGAAGCGGCGAAGAGGCTCGGGTGGCGGTGGATCCTCACTCAAACTTCGCCAAGGGCCCGGGCAGCTCCACGATCGGACCGGACGGCTGCGCTCGAAAAAACCGAGCAGTCTGCTGCGTTTCCTCCGTTGCCGGCGAGTTCACGTCGGATTCCGCGGGAAGCGGATCGTTCGTAAACTCGCCGGTCGGGAGGGGAATTATTACCGCGGGCCGCCGGACGCTACTTCGTTCGCCACCGGTGGGAAGCCAGTGCCGGATTGAGCTTTCACCTGCCCGATGTCGGACGAGTTGATATTGCCGTTGGCGATGACGTCATTCCGGAAGTTCATGGAAGTGACCGGCTGGCCGCCCGAGGCTTTGACCGAGCTGACGTCGGTACCGTTGACACCGCCGCTGCCGTCCACATCACCGAGGAGGAAGCCTAGAGTCACAGGAACGTTGCCGAGGTTCACCCCATCATCCACACAACTGAGGCTGAGCGTGAGGAATTGGGCGTTGGCAACTCCGGTGAGATTAATGGTGATGGTATTGGTGCCATTCCCGCTGGCGGAACTGACGGAGCCGGTGCCACTGGTGACGGTAATGCCGCCAACGTTAACCGCCGTGGGGAACGTCACCACAATCTGGTAATCGCCCGTAACTCCACCGCTGCGAGGCTCGATCCCAACCGGTCCAGCGAAGGGCAGGGTGACATCGAAGTCGCCTGCAATGCCGTGTGTCTTACGAGAGACGGCGCTAACCGGGGTGGGCCCAATCAGGTTCGTCTCGTCCGCGCCGATATCCGGCGGGTTGCCGCGCGGGTCGTTATCGAAGTCGTTGGTGACCGCCCATGACCGTGATACCGCGATCGATCGCCGGCGAACCGCACGCCAGGTGGAGGTTCACGGTGGCGGCATTGCCGGTGGGATTGACGAAGAACGGATCGGCGGAGATGGAATTCAAATCCTGGCCGGTGGCCGCCTGCCAGTTGGCGAGGGTAGTCTGCACAGTGGCGTTGAAGACACCCACCGCACCGCCCGCGCCGCTGGCATAGAGGTCGTTGTAATTGGAGGTCAGGCCAGGCGGATTCGGGGCGGTGCCGGCGACAGCGATGGCCGCGTTGACGATAACCCCGGTGCCGTTGCTGCGCGCGTTCCAGAAGACGTTATCCAAGATGCTGTGGACATTCGTGACCACGTTGCTGTTGAAGCAGAACGTGTTCGAGGCGGAAGCCACATTGGTGCCACCGATATATACGGTGTTGTGATAGTAATTCGCCGTAGCTCCAGCGCTGTCGCGCAAGCCCACGAGGATTGAGCCGGTGGTGATGGAATTACCGGCGGCATCGAGGCCGAGGCGGACCATATTGTTCTTGAAGGTGGCTGCAACCCTGGCCACGCATGAGGATGCCGAAGAGCCGATAGGTGGTGAAGGTCGCGAGTTCACGATTAAGGGAGTGCACGAAATTACGCTCGATCGATGTTGGCCGTGGCAGGGAGGGCAAAGTCGAGGCCGCAGAGGGCGCGCCGGACGCGCCGCCGGTGACGGTGTTGTGTTAACGAGTGGACGGTGTTCTGCGAGATGGTGCTTACACCCGTGCTGCCGGTGCCCATAATGATACCGCTCATGGTGACAGAAGCGCCGTTAGAGTTACCGCTAATGTTGCGGATGACGTTGCCGGTGGCGGTCAGGTTGGCGGAAGCGTTCTGGACGCCATACATGGCGTAGCCGCCGGAGATATTATCGGTGATCGAGCCGGTAGCCGTGCCGCCGATGGTGTTATTGGTCAGGGTAACGTTCTGGCCAGTCGTGGCGCCGAAGAGGATGCCACGGAAGCCGGTTACCGCGTGCCAGTGCCACCGGAATTGATCGTGATCGAGCCGATGCGATTATTCGAGATCACGCTGTTGGTGAAGCTGAAGTCAAAGATGCCGATCGCTGGTGCGGTGTTCACAGTCGTCGAAGTGGCCGCGATGACGATGGTCGAAGAGCCATCCTGGCTTCCGATCTCGTTACCGGTGACGTTACCCACGGTGAAGAGACCCTGAGTGGCGCCGAGCGCCATGCCGATGAATCCGGACAGACTGCTCGTGGTGGAAGCGCGGCTCGTGGTCTGGTTGATGCCGGAGATTATGTTGCCCTGCACGCTGGTGGGGACCGCCGTGCTGACGCTGGAGAGATCCAAGCCGCGGAACTCGTTCGAGCTGCCGCTGATCTGTCGTCGTGCCCGTGCCGTCTGCCGCGCCGAAGCCGATCGCGGTTCCCGCTGACAGTGAAGGAGCCGGTGTTCGCGATGGCGATGCCCGAGTAACGGGAGGCGGCCGCGGTGAAGACACGCGGGGCCGTCTGGAAGATCCGATTGTTCGAAATCGATCCAGGCGTCGTTGTTCGCGCCGATCTGGATGCCGGAAACGCTGGAGGTGGCGAGGAAGAAATCGAAGATGTTGTTATTATCGATCACGTTCCCGCGTATTCGCGTTCGGGGTGGCAGAGCCGAGGCCCATCACACCCTTGGTCGGGAGATTGGCGCCGGCCGGGCCGATGTTGTTGCTCGTGACCATATTGTTGCTGTTACCGCCGGCCACTGTGCTGGTGCTGAAGAGGACGGTGCCACCGGCCGCTAGCCGACTGTTCCCAGTAGACGAGCCCAGGATGGAGCAACCACGCACGATGTTGTTCGAGGCACCGTTAATGAAACGGATCGTGCTCGTGCCCGCAGTCGCGGCCGACGCGTGGTGTTCGAGAGCGTGAGAGAATTCCCGAGCATGTTTAGGCCATCAATCGTGACGTTGTGGCGCCGTTCAGATCGACCAGCGGATTGCCGGCCGCGATCGCGCCGGAAACGGTGCGGGCGCCAGTCGGCGTGATCATGACGGTAGTGTAGGAAGCTGAGCCGGCGCCACTGGCGTTTAGGACGGCCGGGGCGACTTCGGTGGTGTCGCCCGCAATTTCCACCGTGACCGCACCAGTGTGTGTGCCGGCGTTGATAGCATCGAACGCATCCTTCAGCGTCGCATACGTGCCGGCGCCAGGGTTGACGTTGACATTGCCCGCGCGGGTGACGGTGATGGTGTAGGTCTTCATCGTGGTCAAATCCGACGCCGTCACTTTGATGGTGATAACGTTCGGTCCGACATTGAGCGTTATCGACTGACTCGGCGTGCCGGAGGTGACCGGCTGTCCGTTGACCATGATGGTGGCGCCGGCGTCCGCTGCGGTCGGGGTGACCGTCATGCTGGTGGTGCCGGAGGAGACGCTCTCGGTGTAGGCGAGCGTGTTCGGGGCAAAGGCCGGATTAAGCGTGCCCACGCTCGGGACGAGGTTCGAGAGGTCGGCGTTATTATTGCCGTTGATCACGAAGCTGGCCGCGATGGTGTGATTCGCAGTGACGTTGGTAAACGTATAGCTCGTGACCGCGCCGACCGAGATGCCATCCACCAGCACATCCGCGACGGAGTAATTCGCGCTCGGTGTGATCGTGAAGCTTTGGTTCGCGCCAGAGTTTACCGTCACTGCGCCCGACGGACTGATCGTCCCGTTCGCACCCGCCGACGCCGTGATCGTAAAGGTGTTGATCGCGAAGCTCGCCGCGATCGTGTGGTTGGCCGTCACGTTAGTAAACGTGTAGCTCGTGACCGCACCGACTGAGACGCCATCCACCAGCACGTCCGCGACGGAGTAATTCGCGTCCGGCGTGATCGTGAAGCTCTGGTTCGCGCCAGAGTTCACCGTCACTGCGCCCGACGGACTGATCGTCCCGTTCGCGCCCGCCGACGCTGTGATCGTGAAGGTGTTGATCGCGAAGCTGGCCGCGATCGTGTGGTTCGCCGTCACGTTGGTAAACGTGTAGCTCGTGACCGCACCGACCGAGACGCCATCCACCAGCACGTCCGCGACGGAGTAATTCGCGTCCGGCGTGATCGTGAAGCTCTGGTTTGCGCCAGAGTTCACCGTCACCGCTCCCGACGGACTGATCGACCCATTCGCGCCCGCTGATGCCGTGATTGTGAAGGTGTTGATCACGAAGCTCGCTGCGATGGTGTGGTTCGCCGTCACGTTGGTGAAGGTGTAGCTCGTAACCGCACCGACTGAGACGCCATCCACCAGCACGTCCGCGACGGAGTAGTTTGCGTCTGGCGTGATCGTGAAGGCCTGGTTCGCGCCAGAATTCACCGTCACTGCGCCCGAGGGACTGATCGTCCCGTTCGCGCCCGCTGACGCCGTGATCGTATAGGTATTAATTGCAAAACTGGTCGCGATCGTGTGATTCGCCGTGACGTTGGTGAACGTGTAGCTCGTGACCGCACCAACCGAGACGCCATCCACCAGGACGTCCGCGACGGAATAGTTCGCGTCCGGCGTGATTGTGAAGCTCTGGTTTGCACCAGAGTTCACCGTCACAGCGCCCGTCGGGCTGATCGAGCCATTCGCGCCTGCCGATGCTGTGATCGTGAAGGAGTTGATCGCGAAGCTGGCTGCGATCGTGTGGTTGGCCATCACATTCGTAAACGTGTAGCTCGTGACCGCACCGACAGAGACGCCATCCACCAGCACGTCCGCGACGGAGTAATTCGCGTCCGGCGTGATCGTGAAGGTCTGGTTTGCGCCAGAGTTCACCGTCACTGCGCCCGAAGGATTGATCGAGCCGTTCGCGCCTGCCGATGCTGTGATCGTGAAGGTATTAATCGCGAAGCTGGCCGCGATCGTGTGGTTCGCCATCACATTCGTAAACGTGTAGCTCGTAACCGCACCAACCGAGACGCCATCGACAAGCACGTCCGCCACGGAGTAGTTCGCGTTCGCAGTGATCGTGAAGCTTTGATTCGCGCCAGAGTTCACCGTGACCGGGCCTGACGGACTGATCGTCCCGTTCGCACCCGCCGACGCCGTGATCGTGAAGGTGTTGATCGCAAAGCTGGCCGCGATCGTGTGGTTGGCCGTCACATTGGTAAAGGTGTAGCTCGTGACCGCACCGACTGAGACCCCATCCACCAGGACGTCGGCGACGGAGTAGTTCGCGTCCGGCGTGATCGTGAAGCTTTGATTCGCACCGGAATTCACGGTCACCGCACCCGCCGGGCTAATCGTCCCGTTGGCGCCCGCTGAAGCCGTGATCGTGTAGGTGTCGATCGCGAAAGTCGCGGTCACGCTTATATTTGCCATCACATTCGTGTCCGTCCGCGGATTGGCTGTCGAGCCGTCGGACCAGTTCACGAAATGGTAGCCAGAATTCGGCACCGCCGTCACAGGGGTACCGCTGCCGCCCATGCTAACGGTCTGCGGCGATGTGCCCATGATCGAGCCGTTCGCACCCGCGGTGTAAGTCAGCGTGTAAGTGACGAGGACCTCATCCGCGCCGATGTCATACGCCGGCCCCTGCGGCCTGCTCTCGCCGTCGATGTCCAGGAGGACACTGGCGATCGTCGCGCCCACATTCACCTCCGGTGCACCCGACGTGATGTGGAGATCGCTGCCCGTGGCGTAGGGAACGGCGCCAGTAGAACTGATCGACGCATTGTCATTGGTCCCGGCAGCCGAAAGCGTAGCGCTGTAAACCTTCAGGGCGGCCAACGTGGTGAAGGTAGGCGACGAGGCGGTCGCCCCGCTTTGTCCGGCCCCCTGCCGCGCCGCATCTGTGCCGAAATAATACGAATTGTTGTTGTCGGTCAGGTTCATGGCCGACGTCCCGCCGGAAGGAAGGAAGAGCGCGACGTTTGCGATGGAGGTGGTCCCGCCAGTGATGTTATTGGCCAGGATATTATTGCGGACATCCATTCCAGTGGAAGCCGTGCTATTTAGGACCAGCGCCGCCGAAAGAAGGCTGGTGGTCGCGGTGCCCGGCATCAAACCGAACAGGTTGACCGAGTTGTTGTAAATCTTGTGTCCGGTGCCCGACTGGACGTTGATGCCGGACACACCAAACGTGGTCGAGAAGGCAGCGCCACCGGTCATGTTGTGATTGACGTTGCTGACGAAGTTGTTTTTGACGACGTGGTTGTTCCCGCCATTCACAAAGATGCCGTGCGCACCAAAGGTGCCGGTACTGTTGTTCTGAATGTTCTGCACCATGTTTCGTTCGACCATGATGGCGTCACCACTGGTGGAGCCGGCGACGATGCCAAATATATTCGTCGAACCCACCGTCGACAGATTCGAAACCGAATTTTGTGAGATGGTGATATTGGCGTTTCCGGTGACGGCAGGCGTCACATTAATTCCAATCGGGGCGCCGCTCGTAGTAACGGTGCAGCTGAGGTTGGAGACAGTATTCCCAGAGACGGTGGCGTTGATTGAGCCAGTAGCCAGCCAGATGCCAACATCGCTTTCAGCGGTCGTGGCATCGAAATTACCGATGGTGTTGTTGCTCACGGTCGCGCCGTTCACGCCTTGCATATAAAGGCCGACGTTTCGGATCGCATTCGCGCCGCTCATGTTCAAAGTATTGCCGGTGTAGACGAGATTCGAGCCGCCCTGCGGGATGGTGCCACCCGTGGCGAAAACGCCGATGAACGCTTTCTGCACGTCGTTATTGTGGACTGTAATATTGGAAAAGAGACCGGGGTTGCCAAGCGTAGTGGCATCTGAGATGACGACCGCGGAGCTGCTGTTCGCCCCGTTACGGAGGACGCAATTCTTGATCGTGACGTTGGTGATCGGGGTGCTGCCGATCGAGCCAACCAAAACCACGCTCGGACTCGTCGCGCCGGTGTTTTCGATCGTGAGGCTGCGGTCGCTACCGCCGCTATTCGAACCGTCAATGGTTACATAGGAGGCGCCGTTTAATTTGATCAGAGCGCCGGTGGCGACGCCCGTGATAGCAGACGTTACGCCGGGGGCGGGCTTGATCGTGATGGTGTTGGTCGCGCTGGAGCCGCCGTTGGCGTTAATGACGATCGGGAAGACCTCGCCCGTGGTTTGGGGCGCGGTCGTGTTGCTCGCATCCAGAAGCGTGAGGACGACCGGACCGGTCAGGACCTTGCTATTTAAGTCAGCTACGGCATCGGTCAGCCTCGAGTAGGTCCCGCCTGCGCCGACAGTGAAATTGCCCGCGATCGAGCCCTGAATCATGTAGCTATTCGGGCTGGTCGGCGGAGTGGCGGCGGCCGGCGGATTGGCCGAGAACCCAGAGGCACCGGCGGAGGGACTCGAGCCGACGTTTGGCGGGGAAGCGTTGTCCTGAGCGACAACGTAGTAGAAAACGGTATCTCCAACAGAAGCTCCGGCGCCGAAGGAGAACTGATACTGATTGCTGCCGAGGGAGGTGCCCGTCGCGGCGGAATAACTCCCAGCATTGATTCTCCAGTAAAGGACGGGCAGACCGGCACCCGCGGTCGGCACACCGCTAGCGTCGGTAATCGTGGCCGTGAGAGTGCGATTCGAGGTGGAGGCTGTGTTGCCGAGTGTCGCGTAAGAAATCGTCGGCGGCACTAAATCCAACAGGATTCCGGCAAATTCGTCCGCGCCGATGTCCGGCGGTGTTCCGCGCGTATTGCCGTCAATGTCATCCGTGATTCCCGTCCCATTTGCGCCGCCACTTTCAAGTTGGGTCGGGGTTGTCGTATCGATATGAAGGAAGTTTGCGCTGAAACAGGTGGTGCTTAGGAACGGAGGGTTTTCGGTAATCGATACATTGTCTCGAGGCGAGATTGTCCCTGCGGTGAAAACGCCGCTCTTGTACGCAGGCAATTGTTTGAGCGGAACTGGTCCCGTCCGCATAAATCAGGCGAGAAACGCCCGGTGTCCCTGCAAAAAAGTCGTTGTTATTGGAGGCGCTGCCGTAGTTCGCCAGGTTGCTCGCTGCGCCGGCGCTGCGGCGATAGGCGACCGTTAGTCCCGTGCCCGCAGGGGTGGACGTGTTAACGATGACATTGTTGCGAAGATTCAGTGTTGAGGACGTCGCGGTCGTGCTAGTTGTGGCGAAAAGGCCGGTTGTTCCGAAGTTCGCGCCAGTGGAAGAAGCATTGAGGAAAACAGTGTTAAAGGAAGCGTTGTGAGTGGTGGTGGCAGTCGCGGCAATGAATGCAATTCCTCGAATCGCACTGCTGGTAGCAGCACCGTTGGCGGCGGCCGGAGCCGTTAGATTACCAATCGTATTATTCGAAATGTTGTTGGTCGCGCCGGTGGATGAAGCCCCGACCACAAGGCCGTCCACGGAAGCTGTGGCTCCGCTGCTGGCCACAGACAGGTCGCAAATAGAGTTCTTGGTAAAAGAGTTGGCTGTGCCGCCAAGGAATGTCGCGCCGCACACGGAGACATTGGCTGTCGCCGCCGTATTACTCAGGCCGGATACCTTGTTTTGGGAGATCGCAGTGTTGCTCGTAACCGCTTCCAGAATTCCCACGACCGATGCGGCTTGTCCCGTTCCAGTATTCGTGGAAGTCGTCGTCATGTTTTGAATCGTGTTGCCGGTGAATACACTGATACCGGTGACGTTATTCCAACCGGTCACTCTCGAAGCGGTTGCCGCGGCCGTGTTATTGATCGAATTGGCCGTTGTCCCCCCAATCGTGTTGCCCGAGATCGTATTTGTTACCGAGGAAGTAGTGTCAGTTACGATAGCTTTGACGATGATTGCTCCGGTCGACGTGTTCGTAGCGGTGATCGAGCCGATGTTGTTGTTGTTGATCAGCGCGTTAGCCGAACTGAAGTTGAAAATGCCATCAACGTCACCCGTTGAGGTCGAAGACGAGGAGTAAGAGATGCTCCCGGTTCCAGTCAGGCTTCCGATTGTGTTACCCGTAGTGGTGATCAAGCCTGTTTGTGGATATAGGGCCATGAAAGCGGCGCTGGTACTAGTGCCGGCGGCCGTGGTGGTTTGGCTAATGTTGGCAACGGTGTTGTTCTGAATGTTCGAAGCCGTCGTAGCCGCCACGATCAGGTGAATGGCCTTGAAGAGGTTCGACCCTCCAGTGATCGTGAAGGTGCCCGTTCCCGCGGCGCTGGCGAAGCCGACGGTGTTGCCAGTCACCTGCATATTATTAGCGCTGGCCGAATTGTTAACACTGATTCCGCGCATTTCCGCACCGGTCGTCCACGTTCGCATGGCCGTCTGATAGATGCGGTTATTCGATATGGTCCAATCTGTGTTGCCCGCTTGAATGTCCACCGCGCGGCATGCAGCTGTGACGTTAAAGAAATCGAACAGATTGTTGTTGTTTATTACGACGCCGCTGTTGTTTTGCGTCGCTGTCGCCGTGGTGCCGCTCGCGTAGACTAACTTGATGGGCAAATTGGCCCCTGCCGGTCCGATGTTGCAATTGGAGATCGTATTGCCATCGTTACCCGTCGTAGTACCCGTGGAGAAAAGGATATTGCCGCCATCCGTTGCGACGGCAACGGTAGCCGATCCCAAAACAGAGCAATTGGTAACCGTGTTGTTTGTCGCATCGCTAATGAATCGAATCGTGGACGTGCCTGACGTCGCCGACACCGTGGTATTGGCAATCGCCAGCGAGTTTCCGCCGCTGTTCAGACCATTGATGGTGACATTGTCCGCACCGTTCAAGTCGATCAGCGGACTCCCGGCGGTAATGGCGCCCGAAATCGTGCGCGCTGCGCCACCACTGGGCGCAACCAGAATGCCGGTGTAGGAAGCGCTGCCCGCGCCACTCGCATTTAAGACAGCCGTGGCGGTTTCGGTGGTGTCGGCCACGATATCGACCGTAACCGCTCCGGTGTGCGTCCCTGCATTAATCGCGGCGAAAGCAGCCTGCAGGGTCGGATACGAGCCGGCTCCCGGGTTGACGTTTACATTTTGCGCAAAGCCGGGTGAGGCAAAAAGCGCTAAGCCGAGAAAGGTAAGCAGTGTATTTTTCATTTGGTGAGTTTTGGCAAGACTGACGAACGTACTAAAGCAAGGGAATCGATGAGGGAATTCAGTGCAGGATGGGCGGGAATCGATTTCGGTCTTCATGAGTGCGGGAGAAAAGAAATGGGAGACGGAGTCCAGACCATTAACCGGCGAAAAAATGCGGACGTTCCGCGCGGCCGGATCGAATGGCGAAACGAAATCTGGGAAGTGAATCGAGGTCGGATACGAACAAGAACGGGAGACTAGCAATCCTCGGTCAGGCGCCTATTCCCCAAAAGACCGTATTTTTTGCCTACAGGAAAACTCGTAGTCGGACCGATTCACGAACGAGGACTTTTGGGGAGGAGCACGGCTCGGTTCTTCCGCGGAAACCAAAACTGCCGCCCCCTTGCGAGGGCGGCAGTCTGGGAGGAAATGGCCAGATTTCCGAAACTAGGGCAAGCGAGTTGCCGGAGCGCGCTTTCACCAGACTCACGTCGGTGGCGTTGATCGATGCCGTTCGCGTTCACGTCGGTGCGGAAGGTGCCGGCATTCAATGTCCCGGTGGAGGCCGCGGCCTTCGTTTGGGACACGTCGGTGCCAGTAACTCCACTGTTGTTACTCGTGTCGCCGGTCAGGATCTTCATCGGCACGGCCGTGCTCGGCAGCGTCTGGCTGAACTCGTCCATGACGTTGGTCGCAGTGACGGTGATCTGTTGCACATCGGTCACTCCAGTCAGGTTGATCGTCATCGTGTTCATGGAGAAGACGGGGGCGCCGGCCACGCTGCCTACTCCAGTCATCATGGCGGTGCCGCTGACGACGTTGTTGCTGAAGGTGATGACGACCGTGTAGTCGTTCCCCACACCGCCGCTACGGCATTCGATCCCGGCCGACCCGCCGAGCGGGAGGTTGATATCAAACGGTCCGGCGCCGCCATGCACCTTGCGCGAGAGCGCGCTGGTGGCACTGAGCGGCGCAGCGGCCATGACTTCATCCGCGCCGATGTCGGGCGTGCTTGCGCTGCGCATCTGGCCATCGATGTCTGTGGTGATGCCCACGATCGGGATGCCCATATCGGCCACGAGCGAGGCGTTGGTGATGTGCAGGTCGGTTAGTGAGACGAACCCGGGATCCACTGCTTTCGACATGGCGTCCTGACCAGTGGCCGTCTGCCAATCAGCCAGAGTGACGCGCGCCGCTCCCAGGAAGCCCACGTTCGCCGCGAAGTAATCGTTGTAATTGATCGTCATGAAGACGGCTGCGGTGGAGGCATTATAAACCCCGTAGCGGGTGCCGACCGTCTCCGTGTTGGAGAAGATGTTGTCGATCATATCGATGCTGGCATTCGGCAGCCCGGCCGCGATGTTCACGGCCGCGGTCACGCTGCTGGCCGCGACCTGATTCGTGTTCATGCTGACGGAGTTATAATAGAATCCGTAGCCGCCGCCGCTGACGACCACGAGACCCCAACCGTTGCCCAGCGCGGTCGTCGTGGCGGTGCCTTGCGATGCTACATCGGAGACGAAGTTATTGGAGATCACCACGCCCGAAGCGGTGCTCGTGGAGGTCAGGTAGATACCCTGGCTGCCGAACCCGGTGGGGTTGTTCTGCTTGATGTCGCTGACTTTGTTTCCGGAGATCACACCGCCGTTGATGATGGCCGAGAGCTGGATCCCGCTCATGCTCGCGGTCGAGGCCGCCGATGAACTGATGCCCATGATGGTGTTGTTGGTGATGACCAGGTTATTAGCGCCGCCGAGGAGCATACCGCGGAAGGCGTTTTTATCCGCCACGGTGGTGCTGCCGAAGGTGTTGCCGGTGATCACCCAGTTGCTATCGCCCGTAGCCGCGTTACCGCTGATGAAGGCGGAATTCTGGACGCGGTTGATGACATTGTTCCGGATGGTGTTGTTCGAGTTTGGGAACTCGGCCACACCTCCCAAGGTGGCGCCGCTGCCCGCGATGATGCCCTGGCCGGTGAAGTTTCCGGGTCCGGAGAGGGTGCAATTCTTCACGGTGTTCCCGTTGGCACCGCTGGTGGCGTTGGTCGCAATCCAGACGATCGGGCCGATGGCCGCGTTGGTTATCGTGAGGCTGCGATCCGTCCCGCCCGCCAGGCTGCCGTCTATGGTCACGTTATCGGCACCGTTTAGCTTGATCAGCTGCGTGGCGGAGTTGCCGGCAATATTACGCGCTGCGCCGCTGGGTTTGATCGTGACTGAGAAGCCGCCCGAGATCTCGTTCAGAGCGAAGGTGCCGGTTTCCCCCGCCAGATCCGCCGCGATGTTGATGGTGACATTGCCCGAGGCGCCCGCCGTATTAAGAGCAGCGAAGATACCATTGGCGTTCGTGAGCGAGGTAAAATCGCCCGGTACGTTGTAGCTGCCGGTCAACGGCGTCAGGACGTTGAACGATCCCATCACGACATCGTTGGATGCGTTGGCGTCCGGTGTGATCACAGTGGCGGTGGTGGCATAAGCGCCTGCCGTCGTGAAGGTCGGTGCGGCCGCGAACGTGACCGTCACGGTGGTGTTCGGGGCGAGGGACGCAATAGTTTGGGTATTCGAGTAATTGTAACCGCCCGGTCCCGTAATGGTGAACTGAACCATCACGCTGGTTTGCGTGGCGGACCCGATGTTCCGGAAGCTGGCCTGCGGAGTGGTCCCCGAGCCTGCGATGATGGTGCTGCCATTCGCCGGGGTGATGATGGCGATGGCTGCGATGTCATTCGGAGGAGGAGGCGCGCCGCTCGCTTCATCCGCACCGATATCCGGCGGGAGGACGCGGTTTTGTCCATCGATATCCTGGAGGACGCCCACGTTCACGCCGGCGTCGACCACAATCGAAACGACGGAGACGTGGAGATCGGTATCAGACAGGAAGCCGGGGTCGTCTTTCTTGCTCGCGTTATCATTCGTGCCCGAAGCATTTAAGGTGCTGGTGTAAGCGCGGAAGTTCGCGGCTGGCGTGGTGGTGGTGGGATCGAAGTTTGCTGCCAGGTACTCTCCAGTCCCGGCGGTAATGCCCACTTGGGCGAGAAGGCTCTTCGGATCCACCGCGCTCGGTCCCTGGAAATAATCGTTATTGTTCCAGGTCAGGTTCAACGCGCTCGTCGCACCAGGGGGCAGGAACACGCAGGCGTGTCGGGTGGAGTTGGCCGCTGGGTTGCCGCCGGTGAGTTGGTTCGAGAAAATGTTATTGCGCACGTCGCAACCCGTCAGCGTGGTCGCCGTGAGCCCAAAAGCTGCGGTAAGATCGGCGTTGACCGCGCCACCCAGCGTCCCGAAAAGGTGGACGGAATTGTGATAAACTTTGTGACCGGTGCCGCTGGCCACCCGGATCCCGAAGGCGCCGAAGGTGGTGCTGAACCCGCCCGTCCCGGCCGTTTGATCATTCTTCACGTCAAAGACGAAATTGTTCTGGACGACGTGATTGCTGCCGCCGCCCAAGTTGATTCCAAAGGCGGACCAGCTCGCGCCGTTGTTATTCCGGGCGCGGCCTACTTTATTGCTATCAATCGTCGCGCCCGAGACGTTGGCGCTATTCACGCCGACATTGATGCCGTGAGTGGAGGAGCTCGACGCTATGAACCCTTCCACGTAAACCGTATTGCCGAAGATGATTGCGTTGGTGGAACCCTGCGCTGTGATGCCGATCGCGGTGACCTGATCAACCGCGCCCGCCGTCGCATTGCCGATCGTGTTCCCGTTGATCTGCAAGCCCGGGAACACTGTCGTGGCAGAGCCGTTGGCGTTGATGGCGCGCGCCATCGAGCCGGTGAAATTGTTGTTCGAGACGACCAAGTTCGTCGCCGTGGCGCCAGCGGCGACACCGGTGAGGACGGAGGTGATTGGCGCCGGTGCGGTGGTGGCGCTGGCGGTGGAACCGCCGGGGCCAGCGAAGAAGCCGAAAGTAGTATTTTCGGAAGCTGCCGTGCTCGTAGCTGTGCTGATATTCCGTCCCGGCGAGCTACCGATAATGTTGAGATTCTTGATCGTGTTGTTGTCTGCGCTCGTGACGACTGTGGCGGCCATCGCGATGCGCACCACGGAGGTAAAGGTCACGGTGTTCGCAGCCGTGTTCTGGATCGTCAGGTTGCGGTTGATGCCGGATGTGTTGGGATTGTCACCGTCAATCGTGACGTTGTCCGCGCCGTTCAGCTCGATCAATCCGCGACCGGTCGTGGTGGCGCCGCTGATCGAAACGCCGTCGATGGACGGGCTTAGCAGAACTGAGGTGTAAGAGGCGGTGCCGGCTCCTGAGCTATTCAGCACGGCCGGCCCGGGCTCCGTCGTGTTCGCGCCGATGCCAAGCACGATCGCGCCTTGATGAGTGCCGGCATTAATGGCGGCGAAAGCATCCGAGACCGTGTTGTAAGGTGTAGGCCCCATCGTTCCCGCCGTTGCCGTCACCACGACTGGCGTAGCGCCGGTTGGGGCCACGGAGCGGACGGGTTTGGGCGCATCTGGAATTCGGGGCGCCGGCACTTCCTTTGCAGCCGCTGGCTGGCGCGCAAGCTTCTCCGCCTCCTCGATTTGCACTGCCATCGCTTCATCGTCTGTACTCAAAGCCGCTGCATCCCGCTGCGCTGCTTGCGAACGCTGCGCGAGCTCGGACGCATCAGATGCGTTCATGGAGACTGGCGAGAGCGTCAGCAACGCGGCCATGGCGGCACCAAACGTGATCTTCAGGAACAAGGGATATTTTTTCATGATGGAATCGAGGGTTTTGCGGTTGGAAGTTTGCCGTTGCAAAGACGACAGGCCGCCGATCCTAGCAAGCCATTGAGCCCGTGGATACTCCAAGAAAACCCGTATTTTTCGCCTCCCCAAAACACTGTAGGAAATCAGCAGCGGGCAGAACCCCGAAATCATGCACAAAGACAACAGCGCGCGAGAGTTTCCCTCGTAAATCGCAAGATTTTGCTTGTCTTAGGCATCAAATTTCTCTCATGGTTTTGCTGTAGTCTCCAATATGCGTCCAAAGCGAATTGCCGAAGCGATCCCCCTGTCCGACCGGCCCGTCCGGATCGTAGTCGTGGACGATCACATCTTTATGCGCGAGCTGATCAGCAGCACGCTCAACCGAGAAGGTGAGCGTTACCAGGTGGTCGCATCAGTCGGAACCGCTAAAGCCGCGATCGAAGCCAGCCAGAAATTTCTCCCAGCCCTCTTGATTCTCGATATCAACCTGCCTGATCAGAACGGCATCGATATCGTGCCGGAGATCAAGCGTCTCTCCCCCGGCACCAATGTGCTCCTGTGCACCGCTTATCCCACCGAGGACCGGCTGGTGGACGCGTTGCGCGCCGGCGCGAAGGGTTTCGTGGAAAAAACGAATACTTGGGACGATTTCCTCGGCGCGGTGGACCGGGTGAGTAAAGGCGAGCAATATTTCTCCTCGAAAAGCAGTGGCGTCACGCCTTTGAGTCGGGCGGCATTGGCGGCGCGACCGAGACGCTATATCGGGACGGCACTGAGCCGTCGGGAAGAGGAGGTCCTCCGGCACATCGCGCTGGGTGGCACGAGCAAGGAAACGGCCAACAAGCTCTTCATCAGTGTCGCCACCGTGGAAACGCATCGCACTAAACTGATGTCGAAACTAGGCGTCCGGAATGTGGCTGGTTTGGTTCTGTACGCTTTCCAGCACGGACTCGTGGAACCAATCGCCCAGTCTACGCCGTAGTTTCGCTCACGGCGCCTGCTTCCGGGAGTCAGCCAATTTCGGATAACGCAGAAGACTCGGCGGCTGGCGGAAGGGCTCGTAATTCTCGTTGGTGGCGATGGAACACCGCAATCTCCCGCAAGCCCGTGGCCTCAATCTTCGCCGCGAGACGGTCGTAATTTTCACCCAGTTGCACATGCGAATGCGCATCGGACGCGGTCGTGAAGGAGATCCCCTTTTCCACTGCGAGCGCGATTAATTCGTCGGAAGGATATAATTCGTTCACCGGCTTCCTCCAGCCAGCAGTAGAAAACTCGATCGACAGTCCGCGGGACGCGATAAAATCCAGCGTCTCGCCCGCCAATGCGCGCACATCAGCGCTCGGCCGATGTCCGTGAATTTTAACCAAGTCGATGTGGGCCAGGCAATCGACCAATCCGCTCGCCGCCATTTCGCGCACCCGCCGAAAATAGTCAGCGTAAACGTCATCGATCGCGCGGCCTTCGAATTGCCCAGCCCCTTCCGGCACGGTGTCGAACATCTGGTCCGGCCGGTCGAGGAAATGGACGGAGCCCAGAACAAAATCGAGCCTCTCCCAATGCCGTTCGACCCAGCTGCGCCCTGCCAGCGAATGCACCGGATCGTTATCCAATTCAATCCCCGCGCGGATCCGCATCTCCGGATTCGCCTCTCGCAAGCGGTCGATCACGTCAAAATCAACGCCCGCGCAATAGCGATCGTGATCCGTGAAGGCGATGTCACTCAAACCTCGCGCGACCGCAGAATCCACCCATGGCTGCAACAGTGCGAGCGTGTAAGGCTGAATGCGGTGCCCTTGCGGATGCGAGTGGTAATCGGAGAAGAGGCGCATGGTTAATGGTGCTAGGTGAATCGTGCTTTTTGATCGCGTCGAAGCGCCCGCCATTCACAATCTACCGAATACAAATTCCCCCCGAGTTCACGGAGCCGTCAGAAACTTCTGCCGCACTCGCAGTTCCGGATATTTCGGGAAGAAAACCTCTGCCGTGAAAACCTTGTTGGGAGTCAGCTCGCGGGTCGCGATGGTCTCGGAATACTGGAGCCGCTCCTGCGGATTGATGAAAACAGTCCCCACCACATCCGCGAAAGCGTGATTATCCGACCACGTGGTCAAAACGGTTTCCGTCGCGTTGCGCAGGTAAATTTCGAAGCGTTGCGAGTCGGGAAATTCCAGCGTGATCGGCTTCTTCGACTTGTTCGTGATAGTCACCATCACTTTTAACTGCCGAACCTCCGACAGCTTTACCGGCAACGGCGCGAGCTCGAGCGTCAGGACGAGGCCGGCTAATTTCGGATCATTATACTCTGGTAGCTTTTCCCCGCGGCCGAAAGGGTTTAGCCGGCTAAACCAGCCCCGCCGTTCTGCTTGCGGCGACGGTTCAGATTCCTGCGCAGACACACCGCTGGCCATCGCAAGGATGAGCAGCAAGGCTGCCAGGGTGCGTTTCATGGGCCGGTACTCACCAAGCGTTGCAAAAACTGTCAAACCCTTTATCAATCGCGCATGAGAAGAGCCGCGCTTGGATTCCTTCTCGCGCTTCTCCTTTCGAGCCCTGCCGATGCCGGAAAGCGGCGCACGACTCTCCGCGCGCACTCCGAAGCGAATGCGCAGGACGGCGCCGCTTTTTCCTCGCCCATCAAATCGACCACCACGGGCAAGGGTCTCGTCATCCAAAAGATTCCCGTTATTTCCGAGAATGATGTCGTCGCCTTTCTGCCGTATCCCGCGCCGGACGGAACTTTCGGGGCGCTCTTCGAGCTGGATGATCATGGCCGGCTCGCGCTCGATACCCTCAGCCTCGAGCGCCGCGGAACGTATCTTTACGTGTTTTTGAATGGACGAAATGTGGCCGAACTGCTGATCGATCGGCGGGTCTCCGATGGGAAACTCTTTCTCTCCTCCGGCCTGACGGAAAAAGACATCGCGCAGATGAAAAAAGATTGGCCGAAGAAGGAGCAACGGAAGAAATGATGAGCCAATTCTGCCTCGCTCGCGCCCTCATCCGCTGGCTTGCTCTGGCGGCGATCCTTACCGTTGCTGAAATGTCGCTCGGGCAGGATTCCAACGGCGTGAACCTCGCGCTTCCGACCGATAATGACGCGCTCTTCCGGGGCGACGGACCGGAATTCTACCAATACATCACCCGCGATTTTCGCGGCCAAAAATCGACTCCATGGCAAGGCGGCCAATACGGCTTCGTGCGTGATCCCGTTGAGACGAGCGGCGGCCTCGTTTACACGCGTTTTCATGAAGGCATCGATATCAAACCAGTCCGCCGCGATGCGCAGGGTGAACCGCTCGATGAAGTTCGCGCCATCGCCGACGGCGTGGTGGTTCACACCAGCCTCGTGGCTGGTTATTCAAACTACGGCCGCTACGTGGTGGTCGAGCACCGCTGGGACGGCTCCAGTTACTTCAGCCTGTACGGTCACCTCGCGTCCATCGCCGTCGAGAAAGGCATCCGGGTCACGCGCGGCCAACGGCTCGGCCTCATGGGTCACACGGGCACTGGACTAGACCGCGAACGCGCCCATTTGCACCTCGAATTGAATCTTCTCCTCGGCCGTCACTTCCCTTCCTGGTATGAGCATTTCGTCCCGAACGATCCCAATCGGCACGGCCTCTACAATGGGCTAAACCTCACCGGCATCGACATTGCCGGCTATTATCTCGCGCAACGGAAACAGCCGGGCCTCAGCGTTCCGCGTTTTCTCGCGAACGAAGACACTTTTTACAAGGTGACCCTGCCGGCGACAGAGAGCTTTGATCTCCCACAGCGCTATCCCTGGTTGCTGCGCAAGAAGACAGAAAACACGCCGGCGTCCTGGGAGGTTTCGTTCAGCCGCTCGGGCATTCCGCTGGAAGTCGCTCCCAGCTCGAAGGCGGTCGACGGGCCGGTTGTCTCCTACCTGGAGCAACGCGGCGGAAATTACTCGCAACTCACTCGCGGCGTCCTCAACAGCAGCGGAGGCCTGAGCAAAAACGGCGAGCAGGCCATGCGCCTACTCACGTGGCCGAATTAGAGTCGATTCTGCGCGCTTGTTAAGGCTTCGTTTCAAGAAGCAACCGCAACGCTTTCTCGAACGTTGCCTCCGTTTGCGGGAGTGGCACTGCCGCCTCGAAATGTCCCGCGGCCGGAAGCAGCAGAATCGTGGCTTTATCCCCCGCCTTTTCCGCGGCTGCCGCATACTCGCGCACCGACGCGGCCTCCACGATCGGATCGCTTTCGCCTTGGATAAAAACCTGCGGGACGCCCAGCGGCAAACGCTGCCGGGGCGAGGTCTGCGCATAGCGCTCCGCCACAGTCTGGGGCGTGCCGCCTAACAACTGGTCGACGGAAGCATGGCAGCTCTCCGCCGGCCCGACCCTGTAGGCAGCGAGGTCGGCAATCGCCGCCAGTCCCAGCACTCCGCGAACGCGGAGCGGATCCTTGCGATAGAGTTCGCTGGCCGCGGGCAGCCTCGCGCGGGTGGCGAGCCAAAGCGCGAGGTGTCCGCCGGCGGAATGCCCCGCCGCGAACACGCGTTCCAGATCGAGCGGTGCCGTTTTCGCGATCTCGCGCAGCGCGTCGGTCGCATCCGCAGCATCATGAAAGGTGCCCGGCCAGCCGCCGCCCGCGTCGCCGATTCGGCGATATTCGATCGTCCAGGTAGCCACCCCTTGCTCCGTCAGCCACGACGCCAGGCGTGTGATGTAGACATAGTCGAACGCCGCCTGCCAGCAGCCGCCGTGAAGCAAAACGATCACGGGAAAAGGTCCGTGACCCTTCGGCAAACGGAGTTCGCCGAACTGCTGCGGACCATTGCCATACGCGATGCGCTGACCGGGCTCCGGCAGAGGCATGGCGGAAAGAGCCGACCAACTGAGGGTCCCGGCCGGCCTCGGCGAAGATTCTGCGCCCGCGGCATTGAGAACGAAGCTCGCCAGCAGAAGGAAAAGACAGACAGGTTTCACGAGCCACAAGCTCGGCTTTGCCGGACAATTGGCAACGCGCACCTCCGCGGTGCGGCCGCACACTGCCAGCCAGCGCGGCGCCTAATGCGATACCCTCGGGAGACATCTGACCGCAGATATCTCCGTTGACGGTCCGAGGCGTGACTTGTTAATTCACGACGTGGCCACTGAAATGAAACTCTACAGTCGTGAATGGTGTTCTTGGTGCATGGACGCGAAGGAATATCTCACCGAGCGCGGCTACAAGTTTACCGAAATCGATGTCGGCGCGGACCGCGATGCCTACAAGGAAATGACCGAGCTCTCGGATCAGACCTATGTGCCGACGCTCACAGTGGGCGATGAAGTGCTGGCTAATTTTGACACGGACCAACTGGAGAAGTTCCTGAGCGAGCACGCCATCACGCCCTAAATGTGGTTTGCCCTATTTTTGACGCTGGGCGTAGCGGTTCTGAGCATCGCTCTGCGGAGCTATCAGACCTCGCTGGCGCAAAAAGCGGGCGCGCTTGGCATCCTCCTTTCCACCTTCCTCGCAGTCTATTTTCTTAGCGGAAAATGGTATTTCGGCCTGGCGGCGGCCTTGGCCTGGCTGTTTCTCCCATGGCTGGAAATTCTCACGCGCATTCGCGCGCTCCGTCTGCCGAAAGAGAAGTCACTCCGGCCAAAGAGTCCTCCTTCGCAGGATGTCTTTCCCACCCTCAGCGAAATCACGCAGGAGATCGAGAACGAAGGCTTCGCGCATGTGAACGACGCCGGCTGGGACTGGGAAGATTATAAGCAGTTCTTCCGTCTTTTTTACAAAGAAGAAGATCGCGCGCAGGCCACCATCTGCCTGAACGAACAGAACGATCTTTCTTTCTATTACCTGCGGATTTCATCCCGCGCGCAGGACGGCACCATTTGGACAACCTGGAATTACCCGCTGTCGTACGGCCTCAAGGTCACGCCGCAGTTTCGGATTAACCGGCAGCGTCCTGATCAATCGTTCTGGCAACTTTACCAGAGCCACAAAGAATACCTGCGGCTCCATCAAGTCGAACTTGGCGTGATCGACTCCATGGATGAAGACCGCATCCAAACAGAAATCGAGAACGATTTGCGCGAACAGATCGCGCACAACGTCGAAAAAGGCGTGCTCAAATCCGCGAACGAGAAGGAAGTGAAATATTCCTGGCGCGGAATGGTTTATCTCTGGTGCCAGTTCCTGCTCGATCTGGTGCGGCTTTAAGACCGAAAAGTTCGCGCGAGCTGCTAGACCTTCATCACTTCGGCCTCTTTCCGCTCGAAGTGTTCGTCGATCGACTTCACAAATCTGTCGGTCAATTTTTGCACATCCGCCTCGGCGTCGCGCAGCCCGTCTTCCGAGAGATCACCGGCTGTCTTCAGCTTCTTCGCCTCATCAATTGCATGCCGCCGATTCGTCCGGACGCGCACCCGCGCCTCTTCCGCCATCTGCTTGAGCGACTTCACCAGATCCTTGCGCCGCTCTTCCGAGAGCTCGGGAATTGGCAACCGGATCAGCTTCCCGTCGACCAACGGCTGAATGCCGAGCTTCGATTCTTTCAGCGCCCGCTCAATATCCTTCACGGTCGCGGCATCGAACGGTTGCACCACCAGCAGACGCGGCTCCGGCGTGGTGATCAGCGCGAGCTGCTTCAATTTCATGGATGAGCCGTACGCTTCGACGTCCACATTCTCCACCAACGCGGGCGAAGCCTTGCCAGTCCGCACCGAGGAGAATTCGTGGATCATGTAATCGACGCTTTTCTCCATCGTCTCTTCCGCTTCAAACAGGATCTCTTCAGCACTCATCGGTCAGATATTCAGTCAGCAACCCAAAGTCAGCAAACCCGCAATCCGCGTTCCTATTCCGAGACGACCGTGCCCACTTTTCGGCCCATGACCACATCGGTGAAATTGCTCGGTTTGTTCATATCGAAAATGATGATCGGGATCTTGTTGTCCATGCAAAGGCTGAACGCGGTGGAGTCCATCACCTGCAGCCGCTTCGTCAGCGCCTCGTTGTAGCTGACGCTCTCGTAGCGTTTCGCGTCCGGATTTTTCTTCGGATCAGAATCGTAAACGCCGTCCACTTTCGTCGCCTTCAAGATCACATCGGCTCGCACCTCGCTCGCGCGCAAAGCAGCGGTCGTATCCGTGGAAAAATATGGATTACCTGTGCCGGCCACGAAAATGACCACGCGTCCCAATTCCAAATGCCGAATCGCGCGACCGAGAATGAAGGGCTCAGCCACATTCTGCATCTCAATCGCCGTCTGCACCCGATTCTCGACCCCGATCTCATCCAGCGCGCTCTTCAAAGCGAGACCGTTGATCACCGTAGCCAGCATGCCCATGTAATCCGCCGTCGTCCGATCCATCCCGCGATGGCTGGCGGAAAGTCCGCGCCAGATATTTCCGCCGCCGATGACCACGCAGGTTTGCACATTAAGATCCCGCACGCTTTTGATGCATTGCGCGATATCGCGCACGATCTGCGGCGATATGTTTTCGCGCGAGCCGACTTCGCGTAATGCTTCACCGCTGAGCTTGATCACAACGCGGCGATACGCGGGGGCGGCTGATTCGTTTTGCATGGCCGGCAAGATGAAACAGAAGCGTGCAGGCTTGGGAAGGAAAATGAAGCAAAACACCCTCGTCCGACTGCGCGGCTCGGGAGCACGCGTCGGAGCAGCGAACGCGAACGATGGACTGCTTCCCTGTGATCCCGCCTACGCAATCAGGGCCGACGCGGACGCAATCCAAGGATGACCGCGGATTAAATCGGCGGCGCCCATGCGCTTTCTTCCCTTCCAATTGCACTTCCTCGAGAGCCAGCGCGCCGTCGCTCGCGCCAATAAGCAGGCCACCACTTTCCGAAGCCGAAACTTCCCCGCTCGCTAAACCGCATGCTTCCGTAACGCCTGCGCTAAATATTTTGACCTTCCGTTCGTCGCCTTCCGCTCCGCGCAAAATCGTATACGACCCCGGCCAGGGATTAAACGCCCGGATCTTCCGCTCGATTACCTCCGCGCTCTCGGACCAATTAATCCGGCCATGCTCGCGTTCGAGCTTCGGCGCGTGCGTGGCTTCGGCATTGTTCTGCGGCACACGCGGGGCGTTCCGGCTGGCGAGTTTAGCCAGCGCTTCTGCCAACGCCGCCGGTGCCACTTCGCCCAGCCGATCATGCAGCGATCCACCCGTCTCATCCGCTGCGATCGCGATCCGCGATTCGAGCAGGACGTCGCCGGTGTCCAAACCCTCATCCATATACATCACCGTGATCCCGGTTTCGCGATCGCCCTGCACGATTGCCGCCTGAATCGGCGCCGCGCCGCGATACTTCGGCAGAAGCGAGGCGTGCAAATTCAAACACGCCACCGCGCGGAATCTCCAAAACCGCTCGCGGCAAAATCTGCCCGTAAGCCATCACCACGATCACCTCCGGCTGCAGCGCGTGAATCTCTGCGATCGCCTCCTCGCGCTTGATCCGTTCGGGCTGCAAAATCGAAACCGTCATTCGCGCGCAAGGCCGCCTTGATCGGCGGCGCTTCCACGCGCTGGCTCCGCCCCACCGGCTTATCCGGTTGCGTCACCACGCCCACCAGTTCGTGCTCAGGCGAATCAATTAGCCAGCGCAAGACCGGCACGCCGATTTCTCCCGTGCCGAGAAAGAGAACGCGCATAGGCGCATTAAATCCGAATACGCGGGAGCGCAGCGGGCGCCCGCCGACGCGGACGACGCGCGGCCGCGCTCTGCGCCATCAATTTCTCACCCGCAGTCACTTCACGCTGTCCCACCGACTCGGCGCAACCAGTGCAGAGATAATCGTAAATTTCCTTCTCCGGCAGGACGAGGAGCAACCGTTCGCGCACCGGCATCGCGGCCTTGCACTTGTTACAGTAAAGGCTTGAAGCCTTGAAATTCTCAAACTGTTGCTGGCTCATGCGCCCCATTCACCCCGTTCACGCTTTCCAGGATGTGCAGCAAAACTTTATGCGGCGGCGCCGTCGCGTCGATGCAAGTAATGCGCTCTTCCCCGTAATAGCCGAGGACCGGCTTTGATTCCTCCTCGTAGGTCGCGAGGCGGCGCTTAATGACTTCTTCGTTCGCGTCATCGAGCCGATTATCCTTCAGCGCCCGCTTCTTCAGCCGCTCGAAAAGCGCCGCGCGATTCGGGCACGAAAGATGGAAGACCTTCTCCACATCGATCAACTCATCCATGATCTTCGCCTGGCCCACATTCCGTGGAATTCCATCCAGCACCAAAGTATCGATGTCCGGCTTGAAATTGTGGCCGTCCACTGCGGCATCGATCCGCGCCTTCCAGAGCTTCACCGTGATTTCATCCGGGACTAGTTCGCCCTTGCTCGAATATTCGAGAAATGCGCGGCCCACCTCCGTCCTCGTATCAATGGAGCGGAAGACATCGCCGCAAGCGCAATGGAAAAACCGCGGGATGGTGCCGAGCGTTTTCCCTTGTGTGCCTTTGCCGCTGCCGGGAGGGCCGAAGAGGAGGTAGGTTTGATATTTCATGCGCGTGACTCGTTTATAGGACAACGAAAGGCCGACAAGGCAATGGCCGCGTTTTTTGAAACACGAAGCCGTGCGCGCGAGTTTTCGCGCAGAAGCCGTTCAGGCCACCGCGCGCACCAACGAAATCCGGAAACGACCAGCCGACCGCTACTCCGCGGCGACCGGCTCCACATTCACGCGGCGACCCGCGCGATCGAACTTCACCCGGCCATCCGTGAGCGCGAAAATGGTATAATCGCGACCAAGGCCGACATTTTTGCCGGGCTGAAACTTTGTCCCGCGCTGGCGAATGATGATATTGCCAGCCACCACCACTTCACTGCCAAATTTTTTCACGCCCAGACGTTTGCTAACGCTGTCCCGGCCGTTCTTGACGCTGCCTTGTCCCTTTTTATGTGCCATGAGATTTGAGAGGGTTACTTCTTCGCTGCGGAACCGAGATCGATGTCGGTAATTTTGATCCGGGTGAGTTTGCGGCGATGACCCACCGTCCGGTGGTAGCCCTTCCGGCGGCGATATTTAAACGCGATGACTTTCTTATCTTTCCGCTGCTCAAGGACTTCGCCATGCACCGTCGCGCCTTCGATCAGCGGACTGCCGTGCGTCATATTATCCCCGTCACCGATGAAGAGCACATCGGCGAACACGCCTTCTTTGCCCACCTCGGCATCGAGGAAATCCACGTCGATGATGTCACCTTCAGCGACGCGATGTTGCCGACCGCCAGTTTTGATAATTGCGAAAGCCATGATTGTCTGTTCCTCGGAAAAAGAGGCGAAAGGTCACACGCCCCCGCTCTCTTGACAAGAGGAAATCCGAGAGCCGCCCGGCGAATCTGACCCCGATCGTTCACGCCGCGCCGGTTTTCGCTCGTCTCGGGCGCGCTCTTGTATAAAAGTTAGCCCCTGTCGCGAAATTCGATGGCAAGCACGACCTCCAAATCTCTGACCATTAGCCCCGCGCTCGGCGAACTTATCGCGGCGGTGCGGCAGGCGGTTCGTGCGGACGCTGATCCCGCGCGCGTCGGTCCCGCAGTGGCGGATTTGCTCCAGCCCTATCTCGAACAACCAGACTTTCTCACCGCGGAGCAAATGGAGCCGGACGAATGCGCCTATTGCCGTCACATTCTGCACGTCGGAACCGGATGGCAGCTTCTCCATCGTGGCGCTGGTCTGGTTACCGGGACAAGAGACCGCCGTGCACGATCACGTCTCCTGGTGCGTGGTCGGCGTGCATCGCGGCGAGGAAGACGAAACCTCTTTCCGTCTCGCCGGTGAAGAGACAGATCGTCACCTCGATTGTGACCAACCATACCGTGAACCCGGTCGGCTCCGTCGTGGCCCTCGTCCCGCCGGGCGACATCCATCGGGTCAAGAATTCCTGCGATCACGTCGCGGTCTCAATCCATGTCTACGGCGCGAATGTGGAAAAGCTCGGCTCCAGCATTTTGCGCTGCTACGAGCACGAGATTCGCACCAACGCGGAGCCCGTCCCTCAGCTCGTCTGATCCGCGACTTCCGGCCGCACCTGCGTCCGTTTGATAAACGCCTCCGCCGCTCGTGCGAATCGCGCTCGCGACGTCCGCTTCCGGCCGCACGAACTTCGGCACGAACCACGGGAAGAGCCCGATCAAATCATGCGTGACGAGGATCTGGCCATCGCAGCTTTCGCCGGAGCCAATCCCGATCGTCGGGATCTCCAGCGCCTCGGTAATCTGGCGCGAGGTTTCTGCAGCCACGATTTCCACTACGACAGCAAACGCGCCCGCTTCCTGCACCGCGAGGCCGTCTTGAAGTAAGAACCTCCGCTTCTGCCTCGGTGCGGCCTTTTAATTTGTAGCCGCCTTCTTTCCGCACGCTTTGCGGAAGCATGCCGATGTGCGCCATCAGCGGAATCCCGGCCTCGACAATTGCCCGGATCTGCTCCGCGTGACTCACACCGCCTTCCAGCTTCACCGCCTGCGCGCCGGCCTCGATCAATTGCCGCGCGTTTTTCACCGCCTCGGCCGCTGTTTCATAAGTCCCGAACGGCAAATCCGCCACCACCAGAGCATGCTTCACCGCCCGCGCCACCGCCCGCGTGTGATGCAGCATCACCTCCAACGTCACCTCGGTCGTATCTTCAAAACCGAGGACGACCATGCCTAACGAGTCGCCGACCAGAATGATATCGATCCCCGCTTCATCGAGCAGACGCGCAGTCGGATAATCGTAGGCCGTGAGGGAAGTGATCCGTTCACCGCGCCGCTTTTTCTCGCGGAAATCTTGCATGGCCGAGGACGCTACCACTGCAAAGACGTTCGCACCAAGGGCGAACCGTGCGGTAAAGCGGCGAGGAGTTCGGCGACGGTTTTATTTTGCGCCGGCAACACAAGCTCCGGGCGAATCTCAGCCAGCGGTTCGAGCACAAAACGCCGCGTCGTCATCCGCGGATGCGGCAGTTCGAGTTCGGGTGTGGAAAGAACCGCGTCGCCAAAATAAAGAAGATCGAGGTCGAGGGTGCGGGAAGCGTTGCGCTCGTGTCGTGAGGGGCGGCCGAGACTTGCTTCGATCTGGCGCAGATGTTGCAACAACTCCATCGCTTCGCCGGCGTAGCCGATTTCGATCACGGCATTGAAAAATTAGCCGGCGCTGACCTCACAATCGACCGGTTCGGTTTCATAAATCGCGGACGCGCGCAACGGGCGACCGCACTTCTCGGTCAACGCTTCAAGTCGCGCGCGTGCCGCTCGCAAATGCGCGTGCCGATCTCCGAGATTTGACCCCAGGGCGATGGCCGCTCTCATGTGGTTACAATCCGAGCACGTCTTCCATGCTGTAGAGGCCGGCCGGTTGGCCAGCGACCCACTGCGCAGCGCGTAACGCCCCGACTGCAAACGTGTCGCGGCTGGAAGCCCTGTGCGTCAATTCCAGACGCTCGCCTGCCCCGGCGAAAACCACCGTGTGCTCCCCCACCACATCGCCCGCGCGGATCGCGTGCATGCCGATCTGGTTCGCCGGCCGCTCACCGATCAAGCCGTCGCGGCCATGCGCGACATTCTTTTCGTAATCCAGTCCGCGCACTTCGCAGAGCAGCTTCAGCCAAACGTTTCGCCGTGCCGCTCGGCGCATCCTTTTTCCAACGATGATGCGTCTCCAGGATTTCGAGATCGAAATTCTCACCCAATAGTTCCGCCGCTTTGCGCGTGAGCCAGAACAACGTGTTCACGCCGACACTGAAATTCGCCGCCAGCACCACCGGCACCTTTTTCGCAGCCGCATCAATCCACGCGCGCTGCGCCGACGAATGCCCAGTCGTCCCGATCACCAGCGGCTTCGCGGCGGCGACACACGCCGCACAAACTTCCTCCGTGACATCGACATGACTGAAATCGATCACGACTTCCGCAGCCTCGAGCGAAGGCGCGACCGCGTCGCCGCGCTCCAGCGCGCCGCAAATCGCGAGCGCTTCGTTAGCCGCGACAGCATGCTCGATGGCTTGCCCCATTCGCCCCGCCGCGCCCACCAGCACGATGCGTAACGGCGCGCTCATTTATCGCCCGGCTTCGAAAGCGTCCAGCGTCTTGCGCAAACGCGCCGCGTTCTCCGGCGTCATCTCGCACAGCGGCAGTCGCACCTCACTCGCCATCATCGCCGCGCCAGGCCAGCGCAGTTTTTACCGGCACCGGATTTGGCTCGATGAACAAATCCTTAAACAAGGGCGAGAGCCGCCGATGCCATTCCTGCGCGAGCGTGATATTGCCCGCGCGAAACGCCTCCACCAAGCGCAGCCACTTCCACCGGCAAAAGATTCGATGCCACACTCACCACGCCGACCGCGCCCACCGCCAGAAACGGCAGCGTCAAACCATCATCGCCGCTTAAAACGGTAAACTCTCGCGGCATGCGCGCCGCCAAATCACTCACGCGTTCCACGCTCCCGCTCGCCTCCTTGATCGCGACGATATTCCCGCAATCCATAGCCAGCCGCTCTACGATGGAAGCGCCGATATCCACCCCGCAACGGCCGGGAATGTTGTAGAGCATGATCGGCAATTTCGTCGCCTGCGCGATCGCTTGAAAATGGCGGAAGAGCCCCTCCTGGCTGGGCTTATTGTAGTAAGGCGAGACCACCAGAGCACCGTCCACGCCGAGTTTTTCGGCAGCTTGCGTGGCGGCGATCGCTTCGCGCGTGGAGTAGGAACCCGTCCCAGCCAGCACCTGGCAGCGGCCTTTCGCGATCGTCGACCGCGAGCCGGATGACCTGCTCGCGTTCATCGTGCGACAGCGTGGGACTTTCGCCCGTGGTGCCGATCGCGACGATGCCGTTGAATGCCAGCAGCGATCTGCGCTTTCGATCAGTTTTTCGAAAGGCAGGCGCGTCAATTTTGCCGTCGCGAAACGGAGTGACCAGCGCTGTGTAAGTGCCGCGGAACATCTGCTTATTTAGCCAATTACAACTCGACCGTTCCTTCGAAAACGAAATCCGCCGGACCGCTCAACGTGACGTGATTGAATTGCTCGCCCGTGCGCTCGAAACCAACTTTCAGTTCATCGCCGCCTTTGACCAGGACGCCGATCGGGCCAGAGACATTTTGCGTCGCCGCGAAGATCAACGCGCTCGCGACCACGCCGGTCCCGCAGGCCAGCGTTTCGTCTTCCACGCCGCGCTCGTAGGTGCGGATGGCGATGCTCTGCGGTCCGCGCGTCTTCCAGAAAATTCACGTTCGCGCCGCGGGGCGAAAACTTTTCATGATGTCGAATCGCTGACCCGATCTCGCGCACCTTGATCGCTGCGATGTCGGCTACGGGAACGACGACATGCGGCACGCCACTGTCGACGTAATGACATGCAACCGTTTCGTCCAAAACCGTGATCCGCAGATCGAGCGCCAAGATCTTTCGGCTCGCTCATTTGCAAGGTCACGCTCTCGCCTTGCAGCTCCGCAGAAATGACGCCCGCCGGAGTTTCAAACGAGAGCGCGCTCAGCGGTCCCGCGACGCGATTGGTATAACGAGCGAAACAACGCGCGCCGTTCCCGCACATTTCCGCTTCGCCGCCGTCCGCGTTGTAGTAGCGCATACGGAAATCTGCGCCGTTCGCGGGCCGCTCCAGCACGAGGACTCCATCCGCTCCGACGCCGCGGTGGCGATCGCAGAGACGGGCGATTTGCGCGCGCTCCAGCTGGAGATCGCCCAACCGATTGTCGAGCATGACGAAGTCATTGCCCGCACCATTCATCTTCGTAAAACGCAGCCGCGGCATGGTGGTTTTTACCACACGCGATAGGGCAAGCAAATCGCCCGCGGCTAATGCTTCGGCGCCCGCACCGTGCCGGTCTCGATCGCATTGCGGCGCTCGAGCACGATGCGATTCGCGGTTTCCTCGACCATTTGCTCCAGGAGCATGCGCAGATGCGTGCCGGGTCGGTAATCAGCCGGTGCGATGTGGCGAACGCGATCGGCGTGCGTGGAAAGCTGGTAGCACTTCTTGAAACCAGCCCGCGCGGGATCGTCCGCATTATAGACCGCGATCGCTTCGCCCCCGTTCTTTCTCATGACGGTGAAACACGGCACATCGGTCGGCCCGTCGCCGAGATAGATCATGTTCGGAAACGGAATCGGCCGAATCGCCGGGTCCATGTGATCGTTCACATCCTCCGACATATCGAGCAGCCCTTTGTTAATCCGGAATAGGTATTGCGTCTTCTGGGTGTGACTGATGACGCGCTTCGGAAAAGTGATCCGGCCTTCGCCATCCTCGGCAAATTCGCAGCCGAAAATCGCCCGCACGAACGGCGCAATGCGGCTGCCTTCGATCAAAATCTTCATCCCGGAGGAAATGATGTAATGCTCCACCTGGATGCCGTACGAGACCTGTTCCTCGGTCAAGAGACCGTGCGAGAACTCCTCGAACATCTCGGGCAAGCCTTTGTAATAATTCAGGTTCGCGCCCAGCGCTTTCAGCTCGGCGTTGGTCGGGCGATCCATGCCCAGCGTATCGAGCAACACCTTCATGTAGGCGAGTTCGCTATCGTAGCCGCCGTCGCGCACGAGCTCGCTGCATTTGCGCCAAAAGCTGTCCTTGTTAATGCCAAAGGCGGGAAAGACCACCTCGTCCTGCATGTAGCTCGGGCTGAGGGTTTGATCGTAATCGTAAACGATCGCGATGGTATTTTGCGGGGAGGACATGAGGATCTGTTTGTTAGGCTGACTGGCGCGCTTTCATGCGCGAGACAAAGTCGGCAAAGAGCGGCGCGTAAATCTCGCCGCCGCGCTCGGGGTGATACTGGACCGCGAGCGCGAAAGGATAATCCTTCAGGCGCATCTGCTCGATGATGTCGTCGCTCGCCGACCACGCTTCCACCTTCGAAGCCGTCGGCCACGCGATCGACCGCCTGGTGATGCGAGCTGTTTACTTTTTCGAACCGATGCGCGGCCGCGCTGTCGGTGCGGAGCGGCTGGACATCCGCGTTTTTCATCGCGGGATCGTTGTGGCCGGGAATGTCGAGCCGCAGCGTTCCGCCCGCCGCGATGTTCAGGAGCTGCATGCCTTTGCAAATGGCGAGGATCGGAAGCTCCAGTGCGAGTGCTTCTTCCGTGGCGGCGAATTCCCAACGATCGCGTGCCGGATCGACATCGACATCGAGAATGGACGGATCGGGAACTTCCTGGCGCAGAAACTCAGCCGCGACATCGGGGCCGCCGGTCAAAAGCAGGCCATCCATTTCCGCCAGCGCGACGGAGCCCTGCGCGGCGTTTCGGATCACCACCTCAGGATGCGCGGCAAAGACGCGGGCGAAATAGGGCTCGTCCTTCGGGCGAATCCAGCTGGCGAGTTGAAGCATTCGCGGAGTGTGCTGCGCTTCGCCCGGATTGTAAATGAAGGGCTCCGGGGCGCAGCCATCCCGGCTGTGTTTCGCCTACAACCCCATCAATTCGCGCACATACTTCGCGGGCGGACTGCCGTAGGAAAGGACCTGGTCGTTATATTTCTTCAGGTCGAATTTCTCGCCTTCCTTCTTCTTCGCGCGCTCACGCAGATCGAGATGCTCGGTCACGCCGACGAAGTAGGTGGAAAGCTGCGTGGACGACAGCCGCGCGCGTTTCCATTTCGCGACCGCTTCGCCTTCCTGCTGGAAGCCTTCTTTTTCCATCAGATCGAGCGCTTCTTTTTCGCTCATGTTCGCGGTGTGAATGCTCTGGTCGAGAATGGCGTTGCAGATCACGCGCAGCCGCATTTTCAACTGCTGAATTTTCACCTCGGGTCCGCCGTAGCCGGCCTCGGCCATGAATTGCTCCGAGTAAACGGCCCAGCCTTCGATGAAGCTGCCGCTGCGGAAAATAGCTCGCACGAGCGTGGGCGCCTTGAACTTGTTCGCATGCGCCAATTGCAGGAAATGGCCCGGCATCGCTTCGTGGATGGTGAGGTCCTGCACCATGTAATTGTTATACTCGCGAAAGAACGATTCCTTCCGCTCTTTCGACCAGCTTTCCGGGGTGGGCTCGATCGCGAAAAAGGTCTCGCCGTTTTTCTCCAACGGACCGGCGGAATCGCAATAAGCGATCCCCTGCCCGCGGCTTGAATTCCGGCATCACGATCACTTCCAGCGGCTGATCGAAAACGGTGACGAGGTCTTTCTTCTTCGTGAAAGCGGTCGCCTCCGAGAGCGCCTTCTGCGCGTAGCCGACAATCGTGTCGTCGTTTGGATGCTCTTCCGCGAGCTTGTCGAGGACAGCGGTGGTGACCTTCTTTTTGTCGGCTAACGAGGCCTTGTCCGCCTTTGGGAAATATTTTTTGTAAAGCGGGAGCGCGGTTTCGTAGATGGCGGTTTGCGTGGCGGCGAGATCGGCGCGAGCGCGTTTCATGATCTCTTCCATCGAGAGATCGGAGGCGAGCGAGAAGCGGAGTTTCTTGCGAAACTTATCGGCGCCGAGACGGAAATCGCCGTCGGAACGCGGCAACAAATCTTTCTCCAACCATTCCTTGTAATCCTCCAGCGCTTTCGCGGTCGCTTCCTGGAGCGGCGCGATTTCGTTCTTCATTTGCGGCGCGCGATCGAGCACCGGGCTGAGACCCAGCGCGGACGAATGAAATCGCTCCCTGCGTCTGCTCGATCGCGGTCTCGGTGTAAATCTTGGGCGAGTGTTTCAGATTCGCCTTCGCCTGCGCGATGATGTTGGGAATTCCTTCCATCCGTTTCGCGCAGATTCGGGATCCGCTCTTCCGGCGTGGCGAACTCGCGCGCGATCAGGACGTAGAGTCCGTTGGCGAGGCTCTGATTGTAAACGAGCGGGTTCCACTCCGCCTCTTTCAGCTCCTCGAGTTCGAAGATCGCGCCTTCGACGTTCTCTTTCAGAATGCGGAAATCGGTCTGGTTCGCGCCGGTTAATTCGGCGGTGCCTTTGAAAGCGTTCAGTTTTTCCAGCAACGCTTTGTGGTCGGCTAATTCTCGCGCGCGCGCCTCCGCCGAATAATCCGTCAACTGCCCATCGAAGCGGTGATCGCCGAGTTCGGTCGCGCCCTCAGGATGCATGCGCAATCCGCTCTCGATATAATCGCCGGCCAGTTTTTGAAATTCATCATCCGCGGGCGTGGCGGAGGCGGAGACGAAAGGAACAAGAGCGGCCAGGGAAACGAAGGCGAAGATTTTCATGAGCACGCGGACACTAACGGAGCCAATCGCAGCGCGACAAATCAATTTGGGGACGACCAGGCGCGATTTCGCGACGAGCAAACCGCACCATCCGACGACAACATGCACGGCGGCGTGGGCCGGCTGCCGGATGAAAAAAATGCGCGCGCGGATGATGAAGACCGCCTCCGAGCTCTAGTTGCGAATCTTTAGGTCCGGGTTTGCAAGCAGCCGCTCGAGGGCGGCGCGTGCCTCGGCATTATCAGGTTTGATCGCAAGCACGTGGCGGTAGTGAGCGATGGCCTCGTCCGTTCGTCCCTGCTTGAGATAAAGCCCCGCCAGATGTTGGTGTGGCTCGATTGAATTTGGCCGCAACTCCAGGGCTTTCATAAATTCTGCTCGGCTTCCTGCTCCTTCCCGGAGAGTAGTAGAGCGTAGCCGAGGTTGCCATAGGCGCCGGCAAAATCGGGATTGATTGCGAGCGCTTTTCTGAACTGCCCGATCGCCTCGGCGGTTTGCCCATTTTGCCCGAGAGCCGTGCCGAGATTGTTGTGGACTTGGGGAGACCGGGCACGAGTTCGAGCGCCGTTTCATACTGGGCGATGGCTTCCCGCACTCTGCCAACCCGGCAGAGGACGTTGCCGAAGTTGTTATGCGTCTCCGCGTAGGCGGGCTGGATTTCCAGGGCCTTTTTGTAATGCGCGATCGCCTCGTCGACCTGGCCTTTCTCATCGAGGACCAGCCCCAGATTATTGTGCGCGACGTAATTCTCCGGCGTCTGACGCAGGACGTAACGCCAGAGTGTTTCGCTATCGCGCCAGTGCGCAGCCTGGGCTCGGCTGAGCATGGTCAGAGCTGCGACCACGACCAGCGCCAACGTGAACAACATGTCCGCCCGTGTCGCCAGCGCCGGCCCAGCGCGGCCGCGCCCCAGTTGCAAAAAGATAAAGACCGATCGCCGGCAAATAGGTGTAGCGATCCGCGCGTGCGTAATAGGAAATCTGCACGATCCCAATCACCGGCAACAGCATTCCCAAATACCAGAGCCACCCGACCAGCAGATACGGCTGCCTTTTCCAAAGCAGGAATGTTCCGACAGAAACAAGGAGCAAAAATGCCAGCGCGGCCAACACCACGGGCAATGGGAATCCTGGGGAGGATTGAAATACGGGAAAACCAGATCCTACCGGCTAATGCATTTGTTTTAGATAAATGACGTAGGAGACGATCGCGTTTTCGATTCGCGCAGAAAAAGACATCTGCAGCGCTGGCGCGATCTTCTCCGGCGAGAGACTCGTCATGACACAAGACGCGGCCGAGAGGAGAAAGAGCGGAATTTTCTCGACGATGAATCGCGCCACGAGCGCCGTTTTCGCCTGACGACCAACCCGTCAGCTTCGATACGTCCGCAGTGGCCAGTAATCGAGCAGCAAAAGGACGAGGGGCAGCGTGACCAACATGCCTTTCGACATGAGCCCGAGCGCGAAGAGAACGCAGACCAGCGCATAACGGAAAAACGTGTGCGGTTGCCGGACCCACCGCGCGTAGGCAAAGAGCGTCGCGAAAAAAAGAACGCCGCTTAGAACGTCTTTACGTTCGGCGATCCAGGCGACGGATTCGACTCGCTGCGGATGAATCGCGAAAATCGCGGCAACCACAGCGCTCCGCCAGAGCGCACCGGTGTATTCCCGCAACGTCAAAAACAGAAGAACCGCCGCGGCCGCGTGTAGGAGGACGTTCGTAAGATGGTGTCCGCCCGCGCGCAGCCCCCATACTTCATAGTCGAGCATGTGCGAAAACCACGTGAGCGGGTGCCAATGCCCAATCTCGGCAAAGGTAAAAGCCCAGAGAATCCCGCGCCCGGTCAGTCCAGCGAGAACGAAGGGATTTTGCGAGACGTAGAGATTGTCGTCAAAGTTGATGAACTGATGCCGCAGCGTCTGACCGAAGGCGAACCAGACGATCGCGCCAAGAAAAATACAGACACCAGCGACCACCGCCCTGTCGCCCGGGTGTCGGCTCGCTGCCGGATGTTCTGCCATCACAAGACGGCCGTCCGCTACGTCGGGGCGCCTCCGCCCAGCATCGGCTCCGTCGCGACCTCATCCTCCTGCGATTGCAGGTAGGTCTTCCCTTTGTAGAAGATGGAAACGACTGAGAAGATCGCAGTCGCGCCGAACATCAGATAAGCGAAGAACATATAGTAGTTGAAATCGCTCATCTTCGAAGTGCCGTCCGGATTCGAGATGAAGAAGTTTAACTGCGCGGTGAACTGGTTTCCCAGCGAAACGGTGAAGAGCCACAGGGCCATGACCGCGCTCTTCATTTTATTCGGCGCCTGGGTGTAGGAAAATTCCAGACCCGTGATCGAGACCATCGCTTCGCCCAAAGTCAGAATGACGTAAGCGAGAAATTGCCACCACACGGTCGGCCGCCCGCCGGCATCGATCAAAGTCTGGATATAGGCAATCACGAGATAACTGCAGGCCGTAAGCCCGAGGCCGATCCCGATTTTGCGCAGTGGCGTGACCGCGAAGAATTTCCCCATCAACGGGTAGAGCCCGTAGTTCACGATCGGGATGAAAAGGAGAATGAAGATCGGGTTCGCCGTTTGCACCTGCTCCGGGAGCAGCTGGATACCGAAGAAATTCAGATCCATTTTCTTGCATTGCAGCGTCCAGGCACCGCCGCTGCTTTGATCCCAGAGCGACCAGAAGACCGCGACGAAGATGTAAACGACAGACAGGCGCAGCAGCGCGGTCAGGCCTTCTCTACTGAAGAACTGCTTGATAAAGCCGATCCCCGCGGGCGGAATATGGACGAATTTCTTGCGCCCTGCCCAGAAGAAGATCGTGGCGATCACCATCGCGATGCCCGGTAGACCGAACGCGTAACGCGGCCCCCAATTGGGCGAATTGAGTAGGAGCGGACACAGGATCGTCGACATGAACGAGCCCGCATTGATCGAGAAATAAAACCAGCCAAAAACTTTCGAGAGCAGGTGCTTGTTCGAGTCACCGAATTGATCGCCCACATTGGCCGAGACGCAGGGCTTGATGCCACCCGATCCCAGCGCGATCAACCCCAGCCCGATCATCAGCCCCGTGCGCGTGTCGTCGAGCGCGAGCATGAAATGCCCCGCGCAATAGACGATCGAAAGCCAGAAGATGGTGTTGTATTTCCCGAGGAAAACTTCCGCCAGGATAGCGCCCAGAATCGGCAGAAAATAAACCGCCGAGACGAACATGGAAAAATAGCCGCGCGCCTCCGCGTCGCCCATGCGATCCGGCATGCCCATCTTGTTCACCATATAGGTCGTCATGAAGACGATCAGGATGGAGCGCATCCCATAGAATGAGAACCGCTCCGCCGCCTCGTTGCCGATGATGTACGGCACGCCCGGCGGCATGGTGGAAATGTTGGGCGGCTTGGTCGCGTATTGGTGCTTGGCCATGATCGAGTGAGCTCTGGTTAGGGGCTACGGCGTCGGGTTAGGGGAAGGGAAAAATTGCGCCGGCGTGGGAGAAGTGTGCGGCGCAGAATGGTCGCCGGAGGAGTTGGCACCCTGCGGCGGCGCAGCATGCTCGCTCGAGATGGCTCCAGAGTGCTCGCCGTGGTGGAGTTCTTCGGGTTTGTGACGCTCGCAGGAACCGAAGCAAATCAAGGAAACAGCGGGAACGAGAACCGCCAGTCGACGAGAATGAAATCGCATGCGGGGGACACTACGCGGCCACGGCGAAATGGCGCAAGAGCAAAGCTACCTGAATCCTCGCCTCGTTTTCGAAGACCGCTTGGCCCGGCCGTCTCCCGCCCGAATCACGCTTTTCAGACCGAGCCAGATGCTTGTATCTGCTCTTCGTCTCCCTACCGCCAGGAAAAGGGGCTGCGCTCCATCACCGAGGGGGACAAACGGTTCCGTAACGCCGTTTTTTGCTCGTTCAAAAAAATTTCAGAAAAATTGCAGAAAGGTATTGACCCTGAGTCCCGAAATTCCTAAAACCGACGGAAATCGTTCAAACCATCCAAACCAAATCCTATGAAAACACAATCTCTCGCCCTTCTAAATCGAGTCGACGCTCGTTTGGCAGCTTGCGCCGCACCTATCGCCACTGCCGCAGCTCTCACGCCGTCCCCGCACGCGGACATCGTCTACAGCGGGCCGGTTAGTCTGAATATCCAAAGCTCGACCAACGGCATTTATCTGAATGTTTTGACGCGCCAATACTTCCGGCACCAGCGGCGGCACTGTCGCCGGGCTGGGACATCAATCCCTAGTGGGACGCGCACTGAGCTTGATTCGTGTTAGCAACTCCACTCAAACGGGCGGCGGATTATGTCGGGCCAGCGAGCCAACTTTGTCGCCAATCTCGCCCCGTGGAGCCGTGATCGGCGCTGCCCAGCACGTTTGGGCAAGCGAGTCGCGATCCGACCACTGACTGCCTCTCAATCTCAACAGCTCGAACAATCTACTCGGGTTCCGTTTCTTGAATCGAGTGCCACCGGCATCACGAACTACGGATGGTTTCGGGTTTCGCTCAGCGGAACAGCCGCGTCTCAGCCGCGCACGCATTGTTGACTACGCTTATGAAAACACCGGCGCGAGCATCATGGCAGGTCAGACGGTGATTCCTGAACCGACCACCTTCGCCCTTCTCGGAGTGATGGCCGCAGGCGCGCTCGGCGTTCGCGTGTGGCGCAGTCGCAAGGCAGCGTAAGACCGCTTCCAATCAAATTAGAAACCCGCGCGGATGGTGGTCCGCGCGGGTTTTTTTTATCCCCCAAAAAGTGCTGGCTGTTGATTCTCTTAACGTTGCATAGACGTTGCCTCGCATGACATCTCCCTCGCCGTCCCCGTCTGCTTTTGATCGGTTGGGATGCGGCCGATTGGCAGGTCATTCATCCCCTGGTCGATGCCGGGGTCATGCCGAACCTCGAGCGCCTGATCAACACCGGCACGATCGGCAACCTTGCCTCCCTTTCGCCGATGCTTTCGCCCATCCTTTGGGCGAGCATCGCCACCGGTAAGCGCGCCCACGCCCACGGCGTGCATGGATTCGTCGAGCCCACGCCTGATCGCTCCGGAGTGCGGCCAACTGGAACTCGGTCGCGAAAATGCAAAGCGCTCTGGAATATCCTTTCGCAATCAGAGCGCTCCAGCGTGGTCTGCGGCTGGATGGCGAACCATCCTGCGGAGCCAATCCGCGGCGCTATGATTTCTAATCTCTTCGCCGTTCCGCCGGCGGGGAGCACACCGGAGAATTGGCCGTTGCCAGCAGGCAGCGTGGAACCGGAGCGGCTCGCAGCTTCGGTGCAGGAACTCCGGGTTCACCCACAGGAAATCGAAGGCTCGATGCTGCAGCAACTGATCCCGCGCGCGAATGAACTCGATCAATCCAACCCCACGGTCCAGCGCCTTCTCACCTTCGTCGCCGAGCGCCTCGCAGAAGTCATCACGCTGCACGCGGCGGCGACGGAACTGCTGGAGAAGGAGCCGTGGGATTTTGGCGCCGTCTATTACGAGTGCATCGACCAGGTGAGCCATGGTTTCATGCCGTTCCACCCTCCGCGACTCCCGGAGGTTCATGAGCCGGATTTCGAACTCTACAAAGACGTCATTACCGGCATCTATCGCTTTCACGACACGATGCTGGAACGTCTCCTCCAACTCGCCGGGCCGGACACATACGTCATGATCGTTTCCGATCACGGCTTCCAGAGTGGAAAAAACCGTCCGCGCGTACCGGTCGAGCCCGCACAATGGCATCGGCCCCAAGGCGTGTTCCTCCTCTCTGGCCCCGGCATCGTGCCCGATCAAATAATTGAAGGTGCCACTTTGCTGGACATCGCGCCCACCATTTTAACCCTGCTCGGTTTGCCCGTGGGGGAAGACATGGAAGGCAAGGTGCTCGTAAACGCCTTCGCGCAACCGCCAGCGATTCAGCGCATCCCTTCTTGGGAAGATGAACTTGGCGAAAGTGGCCAACTGCCGGCCGACACCGCGGAAGAAGATCCTGCCGCCGCGCAGGCTGTCCTACAGCAATTCATCGCGCTGGGTTACATCGAAGCGCCCGGAGAAGACGTCGCTCGGAGCATCGCGCTGGCGGAAAATGAAGCCGATTTCAACGTGGCCGTCTCTCTCAGCGAAGGCGGCCGGCCGAAAGAAGCCAAGGCCATCTTACAGCAGCTGACCGCGCGCGCTCCAGACCAACCGCGTTATTGGCGCGCTCTCGTGCAAGCATGTTTCGCTGCGCAAACGCCCACCGACGCCGAACCCTGTCTCGCCGCGCTGGAACGTCTCGAGCCAGGCTCACCGCAGGTCTACGTCCTGCGCGGCATGCTCGCCTGGAGCCGCGATGATTTCGACGAATGCGCCAAGGCCTTCACCGAAGCCGAAAAAATCGCGCCTAACGACATCACTACTCAAGCCTACTTGGGACGGCTTTATCTCCGCCAACGACGCTGGGCCGAAGCTGAACGGCTCTTTCGCCGCACGCTGGAAATCGATCCCGATTCTGCGGACGCGCACTACGGCTTGAGCGTGGCCTTGCCGCGCCAGAATAAGGTGGAGGATGGAATCGAGCACGCGCTCTACGCGGTCGGCTTGCGCCATGATTTCCCCGAAGCCCATTTTCAACTCGGCGCGGTTCTCTCTCGCCGCGGTTGGTACGATCGCGCCGTGCAAGCTTTCGAGATCACCTTGCGGATGCGGCCGGGCTTTGTCCTCGCGCATCGTTATCTCTCGAAGATTCACACTCACATGGGCCGCTTGGAGAAAGCGCGGATGCATCGGGAAGCTGCCGATCAATTGCTCTCGCAAGGTGTAGAGCAGCCGCAGGTCGATTAATCGTGTGCGCGCAGTGTGCGCTGATTGAATTGCCGCAGGCGCGCGCCTACTATGCAGCCGGTGGCCCGCAGACCTAAAAACAACGCCTGGAACGAAGTCTTTGCCCTAATTCTTCTGGGGGTTGGGACGTTGCTTTTCCTCGCGCTGATTTCCTACTCGCCGCGCGATCTGCCTTCGTGGGTCCCCTTTAGCAAAGTCTCGACGCCGAATTCGCCGGCGCAGAATTTCATTGGTCCGCTGGGCGCCATCATTGCCGGGTTTTGTTACTTCATGATCGGGGGTGCTTCGTATCTCCTCGCGGTGACGCTTCTGGGTTTCGGCGCGGCGAAGCTTTTCTATGCGCAATTACACGTAAGCAAACGCCTTGGCTGGATCGCGCTCTTTATCGCTTCCGGAGCCTGTTTGCTCCATCTGCAATCGCATTTTCTGCGCGACTGGAACACCGCCTTCAACATCCAGGGTCCGGGCGGTTGGGTCGGCTATTATTTCGGACGCCACATTTTCGCCCGTTTCGCGGGTCCGGTCGGCTCCCTCATCCTCCTCGCCGGACTTTACGTGACGAGTTTGATTCTGATGACCGGGCTGCGTCCGATTCACATCGTTCGGCAGACCGTCGCCAGTTTTCGCGGGGGTTTCCGGCACCTGCGCGAGTGGCGTTTGCAACGCAGCCTGCAGCGCACGGATTTGAAAGGGAAACTCGAGATTAGCCAGCGCGAATTGGCCAAACAGCAACGCTCGATCGAGCGGCAGCTGAAGAAAAAAGGCGCCCCCGTTACGGAAACTGCCAACGGCTTCCTCGCCCACGAAGAACTGTCCGATCGGCCGAAGCCGAAAGTCGTCGACACGACCGCGCTGCCCGATGAGCCGAAGCGCAAAAAGCCCTCCCTGGCGGAACTGCGGGCGAAAGAGAAGACGCGACCCGAGTTGCCCGGTCTAACGAGTGCACCCTGGGACGCGGAGAACTACGAATTGCCCGGCCTCGATTTGCTGGACGAGCACGATCTGGAAGGCCGCGTCGCGGTGGATCCCGCAGAGCTGGAGCGCATCCAGAAGACTTTGATCGATACCCTTGGGCAATTCGGAATCGCGGTCGCCGCGGGCGATATCACCAAGGGCCCCACCATCACGCGTTACGAGGTCTACCCGGCGAAGGGCGTGCGCGTGGACAAGATCGTAAGCCTGGAGCGCGATCTGGCTCGCGCCACGCGCGCCGAGCGGATTAATATTCTCGCGCCCATCCCGGGCAAGGACACCGTCGGCATCGAGCTCGCGAACAGCCGCAAGGTGAAAGTCACCTTACGCGAGCTGATGCAATCGACCGATTGGACGGAAACGAAAGCCAAACTTCCGATCGCCCTGGGCAAGGATGTTTACGGCAAAACCATCATCGCCGATCTCGCGCAGATGCCGCACTTGTTAGTCGCCGGCACCACCGGCAGCGGCAAGAGCGTCTGCATCAACGCGCTCATCGCGAGCATGCTCTACCGCTTCACGCCGGAGGAACTGCGCTTCATCATGATCGATCCGAAAGTGGTCGAGATGCAGGTCTTCAATGAGCTGCCGCATCTCATCATCCCGGTCGTGACCGATCCGAAAAAAGTCCTGCTCGCGCTCCGGCACGTCATTCTTGAGATGGAGAATCGCTACAAGATTTTCGCCAAGACTGGCGTGCGCAATATCACCAGTTTCAACGGCCGCCCGCCGAAGAAGACGCAGAAGGAGCTGGACGCGGAAAGCGAAGCGAAAGGCGAGAAACCGCGCGAGAAAGAAGCGCCGCCACCCGTGGGCTCGGTCGAGGAATACACGCAGAAGCTCAACATCCAGGTCCCGCGCGATGACGAACCCATCATCCCCGACAAGCTTCCCTACATCGTCGTCATCATTGATGAATTAGCCGACCTGATGCAGACCGCGCCGGCTGATGTGGAGAGCGCCATCGCCCGCATTACGCAAATGGCGCGCGCGGCTGGCATTCACATCATTGTCGCCACCCAGACCCCGCGCGCTGACGTCATCACCGGTGTGATCAAGGCCAACATCCCCAGCCGCATCGCTTTCCAGGTCGCTTCCAAGATCGATAGCCGCGTCATCCTGGATGAAAATGGAGCCGACCGCTTGTTAGGCCAAGGCGACATGCTCTACCTGCCGCCGAGCACCTCGCGGCTGATCCGCGCACAAGGCGTCCTCGTAACGGATGAGGAAATTCACCGCCTGGTCGAATTTGTTTCTGCCCAAAGTCCAGCCGCCTACGACATGGCGATCCACGAGAAGATTACGGCCAGCGCCAGCGGCGAATCCGGCGAGGACGTGACCGACGAAGACGAGGAGCTGGTCGAGAAATGTCTGGAAATCATTCGCCAGGAAAAACGCGCCTCCACTTCGCTCCTGCAACGCCGTCTGCGCCTTGGCTACACCCGCGCTGCCCGCATCGTTGATATTCTGGAGCAGCGCGGCATATTGGGACCCGGCGAAGGCGCGAAGCCGCGTGAGATTCTTGTCGATCTCGACGCTACAGTTTAGCCGGCCCTAAATACCCACAGATTTCATGGAAGGCCTCGGCGAAAAATTTCGGAAAGCGAGAGAGGCGCGCAATCTCACTCTCGATGAAGCCGCGCGGATGACGAAAATCCGCCCGGGGAAATTAGGCGAAATCGAGGCAGAAGATTTCTCGCAATTCCCCAGCCTCGCGTATGCCAAAGGCTTCATCTTGATCTACGGCAAGTTTTTGAATGTGGACGTGTCGCCGTATCTCGAAGCGTTTGAGACTTCCGATTACGTGACCGTGGACGGCTACGCCTATTTGCAGGACAACCCCGCCCCAGCTCCGCGCCGCACCGAAGTGGTGCGGAAAGTGCCGGCAGGCAGCAAGAACTCACTCATGCCGCTGGTGATCGGCGTGGTCATTCTCGTGGGCGGCCTGTGGTTCCTCAAACTCATGCTCGATGTCCGCCGCCTCAAGCCCAGCGCGGACCGCGATGCGCAGGCCTTGGCTCAGCTCCAAGCGAGTCCTACTCCGAACAATATCGTTGCGCCGCGCGCGTTGGCCGCGGACTCCACGCCAGCGCCCACGCGCCCGAGCGAGACCCCCGCCGTCATCAGAGCTGAGGCTACGCCCGTGCTCGCGCCGTCCGTGGCCGCCACGCCGGAGCCGACCATCCTCGCAGCTGCTGCCACCCCGCTTCCCCCTTTGGAGGCAGACGCCGAAGTTCGGCGGGCCGTGCCGGTAAACTCGGAGGATCTCAAGAAAGCCGAAGCCGCCGCCGCCAGCGCTAGCGCCAGCCCCACTCCTTCACCTTCCCCGAATGCCAACCGTTTCGAAATTCGCCCGCTGCGCAAAACCTACGTCCGCGTCATCATGGACGGCTCCGGGAAAGCGACCGAGCGCTGGGTTAATGCCGCCGAAGGCTTGCAATTTAAAGGCCGCAAGATCTCCATCAAAGTGCTCGATCCCAACGACGTCGAGATCCGGAAAAACGGCAAAGTCGTAGGCCGTGGCGATGTCGATGTGCGGGTGGAATAGCAGAAGACCGCGCCCCGTTTTTCCATGTCGGACATGCTGTTAGTGGAGCGGAAAGATTCCGCGGTGCCGAAGGTGGGCATGATCAGCCTTGGCTGCGCCAAGAACCTCGTCGATGCCGAGATCATGCTCGGCAGCGTGCTCGCACACGGCCTGCAAATTACGGCCAACGCCGACGACGCGGACGTGCTCGTCGTGAACACCTGCGCCTTCATCGACTCCGCCAAAGAGGAGTCGATCGATGCCATTCTCGAAGCACACCAGGCGCGCGGGCTCGGGCGACGCGCCGGGCAAAAGCTGATCGTAAGTGGCTGCATGTCGCAGCGGTTCGCCAAAGAATTGCGCGCGCAATTGCCGGAAGTGGACGCCTTTATCGGGCTCGACCAGGTCAGCCAACTGGGCGCCATCGCGCAGCGCGTTTTAGCTAACGCTTCCACCGAAGTCGCAGCCAATACGCTCGATCTTGTCACTCGCCGGCCCACTTACATTCCGAACTACGACACGCCGCGTTTCCGGCTCACGCCCACGCACAGCGCGTATCTGAAAATCGCCGAAGGCTGCAATCATCCCTGCAGCTTTTGCGTCATCCCGCAGATGCGCGGCCGGCATCGCAGCCGTCCGCCCGCTTCCATTCTGGCGGAAGTGCGCGCGCTCGTCGCGGAAGGCGTGAAGGAAATCAATCTCATCAGCCAGGACACCACCTATTACGGGATGGATTTGTGGGCGGAAAAAGCGGGGCCGCGGCAACCGGTGGATTCCGCGCGCGGGCTCACGCTCTCGTCGCTGCTGCGTGAAATCCAGGAAGTGCCGGGCGATTTCTGGGTGCGATTGCTCTACACCCATCCGGCGCATTGGAGCGACGAACTCATCCAGACCATCGCGGCCTGCGATAAAGTGGCGCGTTACATCGATATGCCGCTGCAGCACATTCACGAGGATATGCTCGGCCGCATGCGCCGCGAGACCTCGAAGCAGCACATCGAAGATCTGATCGTGGCTCTTCGCGCCGGCATTCCGGGCGTCGCCTTGCGGACGACTTTCATTGTCGGCTTCCCCGGCGAGACGGAGGAGGAATTCGAAACCTTGCTCGACTTCATCGCGCGGGTGCGTTTCGAGCGGCTGGGCGTTTTCAAATACTCGCAGGAGGAAGGTTCGCGCGCAGCGAAGATGGAAGACCAAATTCCCACCCGGATCAAAAACGCACGCCATCGCCGGGCGATGACGTTGCAGCAAAAAATCGCCCGGGAGATCGCCGAATCGCAAATCGGTCGCGAACTTAAGCTGCTGGTGGACCAGCCACTCCTGGCGCGTTCCGAAGCCGACGCGCCAGAAGTGGATGGCACGGTCGTCCTCGCGGAACCGGCGCCGGTCGGCGAGTTCATTCGGCGGAGAATTACCGGCAGTCGCGGCTACGACCTGCTGGCCTAGATTCTAGCGACCGCGCGGGACGGTCATATCTCCGCGCTTTCCCAAGATTGCCGGTGTGATATTCTTGCCGGATGAAGTTTCGACTCTGCTTGATCGCCACCCTCTTCGCCGCCAGCCAGATCAGCGCTCAAAACATCACCGGAGGCGCGCCCGTTCCTCAGGAAAGCGCGGTGAGTCAGCCGGAAAACGTGCCGCAAAACCAAGCTCCCCAACTCACCTTGGAAGAGCAACTCAAGATCCGGGCGGCCCAAAAAAAAGCGGCCGAAGATCCAGAAGTGACAAGCGGCGCTGGCAAAGCGTGACCAGGCGATCGAGGGCTTTCGCAAGGCTTTGCACGACGCCATGGTGAGGATCGATCCAAAAGTGGAACCCGTTCTGCAAAAAATCTCGATCGGTCAAAGCCCCGGCTTCTAAAGATCGACCCGCGGAACGTCGACCATCGGATTCTCCGCGATGGCGGAAGAAAGCGAGTGACAAGCGGCGGCGATTCCCTCAGCCTGCCCGCGGACTTTTGTTGCACATGAGTGATTTGAACGGACCGAAAAAGGAGACCGTTCGCATCACGCTCCCCCCGCGCGTCCCGCCGGGCAACGGAGCGGGAGGCGGAGGCTCCATGCGTGCCACGGAAGCCCCTAAGCGCGTCCTGCCGCCACCACCCCCTCCTTCGCGGAAGTTGCCGCCGCCGCCGCCACTCAGGTCGGCCAGCACCTTGCCGGAAGCAGCGCCCTCGTCCGCCTCGCACACGCCATCTCCTCCGGTCTCTTTCCCGGCCGCACCGCCCCCGTCTCCGATAAAACCCGCGCGCCGGCCCCCATTCCAATCACGCCGCCGTCCCCCGCTTCCGCCGCTCCTCTGCCGCCACCGCCAGTGATGCCTCCCCGTCCTCGCGTGCTGCCACCGCCACCCCGCATTTCTGCGCCGCGCCTCAGCCCGCCGAGCGCGGTCGCAGACGCCCCGGTCAATTATCCCGGCTCGGAAACCCAGGCCAGCCCGCGCAAGGAGACAGCACGCATCACGATTCTGCCGGAGCCGACCAATCCAATGGCGGCCACGATCAAGATGGCGAAAACGCAGCCGCTCCTCACGGTGCCGGCGGCACAGATGCTGGTTGCCCCGGTCTTAGTGGCAGCCGAGCTGAAGAAAAAAAAGCCGCGACGCCCGGCGCTTTGGAAATGCTCGAGCACGTCCCCTTGCCCATCTGCTGGACGATCTTCGCCGTTTCGACCGTCACTTTGCTTATCCAGATTTGGAACTACTTTGGTTCCTAATCTTATGGACAATTCTTCCACTGTTACGATCGACGAAGCCAATTTTGACGCAGAAGTCACCAACAGCCAGCAGCCCGTGCTGGTCGATTTTTGGGCGGAATGGTGCGGCCCCTGCAAAATGATCGCCCCTGTTCTCGACGAAATCGCCAAAGAAAAAGCCGGCACCATTAAAGTCGGCAAGATTAACATCGATCATAACCAGAGCCTCTCCGCGCGCTTCAACGTCCGCGCCATCCCCACCCTTCTCTTCTTCAAGAATGGCCAGGTCGTCGATCAGGTCACGGGCATGACGAGCAAGAAAGATCTGCTCGGTCGCATCGAAGCGGTCGCGTAAGGGAAGTCGTTTCCCGGAGAAAGTGCGCCCGGCGCGGCTCGAACGCGCAACCTACAGCTTCGGAGGCTGTCACTCTATCCAATTGAGCTACGGGCGCAGCTCGGCGCGATTATAAAGGGCGCAACCCGAAAGCACAACCCGCCCGGATGGGCCTGAGCAGCACGGGCCGCGCGCCGGAAATGGCCGTTTGCATTTCCGACGCAGCCGATTGAAAATGTCCGCCCGTCTCTGCCCGCCTCCACGGTTCGGCAGGCAGCACTTATTCCCATGAGCACGATCATCGACACCATCGAAAAAGAGCACCAGAAAACCGACATCACCTCCTTCAAGGTGGGCGACGGCATCCGCGTTCACACCAAAGTCAAAGAAGGCGACAAAGAGCGCATTCAGATTTTCGCCGGCATCGTGATCGGTCGCAAAGGCCGCGGCATCAACGAGACCTTCACCGTCCGCCGCATTTCCTACGGCGAAGGCGTCGAGCGCGTTTTCCCCATCCACTCCCCGCGCATCGCGAAAGTGGAAGTGGAAAAAGCCGGCAAAGCCCGCCGCGCCAAGCTGAATTACCTGCGCGATCGCAAGGGTAAGGAAGCGACGCAGGTGCGGGAATAGCTGCTGCGCAAAAACTGAGAGCTGAAATCATTTCAGCGTTTCAGTATTTCAGCGTTTCAGTATTTTCTCCTCCGTGTCTCGCCGCTGCGGTTTTCGCCATGAACGGAAACTGCGCGCCCTCGGTCTCGTCCGCATCGCCGGCATCGATGAAGCCGGCCGCGGCGCGCTTAGCCGGCCCGGTCGTAGCCGCCGCCGTGGTGCTTCCGGAAAAATTCCGGCACAAGCGCCTGAACGATTCCAAGCAACTCCTCCCCGAGCGGCGCGAGGAGATCTACCACGATCTCATCACCAATCCCGACATCACGTGGGCCGTCGGCGTGATCGATTCGCTCGAGATCGATCGCATCAATATCCTCCAGGCCACCCACCAGGCCATGCGCGCCGCCGTCGCCGCCTTGAGCACTCCGCCACCGGAGCATGTCCTCATCGATGGCCGTCCCGTCGCGCCGTTTCCGCTTCCGCAAACCGCCATTATCGATGGCGATTGCTACAGCCTCAGCATTGCCGCCGCCAGCGTCATCGCGAAAGTCACCCGCGATCGCCTGATGCGTGAATTCTGCACGCGCTTTCCGGAATACTGCTTTAGCCAGCACAAAGGCTACGGCACCGCCCTCCACCTCCTGAAGCTGCACGCGCACGGCCCCTGCCCCATTCACCGGCGCTCCTTCGAACCTGTCGCGCAACCTCTCTTCGCCTTCGCGCAGCTGTAAAATACGCGCTGCCAAAATCCGGCCGAATCCTGTTAATCCTCTCCCAGATTTCCAGGTGAAAACTTACCGTCAGAATGTTCGCCCCTCTCTGGCGGCGGTTGCGTTCCCCCCGCCCCGCGCATCTTCAGCGCGGCGCCCGCGGCGAAAAACTCGCGCGCCGCCATCTCCGCCAACGCGGCTACAAAATCCTCTACCGCAATTTCCGCGGTCGCAGCGGCGGCGAGATCGATATCGTCTGTCGCGATCACGACACTCTCGTTTTCGTGGAAGTGAAAACCCGGGGCAGCGAAGACTTCGGCCGCCCCTTCGACACCATTCGCTCCGAGCAGCGCCAACGCATCTCCCGCGGCGCGCTGGCCTGGCTCCGTCTCCTCGATAACCCCGACATCCTCTTCCGCTTTGACGTCGTGGAAGTCATCATGACCGACCAGACTCCGCGCATCGAACTCATCAAAAACGCTTTCGGCCTGTCGGAGCCTTTGCGCTATTGAGGTAGCCACGGCCTTGCCTGCCGGGCCGTCGCATTGGGCAACCAGGCGGCAAGGGCGCGCCTGGCGCTGTAGGCCAAGGCGGAGCCGCGCCCACAACCGAACCTTCCCGTGCTACACTGCCGTGATGAAATTTTTCCTGCTCCTTTTGCTCGCCGCTCTCGCCAACGCAGCCGCTGAAACCACCCTCACCGGCAAAGCCGCCGTCGAAGCCGACTGGACCGCGGACGCGCCCGGCGTGCGCCACCAAATCACCGTGGCCGATCTCCCGCCGCCGTATCAAACCGAGTCCGTCACGAACGATGCCGACGTCGTGAAACGCCCCGCCGGCGCCGAGCTCCGCGTTCCGCCCGGCTTTAAGATCGAGCAATACGCCGCCGGCTTTCGCGATCCGCGCTTCCTCCTCACCGCGCCGAATGGCGACATTCTCGTCGCCGAAAGCCGCGCGAACGGAATCAGAATCCTGCGCGACGCCGACGGCGACGGCAAACCCGAGCTCAACGAAGTCTTCACCACCGACGGCTTGAACAAACCCTTCGGCCTCGCCTTCTATCCCGTCACCGGCGAACCGCAATTCCTCTACGTCGCCAACACCGACGGCGTCATCCGTTTCCCCTATCGCACCGGTGATTTGAAAGCGCGCGGCCCGGCCGAGAAGTTAAGCGCCGAACTCTCCGCCGGCGGCCTCCTCCACGGCGGCGGACATTGGACGCGCGACCTCGCTTTCGCTCCTGATGGGAAGAAAATGTATGTCTCCATCGGCTCGCGCTCGAACGTTTCCGACGATCGCGACGAAGCCGACCGCGCCCGCATCTTCGAGTTCAATCCCGACGGCACCGGCCAGAAAGTTTACGCCTGGGGCGTGCGCAACGCCGTCGGAATAAAATTCCGGCCCGGGACGAACGAGCTCTGGATGAGCGTGAACGAACGCGACGAACTCGGCGACGGCCTCGTGCCCGATTACATCAGCAGCGTGAAACCCGGCGGCTTCTACGGCTGGCCTTGGTATTACCTCGGCAATCGTCAGGACCCGCGCCACCAAGGGAAGAAGCCGGAATTAGCCGACAAAGTCATCGTCCCCGATGTCCTCGTGCAGAGCCATTCCGCCAGTCTCAATCTCTGCTTTTATAACGCCGAGCAATTTCCCGCTGAATACAAAGGCAACCTCTTCGCCGCCTTCCACGGCTCCTGGAATAAGAAGCGCCGCACCGGTTACAAAATCGTCCGCGTCCCGTTCGAAGGCGGGAAACCGAGCGGCGGCTACGTGGATTTCGTCACCGGGTTTGTCACGCCCGAAGGCAAAGTGTGGGGGCGACCGGTTGGGATCACGACCGCGAAAGATGGCAGCCTGCTCTTCAGCGAGGATGGGAATAAGACCATCTGGCGGGTGAGTTACGTGAAGTAGGCGGAGGGCGGAGGGCGGAGGGCGGAAGGCGGAACGTCGAACGTCGAACGTCGAACGTCGAACGTCGAACGTCGAACGTCGAACGTCGAACGTTGAACGTCCGAAGCTGAACGCTGCACTGACGCTGAATGTGTGCGCGCGCGTTGTTATCCCGAGCCGCGCAGCCGGCCGAGGGATCTCACAATCGCACGAAAGACGTCGGCGCAGGAAGTCCCGCCCCGCGAAGATCGAAACAGTTGCACGATACCGCGCAGATTTGAGAGAGAGCGAAACGACGGACTTCGATCGCCGGATTTTCGGCCACGGATTAACACGGATGATCACGGATGGGGAATTGTGGGGAACGCGCTTTCCGGCTCCTTCCCTATCCGTGTTTAATCCGTGTTAATCCGTGGCCAAAAAAAACCTCTGCAACCTCCGCGCGCTCGGCGGTGATAATCTTCTCAATTCCGCGCATCCCAGGAGAAGCGTTTCACCCGGCCGCGCGCGTCCAGGAGCACCACGCCGGCGCGATATTTCGGCGGCGTGAGCACGAGCGGGTTCAGCGCTTTTCGCCGCACCTCGCCGGCGTTCAAGATGTAATACCAGCGCTCGCCGTCTTCCGTGAGAACGCGGCGGCGCGGCTTCCCGTAGCGCGCGAGTAATTGCGGCTGGGTCATACCGACGGTGGGCGCTTGCTCGTAGCGGCGGCGCTCCTTATCCGCGTTTTCCCGCGGCGCCAGCGGAACCGCGGAGCGCCGGGCGGAGGCGCAACTCGCGAGCGCACAGGCCAGGAGAAGAAGGAACGCGTTTTTCATTTTTCGCAGCCGCACCGGTGCCAACCCGCAGAACGACCAGAGCGGAAATTTGGTTTCGCAGCGTAGTAATTGGCCCGCGCAGCGGGAAGCGAAAAAGGATGGTTGGGCGGCGGGCGAGCGCATTCCGAAGCAGAGGAGCGCTTTCAGCACCCAGTGGGCGCATTTTGCGTCCGGCGAGCCGTGCTCGACTCGACTGGTTTATGGTTCCTCTCATTGCGAAAACCACTTCGCACCTCCGCAAAATTAGCCGACACTTTCGCCGCGCAAAACTCCACTCCCACGCCAAAATCGCTCGCCCGGCCACGGGTGAATCCTGCGGCGCGGGCTGATAATTAGCCGACACGTTTCACCGCGTAAATCTCCACTCCATGAAAGCATCCCCTTCTCTCTTCCGCTCGGCCCTCTGCGCGTTGCTGCTGCTCGGCTGCCTGCTGCTTTCCGGCGCCTGCTCTAGTGAACCGTTCGGCGATCGCAGCTCGCCGGGATTGGTGGGCCGCGATAACAGCCTCACCGACCCAAACGCGACGCCGCCGCCAGAAGCGTCCACTCCTGCGCCCTACTAGTCCCAGCTGCGCCGGCAAGACAGCCTCCTCTTGATCCTAATCCTTTCCCCTTTTGGATCAGGATCAGGATTATGAGCAGAAGTCCCCTCTGCTAACTTCCACTGCCACGCTGCCAGCGGGGAATCACGCGCCCACGCCGTGAACGGATTGCAATTGCCCGCCGGCGCGGGTAGCAATCGTGGCAGTGAACGTCTTTATCGCACGCGATGGCGAGATCATCGGCGAATACCCGCACCACGAGTTGGAAGCCCGGGCGAGCGCCGGCGAACTGCAGCCGGACGATGATTACTGGCACGAGGGGATGGATGAGAACTGGCTCCCGCTGGAGGATTTCATCCGCCAGAAGGCGTGGGCTCCTGTCGCGCAGGAGCCGGCGGAGTTCCGAGGCAGACGCGCCGGCTGCGACGCCGCCGTTCTGGCAGACGCTGGATCGTCGGATTCTTTTTGGCGGAATCGGAGCCGGCGGTGCTGGGTGTCTTGGTGATTGGGTTTCTTGATTATCCGACCGAGCGATGAACAGAGAGTGACCGCTAGCTCCGCAATGGACGCGCGGCAGAGCTGGCCCTACGAGACAAAGCAGCGGCCGATTTGCGAGGACGGATCGAGCGGCTGCCCGCAACGCGAAGCCGCCCGCTAAATATATTTTACTACGACGTAAAGGTGGAGATGAAGAAGCGGCTTTCCGAGCGCACACCGTGGTCGGCCACGATTCACGGCTTGGACAATCTCGTGGATCCCGCGACCCAGGCCACCGTTTCGCGCACTGAATTTGTATTAACAGCGAATTACAGCGGAGGAGAATGGAAATTATCGGGGACTACCAAGCTCCAGCGATCAACTTCGGCCTAAACGGAGTGCAACGTCGAAAATTTGGAAGCCGATCCATCACGCCCAGTCATCGCCGAGATTATGGGCCTAAAGCTGGGATGTCGCTCCAGTGCTCTAACGTCGAGATGTCGACCCCGGTGCCCGGATCTGAGTCTTCCCGCCGCCGTCTGATACCGCGTCGGCCCAACAACTTAGGTCAGCGCGCGTTAACTGAATGTGCCCAAAGGCGGCCAAAAAAACGCCTCTCCAATGTAAATCCGGAAAGAAGCCACGCACCCGAGGCGCATGGCTCTTTAGAAACGTATCGTAACTCTTCTCGCATTTTCGCGCGACGAAACGCTGAACGCAAACTAGAGGCCTAGGCCAAAGAGCATGTATGTAGCGGGTTCAGGAATTGCCGCCATGGGGCTCGGCGCTCCGATAGTGAAATCGACGGCTATTGTTGTCGGTTCGGCCCAGCTGTGCGAGAAGTGGATGTAGTGTTATTGGAAGGCCCGGGAGCAGGGGCACCTTCGAACGCATTCGCAGTCGCCCCATATCCAACCAGGTCAATGACCGTGGCGCCATTGATGAGCTGTAATCTTTACCCGCACCAGCAGCCACGTTGGTTCCATACCTCCAACAAAATCAACAGTCGGCAAGCAACCCCATTTACGCCCACGCTTCCAACGCTTACGAGGAACGTGGAACCTGCTTGAATCATGGTGCCAGAGGCAAACGTTGCAAATGTCGAAAATGCGCCGGTTGCAGAAGCGTATTGGAGGGAGACCCACCAATATTAATCGCAGTCAAACCACTATTGAAGAGCTCTACGAAATCTTGGTTGAATGCAGCGCTTGCGTTGCCGCCCCCGCCGTAAATTTCATTAATTACCAGCAGCGAGGGGACCGCTGGGACGTCTGCCGCAGTAAAATGATCCTCGACATTGAAGCTGGATATTACGCCAGCCTGCAGCGGACCCATCATGGCAAACGCAGCGACCAGCGGCGGCTGCGATTTTCAATTTCATCATATATTTTCTAAGGTAAATCTGCCGACAGACTGCTGTCAGTGCGCCGAGATTCTCAGGACGCACAGGAGGCTGACAATCTTTTTTTCATCCTTTTTTGTGACAAAATGGTGACGGCGGATTTTGGCTGCGGACCGAAGGAAAATGATCGTGGCCGGAGCGCAGATTTCCTGGCTCAGAGGCGGCTCCGCGCGGGCGGCCGGACAGAGCAGAGCGGAGGAGGCCGTGACTACTGGCCACGCAGCCCGTGCCAACGACTCGCAGAGAACAATGCGCTCGGAAACAGTGCGTGGGTTTTGAGCACCTTCTTCACAGCGCAGAGCGCCGGTCTTCGATCGGAAGCCTCCAAGCTCCAAATCGCAGCTGAATTTTTACCACGGAGATCACAGAGAGCACAGAGGGTGTCGGCTAACGCAGAAATGCATTCTCAAAAAACCTCCGTGCCCTCCGTGTCCTCTGTGGTGGAAAAACTCGGAAACCTCTGCGCGCTCCGCGTCCTCTGCGGTGAAAATCCGCGCTCCAGAAGCTACCGCGCGAAGTTGGCAGCGGCGGCAAAGGTGAGACCGGGGAAGAGCGCATCCTCATCCGTGTCTATCCTTGGCTCAAGAAATCCGCTCTCAGAGCAGCTCGTAGGAGAGGACGCTGAGGCAATAGATGGCGGCGGTCTCGACTCGCAGGATGATGGGTCCGAGCGTGATCGGCCGGCAACCGTGGCTGCGCGCCAGATTCAGCTCGGCAGGGGTGAAATCGCCTTCGGGGCCGATGAGCATGAGGACGCGGGTGGGGCGTTCGCCGCCGGGGTGGGAGTCGGCGTATTCGGCGAGGATTTGTTTCAGGTGGAGCGCGTCGGATTGGAGGGAACCGATGAGCTGGAGATCGTAGGCGGCGGCGGGGCGGCTGGCGAAGAAGTGGGCGAGAGAGCGGGGGGTCTCGACCTGGGGGAGCCAGTTCTGGCCGCATTGCTTGGCGGCTTCGATGGCGATGGTTTGCCATTTGCTTTGCTTGGCCGCGGCGTCGTCGGCATCCAGGCGGACGATGGTGCGATCGGAGATAATGGGAACAATCTCGGCGGCGCCGATCTCGACCGCTTTCTGGACGATGAGGTCCATGTTTTTCCCTTTCGGGATGGCCTGGCCGAGGGTGATCTGGCAACGGAGGGGCGCGGTTTTGCTCTCGTGCAGTTTGCGCAGGGAAATCTCGCGGGCATCGAGCGCGGTGATCTCGGCGGTGAGTTCGCGGCCGTGGCCGTCGAAGAGGACGACCTTCTCGCCGGGCTGGAGGCGGAGAACGTTCTTCGCGTGGTGGGCTTCGGCGCCGATGAGGACGGGAGCGTCGGGTTGCCAGGCGTCGGATGCGATGTGGAAGCGGTGCATTTCTTTTTGGGAGGGGAAACGTCGAACGTCGAACGTCGAACGTCGAACGTCGAACGTCGAAGTCCAGAGGCACCCTGTCGCTCGCCCTTCGGTGCGCTCGGTGCGCTCTGGGGTGGAATTCTGCCCGCCGTCGCCTAACGAAAGAACTCTTTCGCGCGGTCGAAGAAGCCTTTGTGCAGCGGCGTGTTTTCTTCGCCGCAGAGGGCGGAGAATTCTTCCAGCTTCTGGCGTTGCTCGGCGTTGAGTTTGCTCGGCACTTCCACGATCAAACGCGCCATCAGGTCGCCGCGGCGGCGGCCGTCGACGTTCATGATGCCTTTGTCGCGGAGGCGGAAGCTTTGGCCGCTTTGCGTGCCGGCGGGGACTTTGAGATTGGCTTTGCCTTCGAGCGTGGGGACGGCGACTTCGCCACCGAGCGCGGCGAGGGCGAAGGGGATGGGAAGTTCGCAGTAGAGGTCGTCTTCGTCGCGCTGGAAAACGGGGTGTTCCTTGACGTGGATGACGACGTAGAGGTCGCCGGGCGCGCCGCCGCGGACGCCGGCCTCCCCGTTATGGGAGGAGCGGAGACGGGAACCTTCGGCGATGCCGGCGGGAATCTTGAGCTTGATGCGGCTGCTCTTTTCCACGCGGCCTTCGCCGTCGCAAACGCGGCAGGGTTTCTCGATGATCTGACCGGCGCCGCGGCAACGCGGACAGGTTTGCGAGACCTGGAAAAATCCGCGGGAGCTAATGACCTGGCCGCGACCGGCGCAGGTGGGACAATTGACGGTGCGGGAGCCGGACTCGGCGCCTTTGCCGTCGCACTTTTCGCAGGTGTCGAGTTTCCGAACCTCGATCTCTTTGTCCACGCCGAAAGCGGCTTCTTCGAGCGTGATCTGCATGTCGTAGCGCAAATCGGAGCCGCGCTGCCGGCCGTCGCGATCGACTTGTTGGCCGCCGCCGCCAAAGAAGGATTCGAAGATGCCACCGGCGCCACCGCCGCCGCCGCCACCGGCGCCGAAGACTTCGCGGAAGATATCGAAGGGATCGTGGAAGCCGCCGCCGGCAGGACCCGCGGTGCCTTGAGCGAAGGCGGCGTGACCGTAGCGATCGTAGGCAGCGCGTTTGTTCTCGTCCATGAGGACGTCGTAGGCTTCGCCGAGTTCTTTAAACTGCTCTTCGGCGTTGGCGTCGTCCGGATTTTTATCCGGGTGATATTTGACCGCGAGCTTGCGATACGAGCGTTTGATCTCGTCGCCACTCGCTTCGCGCGTGACGGAGAGGACTTCGTAGTAGTCGCGTTTGGTGGTCTTCGGCATGGCTAAAATTCACTGCGGCTCAAACCTTCCATACTCCTCCGAGAGATCAGGAGTAAGATCAAAGCAGGAAGGGGACTTTTACTTCGCCCGTCCGCTGGAGACGACGACGCTGGACGGTCGCAAGAGACGATCCTTCAAGCGATAACCGCGGCGGGTTTGGCGAATGACGATGCCTTCCGCGACCTTATCGCTGGGCTCGTTGGCGATGGCTTCGTGCAGATTCGGGTCGAACTTTTCGCCTTCGGCAGTCGATCGGCTGAAGGCCGTTCTCGGCCAGGAAATCGCTGAGCTGTTTCAGGACCATGCTCATGCCGGCGAAGATGGGCGATTTCTCCCCTTCCCCGCGCGCAGCCATGAGGCCGAGCTCGAAATTATCCACGATCGCGATGAGGCGTTCGAGGAGGGAGCTGTTGGCGTATTTGATCGCGTCTTCTTTTTCGCGCGCGGCGCGCTTTTTGTAATTGTCGAAGTCCGCCTGGCTGCGCAACGCGAGATCGCGGAAGCGATCCAGATCGGCTTGCAAGCCGGCCGCGCCATCTTCGTTTTCGGTCTCCGCGGCGGCGTCCGCTTCCGCGCGAAATTCATCCGGCATTTCGTTGGCGGGGTCGGCTGTTTCTGTCGGCTCGATTGGGTTCATGTCTTGCGAATTGCGATTAAAGTAATGTCGTCGTTTTGCGGGGTGGTATCGACGAACGCCCGCAGGTCGTCAATCAACCCGTCGATGATGGCTTGCGCGCCTTTGCCCGCGTCCCGGCGAACCGAGGCCATCGTGCGTTCCGGGCCAAATTCGTCCCCATTTCCATCGAGCGCTTCCGTCACGCCGTCCGTGTAGAGGAGCAGGCAGTCATCGCGTTCGAGGGGAACGGCGAGGTCGCCGGTTATCCTATCGAAGACGTTCCCACTGTCAATTCCGAGGACCAGTCCGGGAGGGTTGATCCGGGTTAATTCCCCACTGCTGGCGCGGTAGAGCAGCGGCGCATCGTGGCCGGCGCGGCAGAGCGTGACGGTGGCGCGGACGTGATCGAGAATGAGGTAAGCCATGCTGATGAACATGTCCTCTTTGATGTCGGGGTAGAGCTGGCGATTGACCTTCTTCAGCACTTCGGAGGGCGAGGCATTTTCCGGCGCCTGGCTGCGCAGGACGCTGCGGCAAATGGCCATGATGAGGGAAGCGGGGACGCCTTTGCCCGAGACGTCCGCGATAGCCACGCCGAGGCGTTCGTCATCCACCGTGATGTAATCGAAATAATCGCCGCTGACGTGGCTGGCGGGGATGTTGAGGCCAGCGATTTCGAAGCCTTCGATCACGGGCGATTTCGACGGGAGCAGGATGCGCTGGATGTCGCGCGCGATTTGCAGGTCGTGATCGAGGCGCTTTTTCTCGTTCGCTTCCGAGTAGATGACGGCGTTGTAGAGCGCGAAGGCGGACTGCTCGGCGATCGATTTGAAGACGACGAAATCGCTCTGGGTGAAGGGCTGATTGCCGGGCCCATTCGCGAGCGCGAGCACGCCCATGTTTTGTTTCCCGTAAAGCAAGGGCGTGACCATGATGGAAGTGGTGGCGAAGCTGCTGCGGCCAATTTGCGCAAACTCCGGCGCATCCATCGCATCGGAGCGGAAGAGCGGCTGCTCCGCTTCCCAGGCGGTGCCGACCAAACCATCGCCGACGTCCACGGCATGTTTGCGCAGATATTCCTCCATCACGCCGGATTTAGCGGACGCCTGTTGCACGATCTCCAGCGGGACACCGGTGAGCGGCGGACAGCCTTCGTGATGTAAGTGGGAACGAGCCGGGCCCCACCGCGTTCGATCAAATAAAGCCCGCCGCCGTTGGCATCGAGAATGCGCGTGGCGCCTTCCACGATGAGACGATGCAGATCCGCCGCGCGGATGGTTTCCGTAAACGCCGCGCCGAGGCCATGGAGGAAATCAAAGACCAGTGTCTCTTCGACCTGGATTTCTTCCTTCGATTTCTCGAGCGCACGGAAACGCGCGCGCCTGCACCAGCGCGGTGACGATCCACCCGAGGACGCAGAGGACGAGCAGCCCGAGGAGGAGGGAAGGCCACATGACAGAGCCAGCTTACTTCGCGGGCTCTTGCTGCAAGTCCTGTTTTAGATACTCGAGGACATCTTTGAAGCGGGAGAAATTCTCCGGGGCCGCCTCGCAGAGCGCCTCGTGCGCATCCAACATTTGCTGAGCCTGCTGCTGCTTTTGCACGGAAGGGGCCGCCGCCGGCTCGCTGCTCAAGGTTTCCCACTCCGGCGCGCTCGCGCCATTGGCGTGGATGCTGAAAATCTGATCCAGCCCGAGACCGGTGAGCAAATCGCGACTGCGCTGCCCGCAATGGATGACGTGCAAATGGCCGTGCCCGAGTTCCTTCAAACGCAAAGCCACGCCCGCCATCGTCCCCATGAAGGTGGAATCCATCATGGCGCAGTTCTCCAGATCGAGGACAAATTCGCGATAGCCACGATTGACCATCTCGCTGGCAAATTCCTTCAAGTTGCCGCTGTTGAGGAAGCTGCCTTTGCCCTCAACTTTCACCCAAACGGCTTTGCCGTTTACTCCGACTTGAATAGATGACTGCACAACCAACTGTGGAAACTATAGGATTGCGGGTGGGAGTGTCAAACCTCGTGGACGTGGAGTCGCATGTCGCACTCAACGCCAAAGATATGATCTATCCTCCGCCACAATCCGGCCCCGGACGATGAGCAAACAGCGCCACGCGATGATGCGACCGTCGTTAAAATAATCATCGCCCACGATGGCGAAGGCGGTTTTGTGGCTCCCCTGCCCGGCCGGCGTAATCGACCTCCCGCGCCTGGGTGAAGGAGCGCAATCGCATCCTGCCGATATTCGAAGCGGACCGTCACGGGCACGTCCTTTTTCCCGCGCCAAAAGAAGTCGTAATATTGGCCATAGCGGCGGCGTTTATCCAATTCCGTCACGGCCCCGAAAAGGCGGTAGGCATTCTCCGAAAGGATCGCCGGATCCTTCACGGCCCCGCTGCCGAAGCTGGACGTTTTCCGACCCGGGACGGTGCCGAGAGTGAAGGTCTTCGTTTTGCGAAATTCGAAAGCGGGATCCAGGGCCGCGGGCAACGACGTGATCTTGCTCAGCTGCCGGTAATCGTCCGCCTGCCCGGGCCAACGCGCCTGCGCCGACTGCACAAACGCGCCACAGCAAAATCGCGCCCGCCCACGCACAGACTTTCATCGCGCTAGCAAACGGGGTTCGGTTCCGAGTGTCAATGCACGCAAAACCGGAGACCATCCGTGCTGAGAAAGTTTCTCTTCGCCGCTTCCGCGCGTAAATATTCGTGTGATCGAAGTGCAATATCATCGCGGCGTTTATTTGCCCCGCGCAGGATCTGTGGCTCGACCCGCACGAGGCCAAACCGTTCGCGTTCGTCTCGCATGCGCACAGCGATCACATCGCGGCGCATGACGAGATCATTGTCTCAGAACGCACCTCGCGTTTGATGCAGGCGCGGCTGCCGGGCGAGCGCCATGAGCACATCGTTCCGTTCGAAGTGCCGACGACGGTGCGCGGCCTGAACGTGACGCTCTATCCCGCGGGCCACATTTTCGGTTCCGCACAATTTTTCCTCGAAACCGACGAAGGTTCGCTGCTCTACACGGGCGATTTCAAATTGCGGCCCGGCCGTTCCGCCGAGCCGACACAGTGGCGCCAGGCCGACACGCTTGATCATGGAAACGACCTTCGGTTTGCCGCGCTATCGTTTCCCGGCCACGGAGGATAGTCGTCGCGCAGATCGTCGCCTTTTGCCGCGAGGCGCTGGAGGAAAACGCCGTGCCCATCCTGCTCGGCTACTCGTTAGGGAAAGCGCAGGAAATTCTCTGCTCGCTCAGCGGCGCCGGCCTGCAGCCGATGCTGCACGGTTCCGTCTTTCGCATGACGCGCATTTACGAGCAGTTCGGCCAATCCTGCGGCGAATATGTGCGTTACGACGCGAACAACCTGGCGGGCAAAGTTCTGATCTGCCCGCCGAGCGCGAACCGCTCGCGCATGCTGGAAAAAATCCCGAACAAACGCGTGGCGATGATCAGCGGATGGGCGGTCGATCCGAACGCGCGTTTCCGTTATCAAACCGACGCCGCCTTTCCGCTTTCCGATCACGCGGATTACACCGATCTCATTCGCTACGTGGAATTGGTGCAACCGAAACGCGTGCTCACTTTGCACGGCTTCGCGGCCGAGTTCGCGCGCGATCTGCGCGAGCGCGGGATCGAAGCCTGGGCGCTGAGCCAGGAGAATCAACTCGAGCTCATGCTGCCCGGAGATCGCGCGGCGACCACGGTGGTGCGATCTCGGCGCCGCCGGCGGACACCGCGGTGATCGATTCGGAGTTCGGACGCTTCGCCGACTCTGGGCGAGGCCATCAGCGCGACGCCGGCGAAGCTGGAAAAGGTGCGCCTGCTGGCAGAATATTTGCGCTCGTTAGGCGCGGCCGAACTGCCCATCGCCGCGCGCTATCTGACGGGCAAAGCTTTTGCCCAAAGCGATCCGCGAACCTTGCAGGTGGGCTGGGCGGTGATCTTCCGCGCGCTCATTAGCGCGCGAGCCAGCGCCCGGAGGCGGAACTGCGCCGCATCTCGCGCAGCCATGGCGACGCCGGCATGTCGGCGCTGGAAGCGCTGGAAGGTCGCACCACTCCCGCGGCCTTCGCGCTGATAGAGTCCGAGCAATTTTTCGCGGCGCTGCAGAAAGCACGCGGCCCGATCGCAAAGGCGGAGCTGTTGCAAAATCGCCTAACGAGACTCTCCGCGCGTGAAGGGCAATATGTCGTCAAAATTCTCACGGGCGATCTTCGCCTCGGCTTGCGCGAAGGCCTGGTGGAGGACGCGATCGCGAGCGCGTTTTCCGCGCCGTTGGATGAAGTGAAGGAAGCGAACATGCTGCTCGGCGACATCGGCGAAGACCGCGCTCCTCGCTTCGACGAACGAACTGCAACAGGCCGAGCTTGCGCTCTTCCGTCCGATCAAATGCATGCTCGCCAGTCCCGAGCCGACAGCGGAAGCGATCTGGGCGCGGTTCGCGGAAACAACATGACGAGACAGACCGCCGGCACGGTCATTTATGTGGAAGACAAGTTCGATGGCATCCGCGCGCAGCTCCATCGCGGCGCGGACCGGGTGGAAATCTTCTCGCGCGATCTGCGGCGCATGACCGAGCAGTTCCCGGAAATCGTGGAAGCCGCCCGCGGTTTCGAAGCCGAACTGATTCTCGATGGCGAGATCATGGCGTTCGAAGACGGCCGGAAGCTGACCTTCTTCGACCTGCAAAAACGGCTCGGGCGCAAACACGAAGGGCGCGGATCTTTTCGCCACGGCTTCCGCGGATGTGCCGGTGGTGTTTGTCGCCTTCGATCTGCTTTGGCTGAACGGACGTTCGCTTTTAAAAGCGCCGCTGCGCGAACGCCGGGCGATTTTGCGCGAACAAAAATTGCCGACGCGTTTTCAGCTCGCGGAAGTTTCGCCCGCGCATTCGGCGGACGAAATCGAGGCTGCGTTCGGCTCTGGCCCGACGGCGATTGAACGAGGGCCTGATGGTGAAAGATCCGGAGAGTCTCTACTCGCCCGGCCGGCGCGGGATGTTTTGGTTCAAGCTCAAGAAGGAATTGGCCACGCTCGATGTGGTGGTGGTCGCGGCAGAACGCGGACACGGAAAGCGGAATCACGTCCTGAGCGATTACACCTTCGCGGTGCGCGACGATGCGACGGGCGCGCTGCTTAATATCGGCAAGGCCTACAGCGGATTGACCGACGTGGAGATCGCGGAGTTAACCGAGCATTTCGAGCGAAACACGATCGCGGAACGCGGGCGCTATCGGGAAGTGAAACCGAACATCGTCCTCGAGATCGCGTTTGATGCAGTGCAGCCGAGCACGCGGCACGCGAGCGGGCTGGCGCTGCGGTTTCCACGGATCAAAGCGATCCGCCGCGACAAAACGGTGGATGCGATCGATACGCTTTCCTACGCGCGCAAACTGGCGGAGGAACGCGCAGGCGGGAAAGGTTAGACCGCTCCAATCTCACCGCGCCGACCCGGACGCTTGACTCGTTAGGGCTCGTTCGCGCCTTCGGGCTTGTCCGGCGCTTCGGCAGTCGCGTCTTTCTTGTCAGCCGCTGGCGCTTCTTTGGCGACCGGAGTCGGTGTCGGAGTCGGAGTCGGGTGTAGCCGGTTTCCGCGGGCTCGCGTGCGGCCGCAGGAGCGGCCGTCGCTGCGGGAGCACTTGGAACGCGACCGCGCGGTCCTCCACGGCGACCAGCTTCCTTCAAAGTCGGAGTCGCTGCCGCGGGCTCTGCGCTCACGTCTGGCTCCTGCGGCGCGGCCGTTGGCGGAGGCGTGACGGCTCTGGGCGCAACGGGCTCAGCAGCCTCCTGCGGTGTCGGAGTGGAGGGCTTGGGCGTCGTCGCCATGCGCGCGGCTGCTTCCCGCAGTTTCTCGTTTTTCGTCTCTTCCTTTCACGGCGTTTGTCGCCTCCGGCGCCACGTGGCTCGCCGACCGTCCATCGCTTCTCGGAAGGTTCATCTGGCGTTGTCGTCGCCGGTCGTCTCCAGCGGCTCCGTCGCGCGGCGGCGCAGGTAGTCGCGGCAGTCGGAAGAGGCGTCGCCGTGGGAGTAGGGGTCGGCGCTGGCGTGGAAGCAATCGCCGACGGCGCCGGTTGCTTCGGGAGTCGGCTGTGGGTTGGCGTGGAACGCGGACCGCGGCGCGGCGTGGCGTTGCCATTGCAGTCGGGGCAGTCGTGCCACCGTGGCGCGACCGTGGCGGTCGGCGCGGCGTCGGCGCTCGACGGTGGCAACCGGAGCGGCCGTGGCTGCGGGCATCGGCGCGGGCGCCGGCGTGCCTTCCAACACCGCCGGCTTTTCAAATGTCTTAGACGGCGCGTCTGGCGGCGGCGTGGCTTCCGCTCTCATCCGCGCACGCACGGCGCGTTGCGCTTCGGGTTGGTCGGCAGTCGCCATCGCGTTCCGCCGTCGCCCGCTGAATCGGCGCACCGACATTGCGCGGACGTTGCGTGGCACGCGCGGTAAAGAGCGGCGTCATGATCGCGAGCACGCCACCGCGCACGGTCGACTGCGGGTTGGATTCTTCCTCGATGTCGTATTCGCGCTCGAGACGCAGACGCTCGACCGGCCGGCGGCTGCGGCTGCGCAATTCATCGTAGTTCGGGCCTTCGTTCACGATCGTGGTGTTGTTGTAGGTGATGTTGGTGACGTTGGTGGTTTGATTCACGATCGTGACGTTGCGTTCCACGGGAATGACGGAACGGCCCACATTTTCCGCGCCGATGTCCTCGTTCGGGATGAAGACGTATTCGTCGGCATCGATGTCGTAATAGCTATCCGCCCATTTCTTGATCCCGGTTTTGCGTTCGAAACGCGCCTCAGGCGGCAACGGCGCCCAGCCGACGTTTTCCTTGCTCGTGCGCCAGGAGACCCAGGCTGGCGCCCATTCCTCGCCGGGCACCCAGACCCAGCCGACTCCGCGCAAACGCGTCCAGCGTCCGTAATGATAAGTGGCCCAGCCAAACGGCTCGTCCGAAACCCAGGTCCAGCCCGCATCGGTGTAGGCCCAGCGGCCGTCGGTGTAGGGACGCCAGTTGCGCGATTGCTGCGCCGTCGCGCGGCTGCCAGACGTAACCGTAGGTATCCGTCTCGCGCCACGCGCCGTAGGGCTCGAGCTTGCGATAAAATGTATCGTAGGAACGCGGCGTGCGATTTTCGGACGACGGTGGAACGCGTTTCTCGGCGCGCGGTCGGCGCGAGGCGTCGCGGTGGCGACGGGGACGGTCTTTTTCGGCTGCTCGCAGCCGTTCTCCTTTTCCTGCGAGAGCGCGTTCGCGCGCTTCCAGATCGGCTTGCTGTTGCGCGAGCCGTTCTCGGTCCGCGGCCTGGCGCTCGGCGGCGAGGCGCTGTTGCACTTCGCGCTCGACTTGCGCGTTGCGGTCCGCTTCGGACATGGGCTTCTCGCAGGAAACAGCGAGAAGCAGGATGACAATCGGGAGGAGGCTGAGCTTTTTCATCGTGGGTTTAGACCAGAGTGGTCGCTGCTTATTCGAACCAAATCCGCACCGGCGGCCCTAAGGCGCAGGCGGGTGCAGGTGTAGGGGTCGGCGCCGCGGGCGCAATCGTGACCGTCTCGATCTGGCCGCGACGGGCGCGTTGCACGTTTGAGTAGATGGTCACCAACGTCATCGCGACCAGGATGAGCGACCATCACTTGCAGGCCGCCGCGAAGGCACGAGCGGCTCCGGCGTTGAGGCTTCGTCTTCGGCACGCTTCGGGGTCACGCGTGCAGTATCTCCGCCGCGTTCGAGGCGCGCAACCTCGCCCGCTATTCCATCTTCAAGGCGGCAATCGCCGTCATCACGCGTTCGCTCAGTCGGCCGTAGAGTTCTTTGCTGCGCGGTTCGAGATCGGCGGCGGTGAAATAGATCGGCTCCCCGATGACGATGGTGAGGCGGCGGAATTTCAGCCGCCCCCCGCCGCGCGGCAAAGCTTCGTGCGCGCCGAAAATTCGCATGGGCAAAACGGGCGCGAGCGTTTTCGCGATGACGAAACCCGAGGCCGGGCAACGCGGGCTGCAGGTTTCCATCCAGCGTGCGCGCACCCTCGGGGAAAACCACGGTGCCGCGGCCTTGTTTCAAAATCCGGATCAGCGCCTTCAGCGCGCTGCGATCGTTCCCCTCCTGATCGACGGGGATGACGTTAAAGCGCGGCAGAAACCAGCCCAGCACCGGCACATCGAGGAGCGTGTTGCGCGCGAGAAAAAACATCTCGCGCCCGGAGGCGACGCCGGCGAGCGGCGGATCGAGATAGCTTTCGTGATTCATCGCAATGATGACGGGTCCCTTCGCGATCCGCCGCTCGCGATGCTGCACGCGAAAGCGGAAGAAAATTTTCGCCAGCAGCCAGCTCAGAAAATAACCGCCCCAATACCAAAGGTTCATTGCGGCACCGGTGGAGCCTGCACGGCGTCATCCACCGGCACGCCAGCGAACTTGAGCCGCTCGACGATTTGCTCCACCACTTCGGCGATCGAGAAGTGGGAGCTGTCGATCACGACCGCGTCGGGCGCGATCGTGAGCGGCGAGGCGCGGCGCGAAGAATCGGCCTGATCGCGCCGCGCGATTTGATCGGCCTGGCCCTGCGCGGCCCGGCGCCGGAAACGGATTTCCGGCGTGGCATCGATGTAAAATTTATGCGGCGTGGCGGGAAAAACGGCCGAGCCAATGTCGCGGCCTTCCATCACCACATCACTCGTTAGGGCATAAGCCCGCATCCGGGCCACGAGCACTTCGCGCACGCGCGGAACGCTGCTCACGGGCGAGACTTCCGCGTTCACGCGCACATCGCGCATGTGCTCGGAGACGTCCTCGCCTTCGATCAAAATGCGCGACTCGTTCTTCACGAGATCGCAATCGATCCGCGCGTTTTCGATCAGCTGCGCGACCGCGTCCGCGTCCTGCGGATCGATTCCGCGCTCGATGACGTGCCAGGTGACAGCGCGATACATTGCGCCCGAGTTCACGTAAACGTAGCCGAGCCGCTGCGCGAGAAGCTGCGCGACGCTGCTCTTGCCGGAAGCGGCCGGGCCATCGATCGCGATGACGCGATGATAGGCGGGCGCTCCGGAGCCAGCATCGGCACTGCGCTCGGCGCGCATCTTATTCGTCGTCAACTTTAGACGGCGTGAGCGAACTGATGACCGGCGTGGTCACGCGGACGCGTTTCGGATTTGCGATTTCCTCCAGCGCTCGGGCAAACTCCGGATACGATTCGTGCACGCATTGCGCGTCCTGCACGATCGTCTCGCCATCGGCAAAAAGGCCGGCGATGGCAAAGGCCATGGCGATGCGATGATCGCCGAAGCTGGCCACCCGCGCGCCGCGCAAGGAGCCGCGGCCGTGAATTTCGAGGCCATCCGCCAGCTCGATCACCTGCGCGCCCATGGCGCGGAGATTGTGGGCGATGGCGGCGATGCGGTCGGTTTCTTTGACGCGCAATTCTTCTGCGTGACGGATCGTGGTGGTGCCGGAAGCGAGCGCGCCCGCGACGGCGAGGATGGGCAATTCGTCGATCAGCTGCGGGATTTCCTTGCCCTGAATGACGGTGCCTTTGAGAGGCGCGCCGGTGATTTCGACCGTGCCGCGCGGCTCGATTTGATCCACATCCTCGATCGCTTCCCGGACCTGCGCGCCCATCCGCACGAGCACGCCGAGGAGCGTGGTGCGCGTGTCGTTTAATCCGCAATCGCGCACCAGCAGATGTCCGCCGGGTTGCGCGCCGGCGGCGACGAGCCAGAAGGCGGCGGAAGAAATATCGCCCGGAATGGTGAAGTCGCGCGACTCCGGAACTTGATCGCCAAAGATCGTCATCGCCGCCATCCTCTTCCTTCGCCGTGCGGACGAGAAAATAGTTGAGCATCAACTCCGTGTGATTCCGGCTCGGATACGGTTCGCGCACGGTCGTTTTGCCCTTCGCGAAAAGGCCGGCGAGCAGAAGAGCGCTCTTCACCTGCGCGCTCGGGATGGGCGAATCGTATTCGATCCCGCGCAACTTCGAGCCCGTGATGCGTAAAGGCGGCGAGTCGTTAGGGCCTTCGGCCACAATATCCGCGCCCATCTGGCGAAGGGGCGCGATGACGCGATCCATCGGGCGACGCGCGAGGGTGGCGTCGCCCACGAGCCGACTATCGAACGGCTGCGCCGCCAGCAAACCGGCGAGCAAACGCATGGTCGTGGCGGAGTTTCCGCAATCGATCTCGCCCGGCGGCTGGGTGAGGAGACGCTTCTTCCCGTGCACCACGAGCATGTCGGGCTCGGGTTGCTCGATCTTGATCCCGCAGGCGCGCAACGCCTGCACTGTGTGCAGACAATCTTCGCTGGCGAGAAAGCCGCGCAGGACGCAGACGCCATTGGAAAGTGCGGCTAAAATGACGGCGCGATGCGAGATGCTTTTATCTCCCGGGACGGTGATCTCGGCCTCGATGCGCGCGGCGCGTTTGACGCGAAATTCCATATGCTAGTGAGTGTGAAAAACCGGTTCCGGTAGCGCCACGGACCAGTCCGGCCCGACCGCGAAGAGCATCATCTGATAATCGGCCCGCTTGTCCAGCGTGACAGCAAAAGGGCTCGCTGATTTCTCAGCGAGCCCTCGCGAAAATCAGATATTTGACGCTTACGGAACGAGGAAAATTTTTCCGGTGTAGGGATCTTTCACTTCGGTGCCCGGAGCGTAACCGCGAACGTCCGTCATCTTGTCCGGCGAATATGGGCTGCGCACAAAGCCAGCTTTCCCAGGAACTGGAACTCCGTAGGGGTAATCACCCTTGGCCGTTGTCGTAGGCGCTACCGTGGAGGGAGCGGTGGGAGGCGGTTCCGCGGCGATCTGCGGCGTCGTCGTGACCGGCTCGGGCGGAACGGATCCATCCTGCGGGAACGGCTGCGGCTGAGGCGGATATTGCGCGGTGGTAGGCGTGGGATATTTCGCCACCGGCCGCTTCTTTATCGGAGGCGGCTCGTCGATCTCACAAGAGGTCAGAGCGAAGGCAGCGAAGAGGGCGAAGGAGAGCGAAAATTTCATAAGGTGAATACGACGAATGTGATTCCGTTCTAATTCAATGTGGAAGGACTGACAACGCTTAATTAGTCCTCCACGCTCGCGGCGCGGATGTTTGTGGCGTCAAAAGAATATTTCGCCCATAACTATTTCCGACCGGCGACGGCATCCGAAGTTGCGCTCGGAACGCAGGGCTTCACGGTGGTGAACAGTTGAGAAAGAAATGACTAACAACGGCGAACAATCAATTCTGGTGGTGGACGATGATCCGTCCAGCCGGCGCCTCCTTGTGCGCAGTCTTTCGGGACACGGGTTCGTCTGTCGTGAATCCACGGATGGTGCGGAGGCGTTGCAGCTTTTGCACGATGACCCGCCGTCGCTTTTGCTTTTGGATCTGGAAATGCCGGGGCTGGATGGCGCGCAAGTGCTGGAGCGTTTGCGCGCGGATCCGAATCCGGCGATCGCGCAGTTGCCGGCCATCATGCTCACCGGCCATGGCGGGGAAGCCAGCGAAGTGCTTGTGCCTGGCCGCGGGTGCGGATGACTTTGTCACCAAGCCGATCAATCTCGCGGTCCTGCGCGCGCGCATCGAGACGCAGCTCCGCCTGCGCTCCATGCGTGCGCAGTTGCAGCAGCAGAACGATGAACTGGAAGCGTGGCGCACGAATCTGGAACGCGATCTCGCGGCCGCGCGGCTGACCCAGCAATCGCTCATACCGCAGAAAGCTCCGCCGCTCGATGGCTGGGACGTGGCCGCTGTTTATCACCCGGTGATCCAAGTGGGCGGCGATATTTACGGCTGGATGCGGATGCTGGATGGGCGGACGCTTTTCTGGATCGCAGACGCGACCGGACATGGCGCTTCGGCGGCCTTGCTCACGACTCTGGCCAAACTGCTCTTCCAACATGGCAGCGTGGAAAATAAGAATCCCGCGGCCATCATGCGCGCGGTGAATAACGACTTCCGCACCACCTTCGGCGCGCGTTCCTTCATGACCGCGATGTGCGTGGCGCTCGATCCGCAAAGCGGACGCGCCACCGTGGTGGGCGCGGGCCATCCACCTTTGTTAGTGACGCGCGGAGGCGAGGAAACGCTCTCCATCTCCTCCTCAGCGCCGCCGCTCGGGTTGGTGGAGCGTTCGGATTTTGTCGAAACGGATGTGGATCTGCGCCCGGGTGATGGATTCTTTCTCTACACGGATGGTCTGTTTGGCGCAGAGCGCGGGCAGGCGCCGCGCCTGACGCCGCAGACGCTTGCGGAAATGGTGCGCGCGAAGACGACGAGCGCGCAGGCTTTGGTCACGCGCGTCTTCGAACAGGCGACCACGGGAACGAACGGCGATGCCTTACCCGACGATCTGGCGGCCCTCGCGGTGATGCGTTCCGCCTAGGCGAAAGGCACCACTTTGCGCGAAAATTAATATTGCCCTGCTCCGATCCAAGGATTAATCAGCCTCTATGCCGAAAGCCACAAAAGCTCCTTCCAAACGTAAACCAAACGCCGCCTTCATGAAGCCGGTGCAGCCCGACGATAAACTCGCCGCGGTGGTTGGTTCCAAACCATTGCCCCGTTCCGAGCTCACCAAGAAGCTCTGGGATTACATCAAAAAGAACGGATTGCAGGACAAGAAAAAGAGAACGCAAATCAATGCTGATGACGCCCTCAAACCCGTCTTCAACGGCAAGAGCCAGGTCAGCATGTTCGAGATGACCAAGCTGGTCTCGGGACACATCGTCAAATCGGCCTAGTCAGTTCACGTTTCCAATCCCTTAGCCCGGCGCTTCGTCGCCGGGCTAATGCTGTACGGGTAGATCGGTCCTTTCCACGCCCACTGCGGCCTCCGGCTTGCAGCGCAAGACAAGGTGCTGAAAGCTGAAGGCGTGAGAATCTTTCGCGCACTTTGGGTTGCCACTGTCCTCGTCGCGCTCGGCAATTTTGGTTGCTCGCGGCCAGCGACAGAGCCGGCGCCGCTGGCGGCTTCGGATTCGCTCTGGCGGACCAACTTTACCCAGGCGCGAGAGGAGGCGAAGGCAGCGCAAAAGTTGCTTCTACTTGATTTCACCGGCTCTGATTGGTGCGGCTGGTGCATGAAACTGAAGCGCGAAGTTTTCAACACCCCGGAGTTTGGGAAATACGCGCGAGAGAATCTGGTGCTTCTCGAAGTGGACTTTCCGAGAGGGAAGGAATTGGAGGCGACCTTGAAAGCGCAGAACGACCTGCTCGCGCAGGAACTCGGCATCCAGGGATTTCCGACGATCGTGATTATGAACAGCGATGGGAAAGTGGTGGGCACCCTCGGTTACACCCCGGGCGGTCCGTCAGCTTTCATCAGCGCTTTGGAAAAATTGCGCGAGAGCTAGCAACCGTTCACCGCCAGTCACTGGCGCTGACCTCAATCAGCCTGAGTCACGCCGATTTTTTGCAGCGCGGCCGCCATCCGCGGATCTTCCGGATGTCCATCGTAGAGCACCTTGCCCTCCGGAGTGACGAGGATCGCGCGCGGGATCGAATCGATCTTCAGCAGCTTGCTGAGCGGCCGATCCAGCGGTTCGACCAGCCAGGCAAAAGGAACGCTTTGCCGTTTCTTCACGTCTTCGGATTTCTTCTTGGCCTCCTCGAGCCCACCGGAGCGGGAGGCTTCCGTGTTGATTCCCACCACGGCGACTTTTTGCGCGGCCAGTGACTTTGACCGCTCGACCAACTTCGGGAGCGCTTGCATACACGGTCCGCACCACGTGGCCCAGAAATCGAGCAGCAACGCTTTCTGCCCTTGCGCGAGCGCGCCGAGCGAGGTCTTCGTCCCAGCTGAGGTTTCGAAAGTCGTCTGCATCGGCAGCACCAAAGCCGCGAGTCGACCGGCACCGCGACGCTCTTTCAGTTCGTCCGCCAAGGCGGGCGCCAGCTCAGGATTCAGCCAGAAGGCCTGCTTCATCGATTGCTCGAAAGCAGCTTCGTCGCCCGCTTCCACTGCCAGCAGAGCCTTCGCAAAAGCGATCACTGCTTCCAAGGCTGGTTTCTCGGAGAAGGCCACGGAGTTTTCCGCTTCCCATTGCGGGAGTATGTTTTGCTCAAGATTTTTGATCCGCGCGTCGAGACCTTTCAAATCGCGCGCCCGAATCGCGGTCAGCAGCCGGAGTTCTTCGATCGGCTGCAAGGGGACGCCAGCCTTCATCGCCGTCGCCGCAGCTTCTTCCACGGCAGTTCCGCTTTGCACGGCTTCCGCAAACTTCTCCAAGGCCGCTTTCCGCGCATCCAGCGCGGGCGCGGCCTGAAGCAAGGGAGGGACGGCGGCTGCCTTGGGCGACGCTGCTGGTTCTGGCGAGGCCGCACCCAGAGCGCCGGCTGTGGCAGCAACTATCCCGACGAGGAAACAGGCGAAAGGCTTCATGGAGGCTTTCACTTGAGCACCACGGGCGCAGCGGAGCGAGCGCTGATTACCATCCGCGCCAGTGTGAGCGTCAATTCACCAGGCTGGGCTGGAGTGTATTCTGCAAGGCTTCCGCCAGCTCGTTCCGCGTGAAAGGCTTCGGGAGCGCGCCGCGAAAACCGTAAGCCAGGAATTCCGAAAGCGCGGCCTCGTCCGAGTAGCCACTGCAAATAATCGCGTTCACGTCCGGATCCATCCCACGCAGACGTTCGATCGTGGCCACCCCGCCCAAGCCGCCGCGGACGGTGGCATCGAGAATCACTGCCTGAAAAGTTTCACCACGGCGCAACGCGCGCTCATACGTCCGAATCGCTTCCATTCCATCCGGCACTGCCGTCACTTCGTAGCCCAAAGTCCCGAGCAGTTGCGCCGTCAATTCGCGGATCGCCGCCTCGTCATCCATGATCAAGACGCGCTGATAATTGAATCGATACGGCCGTTCCGGTCCTCGCACCGGAGCGTCGGTCGGCGCGGCGGATGTCGCCGGCAGGTAGAATCCAAAGGTCGAGCCTTCGGTGGACGTGCTCTCCAATTGCAGAACGCCGCCGTGTTTTTTCACCACCGAATAGCTGATCGCGAGACCGAGCCCGCTGGCCGAAGTTTTGGTCGTAAAATACGGATCGAAAATCTTGTCCACGAATTCTTCGGAAATTCCCGCTCCGCGATCCGCCACCGTGATCCGGAGATAACGCCCGGCCGGCAGCGCGATGGCCGCAGTCCTCGCTGACGTCGAAGTTACGCGCAGAGATCCGCACCGTGCCACCATGCGGCATCGCTTCCCGCGCATTCAGCATCAAGGCGTTGACGACTTGTTCGATCTGGCCCGCATCCACCTCCGCCCGCCAGAGATCTTTCGCGAGGTCGAGCTCGGCCCGCAGATTGGAACCGTAAAGCGAAAACTCCGCCGATTGCTCGAGCAACTGCGTGATGGAGACCACTTTCTTTAGCGGCGCGCCGCCTTTCGAGAAAGTGAGCAACTGACTCGACAGATGCGCCGCATGTTGCGCCGCCTGGCCCGCCTTCGAGAGAAAGGATAGCAAGCCGCCGGAATCCGAGCGGCGCTTCGATTTGCGCCAGCCCGATGTTCCCGGAGATGACGGTTAAGATATTGTTGAGATCATGCGCGATCCCGCCGGCCAGCGTGCCGAGCGACTCCAGTTTACTGGTCGTTAGGCGTTCGCCTTCCGCGCGCTTGCGCTCGGTCACGTCGCGGATGAAAACCGAGATACCGCCCCCGCTCGGATAGGCGTGCACTTCGGTCCACTTGGCTGCCCTCCGCATCGCTCGCCTCGAAGTCGATCGCGACCTGTTCCGCCATGACCTTGCGATAGTTTTCTTCAAAAATCGTCCCGAGCAGGTCGGGGAATTTCTCCCACAAGCTCAGCCCCGTAAAGATCGTCCCGTTTCCGGCCGAGCAGAATTTCCGCTTCCGGATTCACGTAGGTGAACCGCCAGTCCGCATCGATCGCGAAATATCCGTCCGCGGTGTTCTCGAGAATGTTCGTCATCGTGGTGGCGGATTCCACCAGCGCGGCGCGCGCCTGATTGCGCTCCGCCAAATCGCGAATCTGCCGTTCCGCCACCGAGAGCCGCACATTAAGCAACCCGAGGTCGAGCGGCTTGGTCAGATAATCGTTCGCGCCGGCTTCCAGCGCCTGTTCGAGATCCGCGGTATCACCGCGCGCCGTCACCAGAACGATAAACAATTCATCGCCCCGCTCCTCGGCCCGCAGTTTGCGGCAAAGATCGACGCCGCTCATCCCGGGCAGCATCCAGTCCAGAATCAAGAACGGAAATTCCGTTTCTTTCAGCGCCTCTTCGCGCCTCTTCCGCGCTACCGACCGCGACCACCTCGTGGCCACGTCGCTCGATTAAACGCTTCAGATTTTGCCGACTATCGGCGTGGTCTTCGACCAACAGAATTTTCATGCTAGGGAGAGAGGAACCGTCAGTTCCGATAACGGTTTGCCACCCTTTACGCAGCAGGATGGCTGCCAAATGGAACCCGATTCTCCGCTGGCTGCAAGTTTAGGCGCTCTCGGCCCCTCCGCGGATGAACTGGAAGCATCCTCCCGCGGCGCGGCCCCGGAGCGGGTGCGATTCTTGCGTTGCGCATCGCCTCTGCTAGATACACCCACACCCGGCTTTACCCGTCATACCTCATGGAATTTAAACGGTTTTTTCTGCTCGGAACCCTCGTCTTTTTCCTCCCGCTCGTCGCTTTTGCGCAGGAGGCGTCTCCCGCGGAAATTTCTCCTGTGCCAAGAGCCGAAGCCGCCAGGCCGCCGGGCGATTCCGTCTTGCAGGGCACGCCTTCGCCCGCGGCGCCCAAACCGGGCGGCCCGCAGATCACCTTCAATTCCGTTTACGTAGACGGTCCCTACATCGCGATGACCTTCGATGACGGGCCGAGCGCCGCCTTGACCCCGAAACTTCTCGACCTGCTCGCCGCCCGCAAAATCAAAGCCACCTTTTTCGTCGTCGGCCAAAATGCGAACGAATATCCGGCCATCCTCGCTCGCGCCGCGCAGGAAGGGCACGAGATCGCGAATCACTCCTGGTCGCATCCGAACCTCGCCAAGATGTCCGATGAGGCCGTGCGCCGCGAATTGCAAAAAACAGACGACGCCATCAAAGAGGCGATCGGTCAGCGCCCCACCTTGATGCGGCCGCCCTATGGCTCCATCACCGCGCGGCAGAAAATCGTGGATTCACGAGACCTTCGGCTATCGCGTCATCATTTGGGACGTGGATCCGCTGGATTGGAAACGGCCCGGTCCCTCCGTCGTCACCAGCCGGATCGTGCATGGCGCGGTTCCCGGCTCCATCATTCTCGCGCACGATATTCATGCGCCCACGATCGAGGCCATGCCCGCCACTTTTGAACAACTACAAGCGAAAGGCTTCAAATTCGTGACCGTTTCCGAATTGCTCGCCATGGCCCGCCCGCGCCGCCGAAGCCTTCGATCACGCCGGTCCCGGTGAAACGTTCGCCCGCTCCAGCGCCTGCCGAAAAGAACCTTCCCCGTCCCGGACCAGCCCGACGCCGCCGGTCGAGAAACCGTAGCGCCGCGGCATGATTGCCGACGATTATCTGCAACTGCGGAGCGAGGTCGAAACCGCGCTCTCCGGCTTGCTCAAACTCAGCGCCGAGATGCGGCGCGATCCGCGACATCTCGAGACGCTCGAAGGCTTGCTCAAGGATATTCGCGAGCCGTTGCTCTTCGTCGTCGTGGGCGAAGTGAAAGCGGGGAAATCTTCGCTCCTGAACGCGCTTTTCGGCCAGGAATTTGCGAAAGTGGATGTCCTCCCGGCGACCGATCGCGTTTACATTTTCCGCTACGGCGAAAAGGAAAGCTCGGTCGAGGTTTCGCCGCAATTAACGGAGCGCTACCAGCCCATCCCGTTCCTGAAAGATTTCAACGTCGTCGACACCCCCGGCACCAACACCATGGTGGCGCAGCATCAGACCATCACCGAGAGCTTCATCCCGCGCGCTGATCTCGTTCTCTTCGTTTTCTCGGTCACGAATCCCTGGACGCAATCCGCCTGGGAGCTGCTCGATCTCGTGCAGAAGAAATGGCTCAAGAACATCATCTTCGTCATCCAACAGATGGACCTGCGCGACGAGGCCGAGATCGAGATCATCCGGCGTCACCTGGAAGATACGGCGTTGCAAAAACTAGGCTTCACGCCCGCCGATCTTTGCCGTCTCCGCCCGGAAAGCGCTCCTCGCCAAAACCAGCGGCCTCGATAAAGAACGCCTCTGGAACGAGAGCCAATTCGGGCCGTTGGAAGAACAGATCACGCGCACCGTCACCGAAGGCGGCGCGCGCATGATGAAGCTCGTTTCCACCACTTCCAACCGGCAATCTCATGCTCTCCGATTTCGCCGAAGAAATTCGCGGCAGCTTCGATCTCATCCGGCGCGACGAAGAACATCTCGAACGCGTGCACAAACTTCATCCAAGTGCGCCATGAGCAAACGCTCCGGCAGGTAGCCGGCTTCCTCCGCGGCGTCGAGCGCGCCTGCCGCGACTGCGCGGATCACGGGAAGAACTTGATCGAAGAAAAGCTCTCCTTTTGGAAAACCTGGCGCCTGCTCTGGACTCGCGCGAAATGGCAGCACGACTTCCAGAATGAAGTGGAAACCAAACTCCGCGAAACCGTGCAACCGCAGGTCGAGAACGCGGTCCAGCTTCTCGAAACCGATCTGCGCAGTCTCTGGCCGCAACTGCAGGACACGATCGAAGCGCAGTTCGCTTCCGAGGGAAAAAATCGCGTCTCGAAAACGATCCCCGATTTCGCCCGCCAACGCCGCGACCTCCTGCAATCGATCGAGCTGACGTTGGTGGAACGCGTCGCGGGAAAAGGCGTGGAAGAACAACTCGCCAAGACCTTCGCGCAAAGCGCCGCCTGGCTTCGCCCCGCCGCAGGCGTCGCCGCCACGGGCGGAATCGCCACGCGTCGTCGCCGCCATGATCAGCGCCTCCGTCGCCGACGTGACCGGGATCGTGGCCGGCTCGGCCGCCATTCTCGGCACCTTCGTCGCCTTCGGCCAACGCGGAAAAGTGCTCCGCGCCTACGAAAAGGAAATGGACGCGAAACGCGTCGAGCTGGTCGCCGCGATCGAGCAACAGATGGAACAGGCGATCGACCTCTTCTACAAAGAAATCGCCAGGCCTTCCAGCCCCTGGCCGCATTTCTGCGCCGACCGAACGGAAACGCTACGAGCCGCTGGTGGAGCGAGTGGAAGAGCTGAAAGAAAACTTCCGCAGCCTAAAGAGTCGCATCGGCACGGGCGGCTGATGCAGCGGACGCGAACCCGGCTCCGGCCTTTTCTACTTCTTCTTCCCCGCCGTCTCCTGCGCGAGGCGCTGCTGGTTGGCCTGCGCCTGGCGTTGAGCGATCACGAAATGATTATTGTCGCCGTAGCTGCGCCACGGCCCCGCGGGACATCGCGCACTTCCACGAACTGCCAGTCGGTCACATCGGTCGATTGCAGCCCGAGGTAATCCCGCACCGCTGGGCGAAATATCGAGCCCGGCGCCGCGGTTCAAATTCGGCTTCGGCCGCTCGTTTTGGAAAACGTATTGGAAGTGATCGGTGCGGAACGGCCCGCAATCCTCCCATTGCGCGTAGCAGACGCGATTGCCCTTACGGATCGCGAGCCAGCGGCCCTTGCAAACCGATTGCCCCTGCGCCGTGAAGTCCTGCTTAAACCACGGAATGACCAGCGCCGCCTCCGGTTTGAACTGTCCGTGCGTGACGTCGTTATACGGCAGCGCGATGTAAAACGGATTCTGCCGCGGAACGAACGAGACCGGGATGTAATTCTTCCGCGACCCGAGGCGTCGGGCGTATCGTAGCCGCCGTAGTTGGACGACCAGTTCGCGTCCCAGGAGCTCTTCGTATTTGGCACCGGATTATTCTGCGTCGGCTGTTCGCCAATCCAGAAAACCGTGGTCACGATGTTCGTCTTCCACGGATAACGCTGAGTGCTGGTGCGCGAAGACGTCGGCACAAAAACCTGCGGCTCCACCTTTAGCATCGCCTGCTCCCGCAGCTTCATCGCGTATTTCGCGAAGTCGGCCGCGCTCTCGTAGGGAGATTGCGCCTGAACAAGGCAGCGCCAGCGCCCAACCAAAGGAAGACAAAATGCTAAAAATCTTCTCATTGAGCGATATGCCGGGCCTTCTTTATCTGAAATTCTCCAGGCGGGCAAGCCGGTTTTCCCCCTCGCGGGCAGGCGTGCCGTTCGCGCTGCGCCATCCTTAATCTAGCAGCATCCATTCCAACCCGGCCGCGTGCCGGATCGCGTTCTGGCTCTCAAATCCGGTTCAGCACCGTGTCCCGCTTGAAATGCCGGTCGTCCAGCTCGGGATAATCGAGCGTGAAATGCAACCCGCGGCTCTCCTTCCGGCTCAGCGCCGAATCCACGATCAACGCCGCCACCGTCGCCAGGTTCCGCAGTTCCAGCAGATCCACCGTGATCTTGAAATTCCAGTAAAACTCCCGGATCTCGCGCTGCAGATTCCGCAGCCGATGGCTCGCCCGCTGCAGCCGCTTATCCGTCCGGACGATGCCGACGTAATCCCACATCAGGCGCCGGATCTCGTCCCAGTTGTGATAAATGACGACCAGCTCATCCACGGTCCTGCACATCGCCAGTTTCCCAAGGCGGGAGCGAAATCGGCCCGCACCGCCTGCGCCGGCGGCTGCGCTTTCACCATCGCCGCGCACGCCCGGTGCGCCACCACGCTCCCTTCCAAAAGCGAATTACTCGCCAGCCGATTCGCGCCGTGCAGCCCCGTCGAAGCCACCTCGCCGATCGCCTACAAACCCGCCAGCGTCGTCGCCCCGTTCACGTCCGTCTTGATCCCGCCGCATTGATAATGCGCCGCCGGCACCACCGGAATCGGCTCCTTCGTCATATCGATCCCGAACCGCAGACACGTCTCGTAAATATGCGGAAACCGCTCGCGCAGGAACTCCGCCGGCTTGTCCGTAATATCGAGACAGACGCACTTCGCGCCCGTGCGTTTCATCTCCGCATCGATCGCGCGCGCCACGATATCGCGCGGCGCCAGTGAACCCTGCGGATGCGCCTGCCGCACAAAATCCTCGCCCTGCTCGTTCCGCAAAACCCCGCCTTCCCCGCGCACCGCCTCCGAGATCAGGAACGACTTCGCCAGCGGATGAAACAGGCACGTCGGATGGAATTGGATGAACTCCATGTTCGCGATCGCCGCCCCCGCCCGCCAGGCCATCGCCACGCCGTCGCCCGTCGCGATGTCCGGATTGGTGGTATAAAGATAAACCTTCCCGCAGCCGCCCGTCGCCAGCACCAAACGATCGGTCCGCACCGTTTCCACCGCGGTCGTCACTTCATCGAGCACGTAAAGCCCGAGGCAACGATCCTCCGTCGCGTAACCCAGTTTGCCGGCGGTGATCAAATCCACCGCCATGTGATTCTCGAGCAGGTCCACATTCGACGCCCGCCCCAGCTCGCTCAGCAAAGTCCGCTCGATCTCCTGCCCGGTCACGTCCGCCACATGCAAAACCCGCCGCTTCGAGTGCCCGCCTTCACGCCCTAAATCCGGCTCGCGATGCCCCGAAACCTCGCGCTCATCGAAGTGCAGCCCGATCTCCTGCAACTCCCGAATCCGCGCCGGCCCTTCGGTCACGATCGTGCGCACCGCCTCCTCATCGCAAAGTCCCGCGCCGGCCTCCAGCGTATCGCGCACATGCAGCTCGAAAGAATCCTCCGTGCTCGTCACACACGCCACGCCGCCCTGCGCCCAGGCCGTATTCGAGTCCGCCCCCTTACGTTTCGTAATCACCGCCACCGAGCCGTGCTGCGCCGCCTTCAAGGCAAAAGAAAGCCCTGCGATCCCGCTCCCAATCACCACGAAATCGTATTCTTTCATCCGCACCCATCATATCCGCAGCGGAGGCGGAAACCAGCGAAACGGAGATCCGCTGTTTCGGTCTATTCCGCCTATGACGGGGAGCGGCCGGTGAAGAATTCAACGCTGCGGGCACGGCCTTGGCGAGCAGCGTGTACAGGATCAAGATCGATGAGATCATCGCCCGCTATACCAAAGCCGGCGATCAATTCTGAGCGCGGCGGATGGATGGCCTACGCACTTACTCCCGCCGTTCCAGTTGCGAGTCGCAGGTTATCGATCAGGCGCGTCCTGCCAAAGTAAACCGCCACCGCCAGGAGCGTGTTCGCGTCCGCTCTCTCCTGCGCCTGCAGTGTCTCAGCGTCCACCGCCTCCACGTAATCGATCCGCGCCGCCCGACATCCGCCGATTTGGCGGCTGATTTGTTCCACCAAACGTGCCGCCGACTGTCTCCCCATTGCGGAACGCCTCGCCCGCCGCGAGCAACGCCGCCCGCAACACCGGCGCCTGCGCCCGTTCCTCCGCGCTCAGATATTGATTACGCGAACTGCAGCGCCAGCCCATCCGCCTCCCGCACCGTCGGCGCGCCGATGATCTCGATCGGAAAATTCAAATCGCGCACCATCCGGCGAATGATCGCCAGTTGCTGAAAATCCTTCTCCCCGAAAACCGCCGCATCCGGCGCGAGCAGGTGAAACAACTTCGTCACCACCGTGCACACGCCCTCGAAATGTCCCGGCCGCGAACGTCCGCAGAGCGTTTGCGAGAGCGACTTCTCCTCCACTGTCACCGAACGATCGGCGAAATACATCTCGTTAGGCGTCGGCCGGAAAAGCAGGTCCACCCCCGCCGCGCGACAGGCTACCTCATCCGCGCTTTCGGGCCGCGGATAACGCTCAAAATCCGCGCCGGGCTCAAATTGCAGCGGATTCACAAAAATGCTCACCGCCACTTCGCCGCTCGCGCCCGCCGCCTCGCGCGCGATCCGAATCAATTCCAGATGCCCGCGATGCAGCGCACCCATCGTCGGCACCAACACCCGCAGTCGCCCCTCCTTCGGTCGCAGCTCGCGAATCTCGCGCGTGGTTTCGCAAAGCTTCATGGCGCCCTTCCCTCCAACCAGATCGCCTGGCGCGCAAAAAGGAATTTTGCGCTCCCAAAATCCTGCCAGCCCGCGCGCGTCGCCAGCGCGCACAACTCACCAAAGCTAAACGCCGCCGCCGCCGAAGCGCGTCCGTCGTTCCGCGTCATCCGATCGCGATAAATCAAATCCGTCAGCAGCTCGACGCCCGACGTGAGCAAGCGCCCACGCCGCAAATCCGAAACCAAAACGTACCGCCGCGAAAGCTCCCGGCGCGCGCCGGAGCAAACGCACCGCGTCCTCATCGCTAAAGTGATGCAAAGCCAGCGAGCAAATCACGATGTCGAACGGCTCGTCCGGCGCGAACGCGAGCACATCCGCACATTCGCAACGGATCTCCGGATACTCCGCGCTGAGTCGGCGCGCGATCCCGATCGTGGTGGCTTGGAAATCCACCGCCACGATCTCCGCCGTTGCCCCGATCGCGCGCGCATGATCCGCCACCTGCCGCGGAATGTCCGCCGAGCCCGTGGCCAGATCGAGCACGCGCACGCGCTCGCCGCGTCGAATCCACCGTTTCATAAAACGCGCCACGATCCGATAACTGCCGAAGTATCGATTCAGCCCGCGCAGACTTTGCAGCGCGGCTTCCAGTTCCGCCGGCGAAGCGTCCGGCCGGTCCATCAGCTCCGGCTCCGAAGCTATGAACTGTCTCGGCATGACAAAAACTACGCGAGGAACTTGCTCCAGGATTCAGGCAACTGCGCCGTCTCCACGTCGCTCGCGATCCGTCCCTCAAACTCGGGCCGGAACGATGTGCTCGTCCCGTAAACCATGATCAAATCTTCCGAACCTTCCACGCGAAGGGCGTGCGCCACGCCTGGCGGAATCACGATGCCAACATTGTTGCCGCCGCGATGATTATCCCCGTCGATGATCAGCCGCATCGTCCGCGCCTTCATTCCCTCGCGCGCCTCGCGCAGGATCATCTCCGCGATGCCTTGCACGAAAAACATCACATCCCACTGCTCGCGCTCGTAAGGGCGCAGAGTGTAATCCGGATTCTCATCGCGGAAAACATTCGCGAACCACGCGGCCGCGTCCTCGTCCTCCGGCACGGCCGGCGGATGCACGTGGAAACCTTTCGCGGTTTGCGGAAACATCCGCGCGGTCGCCCATTGCGTCGGCCAAAAACCAATCTGCCCGAGCACGCCTTCCCCGCGTCGCGCGAATTCGCCAAACACGCCGCGATGCCGCTGCGGATAAACCGTGCGCGAAAAAATCTCCACGCCCGGAATCCAAACCGCGCGCAAATCCGCCGACGTCCCATCCGCCGCCAGCAACTGACCCGCTTCGATCCCCTCACCCGCCAAACGCGTCGCCACATCGCCCGCCGCATAATCCCGCGTCACCAGCGCCTTGCGTGCGTCCGCGGACAGGCCGCTCCAGAGTTTTTCGTCGTTCTTGCTCATGCGTTCGTGGTCACGCGTGGACATTATATTGATTGAACCCCCGCGCAGGCAAAATTACGCTGGCCCGCCCGGCGGCCGGCTCCGCTCCGCCCACGCGCGCATGCTCGATTTCTTTCTTTATCTCCTCTACCGCGCGGGCACCGGCCTGCTGGGATTTCTCCCGCCCGCGCTCGTCTTCTGGTTAGGCGAAATCGGCGGCCTGAAAGCGTGGCTGCTTTCTCGAAAATATCGGCGCCTCACGTTTCGCAACCTCACGATCGCGTTCGGCGACGAAAAATCAGAGCGGGAATTGCGCCGCCTCACGCGCCGTCATTTCCAACGTCTCGGCGGAAATCTGCTCTCCAGCGCGCGCCTCGGTTCGATGTCGCTGGAGGAAATGGCGAGCCGCGTCTCCGTCGAGAACGCCGAGATCGTGCACGAACATCTGCGCGCCGGCCGCGGCCTGGTCGTGATCCTGAGCCATCTCGGAAACTGGGAAATCTTCGCGCAGCTTTTCCCGCATCAATTCGGCTACGCCCCGCTCGGCACGATTTTCCAACCGCTTTCCAATCGCCACATCGACGCCGACGTCCGCCGGCAGCGCGCCCGCACCGGCGTGCAGCTTTTCGATCGCCGGGAGGGCTTCCAAGGCCCGATCGAGCTTCTGCGCGCGGGCGGCGCGCTCGGCATTCTCGCTGATCAACACGCCGGCGATCACGGCTTGTGGACGCCATTTTTCGGACGCCTCGCGTCGACCACGCCGTTACCCGCCTTGCTCGCGAAACGCGCTCGTGTGGCCATGATCAGCGCCGCCATTTACACCGAGGGTCGAGGTCGTTGGCGGATGGTTTTTTCGCCGCGTCTCGACGCACCCGGCGACACGATTTCCAGCCTGACCGCGAAAGCGAATCATGCCGTCGCCGAGCAAATCCGGCAGGCGCCGGAGGATTGGTTCTGGGTCCATAATCGCTGGAAAACACCGCGCCCAAACTTCCTCCTCCCGAAATACAAGCGTGGCGTCTACGTTCCTCCCCGACACCACTTTGAAACCGTTCCGCATTCTCATCCGCAGCACGAATTGGTTGGGCGACAGCGTCATCAGTGCCGCCGCCGTGCGCGCGATCAAGCGCGGCCGTCCCGACGCCCACTCACCATCGCCGCGCCGGCGAAGATCGCGCCGGTGTGGAAGCTCGTGCCGGAAGTGGACGAAATTCTGGCGCTGCCCTCCCGCTCGCTGGCTGGCACGGCGCGCCTGCTTCGTCGCCAACCTGCCTTCGATGTCGCCATCCTATTTCCGAATTCGCTCCGGAGCGCGCTCGAGGTTTGGCTGGCTCGCATCCCGCGGCGTGTCGGCTACCGCGGCCATCAGCGGTCGTGGTTGCTCAACCAGATCGTGCCCGAAGAAAAATGGCGCGGCCCGATCCGGCATCAGGTGCACCATTATCTGCACCTCGCCGAAGCCATTGGCGCCGACCTCGCAGCTTTGCCAGCTACAGCACCCGTGGCACGTGCAGCCACGGCTGATTCCGTAGTCAAAATCGCGCCTCTGCCCCGGCGCTGAATACGGCCCCGCGAAACGCTGGCTGCCAGAACGTTTCGCAGAAGCGGCCGCCGCGGTCTCGGCGCAACGCCCCGTGCAATGGGTCCTCTTTGGCACGCGCGCTGAAGTCGAAATCGGAAAACCCATCGCCGCCGCTCTGGGCGAAAATTGCGTCAACCGAATCGGTCAGACGACGCTCGAAGAACTCATCACCGAGCTGCGCGAATGCCGGCTGCTCCTCACCAACGACACCGGCACGATGCACCTCGCCACACTGCTCGGCGTGCCAGTGGTCGCGATCTTTGGCTCCACCGAAGATCGCCTCACCGGTCCGCTCGGCGAAGGTCACACCGTCGTCCGGCATCACGTCGCCTGCAGTCCCTGCTTCCTGCGCGAATGCCCGATCGACTTTCGCTGCATGAACAGCGTCACGTCCGAAGAAGTCGCAGCGGCGGTGCTGGCGAAACTGTAGCCACAATTCCGTTGCGCGAGGCGCGTGCCACGCCCGATGCTCGCGCATGGTCACGAGCGACGCCCCGCGCATCCGCACCGAAGTGCAGGTGATGTTTTTCGACACCGATTGCGCCGCGGTCGTGCATAACATCGCCTATCTCCGCTTCATCGAAATCGCGCGCACGCTGCTCGCGGCGGAGCTCGGGATGAGCCTCGCGCAGATGGCGATCGACCAAAAATATCCGGTCGTGGTCCGGACCGAAATCGATTACCGCCGCCCGGCGAAATTAGGCGACCAGCTTGTGATCGAAGGCTGGCTCGACCAATTGGAACGCGTGCGTTTTTGGTGCGCGTTCCGCATTGTCCGTCCGGCCGACGGGACCGTGATCGCGGATTGCCGGCAAATGCTGGCCATCATCGAGATGCCATCGGCCAAACTGCTGCGCTTGCCAGAAGATTGGCAAAAATACCGCGCCTGAAGGCCGGCCAGGATCTCCGGTTGAAAAAAAGACGCAGCCCTCTACCGTTCCGGTTCACTTTTCCAGGAATCATATTATGTCGCAGCATCGCAGTCTCAAAGGGGCCAGCACCATCACGGCCAAGCGCAACGTCTTGAAGCGGTTCGAGCGCGTCGAGCTCCTGAAGAAGCGCGGCCAGTGGAAAGACGGCACGAAAGTCCTCGGCCTGCCGAAGACCAAGCCGGACGCTTAAGTCGCGCGACCGCTGAGAGGAAGGTGCCAGCTTCCCTCCAGCTCTCGTAATAGTTTATCTCTCCAGTATGCGCCTGAACCGCTTTCTCGCTGCGGCCGGCGTCGGCTCACGGCGGCATTGCGATGAACTCATCGCCGCCGGTCGCGTCACCATCAATGGGCGCGTGGTGACCGACTTTAGCGTGCAACCGGCCGAGACCGATCACGTGAAGGTCGGCAGTAAAATGGTGCGCGCAGAGCGAAAGCTGAACCTGGTGCTCAACAAACCCGCCGGCTTTGTTTCCACCCGCAGCGATCCCAACGCGCGCGACACCATCTTCGATCTCCTGCCCGCCAGCGGGCCCCGGCTTTTCAATGTTGGACGCCTCGACACGCAAAGCGAAGGCCTGCTCATTCTCACGAATGACGGCGATCTGGCGCAGCGTCTGACGCATCCGCGTTACAAAGTGGACAAGGAATATGAGGTCACGCTCGACCGCGCGTGGGAGCCGGAGCTGGCCGCGAAACTTTTGCGTGGCGTTTATCTGGATGGCAAGCGCGCCAAGCTCGAACGCGTTTTTCCGCTCAAACCGAATCTCGTGCGCGTGCTTTTGCGGCAGGGAATCAATCGGCAAATCCGGCGCATGTTTTATGAGATCGGCTACGAAGTGACTCGATTGGTGCGCGTGAGAATCGGCAACCTCAAGCTGGAGAAACTTCCCATCGGCCACTGGCGCCCATTGACCGCGGGCGAACTCAAATCGCTCGAACCCGCCACCACGCGCGCGGCGAAGACGACTCGCTAATTAGCCTGCGTGAAAGTCACCTCGAGGCGGCGAAACGCGCTCGAAGGATCTCTCCGACGCAGTAGGAAACACCGCTTTCGCTACTCTCTCACTCCGCTTCCTCGCGCAAAATTTGCAGCGGCGGCTGCGTTCCGATTCCTCGGCTGGTGAAAAGCCCGACCAGAACCGTCAATGCGCTGACTGCGAACAGCGCGACCGCCAAGGGCCAGAAGGATGGATGGTAATCGAGTTTAAAAACAAACCGCGACAGCGCCCAACTCGACGCCACCGCCAGCAAAATTCCCGTCCCGCTCGCGAGCACGCCAAGCATTAGATATTCCGCGCAGAGGATTTGGTAAATCTGCCGGCGCGATGCGCCGAGCGTGCGCAAAAGCACGCTCTCCTTCAAACGCTGATAGCGACCACTCCAGATTGTGCTCCCGAGCACGATCAAACCTGCGCCCACGGTGAAAAGCGACATCACGCGAATGACGAGCGCGACCTTGGAGAAAATGGAATCCACCGTCTGAATCACGGAAGTGAGATCGAGCGCTGAGACATTCGGGAATTTCGCGACGACCGCACTTTGCAAACGCGCTGACGCGGCGGCATCGGACACACGGCTGACGAGGACGCCGAAGGTGGGCGCGTTTTCCAACACGCCCACCGGGAAGACCACGAAGAAATTTGTCTGAAAGCGTTTCCAATCGATCTCGCGCGTGCTCGCGATGCGCGTGCGGATGGGGATGCCTTGCACATCGAAGACCAATTCGTCGCCAATCTTCGCGTCAAAATCGCGCGCGATATCTTTATCGAGCGAGATCGGAACGACGTCCCCGGGTTTGTAATCTGCGACTCTTCCGATCCACTCACCCGCCACGATCTTTTCCGTTTCCGAAAGTGTCTCGCGATAAGTGGACCGGTAGTCCCGCTGCAATTGCCACTCCGGAATCTTGCGCGCCGGATCGGCCAGGATATCGGCCGCTTTTCGCCCTTTCACTTCCGCCAATCGCATCGTGACGATGGGCGCTTCCTGAAGGACCGGCAGCCCTAACGACCGCACCAGCTCCGCCACGGCCGCGCTTTGATCCGGCTGAATATCGAAGAGAAAAATATTCGGCTGGTCCGCCGTGCCGATGGAACGGAATTGCGTGAGCAGCACCTCGCGCGAGAGGTAAAGATTAAGCAGCAAGAACGTGCCCAGGCCTAACGACACCGTCAGCAAGAGCGTGCGGTTGTTCGGCCGGTAGAGATTAGCCAGCCCTTGCCGGAGCGCGAAGCTCCAGCGTTGCGGGAAAAACCTCCGCACCAGCACGATGAGCAATTTTGCCATGCCGGCGAAAATCAAGATCGCAAGGCCAAGCGCGCCGGCAAAGATCAGCCCGTGCGTCCATTTTTCGGACTGTGCGATCGCGAACACGGTCACGCTTCCCGCCATGAGAAAATAAACCAGCGCGACCGACCAATCGAAACCACGCGGTCCCGCCTCGCTCACGTCCGATCCGCGCAAGATCAGTAGCGGCGAGACGTGCCGGAAACGCAGCAGAGCCGGCATGGCGAAGAGGACGCAAATGCCGAAGCCAATCAGCATACCAGCCACGATCGGACCCCACGCGATCGCGCTCGAAATCGCGATCGGCAGAAAGCTCTGCAGGATGATCGGAAAGATGCGCTGCAAGACGAGGCCGAGCGCTGCCCCCGCGCTGGCGCCGATGAATCCCATCGCCGCCGCTTGCAATAAATAGACAAGGACGGTGCTGCGCGCAGATGCGCCGAGGCAGCGCAGAATCGCCGCGGTCCGGTGCTTTTGTTGCAGGTGCGCCTGGATCGCGCTCGCCACGCCCACAGCACCGAGCAGGAGCGAAATGAAACCGACGAGATTGAGGAAGCGATAGAGATTTTCCAGCGCTTCCCCGAGGTCTTTTTTACGCGAAGCCACGGTGTCGAAATCGAGCCCGAGCTGCTGCAACTGCGGGCCCAGCCGGGCCATGCGCTTCTCCATATCCTCGCTGGCGGGGAACTTCACGTAATTCCGATAGCGGGCGATGCTGCCGGGTTTCAGCAATTCAGTCCGCGCCAGATCTTGCAGCGGCAGATACACACGCGGGGAAAGCGAACCGGCGGCGGAAGCTTCACCGGGCACTTTCTTGAGCGCGCCGGCAATCGTGAACTCGGTCTCACCGATTTTGATCAGGTCGCCGGGTTTGGCGCCGAATTGAATGAGCAAACTCTCATCCACCACCGCGCGACCGCCTGCGCGAAAATCCTGCGCGGCGGCGGCGGGCTCCGTTTCCATCGGACCGTAAAACGGAAACCCGCCCCCGAGCGCGCGCGCGCTGATGAGCCGGGTTCCCCCGCCCTTCGGAAAAACCGCCATGGTGCTGAAACGCACTTCCCGCGCTTGCGGCGAGCCTAACGAGCGCAACAAGGACTCCTGCTCGGGAGTGAACGCGCGCGAAGACGAGACCACCAAGTCCGCGCCGACCAAAGTCCGCGCCTGGTCTTCGATTCCCTGCGAAAGACTGGCCCGAAATGAGCCGATGCTGACCAAGGCGGCGATACCCAGGGTGATGGAAATCGAGAAAACCAGCAGCCGCCGCCGGCTCGACCGGCTGTCGCGCCACGCCATCCGCCAGATAAAGCGCGGATGCATCAAACGGCTTCGCCGCTCCGCAGCCGGATGGTTCGCTCGGTGAGATTCGCGACTTCCTGGTCGTGCGTCACCAAGACGAGCGCGGTGCCGGCGCTGCGATTGAGTTCCAGCATGATCTCGATAATCCCGCTGCTTGTTTCCGCATCGAGGTTGCCCGTCGGTTCGTCAGCGAAAAGGATTTTTGGTCGGTTAATGAACGCGCGCGCCAGCGCCACGCGCTGCTGTTCGCCACCGGAAAGCTGTGTCGGATAATGGTCCACCCGCGCCCCGAGGCCCACCCGTTGCAGAAGATCAAGCCCGAGCGCTTTCGCGGTGCGATCACCGCGCAACTCCATCGGCACGGTCACATTTTCCAACGCGGTCAGCGTCGGGATGAGTTGAAAATTTTGGAAGACAAAGCCGACGTGCAGATTGCGCGCGCGCGCCCGCTCGTCCTCGTTCATGTCCGCGAGCGGCTCGCCGTTGAGCAAAACGGAGCCGGAGGTCGGGCGATCCAAGCCTGCGCACAAGCCGAGCAGCGTCGTCTTCCCGCTGCCCGACGGGCCGAGGATGGCGCAGGTCGCGCCTTGCGGCAGCTCGAACGAAATATCTTTCAGCACCGTCAATTTCCCGGCGCCCGTCGTATAACTCTTCGTGAGCTGCTGGACGCGGAGGATCGGGAGAACGGTCATGGAAGGTTTGGCGGCGATGGCTTGCTTACGTGATATTGTTCGCTGCGCATGAGAAAATTGTTGCTGCTTGTTTGGTGCACGCTCGTTATCGGTCTCCGTCTTGCGGCCGGCGGAGCCAACGCCTGCGCACGAATCGTCGTGTTTCTGGGCGACAGCTTGAGCGCCGGCCTGGGGGTGAAACCGGCGGAAGCGTTTCCCGCTCTGGTGCAGGAAAAAATCCGCGCCGCAGGGCTGCCCTATCAAGTGGTCAATGCCGGCCTGAGTGGCGATACCACTGCCGGAGGATTGCGCCGGATCGATTGGCTTCTGCAACGGCCCATCGATGTGCTGATTCTGGAACTCGGCGGGAACGATGGCCTGCGCGGTCTCCCGGTTTCTGAGATCAAATCGAACCTCCAGGGAATGATCGACAAGGCGAAGGCGAAAAATCCGGCGGTGAAAATCGTGGTCGCCGGGATCCAGATGCCGCCGAATGTGGGAACGCAGTATGCCGATCAATTCCGAGACGTGTTCGCCGAAGTGGCGAAAGACAACCACGCGGCCATGATTCCTTTTCTCCTCGAAGGCGTGGGCGGCGTGCGTGACCTGAATCAGCCGGACCAGATTCATCCGAACGCCGCGGGGCACAAGATCATTGCCGACGTGGTTTGGAAGACGTTGGAGCCGATTCTGCGGAGGGGCAGCTCCAATTGAATCTCAACGGCTGCACGGCCCTCATCACCGGTGCCTCGGCGGGACTCGGAAGCGAATTTGCGCGCCAGCTCGCGCCCCGCGCGAAGGCCCTTATTCTCATCGCCAGGCGGACAGACCGACTGGAAGAATTGCGCGCGGAACTCACCGCGAATCACCCTGCGCTCGAAGTCCATTTCCACTCGGTCGATTTGGCGAAACACAAATCCATCTCCGAGCTGTGCGATTGGCTGGAGCAGGAATCGCTCACGCCCGATTTTCTAATCAACAACGCCGGCTCCGGCGATCGCGGCTCGTTTGCCACGAGCGATTTCAAACGCGTGAACGAGATGATGCAGGTCAACGTCGTCTCGCTCACCTTGCTCACGCGCAAACTTCTGCCCGCGATGATGAGCGCAAAGCGCGGCGCGATTCTTAACGTCAGTTCATCTGCCTCGTTTCTCCCGATCCCCGGGATGGGGGTTTACGCGGCCACGAAAGCGTACGTGACCAGTTTCACGGAAGCGCTCCGGAGCGAAGTGCGGGGACACGGCATCACGGTGAGCGCACTCTGCCCGGGGCCGGTGCATACGGAGTTCGACAAGGTGGCCGCCCGCGCGGGTGACCGAAATGCGGTCGCTCCCGAATTCACCTACGTCCCGATGCAGGAGGTGGTCGCGAACGCGCTGGCTGGAATCGAGCACGCCCGCGCCATCGTGATTCCCGGCACGGTGATGAAGATCGCGATGGCCATCGCGCGCATGACGCCGCTCGCGATTCTGCGCGTGGCCGCGCGGTGCACGCGTTAGGGTTAAAGCGAAAACCGCGCAGCCGCTCTCAGCTGCCGGCGGAGGGGTCACCAAGAGAGCTTGGGCTCGCGGCCGGTGCTCTGCGCTGACGAGATGGCGGCAGGTCATGGCCCCAGGATGCTGGCGGCGTTATCCCAGCTCGGGTGGCAGGAGGATGCCGGCTTGTGGTTTTACATTTCTACAAGAAGCGGCCACGAGAGGGAAAAAGCGATGGCTTGGGCCGGTGGGCAGCTTCATCGTCGGTCGGACGATTGTGGGCGTGCTTAAAGCGGATCCCGATTCAATCTTGACCGCCGGCAAGGGATGGACTCCGCCGGCATGGCGGAGTGGTTGGAGCGCGAACACCTTCGGTCGGATGGTGAAATTGGCGGTGGGAGACATCGATCCGCACGGTCCGCCGGTTTCGGCATAACGGTGGCGACGCGCGCTCAGAGCGTGGACCGCGCATCGTCTTTTCGGCGCTGGCATGCGTTGCTCCACGCTGCTGCCGATCCGCGCGACCTGAGCATTGCGTCACCGAGGGGACGGACATTGGAAACTAACGCCGCTTTTTTGCTCGAGAGCGAACCGGCGAAGCTCCGTCGCCTGCTGCGATTGAATGCGCGGGCATTGCCGAAATGGGCGGAGGATTTGTTGGCGCTGCTTTCATTTTTAGAACGGGAAGGCGCTGCATCCGACCGTAAGCCCGTGCTTCTGCGGCAAAGAGACGACCGCTTTCTCCACCTGCCACTTTGTTTTCCTGTCGTGCGGTTCGCCGCTGATCGGCTGAACGATCGAGCTTCTGCCGCGCTCCAGGCGCAATTGGCGCCGCTGGCGCGCCGTAAACTCCGCTCGTCGCTCGCGGGACGGCTTTTGCGTGCGGTGCGGCCAGCGGCGGAGACGGCCTTGGGAAAATTAGAAGCCTCATGGCCTAACTTGCCAGCGGCCAACCGCCGCAACTCGTCCCCCATCGCGGCGTTCTTCGAGCCGTCGCCCGAAGCACGGTTGATCCTGTTATTGCAAGAGTTTCCGGCGCTCGCCCGCCTCGCCGCTGAACTGGCCGGTGACTGGGAGGATGGCACACGTGAGTTCCTCGCAAGGTTGCAACAAGACAGGCGCATCCTTTTGCGGACCTTCGGCCAACGGCACAAGCGTCTCCATCACGGCGCCGCCTTTGTCCGCGATCTCGAGCCGGGGCTGGGCGATCCTCATTGCCACGGACGATCCGTGACGGCCGTGCTGCTGAAGGGAGGGGGACGGCTGATCTACAAACCGCGCGACTGCCGGGGTGAATGGGAATGGCGGCGGCTGGCAGAAATGCTGCACCATTCCCTGCGACCGTATGCACCCGCGGTGCTCCGGCGGCGCGGCTGGGGTTGGGTTGAATTCGTGGCAGCAACTCCTTGTCGCGACCGCGCCGCGGCCTGCAGCTTTTACCGGCGCGCTGGCGCAGCCGTCTGCATGGCTCACCTCCTCAGGGCGTCCGATCTACACCGCGGGAACGTTATCGCGGCAGGGTCGCAACCCGTCGTGATTGATCTCGAGAGCCTGTGGAGCGGCGTCTCGTCCGCAGTGAGCGATGTCCCTCTCGCGCTCACGGGCCTGTTGCAGGCCGGCAGCGGGAGAACTGGGGAAGATTTCAGCGCTTTCAGCTCCGCGCAGCCCGAGCAGGGGGACGAGGCTCCTCACCGCCCTCGTCTTTGGGGGAAAACTCTTCGAGCACGCGACTTCATCGCGGAGATGGAGGAAGGCTATTGCGCCGCTGCGGTCGCCCTCCTCGGAGTCACCGCCGCCCGGCGGAAAATCGCGCGGCAACTGCGGCGCGTCGAGCGTTCCGCCTGGCGCCAGTTGCATTGGTCTACGGAGTCTTACTCGGCGGTGCGGGAGGATTCGCTTTGTCCCGAGCTGCTGCGCGACGGGACGAACCGATTCCTGGCCACGGCCAAAAGATGCGCGGCCCGAGGAGCGAACGTCGCTCTGGCGCTGGACGAGGCGGCTGCTCTTCTGCGGCTGGATATCCCCTGTTTTAAAGGACTGGATACGACAGCCACCGGAAGAAGTCGGCCTACCCTGCCCAGTCTGGCGGTGGTGTTACGCAAGCTCCCTGAGCTTCGCCAAACTGTGACCGCTCTATAGATCCCTCGCGTCCTTCTGCTGGCTGATCTGTTTCGCCTCCTGCTGTTCGGCGGCATCTTTACGGTAGGTGATCCAGGTGCAGAGATAACAACTTTCAAAACCAGGATCAATTGGTGGAAGGTGTTCCTGCTCCGGATCGCGTGATGGCATGACAGCCACCAGCCGCAGGGGCAGATCCTCCTGCCGATAAAAGATCACCGTCATACCGGACGGCAACTTGATGTCGCCCTCGTCTTCGAGCGTCTGTCTGGCTGTTTTGGGATCCAGGAGCAGGTCTCGCACGCTGTCCTTCTTGCATGGCCGCGCCAATCGCCTGCTTGAAGGCCGCTTCGCGCTGTTGGGGGTTTTCCCAGTCGTTCATTTTGGATCGTCCTCTAGTCTAGGTTTGAGACCATGGTCACGGCCGGTCCTTGCCGTCTCAGATGTTCCACTCTTTGCTGGAGTGTACTGAGAAGGGTCTGAAAGCGAGGGTCGGGGGCGAGCGGCGCCAGCCGAGGATCGAGCGCCATGAAGCGATGGTCGATCATGCCCGCGGTAGCGGCTTTCTCCAGCCACGACATGGCCTCATCGGTCTGGCCCGAGGCCGAGCAGGTGGCTGCCATCGAGTAGAGATGATTGGTGCTCAGCGGCGCGGCTTCCACCGCCGCCAGTTCGAGCGTCTTCGCCTCCGCCAGCAGTTCGTCGCCCTCAATTTCGCGGGCGGTTTGCCGGCAGATCCAACCAAGCGCCGATTGATAGATCACACGCGAGCCAAGGATGCTGACGCCGCGATCGCCCGCGAGGAGCTTCCGGTAGATCTGTTCCGCAGCCGGAAGGCGCCGCATGAGCAACCACGCCTCCGCCGCGACCCGCTGCGCATCGCGATCATCCGGCGCGCGTGCCAGCAGCTCATGCACGAGGCGTTCCGCGTCTTCGTCTCCGATCCTCGTAAAGCGCGATCGTGATCCGGAGAAAAATGGCGTCCGGGAGATCGGGGCGAAATTCCGCGCCTTCACGCAAAGCTGTCTCCGCCGCGGCGTGTTCACCCAGCACCAGCCACGCGCCGGCGATGTTCACCGCGTATTCTCCAGGCTGATTCTGCATTCGCCTCGCCCACCCATACCAGCGCAGGGCGCGATCCGGCCTGCCGCTCAGGTTGGCCAATGCGCCCAGCAGCCCGGGAGCGCGCTGATAAGTCGGATCGAGCTCGAAAGCGCGGATGCTCGCCTCCTCCGCTTCCGGATAACGGCCCGCCATCGTCAGCGTCACGGCGCGGGCGCGCTGCGCATCGGGCAACAACGGATCCTGCGCCACCGCGCGCTTCGCCAACTGGATGCTTTCCTCAAGTTCGCCCGGGTTTGGTCGGAATTGCTGCCGCATTGCCAGGGCGGATGCGAGGCTGGCCGCCGCCAACGCGCACTGTGGATCGGCCGCGACCGCCTTGCGGTAGCATTCCACCCCGCGATTGAAATTTTCTTCGTTGCGTTTCTTCGTCAGATCGTCGCCCGCCAAAAGGTAATCGCGGGCCGCTTCTGATTTTGTCGCCGTCGTCGGCTCGCTTCGCAATCCCGGAAGATCCCGGCGCCCGGCGTCTTCATCCCAAGACACACTGAGGAGCCGGACAGCGCGGAATATCGCCGCGCCGGATACATCTTCTCCCTCATCGACCACGCGATGCAGGACGTGCCCGCTGCCAGCGTCCACCAGCGTCATCACCGTGCGTATTTTCCCCGCAACGCGCCGAGTTGTGGTGAGAAGAAGCGCGTTTGCCTTTCGAGAAAGAGCGGCGCGTCGGAGATCGGTGTCTTTCCAAAGAAATCCCGGCATTTCAGCATCCTCCCGCGGAAGGTGAATCGTCTTCATCGATGTCACCCCAGCGCAGGCAGCGGCCACTTCTCTGGTGCTCTCTAACGAAAGTGCGGAGACGGTGGAGACAGCATCGAGGTCCAATGAGGGTAACAATAACAATGAGCGCGCAGCGAGCCTCTCTTCGCTTAGAGAGGCAGCCAGACGACGGCTCTCCTTGACCCACCAAAACCCGCCCAGCAGCAACACAAGGCAAGCCGCTAAAGCTGCCGTCAGAACCCGATTTCGTTTCGACCAGCGCCAGAGCCGAACCGGTGGCAGGACCGGTCGCGCGACGATGGGGCGGCCTTCGAGCCAGCGCTCCAGATCCTCCGCCAAATCGCCGGCCGAGCCGTAGCGCAGCTGCGGATCGCGTTCCAGGCACTTCGCGCAAATCGTCTCCAGATCGCGATCGAGGCCAGGAGCGATCGTGCGCAATTTCGGCGCCGTCTCCTCCGCCGCCTGTCGCATCACGGCGAGCGCGTGCTCGCCCGAGAAACGGCGGCCGTCCGGTCAGCAGATCGAAGAGAATCGCGCCCAGGCTGTAAATATCCGCCGCCGGCCGCAACCCGGCCGAGGGGCCGCCGGCCTGCTCCGGCGCGATGTAACCTGGCGTGCCGAAAACCGTCAGGGTGCGCGTGAGATCGGTCGAGCTGTGCAGCCATTTCGCGAGGCCGAAATCGCTCACGAGCGGTTCGCGCCAGCCATCGAGGAGAATGTTTCCCGGCTTGAGATCGCGATGCAGGATGCCCTGCGCGTGGGCGTGCTGGACGGCCCGGGCGACGCGCGCGAGGAGCCAGACGCAATGCCGCGGATCGTCGCGCAAGGCGCGCTTCGCCTCTTGCAGGCTGCCGCCGGTGGCCAGCTTCATGGTAAAGAACGGGAGCCCCTTGAACTCGCCCACGTCGTAGATGGGCAGGATGTTGGGATGATCGAGGCTGGCCACGGCCTCCGCTTCGCGGCGGAAACGCGCCACCGTCTCGGCCGAATCCGCGTGATAATCGAGCACGCGCTTGAGCGCGACGATCCGGCGGGTCTGGCGATGCCGCGCCTTGTAGATCACGCCCATTCCGCCGCGCCCGAGCTCGGCCAGTATGTCATAATTGCCGATCTGCCAATCGCTGTCGCGCATCGATCTCGGCTCAGTAATTCATCCAGTGTCTCCTCGCCCTCCGAACCTGCCGCCGGCGCCGTCCCGCTGCATGAGACAACCCAGGCAAAGTCCGCCCGTAAGACGCGCCCCGCCGCCGCAATTCGGGCATGGCTCTGCTTCGACAGCCAGCCCCGCGAGGGAATCAGTGAGGCCGCACGAATTCACGGCCTGGGATTTCGGCGCCAGCACCATCGATCACTCCTTCGCGGCCAAGGCCGCACAAAGATAACGCAGCTCTTCGTCGATCCCGCTCGGATCGGTCATGGTGCGCCCGACCTCCTCACGCAATAAGACGCGGAAGCGCGCCCGCAGCCGATGGAGCAATTGCTTCACCTTATCTCCGGTCGTGCCGAGCCGACTCCGCCAGGGAGACGTAGGAGACGTCGGCGCGGTCGGCCATGAGACAACCACTCACCGCCTCGAACACTCTGCGCCGCCCGCGCGCTTCGCATTCTTCCCCCAGACGACGCAAGGCCTGTTCCGCGACTGTGGCTGCCCAACGGTAGTCGAACACTTTTTCCGGACTCCAGACCTCAAGTGCGTCGGCGGGCACGCGGAGCTGAGAGGGCGCCTCCGTCATCCAATCCTCCCAGGAAACAAACGCAACTCCCCCGCCCCTTTTCTTGGAACGACGTTTCGCGTGTGCATCGATCGAGAAATTTTTCAACGCCCGGTAGAGCAAGGCCCGGAACTTTCCCCGCTCCTGATCCGCCCGCCCAAAGAGGTCGCCTTCCAAGACATGAACGAAAAAGTCCTGGGTCAGATCCTGGGCATCGACCGGCGAACGGCCGCTCCGGCAAAAATAAGCGAAAATCGGACGCCAATAGAGCCGGCAAAGCTGCGCGAGTGCCGCGTGAGCTTTCTCCGTATCCTTCCCGGAATCGGCCCAGGAAAGCACCAGACTCCACTGAGTGGTGGCGAAGAGGCCTTCCTCCTTTTTCTTTCCTGTTTCAGAAGAAGTTCCCTGCACCGTCGGCCATGGTGTGGGCCGGCAATTTATTTCACAAGGGGAAAAAGAAATCTCTCCTTAGAAAGCGGTGTCGTCGCTCACCCAGCAAGCTATCCGATAGCTAGTATTTCACAGAGCAGCCGTAGGGCTTCGTGCTCGCGTTGCTGACGGCTTTGCCGGCGAGCGCTTCGTCGAGCGCGACTTTTACGTAGTTGGTCGAGCCGGCAATATCGGCCGCGTTCGGCGTCGCTTTGCTGTCGATGGCGCCCTGATAAACGAGGTTGCCTTCGGGATTCACGATGAACATATGCGGCGTGTTCTTGGCGCCATAGGTCTGACCCAATTTGCCGTCTTCATCGAGCAGCAAGGTGGTATGATTCATCTTCCAATCGGCGATCTGCTTGGTCGCCTGTTCCGCGGTCAGATGGCCTTCCTTGCCCTTGGCGGAGGAATCGATCGACATCCAGACGACGCCTTTGCCAGCGTATTCTTCCTGCAGCTTCTGCATGTTGCCGCTGCCGTAATGTTTCTTCACAAATGGGCACTCGGGATTGAACCATTCGAGCACGACATACTTGCCCTTGTAATCGGCTAACGAGTGCGTTTTGCCTTTGGCGTCCGGCGCAGAAAAGGCGGGCGCGGCGCTGCCGTTTTTCGGCGATTCGGCGGCGAAAAGCGAAGTTGCCGCGCATGCGGTCAGGAGGGTGAGGATGAGGTTTGTTTTCATAGTTTAGTCAAGGTTGTGCCGCGATCCGCGGAGCAATGGTTTCGAGTTGTTCGAGCACGATGTTTTTGGTCAGCAATTCCGGCAGGACAATCGGTTCCACGGATTTTCCCGCCGGATAGAGGACGTAGAGTGGGACACCCGGGCGCCCGAATTGTTGCAACATTTTTGTGATGGCCGGGTCAGCATTCGTCCAGTCGGCTTTGATTTTCACGATCCCGCGCTGGGCAAAAGCGTCGCGAACGGCACTGCTTTCGAGGACGGTTTTTTCGTTGAACTTGCACGTCACGCACCAGGCGGCAGTGAAGTCGACAAAGACAGGGCCGCCTTTGGCCAGTTCGCTCTCGAGCACGGCTGGGGTGAAATTTAGCCAGCCCTCCGTGAGGGCCATGGGACCGGTTTCCAATTTCGTCTGTGCGAATTTTTCCCGAATGAAATAATGGCCGCCGCCCAGGACGAGCAGGAGCATAAGAACGAGGAGAACGAGGCGCCGCGCGGTGCTGGTGAGCGGAGTGAGAAACGCGCCTTTCATCCACGCGGCCAGGCCGACGACAAGCAGGAAGCAAAGCGTCCACGTCACCGCTTCCGGCCCGCGCTGCGCACCGACCACGTAGAGGAGGAAGACGAGCGTGGCGAGCATCGGGAAGCCCATGAATTGCTTCAAGCGCTCCATCCACGCACCCGGCCGAGGCAGCCATCTGACCCAAGCCGGTTGCGCTGAGAGGAGCAAATACGGGAACCCCATGCCCGCCCCGATGGCGAGGAACATAAGCAGGATGACGGCGCTTGATTGCGACAGCGCAAACCCGACCGCCGCGCCCAGCACCGGAGCCGTGCACGAAGTGCCCAACACGGTGGCAAACAGACCTTGGAAAAACGAAGCCGCATGACCTTCTCCAGCGCTGACATGCATCACGCTGCGCTGGGCGCTTTGCGGCAGCGTAAACTCGAAGACGCCAAAAAGATTGAGCGCGAAAACGAAAACCACCACACACATCGCGAGCACGAAATAGGGGTTGGTGAATTGGACCGCCCATCCGACCTGACTACCGGCATTCTTTAAAACAATCAGCAGCACGGCCAACCCGATGAACCAGACAAAGATCCCGGCCACGAAAGCCAGTCCGCTCATGAAAATATGGCGCCGGCTTTTCCCGGCGTAGTTAATGAAGCCGAAAATCTTCAGCGAGATCACCGGCAGGACGCACGGCATCAGGTTCAAGATGAAGCCGCCGAGAAAGCCGAGCAGCAATGACATCGCCAACCCCCGCCCCTCGCCGGACGAACTCGGAGTCGTGCGGCCCGCGGGCGGTGCATTCGCGGCAGCGGCTGCCGATTCGCTCGCCCCATTTTGCGGGCTGCCGATTTCCCACGCACTACGCTCCGGCCCGTCCGCCGTCTGACCAAACACCACCATGCCCGGCAGCGACGCCAGTTTTGCATCGCTCGTATCGATCGGAATCTTGAACGTCACCCCATCCGCCACCCGCTCCGTCGCCGGATGACCGACCACCACGTTCTCCCCCGGCGCTGGAAAAAAATCGACCACCGGATGATTAGCCAGCGCGGCGCTTTTGAGATGCAATTGGAGTTCGGTCGCGCTTCGAGTCCATCGGACTTCGGCGCTGCCTGCGCTCGGCCACGGTTGCGGAAGCCTCCGCTCGTAACGGTCAAACGTCTCAACATTCGCCAACGTGGAATTGGCGGCCACGGGAAGTTCCAATTCCACAGCGGTTCCGCCCGGGATGCAGATTTTCTCGCAAACCAGCCAGTCCGTCTCGGCCGAAAGTTTCACGGATGTTTCAGCGATCGAAGCCGGCGGCGTAATTTCTTGAATGAGTAAAACTTCATCGTGATAGCCGTAAATCTGGATGTCGCCGGGCTCCAGAAGCTTGAGCGGGATCGGCCATTGCATTGCTCCTGCTTTCCAGCCCGCGGGGAGCTTCCATTTGATCTCGCTCGGAATGCCGGCGTCGCCGGGAAACTTCCAGTACGTGTGCCAGCCAGGCACCATCTTCAGCAGAACACCCACACGAAATGGCTGCCCCGGCACGATCGCCGTCGTTTTCGCGAGCAGCTCCGCTTTCACGAGTTCGCGCCCTTCGTAAGTCTGCGCCTCCACCGGCGCCGTAAAAATAGGGCACGCCAGAAGAGCCAAAACGCCCACAGCTCGGCGGAAGCGAAACGCGAACATCGGTGTAGTTACCACTCGCGCCATTCCTCGGCAATCGAGCCGCCCCGGGGGAGCTTGCGCTTCCATGCCTTTCATCGCCTGCTCCGGTAAAACGCGTGAAGATTATGCGACCGATCCAGTCTTATCCGGTGTGCGTGCCTGGTTGAGGCATTGCCCTCAGCGCGTTGACCGCGCACAAGCCCTATTTTCACTCCGCTTCGGACGTGGCTTGAGCGTCAAGCTTTGCTCAAAATTTCCCGAAGCGTCCGGAGGAGCGTTTCGGCGGAGTAGGGTTTTGGTAGGAAATGTTTCACACCCAGACTCGCGATCTGAGCAATGTTTCCGCCCGCGGCGAGGCCACTGGCAGCGATGACGCGCACGGCGGGATCCATGCTGAGCAGGACGCGAATGGCGGAGGGGCCGTCCATCATTGGCATCATCATGTCGGTTAAGACCACGTCGATCTCCTGCTGGCGGCTGGCAAAAATCGCCACTGCTTCGGCGCCGTCGTTTGCCAGGATGACGCGGTAACCGAAGGCTTCCAGCGTCTGTTTCGTGATCAGGCGGACCGATGCTTCGTCATCCACCACCAGCACCGTCTCGCCTTGACCGCGCGGGAGATGGACCGGCGGATGTTTCACCGTTTCCACGACGGCGGCTCGTGCCAGCCGGCAGATAAACGGTGAAGGTCGCCCCTTTCCCGATCTCGCTGGTAACGCGGATGAAGCCACCGTGACTGCGCACGATCGCGAGCGAAGTGGAGAGGCCCAGGCCGGTTCCTTTGCCGATTTCCTTGGTGGTGAAAAACGGGTCGAAAATCTTCTCGATGATCTCGGCGGGAATGCCGGTGCCGGTGTCTTCGACCTGCAGGAACACATAAGGGCCGGGTTTGGATTCAGGATTGAGACCGGCGTAGTGCGCATCGAGCTCACGGTTCTCCGCCGAAATTGTTAGCTGGCCGCCATCCGGCATCGCGTCGCGTGCATTGACGCAGAGGTTGAGCAACACCTGATGCAGCTGCGTCGGATCGCCAAAGACGGTCCAGAGATCGGCCGGCGCGCTCGTTTTGATCACGATATTTTTCGGGAAAGTGTCGCGGCTGATTTTCTCCATGTCATCGAGCAGATGGCTCACCTGCACCTCGATGCGCTGGCCCTCCACGCCGCGCGCAAAGGAGAGAACCTGCCGCACCATATCCGCGCCGCGCTGCGCGCTCGAGCTGATGACGTGGAGCAGTTCCTGGCTCTCCTGGTCCGGGAATTTTCGCTTCAAGCAAATCGAGCGACATGATCACCGGCGAGAGCGCGTTGTTCAGGTCATGCGCGATGCCGCCGGCGAGTGTGCCGATGCTTTCCATCCGCTGCGCGCGGAGAAATTGCTGCTCGAGCTGTTTGCGCTCGGTGATGTCGGTGTTGATCGCGAGGATCGCGTAGGGCTCGCCGGCATCGTCGCGCAGCAGGGTCCAGCTCACTTCAATCGTGAGCATGCGGCCGTCCTTGGTGCGCTTCTCGACTTCGCCCTCCCAGACCCCGTTCTCGAGCAGCTTCGTCCCGCGCCTCGGCGACCCGGGTTTGATCCGCATAAAGTCGCTCGCTGATTTCCGTCCCGACCACTTCTTCGCGCGGTCCAGCCGTAGAGCCGCTCGGCGCCTTTGTTCCAGTAAAGCACGCCATCATCGAGCTTCTTCACGTAGATGGCTTCGTGCGCGGCATCGAGTAGTGCAGCCTGGTTCGCGGATCCGCGTCTCGGCCTGCTGCCGCTCGATTTCGGACGCGGCGCGCGCGGCGAAAATGCGCGAGCGTCGAGCGGATGAATTCCGTCTCCTCGTAGCGGCTCGCGGAAGAGCAGGAAGAGCAGTCCCGATCTGCTCGCCCCCGGAATTGACCAGCCAGCGGCCGACGAATCCCTGCGCCGCCGATCGCGGCCATTTCGGGACAATTCGGGAACCGATCGATCGACGTGCTCGACGACCGCGCAATCCTCTTCCCGCCGGCGGCAGGGGCTGTCCTCGATGCGAAATTCGAAACGGCGGCACTGTTGGCCCTCGACCACTCCCGGCGATGGTCTGCGCCGTGCCGCCATCCCCGGCAGCAGCCGCGCGACGAAGCTCGCCTGCGCGCCGAGCGCCTCGGCCATGTTGCGCGCGAGTTGCTTCGAAAAATTCCGCGCCGCGTCGCCGCAGATACGGCGCGCCGCGACTTTCACCACGATGCTTTGCAGCTTCGCCCGCTCATTGCGCGAGCGGAGGTTGGCGATGCCGAAGGCGAGGTCGTCCGCCAGTTCCTGCAGCAGCTTCAGCTCGGTCTCGGTGATTTCGCTGACTTTCGGGGCGTAGAGAAAAAGCGCGCCGAAAGTGCGGCCTTCCAGACGCATGCGGCAGCGCGGTCACACTGCGAAAACCAAACTCCAGCGCGGGCGCGAGGTGGGTGAAACTGGGATCCTTGGTGACATCGCGGACGAGCACCGGCTGCCCCGAGCGCAGCACGCGGCCGCCGGGTCCGTGGCCGTGCGGCGCGTCGTCGTGCCAGCTGATTTTCAAGCGCTCGAGATAGCCGACGGCGTCGCCGCAGGAGGCCATAACTTTGACCGACCCGGCCTCGTCCTGTTGCGGGTAACCGATCCACGCCATCTTGTAGCCGCCGATGTCGACCGCGATCTTGCAGACTGCGTGGAGAAGCTCTGCCTCATCCTCGGCGTGGATGAGCGCCTCGTTGCAACTGCCGAGCATCTTCAGCGCGCGATTGGTGCGGCTAATTTCGAGGTCCGCCATTTTCAGGTCGTGGATGTCGGTGCAAGTGCCGAACCATTTCACCACCTGGCCGTGCTCATCGCGCTGCGGGCGACGCGCGGTTCAGAAACCAGCGATAGCTCCCATCAGCGGCGCGGATCCGCAGCTCGACCGCAAAATCTTCCTCGCCTGCGAGTGTGCGCGCCCAGGCCTCGCCGGTGCGTTGCCGGTCGTCGGGGTGAAATGCGCCGTAGAAGCCCTCGCCGAGGCTCTCCTCAAGACTAAGGCCCGTGTAATTGCAGCCAATTTTGGTTTAGATAAATGCCCTTCCCCGCCACGTCGGCAGCCCAGACGATTTGCGGCATCGACTCCGCCAGCGTGCGAAATTCCCGCTCGCTCGCGCGCAACGCCTCGCGCTGCGCATGAAATTCTGTGATGTCGCGCGCGTAAATGGCCAGACCATCGGGTGAGGGATAAACCCGCTCTTCCAGCCAAAGCCCGCGCGGTTCGATGTAACCCTCGAAAGAAACGGACGCGTTTTCCTCCATTGCGCGCCGGTATTGCTTCTCAAAAGTCGTGCCGATGAGAGCGGGAGACACTTCCCAAAGAATGCGGCCGAACAAGTCTGCGCGTGGCCGTTGCGCCAGCCGCTCGGCCTCCGCGTTGATGTAGGTCAGCCGCCACTCGCGATCGATCGTGACGAACACCTCCGTCATCGTTTCCAGCGTGGTCCGCAGGCTCTCGTCCGCGCGCCGCAACGCAGCCGCTGCGAGATGCCGCTCCGTGATATCGTGGCAACTGCCGGTCACGCGGACTGCCTTGCCTTCGTCGTCGAAGATGTTCCGCCAGCGTTCCTCCACGTATTTGATTCGGCCATCGGGAAAGAGCAGACGGTGCTCGAGCGCGAACTCGCCGGCCCGGCCCATGCCTTCCTTAAACGCGCCATCGATTCGCGCGCGATCGTCCGGATGGACGAATTCTTGCACATCTTGTGTAGGTCGGCGCGAAATCCTCCGGTCTGTTCGTAGATGCGATACGTCTCCGGCGACCAAGTCACTTCCATGGTCTGCAAGTCCGTTTCCCAACTGCCGACATGCGCGACCTCTTGCGCTTCGAGCAGCGCGCGCGCGTTCGGTGGCGAGTTGATCCGCGGCGTTTTTGCGCTCGGTCATATCCGAGGAAATGCCGACGATGCCCACGAGTTTTCCGCTCGCATCCAGCAGCGGCGAATCGGTCACGTATGCGGGAAAAGTGCGACCGCCACGCGTTTGCACGAGGAATTCCCCGGTCCAATTTTCGCCCGCCTGCAAGCGGCGCACGATCTCTTCGGCCTGGGCGCGCGAAACCGTCGGCACCGTGACATCAATCACGCTGCGGCCGACCATTTCCGCCGCCGGCCATCCGTAGAGTTCACTCGCGGCCCGGTTTGCATAGAAGATGACGCCTGCCGGATCGGTCGCGATGACTGACTGGCCGATGTGATCCAGCGTATGCGCCTGCATGCGCAGCGCTTCCTGCGCGGCCAGGTTCTCCGCGGTTTTCTGCTGCACCTCGAGCGCGAAGGCGAGATCGGCAGCGACGGCACTCATCAGCCGGATCTCGTCTTCCTCGAAATAGTTCAACTCACCGGCGCAGAGGACGAGCGCGCCGATGGTCATGCCACCGGGCCGGATGGGAAAGGCCGCGCTCGCGAGAAAGCCAGCGGCGAGCGCCGCCTCGCGCCACGGCGCCATTCGTGGCTCATGCACGAAATCATTGATCACAGCGGGCGTGCCGGTGCGGAGCGCGGTGCCGACCACGCCGTTACTAATTGCGCCCTCGTTGACCGAAAGTGGAAGTTTTTGCAAAAGCTCCAGCCCGCTCCCGGCGGACGCGGTTTTGCGCACGTTGTTTCCGTCGGCCTCGATCTCCGCGATGAAAGCCATGCGCAAGTGGCCATCGGCAACGACGATCTGGCAGACGGCGTCGAGCAGTTCCTGTCGGGCCGGCGCGCGGGCCACCGCCTCGCTGGTTTTGCTCAGCACGATGTGCAGGCGATTCAAACGCCTCAAGCGCAGTTCCGCTTCCTTGCGCATGGTGATGTCTTCGCAAGTCACGATGAACGATTGCGGCTCTCCCCTCGCCGACCGCAGCAATGTGGCCGTGACGTTGCCCCAAACGATCGACCCGTCTTTGCGCCGGTAGCGTTTCTCCGTCGCGAAAGCCGTCCCCTGCCCGCTCAACATCTCCGCCGCCGCGGCCGCACCTGCGGCGCGATCTTCGGGCGCGGTCGCCTCCAGAAAAGTCATCGTGAGCAACTCCTCGCGCGCGAAGCCGAGAATCGCGCAAAGCTTGTCATTCACGCGCGTGTAGCGGCCGTCGAGCGCGATATTCGCGATGCCGATCGCCGCTTGGTCGAAGGTGGCGCGGAAGCGCTCCTCGCTCACGCGCAGCTCGTCCTCCATTAACCGGCGCTCGGTGATGTTCACATGCATCACGACCGCGCCATCGAGCTGGCCTGCCGTGACGGGGGTGACCATTAAACGGAACCAGCGCTTCTCGTCCGGCGAATGGCAGGGATACTCGAGCGAAAATTCTGGAACCTCGCCGCGCAGCACGCGCCGGATCCCGGCAGCCGCTTCATTCGATTCCTCGGAACATTCGCCGTGCGCCTGCTCGCAGACCTCGAGGTAATTCTGCCCGACGGCGAAGTCTTCGTTGCGCAGCAGATTGGCGGCGCCGAAACGCCGCCAGGCTTCATTCACTCGCCACGATCACGCCCGCAGGATCGAGCAGGGCGAGGTGCGCCGGGAGCGCATTGAGAGTCGCTTCCTGCGTCTGCGAGGCCAGGCGAAAGTCCGCTTCACTTTTCCGCAGAAGACTCTCGACCCGGCGGCGTTCCGCGGCCTGGGCATAGAGATAACCGAGCGCAGCCAACAAAATCCCAATGCCAAACAAGCTCCCGAGCGGCAGCAAATATTGCACGCGCTGCGCGGTCGCACTCGCGCGTTCCTGCCACTCCCCCAGCAACCCTTGCTCCTCGCGATCCATGCCTTCGAGCAAGGCATCGATCTCCTGTTTAATTTCGAGCCCGCGACCCGTGGCCATGAACACAATCGCGGCCTCGACTCCGCGCTCCTGTCTTTCCTGCACCACCGCGAAAGCGAAATCGGATTTCTGCTGCAGGAGCGGGGCGAAGCGATCGAGCGCGCTCTGTTGCGTGGGGTTGTCGGAAGTGAGGCGGCGGAGCTTGGCTGCGCCCTGCCCGGCTTCGGCCAGCCGCGCGGTCATTGAGCTGACCAGGGATTCCTTGCCCTGGAGCGCGAAGTCGCGCATTGCGATTTCCCCTTCCACGACCCGCTCGCGCACGCCGCGGATCGCAGCCTGCACTTCATGAGTATGGCGCACCCGGTCTGCGGAGGCGGCGGATTCGTGCAACGCCCGTGCGGAGTAGAACGCCACGACCGCCAGGATGACGAGACCGAAGGCAAAGCCCGCTGTGAGCACGCCGCCGCGCGGAAGGGCGCTCGAGCGCTGGCTGGTTTCGTTAGGCGAGCGGAGCATCGGGATTCCGAGACGACCAAGCAGGCCGTCGCGCAGCAGCAGGCTCAGGCCTCATCGAGGATGGCACGCAGAGCTCCGAGGAGCGTTTTCGCGGTGTATGGTTTCGGCAGAAAATGCTTCACGCCCAGACGTTCGGCCTCGGCGACGTGGCCATTCGCGGCCAATCCGCTCGCGGCGATCAAGCGCACGTCCGGCTTGATTTTGCGCAGCACCTGGATCGTCGCCGGGCCGTCCATGATCGGCATCATCATGTCCGTGAGCACGACCGCGATCCGGGAATGTTGGGTGGCAAAAATAGTGGCGGCCTCGCCGCCATTGGTCGCGATCAAGACTTTGTAGCCAAACGTCTCCAGCGTCTGTCGGGTGATTTCGAGGACGGCCGATTCGTCGTCGATCACGAGCACCAGCTCGCCCTGCCCGCGCGGCATTTCCGCTTCGTTCTCGAGCTCCAGTTCCGGCGAGGACTCAGTCTGCGCCGGCAGATAAAGATTAAAGCGCGTGCCGCGGCCCGGCTCGCTGTAGACCCGCAGGAAACCGTTATGGCTCTTGACGATTCCTTGCGAGGTCGAGAGCCCGAGGCCAGTCCCTTTGCCGATGTCCTTGGTCGTGAAAAACGGGTCGAAGATTTTCGCCATGATCTCCTTCGGCATGCCCGTGCCGGTATCCTCGATCGTGATGCAGACATGCGGCCCCGGCGAAGCGCCGGGATCGAGCGCGGCATATTGTTCATCGATCCGACGGTTCTCCGCCATGAGCGTGAGGCGGCCGCCACTGGGCATCGCATCGCGCGCATTCACGCAGAGATTCAGCAGCACCTGATGCAGCTGCGTCGGGTCGCCCTGGACGGTCCAGAGATCGTGCGGGACGGAACGAGCGGACCAGGATATTTTTCGAGAAAGTGTCGCGCGCGATCTGTTCCACCTCGGCCAGCAGATGCCCGACCTGCATTTCCATCCGCCGGCCTTCGACCCCGCGCGCGAAGGATAAAACCTGCCGCACCATGTCCGCGCCACGCTCTGCGCTGGTGGCGATGATTGCGATCAGCTCCCGGCTTGCGGGATCGGGGAAGCGCATTTTCAGCACTGCGATCGACATCATAATCGGCCCGAGCACGTTGTTTAGATCGTGCGCGATGCCGCCGGCAAGTGTGCCAATACTTTCCATCCGCTGCGCGCGCAGAAATTGCTGCTCGAGCTTTTTGCGCTGCGTCAGATCGACCACGTAAGCGATGCCCTCCTCGGGATTGTCCTCGAAGGTCGCCGCACCGAGCAGGACCGAGACGGTGCCCGCCATCTTTCCGGCGAAAAAGCTTTTCCAGCGGGGTGCAAACTCCGGTCGCCTCAATCTCTTTCAACGCCTTCTCGTCGGCTCGGCGAACTCCGGCGGCGTCATCGCGGCCCAACCGAGGAGACCAGCCTCCAGGTCGGCGCGGGCGTAGCCGACCATTTTTAGAAACGCATCGTTCCCATCGGTGATCTCGCCTTTGGTGTTCCAAAAGAAAACGCCCTGCACATTGGAATCGACCAGGCGTCGGAAGCGCGCCTCGCTTTTGCGCAGCGCCTTTTCGGCTTCATTCCGCTCACGCCGGAGTCTCGCCTCCTCCAGCGCCTGTCGCACCGCGGGACCGAGACGCTTCAGGCGATCTTTCAGCAGATAATCATCCGCGCCCTTCTGCATCGCCTCGACCGCGGTCTCTTCGCCGATCGTGCCCGAGATGATGATAAACGGCAGATCGCGTCCATTTTCGCGGAGTAACTCCAGCGCGCGCAGCCCACTAAAAGTCGGCATCCGAAAATCGGAGAGGATGATCTCGAAATCGCCTGCCAACGCCGCGAGGAAATCGGGTTCGTTATCGACCCGCGTCCATTGCGGATCGAAATCCGCCTTGCGCAATTCTCGCAGGACGAGCTCGGCATCAGCCGGATTGTCCTCGGCGATCAGAACTTTCAGCGGCGTTTTCATGACCCGGTCTCTCCCAGTTCCGGCGGCTGGTTCAAGAGCAACCAATACATCCCCATCGTTTCGACGGCCCGGGCGAAACTTTCGAAATTAACCGGCTTCACGATGTAGCTGTTCACGCCCAGCCGATAGCTTTCGACCACGTCGCGCTGCTCCTTCGAAGAGGTGAGCACCACCACCGGGATTTGTCGTGTCCGTTCATCGCCCTTGAACCGCATGAGCACTTCCAGCCCGTCAACTTTTGGCAGCTTCAGATCGAGCAAGATGACCTTGGGCCCGTTCTCGATTTTGCGGTCGGACATATTTCCCTCGCAGAAGATGAAATCGAGCGCCTCCGCGCCATCGCGCGAGACATGGATGTGATTTGTGACGTTTGCCTTTTTCAACGCGCGCAAGGCCAGCTCGAGGTCCTGCGGATTGTCTTCCACCAACATGATTTCCACCGCGTGTTCGTCGCTCATGAGTTCTCCTTAGGCGTCAGAGTGAAAGAAAAGGTCGCGCCGCGGTCGGGCTCCGCTTCAGCCCAGATGGTCCCGCCGTGCCGATGAACGATGCGCTGCACGATCGCGAGCCCCACGCCCGTGCCGGAGAATTCCTCCTCGCGATGCAGCCGCTGGAAGACGCCGAACAACTTGCTCGCGTAGCTCATGTCGAAGCCGGTGCCGTTGTCGCGCACGAAATAAGTCACCTGGCCGTCGTGCTCCGTTGCGCCCACTTCCACGATCGCCGGATCGCGCCGTGCGCTGTACTTGAGCGCGTTGGAAAGCAGATTCATCCAGACCTGCCGCAGCAAAGTCGGGTCGCCCTCACAATTTGGCAGCTCGCCAATTTTCAGTTCGAGCGCGCGGCCTTTCGTCTCGGATTCCAACTCCTGCAGCGTCTCTTGCACGTGTCGCGTCATCTCGACCGGCTGCCGCGCCAGCGGCGTCCGGCTCAAGCGCGAAAAGGCGAGCAGATCATCGATGAGCGCGCCCATCCGCTGCGCGCTGCTCCGGATGGTCTGCAAATAGCGCTGCCCTTCCTCCGGCAGTTCCGGCCCGTAATCTTCCAGCACCGCTTGCGAGAAACCATCGACCGCGCGGAGCGGTGCGCGCAGATCGTGCGAGACGGAATAAGAAAACGCTTCCAGCTCGTTATTGGCCGCTTCCAGTTGCGCGGTCCGCTCCCGCACGCGCAATTCGAGCGTCTCATTCAAGTGGTGGATTTCCTCCTCCGTCTCGCGCTTCTCGCTAATGTCGGTGTTCGTCCCGATCCAACGGATCACCTCGCCGGCTTCATTGCGGACCGGTACTCCCCGCGTGAGGAACCAACGGAAACGCCCGTCCGCGCGTCGCAAAGGAAATTCCATGTCGAAAGTCTCCCCGGAGGCGATCGCGCCCTGCCAGCGTTCCAGCACGAGCGGCAGGATTTCCGGGTCGTGCACTTCCTGCCAGCCCCAGCCGTCCATTTCCGCCGCGGTTCGTCCGGTGTAATCGAACCAGCGCTCGTTATACCAAAAAATGTGTCCATCAGCGCGCGCGATCCACGCCAGTTGCGGGAGCGCGTTCATCATCGCCTTAAACTCCAGATCGCTCGTCCGCAGCGCCGCTTCCGCTTCTTTTTGCTCGGTAATATCCCGCGCCAACTTCGAGGCTCCGATCACCCGTCCGCTCGAGTCCTTGATCGGAGAAGACGTGACCGAGATCGCAATTTGCCGCCCGTCCTTCCGCAGGCGCATGGTTTCAAAATGGTCCACCTTTTCACCACGCCGGATTCGCTCCAGAATGCCGAATTCCTCTGCATGCCGATCCGGCGGGATCAGGCGCAGGATCGATGTCCCCACGATCTCCTCTGCGCGATAACCAAAGATGCGCTCGGCCGCCTGGTTCCAGCTCGTGATCACGCCCTCGAGGTCTTTCCCGATAACCGCTTCGTCCGAAGAGTCCACGATCGCGACCAGCCGCTCCGTGTCGATTTGTGCGCGATCCTGTTCTGAGACGTCGCAGAATATCAGGACCGTCGCCGCGCGCTCGCCGGCTAAGGCAATTGGATGCCCGCTCCACTCGAACGTCCGACCGTCCAGCAGCATGATCGGTTCTTGCTCCGCCGCGACTCGTCTCAAAAGGCGCCGATTTCCGGAAGCGCTCGCGGTCTTGGTCGCGCACCTGTTCCGCCATCGCGTTCCAAAGCGGCGCGAAGTCTGCGCCCACTTCCGTGAGCGCGGAAAGCGCCCACATCTTCCGGAAGCTCTCGTTGACTCCCACGATCTCATGATCCGACGCACGAATCGTGAGAATGCCCTCACTTACCTCCGCGAGGATGCCTTCCAGAAGGGCGCTTACAAATTTAATTCTCCGCTCCTGCCCTTCTCGACAGCGGAGAGGGAGTCTTCACGACCTAGAAGAGCTGACCTTAATACAGTGAAGTAAAGTTATAAAGTCAGAGCGTGGGAAAATTACTCGGCGCCTCGGCGCCACTGCGTGGATCGAAAGCTCTCTCCTTCACTGCCGGAAGTGCTGGCTATTTATTTAGCGCGATCCCGAGCCAACAAGCGGGGGCGCCCCGTCCCTCGCTCCCGCTTGTGCTTTTCGATCGGAGAGGTGGCGTGGCTTTGGCCTGCGGTGTGCTGGTTAAAATCGCGTGCGCACTGTTATTTGGATTATCCTTGGTCTTGTTTTGGTCGGCGGGTTTGTGGCCCATCGGCATTCGGCCGCCAAGGCGAAAATTCAGGCAGAGGGCACTGCGAGGGTGGCTCCAGAGTCGGCTCAACCAGTCGCGCCGCGAGAGGTCAGCGCCCATAACTGGGCCAAGCGATCCCTTGATCGTGCGGCGGACGTCAAACGCCAGGTTGCCGAGGGACGCAAGGCAAACGACGCGCCCTGAACGCAAACCCGAAAAGCCAAAAAGGCGGCAAGAACGTGAGCCGTCCTTGCCGCCTCTAAGGCTATTGCGATCTCGACGATTACGGGTTCAGAATATTACCCGAAAGCGCCTTCACCTGGCTGACATCGGTCCCGTTGATCGCGCCATTCACGACTACGTCATTCCGGAAGTTCGTGGCCGATACCGGGACGCCAGAGTTGGCTTTGATACTCCCGAAATCGCTCGAATTAACGCTGCCATTGCCGCTGACATCGCCCGCGAGGAAGCCAATCTGCAGGGTGGAGCTGCTCAAATTGCCACCGGACGGTGTGGTCACGTTATTGAGTGTGAGCGAGACGGTTTGCACGTCGGTCACGTTCGTGAGCGGGATGGTCATATCGTTGCCGGTAAAGGAGACGGCTCCGACTGCGCCATTCCCCGTGAGGCTGGCGCTGCCGCCATTCACCGGTTGGTCGAAGTGCACCACGATCGTGTAACCGCGAGCCCCACCGCTACCCGACCCGAGTCGAGGCTCGATCCCGCGTCCGCCCAGCGGCAGAGGCACGCCGTAGGTTCCTTGACCCATATGCGTCATGATGGATTCCGCACTGGTGGCGGCGGGCGCTTGCACGCCGCTGCAGGTGTTCGGCAGAAGGATGTTCGTCACGGCAATATCATCCAGATAGAAGCCGGCGAATTCCGCGCCGCCATCCGAGGTGAAGCGCCAACGGAACTTGACCGTGTCTCCGCTCGTGAGGCCAGTGAGGGTGTGGCAACGACGTCCGTAAGCGGTCAGCGGACCGTTGCACCCAATTCGCGCACGAGGTGCCACTGGCGGCCGGGCCGTTGATTGTCGGCACGGTCGCAGCGTCACCGCAAGCGTTGGCCGGAGGAGCTCCGGTGCAACTGAGGGCGCGGTAATCGGAGATGACATCCGTCGATTGGCAACCATCCGCCGGCAGGTTGCTCGGCGCATTCATAATGGTCCAAGGTCCACCGTTACGTGAGTATTCGATCGCCACACCGTCCCAGCCCACTTCGGTTTGGTGACGTTCCCAGTAGGTGAGGTTCACGGAGGTCGCACCGACGATCAGGTCGGGCGTTTCCGCGGAGGCGCAAGCGCTCGGGCTGTAGGAGGTGTTCGGACCCGGTCCCGCATTTCGGTAGGCATAGGAGCCGCCCGGCGTGTGGTTGGCTCCGGCATCGTCGCTCGTCTTCACGAAGCGCCAGATTTGGTCGGCGCTGCCCGGATTCAAACGGAGGAAAGCCGTGCCATCACCGCCGGCGTCCGTCCAGGTCCCGGGGCTCACTTGCGTGCCGCTGCCGTAAGGCGTGCCCGCGACCACGATGCTGTTGGTCTCTTCGTTGCCGCCGCCGCAAGGACCGCCATTACCGGTGGAATTATCCTCGGCGCGCACCACGTAGTAGTAGGTGTTGCCACTGACGACGCCGTTGGAATCCGTATACGAACTCGGACCCGGGCACGCAGGTCGCGATGCGGCTGGCTGGCGAAGGAACAAAGTCCGGCGTGTTGCCGCGGTAGATGTTGTATTTGATGGTCGAACTGAGCGGGCAATTTGTGGTGCGCCGTGGTCCAATTGATGGTCACGCCGCACGAGGCGGTGTTCGCACTTCCGGCCGAGCTCGCTCCGCGCGAAGGTCGGCTTGAGGCTGCAAGCGCCAGTAGCAGTGGCAGTGGCATTTCCGCTGCGCACGAAAGCCTGGCATCGGCCCTTCGTATCTGTGGCGGCGATGACGCGGTAGGTGTAGATGACGCCACCTTGGACGGTGGTGTCAGTGAAGCTGGTCGCCGCTCCAGAGACGAAGCCAACCGGTGCGTAATACCCTTCGCTCCCAGGATTGCCGATGGCGCGTTCGATCGCGTAGCTGCCCGGTGTCGGCGAAATGCCGGTCCACGTGACCTGAATCTGATTGTTCGCGATCGGAGCCGCGCCGCCAATCGTCGGGCGCGCTGGCCGGACGGCTGGTGCAGGTGCTGCTTTCGCACTGGCCCGGGCCTGTGCCTTCGGGGAAGCGGCTGGACGCAATCTGGGTGCGCCAGAGTGCCGTTGGTGCTGCCTACGGGGTAATACTGGTTGTTGTACCAGAAAGTGCAATCGTCCGCCGGATCGACCGACATGCTGGTGTAATCGCCCCAGCGAGTGGTGCCGGTTGACGTTGCGCGTGCCGGTGAAGATGATCGCTTCCGGCACCGTCATGGTGTTGAGCGCGTCGCCCTTGTTGCGACCCGTGTATCGGATGGAGTGGTTATCCGTCAGATTCGTCAAACCCGAAGCGCTGTAGCCGAGGAGCGTGTTCTGCGCGCTATCCATCGCGATGGACGGCATCCAGCGGGAACGCCCGTTTGGCGCATCGGCCACTGTGCCCTGCTGATAAACGCAGGGATAGGTCGCAGCAAATACCGTCTTGCGGGCCGGAGAGGCGGAATTCGTACCAACGGGCCCCGGAGACGCACACCTGTGATCGAAGGATCAACCGAATGCGAGATGACGATCGATTCGTGATCGATGTAGTTCCGATAGGCCGCGCGGAACATGAGCCGATCGGAAAGCGCTGGCAGAACAACAGTGCTGCCGGGTTGCGGGATACAATTGCCGCCGCCGCAAGCTGCGGTCGCCGGCGCCACCTGCACGATCCCCTGGAGGGGCCGGGTCGTATTCGCCGCGTTCGCGAAGTCAACCTTCATCCGATAGATGTACATCCCGCTGCCGTGGAGCGAGAGGAAGACGCCGGGCGCGCCGCCCGGAGGCGGCGCGAAACCGTCCAGATCAGCCGGCATGTGGCCGCCTTCTGTCGGGATCATTGATAACCTGCCAGGTCGCGGAGGGATCGCCCGCCAGCATTTTCGTCCGGTCCATGGCGCAGAAGTGTGCGCCGGCATAGCTGCCGGGGCTGCCGGTAAACGCCGTGCGCCATGACGTAATAGGCGTCCGTCCAGACGCCGTAGTGAGGATAGTCGCCGAAAAATCCGTTCGGGACCGCGAAAGCGTAACGGGAGTAGGTGCCAGCGGCATCGGGCGTCGTGGAGATTGCGACGCACTGATAATAAGACGCCACTGACTGCCGCGGAGGTGAATTGCGAGATCAACCAGCGATTTGCCGCTTTGTCGAAAAGGACCACCGGGTCGCCGCTATTCTGAGTCTGGCAGGCGCCGCCGAAACCGCCCAGAGGGTGTTGATGTTCGACCGGCCCGACGAGCGAGGTGGCCGTATTGTTGGTCCGATTGAGCGACCATACCTGATACCGGGTGTTGACGGTCTCGACGTATTGGTCGTTGCCGACGGACCCGTTGTTATCCGGCGGGAAACTGCCAGTGCCGATGACGCCGGCGAAGTTGAATCCAATCGTCGGCGGGCTGAGAACGGGGCCACGATCGGTCTCGGCGGAAGGCGCCACCTGGGTCACAGGATCTTTTTTGCCCGACTTCAGGACGAGCCAGGAAGGCAGTTCCCCGTCTTCGTGCTCGACTTCCTCGGAAGCGAGAGGCACCTTCGTTTTTGCCATCTCGATTAACGGCTGCGAAATGTCGAACTTCGAGGCCGCAATGCTATAGACGGTCTGGCCGTCTGCGTTGCGCTGCTCAGTCACCTTCGGCACATAACTGGTGTCGAGGTTCGATTGATCCAGCGCCTTCGTTTTCCCCGCGTCTTTGCTCACGCCGGGACGTTCGGTTTCCTTCGTCGCCATGCTGGACCGGCCGTTTTTGCCGTTCTTCTTCGCGGTGACGGTCTTGATCTTGGATTCTGTCTTTGATCCCCCGAAGGAGGTGAGAGCCGACGCGGTCAGGAACGCGGCGCCGAGGCACAAACTGAATGCCACCAGCAAACGAAAGTTGGCAAAGGCCAGATGCTTGGGTTGGGTTTTCATATAAGATAAATAATTTGAATGGCTGCGAGCCGCTGGGTGTTATTCAAATCTCGATGAAGGGTCAATCAAATTTTGACTCTAACTTTCGCGAATATCTGTCGGTGTATCTAAACTTCTGTCAATGAGTTGGTTGCAAACGTTGCAGCCATGTAATCTTTCAACTTCCAGCGGGACTTAAAACTCTCTCCGCGCAAAAAGCGGTCACGCTTCTCGATCTTGGCGCCGTTGGCGAGAAAGTGACTGCGGCCACCATGGCGCTGACCAAGCTTTCAAGCGCGGAGGCAGGTATCGGACGATTTGACCGCAAGACCGGTGCGCATGGGAAGCAGCATTGGTCGATGAGGGGCGGCGCTGTCACATCTTCCTCGGCATCGAGGAGCCGGAGGCGCGCGTGCCTCCGCACCCAGCACGCGCTAGACCAATAAAGTCCACGAAGCTCTGCGAGGTGTACGGGCGCATTCTGCGTAGTAGTCGCAGCGTGTATCGGTACGAAGCAGGCTTATGTTGTCAGGTGGAAACGATTCGGGCACGGCGCCTGGACTTCGCCAGAAAGCACCGCCCCTCATGACAACAGCTACCAAAAAAAACCTGCGCCTGAAGTCGCTCCGAAAATCCCCCACCGGCATTCGCGGGCTCGATGAAATCACCGAAGGCGGTTTGCCCGCCGGCCGGCCGACGCTGGTCTGCGGCGGCGCGGGCTGCGGCAAGACGCTGCTCGCGATGGAATTCCTCGTGCGCGGCGCGACCGAGTATAACGAGCCGGGCGTCTTCATGGCGTTTGAAGAAACGGGCGAGGAGCTGACGGAAAATGTCGCCTCGCTCGGCTTCGATCTGCGCGGCGCTGGTGGCGAAGAAGAAACTGCTGCTCGATTACGTCTACGTCGATCGCAGCGAATTCGAGGAGACCGGCGAATACGATCTCGAAGGGCTCTTCATCCGGCTCGGTTACGCGATCGATTCGATCAAGGCGAAGCGCGTCGTGCTCGACACGATCGAGGGGCTTTTCGCCGGCCTGCCGAACCAGGCAATCGTGCGCGCGGAACTGCGCCGGCTCTTTCGCTGGCTGAAGGAAAAGGGCGTGACGGTGATCATGACCGGCGAGCGCGGCGACGGCACGCTGACCCGCTACGGCCTGGAAGAATACGTCTCCGATTGCGTCATCTCGCTCGATCATCGCGTGGTCGATCAGGTGACGACGCGCCGCATCCGCGTGGTGAAATATCGCGGCACCACGCACGGCACGAACGAGTATCCGTTCCTGATCGAAAAGGACGGCATCTCGATCTGGCCGATCACGTCCGTGCAGCTCGAGCACACCGCTTCCACACGAGCGCATCCCGACCGGGATCGAGCGGCTCGACACCATGCTCGGCGGCAAAGGATTTTATCGCGGCAGCAGCATTCTCCTCTCGGGCACGGCGGGCACGGGCAAGACCAGCGTGGCGGCGACTTTCGCCGATGCGACCTGCCGGCGCGGCGAGCGGTGCCTCTACTTTTCCTTCGAGGAATCGCCCAGCCAGATCATGCGCAACATGGGCACGATCGGCCTCGATCTGGAGCAGTGGGTGAAGAAAGGCCGGCTCCAATTTCAAGACCGTGCGGCCGTTTCACTACGGCCTCGAGATGCATCTGGCGCGGACGATCAAGGCGATCACTGAGTTCGAGCCGCAGCGTGGTGATCATCGATCCGATCTCCGGCCTGGATACCAGCGGCACGCCCGCTGGAAGTGAAAGTCGGCGCTGATGCGGCTTGCTCGACTTCCTGAAGCAGAAAGGCATCACCGCGATGCTCACCGATCTGAAGATGGGCGGCAACGCTGCTCGAGCGCACGGACGCGGCGATCTCCTCGCTCGTCGATACCTGGCTGGTGCTGCGCGATCTCGAGAGCAACGGCGAACGCAACCGCGGCCTGCACGTCCTGAAGTCGCGCGGCATGGGCCACTCGAATCAGGTGCGCGAGTTCATCCTCTCGAACGACGGCATCCAGCTGACCGACGTTTACATCGGGCCGAGCGGCATGCTCACCGGCTCGGCGCGCGTGCAGCAGGAAGGCGCGCGAGCGGGCGGAGCAGGTGACGCTCGACGAAGAAGCCGAGCGGCAGCAGCTCGCGCTGGAATGCAAACGCGCCGCGCTGGAAGCGCCAGATCGCCGCGCTTGCGCGCCGAGTTTTCCGGCGAGGAAGCGATCATCACGCGCACCGTCAGCAAGGATCAAACAGCGCGGGGCCGTCCTCGCGCTGGACAAGGCGGCGATGGGTCGCAGCCGCCAGGGCGACGTGATTCAAAGCAACGGGGACCGCGGCCGCGCCGGAACGGCCACGGCAGGAAAGCACTGATGAAAGCAGCCACCGCCAAACCGCCGCGGCCACAAGCCAGCCACGCACCGCCGAATTGGGACCTGCGGCTCTACGTCGCCGGTCCGACACCCGAAATCGGTCGCCGCCTTTCGCAATCTCGAAGCAACTCTGCGAGGAGCACCTCGCGGGGCGTTACCACATCGAGGTCATCGACCTGATGAAGAACCCGCAGCTCGCGCAGGGGCGATCAGATCCTCGCCGTGCCCACCGTGGTGCGGAATCTCCCGTCGCCCGATCCGCAAGATCATCGGCACTCTCTCCAACACCGAGCGCGTCCTGGTGGGCCTCGACTTGCGCCCGCAGCGGCGATCCCTTCGCCACGCGCGAAGGGAGGCGCTAATGTCAATGGCTGCCCGAGACCGCCGGCGCGAACGCCGGCCGAATATCAGCTGCGGCTCTATGTCGCCGGCGGCACGCCGCAATCCGTCGCTCGCGCTGCGCAATCTCGAGCAGCTCTGCGAAGACCATCTGCCAGGTCGCTACCGCATCGAAGTCATCGATCTGCTGAAAAATCCGCAGCTCGCCAAAGCAGATCAAATCCTCGCCGTGCCCGACCCTCGTGCGGAACGTGCCGATGCCCGCTCCGGAATTTCGTCGGCACCCTGGCCGATACGCCGCGCGACTGTTGGCGCAGATCTCGATCTTCGGCCTCGAGATGCCGACCCCTTCGGCCCGCATGGCGAAAGGGGCCGCGCATGTCTGACGAGGTCACGCCCAGTCCGCCGGTGGCCGAGGCCGAGAAATATGTGCTGCGGCTGTATGTCGCCGGCAGCACGCCGCAGTCCAGCCGCGCGATCACCAATCTCAAAACGATCTGCGACGCGCCCTCCGCAGATCGCTACCTCCTGACCGTGGTGGATCTCTATGCCGAGCCGCATCGCGCGCAGGACGACCAGATCCTGGTAGCGCCGACGTTGATCCGGCATTCCCGCTCCCCGAGCGGCGGCTGGTGGGCGATCTTTCGAACACCGGACACGTCCTGGCAGCGCTCGATCTGGAGCGCGAGCCGTCCCCGTCGCTATGAAAATCCAGGTGCCGGCACCGGCCGAGTTGGAACGAGAACTTGCCGAGCTGCGGCTGCGGCTGGCCGAAGCCAACGAGATCCTGCGCGCCATCCGCAACGGCGACGTCGATGCCGTCCTCGGCAGGGCCCGCGGGGACCAGCTCTTCACCCGCGACGGCGCCGATCGATCCCTACCGGGTGCTCATCGAGGAGATGAACCAGGGAGCCGTCACCCTCGCGGCCGACGGATCGATCCTTTATTGCAACCGCCGGTTTGGCGAACTGCTCCAACGCCGCTGGAGGAAATCGTCAGCTTCGCCTTCGAATCTTTCGTCGCTCTGCTCGACCAGGAAACGTTCCGCTCCATGCTCGACCCTGCTGGCGACAGCCGGTGCGACCGCTGAAATCACTCTGCTGCGCGCGATGGCGCTCCGGTGCCGCTCCAGGTCGCGCTCAGCCGCCTGCCGGCGGATTCCGTGGCGGCGATCTGTCTGATTGCCACCGACATCAGCGGGAGCAAGCAGGTGGAAGCCGATCTGCTGCAAAGCGCCGCGATGCTCGCGGAGGCGCAACAATCAACGCAACTCGGAAGCTGGGAATGGAACTTCCACACGGAGCAGCTCCGCTGGTCCGACGAACTCTTTCGGATTTATGGGCTCGATCCCACGACCTTCGTCCCAAGCTTCGACAGTTACGCCGCTCTGGTTCATCCCGATGACCGCACCTGGGTGATGGAAAACGTCAATCGCGCCTTAAACGAGCGCGGCTTCTTCAATCATGATCACCGCATCGTGCTCGCGGATGGCAGCGAGCGCGTGGTGGAAGCGCGCGGCCGCATGCTCCTCGATGACGCGGGCGAGCCGCTGAAGTTCGTGGGGACGAGCCAGGACGTGACAGAGCGAAAGGGCATCGAGGCCGAGCTCCTGCGTGCGAAAGACGCCGCGGAATCAGCCACCCGGGTAAAGAGCGAGTTTCTCGCGAACATGAGCCACGAAATCCGGACGCCGATGAATGGCATTCTCGGCATGACGGAGCTGGTCCTCGATTCCGAGCTGGATGCGGAGCAACGCGAATACCTGCTCATGGCGCAAAGCTCCGCGCTCCGCCTGCTCAACCTGATCAACGACATTCTCGATTTCTCGAAGATCGAAGCCGGCAAACTCGAGCTCGAGGTGATCGAATTTCAACCTGCCACTCCTGATCGCCCAGATGCTGGAGCCGCTGCATCTGCGCGCGAAGAAGAAAGGCATCACGGTCGCAGTCCAGATCGCGGGCGACGTGCCGGATCAACTGGTCGGAGACCCGCAACGATTGCGGCAGGTCCTGCTAAATTTTGCCGACAACGCGCTCAAGTTCACCGAGCGCGGCTCGATCACCGTGAAGGTGCAGACCGAGGAGGAAAACGCGCTGGAGCGTTGCCTGCACTTCTCCGTCACCGATACCGGCATCGGCATTCCGGCGGAAAAACAGGCGGACATCTTCGAGGCCTTCGCGCAGGTGGATGGCTCGACCACGCGCAACTACGGCGGCACTGGCCTCGGCCTGGCGATCGCCTCGCGCTTGATCACGCAGATGCGCGGCAAGGTCTGGATCGAAAGTGTCGTCGGGCAAGGGACCACTTTTCACTTCACCGGCTGCTTCGCCGTCGGACTGGCCAAGCAGGTCAGCAGGCTTGTGAATCCGCCCTCCTTCGTGGCGCCGATCGAGTCAGCGAAGGAATCACTCCGCATCCTCCTGGTAGAGGATAACGCGATCAACCGCGCGCTGGCGACCGCGCTCCTGCAAAAGCGCGGGCACACGCTGGCGCAGGCGGCGAACGGCCGGGAAGCCGTGGACGCGGCCGCGCGGGAGCCGTTTGACCTCATCTTCATGGATGTCCAACTGCCGGAGATGGACGGCCTCGAGGCGACGCGGCGCATCCGCAAGATGGAGCGGGCGACCGGCCGCCACACCACGATCGTCGCCATGACCGCGCATGCCATGACCGGCGATCGCGAGCGCTGTCTGGAGTGTGGCATGGATGGTTACCTTTCGAAGCCTCTCGAAAAAGCGGCGCTCATCGCGGTGCTGGATCGCACCACCCATGCCTCAGTGTTTACCGTCCTCGACGCCCTCGCGAAAGCGGCCCCGGGCGCAGAGGGCGCGGCGCAAGAGGTCGGCACTGCCCTTTCGCAGTGATCCTTCCATCCCCCCAGCACGCTCCCATGTCTGACGAAAATGACGCTCCCGTGGCGCGGGAGCTGAGCAGCGATCGCTGCCTCCAGATCTCTCGGATTTGCTGCGGTCTGGTTATCGCGATCGGCCTTTCCGTCCTGGTGGGCTGGACGCTGGATAGCACGGTGCTGAAAAGCATCCTGCCGGGCGCGGTAGCGATGAAGCCAAACACGGCGATCGCGCTTTGCCTCGGCGCGCTCAGCCTTCTTCTTTTCACAGGATGCGGCGGCCTTGCCTGCGACTTAAAACGGAAACTGTCGATTACATTTGCCGTAGCGATGGGAACCATCGGCGCCCTGACGCTGATCCAGTATCTGGCCGGGGTAAACCTCGGGATCGACGAGCTGTTTTTCCGCGATCACGCCCGCAGCGCGGCACCCGGATATCACCCGGGCAGGATGTCACCAATCTCTGCGTTTAACTTCCTGGTTTTTGCCCTCGCCTTCACGCTGATCCATCGGTCGAAGACAACAGTTTGGGCACAGGCCATCACCGCCTGCGCCGCTTTCACTTCAGTGCTGGCGATCGTCGGCTATTTCTTTGGCGTCGAGGCGCTCTATCGGTCCGGAAATTTTACCGCGGTCGCGCTCAACACCGCAACTGCGTTCATCGCGCTCTGTACCGGTTTGTGGTGTGCCACGCACGATTTTGGTTTCATGCGTCTGGTTACCGGCGCCGGGATTAGCGGCATTGTCGTGCGCAGGTTCGGCCTGCCCGCGCTCATGCTCTCCCTGGCCATCAGCTGGGTGCACCTCCAGGGCGAGCACTTAAGCTGGTTTGAGCCTGATTTCGGCGAGGCGTTCTTCGCGATGATCAACTTGGTCACCCTGGGCCTCCTCGTTTGGGTGGGCGCCGTTTCTCTGCAGAAGGCCGAGGTCAAAGAAGCCGTCATCCAGGAACGTCTTCGCTGCGCGCATCTGGAGCTGGAAGACCGCGTCCACGAACGGACGCGCGCACTCGAGAAAGCTCTCTACCTGAACGAGCAGATCATGGATAACTCACTCGACGTCATCTGCATCATCGATGCGGAGGGGCGCTTCACCACCGTGAGCGGCGCCTGTGAAAAGCTCTGGGGTTACACGCCGGCCGAGCTGCTCGGCCGGCCCTTTATCGAGCTGGTCCACCCCGACGATCACGTGCGCTCGCTCGAAGCAGCCGGCCGAATTCTGGAAGGACACGATCTGCGAGACTTTGAGAATCGCTACCTGCGCAAGGACGGGTCGTTGATCGCGATGACGTGGTCAGTCTCCTGGTCGGCGACCGCGCAATCCATGTTTTGCGTGGCGCGCGACGCGACCGAGCAAAGGCGCGCCGAGGCCGCGCTCCAGCAGGCGCGGGATGATGCCGACCGCGGCCAATCGCGCCAAGAGCGAGTTCCTCGCCAACATGAGCCACGAGATTCGCACGCCGATGAATGGCATCCTCGGCATGACCGAGCTCATGCTCGACACGCAGCTCGATCCGACGAGCAGCGCGAGTATCTCGAGATGGTGAAAACGTCCGCGCATGCTCTGCTCGGCGTGATCAACGACATCCTCGATTTCTCGAAGATCGAGGCGGGCAAACTCGAGCTCGAAGCGATCAGCTTCAGCCTGCGCGAGACGATCGGCGCAATCGCTGAAACCGCTCGGCGTGCGCGCGGATCACAAGGACCTGGAACTCGTCGCCGACATCCCGGCGCAGCGTGCCGGACCATCTCATCGGCGACCCGATGCGCCTGCGGCAGATCCTGGTCAATCTGGTCGACAACGCGATCAAGTTCACCGAGCGCGGCGAGGTCGTGCTCACGGTGGCAGCTGTCTCCGCGAACGCGGAACGCGCGGAGCTGCATTTCTCCGTCACCGACACCGGCATCGGTATCCCGGCCGAGAAACAGGCAGCAATTTTCGAAGCGTTCGCGCAGGTGGACGGTTCGACCACGCAGACAATACGGCGGCACGGGCCTGGGGCTGGCGATTGCCACCCGCCTCGTGCAACAGATGCATGGGCGGATCTGGGTCGAAAGCCGCCTCGGCCACGGGACCACTTTTCATTTCACGATCTCGCTCGCCACTTCGCCGGTCCCTATGACGGTGGTGAAACCGCTCGACTTCGCGCAGCTCGATGGCCTGCGCGTCCTCATCGTGGACGATAATGCACTCAATTGCCGCATTCTCCACGAGATGGCGCGCAATTGGCGGATGGAGCCCGTCGCGGTCCGTTCCGCCTCCGCCGCGCTCGAAACGATGCGGAGCGCGGCGGAGGCCGGGGAACCGTTTCCGCTGGTGTTGCTCGACGCAATGATGCCGGAAATGGACGGCTTCGCCCTCGCGGAAAGCATCAAGACGGAGCCACGCCTGGCGGGAGCCACCGTCATGATGTTGTCGTCCGCGATGCGTTCCGGGCAGACGGGCCGCGCCGCCGCGCTTGGTATTCAGAGCATCCTGACCAAGCCAGTCATGCCGTCGGAATTGCTCGATGCCATCCTGTTCGCCCTTCGTCACACCGCCCTGGCCGCGAAGCAGCCCGTCCGCGACGGCGGGCGCTCCCGGCCCCTGCGCGAAGCCCGCTCGAGATTCTGGTGGTGGAAGATAACGCCATTAATCTTGCCGTGATCAAGGGTCTGCTCTTGCGCGAAGGCTACGGCTCCACCCACGCCGGCAACGGACTGGAAGCCCTCGCAGCAGTGGCGCAGAAGCAGTTCGATCTCGTCCTGATGGATATTTCCATGCCGGAGATGGATGGCTTCGAAGCCACCGCGCGCATTCGGGCAATGGAAGCGGAGACCGCCGGTCATCTCCCGATTATCGCCATGACCGCGCACGCCATGGCCGGCGATCGCGAGCGCTGTCTCGCCGCGGGGATGGACGATTACCTTTCCAAGCCGCTGCAAAAGGCCGAGCTGCTGGCGTTGCTGAAAAAGTTTGCCCATGGCCGGAACAACGACCTCCCAGAACTCCCGACTGCGAACGGTTCACCCGCGAAAGAGGCGATCTTCTCGCGTGCCCGGCTCATGGAAGACTTCGACGGCAACGAAGAGCTGCTGGAGGAACTGATCGTCCTTTTCCGAGAGAATACACCGCGGCTGCTCGACGATCTGCGCGGCTCGATCGCGCGCCAGCATCCCGGCGATCTCGCCCGCTGCGCGCACGCGCTCCTCAGCTCCTTCGGCGTCTTCGGCGCGATGCAGGCGCATCAGCTGGCGCGGCAACTCGAAGATCTCGGGCGCGGCGGCGACGCGACTGGAGCGCCCGAGACGTTCCGGGACCTCGAACGCGAAAGCGCGCGCGTGGGCGAGGCCCTGGCAAGACTTGCCGGCGCGGCCGGGTAAAGGAGCCGTCCCTTCAGTGGGAGTTTGCGCTTACCTCAAGACCGGCCCGCGGGCACCCGTCAGTCTGGTCGGAAGTGGTCCGCGCCACGCACGCCGCATCCCACTTATCCGTAGTAGCCGCAAAGGGTATCGGCACGTCGCGGGCTTATGTTCTTGGAGAAGTCTTTGCACGCTGGGTTCACGAACCTGGAGATCACCACTTCCTTATGATGGCACCGCCCAAAAAATCTTCGCGAAGCACGATGCCGCCGGCACCCCGGATCGGCGCTCGTGGCGGCGAGGATGCGATCTTCTCGCGCACCCGACTTCTGGAAGATTTCCACGGTGACAACAAGCTGCTGGGCGGGCTGATCAACACCTACCAACAGACCACGCCCGCCCTTTTGCACGGCCTGCGTGGATCCATCGCGCGCCAACACTCCGACGATCTCTTCCGCTCCGCGCACGCGCTCCTCAGCAACTTCCGGGTCTTCGGCGCCATGCGGGCCTACACCCTCACGAGGCAACTTGAAGGTCTCGGCCGCGGGGGCGACGCCCGGAACGCGCTGCCCACTTTCCTCGAGCTCGAAAGCGAAGCCACGCGCGTGGGAGACGCTCTGGAGAAACTTGCCGCCCTCGCGGCCTAATGAATCTGCGGTCATGAATTTCTCCACCAAATCCTGTTCGGATGCCAGCCCGAGCATGGCAGAGCTGCGCGCAGCGAACGACGCCCTCGAAAAGCGAAATCGCGACCACCAGCGCACGGAGCGTCTCTTGCGCATGGCTGGCCGCATCGGGCGGCTCGGAGCGTGGTCGGTCGAGATCCCGGGCTACGCCCAAACGTGGTCGGACGAAGTCTGCGCCCTCTACGAAGTCCCGCCGGGGACCGTGCTCTCCGTCGAGGCAGTCAATCGCGGCCTACACGCCGGAATCCCGCGAGATTCTGGCCCGCGCTTTCGAGACGTGCGTCCGCGAGGGCACGCCTTACGACGTCGAAGTGCAGATGATCAGACCCGAGGGGCGCCAACTCTGGCTCCGCGCGATCGGCGAAGCGGAACGAGATGCGATGGGTGTGGTCTGCCGCGTGCAAGGCGCGCTGCAGGATATCTCGGAAAGCAAGCGTGCGGAGGAAGAGTTGCGCTGGAAGACGGCCTTCCTGGAAGCTCAGATCAGCTCTTCGCCCGACGGCATGCTCGTGGTCGATCCTGAGGCGCGGAAGGTTTATCAGAATGCGCGTTTCGCGGAACTTTGGAACACGCCGCCGGAGATCGCGGACGACCTGGATGACGAACGGCAGCTACGCTGGAACGCGGGCCAAACCAAAGATCCGGAGGAGTTCATGGGAAACGTGCTGGCGCTTCGCACGCACCACGATCAGACCAGCCAGGAAGAGATCGAGCTGAAGGACGGACGGGTGCTGGAACGCTATTCAGCGCCGGTGGTCGGCCAGGACGGGCACTACTACGGCCGCATCCGGACGATCCGCGATATCACCGCGCGGAAGAACGCGGCCGAGGCGCTGCAAAAAAGCGAGGCGCGCTATCACTCGCTCTTCGAGCACATGCTGGAGGGTTATGCCTATTGTCAGCTTTCGTATCAGGAAGGACGGGCGGTGGATTACACCTATCTCGAGGTTAACAGCGCTTTCGCACGGCAGACGGGACTGACGCAAGTGGTGGGGAAAAAGGTCAGCGAGGTCGTCCCCGGCATGCATGAGGCCAACCCGGAACAACTTGAGATCTACAGCCGGGTCGCTGCCACCGGCCAGCCCGAGCACTTCGAGACGCACTCGAAGGGCATCGACATGTGGTTCTCAGTGTCCGTTTACAGCCACGAGCCGGAGCATTTCATTGCGGTCTTCGAGAACATCACCGCCCGCAAAAACTCCGCCGCGACGCTCGCAGACGCGGCGCGCCGCCTCCAACTCGCAACCGACATCACCGGCACCGGCGTCTGGGATTGGGATCTGCAAACGAACACGATTTTTTGGGATGCGCAGATGTTCACGCTTTATGGCCTCGCCCCGGGAGAGATGACCTACGACATCTGGAAGAGCACCGTCCATCCGGAGGACCTCCACGAACAAATCACGACCTTGCAGGAGACGGTGCGGATGCGCGGAAGGAGCGAGCGGCAGTTCCGCATCCGGCGGGCGAGCGATGGCGCGGTTCGAGTCATTTTTGCTGCGGAGGTGACGGTGCTGGACGCGGCGGGCGTGCCACTGCGCGTGGTCGGGGTGAATCGCGATATCACGGAGCCATTGCGGATCGAGCAGGAGCTTAAGAAGGCGAAGGTGGCCGCGGCCGTCCAGGAGGGCGAACAGCGGTATAATTTCCTCGCGGAGACGATGCCCTTGATCATCTGGACCGCGCGGCCCGACGGCAGCCTCTATTACTACAATAAGGAGTGGTATGATTACACCGGCCTGACGATCGAAGAGACGCATGCGCTGAGCTGGAACGCGGCCCTGCATCCGGACGATATCCTGGCGACGACCGAGCGCTGGACGCAGTCGTTCACGAGCGGCGAAGAATACCAAATCGAGCACCGCTTCAAACGCGGTTCTGACGGCACCTATCGCTGGCATCACGGCCGAGCGCAGGCCATGCGCGATGACAAGGGCGAGATCATTTTGTGGGTCGGCACGTGCACCGACATCGACGACGCCAAACGTGGGCGCGAAGCGCTGCAAGCTTCGAATGATGAGCTGGCCACGCGCGTCGAGAAACGCACCGCCGAACTGCTCGCTGCGAAAGAGGCCGCTGAATCCGCCAACCGGGCGAAGAGCGAGTTCGTGGCCAACATGAGCCATGAGATCCGCACGCCGATGAATGGCGTCATCGGCATGACCGGCATGCTCCTGGATACGGAACTCACTCCCGAGCAGCGCGACCAGGCCATCACGATCAAACAAAGCGGCGAGGCGCTGCTCACGATCATCAACGACATCCTTGATTTCTCAAAGATGGAAGCCGGCAAGCTGGAGATCGAAAAAGTCGATCTCGACCTCGCAGATGTGATCCGCGGAGCGATCGACCTCATGCGGGGACAGGCGAGAGGCAAAGGCCTGGAGCTGCGTTCCACGATGGATGCGGACGTGCCGGTGCGGCTGCGGGGCGATGGTGGCCGTCTGCGTCAGGTGCTGCTCAATTTGATCGGGAATTCGGTCAAGTTTACCTCGAAAGGCCACGTCGCTCTCCGTGTCTCAGTCACTCGTCAGACCGAGGAGATGGCGATCCTTCGCTTCGAAGTCACGGATACCGGCGTCGGGATCACGCCCGAAACGCAGGCCTCACTCTTCCTCCCTTTCACGCAAGGCGATAACTCGACCACGCGGCGTTATGGTGGCACCGGCCTCGGGCTCGCGATCAGCAAACGATTGGTGACGAAAATGCACGGCGAAATCGGGGTGCAGAGCGCACCCGGAGAAGGCGCCACTTTTTGGTTCACCATCAAGCTCGCAAAATCGACCGTGGCCGCGAGCGCGACGGCCGACCGGCTGGAAGGCGAGCGCGCCGAAGCGAGGCAACGCTTCGCGGGCCAGCGGGTTTTGATCGCGGAGGATAATGTGGTGAACCAACGCGTAGTCGCGCATCAGGTTCGGCGGCTGGGATATTCGGCGGACACGGTCGCGAACGGAGTCGAGGCGCTCGAAGCGCTCAGCCGCATTCCCTACGATTTTATCCTGATGGATTGCCACATGCCGGAAATGGACGGCTACGAGGCGACGAAACGCATCCGGGTGGCTCGAGGTGGACACCAGCCCTACATCATCGCGATCACCGCGAACGCGATGCAAGGCGACAAAGATTTCTGCATCGCGGCGGGCATGGATGGTTATGTCAGCAAACCGGTCCGCAACGCCGAGTTGCAGGCCGCCCTGGAAAGGCGCGGGGCGTTTCGTCCAGCCTGAGCCCAAGCATGAATCTTATGTTCGCCTTTGTCCCATTGCCGTTCCTGCCTGTGCCCGGCGGCGCGCCGCTTATTTTTCGGGAGCCGGTGCAGCTCTTTAAGCAGAAATACTTCCGGGTGCGCGCCGCCCTCACAAATTACTGCGCGGAGGATGAGGAATAAGCCATGTCGCAACCTAAGCTTATGGTGAGTGATCGAGCGCGGCGCGTGCCGCGGCGTGCGGTCCCCAAACCAACCACACCGGCGCGAGGCTATCCTCTTCCGCCAAACGAAGCCGCGCGGATGCGGGCGCTGCGGCGCCTGGCGATCCTCGATACTCCGCCGGAGCCGGCCTACGACCGGATCACCCGCCTCGCGCAAAGCATCTTCGGCGTCGCAGTGTCGACGGTCGCGCTGATCGACGATGAGCGGCAGTGGTTTAAGTCCTGCATCGGAGCCGACACGAAAGAGACAGGGCGCGATGTCGCCTTCTGCGCGCATGCCATCCTGGCGGACGAGGTGCTGGTGGTGCCGGATGCAACGAAGGATCCGCGCTTCCGCGAAAACGCTTTGGTGACCGGTCCGCCGCACATCCGTTTCTACGCGGGCGCTCCGTTAAAGACGGCGGACGGATTCTTCGTCGGAACGCTCTGTATCATCGACATGAAGCCGCGCGCCTTTTCGAAGGAAGACGCGGCCATCCTCGCTGATCTCGCGGCCGTCCTGACCGATGAATTCTCGCGGAGGAACGCGGTGCTGGAATTGCGCGACGAAGTCCTCCGCAGCCAAGCACTCGCGAAATCGCTCCGCACCGAAAGTGACGCACGGCAACGAGCGGCCCGCGACTTGGAGGCGATCCTGGATGCGCTCCCGGCGGAAGTCGCGTTGCTCGGCCAGGACGGCACCATCATCGCCGTGAACAAAGCGTGGCGCAGCTTCGGCGAGGCGAACGGGCTGAAAGCACCAGACGCCGGTGTCGGCACCAACTATTTCGCGATCTGCGGCGCAGCCAAGGGACGCCACTCCGAAGAGGCGAGCGCAGCGGAAACCGGATTGCGCGCGACCCTGGATGGCAGCCTCGCGGAGTATTGCCTCGAATATCCGTGCCACTCACCGACCGAGAAACGCTGGTTCCGGATGATCGCCGCCCCGCTCCAGAAAGGGATGGAGGGCGCCGTCGTCATGCACATCGACATCACCGCAAGGCAGCAGGCGGAAGCCGATCGGGCAGAGCTCAACAAACAACTCGTCGCAGCCTCCCGGCGTGCCGGCATGGCCGACGTCGCGACCAGCGTGCTGCATAACGTCGGCAACGTTTTGAACAGCGTAAACGTTTCCGCCACGCTCGCGTCCGGTAAGATCCGCGCGAGCAGCAGCGGTCAGGTCCGGAAAGTCGCGGATCTGCTGCTGCAAAACAGCGGTGACCTGCCGGCATATCTCGCCACCGCACAGGGCACGAAGCTGCCAGCATTCCTCGGCACGCTCGCCGCCCGACTGGACGAAGAGCAGCAGGCAGTGCTGGGCGAACTGGAGTCACTCAGCAGCAACATCGACCACATCAAGAGTGTGGTTACGACGCAGCAGGCTTTCGCGCGCGTCGGTGGCGTCATGGAAGAGGTCTCTCCCACGGCGCTGGTCGAGGACGCGCTCAAGCTGGATGAAGCCTCGCTGAAACGTCATGGCGTCGAGGTCATCCGCGATTACGCAGAGACCCCGCTCGTGCCGATGGATAAGCACAAGACGCTCGAGATTTTGTTGAACCTGATCCGCAATGCGAAACAGGCGATCGGCGCCATGGAATCGACCGAGAGCCGTCGCCTGACCATCGGTGTCAGCCACGATGAAAACGCGGTCACGATCACCGTGGCTGATGAAGGCGTCGGAATCGCTGCGGAAAACGTGACGCGCATTTTCGCGCACGGATTTACCACCCGGGCAGATGGACACGGGTTTGGATTGCACAGCGCTGCCACCAGCGCGCAGGAAATGGGGGGATCTCTGAGCGTGACCAGCGACGGAGTTGGGCACGGAGCGACCTTCAAGCTGACTTTGCCCTTACAGCGGAAGGAATCATGAAGAGCAGCGCCGCCAGATCCCGGGCCCGGATCCTCCTGATCGACGACAATCGGGCGATCCATGAGGACTTCCGAAAAATTCTGTCGCCCAAAACAGACGCCGACGATTTCGATGCGATCAGTGCCGAGTTTTTCGACGAAGAGGTCGCGCCGAACCACAAGACCGCGTTCGTTCTCGACTCAGCCTATCAAGGCGAAGAGGGCGTGAGTATGCTTCGTCAATCCCTCGAAGCGGACGAGCCGTATGCGATGGCCTTTGTGGATATGCGGATGCCGCCGGGCCTGAACGGCGTCGAAACCGCCATCAAGCTTTGGGAGATTTACCCGGAGCTCCAGATCGTCTTTTGCACCGCCTATTCGGATTACTCGTGGGAAGAGATCACGGCACGGAATGAGCACCCGGACCGCATGCTGATCTTGAAGAAGCCATTCGAAGCAATCGAAGTGGCGCAGCTCGCCGAGGCGCAGACGGCGAAATGGGCGCTGGCTCAGGAAGTGAAGGGGCGGCTCGCCAATCTGGAATCGCTTGTCGCTGAGCGGACGCAGGAACTCTCGAAAGCGAAGGAGTGCGCCGAAGCCGCCACGCGCTCGAAAAGCGCCTTCCTCGCCAACATGAGTCATGAGATTCGCACGCCGATGAATGGCGTGATCGGAGTGACGGGGATACTGCTCGATACGGAGCTGGACGCGGAGCAACAGGAGCTGGTCCGCATGCTGCAAAGCAGCGGCGAATCATTGCTGACCATCATCAATGACATTCTCGATTTCTCGAAGATGGAGGCAGGGAAGCTTGAGTTTGAGACGGTGCCGATTGACTTCCCGCACGTGGTGCAAGGAGCGCTGGATCTGCTTCGAAATCAGGCCGCATCCAAGGGAGTCGGCTTGCGCTTTGTGAGTCGAGGGCGCGTTGCCAACGCACCTGCTTGGTGATGGCGGCCGCTTGCGACAGGTGCTCGTGAATCTGATCGGCAACGCCGTTAAATTTTCGACGCAAGGCGAGGTCGTCTTGCATGTCGCTACTGAGGCGGACAGCCCCGAACGCGCGACGCTGCGCTTTCGCATTACCGACAGCGGCATCGGTATTCCTCCGGAGGTGCAGGCGCGTCTTTTCCAGGCGTTCACGCAGGCGGACGAATCAACCACCCGCAAGCACGGCGGCACGGGCTTGGGCCTCGCGATTTGCAAGCAACTGGTCACGCAGATGGACGGCGAGATCGGCGTCGAAAGCTCCCCCGGAAACGGCTCGACCTTCTGGTTCACGATCACGCTCGCGAAGCAGGAGAAAGGGACCGTCCCCTCTCCTGAACCCGCCGCGGCCAGCGCAGTCGTTAGTCGCGGAGGCGATCTGGCTCACGGCCGCGTGTTGGTCGCCGAAGATAATCCAGTGAACCAGCGCATCATTACACATCTGCTCGGCAAGCTCGGCTACACCGCCGACCTCGTGAGCGATGGTCTGGAAGTGTTGGAAGCACTCCGTCACGTCGCCTACGATGTGATCCTGATGGATTGCCGGATGCCGAAGCTCGACGGCTTTGAGACGACGGCGCTGATCCGCGCGCAGGGTGGCCCGCAGCCGCACATCATCGCTCTCACCGCGAACGCGATGCGCGGCGATAAAGAGGCCTGTCTCGCCGCCGGCATGGACGGCTATGTGAGCAAACCAGTCCGCCCTGCAGCATTGCAAGCGGCGCTGCAGAAGTCTGCGCGACGACCAGCGACCGTAGATCAATCCGCACTCGCCCGGTTACAAGGCATGGCGGCCGAGGGCATGCCAGAAATTTACGCCGAATTGATCCAGCTCTTTGCCGACTCCACCCCCGCGCTCCTGCGCCAGGCGCGCGCGCATCTCCAGGATGCGGATCAGCTCGCGGGGATTGCGCATACGATCAAAGGGAGCTGCAGCAACTTCGGCGCGGTTCCCCTCCAGCAGCTCTGCGAGGAACTCGAGACGCTTTGCCGGTCGGGCGACATTACGAGAACCGACACGCTCGTGGCGGCGATCGAGCAGGAATACGAAAGAGTGCGCGCCGCGCTGGAGGACTCCCGTGTCGCCGCCTGATTTGACCGACGGGCAGAGCGCGGCCTTGGAGGCGCGGCTCAACGCCATCGTCGCGCCGCCGCGGGCACGAGTCCTAATTGCCGAGGACGATCTGGTGAGCGCGAAAGTGCTCACCGTGCTGCTAAAGCAATTCGGCTATGAAGTGGTCGCGGGGCGCGATGGCGACGAGGCGTGGCGACTCTTCGACGCCGAGCCGACCCGTCTGATCGTGAGCGACTGGATGATGCCGGGGACCGATGGACTGGCGCTGTGCGAGAAGGTGCGCGAACGGCCGGCCACTCCCTACACCTACTTTATCCTGCTGACCGCCAACCGGACGACGCCGGAAAATTACCACCTGGCCACGGCGGCGGGCGTGGACGATTTCCTCACGAAACCGATCGACCGTGAAGCGCTCCAAATGCGGCTCCGCGTGGCCGAGCGAATCCTGAAGTTCACGGCCGAGATCCGGCAATTGAAAGAGCTGATCCCGATCTGCGTTTACTGCCGGAAGGTGCGGGACGAAGAAGATTACTGGGAGCAGGTCGAGACCTACATTCAGAAAGAAACCGGCAGCCGCTTTAGCCACGGCGCTTGCCCGGAATGTACGGAGAAGGAAATAGCGGCGTTCAACGCCGAGGGATCACCGCCGCCACCGTAAGGGCCGGCAGCTTTCGAAGCGCGGGATGTGCCCTCCGCGGGCCAGCCACGCGGTGGCCCGCCTAACGACTCGCCAGCATTTCGCTGAGACGCTGCTTCAGTTCCAGCGGACGACAGGGCTTCTGCATAAACTGCGCTCCTGGGATATCGATGCCCATACGGACCGCCGCGTTTGCCGGATGACCGGAACAGACCAGCACCCGGGCCCGCGGAAGCAATTTCTCCAATTGTCCCGCGAGCTCCCGTCCGCTCAGCCCAGGCATAATCAGGTCCAGAATGATCAGTTGGATGTCGGGCATGGCGCGCGCCACACAGATTGCTTCGTCGCCGTTCCGGGCAAACAGCGGCCGGTAACCGAAGACGACCAGATAGCGTTCAAACAGCATCCGCAGCGCGTCGTCATCATCCACCACCAGGATGCTCGGTGCGCTCGCAGCCGCTGCACTCCCCGGAGTTTCCGAACGCAAATCCATGGCGCCAGCAGGCATGCTCAGAGCGGCAGCTGCACCGAGTGCGCCACGACCGGCAGACGAAAACGATCGAGCGCTTCCGCGCGCTCAGTCAGAACGGCCTGCACTTCGAGGGTGCGCATCCCGGCGCGCACGCGGGCCAGCATTTCACCCTGATCGAACGGCTTCACCAGGTAGTCATCCGCGCCGGCATCGAGCGCCTCCACGGCGTCTTCTTTCCGATCTCGCGCCGTCAGCATGATCACATGGACCAGCTTCCCGCTCGCGCGGATCCGGCGGCAAACTTCCGCGCCATCCATCTCCGGCATCATCCAATCCACGATGGCGACGCAAGCTTTCTGCTGTAGTCGCAGCGCGGTCATCGCATCGCTCCCGTTGCCCGTCACGATCGGATCGTAGCCGGCTTTGCGCAGAACGGCCGTAAGCAGCGTCTGCGAAACCGGATCATCTTCGGCGATGATAATCGGCACCCGCGAACTCAGGCGGGGCGCCGCGGTGGCCGGGAGATTCTCCGGAGTCCTTGCTGCGGTTTCCCACGGCGGCTTGAATTCGATCAGTTTCATGGTGATGGGCGGATGCGTTTTCTACATCCCCTTTCGTAGCTGCGGCTGTGCCGTTACGATGGCGAGCTCTGCGGAAGATCGCCTGCGGGCTGTACGGATGCCTTTGAGAATACGTGTGATGTTCCGGTGGAGATCAGTCGTTAGAATTCGAGAGGGCGGCCGTCTTTTGCTCCGATGACGCGGTAGCCCCAACTTATCCCCTCGCTCGCACATCAGCAGGCGTGGACAGCCTTCGGTCTCGGCCACCAGAGCTGCTGCGATAGTTCACGCCGCTTTCTCGCGGCTGAGACAGTCGTGGACCATGTCGACGAGCTTCTTCAGCCGATAAGGCTTCGGCAGAAAATAGGTCGATTCGTCCAGGAACGCTTCCTCACCGAAGAGGTCGGAGCTGTAGCCGCTCACGAAGATCGCCTTCAGGTCAGGACGGTCGGACTTCAAGCGTTCAACGAGCTGATGCCCGTTCACCCCGTTTGGCATCAGCAAATCCGTCAGCACCAGATCGATCTCGTCTTTTTGTTCCTGCCACAAACTTACCGCCTCGGCCCCATCGGTCGCCGCGATCACGCGGTAGCCATTCCCTTCGAGATACATCTTCGCCATGTCACGAATCGTGCTCTCATCTTCGACGTAGAGGATGGTCGCTTCGCGTTTCATTTTCGGAGCGGGCGCTGTGCGGGGAGCGATCGCCTCGATGAGGTGAAGCGGCCGCGGGATGCTGCCAATGGGCTCGGTGGGGATAATCATAATGCTCAAGAGACGGAGAAATTCTCGTCCGCACCTTTGTCATAGCCGGAGTCGTGCACAGCGGGCTGCGGTGACTACGGGTCTTTCGCGCAGAAAGAAATTCGCCGATCCAGTGGCGACACGGACTGCGCCCGGGATGTGGGCGGCGTGGGCGCGACCGGCTTTAGCTGAGAGCGAGCCCGGGCTTGCGCGCCGCGTCGGTCATCTGATGTCGCGGCAAGTTGATCGTGAAAATGCATCCCAAAGAAGGGAGGTCGCGGGCGGTCAGGGTTCCTGCATTAGCCTCTACGCTGCGCCGGGAAAGGGAGAGACCAAGGCCGAGCCCGGTTTTATCCGCGCTGCTTTGCGTAAACGGCCGAAACATCTCTTCCGCATCCGCGGATTTAAGTCCGCCGCAACGATCCTCCACCTCGATCAGGACACGATCGCCCTGCGCCGAGACGCGGAGCAGGACCTCGCCCGGCGGCCTGGTAAATTTGAAAGCATTCTGGAGCAGATTCGAGAGCGCCGAGAGAAGCAGGTCACGGTCGCCATCCACCGCCAGGTTTGTATCCACGTAGGAGACTTTGAGCGAACATCCGTTGACCCGACCCTCGAGGGAGGCGGAAAGCTGCACCTCCACGATCAGCTCGGCCACGGAGAAGAGACCGTGGCGCAACGGCGTCTCACCGGCGATCCGCGCTTCGGAAAGCGAGCGGTCAATCAACGTGCGCATCGAGACGAGGCTGCGATCCAGCACCGCGCCCGTCGCGCCCGTCATCCCGACCGCGCCTTCCTTGATCGCCGTCATCGCGAGCAGGGCGCTGTTCAAATAGTTGCGCAGTTCGTGCGCGAAGTATCCGAGGCGCACGCCGGCGGCAGTGTCCTTCTCGGCAAAACTGTTATCGCGGTGCACGGTGAACTCCGTCGCGGCGACCGCGATCGCGTTATCGAGGCAGCGATTGAGGGTGCGGAATTCGTCATTCGAGATGACGGCGTTCAGTTCCACGGCCAAATCCGTCACGGACTGGCAGAGGTCGCCGTAGTCATGGACGACCTGATCAATCGTGAATCCATTCTGCAAGAGCTCCCGGCCATGCTCCTTCGCCGATGCTCCCATTTCCGAAAGGACGGCATCCACTCCGCCCGATGGGCCCGACATCCGCAGGGTCTCAGCCGGCTGCGCTGCCTCCTCTGCTTTGAGGGTCTTTATGATTTGATCGAGGAAGAGCGTGACTCCATGAGTCAGCTCCAGTTCGAGCGCGCGTGGAGCTTTCCTTTTGGCGACCTTCGTGCGGCAACGCTCAATCAGCTCACCGCGGTTCTCCGTCAGGAAGTCATACATCATAAAGCGGGTTCCTCTCTCACTGGCGGCAAAGCCAGAGGTCGCACCCGCGATTATTGGAAGATGCGAAAGCTGCTGCTGACCTAAGTTATTCGATCGCGTTGGTTTAGCGAACCTTTACTGAAGTTAGTTCGCACAGAGTTTGACCGCCGCGACCACATCGCCCGCCGGACCTTCGACGCCGAGTTCGCTGCAAAAATCCGCGCAGTCGCGGAACGCACCACCGCCCACCACGATGCGAGGAGCGCGCGCGCCGAGACGTTCGCGCACCTGCCCCACGAGCGCGCGGACGTGTGGGAGATTGAAGAGCATCGTGGCGGAAATGCCGAGCAGATCCGTTCCGCCTTCCTCGATCGCGGCGAGGATGCCGTGATGCGGCATGTTGGTGCCGAGGAAACGAACGTTCCAGCCATCCAGCTCCAGCATATCGGCCACGATGTTCGCCCCCACCTGATGGAACTCCCCTTGCACGCCGGTGACGATCGCCCGGCCACGGGTGGCGTCCATCAGAGGCAATTCCGAATACACCTGCGCGATCACGTACTGCACGGTCGCAGTCGCCATGTGCTCCTGCGCTACGCTGATCTTTCCGCTCTCCCAGAGGCGCCCCATTTCGTAGAGAGTCTCCTGGAAGAGATGCACATAAACGTCGGTGGCCCCGTGCCCCTGGCGGAGCGCCGCGCGGGCGATCGTCAGGGCATCGCGGCGCCGGCCATGGAGGACCGCCTGGATGAAGACTAGACGCTCGGAATGAAGCGGAGACTCCTCCGTTCCTGCTCGCTCCGCCGGTGCCTCGAGGCAGGCAGCCACGGCGGAGCGGGTGAAGGCATCGATGGTTTCACCGGCTCCTTCCGCAAGTGTGGCCGACAGATGCTGCGCAACCTGCTCGAGGTTTTCCGCCAAAAATTCCGGCGCCATTCCGAAGCCGCTGAGCAGCCGGCGGCACCAGCGCGCGTATTCCGAGAACGCTGCCACCGAACCGCTTTCGATCGCGCTCGCGAGGAAATCGATGTGGTAACCAGCATCCTCGATCCCACGTTTCCGCGCCCGTTCGCCGTAGCGGATCGTCCAATCAGGATGCCGTTGCAGGAACTCTTCGGTCACCCGGGCGGCCACACTCTCACGCGCGGCCACGATCGCCTGGGCCAGCGCGATTCGGGTTACGAGCGTGTTCTTCAAGGATTTTCAACGGCCGTGAGCCCGAGGTCTCCGCGCATCTTCGCGGCACAATCCGGACAGCAGCCATGGCTAAGGAAGAGGGAATTCTGGCGCAGATAGTCTACCACGCTGCTCCATTCCCCGTCGCCTGGTTTTACTTTGCCGCACTCCGCGCACATCGGAAGGACCTCCGCGATTTTCCGCAGGTGCCAGTGGGTGCGATGCAGATCATCGAGCGTTTCCTGCAGCTGCGTTTTCGCGGCGGCGAGCTCTTTGCCGCGGCGAGCATTTTCGCGCGCGAGCACGGAGAGTTCGTTGTTCGTCGCGTAAAGTTCTTCGCCATAGCCGGCGTCCTGAAGCAGCGCCGGCTCACCCACCAGGGTGAAGTGCGTCGGCTGCACATCGAGCCAGCAAAAAAGCGTGCACGGGTCGCGCCCCGCGCTCAGGAAGCTTAACGGAAATCTCTCGTTCGGCTTGCGTTCGCCGGTGTTGATGCGCCCCCGGAGAGCGGCGCGCTCTGCTTCCGCGAGGTGATCCCAGAGCACGCTGCCAATGACTTCGCCACTGGTTAAGCCAAGCGCACGCACGATCGCTTCGTTCGCCGCGGTGATCACTCCCGCGCGCGTCCCGACCAGCAGATGCAGGCATTCGCTCGTCGCGCAAACACCGGCGAACAACTCGCCCGCGTCATCGATGTTCTCACGCGGGCTTGGCGGCGAATGCGAGATGCGATCGAGGACGGTGATCTGCGTGAAGGAGGGGTCGAGCTTGAGCCCTTTCGGGATTCCGCGGTGCGACTCGTGATGCGCCGGGCTGGCATGCCAGACGCGGAAGGAGGCGGCGTCGGTCCAGCGCGTCAGCAGGTAGAAAGCGGTGCCGTCCTTCTCTTCCGTAAACGTCTCCATTCCGAGGAACCCGGGCACGTGATCGACGAGGTGCGGCCGGTTAAGAAAGGCCTCCCGGACCTCGCTCTCCAGGCCGTTCGCCACCTTGAAACGCGACATCCCGAGGATCATAGGGGATCGGCCCGCGGTTGAGAGAGAGCGCTGATTTTCGCGCCCAGGGCACTGATGGATGTGGGCTTCATCAGAAACTCGCCGCTGCTGCAATCGAGCCCCTGGCGCGCGAGGGCCTCGATCGGATAGCCGGAACAGAAGAGCACCTTGATCTCCGGCCGGATGCGCCGTACTTCCGCCGCCAGTTGCACGCCGTTCATCTTTGCCATGATCACATCGGTGATCAGCACGGTGAATTGTGCGCTGCGGCTTGCGTATTCGAGCGCGGCTCGAGGCGAAGCGCAGGGCTGGACGGTGTAGCCAAGGCTATCGAGCGCCATGTCCGTCATGTCACGAAACGCCGCGTTGTCATCGACCAGCAGCATAGTGGCGTCAGGCACCAGCGCGGGCTCTTTGTCGACCGGAGTTTTCATGCGTCAGGCCTCGATGATGTGATTGCGAATCGCGTAGCGGACGAGCGCGGGGAGCGAGTCGAGCCCGAGTTTGCGCATCAGGCTGGCGCGGTGCGTTTCGGAAGTCCGCACGCTGATGCCGAGAAGGCTGGCGGTTTCCTTGTTGCTCCGCCCTTCGGCGAGCAGACGGACGATCTCGCGCTCGCGCATCGTCAGCTTTTGCTCCGCCGGGCTGCTGTTGCGGCCGCTGTCCGCCGCCAGGAACCGGGAGAAGAGAATCTCGGAAACCTCCGGGGTAAAAAACGGCTTATGGCCTGCCAGCGAGCGAATCGCATCCACCAGATATCGTCCGGCATCCGCTTTGCAGATGTAGCTCTTCGCGCCGGCGTCGAACACTTGCGCAACGATATCCTCCGAGCGATGCGCGCTGAAGACGAGCAGCTCCGTCGTGGGGAGCGCGCGTTTGATTTGGCGCACGGCCTCGAGCCCACTCAGCTCGGGCATCGTCATATCGAGCACTGCGATGTCCGGCTTTAATTCTTTTGCTCGCACCACGGCTTCACGACCAGTCGACGCCGTGCCGCACACTTCCCACCCGTCCTCGTTTTCCACGATTGCGCGCAAGCCTTCCCGGACAACTTGGTGATCGTCAGCAATTAGGATTCGCAGTGTTTTCATAAGCTTTTTCTTTTAGGGCAGTTTGTGCGCGAACAGCCGGAGGAGGGCTCCCTGAGTATAAGGTTTTGCTAATGTAGCCGCGACACCGATTTCGGCCAGATCGGCCGGAGCGCAATCGTCTTCCCGGCCCGCGGGCAGGATGATGTGCGCTTCGGGCTGTATTTTGCGGAGCGTCCGGGACAGCGCGGGACCGTTCATGGAGCAAAACTGTATCGCCCTCCGCCAGCAGAACCAGAGGAAGCGTGCGCCGTTTTCATGCCTGTCTCCCCTCCTGGTGCACGCGGTGCAGCGTCCGCAGCAGCGTGACTTTCGTGTACGGCTTGGTCAGGAGCGCAGTGACACCGCTGGCTTCCATTTCGGCCGCGCTGCAATCGTCTGCCCGCCCGCTGGAAAGGACGATCTGCGCGCGCGGGTTCATCTTCCGGAGGATGCGCGCGAGCGCGAGACCATTCATGATTGGCATCAGGTAATCCGTGAGCACGAGCGTGATCTCGCTTTGCCGTTGCGCGAAAAGCGCCAGCGCGGACGGGCCGTCATCCGCCACGAGCACCTGGTAGCCGTTGCGCTCCAGCATCACCTTCGCGACGTCGCGGATGGCGACTTCATCGTCCACCACGAGAACGGTCTCGCCACTGCCTTGTGGGAGGTCGACTACTGCGGCTTGCAGGTCTAACAAACCCTGCGTAGCCGGCAGGAGCACGCGGAACGTGGTGCCGGATGGAGTGCTATAGGCGTTGATCGTTCCGTGGTGGCTTTGGACAATTCCGAGCACCGTTGAAAGACCGAGCCCGGTGCCTTTTCCGATGCCCTTCGTGGTGAAGAAAGGGTCAAACATCTTCTCCAGGACGTGCGCCGGAATCCCAGTGCCAGTGTCGGCGACACTGATCAGCACGTACGGGCCCACGCTGGTCCCGGGCGTCATCGCGGCGTATTGCTCGTCGACCTCGAAATTCTGCGCGGAGAGCGTCAGCTTGCCGCCGTCCGGCATCGCGTCGCGTGCATTTACCGCAAGATTCAGCAGGACCTGGTGAAGCTGCGTCGGGTCGCCTTCAATGTAAGCAAGGTCGTCGCTCACCGTACTCGTCAGTTTGATCGATTTCGGGAAGGTCTGCCCCGCGATCTCCGTCATCTCTTTGATCAGATGCCGTGGATCGAGCATAACCCGTTCGCCTTCCACGCCGCGGGCAAAGGTCAGGACTTGCCGCACGATCTGCGCGCCGCGCTCGGCGCTGCTTTCGATCGTATCGATGATCTTCTCCTTCAATCCGTCCGGCAACTCATCGCGCAGGAGCGGCGCCGACATCAAAATTGGCGCGAGCACGTTATTCAAATCGTGCGCCACGCCGCTCGCGAGCGTGCCGATGCTTTCCAGCCGCTGCGCCCGGAGGAATTGGCTCTCCAGCTTTTTGTGATCCGTGATGTCCGTCTGGATAATAAGCACGGAATGCGGCGTGCCGTCGCTGTCGCGAATGACCGTCGCGCCCGCATTCACGATCAAGGCGCGCCCATCCTTCGTCACCTGTCGCACTTCGCCGCGGTAGCCGGTTTCCTCGGAAGCTTTCGCGATGGCTTCATAATGTTCGCGATCATCGAAGATGAGTTCGCCCATCGGCTGGCCGACCGCTTCTTCCGCCGTCCACCCGTAGAGCCTTTCCGCGCCCGCATTCCAAAAGGTGATGACGCGATCGTGCACGCGCCGCACGACGATCGCATCGTGCGCGAGCTCCAGCATTTGCGCCTGCTCGCGGAGCTGCTCCTCGGCTGCTTTCCGCTCGGTGATGTCGAGCACCGTGCCCGCGACCTTGAGCGCCCGGCGCGGATTTTCCGCGAAAATCACCGTGGCTTCCCCGTGCACCGTGCGCTCCCGCCCGTTCGGCAGGATGATGCGGTGGTCGAGGCTATAGCGCCCGCCGCTGCGCAGGAGCTCAGCGATGCCCGCGACCACCCCGTCGCGGTCGTCAGGATGCACGCAATCGAAGAACGCGCTGTTCGTCACCTCGATCGCATCGGGTTCGAACCCGAAGATGCGAAACGTTTCGTCCGACCAGCGGAGCGCATTGCCATTCAGATCGCCCGGGCTGTCGAGATCCATCTCCCAGCTTCCCAGATGAGCGACTTGCTGCGCGAGGACGAGCGCGGCCTCGCTGGCCCGCAGTTCTTCTTCCGCCTTCCGTGCTTCAGTGACGTCGTGCATCGCCACGACCGCGCCGATCTTCTCGCCCGCCTCATCGAAGAAGGCCCGGCCCGCCGCCACGATCCGCCGCGTTTTGCCCTCGCGCGGAGCGATCACCATTTCCGCATCTTGCACCACTCCCTCGGCCAGAGCGCGGAAGAGCGGGACCTCCTCCTTCGTCATCAACGTTTTTCCGTCAGGCTGAAAGATGCTGAAGTGCTCGGCCCAGCGATCTGCCGGGATCGGTTCCGCTGGGAGCCCGTGGAATTCCCGGGTCGCCCTGTTGAAGAGCGTAATCACGCCCTGCGCATCGCAAGAAACGATGCCATCGGAAACGTTGTCCACGAGGGCGGCGAGGAAGGCCTGGTCTTTCTGGAGCGCAGTTTTCGCAGCATTGCGCTCCGTGATGTCTTGAGTCGAGCCGATGATTCGAACGGCGTTCCCGCTCTCCGCGTCGCGGATAAACTCAGCCAGCTCGTGGACCTCGCGCTCCGTCCCGTCCGGCCGCACAATCCGGTGCTCGCTGTCGTAGGGTTCGCCGCCTTGCAGGGCCGCCTCAAAAGCCGCGCGCACCCGCGCGCGATCCTGCGCGTGCACCAGCTCGAAAAAGAGGGCTTCCGTGACCCGGACTGTGCCTGGCTCGAACCCGAAGATGCGAAATTGCTCGTCGGACCAGTGCAGAGCGCGAGCAGTCCCCGCGACCGCCGGGTCCAGCAGAATCTCCCAGCTGCCGGTGTGCGAAACTCTTTGCGCGAGCGCGAGATTCCGTTCGCTCCGGCGCAGGATCGCCTGAGCCTCCTCGCGCTCGGTCACATCCTGCACCGTGCCCGTGGATTGAATCGCCTTCCCCGCCTCGTCGCAGACGACCTGCCAATGCTGTTCCACAAACTTGACCCGGCCATCCGGCATCAGCAGGCGATGCTTTACCGCCGCCGTGGCCCCGCCTAACGAGGCCAGCGAAGCGGCCTTCACGGCCGAGCGGTCGTCAGGATGCACGATCTCCATGAAACGCTCGTGGCTGACGGGGTCATCCGGCTTCGCTTCGAAAATTCGATAGGTCTCCGCAGACCACGTCCGCACCTGCGAGATAAAATCGACCTGCCAATCGCCGACTTTCGCCACGCGCTGCGCGGTCAGGAGTCGGGTCCGTTCCGTCACGAGTTGCGCGGCCAGCTCGCGTTGCTTATCGGCGTTCTCCCGCGCCATCTGCTCCGCTTGCTTCAGCTCATCGATGTCTGTGCAGGTCCCGAACCACTTCACGATCTTCCCCGCTCCATCCCGCAACGGCAGCGCGCGGCCAAGCATCCAGTGGTAAACCCCGTCGGTGCGACGGAGCCGGTATTCGATTTCGTAGACTTCCCCGGTATCGATGGACGTCTGCCAGCGCTTCGCGGCTCGCGCGCGATCCTCGGGATGAAACGGCGGGTTCCAGCCGTCGCCCAGGCTCTCCTCCAGCGTGCGCCCGGTATAGTCGAACCACTGTTGGTTAAAGTGAATGTGCTGTCCGTCCGGCAGCGTGATCCAGACGATCTGCGGGATCGATTCCACCAGGGTCTGGAGCTCCGCTTCGCTCTGGCGCGCTGATCTCTCGGCGCGTTTACGCTCCTCCATCTCACGGGTAAGACGCACGTTGATTCCATGGATCTCCGCCGTGCGTTCCGCGACGCGTTTTTCGAGCGCGGCGGTATTCGAGCGCGCGGCCTGGAGCAGCGACCATTTCTCCGTGAGCGCGTGCGCGAACTGGAGGACCTCGATCGTGTCGAACGGCTTCTTTAAAATCAGGAGCCGCTCCGGCGAACCGACGGCGCCGATCATCTCTTCCCACGAGTAATCGGAATAGGCGGTGCAGATGACGATCTGGAGATCGGGATCCACTTCCCACAGTTTCTGCGTCGTCTTCAAGCCATCCCAGCCGGGCGGCATCCGCATATCCACAAAAGCCACCGCATAGCGCTCGCCCGCCGCAACGGCGGCCTGTACCAGCTCGAAAGCCTGTTCGCCTTGGAGGGCGAAATCCATCTGAAACGGGACCCGCCGGACCAGCGTCGGGCCCTTCCCGAAAACCGCCGCCTCTTCCGCGTCGAACTCCGCTTCCGCCGCGCCGCCCGAGAGAATCTTTCGGAAATCGCGATGGATCGATTCGTTATCATCCACCACCAGGATGCGATGATTTGCCGCCGGCGCGGAAGCCGACCCTCGATCGCGAAGCTTGTCGGTCATCATAACGTTTCGCCTTCTCCGTTCCGCGGCAGTTCCAGGGTGAAGGTCGCGCCGCAGCCGAGGCCATCGCTTTGCACGCTGAGCCGGCCGCCCATTTGTTGCGCGGCGAGGACGCCATTGTGCAGACCGAAACCGTGGCCGCCTTTTTTTGTGGTAAAGCCGTGCGTGAAAATTCGCGTCAGGTTCTCCGGCGAAATTCCCACACCGTTGTCGGCCACGCTGACGGCGACATGGTCGTTGTTCGCGCCGATGCGGATAGTCAGCTGGCGGTTCGTCTGCTCGCTATCGACCAGCGCGTGTTTCGCGTTGCGGATCAGATTAACCAGGATCTGGAGGACCTTGTGCTTCTCGAGCAGAACCTCGGGCAGATCGGAGAACTCCCGGATCAGCTCCACGCGATGCCGGACGAGTGCGGCGCTGTTCATGCGCAAGGCATCTTCCACGAGCACGCCGACGGCCAGCGTCTCCCGGACTCCCACGATGTTTTTCGCATAATCCTGCTGCACGGAAACGATCTCGCGGATGTGTTCGATGTTCTCGCTCAGCGCCTGCGTCTCGGCGAGCACGAGCGCCTGCTCTTGGCCCAGGCGTTGAGCCAGTTTGGCCACAAATCCCGGCAGGCCGCGGCCCACGGGATTCGAGGCGAAAAAAGTCGGCAAGTCTCCCGCGTGCTCCTGTAACAGCTCGGCCGTTTTCGCGACCGTGCCGATGCGCGATTTGCGGACTGAATCCGAGATGACGGAGCAGGAAATGTTTACGCTGTTCAGCACGTTGCCGACGTTATGCAGCACGCTGGTGGCGACTTCCGCCATACCCGCCCGCCGCGAGGTGTCGAGCAGGAGCAGGTTGATCTTCTCCCGCTCGATCTCGTCCAGTTTCCGGTCCGTAATATCCCGGATGGCGGTGGTGATATACTGGCTGCCTGCGATCACGCAGGTCGAGACGGTCGCCTCGATTTGCACGAGCGAGCCGTCTTTGCGTTTGCCTTTAAACTCGTAAAAGGTGGGTCGATTCTCTCCGCGGGCACGGGCGCTGGCGTACCCCGCGAGCCGCTCCGCTTCCTCCGGAGGCAGGAATTCGGAGAGCGGTCGGCCGAGCAGTTCAGCCGGCGCGTCGTAACCAAGAATCCGGGCGTAGGCGGTATTGACGTAACGAACCGTGCCGTGGTCTTCGACAATGAGGCCATCGCGGGAGGCTTCGAAGATGGCGCGCAGCCATTCCTCGCTCTCCTTTACCGCGGCTTCGGCCTTTCTTCTTTCGGTGATATCGCGAGCTATTTTCGATGCGCCGATGACCCGTCCCGCGGCATCGCGCACCGGTGAAATACTCAGCGAGACCTCAATCGGCCGCCCGCCTTTTGCAAGACGGACCGTTTCAAAGTGCTCAATGCTTTCCTCCCGGCGCAAGCGCGCCAGGATTTCCGCCTCCTCCCCCCGGCGTTCGAGCGGAATAACCGTGGTGATGGACTGGCCAATGATTTCCTCGGCCCGATACCCAAACAGGCGTTCTGCCCCGCCATTCCAACTGGTGACGATACCGTCGAGCGTTTTGCCGACGATGGCATCGCTGGAGGAGTCGACGATCGCAGCGAGCCTGGCTCGCGTCTCGTCGGCCTGCTTCCGCGCAGTGATGTCCTGAATGGTTCCGTAGAGACCGGGACCTGGCCGCTTTCGTCCCTTAGAGGCATCGCCCTTCCGAGAACATCGATCTGCTCGCCGTTAGGCCGGTGTCCGCGCAGCTCGTACTCCTGAGCCTCGCCCGATTCCATCGCCCGGGTCACCCGCTCCTTCAACAGCGCCTGGCTCGCCTCGTCGTAGATGGCCTCATTCTCCTCGTAGTCGCGTGGGGGCCCCAGACGTCGGGTCGCGCCCGACAATCTCGAACACTTGGGGCGACCAGGTGATCTCCTGCGTGGCGATATTCCACTCCCAGTCCCCGATCTGCCCGACCCTCTGCGCGTCGTCAGGCGCCGCAACATCCGCTCGGTTGCCAACTCGGCGAGCTTCCTCTCCGTGAAGTCGGTGACAATACCAATGTGGCGGATCAATTCGCCGTCTGCGTCCCGCACCTGGAACCCGCGGACCTGAAACCAGCGGATGGCGCCATCCGGCCGCGTGATGCGATACGCAATGTCCAGATTGGACTTCCCGCCCACGAGCGCGGCGAAGGCGTCCCGCACCCGCTCGCGATCCTCGGCCAGAACGAATTCAGTCCACTGATGCGGAGCGGCCCGCAGGCTCTCGACCGAACGGCCCCAGATCCGCTCAAACGCGGGGCTGACATACTGCACCTCGCGCATGTCGGGCGAACGAATCCAGAACGCATCCGTGATGTTGGCTGCCAGCTGGTGGAATTTCTCGTTGCTCTCGTGCAACTCACGGTTGGTCCGGGAAATTTCCCGTTCCGCCACCTTCAGTTCGTGGATATCCGTGCAGGTCCAAACCATTTCACGATCAGCCCGCCTCGTCCCGCAACGGCACGGCGCGACCGAGCATCCAGCGATAGTGGCCATCGGCGCCGCGCAGACGGTATTCGATTTCATAAAGATCCCCAGTGTCGTTCGCGTGTTCCACCGCTTCGCGGCGATCGGCTGATCTTCGGGGTGAAAGGGCGGCAGCCAGCCGTGGCCGAGACTCTCTTCAAGCGTCAGGCCGGTGTAATCCATCCAGCGTTGGTTGAAATGCGTGTGCCAGCCGTCCGGACGCGTGACCCAGATGATCTGCGGCATCGCCTCGGCCAAGGACGCGGAATTCCGCCTCGCTTGCGCGTAACGCCGCCTCCGCCTGTTTTCGCGCGGTGATGTCGCGCGTACAACCGACGACGAAGCCGACGGTGCCGTCCTCCGTGCAGGCCGGCGTGAAGATGTATTCGTAAACACCGGGCAGCCCCGCGGGATTGGTATAAGGGGTTTCGTCCGTTACGTTCCGCCCCGTGTCGAAAACCTCCTCGATCTGAATCGACAGTTTTGCGGCCAGCTCTTCGGGGTAGTTCAGCTGTTGGAAGTTCCGGCCGATTACCTGCTCCAGGTGAGGCCCCACAGGTCGAGCAGCGGCTTATTCGCAAACAAGAAGCGCCCTTCCCGGTCGAAGATGTAAGTGAAGTCGCTGGTGAATGAGAGCATTTTAGTGAGCAGCCGCTCCCTTTGCTCAGTCCGCTGGGACGAGGCATCTTGCTGCGAACGCAGCTCGCGGATTTCCGCTTCCGCGCGCTCCGTTCCGCGACTTCGTTTTCCAAGGCCGTGTTGGCCGCACGGAGAGTCGCAGTGCTCGGGATCGCGAGGAGCTTTGGGATGAGTTTGACGAGCAAGGCACCCGTCCCGATCGAGGCCAATGCGGTGATCGCCTTCACCACGCCGGAGAGCCGGTAGAGCGGGTCCCAGATGTTCCAGATCTCGAGAAAGTGCGTCGTGCCGCAAGCCAGGATGAAGACGCCAAAGCAGACGAACATCCAATCGAACGGCAGATCCTTCCGCTTCCGCGCGATGTAAATCAGGGTGATTGGGATGGTCAGGTAGGCCAACGCGATCAACCCGTCTGAGATGATGTTGAGCCACATCACCTGCGTCTCCCAGAGATAGCAGTGACCGTGAGGCATGAAGCCATCGCCCGAGAAGAATTTTTGGAGGAAGCTCATGGCTGGGGAGTTCCGTCGCTGTCCGCTTCGGCGGCGGGCGGAATTGGGAGGACCAGCGTAAACACCGCGCCCTGGCCAAGTCCGTCGCTCTGCACAGTGAGCGAGCCACCCATCTCCTGCGCCGCGAGGGCTCCGCTATGCAGGCCGAAGCCGTGCCCGTCCTTCTTGGTCGTGAAGCCGTGCGCGAAAATGCGCGTCATATTCTCGCGGCGCGATGCCGACGCCGTTGTCGGCTACGACCGCGACCTCACGTCCCGTTCGCCAGAATCGCGCAGGAGTGAGCTGCTTGTCTTCGCGCGCGCTATCGTCAGGCGTGCTTCGCGTTGCGCATGAGATTCACCAGGATCTGCAGGACCTTGTGCTTCTCCACGTGTGACCGCCGGTGCGGCCTCGAATTCGCGGAGACTTGCCACGCCGGTGGCGGATCAGCGAAGCGCTATTCATCCGCAGCGCGTCTTCCATCAGCATCTCCAGCCCGAGCGTCTCCGGAGACCACCAGAGATTCCGCGCGTAGTTCTGCTGCATCGCCACGATGTCCTTGATGTGCTCGACGTTTTGCGTGAGCGCCTGCGCTTCGCTCAGGACGCGGCCTGCTCCTCCGCGAGCCGTTGCGCGAGCTTGCCGAGCAGCCTGGCAGCTTCTGCCCGCGGGATCGGTCGTGAGAAACGCAGCCAGGTTGTCCGCATTTTCCCGGAGCAGCGCGGCCGCCTTGCTGACCCTGCCGATCCTGCGATTTGCGCAGCCTCTCGGAGATGACCGAGCACGAGACGTTCACGCTATTGAGCACGTTGCCGACGTTGTGCAGCACGCTCGTCGCCACTTCCGCCATGCCGGCTTGCCGGGACGTGTCGACGAGCTGTCTGTTTAACGCTTCCAGGTCGCGCTCGGCGTGTTTTCGCTCTGTGATGTCCTGGCAGGTGCCGGTGGCGCGGACTGGCTGGCCTGCGCTGTTCCGGATGACCTCCCAGCGCTCTTCGACATGCTTTTCACCGAGGCTGGGCGAGACGATCCGGTGCTCGATGCTGCAACGCCGGTCGCAGTCCTGGAAAGCCTGGTCCACTTCCGCGCGGTCCGCGGGGTGCACCAGCTCGAGGAAGGCTTCGTGGCTCGCTGCAAACTCGTCGGTCGGGATGCCAAAGATGCGATACGTCTCCGCAGACCACGTGACCGCATGGGTCAGAAGATCGGTCTCCCAGCTGCCGATCTTCGCCACCGCCTGCGCGGTCGTCAGCCGGGCGCGCTCCGCTTCCAGGCGCTCCGACAACGCGCGCAGATCGCGTTCGCTCGCCACCAGCGCTTTCTCCGCGATTTTGCGCTCCGAGATGTCCTGCATCTGCGAGATGAAGTGCAACGGCTGGCCCGCGCTATTGCGAACGAGGGAGACGCCGAGGAGAACCCAGACCCCGTAGCCGTCTTTGTGCAGGTAGCGCCTTTCATTGTGATAAAAGCGAGATTCTCCGGTCAGGAGGCGCTCCATCATGCGGACGTCCTGGTGGGCATGCTTCTCGTGGCCGATGTCCCGAAAAGACCGGCCCACCAATTCCTCATTCGAATAGCCCAGCAGCTCGCAGAGCGTTTCGTTTACTTTCAACCAGCGACCATCGAGATCGACGATGGCTATCCCGATCGGCGCGAACTCGAAGGCTGCGGAAAACCGTTCCTCGCTCCGCCGCAAGGCCTCCTCACTGCGCTTCCGCTCAGTGATGTCGCGCGCGACGCAATAGATCAGCCGATCCTGCGCCGACCAGACGGCGGACCATCCCATTTCAATCGAGGAACCGTCTTTGCAAACGAAGCGATTCTCGAATTCGTGCGTGGTCGCACCGCGCCGCACCGCGTCTAAAATTTCGTCGCTCTGCTTCCGCCCCGTAGCATCCACCCACTCCGTGGAGAGCCGCCCGATCAACTCCTCCCGCAGGTAACCCCAGAGCCGTTCGCAGGCGGCGCCGACTTCCACAAAACGCCCCACCGCATCGAGCGTACAGATCACATCCGCGGACGAATCCATGATCCGCCGCCGCGATTCCAGAGCCGTCATGAGGGCCCGCGCCGCCCGCTTACCCTTGGCCGCGGCGACGATGGCGCGCGCCACCCCCTTCGCTTCCAGTTCGCCCTTGATGAAATAATCATCCGCCCCGGCATGCATGGCCGCCTCGATCGTGGAGTCATCTTCCCGCGCCGAGAGGACGATGATCGCGAGATCAGGCATCTCGGCCCGGAGGGCTTCGACCGCTTCCACGCCTTTGCTGTCGGGCAGGCCAAGATCGAGCAGGACCACCTCGAAGCGGCCGGCGCGGAGCTTCTCGAGCGCTTCGGCTTGCGAAGGGGCCAGCGTCACGGACGAACCGGGCGGCAGCTTCAGGCGTAGAAGCTTCAGTAGCGGATCAGCCTGGGAACCGTCATCCTCGACCACGAGCACCGCGACGGGATGAAAGCCCGCGGGACGATGCGGCAGCGTTGCCGTCGATGGGCTTGGCGAAGATGGCGCAGCGGCACGAGTGCCCGGCGAAGATCCGGCCGACGGCGCCGCGATCGTCTTCAGAATCTCGATCACCGGCCCGATGTCGTTGGCTTTGCTGACAAAATGATTTGCGCCTAACAAGTGACAACGGGCTGCCAGTCTCGGGCGCGGCCCAATCCGTAAAGATGATCACCTCCGTCGAAGTCCCACCCCGGCGGATATGCTCCAGAACCTCCAGGCCGCTCATGTCCGGCAGGCCAAGATCGAGCAGCACGGCGTCCGGAGTTGAGCTGTCGAACACCGCCACGGCATCGGTCCCTGTGGCCACACTGCAGATGGAATTAGCCGGGAGATGCTCGCGCGCGAGCGCGACCAGACGCTCGCGGACGACCGCGGAGTCTTCCGCGATGAGAAGTTGCAGTTTACCCGATCCCGGCATCCGCAACCGTCGCGCCGATCAGGGCGGGGGCATAAATGGGAGAATACGCAAAAGCTTGGCGGAAGAATACCGATAAGGAAGACACCCGGAGCTTGAGCGCACGCACCGCAAATTCCTCCGCATGATACGCGCTGAACACGAGAACCGGAGTCTTTTGGGCAACCTGATATCGAGCAAAACAAGATCCCACTTCCCGTGATAAATCTGCTCGACCGCCGTGTCTGAATTCGTCGCGCTCGCTCGCCAGGGCATTGTGGGGGACGCGCACGTTCATGGTCCTGCCATCGCCCGTCCTCTCCCGAACGGCGCCGATGTGCGTCGCACCGGAATGGCGCGCCGCTTTCGTTAGGCATTCCTGAGAAACTCGGAACAGAACCGTCGTCACCTCTGGCCAGCCGGCGCGTGATTAGCAAACTACGTAATGCCCGCGTTCATGCCCGCATGGCGGCTGCTTTTAAAAGCGGCATGAGCAAAACTCGCATCCTGATCGTCGATGACGATGTGAACCTTTCCCGGTTGTCCGCCATGACCCTGGAAAACAGCGGAGCCTACGAAGTGCTAACCGAGAAAGACGCGCGCCGCGCGCTCGCGGTGGCTCGCCAATTCCGCCCCGAGCTCCTGCTGCTCGATGTAGATATGCCGCACAAAAGCGGTGGCGAACTCGCATTGGAGGCGAAAAGCGATCCTCTTCTGCGCGAAGTCCCCATCCTCTTCCTGACCGGGCTTATCTCGAAAAGTGAGGCGGGAGATTGCGAGATCGAAAGCGGCGGAATGCCGTTCCTGGCGAAGCCGGTCATGCCGGACGTTCTGCTCGCCTCGGTCGGAAAACTCCTCGGCGGCGCCTTCGTTTAACCTCCCCACCGGCAGTCCGGCACGGACGAGGCAAATCTCAAAACGGCGCGCATTCCAATGCATGACCACCTGTGGCGAACACCTGCCTCGTCAGCAATCTGCTGAAGCGGCTCGGCTTCACCAACGTCCTGAGCCTGAACAATCCGTAGCAGATTTTGCCGGAGCAGCGCGTCTCCGATCGAATCCAAGAGATCGGGATACCAACAGCAAAGGTCGTCGCGAGGCTGGCCGCACAAATCAAGCTTCCGTGATCCCGTTGCGGATCGCGTAGCGGATGAGGCCGGCAACGTTGTGCACTCGTAGTTTGCTCATGATCGCAGCGCGGTGCGTTTCTGCGGTTTTCACGCTGATTCCCAGGTGGTGGGCCACCTCTTTCGTGGTTTGACCTTCTGCGAGCAGTTGGGTAATCGCGCGCTCGCGTCGCGTCAGAGGCCGGCCGGCCGTCTCGGATCGGGCCTCGCCCGCCGGTTGCAGGAAGCGTGCGAACAAGGTCTCGGAAACCTTGGTGGTGAAGAAGGGCTTGTGCTGACTCACCGTCTCGATCGCTTCGTTGAGGAAGCGTGGCGCGTCGGTCTTGGAGATGAAACTGCGCGCGCCCGACTCGAAGACGTCACGGACGATTTGATCGGTATTCACGCCCGTGAGAATGAGCACCTCCGTTCCGGGGACGAGCCGTCGGATCTCGCGGGTAGCTTCCAGACCATTTAACTCCGGCATCCCGATATCGAGCACGGCCACATCGGGCTTTAGTTTTTCAGCCAGGTCAATGGCCTCCCGCCCCGTCGCGGCTTCAGCACAAACTTCCCAGCCGCTGCGCTCCACCAAAGTGCGGACGCCGATCCGCATCAACTCGTGATCGTCGGCCAGGAGAATGCGGAGCTTTTTCATTGAAGATTGTTGTCCAGACGCCACCCAAAAAGGTGGAGCTTAAACAACGTCGCCAAAGGGAGCGCAAGTCCCGCGTAAAGCGAGCCCCAATCGATCTGTCGGTAATTAAGCGGCCGCATGCGCATCCGCGAGAAGTTCGCGGATGATGGAAAGGGTGACTTCAGGACGCGCGGTCTTCGAGAGGAACCGCATCGGGCCAGTCGGCGTTTGCTTGATCCCGGACTCGTGCGGAGCAACCAGGCCGCTGAGAAACACGATCGCCGAGTTCGGCACGCCGGCATCGGAAGTGAGTTCACGCGCGATTTCTGCGCCGTTCTTCAAAGGCATTTCAACGTCGAGAATGACCAGATCTGGGCGGAAAGTGCGCACCGCCTCGGCCACGTTCGGCGAGTGAATGACTTCGCGGACGTCGAACTCGCCCGTGTGCTCCAGGGTCAGCCTGAGCATGCGGGCCAGATGGGGTTGGTCATCAACAACAAGAATGCGCGGCTTCATGATGCTCAGGACAGGTAGCAAAGCGAGTGCGCGGCCCCGCGCGGAACATCCGTAGACCGGCCGCGGCAAACCCGCCCCCACGCCGCGGTTTCCCGCTGCCGCAAATACAGGGAATCCCCCACGGTCACCGGCACCCGTCACGCTTCCTCGGAGGTGCATGAAATCGATGGCGCCCCCTTTCCCAAGTCCGGTTTCCTGGGCCAACCAACCCGTCCCCGTTTTCAACCGCACCACCGTGCTTCACCTGATCACGCTCTCGGCCGTGGGCGGAGCACAGGACAATACCTTCGGCACCTGCGAGCTGCACGATCGCTCCCGCTATAATGTCCATCTCGCCTGCAACCCGGATGGCCCCTGGCAGCAGCGCGCCCGCGACGCGGCGGAACATTTTCATCCCCTGCCCCACCTGCAAACCGCGCCTTCCCTGCTCAAGGATCTGCGCACGCTCTGGGATCTCATCGGGCTGCTCCGCCGTGAGCGCTACGACATCGTCCACACGCACACCGCCAAGGCGGGTTTTCTTGGCCGTTTGGCTTGCTGGATTTGCCGCGTGCCGGTGGTGATTCACACCTACCACGCGTTTCCTTTTCACGATTATATGTCGCGCCTGAAGCACGGCCTTTTCCGCGGCCTCGAACGGCTCGTTCGGCCAATGACCGATTTCGTTTTCACCTTGAGCGACCTCGATCGCAAAAGTGGACTCGGGCATCGCATTCTTGATTGGGATAAATCGGCCACCGCTTACACCGGCATCGATTTCGAGAAGCTCGACGCCGCCGCCGCGCCGGAAGTCACCCGCGCCGCGCTCGGAATACCGGAAGACTGGCAGATCGTGCTGCAGGTCGGCCGGATGGATCCGCAAAAGGCGCCGCACCTCCTCGTCGAAGCTTTCGCCCAGGTCGTAGAGCAACATCCGAAAACGATGCTGCTTTTCGCGGGCGATGGTGAGTTACGGCCGGAAGTGGAAGCCGCCATCGCGCAGCATCAATTGGAAAAGAACGTGCGCATCCTCGGCTTCCGCGACGACATCCCCGATCTCCTGCGCGCGGCCGATATCTTTGCCTTCTCCTCGCTTTGGGAAGCGATGGGACGCTCAATGATCGAAGCGATGCTGGTCGGGCGCGCCGTAGTGGTGCCCGCGATCTACGGCATTCCGGAAGTGGTGCAGCATGGCGAGACCGGCTGGCTTTATGAAGTCGGTAAAACCGATCAACTGGCCGCCGGCATTTCGCATCTGCTCGCTCACCCGGACGAGCGCGGGAAGCTGGGGCAGAACGCGCAAGAGTTAACGCGACGCCTCTTCGATCTACGCAACATGGTGATGCAAATCGAAGATGTTTATTGCAAAACCGAGCTGCGCCTCCATCTCCCGAAGTATCGTCGCCTGGCGACTGCGCAGCCGGTTCTCTAGCGCAGAGCGGGTCTTGCGTTTGCGCCCGCTCAGCCGTTGCTGAGCGATGGACAAGATAACAGCCGCGCCGCGCTGGCTGTTTCTCGCGACCTTGGTTTACGCGCCCTGGGCCTACGGGTGCACGCGGCCGTGGACTATTGATGTCCTGAACGCGCTGCTCGCCACCGTCGTGGTCTTATGGTTTACGGCTTGTTTGCTTGAACGCCGGCGCCCGCGGCTCCCAATTTTACCGCTGGCGGCCAGCGCTCTCTTGCTCGCGTTCGGTTGGTTCATGGCCTTGAACGCCCATCAGTTCTACGATGCGGAGATCTTCGAGTTCGTTGCGATTGCTTCCGCCTGTGCCGTCAGCGCCCGGCGCGATCGATGGCGCCGCCGCGCGCGCAATGATGCTTCGCATCACAGCTCTGTTCGGTGCGTTCCTCTTCGCGATCGATTTCTTCCAGGCAAAAATCTGGCGCCGTCGCTTCGCCTGGACCGTTCTGGTCACGGGCGCGAGCGTGATCGCGCTCGGGCTGGTGCAGCGCATCTGCCGCGCGCCGATGATCTTTTGGGGCGAAAGCCGCGAGACGCAGCATTTTTTCGCGACTTATTTCTACCACGGAAATGCGGGCAGCTTCATCAATCTCGTCCTGCCCCTGATCACGCTTTGGACGCTGCGCCTCTTCCGCGAACGTGACCGGCACGCGGCGCGCGCGCTTTGCGTCCCCGCCCTGCTCATCACCATTGCCGGCGCATTTGTGAACGTCTCGAAAGCCGCCATGAGCATCACGCTCGGCCTCTTACTCGTCCTGGCACTTCTCCAATTGCCGCGCGTCTGGCCCCAGCTCACCGAACGCCATTGGACCCGCCTCCTCCTTGGCGGCATTCTCCTCGCGCTCGCGGTCAGCGTCCTGATCTTCGCGGGCGGCTGGGAAGTCTCGTGGGCGCGCTGGGCGAATCTTCCGAAAATCCTGCGCGACAATCCGCGCGATCTTGCCCTGGCTGTCGGTTGGAAAATGAGTGCGGATTCCGGCTGGTTTGGTTTCGGGCCGGGCACGTTCTCGCTCGCCTTCCCGCACTACAGTGGCGAGACCGGCAAACGCATCGCTGGCGTCTGGCGCTATCTGCATCAGGACTATCTGCAAACGCTGATCGAATGGGGCCGGATCGGCGCCGCGGCCTGGGCGGTCCTGATCTTCGGCGGGGCCGGCCTCGCTGCCTGGCACGGAAGCAAAAAGAACGCGCCCCTCTCGGAAGCGCGTCCTTTATATCTTGCGGCGGCCTTAGCTATCGCGGCGACTGCGTTGCACGCGCTGGTGGATTTCCCGTTCCAGATCGCGTCGCTCCAGCTCTACGTGATGACGTTCGCCGCGCTCGGCTGGTCGACGTGGTTCAGGCACTGACCTTCGCCTTGCCGGCACCGTAAACGCCTTCGCTGCCATACTCGCCAGCCGAGTAGTAGTAGTAATTGCCGCGGCCGCTGTTCTCCGGCATGCGGTTCAGGACAAGTCCCACGTTCTCGGCGCCAGCTTCGACCAATTCGTGATGCGCGCGGGAGACCGCGCGGCGGGAAGTTTTGTTAGCGCGCACGACCAGACAGATCGAGTCGGCGAACTCGACCAAATTCAGGGTGTCGCTAACGGCGTTAATCGGCGCGGTATCGATCACGATGCGTTCGAATCCGCGCAGCGCGGGGTTCCGGAAGAGATCCGCCAGTTTTGCGCTCTCCAGCAACTCGGCGGGATTACGCGCGACCGTGCCGGCGCTGAGGAGCGAGAGGTGAGGTATCTCCGTCTCGGTGATCAGTTCCGCGAGCGGCGCTTTGTTCTCCAAATGGGCGGTCAAGCCCGCGCGAGGACCCTTGCAGGCAAACATTTTCGCGAGTTGCGGCCGGCGCAGATCGGCGTCGATGAGGAGCGTCTTCAGACCCATCTGCGCGAAGGCGACGGCGGTATTAGCGGAGCAGAAACTTTTGCCCTCCGCAGGCACTGCGCTCGTCACTAACACGACGCGGGAATGCTCGCGATTTTTGATCGTGAGCGAAGTCCGGAGCGAGCGGAATGCTTCCGCAAGGTGCGACTCCGGTTCGTGCACGAGCACGGCCCAATCAGCGGGCGCCTTGAGCTTGCGCCCGAACGGCACCGCGCCCAGGGCAGGCAGGCCGAGCTGCGTTTCCGCGTCATCGACCGTGCGGATCGAGCTATCTGTGAGGTGGAACAACAGCACGAGGCCAAACCCAAGCATGACCCCGGCGAGAAGGCTGAGTGCGATGATGCGCGAGGCAACCGGGGAGACCGGCACCTGCGGAAGTCGCGCCGATTCCACCAGGCGGATGTTGCTCGCGTCGACCCCTTTCGCTACTTCGGTTTCCTTCAAGCGCTTGAGCACGGCGTCATACATCGCCTGGTCGGATTGCACGTCGCGGGCGAGCGAGTTGTAGGGAATCGCCATGCGATTGAGATCGAGCGCTTCCTTTTGCTGATGCGCGAGCGCTTCCTGAAATTTCTTCTCCGTGGTCTGCGCCGCTTCGTATTCCACCTTCAAAGAGGCGGCAGCTTTTCGGACCGTGGCAGCGAACTCCTGCTCGACCGCTTGCAGCTGGCTTTGTCCCTGGATGAATTTCGGATGCTCGGCGCGGTAGCGCTGCGCCAGGGTGGAGACTTCCACTTCCTTGGCGACGACTGCCTGTTTCGCCTGCACCACGGGCAATGCTGCCGCCACGCTCGGAATGTTCAGCAATTCCGCCACGGGGCCGCCGCCGAGCTGCTGGGCCTGCGCGAACTCAGCTTCCAGCTTCATCCGCGTGCCCTGCGCTTCGGTGTAACGCGAGTTCAACTCCTTCAATTTCTCCACCGTGATGTTCTGCTTGTCCTCGAGGGAGGCGGCATCGTTCCGCTCGCGATATTCCTGCAGCGCGTGTTCGGATTGTTCCACTTTCGATTTCAGACGCGTCGCTTCCTCGAGGAGGAACCCGTTCGCCATTTGTGACATCGAGACCTTCTGCTCGAAGCCGTGGCGCAGGTATTCCTTTACCAGGGCCTGGCTGAAGAGCTGCGCGATCTGCGGATCGGTGTGCTGCGTGACGATGTCGAGCAAACGCGTGCCGCGCCGGAGCTTCACCGAGACCGCTTTCGTGGCCACGCCGAGCAGAGCTTCGTCGCTAATCGGCTGGCCCGCGCGGCCGGGAATGAGCGCCGGGTTGTCGCCTAAACCGGGACTTTTGACCACGCGCAGGAGCAGATCCTTGCTCATGAAATTTTGCTCCACCGTCTTGAGCAGGTCGGCTGTGCTGGCGTCCTCGGAGGTCACGCTCTGGATGTTGATGACGTTGGTTTCGTTCGGCTCCACCTGCACGACGGTGCGAGCGGCATAGATCTTCGGCGTGCGCGCCAGATAAGCCATGCCGGCAAAAAGGGCCACCACGGTGCAGGCGCTGATCAGCCAGGCGCGGCGGCGGAGGAGATGATAAATGGCGTTCCAGGGGATGGCCGCCGCGGGTTCTCGGTGAGTGTGTTTCGATTTCATGCTGTGAGGTGAAGCGGTGGGTGTTGTCGTTAGAAGAAGCGTTCGCCGACCGTGATGGTGTCGCCCGCCTGGACGCGGAATTCCTTCGCGCCCCGCCCGTTGGCGAGATCCTTGCCGTTCACTTCGAACATGATGTCGCGCTGACCGTCGCGGCGTTTCACCGTGATCTTCGCGGGATTCGCGAGCCGTGCGTATCCGCCGGCCATGCCAACCGCTTCCAGCAGGTCGATTGAATCCTGAAACTGCATGTTGTAGGCGCCCGCTTTCAGCACCTGCCCCAGAATCGTGAAGCGCCGCTGCGCCACCGTCGTAACACTGACGCTGACCTGTGGGTTCACGAGAAAGCGCGCATCGAGGAGGCGCGCGATTTGTTTCGCTGCTTCATGGGTCGGCTGACCTGCGACCTTCACCTGGCCGATGAGTGGCAACGCAACCGTTCCATCCGCGGAGATCCGGCAGGATGTCGTGAGATCGTCTTCCTGGAAGACTTTGACGTTGATCAAATCGTTGGCGGTCAGCAGGTAGTTTTCCGTGACGGAATTTTGCCCGACGGCATCTTCCGCGTGCGCTACGCGCAGCGACAGGCAGCACGCGGAGACCGCGCAAAGCAGAGGCAACAGGAGAGGTTTGGAGGAGAGTCGTTTCATCTTGGTAGTGGTTGAACTTTAGGGACGGGGTTAAAATTGGAGGCCGGCTTCCAGGCCGACCTGGTGATTGTCGAACGAGCGATTGGTCGCCGTGGATTCGTTAGTCCGGAATTGATAAAATGCACCGAGACGGAAGTGCTCCGCGATCGCGTAGCCCAGCCCGAAGCGGAACAGGAAATAGTCATCACTCCGTGAAATGGAGACGTTATCCGACACCCCTTCGTAGCTTGAGTGCTCGTAGGAACCGGCCGCCGTCGCCTCGAAGCGCGCAAGGAAGCGGTAGTTGAGATTGAGTCCTGCGCCGGTCACCGCCGTGTTCGCGCCGGCCGCGATGATGGAAGGCTGGACCCTGCGATAGCCTTCCAGCCGCAGAGTGAGCAGCGCATATGGCGAATAGGTCGCGGCTAACGAAAAGACGGGTGTCGTTTGCGTATCGCCGTCTTCAATCTGGCGCAGCTCACCGCCCGCCTGCAGCGTCAGGTCCAGTTTTTCACCCGCGGCGTAGTTCAAACGCGCCAGCAATTGCTGGAACGTCTGCGCGCTGCCTTGCGAAACATCCACATATCCGAGCGTGGCGCCCAGGCCGACCTTCGTCAGGACACTGATCTGATGATCGCCCCAGAAGCGCAGGTCCGCGCCTGTCGTATCCAGTTGATTTACGTAATCGGAAACACTCCCGCTGATCTCAGCGCCGAGCGTGGTCTTGTCGCTTACTACATAGGTGCCAGTCACGCCGGTTTCGTAGGTCTTCCGGTTGATGCGATCAGCGGTTTCGTTGTTCGTTCCGGTGAGATCGCGAAACGTGGCGTAGCCGGCGAGAGTCAGCTTCACGCCTGCCCACTGCACCCGGAGCGACGCATCGTGATCGACGGAATCGAGATTGGCGTGATCGGTAAAAAGATACGCGTTCGCGTCGTAGCTGACTGCGGCATACGACCCCTTGCGCTCGCCCATGTCCCCCACTCCCAAAAGAAAACCGGGCGCGATCGACCAGATCAGGTCGCTCTCCGGCTTCTTCTCCTGGATGAAAATATTATCGTCGTAGGTGGTGCGCGCGGTGACGTGAAAGCGGAACATGTAGCGCTTCTGCGAGGCGGCCGTGCCGGTCATTGCCGCACTCGCGTCGCCCTCCGGAAGGACTAACCCGCTCTCTTCCGCAACGTCCTGTTCCAGACCGCCCTCTTCATTTGCCGGCAGCGGCGCGGAGCTTTCCTCGTTAAAATCGGGGTTCTCCATCGGATGCACCTCCACCTCGGCTGCTTGCAGGCACGAGAAGGATGCGAATAAAAATGCGGCGGAGCGGAGCCAGGACTGCATCCCCTCTAGATAGCAGGCGGCATACGGCGGAGGGCCGGGAGATCACCCGGTTATTTGGCGGGAAAAACCCGTAGAAGATCCGCGGGGTGCACGCGGCTGCGATCCGCAACGTCGCTGCCAACAAATACAACTTCTGGCCCGTGCCCGCCTGCACGCCGCTGGCTCAGTCTGAAGCCCGAACCAAGCGTCTCCGGCTGCCCTGCGCAATGCCAGCGATGCGGTCCGTATTTGTAACATGTTCCCGCAACTCAATTCACCCACGAATACCGCGCCGGATTTCCTGGCAGAGGTGGTCTCCCGGACCCGTCACGCCACCTCCAAGCGAGCCCGCACCGCGGATCGGCTGGTCCGGTTCCTGATCGCCGGCGACGCCCTCGTGATCGTCCTCGCCGCGAGTTGTGGTTTCTGGTTGCGTTTCCGCTCGCCGTTCCTCGCTGGCGCGGGGGAGCAATTCGCACTGCGCGACTACCGCAGCATCATCTTCCTCGGGTGCATCAGCCTGCTGGCGACGATTGCCTCACTGGGCGTTTACGATCGCCATCTCCTTCTCCATTTGGCGCAAAGCGCACGGCGCGTCGCGAAAGCCTGGGGCTTCTGGATCGCCGGCGTCCTGATTGTTGATGCGCTCGCGAACTTCGAGCCTTCGATTTCACGTGGATTCCTGGCGATCTTCAGCATCAGCGCAGTGCTGGGCCTGTTGCTCTGGCGCTCGATCTTCCATCGCCTTTGCGGGCGGGAATATTTCGCCCGCTCGCTCCGCGAACGCGTCCTCCTCATCGGGTGGAACGCCGATGCCAAACGCCTCGTCGAGACCATGCACCAGCCCGGAAGCGCTTATGAATTGATCGGCTGGCTCCCGCTCCCTCGCGAGAGCACGACTCCGCCGGCGGCCGACGACGTTCCCTGTCTCGGACCCTACTCGGAGCTGGTCAGCATCCTGCGTTATTCCCTGATCGACATCGTCATCTTCACCGATCACGAAGCGCGCCGCGAAGACATCCTCGATGTCGTCAGCATCTGCGAGCGGGAGATGGTGCAATTCCAACTCGTCCCTTCCTATTTCCGCATCCTGCTCACCGGTCTGCATCTGCACAGCTTCGGCGGGCTGCCGTTGCTCGGGATCTCCAAGCTGCCGCTGAACAAGCTCGCGACCCGCGTGATCAAACGCAGTATTGATCTCGTCGGCGGCACCGTCGGCCTGCTCTGCGCCGCGCCGATTATCGCGCTGTTTGGCGCCCTCGTTTACCTGGAATCGCCGGGCCCGATCTTCTACCGCCAGCGCCGACTCGGCCGCAAAGGTCTCCCCTTCGACATCATCAAAATCCGCAGCATGCGCCTCGACGCGGAGAAGCCGGGCGAAGTCGGCTGGAGCACCAAAGTGGACGATCGCCGGCTGCGCGTCGGCGGCATCATGCGCAAATATAACATCGATGAGCTGCCGCAGTTCTGGAACGTCCTCAAGGGCGAGCTCAGCCTCGTCGGCCCGCGCCCGGAACGGCCGGAACTGATCGCCGGTTTCAAGCACGAAATCCCGCATTACAACGCGCGTCACACCGTCAAGCCCGGCATCACCGGTTGGGCGCAGGTGCATGGTTTGCGCGGCGACACCGATCTGACGGAACGCATCCGGCACGACATTTTTTACATGGAGAACTGGAGCGTCGGTCTCGATCTCCAAATCATGTTCCTCACCTTCTTCAAGCACCAGAACGCCTGCTAAAGCGGCGCCCTAACGACCTATTTTAATGGAAAACGAATACACAGCTTTTGAGACACCGCCGGTCAGTTGGTTTGGCGTGTTAGGTCGCATGGCGGGTTGCACCGTCGTTGCGCTTGCGCTCTACGCCGGCCTGACCGCTACGCTTCTCACTCCTTACGTGAACGAAGGCTCCGACGCCGGCCGCGTCGTCGGAGTTTATGAAGGATACCAGCGCATCGCCGCCGCGCCTGATCCGCAGCGCGAGCTCGTCCTCTTCTGGGGCTCGAGCATGATTCGCGAAGGCGTCGATTGCGATCTGATCGAGGCGCATGACCCGGGTCTGAAAGCCTACAATCTCAGCGTCAGCGGCGATATTCCCTACCGTCGCCTCGTCGAGCTCCCGCGCGTGCAGCAGCTCAAACCCGACAAGGTCGTGATCGGCGTTTCCTACTCGGAAGTCTTCGAGACGCGCCTGCCTTTTGAAGACCAAATCGGGGCCCTCCCTTCCTCCGCCTACACCGAGATGCCAGCGGAAGCCCAGGCGCTCTTCAACGATCGCTTTCGCGAGATTGCCGGCCGCTCTGCGCTCGAACGCACCTGGTGGAAACGGAAGTTCCTCCTCTCCGCCGTCTGCTGGAAACTCGGCCTGCCCGATCGCTCGAACCCGATCCCCGCGGGCTTCGTGAATGACCTGAAAGCGCCGCATCTCTACACCAAGAACATTCCCGAAGCCGAACTCGGACGTTTCCTCCGGCAGCGAAACGGTGTCTACGCGCCCTACACCGAAGGCGCCGAGCTGGACGCGGTGAAGAGCACCTCCGCGCGCAGTCTGGCTCTACTCGTTAGGCAACTGACCGCGCAGGGCACGAAAGTGGAGCTGGCCATCATGCCGCTCCATCCGCTCCTCAACGCGGAAGTGCCGGCGGAACGGCGCGCGAAGCTTCAGGAGTTCGTCAACTCCTTCGCCTCTGAAAGCGTGCAGATCCACGATTTCCAGGACGCGCTCGGGCCGGAGTGTTTCGTCGATCTTCTCCATCTGAACGAACGCGGCCGGATCGCCTTCACCACCGCCATCGGCCCGCATATCGCCTCTCGTGCCAGCCAGAACTCCACTGTGGCCCTCGTCCCCTGATCCCATGACCTTCAATACTCTTACCTACCTCGTTTTTTTCGTCGTTATCATGCTCGGAGCCTGGCTCCTGCCTGGCCGGCGTCCGCAGCAATGGTTCCTCACCATTGCCAGCCTCTACTTCTATGGCGCGTGGAATCACTGGCTGGTTCTCCTCATCGTCGGCTCGGCCGTGGTCGATTTCCTGATCGCGTTGCGCATGAGTGACGCCAGCACGCAGGCACGAAGGCGAGCCTGGCTCTGCGTTAGCCTGACGAGCAATCTCGGCCTGCTCGCGTTCTTCAAGTATTCGAATTTCTTCCTCGACTCCGTCTTCTCGGTCCAGAGCTGGGCCGGCCTCGGCTGGATGGCGCAGCCAACGCATCTGAACATCATCCTTCCGGTCGGGATCTCGTTCTACACCTTCCAGACCCTCAGCTACACGGTCGATGTTTATCGCCGTCAGCTTCCCGTCGTGCGCGAGTTTCCGCGCTTCCTCCTTTTCATCAGCTTCTTCCCGCAACTCGTCGCGGGCCCGATTGTCCGGGCTTCCGATTTTCTGCCGCAGCTTGAAAAGCGCACCGTTCTCCTCCCGCGAAACCTGCAGATCGGCTTCACCATTTTCCTCGTCGGCCTGGTCAAGAAGGTCGTGTTTGCCGACGGACTCGGAAGTTACGTCGAGAGCATCTACAGCCATCCGGAGCTCTACACGAGCGTCCCGATCATGCTCGCGACGCTCTCTTACGCCGTGCAGATCTATTGCGACTTCTCCGGCTACACCGACATGGCGATCGGCAGCGCGATCGCGCTCGGTTACTGGCTACCGAAGAACTTCCGGCATCCCTACTTCTCCACCAGCATCACAGAGTTTTGGCAACGCTGGCACATCTCGCTTTCGAGCTGGCTGCGCGACTACCTTTACCTTCCGCTCGGTGGAAATCGGAAAGGCGTCTCGCGCACTTACATCAACCTGCTGCTCGTGATGGCGCTCGGCGGGCTCTGGCACGGCGCCAAATGGACGTTCGTCCTCTGGGGCGCGTACCAGGGCAGCATGCTCGTCGCGCATCGCTTCTACGCGCAATATCTCAAGGGAGCCACGCGTCTGGGCTGGTATAACCGCCTGCGCGAAACCGCTGCGTTCCGCGTCCTGAGTGTCGGCGTCACGCTCTATCTCGTGCTCGTCGGCTGGATCTTCTTCCGCGCGGAAAACTTCGCCGATCTGCAGGTCCTCCTGCACAAGTTCGTCTTCTTCGACGGCTTCCACCAAGTCTACGGCGTTGCCTTGCGCGAAGCCGTCTTCGTCATGCTTCTCATTGGAACTTTTTTCGTCGCCCATTTCGCGTCTTACCGCATGGGCGGCCTCGCCGATCGCATGACCCGGCTGGGCCATGTGGCCTGGTGCACCCTCGTGGTGACCGGCCTTTTCCTGATCATCACGCTCACCCCTGCGAAGAGCCCTGAGTTTATCTATTTCCAATTCTGACCCCATGAAACACGACCGACTTGAACACTTGGACGGTATCCGCGGCATCGCCGCTTTCTCTGTGATGATGGGCCATATTCATTGGCCCTCCGCCATCGCGGACTTCCCCTTCTTCACCAGCACTTCACTATGGGTGGACTTCTTCTTCGTGCTCTCCGGATTTGTGATGGCGCGCAGCTATCTGGAGCGGATCGAGGGAGGGATGACGGTCGCCAAATTCATGGGCCGGCGCTTTTCGCGTATCTATCCACTGCATCTTCTCACCCTTCTCGCAGCACTCGCTTATGAGCTGGTGAAATGGGGCGTCTTCAGTTCCTCCTCGATTGAGGCAAATCACGTCCCGTTTGAAAACAATAACGCCTATTCATTCGTCTGCACCGCGCTGCTGGTGCACGCGCTCGGCGTGTTGCCGGCATCGTATTGGAACGGGCCGAGCTGGAGCATCAGCGCGGAGTTTTTTGTCTATCTGGCCTTCGCCATTTGCATCGCCGTCGCGCGAAATCGACGCCAGCTTTTCTGGACACTCCTCATCGGCCTGCAGGTGCTGTCGTTTGGCATTCTGGCTACGTTCGCCGCCACCACGAGCGTCGAGACCGACTTCGGCTTCTTTCGCTGCGTTCTTGGGTTTGGCCTCGGGGTAATCGTCGAGCACTTCTGCCGTAATCACGCGATCGCAAAAACGAGCAGTAAAAGCTGGATAAATGTTGTCATGGCCGCGGTGGTAATCGCGCTCGTCTCAATCCGCGCCGAGGGAACGCTGATCCCGCTTTTCGCGCCTTTCATTTTCGCGCTCGCCGTCTGGCTGCTCGTACAGTTTCGCGGCGGCATCATCGAGCGCGTGCTCAGCTCGCGCTTATGCCAGTTACTCGGGGTGCTCTCGTACTCCATCTATATGACGCACGGGTTCTTCCACGGGTTACTGCGGAATGGGTGGCGAGTGCTTAGCCGGAAATCAGCATTCCAATCGGAATACGGCGCGCTGCTGCTCAACGAAGGGCTCACCATTCTGCTGATCAGCATCGTCCTGGTCGTTTCCTGGCTTTGCTACCGCTATGTTGAGATTCCCGCGCAACGCTGGTTGAACACCTTTTTCGACCGGCCGCGTCGTCGCGAATCAGCGCCGGTCTTGGCGCCCGCTCCCGCTGCGAAAGCGTTGGCGTAAGCACGCGCCTACAGGATTCCCCGCGCAGAAAATCGGTAGTTGGCGCGAGTGACGCGGTACCCCGCGCGCTATCTCTTTATTGCAGCTCTCGAACCACTCCATGCGACTCCATATCTTCAATGTTTTTGGCAGCAATCGCGGCGACGAAGCGATGCTCAGCAGTCTGGGCTGCTTCCTCCGTCACGCGCTTTCCGTCCCTCGACGTGCGCGCCTTTTCCACCAACTGGATGGACCTGCAACGCCACGGACATCGAAGTGCGCGCCCGCGTCAATGCAGGCGACATTTTCCCGCAGGCGCCATCGGCTGGCGAAGCGTCTCCTCGGCCCTGCGTCTGTCGCCATGCCTGGGCTTCTTCCGGCGAAGGACACGACTGGGTTGCTCGACGCCGATATTTTCCTCAGCGGCCCCGCCGGACCCTACCTGGGCGACCAAATCGGACTCCGTCACGCAGTGCTTTTGCCCATGGCGCAGGTGGCCCGCGCGAAGAAGCCTTTTGCGATTGTTGCGACCAGCGGCGGGCCCTTCACCAGTTCGGTGAATCGGAATATCCGTCGGCGCTTGTTAGGCAAAGCGGAGTTTTGGTCGCTGCGCGAAGAGACCAGTTTTGCCCACGCACGCGGGCTCGATCTCGGCATCCCGCTGCATGTCGGGACGGACCTCGTCTTCGCGCATCCGAGCCGGCGGCCAGACGAGTTTCTCGACGGCGCACAACTTGAGCGTTTCAGCGCGCTGACCAGCTGGATGAAGCGCGGACCGACCACTGTCGTGACGCTCAACCGCACCGATTACTTCGAGCCAAACGGCCGCCGCCAGCCCTTCGATGCGCGCAGTTATACGACCAAAGTTCTCGCGCTCCTGCGCCACGTGCTCGCCACGACGCGAGGCCAGATTTTGCTGATGCCGCACTTCTACGGACAGATCGGTGAACTCGAAATGCTGCTCACGATTCAGCACGAACTCGCCGCGGGCGATCGCGTCGATCTGTTCGACACCTCCTTGAATTGCGAAGCGCAAATGGCTGCTTACGAGCACGCGGAGTTTGCCATCTCGCATCGCTACCACCCGACCATTTTTGCCGCACGCGTGGCGACGCCATTCCTCTGCATTCGCCACGAATTCAAAGTGGACGGCATGCTGCAAACATTCGAGCCGCTCGGACCGGTCACGATCACTCCGGACTCGGTCCACAAATGGTGCGCCGATTTCGACGCCTGCTGGAACGACCGCGCCACGCTGCGCGCCCGGCTCAGCGAGAAGGTCGGCGAGGTCGAACAAAAGGCCACGCTGCACCTCGATCTGCTCGACGCTTTTCTCCGCAAACATGGCGCACAGCCCGCGACCGCAGAAGCTCTCGCCGCATGAACACCCACGCGCGCATTGAACACAGCGAACTGCGCCGGCGCGCCATGCACGGCGTGTTTTGGAGCTACGGCTCCTATGGCGTGCAGTTCATTATTCAGGCCGTCGCGCTCGTCGTGCTCGCGCGGCAGCTCGGAACCACTGACTTCGGCGTCTTCGCGCTCGGCTTGATGATGGTCGGCATCGGCGAGGCCGTTTTCCGGCTCACCTTCGGACACGCCATCGTCAATCTGGACGAAATCACCGACGCCCACGTCGATGTCGCGTGGACTTGCAACGTCCTCTTCTCGCTGCTCGCGACCGTGATCATGGGCGCGACCACCTGCGCCTTTGTCGGCGAAGGAGCGAGCGCGTGGGCCACAAAAATCGCCGTTCTCGTGATGCTTTCGTCGACGTTGATCAACTCGTTCATGAGTTCGGGCCTGCTTTTGCTTCAGCGCAATTTGCAGACGCGCGACATGGTTGGCATCGCCATCACCCGCGTGGTTTTGCGCTATGCCGGCGCGATTGGTCTCGCGCTTTGGATGCGGAATTTCTGGGCATTGATCATCGCCTATCTCGCCGGATTTTTCGCGGAAACGGTGATGTCCTATCGGCTCGCGCCGCGCCGGATCCGCTTCGTCTGGAACACGGAAATCTTCCGCGAACTCTTCGCCTTCTCCGGCTGGCTGCACTTGAAGCGGCTCTCGTTTTCCGGCGGCCGTTACGTCGATTCCTTTGCCGTCAACGCGATCCTCGGTGTGGCGTCGCTCGGTGTTTACAACCGCGCTTTCAACCTCGCTTCGTTGCCTAATAATCAGACCACGCTGCTCGGTAATCGCGTCTTCTCACCGCTCTTTGCAAGCGCGCGACAGAACCCGGAACGGCTCGCGCGCCTGGTGCGGCATGCCGTGAACGTCACCCTGCTCACGGCGGCTCCACTCGTCGTCGCAATGCTGCTGCATGGGGCCACGCTGATCCAGATGATCCTCGGCGAAAAGTGGTCCGCTGCAGGCGGTGTGCTCGGAGTTCTTTCGCTCGGTCTGCTGCTGCGCTCGGTCAGCGATGTTCAAGCGACCGCGTTGCGGGCGAGTGGACAGCCACGCTTCGAATTCGCGATCTCTGGCGTGCAAGTGGTCGTCACTGCAGCCGCGCTCGCGCCGGCGATTTATTGGAAGGGCCTGGAAGGCGCGGCTTGGGCGATGGTCTTTGGAAATGTCGCCGCACTCACCATCACCGAGCACCTGATGAGCGAACGCATAGGCATTACGATGCGCTCGCAAGCCCCCTCGGTGATCGGAGTTCTGATCGGCGGCGGCGCGGCCTACGCGGTGTCTCTCGCGGGCCTGTTTTCCCGCACTTCGCTAGTGGGCGAATCTTTGAATGCCATTCTCGAACTCGTCGCCTTCTTTGCTGTGCAGGCCGTGGTGTTTCTCACGGTTGGCGGCGGAGTCCTTGGCACCGCGCATTGGGCTGTGACCGAGTTTCTCGCCCGCCGCCGTCGTCCCCCAACTGCAACTCTGCAACCCCAACCTGCCGTATGATCGCCGCACTTCCTGCCTTGGCCGATGAAGCAAGCGCAGTCCATGACGAAAAGCCTAGGACCTTTGCTGTGGAGCAACTCCGTTTCCTCTGGCGCGAGATGAGCGCAGGCAAGAATGGCCTTTCAGCGTTGCTGACATGTCTAGCCAATTGCTTTCGCGGCGGCCGTCTCGCCGTTGCCGCGTATCGGCTCAAGCGCTTCTGGCTGCTCTCCATCGGGCGCGGCCACGTGGTTTCCCTGCTTTGGATGTGGCCAATTTATTGGTGGTGCCGGCAGTTGGGCGGACGGCACGAGATCAACCCGCGGGCGCAGATCGGCTGCGGCATGCGGCTGATTCACTGTTCCCAGGCCTGCGTCGTCACGCCCTTCCTGATCGCCGGTGACAACCTTTACCTGACCGGTGGCAACGTAATCGGCCGCCGCCGTGGCAACTCAAAACTGAAGCCGGGCGACGTGCGCCTGGGCGACAATGTGATGCTGGGCATTTGCGCGTTGGTCATCGGACCCTTGGTCATCGGCAACAATGTTAGGATCGGTGCCGGCGCCGTCGTGACGAAGACGGTGGCGGAAGGCGCGACCATCGTCGGCGCGCCGGTGCGCAATCTAGCCGCGGAAGTGGAGACAAAAGTCGCCTCATGAACTTCAAGCCAAGCCTCTCCCTTCCCTTCGCGCCAGCAGTCAACTTCGCCATTTCCGCCGAGCCGCGCAGCGCGTCCGCAAAAGAGCCGCGCCTGCTTTTCGCGGTCTTCCAGACGGGGAGCCAGGCCAATGGCGGCGTCGAAAGCATCACCGCCGTGATCGAGGGATTGCGCGCATGGCCGCGCCTCATCGTCACCAACCTCGAGACACCTATCTGCGACCGCTGGCGCGCTTGTGGCGCGACCGTTATCGTATGGGATCTGCCCTATAAAATGGGCAGCTCCATGCGGGCAGGCGGGCCCATGGGAATGCTCCAGCGCGGGTTCAGCCTCGTAAAAACGAATGTGCTCACCGCGTGGTGGGCGCTGCGCGGACGGATGACGGTCATTCATTGCAACGATCCCGCGCCCTTCTGGCATCTCGCACCGGCGGCAAAGCTTTGTGGCATTCCGCTCGTTTTTAATTTGCGCGACACCAAAAGCGCGGAGGAAGGACTGGACCTCACCGCCTATCGCCGCAGGTTTCGACTCACCGCGCGGGTGCTCGTGATCTCGCGCGAGATGAAAGAATTTTACCGCGGCGCCAGTGAGAACACGGCGATCGAGAACATCTACAGCTCTGTAGATTTCGAGCGGATGCGACCAATCGACACCGGCAGCCGCGCAGCCTTGCGCAAGCGGCTGGGGATCGCGCCAGACACTTTTGCCATCGGCTACATCGCAGCGTTCAACGACAAGAAAAACCAACTCGGCTACCTGCGCGAAGCCGTGCCTGCCCTGAGTCTGGCCAACCCGAACGCGCGCACGTTTTTCGTCGGCGATTTCAATCCCGCGCAAGACGCTTACGCCCGCAATTGCGAGAGTTTCGCCACGGACGCGACGGAGTTCGTCGGCTTCACGCCGGCCGTGGAAGATTGGTATCAGGCCTGCGACGTCATCGTCGTCCCGACGCGCAAAGAAGGCCTCGCGCGCTGCATGATCGAAGGTCTCGCCTGCGGCACGCCTGTCGTCTCGTTTGATGTCTCCTCCGCCCGCGAAATTCTTGAGCAATACGCGTGCGGGTTGGTGGTGAAATCGGGCGATTACCATGGGCTCGTAGATGCGATCCAGCTGCTCGCCAGCGACACCGCCACGATGGCGCAAATGCAGTCCCGCGCCGCCGCCACAGCCCGCGAACTCTTCGCCGCCGACCGTATGATCCGCGAATACGAGGCGCTCTACACCACCTTGGAAAGGGCCACACGATGAGCACGAGCGTTGCCGAACGCCCTGAACTCAGCGAGGTCGATGACCACGCGTCCGACCCACACGACGCGTCGGATAACCCTTTCCTCGACGTTCCGAATGTCGCCCGCCAGATCATCCTGACATTCATCGCCGCGTATGCGGCGCTGGTTACGATCGCGCCGATGTTTCGCGCCTGGGAGGGCGGCCCGAGTTCATCGCGATCGGCCTTTCCAATCTCCTCTACGTCGCTGCGGTGGCGCTACCGGTGCTGTTTTGGCGCAAGGAATACGGCTGGGTGCATCCGCTCGTTTTCACCGCGCTTTACGCGCTCTTTCGCATCGTGCTGCGTAAGACCGGCCTCTTTCTCACCGGCATGCCTGAGCACGACATGCTCCCGTTGCTGGATTCGGACGCGCTGAACTTCCTTTTCGCCTACGGCAACGTTGTGCAGGCGCTCGCCGCTGGCGCGCTCTTCACCGGCTTTCATTGCGGACCTGACTGGCGGAGCGTTTCCGTGCGGTCGAACGAGCCATCCGCTCGCACGTTCCTCGTCGTGATGGCAGGCGCGATTGTCGTTTCGCTCGTCGCGTTTTACCTCTACATCGGCATTTTCGGCGGGCTCAACACGCACCTGCTAAACCTCTCGCGCGGCTCGGGCTCAAAGCTCGGCTTGGAGAGTGACGAAGAAGCGTTCGGCCAATACATTTTCTTCATCAAAATGGCCGCCGCAGTCGGCTTGATCCTCATCGCCCGGGCGCGCGGCGCGCTCAACAATCCAGTGGTCTGGCTCCTCTGCGCCTACGGCGTAGTCAGCGGCTACCTGATCAATGGCAAACGCTCGACCCTCATCAACTGCATCCTGATTTACGGCGTTGCCTGGATTTTGCGGAACCGGCGCATCCCCTATCTGCGCGTCGCCGCGATGGGTGTCGCGTGCTTCTTCATCCTCGGGTTGCTTGGACTTTACCGGTGGTCAAACTGGAGCCGCACCGACACGGCGTCGCTGGATTTCTTAAGCGAACTCAACACGCAATCGCTCACGGAAAGCACGATGGACGAGCTTTCCAGCCGCAGTGGCGAAGCCTCCACGTTCTATCCCGTTCTCGCTAAAGTCCCGGGCGAAGTCGGAATGCTCTGGGGCCGAACCTATCTCGAATGGGGCGCGAACTTCATCCCGCGCGCACTCTGGCCGGAGAAGCCGCGCGGCGTCGATGTGCAGGCCGCGCGAGCCTTCAATAACGTCGAGTGGGGGATGCCCGCGAGCACTGTGGGCGAGGCTTATTGGAACTTCCACCTGCCGGGTGTGATCGGCGTATTCTTCGCCTTCGGCAGTTTTCTGCGCTGGCTCGGCGCGATGATCCTGCGCAACCCACGCTCCACGGTTGCGATCACATTTTACGCGATCGTGCTCTTCCAATTCGAGCCCTCGCAGAATGGCTTTCGCGCCACCATCTACGCAGTTGTCCCGGCGGCTCTGCTGTTTGCGGCGGCGGGATATTTCCGGCGCTCGCAAACAGTGCTTTCAGAATCATGACCGCAACCGCTCCACAATTTTTCCTCCCTGCGTTGCACGGCGGCGGCGCGGAGTCGCATCTGCTGCGCATCCTGAATGCCTGGCCTGACTCAGCGGTGCTGCCCGGGCTCTGGCTGGCGCGGCGCGGAGGCTCGTATGAAAAACAATTGCGGGTCGATGTCGTGCGACGCGATGTGCGCGCGATCCGTCAACTCGGCGCCACCATGAGCGTGCTCTCGTGCGTGCCAGCTTTGCGGCAAATGATGTGCGGCACCAAAGCGCCGGTCTGCCCAGTGCTCGATTTTGCGGTGCTCGCGCTCGATCTTGCGCGCCGTTCGCTGCCGCGGAAGGAGCGGCCGCCCGTCATCATCCTGCTGCAAAATAACCTCAGCGCGATGCTCGCCGATCTCGGCGCGCCGTGGAAATACCTGCGCGGGGCGATCCTCCGCGCGCATCGCGATAGCGATGGCATCGTTTTTCTCTCCGATGGCGTGCGTCAGGATTTTCTGAAGCTCGTGCCGGATTACGCCGGCCGGACGACCGTCATTCCCAACGCCACCTGGTCCGACGAACTGGAGGCACGCAGTCGCGAAGCATGTCCGATCGAAAAGCCCGCCGGTAAAAAGGTCGTGGTCGCCTGCGGGCGCATGCATCGGCAAAAAGGCTTCGACGTCTTGCTGCCCGCCTTCGCGCAGACCGCTGCGCAAATTCCAAGCGAACTCTGGCTGCTCGGCGAAGGACCGCATCGCGCGGCGCTAGAAACTCAGGCTGCGGAGCTAGGCATCGCCGATTCCGTGCGCTTTCTCGGATTCCAAAGCAACCCGCTCGCCTTCTTCCGCACGGCCGATTTGTTCGTGCTTTCCTCGCGCTGGGAAGGCTTCGGCAACGTCATCGTCGAAGCACTTGGTTGCGGCACGCCAGTCCTTTCCACCGACTGCCCGTTCGGTCCGGCGGAGATTCTCGAGAACGACCGCTGGGGTAAACTTGTGCCGGTCGAAGACGCCGACGCGCTGGCGAACGGCATGCGCGAAATCCTTACCGACTCCGCACTTTCCGCGAAGTTCGCTGCCGGCGGACCGACTCGCGCGCGGCAATTCGAGGCCGGCCCGATCGCGCAGCAATACGCAGAGTTCCTCACCACCTTTCATCGATGAAAGTCTTCCTCACGCTCGAGCATCGCTTCTCCCGCACGCCGGACGGCGCGGTCTGGTCCACGATGTTTCCGAACTCGATCTGGCAGCGTTACCTGAGCGTCTTCGACGAAATCGAACTCGTCGCCCGCGTGCGCGACGTCGAGTCGGTGAACTCCACCTTCAAGCGTGTCGATGGCGACGGCGTGCGCTTCCGCGGACTTCCGTATTACCAGGGTCCGCAGCAATATCTCGCGAAGTGGCTGCCCTTCCGGCGCGCCCTTCTTGCCATCGCGGACGAGGGCGCGCCCGTGATCGTGCGGGTCCCGTCCAACCTGGCCGCGATCCTCGTCCCGCGCCTCATCGCGCGCGGCCTTCCCTACGCCGTCGAAGTCGTCGCCGATCCGTGGGATAACTTCTCGCCCGGCTGCACGAATCATCCGCTCCGCCCGATTTTCCGCCGGCTTTACTCGACCAAAATGCGCCAGCATTGCCGTGACGCTGCGGCAAGTCTCTATGTCACCGAGCGCGCGCTGCAGCGTCGTTATCCGGCCGGTCCCGGACGCTTCACCACCGGCGTCTCCGACGTTGATCTGCCTGAAACCGCTTTCGTCGCCGCTCCAAGAACGGCCGAATCGTTCCTCACCGCCAGGCCATTCCGCATGGTCTGCGTCGGCAATTTCAATCTGCTCTACAAAGCCCAGGACGTGCTCGTGCAAGCTTTCGCGAAAATCGCTGCCGAACGTCCTAACCTCGAACTCGCCTTCGCGGGTGACGGCGTCCACTTGCCCTACGTCCGCGGTCTGGCCGAACAACTTGGCGTCGCGGACCGCGTGAAATTTCTCGGCCTGATCTCCGGCGGCGAAGGCGTCCGCGGCGTCCTCGACGACTCGCATCTCTTCGTCCTCCCTTCGCGCCAGGAAGGCCTCCCCCGCGCCATGGTCGAAGCCATGTCGCGCGCCCTTCCGTGCATCGCCTCCAATATTGGCGGCCACTCCGAATTGATCGACGAGTCACTCCTCGTCCCCGCCGGTGATACTGACGCTCTCGCGCAAAAGCTCCTCGCCGTGACCGGCGATGCGGATTACCTCGCGCGTCTCTCCGCCGCCAATCTCCGGCGTTCCCGCGATTTCACTGATTCTCTGCTGCAGCCGCGGCGCGAGCAGTTCCTGCGAACCTTTCGGCAGATCGCGCAGAGCCGGTGATCAAGCACAGCGGCGACGATCTCCGATGTTGCTGCAACCGTTCGCGTCGAAATTTAGCTAGGCACAGCGCAAGCGCGGTCGCTAGGGTGCCCGCATGCCAACGGCTCTGCGGGGACTACGGGTTTTCTTAACGGCAGCCGCGATTCTCCTCTCGCTGGTCGGCGTCGCGACGGCCGAGGAGATTCCCAGCCCAGCGCACGTCGGCTACGCGCCGCTGCAAGTTCCAAACGCCTGCCTGCCGGACTCGATCGGATTCCGCAGCGCCTACGAGGTTTACCAGCGCACCCGTGGTAATTCGCCCTGGAGCCGCTTACTGCTCGTCTACCAGCGCGACGGTCAGGCCGTCCGTGCGCATGCTTACTGCGTCTTTAATGTGGACGGCAAGCTGTGGACCTACGATCAGGTCGGCGGCTCGCAGCGCGCCTGGCTGTCGGCATCGGAAAAGAACAACGCGCTCAAGCTCGGTCGCCAGCTGGCCGCGCAGCGCTTCGTCCGCGCCGCGTGGGTGGACGCGATGCTTTAGGCAGCGCGCCTTCACTGCTACCGCTCCGGGGAGCGGACTCCACCCGCGGTGTTCGCCGGGTTGGCGCCGCCAGCGCCCGGCGCCCCGCCGAGCGCAGGGAGCGCGGCGGAAGTGCCGTTGCCGGGGAGCGAACCGACAGCAGTCGTGTTGACCGGTTCGAGGCCGAGCTCTGCCAGCTTCTGGTTCACGGCGATAAGGCTATCGGTGATTGCGCTTGAGATCGTCCCGCTGACCGCACCGCTTACCACCAGTGATTCCGAAAAGCCGGCACTGGTGGAGAAAATCTGCGAGGCCGCGGTGAGTTCAGCATTCGTGGCCTGGCGGGTGCCTGTGGGGGAGGCGGAGCCGTCATAGGTCGCGATCTGACCGCTGATGAGATTGACCAATTCGAAACCGCCGCCCGTGCCAATCAGAACGCTTCCGCTGTCGATCGCGATACTCTTACCGTTCGCGGCGGTGAAAACCGCTGCGCCCGCGAGTGCACTGACGTGGAGTTTCCCTTTTCGCACTTCCACCACGCCCACGCTGGCGGTCTTCGGAGCCACCGGGCGTTTGGCCGACACGCGTCCGGTGGGGATGTTGACCTCAAAAGTGGTGGTGTCCCAGTTCACTTTATCAATCGAGAAAAAGAGGATTCCTTCATCGAGCTTGAAAGACGCAGCCCGGACCATGGCGCTGCCGCCTCCCTTATCGTGATCGATCGAAATGCGATTGATCGCCGCCTGCGTATCCACGCCGAATGAAACCACGCTGCCGGGAAATCCGTGGAACGTGACCCGACTGGCGGGACCTACCGTGAGGGCCGCAGTGGCGGGTAAAGTCGCGCCGGGCTTAATCGCGCCTGCGCCTTGCACCGAGCCTACGACCTCGACGACCCGTGCGAGCACGGGTTCGGCAGAGATGGTGGATGGGATAAGCCCTAACAAGGCGAGGATGAGAGTACACGCGATCTTCATGTGCCCATTTAGAGCAGCACGCGCGCCGCTCTCTCTGCGGAAACACCTGAGATATCACCGCAGAAAACCGCAACTTCCGTCGTCAGCTCCGCGCCGCAGTCGTTCCGCGAAACCACTCCACAAATTTCGGAATCCCCGCAGAGATCGAGGTCGTTGGGTTATAACCCAAAAGCCTCCGCGCCTTTGAAATGTCCGCGCAGGTCAGCGGCACATCGCCCGGTTGCTCCGGGAGGTGATTGATCTTCGCCTTTCGTCCCACCGCGCGCTCGATCTCTGCGATCAAATCGCGCAGCTGGATGGTATCGCTTTCGCCCAGATTGAAGATGTCGTAGAGCGCGCCGTCGTAACGCAGCGCGGCCATCACCCCCTGGATGATGTCGTCCACATAGGTGTAGTCACGCCGAGTCGAGCCGTCGCCGAATTGATCGATCGGCTGCCCGGCATGGATGCGTTTGGTGAACTGATGGATCGCCAGATCCGGCCGTTGCCGTGCGCCGTAAACGGTGAAGAAGCGCAGCGCCACGATCCGCATCTTGTAAAGATGCGAGTAGGTCGAGCAGAGAAACTCCGCCGCCATTTTCGTCGCGGCATAGGGGCTGATCGTTTGCGTGAGATGCGTGTCTTCAGAGAACGGGACGGTTTTGCAGATCCCGTAAACCGACGAACTGGAAGCGAGAATAAAGCGTTCGATGCCGACCGTGCGCGCCGCCTCCAGAAGATGGAGCGTGCCGCTGACATTCGTATCGAAATAAAGCTGCGGCGCACTCAGCGAAGGACGCACGCCCGCACGCGCTGCGAGATGTGCGATGGCTTCGAATTTCTCGCGCTGCATCAATGTGCGCACCGCCTCTCCGTCTCGCAGATCCATTTCGTGCACGCGAACCTGGCCAACGACGTTTGAGAGGTTGGCGCGCTTCACCCGCGGATCGTAGAAATCGTTGAAGTCATCCAGGACGGAGACTTCATGACCTTCCACCAACAGCTTTTCCACGAGATGCGACCCGATGAACCCGGCGCCCCCTGTAACTAGAATTCTCACGCCGAAGATTAAGCAAAATTTAGGAGCAAGCGCGCGGCGCAGACCACTTATTTACCGGCGCGAGCGGTACGTAAGGCGCAGCGCGCTCCGCGGCTACGTAGTCGCCCCACCGGGCGCAGGCACACGGATGGCTACTCCACGGCGGATGAATCTTTCTATTGTTGGCTCCGGATATGTTGGCCTGGTCACCGGCGCCTGTTTTGCCGAAGTCGGTCATCATGTCGTCTGCGTGGATAACGACCCGCGCAAAGTCGAGTCCTTGCAAGCTGGCCACGTGCCGATCTACGAGCCCGGCCTGGAAGATCTGATCAAGCGGAACGTGGCAGCGAAGCGGCTGCGCTTTACCGGCAGCATCCAGGATGGCGTCGAGAACTCGCAGGTGGTTTTCATCGCGGTGCCGACCCCGCAAGGAAACGACGGCGAAGTCGATCTCAGCTTTGTGGAAAAGGTCGCGCGTGAAATCGCCGGCGTATTGACGGATTACCGCGTGATCGTCGACAAAAGCACCGTCCCGGTGAAGACCGGCGAGAAAGTTGCGGAGTCGATCAAGCGCTACAACAAACACGGCGCGGAGTTCGATGTCGTGAGCAACCCGGAGTTCCTGCGCGAAGGCTGCGCCGTGGCGGATTTGATGAAGCCCGACCGCATCGTCATCGGCGCGCAAAGCGAGCGCGCGATCGACTTGATGAAGAAGATCTACGAGCCGTTCATGGCGCCGATTCTCGTCACCGACATCAACAGCGCCGAGTTGATCAAGCACGCCGCCAATTCATTCCTCGCGCTCAAGATTTCCTACATCAACGCCGTCTCCGCGATCTGCGACGCGAGCGGCGCGGATGTGGAAAAGGTCGCCGACGGCATCGGGATGGACCGCCGCATCGGCCGCAATTTCCTCAACGCCGGCATCGGTTACGGCGGCTCCTGCTTCCCGAAGGACATCGCCGCCTTCATCAAGATCAGCGAGCAACTCGGCGTCCCTTTCGATCTGCTGAAAGAAGTCCAGCGCATCAACGTTTCGCAGAAGGATCGCTTCCTCGCGGTCGTGCGCGAGAAGCTCTGGGTCTTCCGCGAAAAGAAGATCGCGGTCTGGGGCTTAACCTTCAAACCAGACACCGATGATATCCGTTCGTCGGTCGCGATCGAACTCGTCGCCGACATGTTGCGCGAAGGCGCAAAGGTGACGGCGTATGACCCGAAAGGGACGGAGCGGGCCCGTGATGTAAAAGAGATCGCAGGCGCCGACTTTTGTTCTTCGGCAATGGAAGCAATCGAAGGCGCCGACGCGCTCATCATCGCCACGGAATGGAGCGAGTTCGCGAACGTTGATCTGGCCGCGCTGAAGCAAAAGATGGCAACGCCGATGGTCTTCGACGGGCGCAATTTGTTCGACCCGGCGACGATGGCGAAGATGGGCTTCGATTACCATTCCATCGGGCGGCCCCGGAACGCGCAGGGTTGAGCCACAGGCGTGGCCGCTGTTTACTTCGCCTCTTTTTTTAGCGCACTTTCCAGCGTGCGCAGGAGCAGGTCGGCGGAGTATGGCTTCTTCAAAAGCGAGGCAATTCCGAGCAGTTCCAGTTCCGCCAGATATGCGCTCCCGGCCTGACCGGTCGAAGCGATGATCGCGACCCCGGGCTGGATCAATTGCAGCGCGCGGGTGAGCGTGACGCCGTCCATGTGCGGCATATTGATGTCGGTCAGGACGGCTTTGATGTTCGCCGCGTGTTGCGCGAAGAGCGCGAGGCCTTCCGTGCCGTCATTCGCGAGCAGGGTGGTGTAGCCGTTGAGCTCCAGGACGGTCTGGACGGCGTTGCGGACGTTCTCCTCGTCTTCCACGATCAAAATCAATTCGCCGCGCCCGCCCGGAGCAGCCGTCGCGGACGCAGAATCGCTCGCGTTCCTAGCCGGCGCCAAGGCGGTGGGAATGATGATACGGAACTTGGTTCCACCTCCGGGCGAAGTTTCGAGATTGATCACCGCGCCATGGCTTTTCACAATCCCGAGCGCGGTCGATAATCCGAGCCCCGTCCCTTTGCCGACGGCCTTGGTGGTGAAGAAAGGATCGAAGATTCGCTCCGCTACTTCCGGCGGAATGCCGCTGCCGGTGTCCTTCACATCCAGGACGATATGCGGCCCTTCCGAGAGGCCAGCGATCATGCTGGCGTAGTGCGCATCGACCGCCAGGTTCGACGCGGTGATGCGCAACTCTCCGCCATTCGGCATCGCGTCCCGCGCATTCACGCAGAGGTTGAGTAACACCTGATGCCACTGCGTGGCGTCGCCGATGATTTCGGAAAGGCCCTCCTCCACGCGGCTCTCGATCCGGATGTTCTTCGGAAATGTTTCATGCGTGATCTGCACGATTTCGCGAATCACATCTTCAAGCTGGAGCGGCTCGCGCTCGCCTTCGGCCCCGAGCCCGAACGTCAGCACCTGACCGATAATCTGCGCTCCACGCGTGGCGCTGTCCTCGATCGTCGTGATCAAGCGCTCCGATTTTTCCGGCGGCATCTCCTTCCGCAAGAGCGGCGCGCACATCAGAATGGGCGCGAGGATGTTGTTCAAATCGTGCGCGAGTCCGCTGGCCAGCGTGCCGATGCTTTCCAGGCGCTGAGCGCGGAAGAATTGCTGCTCCAGCCGCTTCCGCTCCGTCACGTCGGTGTCGATCACGAGGATGGACTTGATCTCGCCGCGATCGTCGCGCAGCAGAGTCCACCGGCTTTCCACGGTCAGTCGCACCCCGGCTTTCGTTACCTTCCCGATTTCGCCATTCCATTCGCCGCTTCTGAACACCGCATCGAGCGCAACGCGAAAAGCTGCTGCATCGGGCACGATCAATTCGTCAACGGCGCGGCCTAACGCCTCATCGGCGGTCCAGCCGTAAACCCGTTCCGCCCCTTTGCTCCAGAAAATGACGGTTTGGTCGAGGTCCCGCACGAAGATCGCGTCGCGCGACTGGTTGATCAGCGAAGCCTGCTCTGCGATCTGGAGTTCTGCGCGTTTGCGGGCGCTGATGTCGTTCCCCACTACCAGGAAGACTTTCCGATCAGCCCGCTCGACGAACTGCATTTGCGCGTCGATCGGATAGAGGGTGCCATCCGCACGGCGATGTTCCGCTTCGAAGACCAGCTTCGGCTTCTCGCCCGAACGGAGCGACCTGATCATTTCGGCGAACGCTCCGGCTTTGAAGGACGGCGTGAGGTCGACCGGCGTCAGCGCGCGCATCTCCTCCATGGTATAGCCGAGATTTCGCAGCGCGGCTTCGTTCACGTATTCGAAGTGCTTCGTCTCGGCGTCGAAGATAAAGATCTCGTTCAGGCTCGCATCGAGCACGGTCAGCAAGTTTGCGGCTGCCGCCTTCCGCGGTCTTCCGCGCGGTGATGTCGCGCGCGACTTTCGAGATGCCGATGATTTTGCCGTCGCTGTCCCGGATCGGCGAGGCGGTCACGGCCACGTCGATCAGCCGGCCGTCCTTGGTCAGGCGTTTGCGTTTCAAAATGCTCCACACTTTCGCCGCGCAGGATGGTGCTGATGATGTAGTGCTCGTCGCTCTGCCGATCCGGCGGAATGAGCCGCATGATCGAGGTGCCGACCATCTCGCTTTCGGTGTAGCCGAAGACGTTTTCCGCCCCGCGATTCCAACTCGTGATGATGCCGTTCGTGTCCTTGCCAATGATCGCGTCGGCCGAGGATTCCACGATCGCGGCCAGCCGGCGCGCGGCCTTTTCGGCTTCCACGCGTTCGGTGATGTCGCGGTAGTTGACGGCGATGGCGCGGACGTCGGGATGGTCGAGCAGGTTTGTCTCGTAGGACTCCACGCAGCGCCAGCGGCCATCCTTGTGCCGCACGCGCAGGGTCACCGTGCGCAGCGCGCCGGGCGCCGCGAGCAGGTCCACGCCGCCCATGATCGCGGCGACGTCTTCCGGGTGGATGAATTCGAGCGCATTGTGCCCGACCATTTCCTCCGGCTGATAGCCGAGCAGGCGCGTGACGGCGGGGCTTTCGTAGATGATCAACCCCGGTGGGCTCAACGAGGTGGAAGCCGTCCCACGAAGTCTGCACCAGAGTGCGGAAGAGCGCCTCGCTGCGGCGCAGTTTCTCTGCCGTGTGCTTACGCTCCGTGATGTCTCGCTGGATGGCCACGAAGTGCGTGGTCGCGCCGCTCTTGTCGCGGACCGGGGCCACCTGCCATTCGAGATCGAATTCCGAGCCGTCCTTCCGGTAGTTGATGACCTCGCCGGAGAAGTCTTTGCCCGATTCGAGACTCTCCCGCAGCCGGTCCAGGACGGCGCGATCGGTGCGCGGTCCCTGCAAGATGCGCGGTGTTTTCCCGAGCATCTCCTCTACGGTGTAGCCCGTCATCCGCGTGTGGGCAGGATTGACGAAGACGATCTCCGGCCCCGGCAGGTCGAGCTGAGCATCGGTGATCATGATGGACTCCCTGGCCTGCTCCACGGCGGCCCCGAGCAGTCGCAGCGACTCTTCCACCGTCTCCCGTCGGGCGATGTCCTCGCGCAGGGCGCGATTGGCCTTCTCCAGTTGCAGCGTCTTCTCCTCCAGCTTGCGCACCAACACTTCGCTATAGAGTTTGAGTTGATCGTTTTCGTCCTCCTCCGGCGTGCGCGGCTCGGTCGGGGAAGGCGACACTGCATTGGCCATGACTACGCCGATCCGGGTGAGGAGGTGATCCGGTTCGGCCGGCTTGAGGAGAAAAGCATCGGCCCCGAGACTCAAGGCGAGCCGCTCGTCTTCCACGTCCGTGTAGGTGGCAGTGTAGATGATGAAGGGCACTTTGCTCAGCCGTCCATCCCGCTTCCAGTGGCGCAGGAGGGTGTAACCGTCCATCACCGGCATGAGCAGATCGGAGATGATGATATCGGGGGGTGAGAGCCGCGCTTTAGCCAGCGCTTCCGCGCCATTGTGCGCGTCGTCCACGGTGCAATCCTTGCTCGTGAGCAGCGTTCGCAAGTAGGAGAGATTCTCCTCCTTGTCATCGACGATCAGGATCCGGGTCATGGCATCTCGGGGAGTGGGCGCCGGGGCGCGCGAAAGTGGGCGATTTCCAGGGCAAAGGTTTCCGGGTTGATCGGCTTTTCGATGTAACCATTGCAGCCGGCGGCCAGCGCTGCCTCCCGATCGCCGACCATGGCAAAGGAGGTGACGGCGATGATCGGGACCGCGCGGAGCGGCTCCATCTGGCGCAGATTGCGCGCGACGGCGTGGCCATCCATCCCCGGCAACTGGATATCGAGGACGATGAGATCGGGCTGAATCGTCTCCGCCAGCGCGATGCCCCGCGGGCCGTCGGGCGCGTGCACGACCTTGTAGCCGTGCTCTTCGAGGAGGAACGTCGCGAGGTAGCGATTGTTCTCGTTGTCTTCGATCAGAAGCAGGGTCGGATTCATGAGGTAGAGGGTTTCTGCAAAGGAAGAGTGACGGTGAACTCGCTGCCTTGGGACCATCGACTTGCGGCGGAGATCTCGCCGCCGAGCAGCGTCGCGAGCCGCCGGCAGATCGCCAGCCCGAGGCCGGTGCCTTCCGCCTGCCGGTCCAGGCCGGTATCGATCTGGTGAAAGGGCTGGAAGAGCGCGGCTAGATCCTCCGGCCGGATGCCGATGCCAGTATCCGCCACCCGCAAACGCACGGCTGGGCCGACCAGTTCCGCGGTCAGCGTGACGCTGCCCTGCTTCGTAAACTTGACCGCGTTGCTCAGGAGATTGAGGAGAATCTGCTCCACCCGCCGCTGGTCGCTGACCATCTTGCCGACTCCTTCGGCGACCTGCGAATCCAGCGCCAGCCCTTTCTTCGCCGCCTGCGGGCTGATCATGCCGAAGACGCGCTCGATCGAAGCCCGCAGGTCGAAGGGTGCGGCGGAGACGTTCAACTGGCCGGCCTCGATCTTCGAGAGATCGAGCACGTCGTTGATCAGCGCCAGGAGGTGGTGGGCGCTTTCCCGCACCATGCCGAGCTGTTTCGCCTGCTCCGCGTTCAATGGCCCGGCCTTGCCCATGAGCACGATGCCGGTGAAGCCGATGATCGAGTTCAGCGGCGTGCGCAGTTCGTGCGACATGGTGGCGAGGAAGGCCGACTTGATCCGATCCGCAGCCTCGGCCACGCGCAAATCATTCGACACCGCCGTGGAGTGGGCTTCCAGCTCCTGGTTTGCCAGCCGCAACTCGGCGGCCAGCTTTTGCAGTTCCAGCTCCCCGTGCTTGCGTTCCGTCATGTCGAGGCAGACTCCGGACATGCGGACCGGTTCTCCGTCTTTCGCATACGAGGTGGCGCCGAGCACGCTGACCCAACGCAGTTCGCCCGAGGGCAGGACCACCCGGTATTCATTCTTCAGGGGCGTCTGGTTCTGGAGCGCTTCCGCCATGCGCCGCTCCGCCTCCGCCCGGTCCTCGGGGTGGACGAGTCCGCGCCAAATCTCCAGGCTGACGTCATTCGTCGTCGGATTAAGCCCGAAGAGGCGGAAAACCTCCGGCGACCATTTGAGTCGTTCACCCTTAATATCCCAGGCCCACACTCCGGCTTCCGCCGCCTGCACGGCGATGGCCAACCGCTGTTCACTTTCACGCAGCGCGTCGGTCCGCTCAGTGACCCGCTGTTCGAGCGTGGCATTTAAATTGGCGATCTCCACGGCGGCTTCGCGCTGGGTGGTAATGTCCGTATTCGTCCCCAGCCAGCGCACGACGACGCCTCGCGAATCCTTCAGTGGGACGGCCCGCGTGAGGAACCAGCGATAGCTTCCGTCCGCCGCGCGCAAGGGGAAGTCCATCTCGAAAGGCTCGCCGCTCCCGATCGCCGCCTTCCAGCGCGCCAGCACCCGCGGGAGCAATTCCGGGTCATGCACGCGCTGCCAGCCCCAGCCCTGCATTTCCGTGGGCGTGGTCCCGGTAAAGTCGAACCACCGCTGATTATACCAATAGATCGCGCCATCCGCCTCCGCCATCCAGGCGAGCGGCGCCATGGCATCCAGCATGGTGTGAAACTGCCACTCGCTCTCCCGCAGCTTGGCCGCCGCCTGCACGCGTTCCGTGATGTCCTGCACGGTGCCGGCGAGATGCGCGGGCCGGCCCGCCGCATCGCGGGTGAGATCGGCGAGTTCATGCACCACCCGCTCCGTCCCATCCGGCCGCACGATGCGGTGCTCGAGATCGAGCCGCGCTTCGCCCGCGACCGCGGCGCGCTGGGCAGCATCGACCCGCGCGCGATCTTCCGGATGCACCGCCGCCATGAAGGCCTCGTAGCTCGCGCCAAATTCCGCCCGGGTCAGGCCGAAGATCTCGTAAATCTCCGCCGACCAGAAGAGGGACTGGGTGGCAATATCGAGATCCCAATTCCCCAGCCGCGCAATGCGCTGCGCATTGGCCAGGCTGGCCTCACTGCGCCGCAACTCTTCCGTCGCCTTCTTTTCCTCAGTAATGTCGCGCGCCACCTTCGAGGCCCCAACGATCTTCCCAGCCGCGTCGCGAATCGCCGAAATGGTGACCGCCACATCGACGAAGGTCCCATCCTTGCGCACTCGCACGGTCTCGAAATTCCGGACCGTTTTCCCCTGCACGATCTGGGCAAAAATCATCTCCTCTTCCCCGTGCCGCTCCGGCGGAATGACCCGCAGGATGGAGGCGCCGACCATCTCCTCGGCCGAATAGCCGAAGAGCCTTTCCGCGCCGGCATTCCAGCTCGTGACGATGCTCTGGAGGTCTTTGCCCACGATGGCGTCGTCCGAGGATTCCACGATCGCCGCCAGCCGAAGTGCGGCTTCCTCCGCCTGCCTGCGCGCCGTGACATCCAGTTGAATCCCCGCCACCCGCCAGGGCCGGCCAGCGTCGTCGAAGTAGAATCGTCCTTTACTCCAAAGCCAATGCCGCGAGCCGTCGGGCCAGGCCACCGGAAACTCCACATCGTAGTCGCCTCCGCCCGCCATCGCTTTCTGAAACGTGTCATCCACCCGGGCGCGGTCCCCCGGCTCAGACGTGGGCGAGGAAGGTCTCGTAACCCCACTCGGGAACCGGTGCGGAGTAGCCGAAACATTGGTCATGGCGCAAAGAGCGGCGGGCCACGTTCGTGCGCAGATCCATATCCCAGTCGCCGATGCCGGCCGCCGTGAGGGCAAAGTTCAGCCGCTCCTCACTCTCGCGCACGAGCTGCTCCGCCCTTTTGCGCTCCGTGATGTCCTGCACCGTGCCGTAGAGCCCCACCACGACGCCGCTCGCATCCTTGCGGGACAGCGCCGTCGCCTGCACCTGCACCTGCTTCCCGTCCGGTCGCAAGACCGTGAGCTCATACTCCTGGGCTTCGCCCGACTCGATTGCGCGACCGACCTTTTCCGTCATCAGAGCGGCGCTCGCGGGCTCGTAAAGAGCCGCAGTCTCCTCGAAGGAGCGTGGCGGACCCAAGGCCGGATCGCGCCCGAAAATCTCGAAGACCTGCGCCGACCAGGAAACCTCCTGCGTGGCGATGTTCCACTCCCAATCCCCGATCTTCCCGATGCGCTGCGCCTCGTTTAAGCGCTCCAGCGCGCGCGTGGTCGCTGCCTCCTGCTGGTCGCGTTCCGTGATGTCGCGCGCCATCGCGAAGTAGCAGCGCTGGCCATCGAGGTCGAAACAGCCCAGGCGGGCTTCCACCGGGAAGGTCGAGCCATCCTTGCGCCGCTGGCAGCCTTGAAGGGTGCAGCGGCTGCCCGGGCTGGATCTGGCTCCAGGCTGCCTGGGCGCGAGGCAGGTCGAAGCTGATCTCGACCTCGAAGAGATTCATCCGCCAGCAGCTCCTCGCGGGTGTAGCCGAGGCTGGCGCAAGCCTGCGGATTCACATCGAGAAACTGGCCGGAGGCATCGTGGACGAACATGCAATCCGCCGCCTGCTCCACGTAGGCGCGCAGGCGGTCTTCGCTCGTTTGCAACTCCGCCACCAGGCGCTGGCGCTCAGCTTCGCGCGCGAAATTATCCAGCCCGAAGGAGACATCGCCCGCCGCCTCGGTCAGCAGCGCGACTTCTTTTTCCTGAAAGAAGCCGCGCGTGCCGGAGCGGATCACGATCGTTCCCACGACTTCGCCGTTTTCCCGAATCGGAAAAACAGCCAGCGCGAAAACGCCAAGCTGTTTGAACAGCGCATGCCACGCGGCGGCGTCCGGATCGGCCTGCACATCGTTGCTGATGCATGGGCGCCCTTCGCGAAACGCCGTCGCCACCGGGCCGTCGTAGCCCGGTCGGCCATCCGTAAAGATTTCGAGCGCGGCCAGTGAATCTCCTCCCTCCCCGCAGCTCGCAATCGGCATGATCACCTGGCGCGCCGCATCGTGCCAGCCGATCCACGCCATGTGGAAGCCGCCAAATTCCACGAGCACCTCGCAGACTTTGCGGAAAAGCGCGTCGCGTTCCGGCGTCCAGACGATCGCCTGATTGACCTGGCTGAGCGCCGCGTAAAGCCGGCTCATGCGCTTGATTTCTCGCTCCTGCTTCTCGCGTCGGCGGCGCGCGCGATGCAGCGCTTCGTTCAGGGCGCTGATCACGACGCCCGCGAGCACGATGAACAACTGCTGCCAGCGCTCCGCCCCCGAGGCGATGGCAAAGCTATGCAGCGGCGGGAGCAGAAAATAGCTCGCGCCGAGATACGCCACGACCGTGGAGATGAGCCCCGCGCGCAACCCGCCGAGATACGCGCTGACCATGATCGGCACCGTGAAGATGACCAGCGTCGGCTGCCCGGCGAGCTGACCGGAGAGCGCGTAACGCAGCCCGAACGTAGCCGCGGTGATGGCGACGGCGAAGAGGTCAGCCTGCCACGGACGTAGCCGCCGGGCGTCGCTGGAGGGGGAGTTCCGCAAGACGGCAACCTTCACAGTAAAGGATCGGCAGGGAGAGACGGAATGGCCGCAGGATTCGTAGTGCGCCTCGCGCGTCAACCCTGGCAATTCCCCTCCGCGTCCTCCTTTGGTCACACTTATCCCGCCTGGGGGACGCCCCGGCCTTTTCTCCGTAGCATCCGCAGTGAGTCCGGAGCCACAACCTGCTTAGGTTAACGAGTGAACGATCCCTGCGGCTGGTGCGTCTAGGAGAATCCGCCACACCGGCATCCGCAAGCGCAACCAAAACACCGAAAGCCCATCGTGAATCTTTATCGTTTCCTCGCAGAAGTAAGGGCTGGTGAAGGGCAGACCGGCGCTGCGCCCGGTGAATTCGGCCTCGTGACGCTTTGGGTGCGGGCGAACTCGCAGCCGAGTGCGTGCGCGCAAGCCGAACTCATTTTGGCTACGAAACGCTACGCCAGCGTGGGCCGCCTCAGTTCTTACGTGGAACATCTCGCGGACGATCCGCTCCCCGGCTCGAGCGAAGAGGAGCGTGCAGTGGATCGTCGGGACGATTGGTTGGCTTCGAAATATGACGTCATCAAAGAGGAAGCGCTCGCTCGCGGCGATGGACTCCACGAGGTCTGGCTCGGCGGAATTGGGCACCACCTGGCGGACCGATCGATACAGTCCGCGATCGGATGAGGGCAACCCGAGTCGCTTTACCAAGGTAAAAAAGTGGAGGCGAGGGGAGTCGAACCCCTGTCCTCGAAGCCATCTGCACAAGCTTCTACAGGTTTAGCTGGTGATTTATTTTTAAGGAGCCGAAGGCTGCGCCAGCACACTTCGTCTCCCGAGCCACCACGAGGTTTCCTTCACCGTCCGGCGCGGTCACTCCGCCGTCCGATTAGCCTGCTGTCCATGTCTCAAGCCGTAGTAGGCGTCCAACCTGAGACATCGCAGTCAATTAAGCCGCGAGAGCGAGATCTTGGTGATCTGCATTTATTTTTTTTGGTCCGGATTTTAACGAGGCCAACGAACCATCCTCGACCTGCCACCTGCGTTTCAAACAACGAGTCGAAACCAGTGCGCCCCCGTTTTCTCGGAGAACAGGAAGCTAGCCGGGCGATTTGCTGCGCGCAACCGTTCACCTCCGCTTAGAGAAGGTCAGC
>CAVXLV010000009.1:0-279533 GCA_963762685.1 uncultured Verrucomicrobiae bacterium | reverse complement strand
CCGCCCATCTCCTGCCTGACAGGCTGTTTTGACCAACTACCTAGGGGTTAGGCGTTGCGGTCATTTGGATAATGGGCGGTCTTGCCAGCCCGCCGCGGCGCCCTCCCACTGAAGAAATTTCGCAAAATGGCCTGATCTATCTCGCCCTCGCGCCGACGGTCGAGCCAGTTGCCGAGATTATGGGACCGACCCCTCCTGCCCCCTACGAAGTGCCCGCTGAGACGCTTCGATTTTGGACTTACTTGCGGCGCCCCGCGATGATTCGGTCATACTCGCTATGATGACCGATCCAAAACCAGACAATGTCAGACCCCTCCTCGACGGCGACAGCGCGATAATGAATGCCGACACGAACTGACCACATCCGGCCGACCTTCTTGAAGTGGAGGGAGGGATGCCGCGGATCAGCCTTGAGGAGTTCGTAATTTTCGTCAGCCAGCCGCTGAATTTCCTCGCGAAGCCGCGCGTAGAAATCGCGAAATTTGGGAGTGACGCGGTGCCTCACAAATCCCGGCAGCGCCCCTCGCGCAAATCCCGGATGGCCTCATCGGCGAGGGAGTCGAGATGTCCGGCCGCCACATCCGCCTCGAATTGCTTGTCCCACGCTGCCGCGTCGAACTCGGAAAACCAGTCGCGGAAGGCCAGTAGCTCTTGGCGAGAGAGCTTGCTCACGGCGGATTCGATTTCGGGAACGCTGCTCATGCCGCGAGAATAAGCCGTTCAGATTTCTCCAGCAAGCGCATGGCTAGATGTCGGCGGACCATGTCAGTAATTGTTTCTACGGTGTGCGCAGCGCGCGCCACCGTCCCACAATATCTTTCCGGGATGGGCGATGCGCTTGCGGCAGTGCGGGCACCGAAGCCAGAGCATCGTGATCATGCCGCAGAAGATGAACCAACCGATGAATAGAAATGCGCCGGTGGAGCCGTGCATCCGCGGGGAGTATCCCCACACTAGGGCGACCCCCGAAACGACGCACCACACGGTGTAGATCTACCTGTCATGCATCTTCACGCTCGCGGCTGTCCCATCTAACGAGAACAAGATGAGCGACGGCGGGTTGGCCACCAGGACCCGGCAGCCTTGCGCTTCGAGATAGCGACTGACCCACGGACTATGACATCCTGCTTCCATCACGACCAACGCTCCGGGAAAGCGACTGCTCAATCCCACCAGGGCGACCCGATCATTGCCCACGCTTCCTTCCTCTTCTATCCCACCGGCGTCATCCAGCACACAATACCGGTGTCGCCGATCCCCCAGGTCCAATCCGATCGTAACGTTCCTGCTCTTCTTCTTTTGTTGCTTCATAGGCTTCGAGTTTACCGCCACGCCCCAGCGCGTGGCCACTCTCCGCCTTCTCATCTAAATCTGGTTAGATGCCCGGTATCTTTCGCAGCAGAATAGTTTAGCTCCGACCACTGACGCCACCAACTGTTTGGCCCGACGAAGCTGGCTAATAGCGCCCGTCTCCGACGCAACGTCAAGTCGACGCCGAGGTCCGGAAGGCGTGAAACGGTGCGCAATCCGTAAAGTGCAGAAGCCTCAACAAGCACCACGAACGCTTCCATGTCCAAGCCCCTCAACGACGATGCTGACGACCTCAGTAAACGTGAAAGACACTGAAGAGATTAAAATATCAGGAACCAGGATATAAAAGGAAAGCAGGTTGAGCGAGATACCGATGCGGAACGAAAAGCAGGTGCTGAAGACGTGAATCGCCACACGAAGGCAGCGATTATGGCGACGCTCGATAGCGAACGAGCCCAGAAGCGCTGCGTCTGGCGGAACATCATACTGGCTAACGAGATTCGCGGAGACGACGCTCGGAAGCATAAAATCTTAGCTATCACAGCTCGGCGAAGGCGAGCAATGAGGTTCGCCGACGCAGCAGATGGAAGGGGTCAGCAGCAGATGGAAGGGGTCAGAGCGTGAATCTTGGCAATGACGCTCTGCGGACGATCGTTGAGCTTCGCAAAAGACGCGGATTTGCCAAGATTCACGCTCCGACCCCTTTACGCCGCTCCCTTACGTCCGCTGCTGTTGTTATCCGCGATGCGCAGGCGGGTATCGTCGGCAAACGAGAGCTTCTCGGCCACGCTGTATTGCTTCTCAGCGAACCAATTTTCAAACAGGCGATTCAGATCGATCATGGCGGGGGATTCCTTTCCTGGGGTTGAAGTGGGGGTCTTCTTTAGGGTCTTACCGGAAGCGGCGAAGTCTCTCTTTTTCTCGCCGCCGACAGCCAAAAAACTGGCCTGCCAGAAACCTGGAACGGCTGTCCGCGCACTAGAAGTGCCATTCCAGAAATCTGGAATGCGGGTCCGCGGTCAGAAACCGGTGCGACAGGAATCTGGAATACCCATCCGCGCCCGGAAACTCCCATTCCAGAAATCCGGAATGGCTCTCCGCGCCCCAAAACCGGCCTGACGGAAATCCGTCATACCCCTCCGCGCTCCGGAAGTGTCATGACAGAAAGTTGCGATACCCTTCCGCAGGCCGGGAGTGGCCTTCCGGGAATCTGGAATGGCGGCGACGAGCAGAGAGAATGGGTTCGACCTGCGGCGGATCGCTGGCATTCCGTGCCAACGCCGCATGACTGTGTAAACCAGCGCCACCCAGCAATGAATCGGCTCTACTTCGGCGATAATCTGTACTGGCGGGGCGTTGGGCGGGCGTAGCGCGAAGTGCATCCTTGCCTTCCCCCGCCCGCGTCGCCAGACTCGCACGCATGCCGTCTCTCGTCTCGCGGTCGAAGACGCAGCTGTGAATTCAGCTGCAATGTGGCGCTTTACAAGACGACATGATGCCACCCGATTCTCGTTAGATGGGAAACTCTAACACGGCAGTCCGCTTCGCCATCGTGCTTGCGTGCACATTTCTCGGGTGCAGTTGGCGGGCCGTTCGTGCGGACGGAGCCGACACGTTCGTCCTCAACGGCGATTTCCGCGGAGGTATCCAGAATTGGGAATTCGACGGCGGCGGCGGAGATGTGATCAAGGATCCGGACAATGAAGCGGATCCCGTCTTCCGAGTGAAGTCAGATCAGTCTGGCTGGGGCGCGGTCTTTCGCAGGAGTTAAACATCCCGCCGCAGACTGCTGCGCTGATTGGCGGCTTCCGGGTGCGTTACATGAACCCGTCGAAAGGCGGGCGAGTAAATGTGCAAGTGTGGTTGCACCTCAAAGACCAACCAGACGATCTGCTCATCGCTGAGCAGTATCTTGATAAGGGCGGTTGGCAGCATGTCGCGATTCCTCCAGTGAATGTTCGCGACTTTGTTGTCGAGAGCCTCTCGATTCACGCGAACGGAGCCCGACGTGACATCACTGTCGTCGACGATGTGATTCTCGTTGCCGCAAAAGTATCCGGAAGAAAGGGTCCTTTGCAGCAGCCTGACACCGATGCTCCGTCGGCCAAGGTTGGGGAACCGATCAAATTAAGCGGCCGTGAGACAGAAGCGGTGCTCCTTGCAATCACTGATTTCAAGAAGCGTCAGTTTGCTGTTTCCGCAGACTTGTTTCACTACGAAATCGAGCTTCAGCGACACGTACGAGAAATCGAGGTCACGTTTGTGGCAGATCGACCGCAGACAGCTCCAGAGTCAGTGGGCGTGGGTGGCGGAAGCAGTTACGGAGCAGACGTACACTATTCAGTTGCGCTCGAACCGCTAAAGATCATCCGATTCCATTTTTATCGGGACTAACATCCGTGCGCGCAAGATGTAGGAAACGCCGAACCTTGAACGCAGCGGGGGCCGGGCGGGCGCGGCGGTTTTCAGAATGACAAAAATTTTCGGGTGCGATACGATCGTGTTTATGCGCCTTTCCGGCCGAAAACCTTCTTCGTTTACGCGCTCGTGGACGCAGCGGCAGCGGCTGGTGCTCCTGTCGCTGATCTGGGTGAATGTGGCGGCTTTCGTGGGGCAGCTTTTTCTCGAGGTGTATCAGCCGGGCTTTGTGGCGGAGTTTCTCGGTTTGAGCCGGGTGGGGATCGAGAACGCGTATTCGTGGCAATTTTTCACCGCGATTTTCCTGCAGAGCGGGCCGTGGCATCTCCTCGGGAATACGGTGGCGCTTTATCTTCTCGGGCGCGATGTGGAGTGCATCCTGGGGCAGGGGCAGTTTCTTGTTTCTTTATCTCGGGGGCGCGGTGGCGGGGGAGCTGGGGCACGTCTTTCTCATGCCGTCGGCGACGGTGCTTTTCGCGGCTTCCGGAGGCACGGCGGCGGTTTTGATGGCGTATGCGACGGTGCTGCCGGATCTGGAATTAACGGCGATCCGGCTCTTCGGGCGGCGCTGGGAGGTGAAGGCAAAGTTCCTCGGCGGGGTGGTGCTGACGGTGGGATTGGTGCTGTCTATTTTCTACCGGACGGGGATCGTGACGCACAGCGCCTACCTCGGCGGTTGTGCGGCGGGTTGGATCTACGCGCATGCGCTGGGGTTCGGTCGGGCGTCGTTTGTGCAGCGCACGATCCATCAGCGGAAGGTGAACGCGGAGCGTTATCGAGCAAATGGATGCGGAGACGTTTATCGCGGAAGCGGTGGATCCGTTGCTGGAAAAAATTTCGCGGGAAGGTTTGCACAGTTTGAACCGTGCGGAACGCCGGACGCTGGCGCTGGCGCGCGAGAAGTTGGAAGAGAAGCGCAGCTGAGCGGAGGCGCTGCGCCCGGGTCGCGCGGCCCATTCCTGGTTTCGCGTTTTCGCGGTCTGGCGTTAGCTGTTCTGCATGGAGGACGCACGGGGCTGGATTCGGGAGAAAGCAGCGACGGCGCTGGACCCGGGCCAGGTGGAGCGGACCCTTTCCACCCTGGCGGAGAATTGGCCGGAAGAGCAAACGCCGCTGCGCACCGTGCTGGAGCAATTTCCTCTGGGCGAAGCGGCGCTGCTGCATCTGCTCTCGGTCTCGAGCATCGGCGCGGCGCGACTGGCGCGCGATCCGCACATTCTCCTCTGGCTGGGACATCCGGAAGTGGCGGGAGAGCGGCGCGGGCCGAACCGGATGCGGGCCGACCTGCGGCGCGCGACGCAGACCGCGCCGGCGAGCGCGGAAAATTTCCGCGGGCTGCGGCTTTGGAAAGGGCGCGAGATGTTGCGCATCGCGCTGCGGGAAGTGGCGGATGTGGCCACGCTGGAAGAGACGACGGCGGAGCTCTCGCAACTGGCGGAAATCTGCGTGGCGGAAGTGCTGGCTTATTGGGATGCGGAATTGCGCAGCCGCCTGGGCGCGCCGGAGGCGGAGCTGGCGGTGCTGGCGCTGGGCAAACTCGGCGGGCATGAGTTGAATCACAGCTCGGATATCGATGTGATCTTTTTCTACAGCGAAGAAGGCAACGTCACCTCGTCGCTCAGCCATCACGAATGGTTCAGCCGGCTGGCGACGAAGGTGTTTGAGACGTTCGCGAGCAAGGATCCGAACGGCGCGCTTTTCCGAATGGATCTGCGCCTGCGCCCGGAAGGCTCGGCCGGGCCGATCGTGCGCTCGCTCGCTTCGCTGGAGCATTATTATTCCGGCTTCGGCGAAACGTGGGAGCGCCTGGCGTTGATCAAAGGTCGCGGGATCGCGGGCAGCGAGGAGCTGGCCTACGATTTCCTGCGCGAACATCAGCCTTTCATTTATCCGAAGACGCCGACGCCGGAATTGCTGGACGAGATTGCGGCGATCAAGCGCCGGATCGAGCGCGACATCGTGGGCCACGAAGATCTGAAATGGAATGTGAAGCTCGGCATCGGCGGCATCCGCGAGATCGAATTCGTGGTGCAGGCGTTGCAACTTCTGCACGGCGCGCGCCACGCTTTTCTGCAAGAGACGAGCACCTTGAAGGCGCTGCCGGCGCTGGCGGAACTGGAGCTGTTGCCGCGCCCGGAGGCGATGGATCTCGAGCGCGCGTATCGGTTCCTCCGACGCACGGAACACCGGCTGCAGATCGAGGGCGAACAGCAGACGCACACCGTGCCGGATGAGCCGGCAGCGCTGGCGCGGTTGGCGCGCAGTCTTGGTTTTGCAGGCGCGCCGGAGTTCTTGCAGACGTTGCACGAACACACGGAGCGCGTGCGCCAGATCTTTGCGCGCGTGGTCTCGGAGCGTCCGCAAGACAAGGAATCGGCGGACGATCGCTATGGATTTTTTCGCGATCCCGCAGGGGCGGAACAGGCTTGTAAAAATCTGGCGCAAGGTCGCGCGGGCTCGCACGTGGCGCCGCGGACGCGCCAGATTTTTAACAAGTTGCGCCCTTTGCTCCTGGGCGAATTAGCGCGCGCGATCGATGCAGATGCGACCCTGATTCAATTCATCCGCTTCGTCGAAGCCTACGGCATGCGCAGTTTGCTCTTCGAATTGCTGGTGGCGAATCCGCGCTTGCTGGAGCTGGTGATCAAGACGTTCGATGCCAGCCGGCACGCCACCGATCTGCTGATTCGTCGCCCGCAATTACTTGAAGACGTGACCGCGCCGGGCGTGCTCGATCGCAGCGTGAGCGTGGAGCGCCATCTCGCAGCGCTGCGCGCGAGCGGAGCCGGCGCGTCGCAGCTCGACCGGGTGCGAAGTTATCGGCAATTGCAATCGCTGCGCATTCTGGTGCGCGATGTTTTGGGGTTGATCGATTTGTCCGCGTTGCATCGCGAACATTCCGCGCTGGCGGAGGCGTGCCTGATTTTTGTGCATCAACTCGTGGCGACAGGATTCCGACCTGACGATCATCGCCCTGGGAAAATTCGGCGGGCGCGATTTGAGTTACGGGGCGGATCTGGATGTGCTGTTTGTGGGCGAAAACACGCGCGCGGCGCAGGAGATTTTAGTGGAGATGGGACGCACCACCGCCGAAGGCTCCATCGGCCCGCTCGATGCGCGCCTGCGCCCTGATGGCGAAAAGGGCGTGCTCACCTGCTCGACCGCGGCCTATGCCGCCTACTACGAAAACCGCGCGCAGCTCTGGGAGATCCAGGCGCTCACCCGCGCACGCGCTCATCTGCGGACCGGCCGGTGAGGACTTTCTCGCGGTGGCGCAAAACGCGTGGCGCAAGGCGGGCCAGCGGCCGGAGTTATTCCAGCAGATCGATCACATGCTGGAGCGCATCCGACGCGATCGTGGCAGCGGCTCCGAGATTCTGGATTTCAAGGCCGGCCTCGGCGGCATCATCGAGGCGGAGTTTCTGGTGCAAGCGCTGCAGCTGCGGGCGGGCGTGTGGAATCCGCAGTTTCATTTCGCGGTGGACGATCTGCAACGAGCCGGCGTCTTCGCGGAGCCCGATGCGACGGCGTTAAAGGAGAGCTATGATTTGCTGCGGCGTTGTGAGGCGGTGCTGCGTCGTTGGGAAAATAAATCTGTCGCTACTCTGCCGGCCGATGAAGGCGAGCAGGAAAAGCTGGCGCGACGCCTCGGCGCCAAAGATCTGGCGACCTTCGGCGAACAGTACCGCGGCGCACGCGAACGCATTCATCTGACTCATGCCCGCTATTTTGGTGCGCCCTGAGAACGCATCGAGACTTCACCTGACCATCCCATGAGCACATCCGAAATATTCCTGATCGGGATGATCATCATTTTTACCGTCCCGTATCTGGTCTGGCGGTTGTGCCGGACTGAGTATTACGCGCCGCTGGTAGTGGTGCAGATCATCGGCGGCATCCTGCTCGGGCCAGGCGTCCTCGGGGCTGCTTTTCCGGATTACTACAAATTCGTTTTCAATCCGCAGGTCATCGGGCAACTCACGGGCATCGCGCAGTGGGCGGTGATGATCTTCGTCTGGGTGGCCGGGATCGAGCTCGACCTCAACGAAGCCTGGCGCTACCGCCGGGAGACCGGCATCACCGCGGCGCTGGCTCTAGGCACGCCGGTTCTGTTCGGCAGTGCGGCCGCGGCGGGGATTCTTGCTTTAAGCAGCGGCTGGATCGGTCCCAAAGGTCACCCCTGGCAACTCATCGTGGGCCTCGGCATGGCCTGCGCCGTGACCGCACTGCCGATCCTCGTGCTATTTATGGAGAAGCTGCGGATTCTGCGGCAGCCGATCGGGCAGCGCATTCTGCGTTACGCCAGCCTGGATGATGTCGCGATCTGGGGCGTGCTCGCGCTGATTCTGCTCGATTGGAATCGCGTCGGCCGCCAAGTGAGCTTCCTTTTCCTGTTCGCGCTCGCAGCCATCCTTGTGCGCAAATTGATGCGCTTCGTCCCGGCGCGGGATCGCTGGTATCTGGGATTAATCTGGCTGGCGGCGTCTGGTTTCGCGGCGGACTGGGCGGGTCTGCACTTTATGGTGGGCGCCTTCCTTTCCGGCGCGGTCCTTGATGCCGATATGTTCGATCGCGAACAAATGGACCTATTTCGCGGTCACATTCTGCTCGCGATCATGCCGGTGTTCTTCCTTTCCACCGGGTTGCGGACCAATTGGCAGGCCGGTGGTCTTCTTGTCTTCAGCGTCGCGGCGGTGCTGCTGCTCGCGTCGGTGGCGGGAAAGATGGCCGGTGTGCACCTCGCCGGAAAGATCCTGCGTTGGGGCAAAGGAGAAGCGTCCATCATCGGCTGGCTCCTGCAGACGAAGGCTTTGATCATGATTATCTTCGTCAACATCCTTTTGGACAAAGGCATCATCACGAATCAGACCTTCACCGCTACGCTTCTCATGGCCGTAGGCAGCACCATGCTCAGTGTTCCGCTAGTGGCTCCGAAGCTGAAGCGAATGCCCGGCCTGATCGCGAAATCGTCCTGAGCCGCCGGCTAGGAACGCGCGATCGCGCGGATGACTTCGTTCAAAACGAACAGACTGACGAAAATTCCCGCTCCGACAATGAGACCGAGCGCGACCAGAACGCTGATGACAAAGAACCAGTCCGCGCGGCCCGCCTTTCGCACGGTGCCGCCGGCGTTCATGTGTTTCTTGAGCAGTTCGTGATTGCGCGCGTTTGATTTGAACCAAAAGGAAAACGCATCGCCGATCCCCGGAACGATGCCGATGACTTCATTGAGCAGGATGTTTGTGGCCATGCGCGCGAGGATGATTTTAGGCAGCCCATTCCGCGCCGCCTGGACGAACGCAAGCGCGGAGACGAGGGCGGAGCCGGTATCGCCCAAGCCGGGAATGAGGCCGATCAAGGGATCGAGGCCGATGCGGAAATTCGTGCCGGGAATGCGGACGAGATTATCCATCAAGAGCGCGATCCAACGGAAAAGCGGCTCGACGGGCTTGGCGCCTTTTCGTTCCGGTGGGAGCACTTCCCACTCGGCGTCTTTCGCATCGCGGGATGTTCGCTCGGTTTTCATGATGGGCGTGGAACGGATATCATCTTGAGCGAAGTCGAAGGATCTCTCCGCCGGGCGAAGGGTTTTCGGTGACGCAAAGCGTTCATGGCATTGGCGAGATCGATCCCTTGGACGTCTTCGAGGCCCAGGATGACAGTTCTCGCGCGCGCTGCGGCCTGGCGCGGACTTCTTTAACCCGGGATCTCTTTCAGCATCTGCGCGTTGGTCGGGAATTTCTTCACGAACATGAGCAGGCGCTCAATGGCTTCGCCCGGCTTATGCCCAGCGAGGCCGCGACGGATGAGATTGATCTTTTCCAGCTCCCACGGCTGAAGCAGCAACTCCTCGCGGCGGGTACCGGAGAGGAAAATATCCACCGCTGGATAGACGCGCTGGTCGCTGATCTTGCGATCGAGCACGAGCTCCATGTTGCCGGTGCCTTTGAACTCCTGGAAAATCAGTTCGTCCATGCGGCTGCCAGTTTCGATCAAAGCCGTGGCCACGATCGTGAGTGAACCGGCTTCCTCAGTGTTGCGCGCGGCGGCAAAGATCTTGCGCGGAATTTCCATCGCGCGCGCATCGATACCACCGCTCATGGTCCGTCCGCCACCGCCGGTCGCGTTGTTAAAAGCGCGGGCAGTCCGAGTGATGGAATCGAGCAGGATGAAGACGTGTTTACCGGCTTCGACCATGCGTTTGGCGCGCTCGATCGCGAGCTGCGCGATGCGGGTGTGGCCTTTGATGTCGGTATCGCTGGAGCTGGCCATGATCTCTGCGGTCGGGCAGGAGCGACGGAAATCCGTCACCTCTTCGGGACGTTCATCCACGAGGAGAATGATGAGCTTCATCTCCGGGTGATTTTTGGTCACAGCATCGGCGATGTGATGCAGCAACGTGGTCTTGCCGGTGCGCGGCGGGGCGACGATCAAGCCGCGCTGCCCCATCCCGAGCGGCGTCATCATATCCATGACGCGGGTGGTGTAACGGTCGGGGACCGTTTCGAGCACGATCCGCTTGTTAGGGTTGATCGTCGTCAGCTCTTCGAACGGGATGAGCCCCTGATATTTCGTGGGTTCGTCGTCGTTGATCTTGTTCAACCGCATAAGCTGCGGGCCACGATTGCCGCGGCGCGTCTCGCCTTGGATCCACATGCCGTCCCGAAGGGCAAAACGACGCACGATCTCCGGCGTGACAAAAATATCCTGTGGCGTCTGCACGAAGTTCCGCTTCGGATCGCGCAGGAAGCCGAAGCCCTTACCGGAAATCTCGATCACGCCTTCGCCAAACTCGAGCGCCTGCTCGCCGTTAGACGATCCACCACCTTGGCGGTCGCGGTCGCGCTCCCGATTATCGTACTCTCCCTGCGTCTGACCACCCTCTTCGCCGGTCGTAGGACCAGCAGCGTAGGCCCCGTCGGGGGCTTGGTTGGAATCGCCGGAAAAACCGCCAGCTCCTTCACTCGCGGCGCGCGCGTTTTCTTCCGGACTGAATTTGGAATCCTGGCCCTGGTTTCCCCGATCGCCTTGATTGCCGCGGTCGTTAGGCGAGCGGCCGCGACCGCGAGAAGCACGGCGGGAGGGCCGGCGACGGCGCGGAGGAGCCGCATTCGTAGTCTCCACAGGGGAATGATTATCGGATTCTTCGCTCATATTGAAAACACTGCCTTGGGGGACCGGCGCACGTTGCGCATCTCCGGGCCGCACCATTTACGCTGGCAATCTGGCCAGCAACTCGTCGGAAATATCTAGATTAGAATAGACGTTCTGAACGTCGTCATCGTCTTCGAGGCTCTCGCACAACCGCAACACCTGGAGCGCGGTCGCCTCATCGACGACAGGAACTGTCGTATCGGGAATGAAAGTAAACTTCTGCCCACTGGTGGTGACACCCGCGTGTTTGAGCGCTTCAGCTACTGCGTAGAGCTGATCGTGGGAAGTGGTGATAACATACTGCTCATCCTCGGTTGTCAACTCTTCCGCCCCAGCTTCCAGGGCTAGTTCGAAGATGCGTTCTTCCTGAATCGTGTCTCGCGTCACCGTAATCTGCCCTTTTTTGTGGAACATGTAAGAAACGCTCCCACTCGTCCCAAGGTTGCCATTATTTTTCAAAAAAATGCGGCGCAGATCCGCGGCTGTGCGGTTTTTATTGTCCGTCGCTGCGTCTACGATTACGGCCACGCCGCCAGCGGCGTAACCTTCATACACGATCTCGTCATAATGCGCGGCTTCTTCGCCTTCCCCGGTTCCGCGCTTGATCGCGCGCTCAATATTGTCGTTCGGCATGCTCTGCCCGCGAGCGGAAAGGATGGCGCTCCGCAGGCGCGCGTTGCCCGCAGGATCACCGCCGCCGAGCTTGGCGGCGATGCTGATCTCTTTCGCGAGCTTGCTGAAGAGCGTCCCGCGCTTCACATCGAGTGCGCCTTTCGAACGCTTAACTTTGGACCACTTACTGTGTCCGGCCATGAGCTTCTGATTCGTTGAACGAGACGCGCCCGCTCACTTGAGTTCACGGAAGCGGAACTGAAGACCCTCGAGGCAGAAACCTGGAAGAAACGAGCGAACGCCCGAATTCAAACGTAGCGCGACGGAATTGTCAACGGAGCCGGCCGTCCTGCTCTTGGACCAACAAGCTATTCAAGGCCCGCAGAAGACAACCGAACGTCGGCGCGAAGGCGCGCCGAACTCGCTACGCAGCAACGGCATTGCCGGCTCGTTTGCGGGCGTTGGCGTCGAGAATGCGCTTGCGCAGGCGGAGAGATTTCGGCGTGACTTCAACGTATTCGTCGGAGCCGATATACTCGATCGCACGCTCGAGGGTCATCTTGAGTGGCGCCTCCAACTGGATGCCCTTCCCATCGCCCTGGCTGCGCATGTTCGTGAGGTTTTTCGCTTTGCATGGATTAACCGGGAGGTCTTCCGGCCGCGCATTTTCGCCAATGATCATGCCCGCATAAATTTCTTCCTGCGGTCCGATGAAGAGCTTGCCGCGCGCCTGAATATTATTGAGCGAATAGGCCTTGCTCGTGCCTGCTTCCATGGAAACCATGACCCCGCGATTTCGACCTTCCATCTCGCCTTTGAAGGGGGCGTATTCGCGAAAAAGGTGACTCATGATCCCCTCGCCACGCGTGAGGTTCACCAAGTCGCTCTCAAAACCGATGAGCCCCCTGGTGGGAATGATTGCCTCGACCGAGACGCGGGTGGCGTGGTGATCCATGGAGACGACTTCGCCTTTGCGCGCCGCCATTGATTGCAGGACGTCGCCCAGCTTGTCGTTCGGCACTTCCACGTAAAGATTTTCAATCGGCTCCAACAAGCTGCCGTCTGCGCTGCGCTGGAAGATGACCTCGGGCCGCGAGACCATCACTTCGTACCCTTCGCGGCGCATTTGCTCGACGAGGATGGCGATCTGCATTTCGCCGCGCGCATTGATTTCAAATGCTCCCGCGGCCTCCGTGTCGTTTACCTGCAAGGAAACGTTTCCACGCGTCTCGCGCACCAGGCGTTCGCGCACGTGTCGCGCGGTGACGAACTTCCCTTCGCGACCGGCAAAAGGAGAATCGTTCACAAGGATGCGCATGCGAATCGTGGGCGGATCAATGTCGACAAACTGTAGCGGCGTGCGCTCCTCGCGATCAGTCAGCGTCTCGCCGATAAAGACTTCTTCGAAGCCTGTCAGCCCGACGATTTCGCCCGCGGCGGCGTGCTTGGCCTCCACTTGGCCCATGCCCGAGAAAGTGAAAAGTGCCGTCACACTGGCGCGCTCACGGCGACCATCGCGATGGATGCAGACGATGGAGTCACCCACGGCCACACGTCCACTTACGATCCGACCGAGTGCAATCCGCCCGAGGTAGTCGCTGTAATCGAGATTCGAAACCAGCATCTGCAAGTAAGGCTCGTCGGAGATCGTCGGCGGCGGCACGTATTTGATGATCGTCTCGAAAAGAGGCGTCATGTCTTCGCTGTTCTCGTGGATCTCACGCATGGCGAAACCATTCTTCGCGCTCGCGTAAACGATCGGGAAATCCAGCTGCTCATCATTCGCCTTCAGTTCGACGAAGAGATCGAAAATCATGTCCAGGACTTTGTGCGGTCGCGCGTTCTCGCGGTCCACTTTGTTGATGACAACGATCGGCTTGACCTTGTTCTCCAGAGCCTTGCGCAGGACGAAACGAGTCTGAGCCTGCGGGCCATCGTGCGCGTCCACCACCAGCAAAACGCCGTCCACCATCTTCATGATCCGCTCCACTTCGCCGCCGAAATCCGCGTGGCCTGGCGTATCCACGATGTTCACGCGATAGCCGTTCCACTGGAAGGCAGCATTCTTGGCGCGGATCGTGATCCCTTTTTCACGTTCGAGGTCCATCGAGTCCATCATTCGTTCCTCCACCTTTTGGTTGGAGCGGAAAGTGCCCGATTGGCGAAGGAGTTGATCAACGAGCGTCGTCTTGCCGTGGTCGACGTGCGCAATAATGGCGATGTTACGAATCTTATCCATGAGGAGGTCTCAAGACTGTCGCCGCGGATGCGCGGTGACTTCTGCAAGAGAGCGCGGAATATGCTCGCGTGGGAGCCCGTCGTCAACCCGAGCGCCGAAGCGCGGCACTTCGGCCCTGGGTTTTCTCGGCATCCGCTGCGCCCAGCCGTTTCACTAACACTTCCAAAAACGAAAGCAGCTTCACCCTCGCGGGTGAAGCTGCCTCGTTACTCTGATTTGCCTTACCGGTTACTGAATGGTGCCACCCGAAGCGGCTTTCACGATCGAGACGTCCGTCCCATTCACTGATCCGTTGACATTGTAGTCCGCTCGGAAGGTGTTGTTGTCGACGGTGCCCGTAGCCGCCGCGGCCTTCGTCTGCGAGACATCGCTCCCGCTCACGCCACGGCTGGAATTAACGTCACCCACCAGGAACCCGATTGGGACCACAGCCGGGCTCACGGAGCCGCCGCTGGTAGCGAGCGTGAGGACTTGCTTGTCGCTCACGTTCGTGAGGTTCACGATCAGATCGTTCCCACTCACCGACGTGCTGCTAACGGTGCCGGTAGCACCGGAAGGATTACGAGCCGCAACGGACGCGGTCACGCCGGTAGGCGGAGCCGAGAAGGTCAAGACGATCGTATGCGATCCTGGCACACCGCCGTTACCGATGCGGTCTTCAACTCCCATGTTTCCCGTAAGGGAAAGCGGAATATCGAACGTGCCCGCGCTTCCGTGAACCTTCCGCGATACCGCTGTCGGCGCTGCGGCGCACGGGCCAGAACCAGCACCATTTCCGACCAAACCGGAAACCTGCACTGAGTAGGTCGAACCCGCGGCCTGAGCAGCGTTAGCTTCCTGCACAACCACCACGAGGGTGGCATTTGCCGGAATATCCACCGAGAAACTGTTCACAGGGTTCGGGCTTGCACCTGGATCGCCGAGGTAATTTGTGCAGATCGTTCCGGTATTGCCCACGGTGGGCGCAACATACGATCCGAGGTAGGCAGCGGGAATAATGTTAGCCGCTGCGCCACCACCAGTCGCCGTCGTCGTGATGGTCACGCAAGCCGCTGCCGGACCGTTCGGGAAGGTCAAGACGTCATAACGACGATTCCCGGTACCGAGAACACCCGGGCAGGGCTTGGCTGTTCCGCAGTTACTCACCACCGCATTCCGGCCAAGGCGGCCTTCCTGCACGGGATCACTCGCATCGAGGATGCCAGTGACGGTCGCAGCCGGAGCGGCACACGTCCCGACAGTGAAGTTGAACGTTCCCATGCCTCCTCCGGCATAGGTGACGGTCAAGGTAAAGTTAATCGGAGTGCCGCAGGCAAATCCAGCGGAAGTGCTCACCTGAAATGGGATGGAATTGACCGAGACGGCCCCTTCTGCTGTATCAGGATAAGGCGAATTCGGCTGAGTAATCGTCACGCCGGGGGTCGTCGTCGAGAGCCTGCCGGAAATACCGGAGCCCAACAAGCAACCATCGTTCAGAAGAGAGACATTCAGATTATTGCACTCATTCGCTTCGATAATTCCGTTCCCGTTGCCGCCGCTGGCGAGAATGCTGTTCGATTGCCGAACAAGCCGCGCCGTGCCGCTCAAGCACTGGTTCACGGTCGCGGTGCCGCCGTTGGTCACCGTGACATTGAACGGGCCGATCGCGCTGCAATTATGAGCCGGATCGCTGATCATCACGGAGTAATTTCCGGGTGATAGCTTCATCGAATAGGTACCATTCGTCATCGTGGCGCTCGAGAAGCCGTCGGATGGCCCTCCACTCACTTTGACCAGGGCATCCTTAAGCGGTGCACCTGTATCACAAGCAGTGATGGTGCCGCTGAGCGTGCCCTGTGGCGGTGCCGTAGTGCCGGCAAACTTGAATGAGCCGATGCGCGTGCGCCAGAGGAACTGGCCCGTCGTCGCATAATACTCATTGCAATACCAAAACGTGGAATCGTCCACTGGATCGAGGCACATCGCACTATAATCGCCCCAGCGATTTCCAGTTCCCTGCTGGACGCCCGTGCCGCTGAACATGGTCGCTTCGCCCTGGCTGAGCGTGTTTGGCGGATCATTCGCCAAACGTCCCGCGTAAGCGATGGACGGGAATATTGTCGTACTGGAAGTGCTATAACCGACCGCCAGATTTCCGGCGTTATCCAGCGCGGTGCTCCCCATCCAGCGCTCGGTAGTGTCTGGAGAAAACGTTCCCTGATCGAGAACCGACCAAGGGCCGGTAGGGGTGGTTTTCTGCAGCACGTAGTGACGGGTCGCTGCGCGATAAGTCGCCGCCGTCGGATTAGGATCAGGCGTTGCATTGACCGTGTGGCAGGTGGTCAGCAGCTCGGTCCCGGCACGATTGATGTATTGCAAGCGAAGCATCAAGCGATCGCCGATGCTGTCGAGATAATCGGCCGCCGTTGCCGGCGCTGGCTGTTCGATATCTGCGCGACCGGCCGGAGTGTTGGAGTCGAAGGCCGCAACCATGAGGGGGCTTTCGGGCCGCTCCGTGAAGGTGGAGTTTGCCGGGTTGGCAAAATCGGCATGGAAATCGAACAAGCGAAGCGCGTCCACCGCGTCGAACGCGTCATCCAAAAACACAGAGAACACGTTCGGAGCACCTGCTGGCGGAGGCGTGAGGCCGTTGTAATCCGACGGGATCATGCCCGAGGAGGAATTACTCAGGTTAGGACCCGCATTGAAATAGATGAAGGAAGCGGTCGAATCGCCGACGAGCATTTTCGCCTTATCAAAGGCAAAAACGCCGAAGCCATTATAAGAGCCGCCGTTGGTAAACTGGCGATCGGTGAAATAGTAACCGTCCGGCCAGGCACCGATTTTTCCGTAATCGGGAAATTCGTTCCCGGGCGTGATGAAGTCGTAAACCCAATACTCACCGGTCGGATCGCTCGTCTTTGAAACAGCCATCGGCTGGTGGTACGGGGGCGTCGTGCTACTCGCGAAAGCGAACTGCGTGATGAGCCAGCGATTCGCCATGCGATCGTAGAGGACCAGGGCATCGCCGTTATCAGTATTTGCCGCCACGCCGCCGAGAGGCGCGAAGAGGGAGCTTAAGCGGAACGCAGGGCCGCGTGGATTTCCCAATTTATCATAGATGCGAACGCCGCCGCCATTCACCGCTTCCACGTAATCGTTCGGGCCGACCGCGCCCACCGTGTCGGGCGGTGCGGAACCGTTTACGCCCAAGCCTTCAAATGTGAGAATCGGAGAAGGAATTTCGATCTTGAAATGGCCATCTTTACCCAGAGAAGACTGCAACATGCCGTCCGTTTGGGCAGGAGCATCGGGCCGTACCGAGCGGTTAAACTCCGTGTTCAACTCGTTGATTTCCTCGGCTTTTTCCTTCAATTCGAGATCGAACGAATCGGCCATGTTCATGAGTTCGCGCACAGGCCGGCTTACGCCGAAGCTTACCGCGCGGCCCACGACGGGCACATTGCTGGAGAGTTGCGCATGACCAACCGCTGACTTCGCGGTCCCCGCCTTCTGCGCCTGACCCGGTCTGACGAAAAACGTCAGTCCAATCAGAGCCATTATTGTGACAAGAAACATTCCTCTTTTCCGACCAAGCATAAACTTCCTCCTAAGGTTGCCGCGTGAACGGCGATTGGTTTTTCCGCTGTTCGCCAGATAATTCCGCGCGAATCGGCCTTATCCTCTCTTTTCAGGAAAATCCGTCAACAAAATAGTGCGGTTGTGCAGTTTATGACATAATTGTAAGGTTTCATCCCTTCTGCGACAGGTGTTTAGCGAGTTGTGTGCGCCACGAATAGCTGTCGTCGGACAAAGAAGGCGACGTCGCGTAGCTGCTCGTTTCGAAACGCCCCCCACGACGCCAAAAAGCAAAAACGGCCGCGCTCGTCATCGAGCGCGGCCGTTGCTTACTGAATTAGGCTGTCCGTTAAGGCAATGGCTGAGCCACGGCGTCCTGCGCGTTGATAAAGCCGAAGCCATCAAGCGGTGAGTAGCCCTTGCCGACCCGGTTCGTCATCACGCCCGAGAACGTGCTGCCGTCAGACATTGTGCCGGAGAAGCGGACGCCATTCGCAGGCTGGCCGCTTTGATCGTTAGGGTTCGGCTGGTCACCCTGCGGGTGCCGAACGATTTTGCCCCATTGATCGGCGCTGTTGCCGAAGCTGCTGGCGGGCGGATTATTGGCGCCGCTATACTCGTCGCGGTCGCACCCGAAGGTGAACCCACTGCCGCCAGTGAAGGCGCCGGCAGTGAAGCTCAAGTCCAACGTGAAGAACTGACCAGCTACGGAAGGCGGAGGCGCCTGATTGGTAAAGACAGGTGTGATCGCGCCCGTGGTGAGAGTGCCGGTAGTGCGGCCCAGGGTGAATGGGAACGCCCCGGTATTTCCGGTGCGGGTGTCCCACACCAGTCCTGGCGTCTGCATCGTCGTCACCTCGTTACCGCTGGTAGGACTTCCTCCGCGCATATCAAAGGAGAGCGTGCTAACCGATCCTGGCCCAGCGTACGAGACCGCGACTACGTTCCGATCGGTAGTCGAGACGGTGGTAGCGTCGCCGAATGAGAAGCCATTCGAGTTTGCACGCACAGTGATCGTCAGCTTACCGCCGTTCGTGGTCCGCGCCTGGCCAGTCGCGTAGAACGGATCCAGGTCGTGATTGAACGCGCCACGTTGCAGGATTGTCCGCATCTGAGGCTGGGTCACCGACCTAGGACCACCATTTGCCTGGAAGACGAGAGCCGCGATACCGGCTGCCGAAGGAGCGGCAGCCGAAGTGCCACCGAAGTTCGGGAACGCGTCCGCGTCGCGGGTCGAGTCGCTACCGAAGAAGGTGGTGTTTACGTTGGTCGCTGCAGCGACGTCAGGCTTCTGCCGGATGACTGGCTGGGGCAGACGGTTCGCGTTTTGATCGAAGTAAATGTAGGACGGGCCTGGCGAGGAGTAATCCTCCGGCAGGAACGGCGGGAAAGGTCCGACGCCCGCGACAGAGAGTGCGCCCGGCTCATGGTTGTGGCCGAAGGAAATCGGTGTCTGATAGTCGAAGTATTCCAGAACCGCCCCAGCGCTCTTAACGTAGCGCACCTTTGTCGCCGGAACCGGCGCCGTTGGGACGTTGGCACGTGCGATCACCATCTGAACCGTTCCGGCCGGCACCGCGGCGAGCTCGAGCGGCTGGTTGGAGGCGAGATTGTTCGACGCAATGGCACTAAGAAACGCTCCGGTCGTGCCGTTGAAGAACAACAGATTGTAGTCCGTTGTCACACGCTGCGTGCCATTGGCGGTATAGGCCTTGATATCGAACGAGCCGATCGTCTGGGCATTGAAAGCCGTCACCGCGACGCGGTAATTGCCGGACAGAGGGGCGAAGAAGTAAACTTCTTCGTCAGTGCCGGTGTCCTGGAGTACCACGAGGTTGCCGTTCGGATCGTAGATACCCACTACGGCGTCGAACTGATTCGCTGGCGGCGGTGGATTCGCGGTGACGGTGACCCGATACTGCTGCGCCGCAGTCAAGCCGGGAAGTGTGAAGTCCACTGACACCGTAGGGCTCGTCGCCGTGCCGCTCGACTGGAAGAATGGAGTCGGGTCAAAGCTCGGTGCGGTAACGTCGAACGGGTCATCCCATTGAAAGGAAATATTGCCGCCGCCCGTGAACGTCTGCGCAATGTCCGTCCCGCCGTCAGTGCGGAAGTTATGGAAACCACCTGCATACAGCGCCGGGTCCACGCCCGTGAAATTGATTCCTGGAGTGGCAGCCTGGCCGGCAGCGACAGTGACAATGCGAGCGTCGGAGAAGTAGCCCAGCTGCGCGGCACGATTACCTGCCGATGAAAGGTAGGTGACGCCCATGGCAGCGACTTCATTTACGGCACGTCCGACGAGCGACGTTCCAAACATCGGCGAATCCGAGTAATAGAGGTCATCTACGACCACATCCGCGGCGAAACCGGGAACGGTATGTGAGGCACCGGCGATACCCGCGAGCGAGCGAATATTATCGGCGAACGAAACCTGGCCAGCAGACGCCGTGGCAAAGCCCAGGCGCGCGGCCGGAGCCATATCATGAACGATCTGCGCCATCCCGCGGCCTTCGTCGGTGCCGGTAATCGGATCATCCAAAACAACGACCGGCTGGGTGTTCCCATTCGGGTTCGTGGTTCCTGGCAGATCGCCCGTAGTGACGTCCGCCGAGGCACGAGTCGACGCGCTGGCGTTCTTGTCGTAGCTGTCCGACATGACGCCGACGGTGATGCCCGCTCCGTTGCGACCGCTCACATTAGCGCGCTGCTGCACGAAACCCTGCGCGGTGGTTAGTCCCACATCCTGAAGCGGTTTCACTGCGAGAATGACTGAGCTGACACGTCGATCATTAGCGAGGGCCGGGATGTCGTCGAGAGACACCGAGGCTTCAATGACGCCTGCGCGATAACTACGATCAATGGCGCTGACTACCGCAGTCGGCGGCAGCACGTCGGTGATCGAACCACCTTTGGCGGCCTTCGAGGACGGGCGCAGATGCACATAAACCTTCACCTGACCCGATTCGTTAACAAAGGCCATGTCGCGATACGAGCGCGCCTGCTCGGCGAGCTGTTCATCAATCGTGGCGCCCTTGCCAGATGATTGCGCGGCGAGCTGCGCCTGCCGCTCGCGGACGAGGACATCGAGCCCGCTGCCGAGATTAGCCGGCACAGGGCCTGCCAGCGCGCTCGTTGCGATCACGAGAGCGCTCAAAACGCCAAGGGACCGCAAGGCGGGGAAAGAGTTGGTCAATGGGAATTTCATATGTATGTGATGTAACTACGTAATTAACGGAAAAGAAGATGTATTTTGTTAAGAATTACGAACGGCGCGTCCGGCGGCGCAGCGCGACGAGACCGGCGAGACCTGAGACAGCCACAAGCGCAATGGTGCTCGGCTCGGGAATTGCGCTAGCCGTCGCCCCGGTGAGCTGAATCGTGTAGGCGCCGCTGCCAAGAGAGCTTGCCTGCGTCACACCGGTCACAGGACCGAGTGCGCCCGGACGTGCGCCGCGGATGTCGGTAGAGAAGACGCTGTCAGCGAATAATTGCTGGTTGGCGCTGTTGATCGGTTCTGCGCCGGAAAGCGAGATTCCGATGATGTAGGTGCCCATCGCGAGGGTGAAGCTACCGGTCGGCAGCGTTGACTGAAGGCTCGTCCCGCTCGGGGCGTCATCGTTCAGGATGACGGGGTTGCCGTTCATGGTGAAGAGATACAGCATCGTGTCGAGAGTGTTGCCGTTGCCCACGGTCGTAGCTGAGAACATCGCCGGGTTGGTGATGGTGATGTAAAAAAAGTCACCGTCAAAAGCGCTGAGGATATTGCCAGTGATGAAGCTCAGCGGGCCTGCCCCGGTGGCTTGAGCGCCGCCGACAGAGGCGCCAGCGTCCCCGATTTCGTTATAGGTCTGCGCCTGCGCACCGACGGCCGAAGCCACGGCCAGAGCGAGAATGGCAAGGCCCCGCGTGAATTTTTGAGATGGGATCATAGGAAGTGAGCGGTGTTTTTGAGTTCGGTTGAGCAGTCTACAAAGAAGACTGGTCGGCGAGATTGCGGAAATGCCATTAAGGTGTCAACAGAAGAATGCAGAGAAAGTGACATTTTTTCTACGAGACGTCGAAAAAGTTATCGAGTGACTATCCGCAATCTTTCAACGTCCTAGGTCATCGGATTTTAGCCCGCTGCCAAACAGCTGCCAGGCCACCGAAGCCAATGAGTAAAAGCGCGGATGCACGCGGCTCCGGAACCGGATGAGCATGGCCGAGCCCACTATAGAATCCGATCAACCCATCGGGATTCAGGAGGAATCCATGAGTTTCGCCCGCGAAAATCCCGACGCCGACGATTTGTCCCAATTCGTTGATGTCTCGTCCTTCCGTCAACGTCCATCCGCTCGTGGGCGCAATGAACAAATTCAGATCCACCATCCCGGCGGGGGCTGTGTAAAGGAATGCGTGCACGGTCGAGTTGTCGCTCAGGAAAGAAGAGCCGACCACGGCGCCGAAATCATTGATCCCCCGCCCAAAGCTGGATAATCCCCCCAGCGTGCCGAGATCCAGGAGCGCGGCCGCATTAGGCCCGCTTAAAAACGCATGCTGTCCGCCTCCAGCCGTCTCTGATCGCCCAGTCACCTGCCCGAAATTATTGATCGCCAGCCCGAAACTGGATCTCCCGCCAAGCGTCCCCAAGTCTCGCATGACTCCGCCATTCGGCCCGGTGATGAAAGCGTGATTGAAGCCGCTCGCCGTCCCAGAATAGCCAGCAACCTGACCGTTCGCATTCACAGCGAAGGCATAGCTGTCGGTCCCGCCCGCCAGGGTGCCCAAGCTCACGAGCGGCCCGCCATCAACACCGCTGAGAAACGCTCGCGTGGCAGCGTTCCCGGCAGTTTGCGAATAACCGACCACCCTGCCAGCATCGTTCACTCCGTAAGCGTAACTGTTCGTCCCGCCCAGCGTGCCCAAATCGGAAAGCGCCCCGCCATTCGCGTAGCTGAGAAAAGCGTGGAAAGCACCGTCACCCGCCGTTTGGGAGACACCCGCCACTCGGCCGCTGGCGTTGATCGCATAACCGAAGCTGTTCGTCCCGCCCAGCGTTCCGAGATTCCGCGCCATCTGCGTGGAGCTCACCAGAAAGGTATTCTGGATCTGATCATCCTCGAGAAATGAATAGCCCGTGACCTGCCCTCTGCCGTTGATGGCCGTCGCATTGCTGCTGCTGCCACCAAAAGTCCCTAAATCGAAAACCGTGTAAGGATTCTGCGCCCACGCCGCGCCCGCGTTCAAAATGAACAGGGCGCCAAACGAAAGCCGCGATTCGGTTTCGGGTCATAAAAGGCGCTCATTATCGCGCCCAAATCACGCTTGTCATCGGAAATGCTCTCGCTAAGCTTCCGCTCCCCAAACGGGGACCCTGCATGTCTTTGGCCAGCCTATTATCTGCCGAACAGATCATTCCGGAGATGAAGGCCACCGAGCGCTGGCCCGCCATCGTCGAACTGATCGATCTGCTCGTTAGCCTGGATAAAATCAAAGGCGACGACCGCGAGAGCATTCTCGCTTCCCTCAAGCAACGCGAGGAAACCATGAGCACCGGGATCGGCTTCGGCATTGCCATCCCGCACGCCTCCTCCGATCGGATCGAGCAGGTGGTGGCCGCCTTCGGTCGCTCCTCCGGCGGGATCGAATTCGACGCGCTCGACAATGCGCCGGTCAAGTTTGTGGTCCTTTTCGTCGTCCCGAAAAACCAATTCCAGACCCACCTCCGCACCCTCGCCTCGATCGCGAAATTCCTGAACGACCGCGCCACGCGCGAGAGCCTGGCCAGCGCTGGTTCCGCTGAGGAAATCCTCGCGATCTTCCGCGACCGCCCCCAGAAGTAGGCGGTGGAAACTTTTCAGGCGCAGCTCGCGCAAACTTTAGCCGCCACCCTCGCGGCCGTCGGTCTCCCTCCCGCCGGCGAGATCACGCAGGCCACGGATCCGCGTTTCGGCGATTACCAAACCAACGCCGCCCTCATCCTCGCGAAACAGCGCAAGGAAAACCCCCGCGCCCTCGCCCAGAAAATATGTGACGCCTGGCCTCCATCCGACCTATTGCGAGACGCCCGAGATCGCCGGCGCCGGCTTCATTAATTTCACGCTCAAGCCCGAGGCCCTCGCGCAACAAACCGCCCAGCTCCTCACCGACGACCGCCTCGGCGTCGCGCGCACCGACACGCCCAAACGCATCGTGATCGACTTCGGCTCGCCGAACGTCGCCAAGCCGATGCACATCGGCCATATCCGCAGCACCGTCCTCGGCGATGCGCTCGGCCGCATCGCCACCTTCCTCGGCCACGACGTCATCCGCGATAACCATATCGGCGACTGGGGCACCCAATTCGGCATGGTCGTGTGGGGCTGGAAAAACCTCCTCGATCGCCCCGCCCTCGAGCGCGATCCCATCGCCGAGCTCGTCCGCGTTTACAAAGAAACCAACGCCCGCGGCGTGGCCGATCCCGCCATCCGCGAGCAATGCAAAGAAGAGCTGGTCAAACTCCAGGCCGGCGATCCCGAGAACTTCGCCATCTGGCAGGAGTGCGTGAATCTTTCGTTAGGCGAGTTCGCGCGCACCTACGGTCTCCTCGACATCCACTACGACATCCAGCGCGGCGAAAGTTTCTATAACGATCGCCTCCCCGGCATCGTCGAGCGCCTGCAGAAAGCAGGCATCGCGGAGGAAAGCGAAGGCGCCATCGTCGTCTTTTTCCCGGACATCCCTGAGCTGGCCGACAAGCCCTGCCTCATCCGCAAAAGCGACGGCGGCTACAACTACGCCACCACCGATATCGCCACTGTCGACTATCGCGTCCAGGACCTGAAAGCCGACACCGTTTGGTGCGTCGTCGGCGCGCCGCAGATTCTTCATTTCAAACAAATCTTCGCCATCGCCGCGCGCGAAGGTTTCACCGCCGATTTCCGCCACGTCACCTTTGGCAGCATCCTCGGCGAAGACCGCAAGCTCATGAAAACGCGCTCCGGCGAGAACGTCTCCCTCCAGGACGTGCTCGACGAAGCGATCGCCCGCGCGCGCAAGATCATCGAGGAGAAGAATCCCGAGATGCCCGAGGCCGAAAAAGCCGAGACCGCGCGCATCATCGGCATCGGCGCGGTCAAATACGCCGATCTCTCCCAGTTCCGGATGACCGACTACATCTTCTCCTGGGACCGCATGCTCTCCTTCCAGGGCAACACCGCGCCCTACCTGCAAAACGCCTACGTCCGCATCCAATCCATCTTCCGCAAAGCGGCTGAAGACTTCAGCGCTCCGGAGAAAATCGTGCTCGCGGAGGACGCGGAGAAAAGTCTCGCGAAACGCCTCTGCCAGTTTGCCGAGATCGTCCCTACGGTCTTGAACGACTTCCGCCCGAACGTCCTCGCGAATTACCTCTTCGAATTGGCCAACAGCTTCCACGCCTTCTACGAAGCCTGCCCGGTCCTCAAATCCGAGGAGCCCGCGCGCAGCTTCCCGCCTTGCCTTGTGCCAGATCACCGCGCGCACCTTGCAGCGCGGCCTGGAGTTACTTGGCATCGGCGTGCCAGGACGAATGTAACCGGGGCGCCATTCCGCGTCTCGGAAACGAGACGTTACGGTGCTTTGGAAATCCGACCGAGCGGAGGCGTCGCGATTTGTTGCCGCTCTTTGAGCGCGGCTTTAATCATTTCGTACTGCCCGGCGCGTTCCTCTGCTTTCTCGCCTTTAGCGAAGGTCGCGTATTGATGGCCGCCAGCCGCCAGCATCGAATTGGTGGCGACGCGATAGCGATGCTTCGGATCAAGCGCGGACTCGCCGACCGTGACGCTGAGCACACGTTGACCGGGCGCCGCTTTGGAATCATAACGAAACGCCAGGCCGCTGACCTGGATCATCCCGCCGACCTTCCTTTTCGGATCGTCTGTGTAGGCGTTCTCAATCGCTTGCTCGAGAATCTCGCGGATTTGCGCGCCCGTTAGAATCATCGTGACAACCTTGGACTCGTGCGGAACCAAATTGCGCAGGTCCGCGGCGGTGATCGTCCCGGGTGGAAGCGCGACGCCGTAGCCGACACCAGGGAGAAAGGCGACGTCGCTCCCCGTTCCTTCGCGCACCAGATCGGCAAAGAGTGAGTCGGCCGGGGATTCCTCGTCGCGCTTCCGCGACTCCGCGCCTCCGATGGTTTGCGCTCGCACAATCGGCTGGGTCGCCTCGGCGATTGGCTCTTTCAACTTCGTTTGCAAAGGTGCCTGGATCTCCGCGATTAAGGTCGCGATCTCGTCATCAGCCGCGATCTGCTCGTGATCGAGCAGGATCAGTTCGCTCTTATGCTGGGAAATCTTCCCTCCGGAAATTGTCAGCTCGATCCGCCCGAGATCGGACCCGTGCGCGCCAGCCTGGACGATAAGCGTCTCGCCTTCCTTGATCGCCGGCTGCACCCGATTGTGACTGTGGCCGCCAATGATCACGTCAATCCCGGGGACACTTTGAGCGAGCTTGATATCAGCCCCGAGCCCATAGTGTGTGAGCGCGATCACGATCTCCGCGCCTTCCTTCCGCATCCTGTCGACGAACTCCGCTGCGATGGGCGGAATATCGCGAAACTCCAGCTCCGCGACGTTTTTCTTCGCGGTCGTGAGAGGAGTGTTTGCATAGGCCAGCCCGAGAATGCCCACCTTCACACCGTCCAGCTCGCGAATGAGATAGGGTTTCGCGAACAGTTCGCCGCTTTTCCGATCGCGCACGTTCGCTGCCAGAACCGGGAAGCGCGCCTGAGCCATAAGTTTCCGCAATCCCGCCGCCGTGAAGTCCGGCTCGTGATTGCCGATGGTCATCGCATCATACCTAAGCGCGTTCATCAGCTGAATCACCGCTGCGCCCTTCGTCTCATCGGCGATCATCGTGTCGCCGATCGCATCGCCCGCATCCAAAAGAAGGACGTTGGGGCCGGCGCTCGCGCGCACCTGTTTGATCGCAGTCGCGAGGCGATCCATCCCTCCGATGGTTTTACCTTCCAGCTCACCTTCCCAACCGCGCCACCCTTCGATGTGGCCGTGGATATCGTTCGTGTGCAGGATGGTGATCATTTTTTTCTCACCGGCTCCCAGCGCACTCGCGCTCAGAAAGATGCCGAGCGCGACCGCGAGATGCCGCCAGCCGGCGGTCATATCCCGCTCTTGATGTAGCTCCAGCCGGCCGCCTGTTTGCGCACCACTTCGGCCACCCCGGAATCGGTCGTGGTCGCGAACGGGACGAGCTGCTCCTTCGTCACTTCCTTTTTCTTCATCGTGTTCTCGCAAGCGGCGAAAACCACTCCAGCCCCGCTCATTTTCTGCATCCGCTCGGTCAGCTTATTATCTTTCGCGATCAGCATCCCAAGGCCCTTGCTATGGGCCACCACCACCACCTCTGTGCTTTCGCCGAGCGATTTGCGCGCGTTCTCGACGTTGTTCAAAACGCCGGTCCACTGCTCGCTTCCCTCCATCGTCACTTCAAAGACGATGCGGTGCGGTTTTGCGGCGGTTTCAGGTTGGGCATTCATGGTGGTGAGCGCGAGCGAGCAAAGAGCCGCGGCGATTAGTGTTTTTGTTCGATTGTTCATGGAATTTTTTCTGGTGATGGCCGGCCAGCGGTTCTCACCGCGACTGGCCGGACGCGGCGCTGCGGATAGCGAGGATGCCAGCAAGTCCGAGGATCAGGCCGGAGGCGAGGAAAGCGTAGTCGTAAACGGAAACGCCCAGCCGTTCCACGACGTGATGCAGATGGAGAATGTGATGGTCGATCAACCCCTCAAAGAAATTGAAGAGCCCCCAGCCGAGAAGCAATGCCCCGACCAACGCCTTGCCCGAGAGGAGCGTATCGGCGCGCTTCACCGCTTTCCAGAGCAGGAACAACCCGAGCGCGACCATCGTCCAGGTAAGGGTGTGAAACATGCCATCCCAAAACATGTTGATCTCGACGTTGGCGACCGAAGTCTTCGGAAGCCGGCCCGTGACCATGCTGTGAAACTGCAGGAGCTGGTGAAAGAGGATGCCATCGACAAATCCTCCCATGCCGATGCCGAGAAATACTCCGGCGCGAACGAGTGCACTGACGCTGCGGTTATTCGTTTCCATCTTCAGGCTGGTTTGGCTTTTTGCTCGCGGGATGAACACTGATGACCGCGGGCACGAGCACAGCCGCGGCCAGTAAGATTGGGAAAGGCGCCACCACCGCAGCGAAGGTCGGCCAGAAGCGATCGTCGAAGATTCCGGCTCGGAGCTGCGCTCCAAGCTCGGTGTCGCACACCGTGCAGGCCAGACGGCCGAGATCGGCTAACTCTTTCATGCCGGAGAATGTCTTCGCGCTTGCTGATGAGCCTCGGCCGGGTCGTTCGTGGGCCGAAAATCGCCCCGCAAAAGACGCAGCGCGGTGCGCTCCTCATCGATCTCCGACGTGGTGCGCACGCCCGCCTTGCGAAAGAACGGCACCGGCGGGCACCAACCTTGCAGCGCATGCTGGAGGAGAAACGCCGACACCACCGCCGGAAGCGCAAACCATTTCCGGTCGACGAAAGTGCCGAGCGCCAGCCCGACCAACGCCAGACTGGCCGCATTCGTTTCCAGCAGGCGCTCGATATCCCATTCCCGGTCCAGCTCTTCCAGCCGCCGCGCGATTGCCGCCGGCTGGGCCGAGCGATAACTCCGGAGACGGGCCGCGGTCGCGCGGCGGATTTCCTCATTCACGCCGTCTGGCGAGCTGCTTTCCACCCGCGTGCTCGTGGCTGGCAGCACCGCTTCAAATTTCCGCATCGTTTCCATGTTTTTTCTCTTCAAACAGCGCAAGACATTGCGGGGCCTCGTCATTCGGCCACCCGGCCGCGACACGAATTCCCCCACCACCAAGCAATCGCCAACCCGTGAAAGGTTGGTTTTAAAAAAATGCTCGAAGCCCTCTGTTTGGAGATGTGGCCGGGCAGGCTACCTTGGCGGTCGCCGTTCTCCTGCAATTTTCTGCACGCGTTCCGCGGCTCCCGGCCGATTGGCTGTGCTACTTTCTTTCTCCTGTGAATCCTGAACATCCGCGCATCCCGACCTCGACCTACCGGCTCCAATTTAACCGCCAGTTCACCTTCCAGCAGGCGCGGGCCATCGTGCCCTATCTGCATGAGCTCGGGATTGGCGATTGCTACGCCTCGCCTTATTTCCAGGCGCGGGCGGAGAGCCTGCACGGCTACGATATTACCGATCACAACAAGCTGAACACCGCGATCGGCACGCGCGAGGATTACGATGCCTTCGTAGCCGAGCTGCAGGCGCGCGGGATGGGCCAGGTGCTCGACTTCGTCCCGAACCACATGGGGATCGGCGAGCCGCTCAACAAGTGGTGGATGGACGTGCTCGAGAACGGCCCCAGCTCTGTTTACGCGCCGTATTTCGATATCGATTGGCACCCGCTCAAGTCCGATCTCGACGGCAAGGTTCTCCTCCCGATTTTGGGCGATCAATACGGACGCGTCCTGGAGCGGGGCGAATTAAAGGTGAGCTACGCAGACGGCGCCTTTTCGCTCCGCTATTTCGATCATGAGTTTCCGATCGCGCCCGGGACGTACCGGCATGTTCTGGAGATTGCGCTCGGGTTGCTCGCGCCGCATCAGGACGAGGATTTTTATCCGGAATTCCAAAGCATCATCACTGCGCTGGAGAATCTGCCGCGGCGGAGCGAGACCGATCCCGAGCGCGTCGCCCTCCGTGCGCGCGAGAAGGAGATCATCAAGCGTCGCCTCGACCGTCGCTGCACGGAAGCGCCCCAAGTGCGGGACGCGATCGAGAAGGCCCTCGTCCAAATTAACGGCACCGCCGGTGATGCGCGCAGCTTCGACCCGCTCGACGAGCTTCTGAACGATCAGGCGTATCGCCTCGCCTTCTGGCGCGTGGCCGCGGAGGAAATCAATTACCGCCGCTTCTTCGATATCAACGATCTCGCCGCCATCCGGATGGAGTTGCCGGAGGTCTTCGATGCCACGCACGAACTCCTGCTTGAACTCGTCGGCTCGCGCGCGGTGACCGGTCTGCGGATCGATCACCCGGATGGGCTCTACCTCCCGCGCGAATATTTCGCCAAGCTTCAGCAACGCAGCGCGGAGGCCATCGGAGTGCCGTTGCCCGCCGATCAATGCGCCATCTATCTGGTGGTGGAGAAGATTCTCTCCGGCCACGAGATGTTGCCGAACGATTGGCCGGTCCACGGCACGACCGGCTACGAATTTGGCCGACTGGTCACCAGCGTGCTGGCGGATCGGTCGAACGAGGACGCGATCACGAAATCTTATCGCCGCTTCATCGGCCACTCGCATCCACTTTGGCCATCTCGTTTATGCGAAGAAGCGCCTCGTCATGCGCCTCTCGCTCGCGAACGACGTCAACGTTCTCGGCAGCATGCTCGATCGGCTCTCGGAGAAGAACCGCTGGTTCCGCGATTTCACCCTCGAAGCGCTGGAGCGCGCGGTCAGCGAAACGATCGCCTGCTTCCCGGTTTACCGCACTTACTCGACACCCGACGCACCGATCAGCGACGCCGATCGCGCGGTGATCGAGCGCGCCATCGCCGAGGCGAAACGCCGCAACCCGGCGATCGAAGAATCCGTCTTCAATTTCCTGCGCGACATCCTCCTCTTCCGCTTCCCGGAGAATCTCGATGACGAAGCGCGCGCCGAGCACGCGCACTTCGTTCTGAAATTCCAGCAATCCACCGGCCCGATCATGGCGAAGGGTCTCGAGGACACCGCCTTCTATATCTACAACCGGCTCGCCGCGCTGAACGAAGTCGGCGGCGAACCGCAGCAGTTCGGGATCACGCCTGGAAGATTTCCACGCGCACAACCAGGCCGTGCAGAGCGCCTGGCCCTCCACGCTTCTCGCCACCTCCACGCACGACACGAAACGCAGCGAAGACGTGCGCGCGCGCATGGCGGCCATCTCCGAAGTTGCCGCATCTTTGGCAGAAGACGCTCGGCCGCTGGCGCACGATCAATCGCCGCGCCAAAAGCCAGATCAACGAAACGCGAAGCGCCGGACGCGAACGAAGAATATCTCCTCTACCAAACCCTGCTCGGCACCTGGCCGGTCGATGCCGCCGGTGTTCCGCTGCCGACCGCGACCGAGGAATACATCGCGCGCATCCAGGAATACATGACGAAGGCGCTCAAGGAAGCCAAGGTCAACACCAGTTGGATCCAGCCTAACGAACCGTGGGACACCGCCACGCGCGATTTTGTGGCGAAGATTCTCGAGCCCGGCTCGAAGAACAAATTCGTCCCCGCCTTCGTCTCCGCTCGCGGAAGAGATCGCGCGCCTCGGCATGATCAATTCGCTCGCGCAGATGCTGCTCAAATGCACCGCCCCGGGCGTGCCGGATATTTATCAGGGGAACGAGATCTGGGATTTCAGCCTGGTCGATCCCGATAACCGGCGCCCGGTCGATTACGAGCAACGCCGCGAAATGCTGGCCGGCTTGAAAGACGTCGCGCCCGCCGAGCTCCTGCAAAATTGGCCCGATGGCCGCATCAAACTTTTCCTCACCCATCGTCTCCTCCACTTCCGCCGCGAGCATGCCGATCTCTTCCGCGCTGGAAGCTACACGCCGCTTCGCGTCACGGGCGCGCATGCGGAATCCTGCGTCGCCTTCGCGCGTGAGCAGTGGCGACCAATGGATCATCGTCCTCGCTCCGCGCCTGACCGCGCGGGTCGGCTTCCCGCCGATCGGTGAATCGCTGGGCGGACACCGCCATCGAGTTGCCGGAAGCCGCGGCCCACGGTTCCGCGATCGAGCTTTTCACGGGCCGGAAACTGCAGACCGACGGCAACGTACTGCGCTTATCCGAGGCGATGGCGACCCTGCCCTTCGCCCTCTACGCCTCGCGATAGCTACCGCGCGCCGCGCGCGAAGAGATCAAAAACCCTGCCCACGCCATCGCTAAACCGTCCGATATTTTCCCCGATCTCCGCGCCGAAATCCAGAAACGTGATCTGCGGCGACGCCACCACCAGGAGCACGCTGAGCACGAGTAGATTCATCAGGTAAATCACGACCAGCGAGAAGAAGGTGCCGTGATCGCGCAGATCGCTCTGGTTCTTCGGAATCATCCAGCACGTGAACGTGAAATGGAACGCCCAGGTGACGCCGATGATCGCGTAAAGCAGGCGCCCAAACGGCTGCATTGGCATGCACAAATGTGAGCGCGCCATAAACCGCGAGCGCGAGAATGCTGTAGAGCGGGAAAAAATACGGCGTGAGCGCGATCCAGAAATTATTCCGATCCGTCACGATGTGTCCGCCATCGCGGCCGACCTGGAATTTGCTGACCCGACCGCCCATGAGCAGGACCCAAAGCGCATGCGTCAGTTCGTGCCCGAAGACGTAAACCAAGAGCGGCCGCGGCAGCCCGAAAAACGCGATCAGCCACAGGACGACGCCCAGCGAGAAAAACCAAAATTCCTCTCCCGCCCAGAGCTGCTGCGTGACCGTGGCGCGCGTGAAAACGGTAAAAAACGCCTGCGTCAACACCGCGCAAATCGGCAGAAGAAAAAGCGCGATGACGAATTTCACCAACCGCGTCGGGACCAGGAACGGGCTGTAATCCGGTCGAGAACGCCGCGTCGGGACGATATTCGGCGACACCGCGACCCGACGCCGCTGCGGTTGACCAGAAGGCGGCGGCGACGACGAGCTACGTCTGCGCGGCCGGTGATTGGAGGGAGGCACGCAGCTTTACGCCCGGCCCATGTAATTGCCGGTTCGGGTATCGATCTTGATCACCTCGCCTTCGTTGATGAACAAGCGGCACGTTGACCGTTTTTCCGGTCTCGAGAATGGCGGGCTTGGTCACATTCGACGCCGTATCGCCGCGCAAACCTTCCGGCGCTTCCACCACCTTTAAGTGCACCGAGGAGGGCAGCTCCACCTGCACCGCTTTGCCCTCCGTGTAGAGCACTTCCACACGCAGATTCTCCACCAGATATTCCTTCGCCTCGCCGAGCAGATTGTCGTTCAACGTGATCGTCTCGTAGGTCTCCGGATCCATGAAATGGTAGCCGCTGTTGTCCTTGTAGGAGAACTCCAGCATCGTCCGGCTCACATCCACCAGATCCACCTTGTCCGTCGAGCCGAAGCGCACGTCCGCGCTTTTCCCCGTGCCGATGTAGCGAATGATCGCCTGCACGAACGCGCGCAGATTGCCCGGCGTGCGGTGCTGCACGTCGAGCACGATCGCGACGTTGCCGTTATATTTAATTGCCTGTCCTTTTCGGAGATCGTTCGCTGCGGCCATAAATGAGAGAGAGTTGATAGGCGAGACTGGCCGGTTTTACAAGGGAGCCGGGGAAAATCGGCTAGAGCAGTTTCAGCTTCGTCAGATCCTGCGAATCGACGATGCCCACCGGCACCATCTGCTCGTCCACCACCACCAGGTCGTCGATGCGGTGCCGCTCGAGCAGGTTCAAAACTTCCACCGCCAGCTTGTCCTGCTGCACGGTCACCGGGTTTAACGTCATCAAATCCGCCACCAAACGATCGCCCACCCGCGGGTCGGTCTGGAAATGCCGCGCAAAATCGCCGTGCGTGAAAATGCCGAGCAACTTCCCCTCGCCATCCGCCACCACCGCCGCGCCGGCGCGCACATCCGTCATCGCCTTCAAGACCGTGTGCACCGCCGCATTCGCCTCCACCAACGCCAGCGCGTCGCGCGGCCGCATGATCTGGTGCACGCGCACGAGCATGCTCCGGCCGATCATCCCGCCGGGATGAAAACGCGCGAAATCCTCCTTCTGGAATCCGCGCGCCTCCAGCAGCACCATCGCCAGCGCATCGCCCAGCGCGAGCATCACCGTCGTGCTCGAAGTCGGCGCCAGGTTCAACGGGCACGCCTCCTGTTCGATATTCACGTCAAGCAGGACCTCGCAATTTTTCGCCAGCGTCGATTTCGCATCGCCACAGATCGCGATGATCCGCACCTGGAAACGCGACAGCGCCGGCAAAATGCGCAGCAGCTCCTCCGTCTCCCCGCTCGCGCTCAGCGCCAGAACCACATCGCCATCGGCCACCATGCCCAAGTCGCCATGCATCGCGTTCAACGAATCCAGCACCACCGCCGGCGAACCGGTACTGGTGAGGGTGGCGGCGATTTTCGCGCCCGATGTGACCCGACTTTCCCACGCCCAGCACGACCACTTTTCCCCGCCCCTCGACACACTCTTTAATCAGCACCACGGCCCGCGCAAAATCCTCCCCCAGCCGGTCGCGCAAGCGTTGCAGCTCAAAAATTTCTATGTCGAGAACGCGTTTCGCCTTTGCAAGATACTCCATCGCCGCATAATCCTGCGCTGGAGCGTAGCTGGCAGCAAGAACTTGCGCGTGCGCTTCGCTCGATTGGATCCCGCTTATGAAAAAACATTTCCTCGCCGCTTTCCTCTTCGCCCTCGCCGCCGCCGGCACCGCGCATGCGCAGATCTTTCTCTGCCCCCACCATCGGATCGGCCGCGCGACCGCGTCGAACGCCGGACGCCGTCCGCCGGTGACCCGCGGCGAAGCCGGCGCCATCCCGCGCGCCATCAAGGGCGGCAACCCGCTCCAGATGTTAAACCCGCGGGCGCCGCAGCGTTATTTCGGTCATCCGAACGACACCGTGACCTACGATCAGGAGAATCCCTCGCACGTCACCGGGATCATCCTGTTCGGGATTCGCTGGTAAGATCAGGACGGGCCTTCGTCCGTGAACGCGCCTGACGAACGTCCGGTCGTCGCCTCGTATTGCGCGACCTTCTTGAAACCGGAGATGCTGCACATCTACCGGCAGATCACGGCGCTGGAACGCGTCCAGCCCGATCGTCATCGCGCAGAAGCGCGAAGAAGCGGAGCGCTTCCCTTTCGATCGACGTCACCGTCGTTCCGAAACCGGCGACGCATTTCCTGCGGCGCATTTGGTATCGCCAACTGCGCGACGCGCCCTGGCAAATTTCCCGCGGCGAAGTCGGCGCAACTGCGGAGCGTGCTCGACAAATGCGCGCGCCGAATTGCTCCACATCTACTTCGGCCACATCGCGGTGCATCTGCTGCCGCTCATTCGCGCGTGGGACAAACCCAGCGTCGTCTCCTTCCACGGCGCCGATGTCCTGGTCGATCTCGACAAGCCCGCCTACCGCGCCGCCACGAAAGAAATGCTGGCAGCGGTCCGCCTCGTCCTCGTCCGCTCGGAATCGCTCGCCGATGCGCTGATCGATCTCGGCTGCGCGCGCGAAAAGATCCGCGTGCAACGCACCGGCATCCCGCTCGATGAAATTCCTTTCCAACCGCGCCAATTCCCCAGCGATGGCTCGCTGGCGCTTGCTCCAAGCCGGTCGGCTCATCGCCAAAAAAGGCATCGAAACCAGTCTCCGCGCCTTCGCGCAATTCGCCGCGCAACATCCCGAAAGCCACGCTCACGATCGCCGGCGAAGGCCCGCTGCGCGCCTCGTTAGGCCAACTCGCGAGCGATCTGCAAATCGCCGACCGCGTCATCTTCACCGGCTTTATTTCGCAAGGCCAGTTGCGCGCCCTCTTCCAGCAATCGCACCTCTTCCTCCATCCGAGCGAGACCGGCCCCGATGGCAACCAGGAAGGCGTGCCCAACGCCATGCTCGAAGCCATGGCCAGCGGTCTCCCCGTTTTCGCCACCACTCACGGCGGAATTCCCGAAGCGATCGAGAACGGAGTCAGCGGCATGCTCGTCGCCGAGCGCGATGCCGAAGCGCTCGCACTCGCGTTCCTGCTCGCTGCCGAAAAACCCGAGCAACTCTCCGCCCTGGCGCAACACGGAGCGGAAGCAGTCGCCGAAAAATTCGAACAAAGAGCCGCCGTCGCGCAGACTCGAAGAAATCTACTTCGAAGCATGTCGGCATAGACTGTTCAGCGCCGACGCCTAGATCCGCGCTCCGAAAAAATTCCTCCAGCTCTCGCGCCGCGCCGGCGAATGAGAGCCGCTCCGCCGCACGGGTTTGCGCGGCGGTGATCGCCGCCAGGTATTGCGCGTCGATCCCGCAGCAAGGTGAGCGATATCTTCCAGCAGCTGCCCGATCAGGCGATCGTGACCGCAGATTTCCGGAAACGCGATCCGCTCGATCGTGCCGTTTCCGCCCACGCACGGCAGCCGGCAAATCAGCGCGTCGCCCGCCACCTGTCCCGGCACGAAACTGGTGTCGAGCTGGAAGACGATCTTATGCGCCGCCAGCACGCGCAGGTAATCGACGTATTTGTCTTCGCGGTTGTGCACCGTCAGTTGGCCGGGACGGAAATCGAGCCGCGCGAGCAACCTTTCCTCACGGCGGCCATCGAGGTTGTAAGTTGTGACCGGTTCGCCGGTCGCTTCGCTCAAGCGGTAACGCAGCCATCAGCGCCGCGGCTGTGATTGCGCGTGGGAATATCCCACTCGCGCGTGCCGATCATGATGCCTTTCCGCTCCGCAATCGGGCGCGAAAAATTCCATCGCTCATCGTGCAGCGGATAGGGCGTGGGGATAAACGCGACCGACTTCTCATCGCCTCGCACCGTTCGGCAAAAATCCGCCGCTTCCGGCGTCGGCGCGATGTATCCATCCGCCGCGCGCACGATTTGCAGAAACCGCGTCAGCCGATTCTTCTCGTCCAACTGTTCCGCAATCTGATGCAGCCCGGTTTCCTTGAGCGAAACCGCCACCGTTACGCCCGCTCTCTTGAGCGCGAGCAGCGCGCGCTCCGACGCGCGAAAATCGCCGCGCAATAAAAGTAACACCGGCCGCTTCGCCGCCACCGCGCGTCTGACATCGCGAAAAAAAGTCCCGCCCGTGCACGCGGCATAGGCGTGGAAATTTACCGGCGCGTGCGCGGACGCCGCCTGCTCCTCGCTGAAATCCTGTTCCGGATCGTTCCCCGCCGGGTTGAGCACGCTGAGCCGAAAAGCGTCGCCGCTTGGCGAACTCATCGCCGGTCTTCGCGATCGTCGGGGCGCGGCGTAGCGAAAATGGGAGCCGACATATCTTGTCGGGCCGACTCTTCCGGATCGACCGGCTGCGCGCGCAAAACGGGTTCTGCGCGCAGAACTTCCTCATCTTCCACCGGAGTCGCGCTCTCTCCCGGCTGCACCGGTTGCGCCCGCAAAATCGTCGGGTCATCCTCGGTCGAAAGCGCAGACGCTGATGGCTCCACCGGGATCGCCGGCTTCACCTCATTCTCCTTCGGGTCTTCCGGTTTAGGCGGCTTCACGGTCGAGTGCACCGCGTTGTAAGGATCGTCTCTGCCAGCAAAGTCGGGCCCTTCACCGTAACCGGTTTTACCTGTTCGGTATCCACTGCGAGCGCAGCCCGCGGCACGCCCGCTTCCGGCAGATCGCGCACGATCCGCGTCCTCGCATCGCCGTGGACGTTGCATGGATCGGTCGGCATTTGTTCTTTGGTCGCGATCTCGCGGTAGGTGGTGTCCGCGGGACATTTGTCTGTCGCGAGCAAGCCCGATTTCGCGCAAATCTCCACCGTCTTGATCGCCTCTGGCGTTGCGATCTCCTTCGGCTGATAGCGGGCCACGGAAGCATTCATCACATCCACCCAAACCGGCAGCGCGATGTCTTTCCCGAACGCGCCGCGATAAATTTTCGCCGGCTTATCGAACCCCGCCCGCACCGCGACCGTGATCTCGCTGTCGTAGCCGGCAAAGAGCACCTCGGTAAAATCGTAAGCGGTGCCCGTTTTCCCCGCCGCGGGAATTTGCTGCAACCCCAGCGACTCCCGCGCCGCGGCGCCAGTGCCGCTATTCAGCGCATCCACCAGACACGAATGCACCTCGAACGCGGTCTCCGGTTTCATCGCCGTCTCGCGCTTTTCCAAGTGGGGCGATTTCCACACGATCGAGCCGTCCTTCGCTTCAATTCGGTCGAGAATAAACGGCTCGTCCGCATGCCAACCGCCATTTGGGAAAGTGGTGTAGGCCAGCGCCAACTCCGCCAACGTCACCTCGCTGCTGCCCAGGAAAGTCGCGGGATACGGGCGCAAAGGCGAGTTAATCCCCGCCGCCTTGCTCACCTGCAAAACGGAATCCACCCCCGCCATCATGCCGAGCCGGACGGTGGCGCCGTTCTTCGATTTAGCCAGCGCTTCCCGCGCCGTGATGGGCCCTTCGTAACGATTATCCGCGCGCTCGGGTCCCCATTCACCCAGGATCCCAGTCGTGCCGCCGATCATGACCGCGCGATTATCCAACGCGGAATCTTCCACCACCGTCCCGGGGTAAAGTCCTTTCTCAAACGCGGCCGCATATACGAAAGGCAGCATGGCCGTGCCCGCCGGGCGCCGCGATTGCAGCGCGCGGTCGTACTGGCTTTGCTCAAAATCACGTCCGCCGACCAGCGCCAGGACACCGCCCGTTTTGTTATCCAGCGCGATCACCGCCCCCTGCAAGTATTCCGGCGTGATCTTCGAATCCATCTTCCCCTTTTGCTTCGCGATCTTAAACTTCTCCGCGTAGGTCGCGTAGAGTTCGTGCGCGTAATCCGGCGTCTGCTCCGCTCGCTCGAGATTCGCGCGGAGCGATTCCTCCGCCGTTTTCTGGAGATCGGAATCGAGCGTGCTGTGAATGCGATACCCTTCCACCATCGCCTTGTCCCAACCCACCGCCGCGATGACCTGCTGCCGGATGTATTCCAGCGCGTAGGTCTGTCCCTGCGCGCTCTGCCGGCTGCCAATCACGATTTCTTCGCCCTGCGCAGAGCGACATTGCGTAGGGGAGATGAATCCTAAATCCCGCATCCGCGCCAGCACCACGTCGCGCGCCTCGCGCGAGCCTTCCTTATCCGACCAGGGCGAAAGCCGGTTCGGACTTTTGATCAAGCCAGCCAGCGTTGCACTTTCCGCGAGCGTCATCTCTTTCGCCGGCTTTTCGAAATAACCGCGGGACGCCGCCTCCGCGCCATAGAGTCCGCCCCCGAAATAAATTCGGTTCAGATACAGCTCCATGATCTTCTGTTTCCCGAGCCGATCCTCGATCCGGCGGGCCAGAAAAAGCTCGAGCAACTTCCGCCGCAGCGTCCGCTCTTTCAGCGCGAACGTATTCCGCGCCAGCTGCTGCGTGATCGTGCTCGCACCCTGTTTCACGCCGCCCGCAGTCAGATTCTTCAAGGCCGCGCGAATGATCCCCAAGAAATCGTATCCGCTATGCTGGTAAAACTTTGTGTCCTCCATCGCCACGACCGCATTGATCAAATCGCGCGGCAATTGGTCGTAGGGAACCGTCTCCCGATTCTCCACGTAGATCTGGCCCACGATCTTATCGTTCCGATCCACGATTACGCTGGCCGATTCCATCTTATCCAGCTCCGCCAGATCAAAGCTCTCCGCCTTGCGACTCAAATCGGCCGCGAGAATGAAGCCGTAGATCACCCCCGCGATCAACAGCACCAAGACCGCGGCGATGGGAAAATAATAGCGCGGTCGGGTGTACCAGGGCGGATTGTAGGTCTCCACCTGACGGCTGCGTCTGGGATATAAAACTGGCATTCGGGCCGCGCGTTAGGGAATTACAGGAGTGGGTTGGAGTGGCCGGCCACGGGCAGCCGTTTCAACCATGTAACGATTTCACTTTTTTAACAACTCCATGCCCATCGGCCCTCTCGCCCTCACCGCCGCCCTTCGGGCCGAGATTGAGCACGCGGGATCGATCTCGTTCGCGCGTTTCATGGAGCAGGCGCTTTATCACCCGGAGCACGGCTACTACAGCTCGGGTCGTGCGGTTCTCGGGCGTGCGGGAGACTATTTTACCAGCGTGAGTGTGGGGCCACTTTTTGGACGGCTGCTGGCTGGGCAATTCGCGGAGATGTGGGCCGCGCTGACACGTCGCGATGACTTCGTGATCGTGGAACAAGGTGCGCATGGCGGAGAGTTTGCCCACGATGTTTTGTCGGCAGCACGACGGGAGCATCCGGATTTTTTCGGGGCGTTGCGCTATCTCATCATCGAGCCGTTTCCCGTCTTGCAGCGACGACAAGCGACCGCGCTGGCAGAGTTCTCCGACAAGGTTGACATGGCAACGCTCCTTGGAAGAGACGCCGCCTTTCCACGGCGTCCATTTCTCGAATGAGCTCCTGGATGCGTTCCCGGTCCATCTCGTGCATTGGGATGGCGCGGACTGGCAGGAACGACACGTGATCGTGCGCGATGGCGGCTTCCAATTCGTAGATTTAGCCGTCGCTGATGAGGCGCTTGCGCAACGCTTGCGCGCGATCCCGCAGCCGCTTCCGGCTGGCTACGAAACTGAGGTCAATCTCGCGGCGCTGGCTTGGATCGAAACCGTCGCCGAGAAACTCGCGTCCGGTTTTGTTCTTGCGGCTGATTACGGCTGGACGCGCGCTGATTTCTACGCGCCGCAGCGCACTACCGGCACGCTACGTGGCTACGCCAAACACCGGGTGCTTCCCTCGCCCTTGGTCGAAGTCGGAAACGCCGACATCACCGCGCACGTGGAGTGGACCAGCCTGGAAGAACGCGCGCGGAGATGCGGCCTCACCGTTGCTGGTTTCACCGATCAACATCACTTCCTCACCGGCCTGCTCGCCGGAAAAGGCCGACGATTTTCTGGCCTCCGCCGATGCGAAAACCAAACGCGCGCTGCAGACCCTGCTCCATCCGCAGCAGCTCGGGATGAAATTCCAGTTCCTCTGCCTAACGAAAGGTACCGCAGCAGCCTCCGCCCGACTCTCGGGCTATCGTTTCGCGCGCCGCGCGCCTTAAATCAGCCAGCTCGCCAACCCGAGAAACATCGCCAGGCTGGCCACATCCGTGATCGTGGTCAGCACGATACTCGAGGCCATCGCGGGATCCGTCCCGAGCCGGCGCAGAATCAACGGAACCAGCGCTCCGAAGATCCCCGCCACCAGACAGCTCGCCGCCATCGCGAGAAAGATCACAAACGACAACATGAGCGCGTTCGGGCTTTTCTGAAAAGTCGCGAACGCATACATCGCCAGCGCGGCACTGATGCCGGTGAGGCTCCCGTTTAAAACGCCGAGAAAGCTCTCTTTCCAGAGCAGCCGCTTCTCTTTCCCCGACTGCAATTCGCCGAGAGTAATACTGCGCAAGGCTACCGCCAAAGTTTGCACCGCAGTGTTCGACGACTGGCCGATCACCACCGGAACGAAGACCGCCAGGATCACGAGTCGATCGATCGTGCCCTGAAAAGTGCCGACCACGCTGGCTGCGATAAAACCGAGAAACAAATTTGCCTGCAACCACGGGTGGCGGAAGCGAAAGCTGCGCGGCCAGCGCGTGCCCAGGCGTTCCTCTTTTTCCAAACCCACCATGCTGCCGGCCTGCAAACTCAACTCGACCGTGCGCGCCTCGAACAACATCTGCCCGCGAATCAGACCAATCAGTTTTCCGTCGTCATCGCAGACCGGATAAACCGGATAATGCCGCACCATCGTCTTGCGCATGGCGTCCACCAGTTCCATCCGCGGATCGAGGCGGAACGGATCTTTGATCATGATCTCGGCCAGCGTTTGCTCGGGCCGGGCGAGTAACATCTCGCGCATGGCGACCACGCCCAGCAGCCGCTCCTCTTCATCCGTCACGAAGACGTAGGTGATAAAGGCGTGCGCCACCAACGGCCGCAAATCTTCCGTCGCCTCCGCCACCGTCACGTTCGGGAGGAACAGCGCCAGCGGCGGTTCCATCATGTGGCCCACAGTGTTGTCGCGAAACTCCTGGTTCCGCGCCCACTGCTGGCGGACTTGGGGCGACGCCACCGCCATGATCATCTGCCGCCGCTCACTTTTGAATTTCATCAAGACGCGCTGCGCTTGCGCGGGATTCAAAAGCTTCAGCATCTCGACGATGTAATCGTCCGGATAAGGCAGCAGCATTTTCGCGGCTTCGCGCGGTGCGCGCTCGACCACAGCCGTAAGCAGCGCTTTCACCTCGGCCGGCGAAGCGGCCACAGCGGGCGGAAGAGAATCAAGCGGCGACGCCATGCGTCACGACATTGTTGCGGCGGGACCTTCTTGGCAAGAATTCCCCTCGCCCACGAACGCGCTGGTTGCTTCCCGCGGGAAATTCGCGCTCAGCGCGGGCGCGCGCTATGAGTGCGCATCGAACACCTCGCCAAGAAGCTCAAACTCTCCTCCGCCCAGCTCTGGAAACTCCTCGGTCTCGGAGTGGCCCTGCTCGTTCTCATTCTGGCCGTTCGTTTTCTGCCGGTGCTCGCGTGGGTGGAAATATTTCGCCTGTGGGCGAAGGAATTTGGCTTTGCCGGAGTCTTCATTTACGGCGCCGTCTTTGCTGTCGTCAGCATCGTCCTTCTGCCCGTGCTGCCGCTCACCTTGCTCGCCGGCTTCACTTTCGGCTTCGTCGGTGGCTTGATTTCCATCATGTTCGGCATCTCGCTCAGCGCGGCCTTTTGCTTTCTTTTCGCCCGCTACGCCGCGCGCGAGACCGTTGCGCGGCAGATGGAAAACTACCCGCGCTTCCACGCCATGGATCGGGCCATCGCCCGGGAAGGGTGGAAAATCGTGGGCCTGCTGCGCATGTGTCCGGTCCCATTCGGGATCACCAATTATCTTTACGGCCTCACCGCGATTCCGTTCTGGCATTACATGGCCGCGACCGTGATCGGCATGCTTCCGGGCAACATCATGTTTGTCTATCTCGGCGTGATCGGGAAACGCAGCACCGAGGGACCACGCGATCCGCTGGAATACGTCGCGGGCGGGCTGGCTCTGCTCGCGATGGTGGGGGTGACCCTGGTGCTCCGCCGCATGGCGCAACGCGCCGCTGCGAAAGCCGGCGTGGAGTCTTAGCCCGCAAACTCGCCCCGGCGTGCGATATAAGAGCGTGAAGCTCCCCCATTCCGCCGAAGAATCTTCCTGGCCCAAACTCCTCGGGGCGGCCGCGCTGGGCGGCTTCGCCACTCTCTTCATCGCGCGAAATTTTTTCCCTAACGAGAAGAAGCTGCGCCATCGCATCCACGCGCAATACGCGGCCGGCGATGACACCTTCGCCCGCACCATGGGCCACCTCCTCGGCCCGCCGCTCGTCGAAGGCAACAAGGTGACGCCGATGGAAAATGGCGACGAAATCTTCCCCGCCATGCTCGCGGCCATTCGCTCGGCCAAATGCACCATCACTTTCGAAAATTTTCTTTGGAAACAGGGCCGGATTTCCGACTCCTTCGCCGAGGCGCTGGATGAACGCGCGCGGGCCGGCGTGAAAGTCCATTTCCTGCAGGACGCGCTTGGCTGCGACGACGTCCATAGCCCGACGCTCAACATGCTCCGGCGTTCGCCGGTCGAGTTGGAGATCTTCCGCTTCCTCAATCTGCAGATGAATTTCCGGACGCATCGCAAGCTTCTCGTCATCGATGGCCGCGTCGGCTTCATCGGCGGCGTCGGGATTTCAGATGAATGGACGGGCGATGGCTGCACGCGCGGGCATTGGCGCGACACGCACTACCGCGTGGAAGGCCCGGTCGTGGCGCAGATTCAGCAGGCGTTCATGGACAACTGGATCCAAACGCGCGCCCACTTGCTGCATGGCGATGATTACTTTCCGAAGCTGGAACGCGCGGGCGATCACACCTGCCAGGTCTTCCAGAGCTCCGCCGGCGAAGGCTCCGATAGCGCGCGCTTGATGCTGCTCGTTTCCATCGCCGCTGCGCAGCGCCACATCCGGATTGCCAACGCTTACTTTATCCCAGACCCGCTCTGCACGCAGACTCTGGTCGAGGCCTGCCAGCGTGGCGTCGAAGTGCAAATCATCGGACCCAGCGCCGATACCGATGCCCCTCTCATTCGTGCCGTGGGCCGGTCGCACTGGGGGCCATTGCTCGAAGCCGGCGCACGCTTCTACGAGTACCAACCAGCGCGTTTCCATTGTAAATATCTGCTCGTGGATGACTGCTGGGCTTCGGTCGGCTCCGCCAATCTGGATAACCGTTCCATGTCGCTGAACGAGGAGGCGAACCTGAACGTGCTCGATCACAGTTGGGTCGCCGAGCACATCCGCGTCTTCGAAGAAGACAAGCAGCACTCGCGCGAAATCACGCGGCAGGAATGGGAGAACCGTCCGCTTTCGCAAAAAATTCGCGGCTACGTCGGCTCGCTGCTCGCTTCACAAATGTGACCGCGCATGGCCGCCGCACCGCCCAATCCGCACCTCCGCGTCGCGACCTATAACGTCCACGGCTGCGTCGGGATGGATCGGCAACGCTCCGAAAGCCGCATCGCGGAAGTCATAGCCAGCATGTCCGCCGATGTCGTCGGCTTGCAGGAGCTGGATCAAAGCCGGGCGCGTTCGGCCAGCGCTGACCAAGCAGCGCTCATCGCGCAGCAGCTCGGGTGGAAACACGTCTTCCATCCCGCAATGCGAAATGGTGAAGAACAATATGGCGACGCCATCGTGAGTCGCCTGCCGTTCACCCTCAAGCGCGCGGAAGAACTGCCCGGCACCGCGCCCTGGTATTGCCGGGAAAAGCGCGTCGCGATTTGGCTGGAAGTGGAAACGCCGCTCGGGCCAGTCGAATTCATCAACACCCACTTCGGTCTCGGGCGGAACGAGCGTGTCCTGCAGGCGGAATGGCTACTCAGTCACGCCTGGCTTGGCTCGCTCAATCCCGCCCGACCCGCAGTTTTGCTGGGCGATTTCAACAGCGTTCGCACCTCTCGCGCCTATCGAGTTCTCACGCGCGCGCTGCGCGATGTCCGCACCCTCGTCCAACCATCTGGCGCCCATCGCACTTTCCCAACGCGGCGTCCGCTGCTCGCGGTCGATCACATTTTTGTAAACAGCGCGCTGCGCGCCACGAAGCTGGAAGTGCATCGCACCGCAAGCGCCCGCGTCGCTTCCGATCACTACCCGCTCGTCGCAGAGTTGGTCCCTTGAAACTGCGCGTGCGCGCGAATGGTTCGCTCGAATTCCGCGCATTCTTCCGGCCGCAATTCGCCAGGAAATTTTGCCTGCGAACGTTCCCAGCGTTCAAGCCAGGCACTTCCCAAGATCTCCCGCCCCGCGCGCGTCGCCGCGGGCGTCAGCGCGATGGTGGTCTCGTCTTTCGCGCCCATGCTCCGTCCGCGCGCGACCAGAAATCCGGCCGCCAATAAAAGACCCCGCACCGCCGTGGAGCAGCTGTAGGTAAACATCTCCACCGCGCGCCCGGCGCAGGCGGCGAAGAGCTGTCGAAACGCGTCCAGCGTCCACGCTTCGCCGGAAGTTTTCCCGGAAAACATGTCGTAGAAAATCAGGTCCGGCGGCGCGGGCGCATCCGCGATCGTCTGGGGAAAATCACCCTGCACGAGCGACCAGCTTAAGCCGGCGTGCGTTTTGGATTGCCACTGCCCCTCGCGCAGAATCGCCGGCGGCCCGCCATGCCGCAGATACGGAAACGCGTCGTTATGCAGGAGCGCGAGCCGCAAGGAATCGAGGTCGTTCTCGAAGCTGATGATACGCAGCGGTCGCACCGCGCTCACGGCGGCTTCCGCTTCGTAACATTGCACCGCCGCCATCGCATTCGCGGCCGCGCCCAGGCCCACATCCCAAATCACCAGCGGCTCGTTAGACTCGTGCAACCGTTCCGCGAGCCGCGCCTGCTCGACGTAAAGCTGGCGCGCCTCCTCCATCGGATTCGTGCGCGAATGCATGATCTCGCCCGAAGCCATATGCCGGATGCTGGCAAATCCTTCCCACGCCCGATGCACTTCATAATTGCCGAGACTGGTGCGGCGCGGCCGGTTTGGCTTCGGTTCGACGATCGGATTGTCCAGATCCGACTCGTGCAGAAAGGCGCGCTTCCGCTCGTAGAGCTCGAGAAAACGGTCGGCTAAAATTGCCGCCCGCATCTCGCGCATGAGCTGATGATAAAAGTGAATGTTGTGTTTCCCCAGCAACTGCCAGCCGAGCGTCTCCGAGCTTTTCGTCAGGTGATGCAAATAAGCGCGCGAATAACGGGAACAGGTCGGGCAAGCGCACTCCGGGTCGAGCGGCTCCTCGGCGAATTTGTAGACGCCCCGCCGCAATTGCAGAAATCCGCGCGAGGTAAAAGCTGCGCCGCGCTGCGCCAGTTGCGTCGGCATGATGCAATCGAACATGTCCACGCCGCGATGCACCGCTTCCAGCAGATCCAGCGGAGTGCCCACGCCCATCAGGTAGCGCGGCTTGTCGTTAGGCAGCAAAATCGCTGTCGCTTCGCACACGTCTTCGCGCTCGCTCTTGCTTTCGCCCACCGCCAGCCCGCCGATCGCGTAGCCATCAAACTCCATCTCACCCAGCGCGGCCGCACTCTCCCGGCGCAGCTCCGGAAAAAGCGCGCCCTGCACAATCCCAAACATCGCCTGCGGCGAATCGCCCCGCGCTGCCAGGCTGCGCGCCGCCCAGCGATTCGTAATCTCAAGCGCCGCGCGCGCGGTCGCTTCATCCGCGGTCGAGGCGATGCAATGATCCAACGCCATCATGATATCGCTCCCGATCGCTTTCTGGGTTTCGATGCTGACCTCGGGACTGAGCAGGATGGTTTTCCCATCGAGATAACTTTGAAAAGTCGCACCTTCCTCGCCCATGGAGCGCGCATGCGGCAGAGAAAAAATCTGATACCCGCCCGAGTCCGTCAGAACCGAGCGCTCCCAGCTCATGAACTTGTGAATCCCGCCCAGTTTGCGAAACACTTCCACGCCGGGCCGAAGCAGCAGGTGATATGTATTCGCGAGCAAAATCTGCGAACCCGCTTCCTCCAACGTGCGCGTGAGCTGCGCCTTCACCGTCGCCTTCGTGCCCACCGGCATGAAGAGCGGCGTCTGCACTTCATTGTGCAAAGTCTGAAACGTCGCCGCGCGCGCGCGCGAGCCCGTTGCCTCTGCCTCCAGTTTGAAATTCAGCCGCGCTCCGCTCATTTGCGTGTCCTCAGTAATCCGAGAACCGCCTCCGCGCACATCAGGTGATCGTATCGACGACGCGCGCGAGATGGGGTCATCGCGAGGCTGAGCATGCGCGCCAAGGGATCTCTCCAACGGCCTAGCGCGCTCGAGTGCAAAAGTCCTCCTGCATCGCGAGAGATCTATTACTCGGTTGTCACCGGCGAAATCACATTGGCAGGATCTTCCGTCGCGGCCAAAAACGGCGCGAAGACTTCCAGCGCACGCGTCGGGATCATAGCCGTCACGTGCGTGACGTCGCCTTCGTATTTCACCTCGCTCACGGTGCCATCGCGATGCAGACGGGCCAGCAGATCGGCACGCGCGGCTGGCAGTTTTAGTTCGATCGTCATCGTCCCGCGCGCGACGAATTCCGAAATACGCTCCACCAATTCCTCCAGGCCCTCGCCGGATTGCACGGACACGAACACCGCATCCGGAAAATGGCGGCGCAGCGCAGCCAGTTCATCGGTGTCGCCCACTTTGTCGACCTTGTTGAAGACCACCAACATCTGCTTCGTATCCGCGCCGAGATCGGCGAGGACACGCATGGTGGTGTTATAAAATTCCATCACTTCTGGCTGCGAAGCATCGAGCACGTGGATGAGAAAATCCGAGAGCGCGGCTTCTTCCAGGGTGGCGTTAAATGCCTCGATCAATTGGTGCGGCAGGTTGCGCACGAAACCCACGGTGTCGGTTAAAAGCAGCGGCTGTTTGTTTGGCAACGCGATCTTGCGCGTGGTGGTATCGAGCGTGGCGAAAAGCTTGTCCTCAATGAAGACTTCGGCGCCCGTCAGCCGCCGCAAAAGCGAGGACTTGCCGACGTTGGTGTAGCCGACAATGGCCGCGTTCGGCACCGGCGCGCGTTTGCGATCTTTCCGCTGGGTTGCGCGGGCGCCGCGCACCTGTTCCAGCTCGCGCTGTAAACGATCGATCTGCAAGCGGATCTTCCGCTTATCCTGCTCCAGCTGACTTTCGCCTTCGCCCTTCGCGCCGATCCCACCGCCTTGCTGGCCGAGGTGACTCCAGGCTCGCGTGAGGCGCGGCATCGAATACTGCATCCGCGCCAGGTCCACCTGGATGCGCGCTTCCCGCGTCTGCGCGCGTGCCCCGAAAATATCGAGAATGATCTCGTGCCGATCCGCCACCGTTATGCCCGCCAGCTCTTCCCAATTGCGCTGCTGCGAAGGGCTCAATTCGTTATCGAAAATGAGCACGTCACATTGCAATTCCTTCGCGCGATCCACGATCTCCTGCGCTTTCCCCGAACCGATTAAATAGCGCGCGTGATTCTCGCGATGCGAAATCAATTTCTGCTCGATGATCGGAATGCCGAGCGTCTGCACCAGTTCCGCCAGTTCTTCGAGCAGGCTCTGCGCTTCCAACTTTTTCGCCGGCTCGATATACGCGCCGATCAGGAGCGCGCGCTCCGTCATCTTCTCCTTCTGTTTGATCTCAAACATCCGACCGCACTATAGCAGAGAGGGCGCGACCCGCGCGCTGGGGAGAAAACTTCTAAGGACTGAGGGCATCGGCTCGAGCCGGGCGCGACGCGCCTAATGAGCTTTCAGCGTTCCGCCGCCCAGCAGCGTCATGCGGACGACCAATCCGTAGCCTTGATCTTGCACGGGCTCGCAGATGACCGGCTCAATGGCGCGGTATCGTCGTCGCCGAGATCGCATCCGGAAATGTCAGCGACTCTGATCCGACTTCGCCGCGCTCGCAGAACTCCCGACCAGCGACTTGACCAAGGCGAGGTCGCTGGCGGTGATCGCGCCGTTGGCGTTGACGTCGGCGCGGAAATTGGCCGCGGTGACGGGTTGGCCGGAAGCCGCTTTAGTCTGACTGACATCGGTGCCATTGACGACGCCGTTGGCATTGGTGTCGCCCGTGAGGAAGCGAATCGGGATGGTGATGTCGGCGCTCGTTAGGCCATTGGTTACGCCGCTCAAAGTGACGTTAATGGTCTGGCCATTGGCGAGGCCGTTCAAGTCCACGATGGCCTGATTGCCTTGCACGGTGACATTGCTGATAAAGGCGGTCCGGCTGTCGAGCCGGGCGCTGCTCACCCAGACTGATTCAGAGAGGGTGATGATGACTTGATGATTACCCCCCGCCCCGCCGGTGCGGCTCTCGATTCCCGGCGCGCCGGAAACGGGGAGGGCAATGTCGAAGGCGCCGGCTGATCCGTGGATTTTGCGGGAGAGCGCGCTAACGGCAGTGATGGGCTGCGGGCCGGTGCTGGGGTTGAGGAGGAAGGCATGGGTGGCGCCGTTGATCACACCGGAGCCCACGATTTGGCCCGCGTTGTTAATGGCGCGGGCTTCGCTCAAGACCCAAGACGAAGCGGGAGAAATGAGATTGTTTAAATCGACCAGCGCATTCTCGTAGAGGAAAGCGCGCCGGACCGCGCCGGAATTCGTGGAGTAGCCGACGATCTGATTTGCACCGTTAATTGCCCACGCCCTGCTTTGGGTGCCGCCGAGCGTGCCGAGATCCTGGACGGCGCCGCCGTTGAAGAGCGCAGCGTGCGTGTCCGTGGTGCTGCCGTAAGTGCCGCTGCCGACGACGAGACCGGCGTCGTTCATGCCGTAGGCGTAACTGCCGTCGAACGGACTCGCCAGGATGACGCCGAGGTTCTGCACCGCGCCATTGCTGTAGCGGTAGGCGCGGGCCGCGCCGTTGGAAAGTTGGCCCCAGCCAGCGGCCTCACCGGAGGCAGACAGGGCGAAAGCATAGCTCGTGTAACCAAGCCGCCCGAGCGGGCTCATGCTGCCGTTGTTCCAAATAAACGCCTCGGTGCTGCCGTCCTGATAATCGGAATAGCCGACAATCTGCCCGGCGTTGTTAATGGCGCGCGCGGTCGCCGCTCCGGCGTTGCCATCGAACGTCCCGAGGTCTTGCATCGCTCCGCCGCTCCAGCGGAAAGCGCGCTGCGTGCCGGCGGCGTTTTTGCTCGAGCCCACGATATCGCCGGCGCTGTTGATGCCGTAAGCGATGCTCTCGGTGCCGCCTAAAGTTCCGAGATCGGTCAGCGCGCCGTTGCTGTAACGGAAGGCGCGCTTTTGGCCGTTCGCGAGATTGGCCCAGCCGACGACGTCGCCGGCTTCATTCAAGCCCCAGGCTTCGCTGTTGATTCCGCCGAAGGTGCCGAGATCGATGAGGTTGAAACGCGGAGGCGCGGGCGCGTTGGTGACGTTGAGCAGGATGGTGGCCCAGCTTTGTCGCGCGCCGCTGGAAGCGATCACGGTGACCGGGTAACGATCGACCGGGGTGCTGGTGGAAGTGGTGACGTTAAGGGTGGCGGTGGCGCCGGGGTTCACCGTGGTGGGATTGAAAGAGGCAGTGACGCCCGGCGGCAAGTCCTCGACTTGCAAGGTGACGCTGTCGCTGAAACCGCCGACCGGGGTGACGTTAATCTCAAAGCTGGCGCTGGCCCCCGGCGCCAAGGTCGCGAAACCCGGCGATGCGCTCACGCTGTAATCCTGATTGAAAGGATAGCGGCGGAGGTTGATGCGGTAGGAAGAGTAGGGCGCGTCGTTTTGAAACGCGGAGTAGGCGAAGATCGTGGTGCCATTGGCGGCAGCAAGTGCAGGCCGGCTTTCGCCGCGCGCCGCCGCGGCGGCGATGGGGAAGCCATTCAAATCGAGAACCGAGCCGTTCAGATCCACGCGCGCGGCGAAGACGTCGTCCACCGGTTGCAGCGGGTAGGTGAAATTGCGGTGGTCCACCCACGTGACCAAATACTGCGTGCCGTCCCACGCGGCCCGGGCCAGCGACTGCTCGTTAGCCGCGCCGGAAATGAGAAGCCCGCTCGCGCTGTCGAGAAGGGTGCCGTCGGCGTTGATTCGGCGGCCGAGGATGTTCCCGTTATGCCAGACGACGAGGGCGGATGCGCCCGCGCTCGCCACATCCGGGGTCTTGTGATTACTCCCGCTCGAAATGCCGAAAGAGCCGCTCGTGGTGCCGGCGGCTTCGACAAAGGCGCCGTTGATTGAGGACGAGGGATTATCATGGGTGGGGTGACGCTCCCACGCCACCAGCCAGCGGTTTCCCACCGCGGCCACGCTGGTCGAGTAGGAAAAATTGGTCCCGACCTGGAGTGGCGCATCCAGCACCACGCCGGCCGCGCTCACGCGGACGGCGAACGGGAAACGCTGTTGCGGATTGCTCGGCGCATCATCGCTTGTGACGAGGAAGGTATCGGCCAAGGCCGCGACCGCCGGACGCAAACCGGGCAGGACTGCGATCGGCGAAACATCGATCACGGTGCCATCCGCCAAGACCCGCTTCGCGTAAACCTGACCTCGCCCGGCATTGCCGCTGATATCGTCCCAGACCACCAGGAACTCCGAGCCGTTCCAGGCTACGCCCGGATTCGTGAGCGAAAGCGAGCCGCCCGCGAGAACCAACGGCGCGGCATCGAGCGCCGTGCCCGTCGCGTCCAGGCGTTGCGCCAGGATGCGAGTCTCGAACGCCGTCTCGCTGACGTAGACCGTCAAATAGCCAGGGCCACCGGCTGCGATGCGCGACATCGGCTGATTCGGCGTCGCCACACTCACGACTCCGCGCGGCGTGACTGCTCCGTTGTTCGAAAGACTCGCCGCTACGATATCGCCGGCCGTGGAACCGCCATTGGAAAAATCCGTCCACAATACCTGCGCTCCTCCGCCAGGGACGGGCGCGATTCCGGGGTTGAGCTGGCTGTTGAAGGCGTCGCTCACGAGGAGGCCGTCGGGGTCGAGCACCGTGCCGTCAGCCGACACCCGCGTGGCGTAAAGATCGTCTTCGAAAAATGTCGCCTGCCGATTGTAGGCCGCGATGTAGTTCGTCCCATCCCAACAAACATCGGGACGAAAAGAGGTGTAACCGGACGTGGGTGTAAGCGTGATCCCGCTCGGATCGAGGACCGCGCCGGCGTGTGAGACGCGAGTTCCCATCAAGGTATGCGCGGCGCCAGTCCACTCCTCCGACCAGACGACGAAAAAAGAGTCCCCGTTTGTCGCCACCTTTGGTGCCAGCGGATTGCTGGGGGTGTTCAAGTTGACTTGGAAAACACTGCCCACGACATCGAGCGCCGGCGAAAGCCGTTCCGCCCGCACCACCCAACCGCCGGAGCCTCCCAACTCGCGCCAGGTCATGAGATATTCGTCGCCCGCGAAAGCAAGGTCCGCATTGGAGGCGGCGGAGTTCGAAGAGTCGCGCCGCAACCGTTTCCCGCCTGGATCCAGGACAACACCGTTCGGCGCCACGCGCGCGCCTTCGATCGTGAAGATGCCGGCCGCCACATCGAGGCCACGCCAGACCACGGCCCAATTGGTGCCATCACTCGATACCGCCCAAGGCACATAGGAATCGATGCTGGTCGGCGCCGCGGCGAGCAGAATCGCCGGGTTATCGAGGACGCGGCCGTCCGGCGAAACGCGCACTGCCATGATGTCGTTGGCATAACGATCCGTCGCTCGTTCCGTGGACCAGGCCACGAGCCAGTTTTGTCCATTCCATCCGACGACGGGCGATGATTGGATATAGCCCGCCTGCGAAATGACGATCGGCGTGGTGTCGATCAAATTCCCGCTCGCATCCAGGCGCGCGGCGTAGATATCCATGATCGTTCCCAACCCGGGACCCGTGTAGGGACCAGCGAAGCCAGTGTTCACCAACGCTGAGCGCATGTCGGTCCAGACCGCGAGGAATTGGCCGTTCGCGCCCGCGGCAATCTGCGGCGTGTCCTGATTCCTAACCGCGGGAGCGAGGATCGCATCGCCCGGTAAGGGAGCGTCGGTTCCGCGGGTCGTGCGGGCGGACGCGGTTACACTCCATTGAACCAGTAAAGCAAAGAGCGCGATGGCCCCGCCTCGGGTCCATGCTCGAGGTGCGAAAGGTGCCCCGCTGAAGCTGCGAGTGCCTGGTGAGAAAGCGAGTGCTCATATGATCAGAATCCTCCCCTGAATCGTTTAAATCCAAGTATGCAGCAGATTACCTGATCGTGTCGTGAAAGGGGAATGGAGAAAGGTAACAGGCTTGTTACTTGCCGCCCGAGAGGCGTCGGATCGGTGCGACCCGAACGAATGAGCCAGTGATCGCGGCACTCGCATGGCTAAATCGAAGCAGGAACCTGCGTATTGCAGCCATCCCCCGTTTGTCCTGACCAAATTCCTCGCCCTCACGCCGCGACTTGACCGGTCCGACGGAGAATCCGGAAGACAAGAAGATCGCGCCGCGCGTGGGCGGTTCGGCTGCGTTCCGGAAATTTCTGCGCGGAGATTAATGACAATTCCACGATTTACCATCCGGCTGCGCTTCGCGCCTTCCGCGATCTATTCCCGCCGCCGTGACGGAGATCGAGCTCGCGCCAACTTAAGGTGTGGGCGGCTCCCCAGATTTCTTCCGGCCATCAGCGCGCTCTACGGATGTTTCAGATTCCGATGGGACACTTTTTTGAGTAATAAACTCTTCCTGCGGAGCGTCGGTCGTGGCGGCGGTAACCTTCTTGTCGGGGTGCGGGTCTTGTTCGTTGCTCATATCTTCAGATACGCAGCGCACTCGGATTAAGATTGTTTAAATCCGGAGCCTGCGCGCACCGACCGTAAAACCGAAGTCATTGCGTGCCTTGCGAGAGACGGCTCGCGCCTGTAAGGTGCGCGCCCGGCAAATTCGCCGGCCCTGGCCATGCTGACCATTCGCGACCTTCGAAAGACCATGGGCGGGCGGACTCTTTTTGAGAACGCCACTTTGACTGTGAACTACGGCGAACGCGTCGCGCTGGTGGGGCCGAACGGCGCGGGCAAATCGACGCTCTTTAACGTGATCCTGAAGAAGGACACGCCGGATGCGGGGACGATCGAGCGCGATGAATGGACGATGGTCGGCTATTTGCCGCAGGAGAGCGAACCGGTCGGGGACGAGAGCGTGCTCGAGATTGCCACCGGGCGCGCCGGTGAAGTGCCAGCGCTGGAAAAGGAACTGCACGCGCTGGAAAAAGCCGGCACCGTCAGCGGCCCGGAGTATTTGGAAGCGCACGCGAAACACGAAGCGCTGAGCGATCCGCAGGTGGAAGCGAAGGCGAAGAAGATGTTGCGCGGCCTGGGCTATCGCGAATCCGATTTCGCGCGGCCAGCCAAAGAGATGAGCGGCGGCTGGGTTATGCGCGCGCATTTGGCGCGTTTGCTGGTGATGGAGCCGGATCTCTTGCTGCTGGATGAGCCAACGAACCATCTCGATCTGCTCTCGCTCCTGTGGCTGCAGGATTACCTGAAGAATTATTCCGGCGCGCTCCTGCTCATCTCGCATGACCGGCAGTTTATGGATGAGGTGGTGGAAAACGTTTACGACATCGCGGAGCAAAAGCTGATTGGATACACGGGTAATTACTCCGCCTTCCTCGAACAACGCGACGCGAACTACGAGCAGCAGCTCGCCGCTTATAACAACCAGCAAAAAGAGATCGCACGCCTGCGCGAATTCTATGATCGCTTCCGCCAGGTCGCGTCAAAAGCTTCGCAGGCCATGAGCAAGCTGAAGCAAATCGAGCGGATGGAATTGCTCGAGAAACCGCTGCCGGCGAAGAAGCCGTTCCGCTTCAACATTCCGCAACCGCCGCGCGGCGGGCAGCGCGCGATTTCGCTGGAAGGAATTCACCAGGCCTACGGCCAACATAAGGTTTACCAAGGTCTCGATCTTACCGTGGAACGGGGCGAGCGCACTGTGCTCGTCGGGCCCAATGGCGCGGGCAAGTCCACCTTGCTCAAGATTCTCGCGGGCGTGATTCCGTTTCAAAAAGGAAATCGCAATCTCGGCCACAACGCGAAGATCGGTTACTTCTCGCAACATCGCGCGGACACCTTGGAAGCCAGCAACACCGTCCTCCAGGAAGTGATGAACGCCGCGCCGACCTTGGCGGAAAACGAGGCCCGCGGCATCCTTGGATCATTCCTTTTTCGCAAGGACGACATCTACAAGAAGACCGGCATCCTCAGTGGCGGCGAAAAGAGCCGGCTGAATTTGATCAAGTTCCTGGTCGATCCGCCGAACTTGCTCCTGATGGATGAGCCGACCACGCACCTCGATATTCACGCGGTCGAGTCGTTGATCCTCGCCCTCGGCGCTTACGAAGGCACGCTCGTCTTCATTTCGCACGACGTGCATTTCATCCGCAAACTGGCCACGAAAGTCTTGCACGTGAAAGACGGCCAGGTGGCGCCGTATCCCGGTGGCTACGACTACTTCCTCGAGAAAAGCGGCGCTCTGGATGATGAACGCGCTGCGCTGACCGCAGGCTAGCGGAAGCGGGAAAAAATTTGCGACCGCGCGCAGCCAAGTGGTCGCAACCGTGCGATTCTCTGCGCCATGCCGAAGAAAAAAACACCCGCCACGAGCAAAGCGGAGACACTGACCGCGCCACCCGTCGAGGTCCGAAAATCCGGCATTCACGGCAAAGGCGTTTACGCCACCGCTCCGATCGCCAAAGGCACGCGCATTATCGAATACACCGGGAAACATCTTCCGTGGAAAACCGCCGTCGATGAGCCGCCCCGCGATCCGAGTGATCCGTATCACACCTTTCTTTTTTCGCTCGATAACGGGGACGTGATCGACGCGGCCAAGGGTGGGAACGAAGCGCGTTGGATTAATCATTCCTGCGCTCCGAATTGCGAGACGGCCGAAGAAGACAGCCGTATTTTTGTCGACGCCATTCGCCCCCTGCAAAAAGGTGACGAGCTTTTCTACGACTACCGCATCGTGCCCGCGGAACGGCGGACAAAGGCGCTGGAAAAAGAATTCGCCTGCCTTTGCGGAACGGCCAAATGCCGCGGCACCATGCTGGAGCCCCGGCCGAAGAAGCGCCGCGCCGCGAAAAAGTCTCGCCCGAAATCCGCCTAACCAGTGGAGTCGCAGCTTGATCGGGCGTGCGCGTGAGAGAACGTAACTCACGTGCCCACGCCCACTCCACGTCGCCGCCCACCCGCCCGCCTCCTTTCCTGGCACGACGCGTCTGTCTACGCGAGCGGAGCGATCACCCGGGTGCGTGGCGGAGATGAGTGCGCACGTGGAAAAGATCGATCACGTTTGGGTCGAGATCGATGCGGGCGCGGATGGAGGGCTCAGTCTTTCGCTCAGCACTTGCTCGCGGCCGAGCCGGCTGGCGGGCTTTGATGCCCGGGTGCGTCTGGGCGTGGTTGCGTCGCGCTGGGACCAATTGCCGAAGCCGGGCGTGTTGCGCGCGCCCCCGCTCGACTACGCGGTCCTCGAAGCGGAACACGCGATCGAATACGTAGCGCACGAGCGGCTGGCGTTGGAAAAAATTTTGTTGGAAAAGGCCGGACGCGCGCACTGGGCGGAGGCATGGGGCGAATTCTACCTGCGCGGTCAGGCGGGCGTGCACCAGATCCACAGCCGGCGCGGGAGTTTCGCGGTCCCGCGGGATGACATCGGACAGGACGGCGCGTTGCAGTTGTCCTACGAAGGCGGAACGCGGGAACTGCTCCTCTTCAAGTTCGCCGGTCAACCCTGACTCGTTAGGCGCTCGTAGATCGCTTCATAGCGCGGCACGATCGCCTCCGCGGAGAAACGCGTCTGCGCATCGCGCTGCCCGGCCTGACCCATGTTGCGGCTGAGCTCGGGGGAATCCGCCAGACGGTCCAGCCCCCGCGCCAAAGACGCAGTGTCGCCAAACGTTTCCAGGATTCCGCTCTCATTGGCGCGGATCACTTCCGGTAATCCACCCACGCGAAATGCGGCCACGGGTTTCCCATGAAAAAGCGTCTCGAGCACGCTCAGCCCAAAGCTCTCGCTCTCGGAGGTGTAAAGACCCGCATCGGCCGCGGCGAGGTATTCTTCCACTTCGAGCACGTTCTCTTTCACGATCACGCGGGAGCGCAGTTCCAATTCGTCGAGTAGCGGCGCAAAAGGAGCAAACGGTCCGCCAGCCAGCAGAAGCAGCCGACGGGGACGCTGACTGCGCATAGCGGCGAAGGTGCGCAGCAGCAGATCGATGCGTTTCGGCGGGCGCATGTTTGAAGTGTGGACGACGAGAAACTCGTCCTCGTCGACACCCAGTTCTGCGCGCACTTGCGCCGGCTCGCGCGCGGGAAGGGAGGGAAGGAAGAAGTTTGGCACCACCTCCACCGGGCCCTCGAGCGTGAAGGTCTCGAGTGTCTCCCGGCGCAAACTTTCCGAGACCGTAGTGACGGCGTCCGATTCGGATAGCGCGTGTTCGATCGCTTCGCGGTAACTCGGATCCTGCCCGAGCAAAGTCGTGTCGGTCCCGTGAAGGGTTGTCACGATTTTCGGCGCGCGCGCGCAAGTGCGGCGCAGCATTTGCACCGCCAGATAAGCCGCAGTGGCGTGCGGCACAGCGTAATGCACATGAAAAATGTCGAGCCCGGTTTGTCGGGCCACGTCGGCCATCTTGACCGCCAGCGGCAGGGTGTAATCGGGATAACGAAAGAGGCTGTATTCGTTCACGACCACTTCGTGAAAGAAGATGCGCGGCTGCGCGAGATCGAGCCGGACCGGTTTCGAGAAACTAAAGAAATGCACCTCATGCCCGCGCCGGGCCAGTTCGGAACCCAGCGCCGTGGCGAGGATGCCGCTCCCGCCGATAAGCGGATAACAAGTGATGCCAATCTTCATTGCGCGCGCCATTTTCAAACTCGGCTCTTGGAAGAATTTCTAGCCACGGATGGACACGGATGAAACACGGATGGGGAAGAGGCCAACTTTGCTTTTATCCGTGAAAATCCGTGTTCATCCGTGGCTAAAATTTCCTCGATTAGAAGAGACGAACTGATGGAGGGAGATCACTCAGGGTCGTGAAAATAAAATCGTCCGTCGGGAAAAGGGCCTGCGCATATTCGACGCCGGCCTCCACGCCTAACAAACGCGCTCGTGCGGTTTGCAGCTCGATGTAATTGCGCGTGCGCAGTTGCGTCTGATGGCATTCCATTAATTGCACCCAACGCTCGAACTGCGCGCTGATATCCACCCGCACAATCGACCCGGTGCGCGGCGGCTCCGCGGCCGGGGTCACGGCATAAGAGAGGCAGTGGGCTACCGAATGCGGGGGCAGAGCGCGCAGCTCTTCGATCCCGCCGTAACGCGCCAGACGCGCTGCTATTTCCGCCAGTTGGCCCACGGCTACGTGATCGGGATGCTGGTTCGTCGTCCGCGTCGGCACCAGCAGGATGGCTGGCTGGAACTTCCGGATGCGACCCGCTAAGACGAGGGCGTGCGCGCGCGAAGATTCCACGCGGCCATCGCCGCCCATTTCCAAAAATTCAATTTCGGCTCCGAGCAATCTCGCGGCATTCCGCGCCTCCGCCTCGCGTTCGTCTGGCGTGCCGTTACTGGCGGACTCGCCCCGCGAGCAAACGCATAACCGAATCTCCGACCCGCGCGTCGCCTCCGTCAGCAGGACGCCGCCGCACCCGAACTCGATATCGTCCGGATGTGCGCCCACGGCCAGGATGCGCTTCGCGTTTGCCATGGCGCACATTTCACCGCCGCGGGCAGCGGAGCGAATCGTTCTTCGCGCAAACTTCGTCACCCCGCTGTCACGATCGCGTCACACACCGGTGCCGTTCGTCACAGTTGTCACCGCGCCGTCACATTCGTCGCGCAATCTTCACACTAAACGCGTTGAGCCGCGGCGCGGACGCAGGAATAAAAACGGTGATGAAAAAGCACACCGTTCTTGCGCTCTGCGCCTCGATTCTTCTCCCGGCTTCGCTCGCCGCCGACACGCTCACCCTCGCCGGCACCACCATCGGCGCACCCACTTTCAATCGCCCGACAGAAACCGGGGCGCGCAGTTTTTTCACCGTCCCCTACCAAGTCTACCAATTTAACGTCGCCACCACCGGCCAGTTCACGTTCACGCTCACGGCGATCAATCCGGCGAGCTACGACACGTTCCTGCATCTTTTTCTCAACGCCTTCAACCCGCTGGATCTTTCCGATCCGGCGACAAACTTCCTCGCAGGCAATGACGACCGCGTTCTCGGAAGTTCGGAGCTGGGTTCGGGCCTGACGAACTTTACCCTCAACGCCGGCGCGACCTACTTCCTCGTCGTGGATGGATTCTTCGCCGCCGATGCCGGCGGCTTTAGCGCCACCATCACGGGACCGGGCGCGATCAACGTCATCCCGGAACCCTCCACTACTGCGCTCCTGGCGCTGGCGGGCGCGGGCTTTGTCTGGCTCGTCCGGCGCCGCCGATCGACCAGGCGCGCCTAACAAATCATTCTCTCCGGCCTGAACCGTTTTTGTTCATGAGAAAATATACTGCCTGGGGTGCGGCGATCGTGGTGCTGGCTGCGGTCGCGGCACTCGTCGTCGCGCTCCCGGCGCAAGTTTCCTACTGCCGCCTCTGCGGTGCGCAGGCGCAGACGCGCGACCTCGGGCTGCGTTTTACCGCGCTGACTTTTCAGCGCCCGCGGAAAACCGTCGCGACAGATTTCAGCCGGCTGCTGCACGAGAAACAGCTCATTACCGGTCACGCGCACGAATGGCAGTCACCACGTCTCGTCCCCGATCCGCTGAACGAATACGGACCGCCAGTTCTCGAATCGCTCGAGTTCCTGAACGCGCCGCGCGTGGTCAACTTCATGCGCAACGTCGCTGACTACGCGGACCCGGAGAGCAGCGCGAAATGGAAAGATCTCGTGCTCCAACCCGAATATGCGCGCGTCCTCGACAGCTCGCTCCGCTTCCTGCACGTGCCCGCCGCGGGCTTCCCCGATCGCACCGAATTCCTCATTTGGTGGGGCCGAAACTCTTTCGCCGTTTACAACCGCCTTCGTGAAGTCACGGAGACCGACTAGCCGCCATATCCAACCCCAAAAAAACCTCAGCTAACTCACCATCCGCTCCATGAAAACTTGCCTCAACATCCTCGCCCTCCTGGGCCTTCTCGCGGCGCAGAGCTTTGCCGCCCCGCGCACTCTTCCCCCAGTGGAACCGCCAACCGGCGGCCCGGCAGTCCAGATTCGCCTGCCGGAACGTTTCCGCGTTCTGACTGGTCAGCTCTTTGACTTGCGGGTCGAAGCGACCGGCCTGACCAATCCCGCGGGCGCCAGCATCCAGGTGTCGGTTAACGGCACGGATGTGACCGCCAGCCTGCCGGTCCCTGAGGTCACCACTGGCAACGACGCCAACGCCGCTGACGGCGACAAAGCCTGGACTTATCGCGCTTACAACTTCCCCGCTGAAGGCGTGCAGACCGTGATCGCCACCGTCACCGATGGCAAGGCGAACAGCTCCGCAACCCAACGCATCGGCGTGCAAAAATTCTCCTTCGGCCCCACCGGGACGCTGCCGCGCAAGAACATCATCCTCTTCATTGGCGACGCCATGGGCACGGCCTACCGCGATGCCGGCCGCCTCGTCGCGAAGAGCACCGGGAATCGTTTTCGCGAAGGCTTCTTCGACGAATTCCAAAACATGGACACGATGCCGGCGACCGGGATGGTCATGACTTACGCGCAGGATCGCGTGGTGCCGGATTCAGCCAACACCGCCACCGCGTGGTCGACCGGAAACAAGACCGTGGACGGTTCGCTCAACGTCTTTCCCGACAACAACGACTTCAAGTTCGACTCCAGTGCTGCGAACCTGCAGGCGACGAAGCAATTCGTGCTCGATAACCCGCGCGTGGAAAGTCTCTGGCAATATTTGAAGCGGTTGCACGGCTACAAGGCGGGCATCGTCAGCACGGCCGACATCACCGACGCGACACCCGCGGGCGAAGGCGGTTATTCGCTTTTGCGCGCGCTCACCTTTGACATCGCGCGCCAGTATAAAGACGGCGTCTGGACCTCCGGCGCGGAACTCGACGTCCTCCTCGGCGGCGGGATGGAACACTTCAATAAACGCAACGCCACCAACAGCGGCGACACGCGCAATCTGACGGCTGAGTTCCAGGCCGATGGTTACACTTACGTGACCAGCCGGACGAGTCTAAATGCCCTCCCGGTCGGAGCAGCCGCGCCCGACAAGTTGCTCGGTTTGTTTTATTCGCAAGCCGGCGCGGCCGGCACCGGGACGGTCTCGAACACGGGCGCGAACGGGAACATGAATGTCGCTTACGACAAGCTCGGCCTGACGCGACCAGCCGATGAACCAGCCCCGAACTTCAACGGCTTCCTCGATCAACCGTTCCTCGATGAGATGACGGGGAAAGCGATCGCGACTTTGAGCAAAGGCGGCGGACCGTTCATCCTCATGGTGGAAGCTGCTTCGATCGACAAGCAGAGCCACCCGAACCACGAAGCGGGCGTCGTCTGGGACACGATCGAGTTCGACAAAGCGATCGGCCTCGGGCGCGCTTTCGGAAACAACAACGGAACGAGCGCGAACACGAACACGCTCGTCCTCGTGACCGCCGATCACGATCAATCGCTCAGCATTGTAGGCGTCACGGACACGACCACGACAGGCGGCGTTTTGAATACCCGCAGCTACTCCATTTATCCGAAAACAGGCTCCAGTGCGCGCACCGAGTACAACCCCACCATCACTCCCGGTCTTGGCGCGGGGATTGGCGCCGCGGCCGGCGTCGCGCCCGCCAATTCCGGCAACAACGCCGGCGAAGTGGGCGGGTTTCCGAATTACACCGACGCCACTTTCAGCGGCGGCATTTATCCTGATAACGCGAACCGTTTCAAACTCGCGGTCGGCTTCCGCACCGGCAATCACACGGGCTCGTCCGTGCCGATTACGGCCGATGGACCCGGCGCGCCGCTCTTCGTGGGTTACTTCGATCAGACCGACATCTTCTTCAAAATGTCCCGCGTCCTCAGCAGCGACACCTCACCGCTCGACGAGTTCGCAAAGGCGCGGACGAAGTTTGGCATCGTGGGTCAAAACTACTAGTTCGAAGCGGCCGGTTAAGGTTCAAAGGGGACGCTCGTGAGGGCGTCCCCTTTTTCGTTGGCGGCGACGTCCGGGCCGAAAGGCTTTACCGCATTAGCCGGCACCAGCCAGGAGCTGATTGCTGTAGCGCGGATCGCAAGAGACATCCTCGCCCAGCCACGGTGGCGGCTGAAAAGCGCGCGCCTCTGTTTCATGCTCAAACTCCACTTCGGCGACGATCAAACCTTCGTGGCGCCCGTGGTAAACATCGATTTCCACCACCAGATGGTCGAGCGGAACGTCGTAGCGCGTTTTGCGCAAGCGCCGCCCGCTCGTGCCAGGCCAGAGGATGGCGAACTGTTCCGCGGTCAGCGTGACTTCGCGTTCTTCGCGCGCATTTTCCTCGTTGCGTTTGAAGGTTAACGAGAGGTCCTCGCCTGCTTTCCGCATCCGCACTTGCACCTGGTCGGGCTCAATCGCGAGATAACCCTGATCGATCTCGGCGTGCGGGAAATCCTCCAGTTTTGCGGGCAATTCTCGCACCAAAAACTTCCGCTCGATCTCGCGATGCTCGGGCATGGAGCAAACGTTCGCGCTCCCTCGCGGGCGCGCAAATCCGCCGCTGGCAGCTACGGCCGCACGTCCGCGCGGTCGCGGCGGCGTTCTTCGCGACGCTCTTCCCGCCTTTGCTCGCGCCGCTGGCGATGCCGCTCGTGCTGTTTCTGCAGATGCTGCAGCTTCGTTTGCTGCGCAGGCGTGAGATGCGCGGCCATTTCCCGCTGCGAATCCTCCATCACCTCGCGGACCCGCTCCCCGTTTCCTCGCGGATTTCCCGGAGCCCTTGCGCCGTTTTCTTCAAGATGGGATCGATCACGGCCAATTGTTCCGGAGTGAGGTCGAGCTGGCGCTGCATTCGCTCTCGCATCCGCTCCCCCATCATCCGGCCGTGCCGCTCATCAAACGTCCGGCGCGCCTGCCACGCGCCGCCGAAAAAGCCGCTCGCGGCACCGGCCAAAAACACCAGCGCCAGCCCGAGCATGATCCGCCATTGCCAGTTGCGCATCATTGGAAGAAATCCGCGTCGATCGCGGTATCGGCGATCGCGTAAGCGTTGGCGAGGGACTCCGTCGCGTCTTCGTTCTCGCTCATTTGCCAATAAGCGGCACTGCTGGCAAAAGCGGTCACCACCACCGCGGCCAGCGCCACCCGGCGCAGAAAGGTGTTGAGTTGCCGGCTCTCGCGCCCTTCCGCGGAGCGCTTTTCCTTCGCCAAGGCAACAATGCGCGTGTCGAAACCAAACGGCATTTCCGTGGTGGCGTCATCCGGCACGGCGGCGGCCTGCGCCAGTAAACGGTTTAAGTCAGGATCAAGTTTCGCCATGGGTCTCCCTTTCCGATATCCGCGCCAAACGCTGCTTCAACTTTTGTCGCGCCCGAAACGCGCGCACTTTTACCAGCGGCCTGCTCCAGCCGGTGAGCTGGCCGATTTCTTCGATCGATTTCTGCTGCAGATGCAGGAGATCCAACACGAGCCGTTCCGCCGGTTTGAGCGTGGCCGAGAAGATGCGTCACCAGATCGCGCGACGCGAATTGTTCATCCGCGCCCGCCTCTTCCGTGGTGGAAGCGAGATTATCGACCACGGCTTCCTGCTCTTCGCTTAAATCAGCCCGCCGCAATTCCGGGCGCGCTTTCTCGGCCGCGATCGCGTTCAGACAGGTATTGATCGCGACCCGCGAGAGCCAGTGCTCGAGCGGGACCGCGCCGGAATACTGCGGCAGTTTTTGGAACATCTTGATAAAAATCATCTGGCAAAGGTCTTCTTCCGCGGCCCGCGCCGGACGATGGGAGCGGACCAACTTGACCACGAACGGGTAAAGATGCCGCACCAGCGCGCGGGCCGCCTCGTCGTCATCCCGCAAGGCCCCGCCACCAGCGCGGACACATCCGGTTCGTCAGCCATTGTCTCCACCATGTCTCCACACTGTTCGAGAGGACAGCCCGGCGACTTCTTTGGTTACAAAAAAACTCTCCGGTCGGCCGCGATCGTTTTTTTGTAACCAGCATCCCGGACCGCGCGGTCATCAACCGTAAGCAGCGGAAGATTCCGCAAAACAAAAACGAACAAGGAATAAACTATGAACCGAAAACTAATAGCACTGACGATTGCCGGCGCGCTCGCGCTGGGGGGTGGGGCCGCACTGCAGGCCGGTGAAAAAGGCGAAGGCCACGGCCGGCATGGACGCGGCGGGCATGGCATGGGCGGCGGAATGAAAATGGAACGCCTGACCAAGGATCTCGAACTGACCCCGCAGCAGGAGGCGCAAGTCAACCCGCTGCTCGAGCAGGTGAAGCCGCAGATCAAGGCGATCCACGAAGAAGCCAAGCAAAAATCGAAAGCGGTGATGGACGACACCATGGCCAAGATCCGCCCGCTCCTCACGCCGGAGCAGGTGGCGAAGCTCGACAAGATGAAAGCCGCGCGCGAAAAAATGCGTGAGGCCCGCCAGGAAATGCGCGAAGCGCGCCAGGATTAAGCGCCACGAATTTTTCGTGACGGGATGGGAGCGGCGGTGACCGAAAGGTCGCCGCCGTTTTTCTTTTCTTCTACGAGTCTTTCGTTTCGGTCCGCTCCTGGCAGGTGCGTTCCAGTTCGGTTTGCAATTTCGCTCGTCGCTCCGTCAGCGTTTGCAGGCGCAATTGCCAGCGGTGCAGTTGGATGCTGAGCTGGTTGATGTAACCGGTCACCTCCGTGTGCTGCGAATCGTTTTCCTTCAGCTGATGCTGCAACTCTGAGATCCGCAAAGCCGTCTCAGTGGCTTGTTCCACGCTCGGATGCGGCACGGTCGTCTGCTGGCCGCAGTTCTGGCAAGCCAGCGTGACCCCCGCCGCTGCGGCATCGACGACAAACGCGGCCGCGCAGTGGATACAGGCAAAAACGATGTCGTTCGCGACCGCCTGGTCAGGCGCCGCCGTGGTTGCACTGGATTCCATTGGACGAGATTGAAAGCAGGAGACATACCGCGCCACCAACGGAAGAAGAGCCGAAGCCAGCTCGCGCTGGGTAAAGGACGCGAATCCTGGCGGAATTTTACGCTCACAAACGCGGGCGCGCGGGTGCGAAATCGCAATTCTGTTTGTGGACGCGATTCGCGCCCGTTATGTATCAGGAATGTTCAGCCTCACGATGCTCGGAAGCGGCAGCGCGGGGAATGCGGCCCTGCTCGCGACCGATCATTGCCGGCTTTTGATCGATGGCGGATTGAGCGCGCGCCAGCTCGTCCTGCGGCTCGCGCTTTGCGGCGTCGCGCCGGAACAGCTCGATGGCGTGCTCATTACGCACGAACACGGCGATCACGTTTGCGGCTTGGAAGTGCTTTGCCGGAAATTTCGCGTCCCAATTTATTGCAATGCGCTTACGGCCGAAGCGATTCGTTGCGGCCCGTTGGCGGAGCATCGGCACTGGCGGCTTTTTCGCACCGGGGCGGAGTTTTCCATCTGCGATATCACGGTGCAGACCTTTCCCGTTCCGCACGATGCGGTGGAACCGGTCGGTTACGCTTTTCATCACGGGGCGGCCGGGCTCGGGTTTTATTACCGATCTCGGATACGCGACCAAGATGCTGGTGGAGCGACTGCGCGAAGTGCACACGCTCGTGATCGAGACTAATCACGACGAAAAACTGCTCCAGGCTTGCCCGCATCGTCCCTGGCCGGTGAAACAACGCATCATGTCGCGCCACGGCCATCTATCGAACGCCGCCGCTGCCAGCGTGATCGAGCAATTGCTGCCGGGAAAAATCGAGCGCGTGGTTCTTGGACATCTGAGTCGCGATTGCAACACGCCGGAGCTGGCGCAAGGCGCCATCCGCAGCCTCCTCGACAAACTTGGGCACACCAAGGCGGAGGTTTTTTGCGCGGAACAACGCGAAATTAGCCGACGCTTTCAAATCGGCGAAACCAAAGGCGGCACCTTTCAGCCGACCTTCGACCAGCTCTTTTTCGAGACCGCATCGATCCGCGCCGCCTGACCGTTCGCCGCCATGGAGAACATCGCCGCCGTCATTCTCGCGGCTGGCGCTTCCACCCGTCTCGGGCAACCGAAGCAGTTCCTGGATTGGAACGGCGAGAGCTTGCTCCGACGCGCTGTCAGAGCGGCCAGCGCGGCCGGCTGCGCGCCGGTTCTCGTCGTTACGGGCGCGGCGTCAGAACGAATCATGGCCGAGCTGGATGGAACATTAGCCGACATCGTGCCGAACCCGGCATGGGAACGCGGGCTGGGCAGCTCGATTCGCGCCGGCGTGCAACATCTCGTTAGTCTGGCCCGCCCACCCGCCGCAGTCGTGCTGCTTACTTGCGATCAACCCTTCGTGAACGTCACCGTAATAACCGGGCTCATCCATGCCTGGCGCGAGAACCAGAGGCCGATGGTGGCGTCCGCCTACGCAGGGACGCGGGGTGTGCCCGCGTTGTTCGATCGCTCTTGTTTCTCCGATCTTTCGGCGCTGCGAGATGACGCCGGCGCGAAGACCCTGCTCCACGCCTTCGGCGCAATGGTGACAGAAGTTCCGTTTCCGGCGGGCACATTCGATATCGACACGCCGCATGATTACGCCCGGGCCAAAAACGCCGCGGCTCGTTCGAGGGCGATCCCGGAAGAAATCGGCTAAGGAAAGTCATTAACCGCGGACTACCGGGTGGCTGGACCATCAATAACAATGGCAGTACCACCATAAACTGGCGCTTTGGTGATCCCGGTGCGGGGTTAAACCTGACCGGCGGAGCGGGCCAGTTTGCCATCGCGGAGAGCGACAATGCCGGTGCCGTCAACGTGGATACCGACTGCGGACGTCGGTCTCCGCATCAGTGGCGAGGTCGGACCATGGACCACCTTGTGGAAAAGGACAGGCGCGGATGACCGTGGCCCAAAGAGCTATTTCCTGCGCGTTCCGCAAGCCGCCGGGCACCTTTGCCTCGGCCGTCAGCGTCAACGACGCAGGTCATCACCCTCAATCTATGGCGTATCAACGCGCAGCGGCTCACCTCGCGCTCTTCGGAGCCGCCGACGGGACAAACGCGGGCGACGTCGGCATTCCTCTCGGCATCCTCCTCGGCGACACCAACAACAGCGGAACAGTCTCGGCGACCGATGTCTCCCAGACCAAGTCCCAAGCTGGGCAGACGATCACACCCTCAAACTTCCGCACCGATGTGAACGCCAACGGCGGCATCAACGCCACCGACGTCGGCCTCGTCAAATCGCAAGCGGGCGCGCAACTTCCTCCTTAATCTTCCGACCACTCACAGACGAACACGAACGCGGTTGCCAGGCGAGCGCCTCGGTGCGCTGGTAGCCGCATGCCGCGGGCAGACAACATCCGGATCATCGTCGCCTACGCCACCCTCTGCGTGGTCTGGAGTTCCACCTGGCTCGCGATCAAAGTTGGGCTCGACGATCTCCCGCCCGTCTCGTTTGCCGCGCTCCGTTTCCTGATCGCGTTCCTCGTCCTCGTGGCGGTTTCGATCGGGCGGGTGCGCCTGCTCCCGCGCACGCGCGCCGATTGGAAGCTGCTCGGGTTTACCGGCGTCCTCATGTTTGCCGTCAATTACGGGCTCCTCTTCTGGGGCGAGAAATACATCTCCTCCGGGCTCGCCGCCGTGCTCCAGGCCATGATCGTGATTTTCGGCATGTTCTTCGCGCATTTCCTTTTGCCCAGCGAACCCCTGCGCTGGCCACGCGTGGCCGGCGCGCTTCTCTCGGGCGCAGGCGTGGCGCTCATCTGTGGCCGGCTCATGGGCCACGGCGGCATGCTCGCATTCTGGGGCGGTCTCGGCGTGGTCATCGGCGGCGCCGGCGCGGCCTATTCGAATGTGCTCCTGAAACGGCGCGCGCTCGATCTCGCCCCCGCCATGATCGCGGGCTGGCAGATGATTTTCGGCACGGTGCCTTTGCTCTTGTTAGGCTTCGCCATCGAAGGAAATCCGCTCCACTTCCATTGGACCCGGATGGCGGTTTTCTGCCTCCTCTATCTCGCGATCATCGGCTCGGCGCTCACGTTCCTTCTTCTCTATTGGCTCTTGCCGCGGATGCCGGTCAACAACCTACAAACCATCTCGCTCATCACGCCGCCCGGCGCGGTTGCGATCGGCTGGCTCCTGGGTGGAGAAAGCTTCTCGCTCTGGTCTCTGGTCGGCGGCGCATTCGTGCTCGCGGGGGTCTGGATGATCTTCCGCCGGACCTCGCCGCGAAAAGCGGAGCCTGCCTGCGAGACTGCGCTGCGCACCTAAGCGGCGTTGTTCTCCAGCGCGTTCGCCAGCACTTCGTTCACGTTCTCCACCGGGATGAACTTGATCTTTTGTTTCGCTTCCTCCGGGACGTCGACCAGATCTTTTTCGTTCAGCTTCGGAATGAGGACGGTGGTAATCCCGGCGCGCATCGCGGCCAGGCTTTTTTCTTTCAAGCCACCGATCGGCAGCACGAGACCGCGCAGAGTGATTTCGCCCGTCATCGCCACATCCGCGCGCACGGGGGTGTTGCTAAAGAGCGACGCCAGGGCGGTGAACATGGCCGCGCCCGCGGAGGGTCCATCCTTCGGCACCGCGCCAGCCGGCACGTGCACGTGGATGTCGTTATCCCGAAAATCTTCCGCCTTGGCGCCAATCGATTCGCCGCGGCTGCGGACCAGGCTCAGCGCCGCCTGCACCGATTCCTTCATGACATCGCCGATCTGGCCCGTGAGCGTGACGTTGCCTTTGCCAGGATATTTGGTCGCTTCGATATGCAGAATTTCTCCGCCATACGGCGTGTAGGCCAGCCCGGTGACCACGCCCGGCGCGCCAGTCGTTAGGGCCTGCTCCCGCACGTAGCGCGCCGGCCCGAGCACTTCGCCGACGACGTGCGGCGTGACCAGATAATGCCCCGTCTGCCCGCGCGCCACTCGCGCCGCCACGCGCCGACAGACCGCTCCGATCTGCCGTTCCAAATCGCGCACCCCGGCTTCGTGGGTGTAATCATCCACCACCATCTGCAAAGCTTCGTCGTTCCACTCGCACTGCTCGGGCTGCAGGCCGTTCTCTTCCAATTGGCGACGGAGCAAATATCTGCGCGCGATCTGCATCTTCTCGCGGCCGGTGTAACCCGGGAGCGAGATCACTTCCATCCGATCTTGCAACGGGCCGGGAATGCCATCCATGGAATTCGCGGTGGCGATAAACATGACCTGCGAGAGATCGAACGGCACATCGAGATAACGATCGACGAAGGAGAAATTTTGCCGCGGATCGAGCACCTCCAGCAACGCGCTCGCGGGATCACCGCGGAAGTCCGTCCCCACCTTGTCGATCTCATCCAGCATCAGCACCGGATTGCGCGTCCCGACCCGGCGCAGTTCCTGAATCAAACGTCCCGGCATCGAGCCGATGTAGGTGCGGCGATGCCCGCGAATCTCCGCTTCATCGCGCATCCCGCCTAAACTCATCCGGGAAAACTTCCGGCCGAGCGCATCCGCAATCGATTGCCCCAGACTCGTCTTTCCCACTCCGGGCGGGCCGAGCAAACAGAGGATCGGCCCGTGCCCTTTCGGGTTCAATTTGCGCACCGCCAGATACTCGATCAGCCGGCGTTTCACCTTCTCGAGATCGTAATGATCGCGATCGAGAATCTCCTGCGCCTGGTCGAGGTCGAGATTGTCCTCGCTCATCTTCATCCACGGCAACTCCGCGATCGTCTCCACGTAACTGACGATGACGGAATATTCCGGGCTGGCCGGCGGAATGAGATCCAGCCGCTTCAACTCCCGCTCGGCCTGCGCCAACACTTCTGCCGGCGGGTGGGCTTCATCCAGTCTTGTGCGCAGTTGCGCGATTTGCTCTTCCGTCCCGGAATCGTCTTCGCCCAGCTCGCGCTGAATCGCCTTCATCTGGCCACGCAGGTAGGCTTTGCGTTGGGCATCGCCGAATTGCGATTGCACATCCTGCTGCAAGCGTTGCTGGATCTGTGCGATTTCGAGCGCGCCGGAGATGCTGGTCTGCACCGCGCGCACGCGTTTTTGCACATCCAATTCTTCCAGGAGCGCTTGCTTTTGCGCGGTCGAAACATCGAGATTCGGCGCCAGGAAATCGGCCAGTTGGCCGGCATCATCAATATTGCGAATGATCGCGCCTGCCTGCTCTGGCGCATCGGGATTTAACTCGAACAGTCGCGCGGCGCTTTCGCGCAGATTGTTAAACTCCGCCTGCCATTCCTTCGTCGCTTCCGGCGAAACCGATTCGAGCAAATCAATCTCCGCTCGCAGATAAGGACTCGTGCTCACGATTTTGCGAATCGCGAAACGCCGCAAACCCTGCACCACCATCACCACCTGGTCATCCGCCTGACGCATGAGCTTGAGCACGAGCGCCGCCGTCCCCACATGATAGAGATCGTCCGCGCCGGGCTCTTCTTTCTCTTCCTCGCGCTGATTTAAAAGCCCGATGATTTTCGTGATCGGCAGCATCTCATCCAGAAGCTTGATCGACGACGCGCGCCCGATCGTTAGGGGCAAAATCGTTCCCGGGAAGGTGACCAGACCGCGCATGGGCAACATGGCCAGCTCTTCCGGAATGCGCGGCGTGCTGGAAGACTCGGCCCCATCGCTGCCGGATGTGGCGGGACGGCTAACGAGCGCGCCGCCTTCCGCTTGCAGGAGTTTCAAAGGTTCCTCGCTCATTTCTTCGAAGGCAGATAAATCCAGAGAAAACCGTTCGTCTGTTCGGCCTGGACCTCGTCCACTTCGACCTCATCGGGCAACTCGACGACCCGCTCGAACGGCCCGTAATCGATCTCCAAAGCCAGCACCTGCACCGCGAGCCCTTGCGCGTGGGTCGGCTCCGGCGCCGTCCGCGTGCCGCGCACGGTCACCCGCCGCGCTTCCACGGTGAGGTCGATTTCCGAGCGATCGACCCCCGCGAGATCCACGCAAATCCTGACCGCGCTGGCACAGCGAAAGGCGTTGATCGCGGGTTGCCACTTCTGCGGCGCCAACTGCGTGAACTGCAACCGCGTGACCTGATAAGTGGCCTGCGAGAAAGAACCAGTGCGCCAGCGCAATTTAATATTTTTGGTCGAGTCCATGTTTTACCCCATGAGACCCTAGCGCAGGCGACGGAAGGGCGCATGTGAACCGCTGCTCTCACAACCGGAAGCCGCGGGCGGCGGAGTAAAAACTACGCGACCGCCCGGACTCGGCGCGCCTATTCGTCAGGGACTGCTTCTGACAAGGCGCACCGACCCGAGCATCTCGATCGCTTTCGACCGCTTACGGCAAAGTGGTGCCCGAGGTCGATTTCACGATGCTGACATCCGTGGCGTTGACTGACCCGTTGAGGTTCACGTCCGAGCGGAAGGTTCCCCCGTTGACGACGCCGGTCTGGGCCGCGGCCTTGGCCTGACTCACATCGCTGCCGGAGACGCCACGGCTGTTATTGATATCGCCCAGCAGGACCCCAAGTGACGCGGGAACGGTGGGAGAATTATTCCCCGCACTGTCGCTCACGTTTGCGAGCGTGACGGTAGTGGTCTGGCCATTGGTCACGCCCGTGAGGTTGACGATGTAGTTGCGCGCATCGCCGCCATCGATCGAGCTACTGCTAACCGAGCCGGTCCCACCCGACACGCTCGCACTGCCCACACTTGTCAGGGTGTTGGCGAAAGAGAAGACGATCGTGAAATTGCCGTTTACGCCGCCGCTGCGGCATTCCACGCCCGTGCCGCCCGCCAGGTCGATGTCATACGGCGTCGCGCCATGGAGTTTACGCGAGACGACGCTGTTCACGGCGACAGGGCCCCCGCCGCCGGTGGTCTGGATTTCCCAGATGCCACGGCCGTGGGTGGCGATGCGCAAGATGCGATTGCCGGTGGCGTTTTCCTGCTGGAAGGCCATGTCGAAGATCGGCAGGACGGGCAAGGTGTTGCCGGGATTGTAGATGGCCCAATTCGCGCCGCCGTCGGTGGAGCGGTAGACGCCAATATCGGTTCCGATATAAACGGTGGTGCCTGCTGCAGGCGCGGTTGCGCTTTTGCGATCGACCACGATGGCATCCACCGGGACGTCGGGGAGGCCGTTGCTCATGGCCATCCAAGTGGCAGCACCGCCGGCCAAATTGGTGGTCTTGAAGACGTGCGTGAGCTGAATCTGATCGTTGCCGAAGCCGCCGTAGGTGACGTAGGCGGTGACCGCATTCGGGTCGGTGTTATTGGGATCGATCAGCACTTTGTTCACCGTCGTATTATTGGGCGCAATCGGCGGGGTGACGTTGACCAAGGTGTTAGAACCGGTGGTGGTAGCCCAGACGGTGCCGTCGCGCATGCCAACGAGACGGACGTTATCGTTGGCCCGGCCGACGCTGATCGAGGTGACTTCGGTACCGACGTTTGAAATCGGCGACTGGCTGACCTTTTGCATGGTCGTGCCCATGTCGGTGGAGCGGTAGAGGCTGTCAGTGCCGAAGTAAACGGTGTTGGGATTACCGGGCCCCAGAACCAACGGGGCGTAGAAGGAGACGGCGCTGTCGTTGCAATCGATCCTGGTATTTCCCATGCCTCCTTGGACGCAACCAAAGTTCGTCCAGCTCTTGGTCTTGGCGTCGGCAGTGGTAGTGACGCGCTCGTATTCCATGACCGAATTGGGTCCGTTGGCGACGTTAAAGTAGGTGTGATAAACGGTGACGTTGTCGATGTTCGTCGCGTTTTGGTCAATCGCGGTGTAACCGCCATCGCCGAACGCGATTTGGGCCCACTCGCCCGTGTCCGTCGAGCCGCGCTTGAGATGGGTGCCGTTATCCTGCGTGCCGCCGGTCATGTATTCCCGATCGAACGGATGCGTGGCCATGCTGACGTATTGGCTGGCGCTGATTTTGCCCGCCGGAACGGTGGTCGCGGCCGGGTCTCCATTCATGCTCGACCAGGTCGCGCCGGCGTCGGCGGAGCGGAAGAGGCCGCCATCATCACCGGTCCACACGATGGCGGGATTCGAAGGCGCGACCGTCACCGCATGTACGTCGGCGTGCAGGCCAAGGAGATTCTCGGCAAAGGTCACCCCATCGGTCGTGCGCTTGTTAATCGTCTGGCAGCCGCCGTAGTTTCCGCTGCCACCGATTTGAATGACGCTGGCGTTGGTCGGATCGACATCGATCGCGATATCATAGAAGCATTGCGTGCCGCAGAAGCCGTCGGCCGAGCGGATAATACCGCCTTGTCCGGCCGTGGTCGCGTCGGTGTTCAGCCAGGTGAGGCCGCCGTTGACCGAGCGACGGACCAATCCGTCGTGATTAGCCGCGCACGCGTTGGGATTGGGATTCGGTGCGGTGGAAGGCCGCTCGGCCGTGGCCGCCAGGACGGTTACGTTGGACCCTACTTGACTGACCGCGAGTTCACCCCGGATGCTTTGAGTGAGAGCGACCAGAGGCTGAGTGAAGGTGCCCGCGCCCATCGCATTGGCGGTGCGGAAAAGACCGGAACAGTTGCCGCCGGCAACACATGCGCTATTCGCGCCGTCACCGCTCCGCACCCAGGCGAGAAGGGTATTGGCGGTGGCGTCGCTAGGATCGAGGATGATGTCGCTAATGTCGGTGTTGCCCGTGGTGAACCCGTCCTGAGTGTTGAGGCGCAGCTTGGTAAAAGTGACGGCATTGGCCGCGTTCGTGGCATTGGTGGTGCGGTAAAGTCCCATGGTTCCCATGGGTGGGATGGCGTTAGGTGGGCGGGAATCGTTGTGAGAGATGATGCCGCCTTTGCCGTCGCTGGTGGAGACGAAGATCGTTCCGGGCTGTGTGGGATGGACCACAATCTGGCTGATAGCGCGGAAGCTGAACGTGGGCACCATTCCATCGCCGTAATCCGCGGTGGGATTGATCGGACCCACCAGCGTCGGCGTGGCGGTGGTGGCATTATCCATCCGATAAAGACCGCTGCCGAAGTAGCCTGTGACTTGTTCGCCGGTGCCGATATAAACGATGTTCGGATTGGAAGGGGCGAAAGCGATGGCGCCGATGGCGAGAGTGCCGAGGGCGCGGAGGCCATCGCTTTGCAGCTGGATGGTATCCATCATCGGCGTCCAGGTCGGCTGCGTGGCCTGCCCATTAAGGGTGCGGTAGAGCCCGCCGGCAGCCGTGCCGACGAAAACGATGTCAGGGTTGGTGGGATGGACTGCGATGGAAATAATTCGTCCGGTCACCGGATTCGCGGGCGTGGTTTGGCCGGCCGGGATGGGTGCGGGACCCACGGCGGTCCACGATGTGGTGCTGATTTCCGCACCGTCAGCGCTGCCGTTCGTGCGTGCTCTTTCGAGTTGCTCCAGCTGCTGGCCCATCTGCGTGATGGCACGAACGCGCGCCATCGGATCAAACGGCCGACCCGGATCGTATCCCCGGCGCAGCATCGTCCAGGCGTTTCGTTTCTCGAGGAAGCTCTCCTTACCCATTCCCAATTTACTGGGCGGAAAATCTGGATCGTCGGTCGGAGTCGCCGCGGCGGGTAGGGCAGCCTGACCGGCAAAGGACCAAATGGCGAACGCGAGGGAGGCAAAAACGAGAATAAGGGAAAGGGCAATTTTTATTGGACGCATAGGAGTGGGGGCGTTTTGATCGGTCAGACGGGGATATGCAAGCGACAAATCGACTGTCACTAAACTGGGTCACGCAGCTCCTCGTGAAGGCTTGGCAGACTCATCCTTCGCTTCGGGCCGTGCGCTCTCGCCCGGCCAGCGGCAAGAGCAGCACGTCGAAGCCGGCCCGGGGCGGCACTGGCCGCTGATTACGGAAGGGCATTGCCTAATGTCGATTTCACCCGCAAGACGTCGAGGTAGTTCAGATTTTGCCCGATCAGAAAATTTAGCAAGAGCGATACCGTCCGCAGGAAGCAAGCGGCCCAGGCCTGGCGTTGCCGAAGCCAGATCAAGCCCTGGATCAACGCCAGCGTCAGACAAGCGGCCCCCGTCATGGACCAAACAACGGTGACCCAACTCATGAGGTTGGAATGTGACACGAACTCGGGACTCGGCCAGATTCACCACACCGGCATGAGAAATTCCTTCCACCTCCTGTTGCTCCTCGGCTGCGCGCTCTGGCCCGCGGCCGCCTTCGCCCAGACGAAGACTGAAAGCCCGTCCTCCCCTCTGGCGAAATGCCTGCCGGCGGGGATCAAATTAACCGACATCGTGGAAGTGATCCGCGCCCACGGCGAAGGCCAGGAAACGAAGCCAGCGCGCAACGTTACGGTCGCAGAAAAATTGCAAGAATTGCAGGCGACATGCAATGACACCAACCAGTTGCTCGCCGCTGGCGGCAAACCGATCGCCTTCTACCATCTCGCCGGCTGTTGGGGGAATCCGCCCCCCGATTATCAAGAGATTCTCCAAAAGCAACGCGCCGAAATCGCGAAACTCGAGCAACAGCACACGGTCATCAAAATGACCTGCAACCCTTCTGGCGCGCGCATTCCGTAACCTTCCTTTCCCTCGCATGATCCCGGCCATCCAACAAAGCGCGAACGCCGTCCTCATGATTCGGCCCCACCGGTTTTATCCGAACCCGGAAACGGCCGCGGACAACGCCTTCCAGAAAGCCGTCGCCGCGGGAGAGCTCCCGGAAATCTCCGCGCGGGCACAGGCGGAATTCGATCGTGCGGTGGAAACCCTGCGCGCTGCGGGAGTGACCGTGCAGGTGGTGGATGACACCGCCACGCCGGAGAAGCCGGACGCGGTTTTCCCTAACAACTGGTTCTCCACACATCACGATGGCCGCGTGGCCTTGTATCCGATGCATTCCGCCACGCGTCGGACGGAGCGGCGCCACGACGTGATCGAAAGTTTGCGGGCCCATTATCGCATCACGGAAGTGATCGACTATTCGGCCCACGAGGCGGCCGACCGCGCTTTGGAAGGGACCGGCAGCCTCGTCCTGGACCACATTAACAAGATCGCCTACGCCTCACTTTCTCAACGCACCCATCCCGAAGTCCTCAAAAGATTTGCGGACGATTTCGGCTACGAGCCGGTTACGTTCCGCAGCGAAAGCGCGCCCGGTCGCGCGATCTACCACACCAACGTGATGATGTGTGTCGGCTCTGAGTTCGCGCTCGTTGGCCTGCAAAACATCCCCGACGAAGCCGAGCGCGACGGCGTGCAAAATCTGCTCGAAGCGCACGGAAAAGAAGTCATCGAATTGACGCCCGCGCAGATCGGAGAATTTGCCGGCAACGCCATCGAGCTGCATAACGACCGCGAGAAACTGCTCATCTTATCAGCGCGCGCGGAAGCAGCACTCACCGCCACGCAACGCAGCGCCATCGCAAAATTCGCCCGGCTCGTTCCCCTGCCCTTGCCCACAATCGAACTCGCCGGCGGCAGCGCCCGCTGCATGATCGCGACGATCCATTTGCCGCGCTGGTAGCGGACGTTAACCGGCTATCTTTGCGCGAGCCGTTCTTCCACCGCCTCGCAGAGGACGTGCAGCAAAAGCATGTGCGCTTCCTGGATGCGCGCGGTGGTTTCTCCGCGGACGAGCAGTTCCAGATTGGCCTGGCCTTTGCTGGCGCCGCCATCGCGGCCGAGGAGCGCGATGCTGGTCAAGCCGCGCGTTTTGGCTTCGGCGAGCGCGCGCTGGATATTGGGTGAATTGCCACTGGTCGTTAGGCAAACCAAGACGTCGCCTTCCCGTCCGAAAGCGGCCACCTGACGGGCGAAAATCTCTTCGAAGCCGTAATCGTTCCCGGCGGCGGTGAGGAGGCCGCCATCGCTGTTTAAACAGATGGCAGGATAGGCGGGACGATCCGCGATGAAGCGGACGACGAACTCCGTCGCAAAATGGGAAGCATCGGCGGCGCTCCCCCCATTGCCGCAGACGAGGAGCTTGTGGCCGGAGGCGAGGCAGGCCGTGAGCGCGTCAGCGGCGTGCCGCATCTGCTGATCGAGTTCGCCCAACGAGTGCAGAGTGGCAACCGAATCGGCAACCGCGCGCTGCAGAATGCTGGAGAGGTCGCGCATTCTAGAAATGCCTTCGCAGTCTCGCAGGCGGGGCTGGCGCTAGCGGGCCTTCGGGGACGGCGATGCTTTCGTTTTCGGCGCAGGCGTGGGTTGCCCCGTCGCCGGTTTCATTTTCTGCACATATTGCAGCCGACTTTTTGCATCCGCGTCGTTTGGTTTCAGGGTCAGAATTGTCTCGAGGTCGGCCGCCGCCTTGGCGTTCTGGCCCATGAGGCGATAAAGATAGGCGCGCCGGCGGTAGGCTTCGATGTCTTTGGGCTGGGCTTCGATCACTTTCGTAAAATCAATCAGAGCCCGGTCGTATTGCTTGAGGTTGCGATAAGCGAAGCCGCGGCGAGTCCGACCTTCAACGTCCACGGCCGAGATGGTGTTAATCGCGGTGTCGTAATCAGCAATCGCTTCCTTCCACTTTTTCTCCTGGAGGTAAGTATAGGCGCGCAGACGGAGAGCAGCGCGGTCGCGCGGATCTTTCTCAAGCACCTTATCGAGTTCGGCGAGGGCGAGATCGGGTTTCTTTTCCCGGAGTAACTTCCGGGCGCGCGCCATATAGGTGCGGGCAGATTCGGGATTCAGTTCGTTTGCTTTTTTGGTGTCCGCCTTTGCTTTCTCCGGTTCGTGGTGGAGCCGATAGGCGACGGCGCGATTTCGATAATTCTTCGGATCGTTCGGCTGGGCTTCGATTGCTTTCGTAAATTCTTCGATCGCCTTTTCGTAATTTTTGTCGCGCGCGTATTTCACTCCGCGGTTCGTATGTCCACCGGGATCGCCCGAAACGCGCGCGGCTTCGACCGGGGCGGGTAGAGTAAGCACGCCGTAAAGCAGCCCGAGCAAAAGGAAGTTCAAGATGGATCTGAGATTCATGGGATGTTCCAAGGATGATGTTTTTTGTCTGTATCTTGTGGGACGGAGAGCCTCAACATTACCCCAGTTTCGTTAAAACTGCGCGCAAAAAAGACCGGCGGTGGCCTGCGGACCGATGAAGACTTCCCTCCCTCGAACTTCCAACGCAGAGCGTGAACGCCTGCGCGCCAACGCCGCGCGCGAGCTCAATTGGAAACGCTGGGGGCCGTATCTTTCCGAGCGGCAATGGGCCACGGTGCGGGAGGATTATTCTGCCGGAGGCAATCCTTGGGAATCCTTCCCGCACGATCACGCGCGCAGCCGCACCTACCGGTGGGGCGAGGATGGATTGCTCGGAATCACGGATCGGGAGTGCCGGCTCTGTTTCGCGCTCGCGCTTTGGAACGGACGCGATCCGATCCTGAAAGAGCGGCTCTTTGGTTTGACCGGGCCGGAGGGAAATCACGGCGAGGACGTGAAGGAAGCGTATTTCTATCTCGATTCCACGCCGACCCATTCCTACCTGAAGGCGCTCTACAAATATCCGCAGGCGGAGTTTCCCTACGCGCGCCTGGTGGAAGAAAATAGACAGCGCGGTTTGCACGCACCCGAGTTCGAATTGGCGGAGACCGGCGTCTTCGATCAAGGACGCTATTTCGACGTCTTCGCGGAATACGCCAAGGCGTCGCCTAACGACATCTTGATCAAAATCACGGTGGCGAATCGCGGACCGGAAATGGCCGCGCTCCATCTTTTGCCCACGCTGTGGTTCCGGAACATGTGGTCCTGGGGCCAGGTGCCGGAAATGGTGAGGACGAAGCCCTCCTTGCGGATGGAGGGCGCGCATCTCATCCGCGCGGAACACGAGCGGCTGGGAGATTTTCAATTCGCCTTCGAAACAGAGGCGCGGGCGCTTTTCACCGAGAATGAGACGAACGCGCAGCGTCTTTTTGGTGCGCCGAATCCGGCGCCGTTTGTGAAAGACGCGTTCCACGATTTCGTCATCCGTGGGAATGAGACGGCGGTAAATCCGGCGCAATCCGGGACCAAAGTGGCGCTGCTGCAGGTGCTGGAATTGGCGCCCGGCGAAACGCGGACCATTCGGCTTCGCCTTTCCGCCAGCAACGAGGCGCCCGCGGCTCCGTTCACTGCTGAGTTCGACGAGACCTTCGCGGCGCGCTTGAACGAGGCGAACGAGTTCTATGGTCAGATCGCCGGCGCGGCGCAGGGCGATCCCGATGCGCGGAACGTCATCCGCCAGGCTTACGCGGGGCTGCTTTGGACAAAGCAATTTTATTACTACACGATCCCGGAATGGTTGAAGGGCGATCCGGCGCAACCGGCCCCGCCGGCGGAGCGCTTGAACGGTCGCAACAGCAGCTGGCAGCACATCTACAATCGCGACATCCTCTCGATGCCGGATAAATGGGAGTATCCGTGGTTTGCGGCGTGGGATCTTGCCTTTCACATGATCCCGATGGCGAAGATCGACCCGGATTTTGCGAAGCATCAGCTCGGCCTGCTTTTGCGGGAATGGTACATGCATCCGAACGGCCAGATCCCGGCCTATGAATTTGCCTTTGGTGATGTGAATCCGCCCGTGCACGCCTGGGCGGCCTGGCGCGTTTATAAAATGACCGGCCCGCGCGGCGCGCGCGACACTGCGTTTCTCGAAAGCACTTTCCAGAAGCTGCTGCTGAACTTCACCTGGTGGATCAATCGCAAGGATATGGAAGGGAACAATCTCTTCTCCGGCGGCTTTCTCGGGCTGGATAACATCGGCGTCTTTGACCGTTCGAAGCCGCTTCCCACGGGCGGCTATCTGCAACAGGCCGACGGCACGGCCTGGATGGCTTTCTACAGCCTGACCATGCTTTCGATGGCGCTCGAGCTGGCGCAAACCAACCCGGCTTACGAGGACATGGCCTCGAAGTTTTTCGAGCACTTCATCCACATCAGCGATGCCATGAATTCGTTAGGCGACGAGGGCCTCTGGGATGAGGAGGACGGCTTCTACTACGATGAACTCAAGACGCCCCGCCAGCGGCAGATTCCGCTCAAGACGCGCTCGCTCGTCGGCTTGCTGCCGCTGATTGCGGTCGAGATTCTAGAGAGCGAACAACTGGAACGGCTGCCCGGATTCACCAAGCGGATGAACTGGTTTTTGCATTACCGGCCGGACCTCGCGCCGCTGCTGAGCATGGGAAAACTCGGCCCGCACGGGCGTCATCGCATGCTCTCCATCATGACCAAGGACCGGCTCGAACGCGTGCTTCGTTATGTCCTCGATGAGTCGGAATTTCTTTCGCCGTATGGCGTGCGCTCGCTCTCGCAGTTTCATCGCGAGCATCCTTATATTTTATACGCCGGGCAGGAGGAGCACCGCGTCGATTACGTGCCCGGCGAAAGCAACAGCTACCTCTTCGGCGGCAACTCAAACTGGCGCGGGCCGGTCTGGTTCCCGATCAATTATCTCATCATCGAAGCGCTCGAACGTTATCACCATTTCTTCGGCGAGGAGATGCGCGTGGAATGTCCGCGCGGCTCCGGGAAAATGCTCAACCTGAAGGAAGTGGCGGCTGAACTCTCGCGGCGGATGGGCAGTCTTTTCCTCCGCGACGAAAACGGCGAACGCCCGTTCGCCGGCGGCGATCCGCGCTTCGCGCACGATCCGCATTGGCGCGATCTCGTGCTCTTCCACGAATATTTCCACGGCGACAACGGCCGCGGCCTCGGCGCCAGCCACCAAACCGGTTGGACCGCCCTCGCGGCGAGATTGCTCGAAGGAATGCGGTCGCATCCACTCAAAGCCGAGCCAGACGACGGATGAACGGCGCGCTCGCGGAAACCACTGGCTCGCCCCAAGAGTTGCACGCGCTCTTCATCCCAGGAGACTCGGAATAATGTCCGCGCCCAACCCTCCCACGGACATGGCGAAGGTGGAGTTCGAGCGCCTCGTCGATACCCACTACACGGCGCTCTACCGTTTCGCCTTCAGCCTCGCAAAAAACGCCATGTCCGCCGCCGATCTTACCCAGCAAACTTTCTACCTCTGGGCCGCGAAGGGGCATCAGTTGCGCGAGAAATCGAAGGCGAAAACGTGGCTCTTCACCACGCTCTACCGCGAATTCCTCGGCGGGCATCGGCATGAAGTTCGCTTTCCTAAAGTCGGCCTCGAGGAAGCGCCCGAGCAGAGCGCGCCGGCCACTTCCGTCCACGAGCAAATCGATGCGACCACCGCGGTCGAGGCGCTGCAAAACCTGGAAGAAATTTATCGCGCGCCGCTCACCCTCTTTTATCTCAAACAATTTTCCTACTTGGAAATCGCGGACATTCTCGAGGTGCCGATCGGGACCGTGATGTCGCGCTTGTCGCGCGGAAAAGAAGCGCTCCGGCAGAAATTATCTACGCAGCAGGAGGAAGCAGCGCGCAAGATTGTGCGCTTGCCAGGCACGACGGGCCGCGGAGGAAGCGCGTGAATAACGACGAGGCCAAATTCATCCTCAGCGCCTATCGACCGGACGGGGCCGACGCGACTGATCCGCGCTTCACCGAAGCGATAGCGCAATCCGAGCGCGATCCGGAATTGGCGGAATGGTTCCAGCAGGAGCGGCGCTTTGATGCGGCGGTTTCCGCCGCCGTTGCGGCGATCGCTCTCCCGGCTGGTTTGCGCGCAAGGATTTTAGCCGGCGCCGAAGTCAGCCGTCCGCACACCTCTTCCACGGCTCGCACGCTCCTCGCGCTCGCGGCCGTCCTTTTGTTATGCGCCGCGCTTGCCGGCGTCTGGCTCAAGCGCGGGTCCGGACTCGACCGCTGGCAACGGGACGCGCTCGCCATTATTCCGCAACTGGGGACCGAGACGCTGGGCTTCGATTTGGAAGACGACGATCCCGCGGCGCTCCGGCGCTATCTCGCCGCGAAGAATTCTCCCGCTCCTGCGAGCATGCCGGCCGCGCTCAGCTCCATGGCGTCGCTCGGTTGCAAAACGATTGCTTCGCACGGAAACGCGGTCTCGATCATGTGCTTCAAGATGGGCACAGGCGGCTACATTCATCTGGTGGTGACGGAAGAAAAAGGATTGGCGCATCCGCCGCCGGCCCAGCCGCGTTTTCGACAAGAAGACGGTTGGGAGACGGCGAGCTGGAGTGCGCAGGGACACTCTCACATGCTGGCGACGAAAGCTTCGGCGGAGAAGTTACGGGCCGTGCTCTCGCAAAGCGCTCTCGTGCGTCTGGAACCTGTGAGCGAAGTCGAGACCGCACGGCAGTTAGCCAGCATCTCTCTGTCCCGGGCCAGAACGTCTCGTTAGGGCTTTTGCCAACCGCCGACCGCCTGCAGCGGCGCCATCCCGCCCGCTTCCGTCACCCACGCCACGATGGCCTGCCGCGGAGCGCCGCTGGGGCCAGCCGGCAGATTTACTTCCGCCTCGCCCGACGCCAGGCGCGCGTCCGCTTGCGCGAGAACCACGAAGTCGTGCAACAATTGGCGGCCGCTATTTTCTCCCGCTTTCACCTGAATCCTTACGTCGAAACCCAGCCGGGCCACGTGCACTTCGAACGCCTGGTCGCCGCCTTTGGCCGGCTGGAAACTGGCTTTTACGCGGCTCGGCTTTTCGTAGGAAATCGAAAGCACACCGGCCGCGTCGTTCGCGGCGCTGGGCACCCGGCGATCGCGCAATTCCTCTCCGTTAAGAACGAAGCCGGGCGTGTAAACATTACTGCTCTGCCAGGCGGCGGAATAACGATACTGCCGCGCCGTCCACGCCTTCGCTGCGAACGGATCGCGCCAGCCCAGCCGATCCCAATAGTCCACGTGAAACGCCAGCGGCACAAAATCCGTCCACAAGCCGGGCGCGTTCTTTAATTGGCTCAGCCATGTTTCTGCTGGAGGACAACTGCTGCAGCCTTCTGAGGTGAAGAGCTCGAGCAGGTGAGTCCGCGTCGGCTTGCTCGTGAACGTGGTCTCCGCACCGCGCGCCGCGCAGAGTGCGAACGACAGGAGCGGAAGAAGGACCCAAGAAATTCTGGACATGCGCATAAGAAGCGTGGTCGCGGAAATTTATTCCCGGGTCTGCCAGGAGGCCCATCTTACTTTCGCGTTCCACAATCAATCGGCGAAACGCCGCCGCGCAGGTAGCGGCAGGTCAGCAAAAGATCGTTCCAGGTTTGGCGACCTGGACCCCTTCTCTCGAACCGGCGCGCTGCCGAAAGCACTGCGGGTCGCAGCAGCACCGTCCGGCCCGCGCGCCGCAATCGACGGGAGAAATCGAGATCCTCAAAGAGATCGAAATCACGAAAACCTCCCAGTTGGCGGAAGACCTTGGCGCGGACAAAAATCGCCTGGTCTCCGAGAAACCATCCGCTCATTCTCCCGCGCCAGGAGGCGAGCGCGCAGGTCATCCGCAGAAAACGCGAGGGTGAATCGTAGCGCCGCGCGAAGGCGCCACCGACCACTCGTGGACGCGCCAGCGTGTCCTCGATTTTAGACAGCGCCAATCTCGGCAGAACCGTATCCCCGTGTAAAAAAAGGATGGCCTTGCCGCGCGCCGCGGCCGCGCCCTGGTTCATCTGCGCCGCACGCTGACGGGCGGGACTCGTTAGGATGCGCGCGCCGGCCGCCTCCGCCAGCGCGATCGTGGCATCGTCGCTGCCAGCGTCCACCACCAGAATCTCGTGCGCCAAATTTTCCCCCGCGGCTTTCAGCGCCGCCAGCGTCCGTGGCAGGTTTTGAGCCTCGTTGGCCGTGGGGATGATAATCGAGATCATGAATGGATTCGCGCCCACCGCGCCCCGGCCCTCTGCTTACGAACGCATCGACGGCGAGCTACGAGCCGCCGGTTCGATTAAGCGACGGGAACGCTCACTTTAGCGCGCTCGCCGCGGCCTCCGCTTCCTGTCTGCGCGCAAACCAATGCGCAATCAAAACATCGGTGGAAGAATGCGCGATCATCGATCCCACCACCACGAGCGCGATGAGGTGAAACATTTCGTTTCCTTGGGGAACGGCGGCATTGAGCAGGAGCAGCCCGTAAACGACCGAGGCAAATCCTTTCGGGCCAAACCAGGCCGCAGTGGCGCGCTCCCGGCCGGAGAGTTCGCTCCCCACGAGCGCGACGGCGAGCGCGAGCGGCCGAGCCACAAATAGAGCGAGAAAAGCGAAGAGATAACCCGCCCAGGAAATCTCGCGGAAGAAGGCCGGCGAAATGAGGGCGCCGAAAACGATTAAGGCCGCGAGTTTAAACAGCTCCGCCACCGTCTCGCCAAAACGATGGAAATCGTCGCGCAGTTTTTTGCTCACGCAGGCCACCGTCACGCCGGCGGCGAAAGCGGCGAGATAGACATTCGCGTGCGTAAGACTGGCGATGGAATAAATCAGCAAGCCCACGGCGAAAGCGTAGAGCGGCTCGTAGGGAGCCGAGACGGCGAAGAAACGGCTGCGCTCGATCTTGGCCGCCGCCCAGGGAAGCGCGACGCCCAATGCGATGCCAGAGCCGAGTTCGAACGCGAGCTCGCCCCAAACGACGGCCGCACCCGCCAACGACGCCAGGAGCACGACCACGATGGGAAGCGCGAGGCCGTCGTTCACGCCGCTCTCCACATTTAACAAATGTCGCAGACGGCCGGGAATTTCCTTCCGTCCCACAATCGCGGAAGCGAAAACCGGGTCCGTTGGGCAGAGCACCGCCCCGACTAGGAACGAGGGCATCCACGGCAAACCAGCCACCCAATGCGCAAACATCGCCGTCGCGAGCAAGGTCAGCGGCAGACCGAAGAGCAACGCGCGCCCGGGCAGGTTCCACGCACGAAAGAGATCGCGCGCACCGACGCGCATGCCATCGGTAAAGAGAACGCTGAAGAGCGCCAGCTCCGCCAGCCGTGAGACGACCGGACTTTCCGGGGTGAGCGGAAGCAAGCCGAGGACATCGCGCCCGCAGACAAATCCAGCCACGAGAAAAAGCACCGCCGTCGAGAGCACGCTGCGATGCGCCAGGTCCGAGAGCAAAACCGCGATCGCCAGAACCACGGCGAAGATGAGGAGCTCGATCACGGCCTACCTTCGGCCCCGCACCGCCACACGCCAGTGCGAGAACCGCCACTTCGTGTCCGCGCTGCTTCCATAAGTTTCTCAGCCGCATTCAGGCATAGCCAATCATCAGATTTATCGCCGATCAAAAATCCGGCGCGCTCGCCAGAGTTCGACGTATTTCTCGCGGCGGAAAAACTTTCTGCATTTCTCTTGGGTGGCAGAAACGTTTCCGACATTGTGCAGAAGGTTCCTCCGGGCAGATAGGGAATGAGCCAACTTTTCAGAAAACGCGCGAATGCACTCGCCAGACTTGCCCTCGTCGGCGGCGGGGCGGCTGCGCTTCTCCTTTGCGCGACGCTTTTCGGCTTCGCGCGTTCGGATTTCTGGACGCAAGTCGGTGCGCCGCTGGAGCAGCCCGTTCCTTTTAGCCATCAACACCACGTCGGCGGGCTCGGCATTGATTGCCGCTACTGCCACACCGGCGTGGAGCAATCTTCCTTCGCCGGCCTCCCGCCCACCGAGACCTGCATGACCTGCCATTCGCAGGTTTGGAAAGATGCGCCCGTCCTGCAACCGGTGCGTGAGAGCTGGCGCACCGGCGCGCCGATCCAGTGGACCCGCGTCCATGACCTGCCCGATTACGTTTACTTCGACCATAGCATTCACGTCGCGAAAGGCGTCGGCTGTGCCACCTGCCACGGCCAGGTCAACGAGATGCCGCTCACCTGGAAAACGCAGCCGCTTTACATGCGCTGGTGCCTCGATTGTCACCGCGCGCCCGAGCAATTTCTGCGGCCACCCGGCGCAGTCGTGGACATGCATTACCCGCCGCCGGCCGATCAGCTCGCTTTTGGCAAAGAACTCGTTAGGCAAAACCAGGTCCACACCGCAGGACTGACCGATTGCTACACATGTCATCGCTAAGACGACCGGACGAATTTCCAGAGGGCGCGGCGGATTGGCCGGATGAGTTAAGCCGCCGCCGCTTCCTCCAAATCATGGGAGCGTCCATCGCGCTGGCCAGCGCGACCGGTTGCACGCGCAATCCGCTCGAGCACATCGTCCCGTATCGAAAGCAACCCGAGGAGATCATCCCCGGCAGGCCGCTGTATTACGCGACTGCGCTCACGCTCGGCGGCTACGCGCGCGGAGTCCTGGTCGAAACGCACGAAGGCCGTCCCACGAAAATCGAAGGCAATCCCGAGCATCCCGCCAGCCTTGGCGCCACCGATGTTTTCATGCAAGCCGAGCTGCTCACGCTCTACGATCCGGAACGTTCGCAAAGCGTGCTGCACGATGGCCAGCCGAGCACGTGGGAGGCGATGTTGGGCGCGATCGCAACGGCCGCGCCGAAATGGAATGCGAATGGCGGTGCGGGTCTGCGCGTTCTCACTCAGCACGAGACCTCGCCCACCCTTCTCGATCAACTCAGCCGCCTGCTCGCGAAATATCCCGCGGCGAAGTGGCATGTCTTCGATCCACTCGCCGGCCCGAAAGTGCGAGCGGTGTATCACTTGCAAAAGGCGGACGTGATTCTCAGTCTCGGCGCCGATTTTCTCGGAAGCGGCCCCATGTCTCTGGCCTACGGGCGCGACTTCGCTGCGCGCCGCCGCCCGGATGGCCAGATGAACCGGCTCTACGTCGCGGAATCGACGCCTTCGATTACGGGAACGATGGCTGACCATCGCTACGCTCTCCGCCCGGCCGCGCTGGCGGATTTCGCACGCGAAGTAGCAGAGGGTGGGAATGCGGTCGGGCGCGATCTGCGCGCGCACGCCGGCCGGTGTCTCGTCCTCGCGGGTGACCATGAAGGGCCGCTGCTGCACGACATCGCGCGGCAATTAAACGACGCGCTCGGCAACGTTCCCACAACGCTCGAATACCTCGACGACGTCCCAAGCGCGGCCCGACCGTTCGAGGAGCTGGTGGCCGAGATCGAGAGCGGCCGTGTGGACACGCTTTTCGTTCTCGGCGGCAATCCAGTGTACGACGCCCCTGGCGAATTCGCGGCGGCGCTGAAAAAGGTCCCGCATTCCGTCCATCTCGGGCCCTATCGAAACGAAACCGCAGCGCTTTGCCAGTGGCACCTACCCGAAGCGCACGCGCTGGAAAGTTGGAGCGACGCGCGCTCTTTTGACGGCACCGCCACGATCATGCAACCCATGATCGAGCCGCTTTTCGCCGGACGTTCCCGTCATGAATTGCTGGCCGCAGTTTTGGAAGAAGCGCCGCGCAGCAGTTACGAAATTGTGCGCGCCTACTGGCAGGCGAAAGCACCGGCGACCGATTTCGAAGCGGCTTGGCGCCGGGCGCTGCACGCGGGCGTGGTCGAGGCGGGCGGGCGGGCGGCGATAGCCCGGAACCCCGCGCCTGCCACGGTGTCGGCTAACGAGCGCTCGGACAATGGACTGACCTTGCTCATTCGCCCCGGTGCCCGCCTGCTCGATGGACATTACGGCAATAATGCCTGGCTTCAGGAACTCCCGGATCCGTTAACCAAAATCGTTTGGGACAACGCGGCACTCGTTAGTCCGGCGACCGCGAAACGTCTGGCGCTGGCTAACGGCGAGGTCGTGAATCTGAAATGGCGCGGCCGCGCGGTCCGCGCGCCGGTTTGGATTCAGCCGGGTCAGGCGGACGACTGCGTGACCATCACGCTCGGCTACGGCCGCACCCATGCCGGCAACGTCGGCAACGGGGTTGGTTTCAACGCCTACACCTTACGCACGGCGGAAGCCCCGTGGGGTGGCCCCGGGCTGGAGTTGGAGAGGACGGACGAGCACCACGACTTGGTGACAACGCAGCAGCACTGGGACATGGAGGGGCGCGATCTCGTGCGGGCCGGGACCCTGGCGGAATTCCTGGAAAATCCCCATGCCCCAGCGCGCGCCGCAGAGCCGCCGCCGCGCGCGGACGAGACGCTCTACCCGCCATTTCCCCGCGGCGAACACGCGTGGGCCATGACGATTGATCTCACCACCTGCACCGGTTGCGGCGTCTGCACCATGGCCTGCCAGGCCGAGAACAATATTCCCGTGGTCGGCAAAGCTCAGGTGGCGCTGAACCGCGAGATGCATTGGATTCGCGTTGATCGCTATTATCAGGAGGAATCCGGTCTAACGAGTCCGAGAATGCTGCATCAGCCGGTGCCGTGCATGCATTGCGAGAACGCGCCCTGCGAGCTGGTTTGCCCCGTCGCCGCCACCGTGCACAGCAGCGAAGGGCTGAACCAGATGATCTACAATCGCTGCATCGGCACGCGCTATTGTTCGAACAATTGCCCCTACAAAGTCCGCCGCTTCAACTTCCTCGCATACAACGAGAATCAGTTCGAACAGCCCCCCACGCGCAAGCTCATGCGCAACCCGGATGTCACCGTGCGCAGTCGCGGCGTGATGGAGAAATGCACCTACTGCATCCAGCGCATCAACGCGGTCAAAATCGAGGCGCACAAAACCAATCGCGCCATCCGCGACGGCGAGATCACACCGGCCTGCGCGCAGGCCTGTCCCGCGAACGCCATCACGTTTGGCGATCTGAACGACGCGAACGCGCGCGTCACGAAATTGCGGGCCTCGCCCTTGAATTACGCTCTGCTCGCCGAGCTGAACACGCGCCCGCGCACCACTTATCTGGCGCGCGTGACTAATCCAAATCCCGAAGCATGAGAGCGGGAGAGAAAAGCGTCGGACTGAGAGAGCGGCCCATCGTCGCGCCCGGCTACGACAGCGCCTCCGTGACCGCGAAGATCGCGAACGTGGTCCTCGATCGCCCGCTGCAGCGCGGTTGGATCCTCGGCTTTGCCGTGGCCTTCGCGCTCTTGCTGCTTTTCCTCTTTTGCATCGGCTGGCTTTTTCTGAAAGGCGTCGGCATTTGGGGCGTGAATGTTCCTGTGGCTTGGGGCTTCGCGATTACAAATTTCGTCTGGTGGATTGGCATTGGTCACGCCGGCACTTTCATCTCCGCCATCCTGCTTTTGCTCCATCAGGATTGGCGCACGTCCATCAATCGCTTCGCCGAAGCGATGACGCTGTTTGCCGTGGCCTGCGCGGGCATCTTCCCTTTGCTCCATCTCGGCCGACCGGAAGTTTTCTACTGGCTCCTGCCGTATCCCGACACCATGGGCCTGTGGCCGCAATGGCGCAGCGCGCTCGTTTGGGACGTCTTCGCGGTCGGGACGTATCTGCTCGTCTCGCTTATGTTTTGGTATATCGGCCTCGTCCCCGATGTGGCCACCATGCGCGACCGTGCGTCCCATCGGGCGCCCCGCTACTTCTACGGCATCCTCTCGTTAGGCTGGCGCGGCTCGGCCCGGCATTGGAAACGTTTTCATATGGCCTATCTCCTTCTCGCCGGTCTGGCCGCGCCGCTCGTTCTCTCCGTGCACAGTGTGGTCTCGCTGGATTTTGCCATCGCGATCGTGCCGGGCTGGCATTCCACCATCTTCCCGCCCTACTTCGTGGCCGGCGCCATTTTCTCCGGGTTCGCCATGGTGCTGACGCTCGCGATTCCGATCCGGAAGTATTACGGCTTGCAGGATTTCATTACCCGGCGCCATCTCGAAAATGCGGCCAAAGTCATGCTCGCGACCGGACTGCTGGTGGCGCATGGCTATGTCACGGAAGGGTTCATGGCTTGGTATAGCGACGACAAGTTCGAGATCTTTCTCACGCTGAACCGCATGTTCGGCCCCTACTGGCCGGCTTACTGGATGCTGATTTTTTGCAACGTCGCGGTGCCGCAGGCGCTCTGGTGCAAACGCATCCGCACCCACATCGGCGCGCTCTTCGTCATTTCCTTGCTCGTAAATGTCGGCATGTGGCTGGAGCGCTATGTCATCGTGGTGACCAGTCTGCACCGCGATTTTCTGCCCTCGTCCTGGGGGATGTTTCACGGCACGCGCTGGGATTGGCTGACCTTGCTCGGATCGTTCGGGCTCTTCCTGACCCTGCTCTTTCTTTTCCTTCGCATCCTTCCCGCCATCTCGATCAGCGAGATGCGTGAACTCGTGCACAAAAGATCGGCGGCGCAGAAATGAGCGGAACCCTTTACGGAATAATGGCCGAATTCCGCGAACCGGAACAACTTCTCGCGGCTGCGCGTGCTGCCTACGAGTCCGGATATCGCAAGATGGACGCTTACAGTCCGTACGAGGTCGAAGGCGTCGCGGAAGCGATCGGGTTCGAGAAAACGCGCGTGCCTCTTCTCGTCTTACTTGGGGGAATTGGCGGCGCGCTGACCGCTTATTTCATGCAGTGGTATTCGGCCACGATTTCTTACCCGCTCAACGTCGGCGGCCGCCCCTTGCATAGCTGGCCGGCTTTCATCCCGATCACCTTCGAGCTTACCATTCTCGGCGCCGCGCTCGCCGGCGTCGTCGGCATGCTGGCGCTGAATGGCTTGCCCAAGCCCTACCATCCGGTTTTCAACGCGCCCAGATTCCTGCTCGCCAGCCAGACGCGCTTCTTCCTTTGCATCGAGGCGGACGATCAAGCGTTTGCCGCCGAGACGGTGCGGGAGTTTTTCCTCTCGTTAGGCGCAGAGGCTGTGCTGGAGGTAGAAGAGTGAAGCCGTCGTGCGCGATTCTTGCCGCGCTCCTCCTTGGGCTCTGCGGCACTTCCTGCCGCCGCGGCATGGTGGATCAACAACGCCTGAAACCGCTGGCAGAAAATAATTTCTTTGCCGACGGACGCGGCGCGCGCGTGCCACCCGCACACACCGTGGCGCGCGGACAACTGCGCGCCGACGAACAATTCTACACCGGTAAGATCGGCGACCAGCTGGCCGCCACTTTCCCGCTTCCGGTCACGCGCGCGGTGCTCGCGCGCGGACAAGAGCGTTTCAATATCAACTGCGCCGTCTGCCATGGCCGCATCGGCGCGGGTAATGGCATGATCGTGCAACGCGGCTTTCCGCCACCGCCCTCGCTCCATGAGCAACGCCTGCGCGATGCGCCGCCCGGATATTTTTTCGACGTCATGACCAATGGTTACGGCGTGATGTATTCCTACGCCGCGCGCGTTTCCGTGGAGGATCGCTGGGCCATCGCCGCTTACATTCGCGCACTGCAACTCAGCCAGCACGCCACCCCCGGAGATGCTGATCCCGCGGGGGCACAAAGACTCTCCGTTGCGCAGCCATGAACACGAACGCTGCGCTCCATACCCAGATCGATCGTTGGCAAACGCGCGCCCTGCTCATCGGCGCGATCTTCGCCCTCCTTTCCCTTCTCGGTCTCTTCTTTGATCGCCCGCAATTCTTCCGTTCCTATCTTTTCGCCTGGCTCTTTTGGAGCGGCCTTTCCTTTGGCAGCCTCGTCATTGTCATGCTGCAAAATCTCACGGGCGGAAAATGGGGCGTCGCGCTGCGCAACCTCTGCATCGCTGGCTTCATGACGCTGCCGTTGCTGGCGATTCTCTTTTTGCCCGTCCTCCTCGGCCTGCACTTCATCTATCCGTGGTCGCTCAGCACCTTCACCGAAACCGCTGGTTATACTCACAAACAGCAGTGGTTCACGCTTCCGTTCTTCATCGGTCGCAGCGTCTTCTATTTCGCGGCGCTCACGCTCTTCGCCCTTCTCCTCCGCCGCCGGCTGCAGGCGGCGCAGGGCGGCCGCGTCATCGCGCTCAGCGCCGGCGGACTGATCGTCTACGTCCTCTGCATGAACTTCGCTTCGACTGATTGGGTCATGTCGCTCGATCCGGAATGGTTCTCGACCATCTTCGTCGTCATTTTTTGTGCCGGACAATTTCTCTCCGCGCTCGCGCTCATGACCGGCCTGCTCACGCTCTTCTCGCGCGACCCTTCGTTAGGCGAAGCGCTTCCCGAGAAGGTTTTCCACGATCTCGGGAACCTCCTTCTCGCCTTCGTCGTTTTCTGGACCTACGTCTCCTTCTCCCAATTCCTCATCATCTGGTCGGGCAATTTGCCCAAGGAGATCTCGTGGTATCTCGAGCGCAGCCGCGGTGGCTGGCAATGGTTCGCACTCCTCCTGCTACTCGGGCAGTTTTTCCTGCCCTTCGCTCTCCTGCTTTCGCGCGCGGCCAAACGGAATCGTTCCCGGCTCGCGCCCATCGCGCTCGGCATTTTCGCCGCGGCGGTCCTCAGCAATTTCTGGCTGGTCGCGCCCTCTTTTCATCCCGCCGGCCTTTTCATCCACTGGCTCGATCTTACGGAATGGCTCGCGCTCGGCGGCATCTGGTTTGCGCTCTTTTTCTATTTTCTCAAACAAGCGCCCATCCTCGCGCGCGATCTGGAGGAGGCCGCGAACGATGAGTGAACCCAACGGATCAGGGCCGGGACATGAGACGCGCGATATCAACGTGCGCGTGGTGGGGCTGGCTCTTATCGGCCTCGTTCTCGCAACGGTGCTCATCTACTTCGCCGTTGCAGGATTATTCAAAACCTTCGCGACCTCTCATCCGTCGCCGGACCCGGCTTCGCGCATCGCGCTTCATCCTAAAATGCGCGCGCCGGCACCGCGCCTGCAGATCGACGACGCCGCGGACCTGGCAAAATTTCGCGCGGCGGAAGAGGCGCAACTGCACAGCTACGGCTGGGTGGACCAAAGCGCGGGCCTCGCTCGCATTCCGATCGAGCGCGCGATGGACTTAATCGCGGAACGCGGCTTGCCCACGCGCGGCCCGGGGACGCAAGACGCCAGTGGTGTCACTTCCATCCAAATGCAGGCGCGCAAGGCCGCCGCGACCAAGCCATGACGCAACACGGACCGAGAAACGCGGGCGTCGTTTTGCTGGCTGCTTTTTGGCTGAGCAGCATCACTTTCGCGCACGCGACGCAGGAGGAGGTCGCCGCCCGTGCCGGCTTGGTGCAGAAGTTGGACGCGCAAGTCCCCCTTGAGGTCGGCTTTCGCGATGAGCATAACCGACAGGTTCCGCTCGGAAGTTTCTTTGGCCGCAAGCCCGTCCTTCTCGTGCTCGCGTACTACGAATGCCCGAGCCTTTGCACGCTGGTTTTAAATGGTGTGCTGCAAACCGCGCAGGAGTTGAAGTTCGACGCGGGGAAAGAATACGAAATCGTCGTCGTCAGTTTCGATGCGCGCGAACGTCCGGCCTTGGCGGCCGCGAAGAAGCAGATCTATCTGCAGCGCTATGGCCGTCCGGGCGCCGACGCGGGCTGGCACTTTCTCACGGGCGACGAAGCGGCCATCGCGCAATTGACGAGCGCGGTGGGATTCCGTTTCGCGTGGGATGCGGAGACGCGTCAATTCGCACACCCGAGCGCGATCATGGTGCTCACGCCGGCGGGCAGAATTTCCCGCTATTTTCCTGGCATCGAATACCCGGCCCGCGATGTCCGGCTCGCCTTGCTGGAAGCCTCGCAGAATCGTGTGGGTTCGCTCGCCGATCGCATTTTCCTGCTCTGTTTTCACTACAACCCAAACACCGGAAAGTATGGGTTGCTCATCTCGCGCGTGCTCCAAATCGCTGGCTGCGGGACCGTCCTACTGCTCGCCGGTTCGATTGCGTTCATGAGCCGGCGGCCACCACCCGGGGAAGCGACATGACCACCCTGGCGTCATTCCTCTTCCCCGATTCGGCGTCGAATTTCGCGCCGCAAGTCGATCGCATCTACTTCGCTCTCCTCCTGCTGTGCAGCGCAGTGGCATTAGCCGTCACGGTGGTGGCGTTGTTTTTTTGCATCCGCTATCGCCGCGGCGCGGACGTCGATCGCACCCCTCTCACTGGGTCACCGACTCGCATCGAAATTACTTGGACGGTGATCCCGCTCGCCATTTTTCTTGGCCTCTTTTTTTGGGCCGCCAATGTCTTCTTCGGTATGTCACGCCCGCCGGCGGGCGCGACGGAGATTTACGTCATCGGCAAACAATGGATGTGGAAAATCCAGCATCCGGATGGACGCCGCGAGATTAATGAACTGCACCTCCTGGTGAACGCGCCGGTCAAATTGATCATGACCTCGCAGGACGTGATCCACGATTTTTTCATCCCAGCCTTCCGCAACAAACAGGACGTCGTCCCGGGGCGTTATACGACCGAATGGTTCACCCCGACGCGGCCGGGAAAATATCATCTCTTCTGCTCGCAATATTGCGGCACCGACCACTCGAAGATGGTCGGCTGGGTTTACGTCCAGGAACCCGCGGAACATGCGCGCTGGCTCGCGGGGCAGCCTGCTTCCGATTCGTTGGTCGCGCTCGGCGAGCGGGCATTTCACACGCGGGGCTGCAGCGGCTGCCATGCGCCCAACGCCGCCATCCGCGCACCGCTGCTCGAGGGGATTTACGGCAAACCCGTGCCGTTAACGGACGGAACGCTCGTCCCAGCCGACGATCAATATCTGCGCGATTCGATTCTCCAGCCTAACAAGCAGATCAGCGCTGGTTACGAAGCGATCATGCCGACCTTCCAGGGCCAGATCAGTGAAGAAGAACTGAACGCCATCATCGCCTATTTGAAGTCGTTAGGCAGGACCGAATTGGGAAGCCCATGATAACCGCCACACCCCAAGCTGCGCTGCAGCCGCGACCGCGCGATGGGCGCAATTACCTGAACGATCGCGTGACCATCCGCTCCTGGCTCGGCACGACTGATCACAAGCGGATCGCGTTGCTCTACATGGTCTCGATCACGTTTTTCTTTTTCATCGGGGGCGCGGCGGCAACCTTGATGCGACTGGAGTTGCTGACCCCGCAGGGCGATCTCGTCACCTCGCAGACCTACAACAAATTGTTCACCATTCATGGCGTGGTCATGGTCTGGTTTTTTCTCATCCCGTCCATCCCGACGGTGCTCGGCAACTTCCTTCTCCCGCTCATGATCGGAGCGCGCGATGTGGCCTTTCCAAAACTTAATCTCGCGAGCTGGTATCTCTTTATTGCAGGCGGCATTTTCGCGCTCTTCGCGATCGTGAGCGGCGGCGTGGATACCGGCTGGACTTTCTACACCCCTTACAGCAGCACGTATGCGAACGGCCACGTCATCGCGATGGCCACTGGCATTTTCATTGCCGGATTCGGTTCCATTGCGACCGGGCTGAACTTCATCGTCACCACGCACAAGATGCGTGCGCCGGGGATGACGTGGTCGCGCCTGCCGCTCTTCGTTTGGTCGCTTTACACCACCAGCGTGATCATGGTCCTGGCCACGCCGGTCCTCGCAATCACACTCGCGCTCATGGCACTGGAACGCGCTTTCGGTATCGGCATCTTCGATCCCGCGCTCGGGGGCGATCCGCTGCTTTTCCAGCACCTTTTTTGGTTCTACTCGCACCCCGCGGTTTACATCATGATTTTGCCGGGAATGGGCGTGGTGAGTGAACTCATTCCATGTTTCGCGCGGCGGAAAATCTTCGGTTACCACTTCGTCGCCTACGCCAGCGTGGCGATCGCGGTGCTGGGATTTCTGGTCTGGGGGCATCACATGTTCGTGAGCAGCCAATCGATCTACGCCGGGATGATTTTTTCCGTCCTCAGCTTCATGGTTTCGATTCCGTCCGCGATCAAAGTCTTCAACTGGACGGCCACGCTCTATAAAGGCTCGATCACTTTCCAGACGCCCATGTTGTACGCGCTCGGCTTCATCGGGCTCTTCATGATCGGCGGTCTCACTGGGCTTTTTCTCGCCGCGCTCGCGGTCGACGTGCATGTGCATGACACCTATTTCGTCATCGCGCATTTCCATTACATCATGGTCGGCGGCATGGTCATGGCGTATCTCGGCGCGCTTCATTTCTGGTGGCCGAAGATCAGCGGAAAGATGTATCCCGAGCGCCTGGCAAAATTTTCCGCGGTGACGATTTTTGCGGGGTTTAACCTGACGTTCTTTCCGCAATTCGTGCTCGGCTATCTCGGAATGCCGCGGCGTTATCACGTTTATGCGCCCGAGTTCCAGGTGCTCAATGTCATGTCCACGCTCGGCGCCTCGATTCTCGCGGTCGGCTATTTTTTGCCGCTCTTTTATCTCCTCTGGTCATGGCGCTACGGAAAGTCCGCCACACCGAATCCATGGCAGGCCACCGGTCTCGAATGGACGACTTCCTCCCCGCCGCCGAAGGACAATTTCGCCGCGACGCCCATCGTGACGGAAGAGCCTTACCAGTACGACGCCGAAGCCATGGAACGGGAAGCCGCCGCACGCGAAACGCGAACCGTATGAGTGATTCGCGCAGGGCTTCGCTTCCTCCAGTCGAGCATCAATTCGACGATGCGCCGCAGCAACGCGAAGCCGCCACCATGGGGATGTGGCTCTTTATCGCCACGGAGATTCTCTTCTTTGGCGCGATGTTCCTGGGCTACACCGTCTACCGTCTGGCTTATCCGCAGGCGTTCGCGGAAGCGAGCCGCCACACCCTGCTCGTCTTCGGTGGGACGAACACCGCGGTCCTATTAATCAGCAGCGCGGTGATGGCGTTTGCCGTGCGCGCCGCGAGCGAAAACCGCCGCAGGCTGCTCGCATTTCTGCTCCTCGCGACCGCTTCGTTAGGCGTGCTCTTCCTGGTCTTGAAGGGCTTCGAATACGCGCGCGAAGTGCAGGAAGGTCTCTTCCCAGGCCGCGAATTTTTCACCTCGCCACTGCCGCTCCGCAGCAGGCCGAGATGTTCTTTTATCTCTACTGGCTGATGACCTCAGTGCACGCACTGCATGTGACGATCGGCGTGGGATTACTCAGCCTCTTCGCACTGCGGGCGTGGCGGTGGAACGCCTTTGAGAATCACGACACGCCGGTCGAGTTGCTCGGGCTCTACTGGCATTTCGTGGACATTGTTTGGGTCTTCCTATTCCCGCTCATCTACCTGGTGGATCGGCACTCATGAACGCGCCTTCCGCTCGCACCTACACCGTCGCGGGTCTTGCCTTGCTGGCCCTCCTTGCGCTCACCATCGGCGCTGCCTATCTCCAGCTCGGCCCGCTCAATACTCCGGTAGCGATGTTAATTTCGCTGCTGAAAGGCGCGATCATCCTCCTTTTCTTCATGCACGTGCGCTACAGCCGCCCCGTGCTCTGGCTCTTCGCCGGCGCTGGTTTTTTCTGGCTCGCACTCATGTTCGCGCTCGCGTTAAGCGATTACCTGACCCGCGGCTGGTGATCGCTTCCTGCCCGAAGAAGCACTTCTCTGACGCCGAGCTTGATTCGTTAGGGAGCGCGCGCGTTGCACAGGCGCGAGGCGACACGTATCACTATCAGGCCCGATGAAATTATTCTTAAGTGCGCAATGGGAACGCCTGCAAACCAGCTACTGGTTTGTGCCCAGCCTGCTGGCGATTTGCGCGACGGCGCTTTCGTTTTTCACCGTTCATCTCGACACGGTGATGAAGGCGAAGTGGATCAAGGCCACCGGCTGGATCTGGGCTGGCGGGCCGGAAGGCGCGCGCAACGTGCTGGCTACGATCGCGGGTTCCACCATCACGGTGGCGGGCGTGGTTTTTTCCATCACCATCGTCTCGTTAACGCTCGCTTCTTCGCAGTTCGGGCCGCGTTTATTGCGCAACTTTATGGCCGACCGCGCCACGCAATTCGTCCTCGGAGTTTTCGTGGCGACTTTCCTTTATTGCCTGCTGGTTTTACGCACCATCCGCGGGACCGATACGGCGACTTTCGTGCCGTATATTTCGGTGACGTGCGGCCTGCTCTTCGCTGTCGGGAGCGTGGGCTTTCTGATCTTCTTCATCCATCACGTTTCGAGTTCCATCCTGGCGGAAAATTTGATCGCGCGCGTGGCGGAAGATTTGCAAGACGGGATCGAGCGCCTGTTTCCGGAACGAATCGGTGAAGAGGAGGAAACGCGGCCGCGGGAAGTCAGCCTCGATTCGTGGCGCGAAGAAGACGCCCACGAAATTCACGCGGAGCGAAGCGGTTTTATCCAGGCGATGGGGAGCGACCGTGTTCTGGAAGTGGCGCAGGCGAACGATCTGGTGGTGCGCTTGCATCGGCGCCCAGGCGATTTCGTCGCGGCTGGGATCGCTTTTGGTGGAAATTTGGCCCAAGGCCAAAGCCAGCGTGCGGCTGAGTGGCGAGCTGCGCCGAACGTTTCTCCTCGGCCGGCATCGGACGCCGACGCAGGATTTGGAATATTCGATCGACCAACTGGTGGAAGTGGCCGTGCGCGCGATGTCGCCGGGCATCAACGATCCATTCACGGCGATGACCTGCATCGAGTGGTTGGGCGTGGCCTTGCTGCAAGTCTCCGGGCGGAAAATTCCTGCGGCGCAACGGTTCGACGCCGAGGGGAAATTACGAGTGGTCGCAGACGTGACGGATTTCGACGGGATCGCCGCGGCTTGCCTCAATCAGATCCGCCAGTATGGCTGCGCGAGCGTGGCGGTGACGATCCGGCTCCTCGACATGCTGGAGCGCGTGGGGAGCGAGATGCGCGATGAGAAACAACGCGCGACTTTGGCCGAGCACGCGCGAAAGATTCGCGACGACGGCGTCAGCCACGCGCAGAACGAGGAGGATCGACGGGCGATCGAAGAGCTCTTTGCTGCGGTTGAGAAAGCTTGGACGCGGCGACGCGACACCCAGACGCTGCCAACGAACGCTTAAGGCCGAACTGCTCGGATCGGGGGCCAGGAGCGCCGCGCTTCCTCCTTCATTCCCCTGCTGCCTGATCGTGCGCCCACGGCAAGGCCAAAACCCAGACGATGTGCCAGCGACATCGCATCGAAGGGCGCGTGGACTTTCACGTCGTTATCGAAGTAAACGAAGACGTCGCGTCCGGCTTTCGCCGCCGGGCTGCGCGAGGCCAGGCATCTGGTCCGCACCGGCGTGAGGCCTTTGGCCCATGAGCGAATCTTGCGCGCCCATTCCGCGAGCGCGGCCTCGGTATACCCGCTGACATAAAGCTCTTCGTCGCCGTGTAAGCGCACGTAAACGAAGTCGCTCGTCACGTCTTCCAGAAAAGGCCATTTGCCGGCGGTGTCGGCGATGACCAGCGCAATGTCATGCGTGCGCAAAAGCTGCACGAAAGCTTCTGTCTCGAACGAGGGATGCCGAATTTCCAGCGCGTGCCGGAGCGGTCGGTTGCGCTCCGCCGTGACCGACGCTCGCCCTTTGAGGCGGGCATCGTGTTTGCGCGCGAGCGTCGCGGCCGCGGCGGTATCGCGCGGAAGCAGATCGAAGAAACGCGCCAGTCGATCGCGCTCGAAACGAAAGTTCGGTGGCAACTGCCAAAGAAACGGGCCGAGCTTTTCGCGCAGGCACAACACGCCGGAAGCGAAGAAATTTGCCAGCGGCGTCCGCACATCCTGGAGCCGTTTCATGTGCGTGATGTAGCGTCCGCCTTTGACCGCGAAAACGAAGTCGGGCGGTGTCGCCTGGTACCACGCGCGATAACTCGATGGCCGCTGGAGCGAATAAAAAGAGCCGTTGATCTCGATCGAATTCACCTGCCGGGAGGCAAATTCGAGTTCGCAGCGCTGCGGCAAGTCTTTCGGGAAAAATACTCCGCGCCACGGCGGATACGTCCACCCGGAAATGCCAATGCGCTTCGTCGCCACCGCTCGGATTCGCGGCTGTGGGCTGAAAGAGTCGGCTCCTTTTTCGCTGAGCGCACCAGAACGGAAAACACGCCCGCGCGAAGACTCGCCGGCCTGATGGTGCGCGGTAGAGGTTTCGAACCTCTGACCCCCTCCGTGTCAGGGAGGTGCTCTACCACTGAGCTAACCGCGCCCGAAAGCAGGCGGGATTATGCGATGGGGCATCCGGCTTGGCAAGCGGGTGGCGCGTGACGCGCGCGGAGCGCCGTAGTAGGATCGCGCCGAGAACGGAAACCGATCTCGGAATTGATTCCCATGAAGACAAATCACGCCGACGAAGCCGCTGCGAACGAAACCCTGATCACCCGGAGCGCGGAGCCGCCAAACCTGGAGATGCCATTCTCGACCCTGCGCGATTTCGTCACGCCTAACGAGCAGTTTTACATTCGCTGCCATTTTCCCATTCCCGAGATCGCGGCCGAGACGTGGCGTCTGCAGGTGGAGGGGGCGGTCCAGGCCTCGCTGGAATTCACCCTCGCAGACCTGCGTGCGCTGCCGCAACACACCATCATGGCGACGATGGAATGCGCGGGGAATGGCCGCACCTTTCTCGAGCCGAAAGTGAAAGGGGTGGCGTGGGATCTCGGTGCGGTGGGGAATGCCAACTGGGGCGGCGTGCTTCTGCGCGATGTTTTGGATAAGGCTGGCGTGCGCGACGACGCGATCGAGGTCATCCTCGAAGGGGCTGATCGCGGCGAAATCAAGGAAGCGCCACGGCCCGCGGGCGAGATCCATTATTCTCGAAGTCTGCCGCTGAAGAAGGCGTGCGAGGACGTGCTCCTGGCGTTGGACCTGAACGGGGAACCTTTACCGGCGAGCCACGGCTTCCCACTGCGCGCCGTTGTCCCCGGATGGTACGGGATGGCATCGGTGAAATGGCTGGAGCGGATCATGGTCAGCACCACGCCGTTTCATGGTTACTACCAATCGATTGATTACGCTTATTGGGCGCGGCGGGACGGATTGCCGACGCTCGTGCCGCTCAGCGAGATGCCGGTGAAGGCGCAGATCGCGCAACCAGCGAAGAACGAGGCAGTGCCCGCCGGGAAACCCTATCGCGTGCACGGCGCGGCTTGGGGCGGAAAGGGCGGGATCGCGAAGGTGGAGTTGAGCACCGATGGCGGCGCCACGTGGTTGCTGGCTAAATTAGCCGACGGTGCGGGGAAAGATGCCTGGCGTTTTTGGGAATTTCACTGGGAAACGCCGAGCACGCCGAAGCGCTGCACGCTCATCGTGCGCGCGACGGATGCTGCAGGGAAGACGCAACCGAGTGCACGCATCGCCGACTATGGCAGCTACATGATCAACCACTGGCTGCCGATCGAAGTGGACGTGGTGTAAGCCCCTCTTCGAGACATTGGCCGCCGCCGCGGCCGCGTCTTTTACGCGGCGATTTTGGCGACGTCTTTGTGGCCGAGAATGCGGACCGTCTGCTGCAGTTGCTCGATCTCGAGCGGCTTTTTCAACACGGTCACCGGCCCTTTTTCCAAAATGCGATCGAGCATTTCACTATCCGGATAGCCGGTAATGATCACGATGGGCATATCAGGATTCGACTCCTTCGCCGCTACGTAGACATCGTCCGCCGGACCATCGGGTAATTTGAGATCGAGGAAAAGCAGATCGAAGCGCTGCTTATCGAGCGCGTGCAGGGCTTCTTTGACCGTGCCGACGACCACGCGACTGAAACCGATCTTCTTCAAGAAAAGCTTAAAGAGGTTCTGCAGGCTCTCGTCGTCGTCGACCACCAATACGGTGGGTTGGCCGGACTTCTCTTCCTTGAGAATGTCCTTATCGAGCGCGGCCTTTTTGATGCGCCAGCGGCCGCCGATTTGGATGGCTGGCAACTGCCCGCGCTGCACCAAATAATAAACGGTTGGGAGGGGAATCCGAAGGTATTTAGCGGTTTCCTTGACCGTTAAGAGATTATGCATGGGAGGAGAATTCGCCAACTTGCGAGGGAAAGGGCAAGGTTTTTCGCGGAATTGCATCATTATAGGTTTTATAATCCCTGTCAATCATTCCGTGATCCGAACGCTGGTTGGATTGGCTGCAATCGTCACAGCCTCTGAAAAAGCATGCTGTTTGCGTTCGCGCGCGTCTCGCTTTTCCGTGGTCGATGACCCGTTGTTTCTGGCTCCTTCTGCTGAGTTTGGGCCTCGCCGTGTTTAGTCAGCCTGTGGTCGCGCAGACCTTCCGCGAAGTCCCGGAATTAGGCGCGCTCTTTAAAGCACAAGGGGTCACGGGCACGTTCGTCCTTTTTGATCGAGAGGCGGAGACGATGCTGGTCTGGAACGAAACGCGGGCCAGGAAGCGTTTCACGCCGGCGTCCACTTTTAAGATCGCGAACTCGCTCATCGGATTGGACACCGGGGCGGTGAAGGACGTGGATGAAATCCTTCCGTATGGCGGGAAGCCGCAGCAGTTTAAGCAGTGGGAAAAGGACATGGGTCTGCGGGCTGCGATTAAAATCTCCAACGTGGCGATCTATCAGGAACTGGCGCGGCGCATCGGGTTGGAGCGGATGCGCGCAGGGGTAAAGAAGCTTGGCTACGGCAACACGGAGATCGGCAAAGTGGTCGATCATTTCTGGCTCGAGGGGCCGCTCGCGATTTCTGCGGTGGAGCAGACTCAATTCCTGAGCCGACTGGTGGAGGGAACCCTTCCCGTGACCAGCCAGGCGCTCGCCGCCGTGAAAGAGATCACACTCCTGGAAAAGACCGACGCCTACGAATTACACGGCAAAACGGGCTGGCTCTTTCGAGAGAAAATCGGGTGGTGGGTGGGCTGGGTCACCCGCGACGGGAAGGCTTATCCGTTCGCTCTGAATATCGATCTGCCGAGCGAGGCCGATGCGGCCAAGCGGATCCCGTTGGGACGCGATTGCTTGCGCTCGTTAGGGAAATTGTGAGCTGAGCCGCGCCGGAAACTCACGGCTCGCTCGGCGGCCCTGGGACAATCTCCGTCTCGTGCAAACGAGCGTAGTCCACGCGCAGGCGCCCCTTTTCATCTTCCTCATACACGTCCACGAATCGCTCGCCGAAGCGGATGTCTTCCCATGAATAATCCTGCTGACTTTGCACGGAGGCAGGGATGACAGTCTCGATCGAATTGATGGAGGCCACGAAGAAGGCGTCGCTCGCTTCCAATGTCTCCACCGTAGCGCCGAAAAGTGGGCTTTGTTCATCAATCGCGTGCCTGATCACGAGCGCGGCCGGAAAGGTGATCATGCGCTCCGGGAAAAGTTTAAGTTCGTAGAAGCGTCGGACCTCATTGCCCTCCCGCACCCGCTCGTCACGCGAGAAGACCATCCGGAATTCTGCCTCCACCATGCTGGTATGGCGAAGGTTGGCGACACGGAACATGAGAGTGAGCTGTCCATCGAAATTGCCGATGACGATCGAGTCGCTGAAGAGGATGCGCGCGGTCGGCCGAGAGAAGCGGACGAAGATCAAACCGGTGATGACAGCCAGCCAAAACATACCGGTCATGATCTCGATCGTGACGACGACATGCCCGTAGAGATTGGCCGGATACATGTGTCCGTAGCCGACAGTCGCGAGCGTCTCGATACTAAAAAAGAAGGCCGCCGGAAACGAGCCTGGTGTCATTTCGCCGATGCACGGCCCGCCGAACGCGTAAGCGGCGGCGAAAAGCAAATTGATGAGCAGGTAAACGCAGAGCAAAAACGTGACAAACCACGGCCAGCTGAGAGAGAGAATCCAATGGTAGGTATCACGCCAATCGCGACGGGCGGCGTTGATCTTGAGGAACTCTGTGCGCCCGGCGCGAACCGAGATGGGAGCGGCTGATATGCGCATAATCTGGAGGCAAGCTTCGCGCAGGTCCGCGGCGCTGTGGAATGGAAATCTATCCTAAACCGAATGACGTTTGGCTTGTCCGAGGCCTGGAGCTACCGTCCACGGCGATGAGCACTTACCCGAAAAGCCCGAAGGAGATGGCGGGCGGCATGATGTGGTTCCCGCGCATGACGGATAAGATTCGCCTGCACGCGAGTGGCGAGCTGAGCGAAGATTATCACGCGAATTTGGGCGCAGGCCTGGACAAACGTTGCCTCGGATTCCTGCGAGTGGATTACGCCGCTCTCGGCGAACGCACTCTCGCCGGCGGCACGGACGAGGAAGTGCTGGAATGGTGTTTCGAGAAGGGCCGCCGGCTGGATGAGGGCGATCTCCTCATTTGGAACTCGTTCGTGACGAAATTTGGCTGGAATGATCTGGCCACAAACCGCCTGAACGAATTGAAAGAGAAATTCGGCCTGGCCGAGCGGACGGATGTTTGCACGTTCGTGGCACTGCTCGACCTGGATGAAGGGCGAGAGACCTGAAAGGCGCGCGCGCGCTTCCGCACGTGAACGTTCTGGAAGTCCTGCAATCGACCAGTGCGTACTTTAAAAAACGCCAGGTCGAGAGCGCGCGTTTAAACGCCGAGCATCTCCTTGCGCATGCGTTGGGGCGGAAACGGATCGAGCTCTATCTGGATTTCGATCGACCGCTGGAGGAGACCGAATTGGCGCCACTGCGAGAACTCGTTAGGCGACGCGGCCAGGGCGAACCGCTCCAGCATCTGCTCGGCACGCAGGAGTTTTGCGGACGCAGTTTTCTTTGCGACAAAAGGGCGCTGATCCCACGACCGGAGACGGAAGAGCTGGTGGAGCTCTTGATTGCTGAGGTTAAAGCCCTGAAACCGGAGATGAAAATTCTCGATGTCGGGACTGGGAGTGGAGTGATCGCGCTCAGCCTGGCGGCGATTCTGCCCCAAGCGGAAGTCCACGCCGTCGATCTTTCGCCGGCCGCTCTGGACCTGGCCCGCGAAAACGCCGCTCGCCTCGGCCTGGCTGAGCGCGTCGCATTTAAAGAAAGCGATCTGCTGACGTCCGTGACCGATGCTTACGACCTGATCGTCGCCAATCTTCCCTACGTTCCGCGGACGGATCGCGCCACGCTTTCGCGAGAGGTGTTGTGCGATCCAGCGATGGCGCTGTTTGGCGGCGAGACTGGGGATGAAATAATCCACCTCTTGATCGCGCAAGCCACGAAACATCTGGTGGCCGGCGGATTGCTCGCGCTCGAAATTGGCCTCGGGCAGGCAGATGCATTGTGCTCGGCCATGGTCGCCGCCAATTATCACGACATTTCGCAGAGACATGACTCTGCGGGTGTGACACGATTCCTCCTCGCTCGTTATGGATAAAATTCTCGTGCATGGCGGTCATCCGCTTTCTGGTTCGATCCGGGTCAGCGGTTCGAAAAATTCCGCCCTGCCGATCCTCGCAGCGACCCTGCTGACGAAGGAGCCCTGCGTGCTTCATCGCGTGCCGGATTTAAGCGACACCAATTACATGCTCCAGATCCTGATGTATCTGGGCGCGGACGTGGAACGCGCGAGCGGCACCGTCACGGTGCGGGCGGAGAAGGTGGAATCCGTAGCGCCCTACGAGGTGGTGCGGAAGATGCGCGCTTCGGTGTGCGTGCTCGGGCCGCTTTTGGCGCGTTGCCGGGAGGCGACGGTTTCATTACCCGGCGGCTGCGTGATCGGCGATCGCCCGATCGATCTGCATCTCAAAGGCTTCGAAGCGCTCGGCGCAGCCGTGCGCGTAGAAGGCGGAAACGTCCGCATGTTCACAAACGAACTCAAAGGCACGGTGATTAATTTGCGCGGAAAGTTCGGGCCCACCGTGCTCGGGACGGACAACATCATGATGGCGGCGGTGCTCGCGGAAGGGACCACCGTGATCGAAGGCGCGGCCTCCGAACCGGAGGTGTGCGATCTCGCTAATTTTCTCAACAAGATGGGCGCGAAGATCGAAGGCGCAGGGACGCGCCGCTTGATTATTGAGGGCGTGAAGGAGTTGCATGGGGCAGAGCACGACATCATTCCCGATCGGATTGAAGCGGGGACCTTCCTGGTGGCCGGCGCGATTTGCGGAAGCGGCGTGACCGTGAACCGGGCCAACCCAGAACACGTCAGCGCCCTAACGACTGCTCTCAGTGAGGCCGGCTATAAAATCAGCACGACCGCGGACTCGATTACCGTTTCACCGAATGGCGCCTCGAAAGCGCTGGAATTGGCCACGCAGCCGTATCCCGGTTTTCCCACGGATATGCAGGCGCAGATGTGTGCGCTGCTTGCCACGACCAAGGGGATTAGCGTGGTGACGGATAATGTTTTCCCGCAGCGCTACATGCACGTGGCCGAGCTCAAACGCATGGGAGCGCAGGTGCAAATCGAGGGAAATTCCGCCATCATCCAAGGCGTGGAAAAACTCTTCGCCGCGCCCGTGATGGCGAGCGATCTGCGCGCCTCGGCGGCCCTGGTTTTGGCAGGGTTGAAAGCGGAAGGCGTCACGGAAATCAGCCGCGTTTATCACATCGACCGCGGCTACGAACATCTGGACGAAAAGCTGGGATCGCTCGGCGCGCACATCGAGCGCGTGAAGGACAACTAGCTCGACCCGGGGCCGCCTTGCTCCGGGCGGAGTGCCCCAGAGCAGACGCTTGCTCTCGCGGCATTGGCCCCGCAATCTCTCCGGCAAATGAAGCCTGCGGACGAGACCGTTTTGCGCGATGCGGTCGCGCCCGAGCCGCACGTCGGCACAGAGCTGGCCCGCGGTGCGCTGGTAAATGTCGTCACTTTAATCGCGGCGAATCTGCGCGGGATCTTCACCTTTCTCATCGCGCGCCTGCTCGGCGGAGGCACGCTCGGCACCTTCGGCATCGCGTGGTCCACGACGGATTTGCTGAGTAAATTCGGCACGTTCGGCATGGACACGAGCACGACCGCGCTGGTGGCGCGGCGGCATGCGGAAGACGATCTGGGTGGCGCGCGCGCGTTGCTCCGGCGGGCCGTGACCTTTGGTCTGTTCTTCAGTGTCCTTGCCGCGCTTGGCGGCATCCTTGCCTTCCAAACCATCGGGGCGCAGTTGGGCCAATCGCCAGAGCTGGTTCGCAGCACCTCCCTCATGTTGCTCGCGCTGCCGGGCATCGCTCTTTACCGGCTGAGCAACGGCGTCTCCCGCGGCATGAAAGTGATGCGGCACGATCTTTATTCCAAAGGGTTCACGGAGACCTTTGGGACGATCGCCTGTTTCCTCATCGCGGTGGCGATCGGTCTGCGCAGCCTGGCCCCGGCGGTGGCGGTGGTGCTGGGAACGGGCGCGGGCGGAATGATGGCGTTCACGCTGGCGCGTGGCTTGTTTACCGGGCATCGGCGTGATGAGGCGAAAACGGGGCCGGCGGGCTTGGTGCGATTCTCCGCGCCGATCGCGATCTACAGTTTGCTCAACATGCTCATCATGCGCATGGACGTGTTGCTGCTTGGTTTCATGGGCCCCTCAGTTGGCGTCAGCCTGGGCACGATCGGCATCTTCGTCGCGGCGGTGGAAGTGGCCGGCGGGATGCGAAAAGTGCGACAGGCTTTTGATCCCATGTTCACGCCGATCATTGCCCGCCAGTCGGCGCTGCAAAATCAGCCCGCGATGGAGGAGAGCTTCGCGCAACTGGGACGCTGGGTCCTGGCAGCGCAGTTGCCTTTGATGGGCGTGCTTTGTCTCGCGGGTGGAATCGGGCTCGATCTCTTCGGGCCCGGCTTTCGCAGCGGGGCGACCTGGGTTGCGCTGCTCGCGCTTGCGCACGCCACGAACAGCTTCGTTGGCCTCGCGGAAACGGTCATCATGATTCAGCGGCCAAAGCTGAACCTGATCAACTCTGCCGCCACGGTGGCACTGCAACTCGGAGCGAGTTTGCTCCTGATTCCATGGCTGGGCGCGACTGGCGCCGCGCTCGGGATGGTGCTCGCCTACGTCACGCAAGGTGTGCTGCGTTATCTGGAACTGCGCATCCTCTTCCGATGGCACTGGCCTTGGCGCGCGTTGGCGCGGCCGGTGCTCGCGTTCGGCTGCGCGCTCGTGCCGGCGTTGCCGTTGCGCTTTCTCTGGAGTGGATGGCCCGGCGAATTGGCTTCCGGCCTCACGCTCCTGATCGCGTATGTGGCTGCCTGGAAAGCCATCGGCCTCGAGGAATCGGATCGCGTCGTTTTGCGCCAGTTATGGAAGCGTCCCCGCCGGCGCCTGGCCGGGAACGATGCAGCCTAACTAATCCATCAACTCGCGAAGTGTCCGCATGTTCTCCACATCTTCGCGAAGGTCTTTGTCTTTCGGCGTCTCCAAAACTTTCGGCACTTGGCGCAGCCGACGGTCGCGCATGATGACGCGGAAGGCGTGGAGTCCGATCTTTCCTTTCCCAATGTGTTCGTGCCGATCCACGCGGGATCCGCGGGCCGTTTTGGAATCGTTCAGATGGAGCGCCACAAGGCGATCAAGCCCGATCGTGCGTTGAAATTGCGCGAACGTCTTCCGCGTGGCCACTTCCGTGCTGATGTCGTAACCGGCCGCGAAAACGTGCGCGGTATCGAGACAAACGCAGAGCCGCTCTGGCTCCTTCACCTGGCCGATGATATGCGCGAGCTGCTCGAACGTGTGTCCCAAAGTGGTGCCCTGGCCCGCCGTCGTCTCCAGCGCGATCCTGGTTTTCGTCTTTGGCAAAACCGCGTGGACTGCGTCGATCGACGCGATGATTCGCTCCAGACCGGCTTCTTCCCCTGCGCCCAAATGCGCGCCAGGATGCAAAACCAGAAACGGCAATTCGAGTTGATCAGCGCGCATCAATTCTTCCGCCAGCGCGCGCAACGAGTTGGCGTGAAACTGCGGATTTGTGGCCGCGAGATTGATCAAATAATTCGCGTGCGCGAAGACCGCGCTCATCTGTTTCCGCTGGGCGTGCTCCAGAAACGCTCGGATCTCCGCGCGCGCCAGCGGCCGCGCGAACCATTGCATATTGTTCTTCACGAAAATCTGCACCGCGCTGCAATCGATCGAACAGCCGCGCTCGAGCGCGCGATGCAAACCGCCCGCAATCGACATGTGAGCCCCGAGCAAGGCTGCCTTTTTCATTCCGAGATTTTAAAATCGTTTCGGATGCCAGTTCGGTTTCGTGAGGCTGCCTTCGCCCTTGTATTCGAAAAGCTTGTAGACCGGGGTCAGGACAATGCCCGGGCCGCTGGCGTTGATGCGCACATCGAAGTCGAGCCGGTTCTCGACAAAGTGAATGTCGCCGTGGCCGATCATGCCAAAAAGTTTGCCGGAAACTTTGAAATCATCGGTGTGAATGACGCCGTCTTTGATCGTGAAACTGGAGGTCGCTTCCTTGGCTACGCTGTAGCCGGCGCCCGGCAGGATTTCCGCCACGAAGCCGGAAAGCGGCCCGAGCACGGGAATGGCAAAGACGTTTCCGTTTGAGATTTTGATTTGCCCCTCGCCCCGCATCAATTTCGCGTCGTCGCCCACGCCGCGAAAATCGTAGGTGCCGGAAAGCTGGCCGCGTGCGGTCTCATATTTAAAATAGAGATCGGTCAGGCGTGGAAAATCGATCCCCTCTACCGCGACTTGCGCGGTGAAGCGATCATCGTTTTTCGCGGTCGAAATATCAGCGCCCAGTCGCACCGTGCCGTCAAAAAGCGTTCCCTCAATTCCGAGCAACTGCACGCGATCATCGGTGATGAGGAGATCGCCGTGCGTCTTCCCGAAAGGCAGCGTCTTGCCGAGAAAGACGTAGTCCAAACCGCCCGGCGCCTCGATGCCAATTTCCAGATGCGTGTTCGTGCCGCCGCGATATTGCACCACGCCATTCGCTGTCAGATGGGGCACGGCGCGGAATTTGTAGGGCGCGACCACCTTCAATAATTTCGGCTCGATCCAATTGATGACGTCGGTCGGTCGCAGGGTTGTTTTCACATCCCGCAAGCGCACCTCGCGCTTTCCGTAATCATACGTGAACGAGCCCGTCCCAGTTCCCTCCGAACGATTCACGCGCAGATCGTCGAAGGTGATTGCCTTGTCTTCGAAACGCAGCGTCGCACTGAGGCTCTCGAGCCAGACGCCGCGAAAGCGTGTCCTCGTTAGGGCCACTGCGCCTTCCCCGACCCAGTCCTCAGGAGCACGCGAGGGCCCGTGAATACTGAGCCGCACCATCGGCGGCCGCGGCCATTCCCAGCGCCCGAGAAACTCCTGCAGCTCATCGGAAGCAAGCGAACGAAAGGCCGCGGGATTGACCGAGCTCTCAATCGTTAGGCGGAAATCGCCCGGCGTATCCAGATAATTAGCCAGCACCTCGCCCGTTTCGTGGCGCAAGCGCACCTCGCGCAACATCGTGCGCTCGCCATCCCACGAAAGGTCGGCCGTGAGTCCAAGAATCGAGACCGCTTTGTAAGTGAAACTTCCCAGCGCCACCCGGCCGATCACGTTCCAACGCGGCGTCGGCTCCGTCAGCGTGAAGGAACCGGAGAGTTCGATCTGCGGCGATGCGGCGAAAGACGTGTCGGCTAAAATTTTTCCCAATCCGAAGGCCGTGACTGCATCCTTCGCCAGAATGGAACTGTGAATCTGAAACTCGCCTCGCCGATCCGCCAGGTTCCAGTTCGCCTGACCGGAAAGTTCGCCGCCGCGATCAGTCCACTCCCATTTCGTCAGGCGCAAGCGTTGCCCGCTCCATTCCGCCGCGGCGGCGAGCGTTTTGATCTCGTAGCCGGCCCGCTCGAGGCGATCGCCGTGCAGCGTGGCCGTGATGCGCGCGTTTTCCATCTCGGCCACGTCGCCCGAGAAGGTGACCTGCAAAGAAGGCGGTCCGCCGGCAAAGCGAAAGGCCTGCAACTCCGCGGCCACGCGCTGCAATATTTGCCAGCGCCTCCGCCATTCCTCCTCACTGACTACGCGCTCCGGTTGGTAATCAGCGCGCTTCAATAACTCGCCGGTGGCGGAGACGCGCACGCCACAGAAAAGTCCTTCCGCCTGGCTGATGTAGATTTGCTCCGGCGGAAAATAAACGTGCGCGCGGAAGTTCTGCAGAATCGCGCGTGGCGCCTTCGGATCGCCGCCGGGATTCGGAAAAGTGACGGCCGCGTTTCGGATATCCACCGCGTTAAGAAACGGCTGGCGATGGAGCAGCGCGGCGTAATTGATATCGAGCGAGACTTCGCTGATGACGGCAATGGGCTTGTCGCGATTTCCGAATTCGTAAATGCGAACGTCCTGCGCCACCAGACCGCGGAAGGGGTCGAGCGTGAGCCGGCGCACGGAGGCTTCGATGCCGCGTTTACGCAATTCATCCGCCACGGTCGTGCGCCATTCGCGTCCGAAACCCTTGTTCGCCAAATACCAGCCGCCCCAAAGCAGGAGCGCGATGAACGCCAGAACCAGGAGCCGGCGGCTGCTGGCTGCGAGTTGGCGCCGCCAGGTCCAGCGGCGATAAAAGCTGCGCGCGACTTTTCGCCGCGGCGGCAGATCGATCACGCTTTGGGGCACACCTCCCAGTCGTCGGGCGGGTGGTTTATTTCAAGGGCCGCCTCTGTGTCCTCCGGGGCGGATGTGACGTATATCCCGGTATGACCATCTCCGATCTGCCGGCGCTGAACGCTTCGCTGAATGCGTTCAGCACCGTTTTCATCGCCGCCGGTTGGTACTTTATCCGGCGCGGTCGTTGGCGGGCGCACATCGCCTGCATGATCACGGCAATTATTTCCTCGTCCGCGTTTTTGACCAGCTATCTCATCTATCACGCACACGCGGGTTCGGTGCGCTTCACCGCACTGGGAATCGTGCGTCCTATTTATTACGCCATTCTGCTCACGCACGTGTTGCTGGCGTTCACGGTTTTGCCTCTGGTCATCACCACGGTGGTGCCCGCGTGTCGGCGGCGCTGGGATAAACATCGCCGGATGGGACGCTGGACGATGCCGATCTGGCTCTACGTCTCTGTGACGGGCGTGATCGTTTATTTCATGCTCTACCAATGGTTCCGGCCGGCGGGCGTTTGATGGGACAATTCCGAGGTCTCGAATCAGACGCGCGCGCGGAGGCGAGAGACGGCGGGTCTTGCACTGGACCGGTTGTTGATGTTTGATCGGCGAGAAGCCCGATTTTTATGGTCACGATTGCCACGTTTAACGAAGCGGCCAAAGCCAAGCACCTCAAAGACCGTCTGCAGCAGGCGGGCTTGAAGGCGGATGTCCATAACGAGAGCCAGATGCAAAACGTCGCTTTCGGGGGCGATCCCAAAGCAAACGCGAAGGTGATGGTGGACGAGCAGGATTTCGAGGCGGCGCATAAACTGATGGTGGAATGGGAGCCGACCGATGCCGATATCGGCGCCGCGATTCGCTGCCCGAACTGCCAATCGCCGCGGATCGAATACCCGCAGATGACGCGTCGCTTTTTCACACCCTGGCTCGCGAACCTGCTCTTCACGCTCAAGATCATCGAGAAAGAATTCTACTGCCGGGACTGCCAATTCACCTGGTTACCGGAAGACAAGCGCTGAGCGGCACAGCGCCCGGTGGTAAAGCCAGCGGCGGGAACGGGCGGCGCGGCGCGCAGTTTCGCGGACGACAGCGGCGCGTCTCCGTTTACAATGGAATGAAACCCGACCACGCATGAAATGGCTCTTCGTTTTACTCCTGGCCGTGGTCATCTTCGGCAGCGCGGCCTTCTTCGGGTATCACATCATCGTGAAGCCGGAGCTGGCCATCCGGGCAGAGCGCAACGGCGAGGTGCCCGAGATTGTGCGCGTCGATACCAGCCGGCCGGAATTCGAGGCCGCGGCGAAACTACGCCAGGAAGGTAAACTGGCGGAAGCGCGCGCGGCGCTGATCGCGTTCCTGCAAAAATATCCGAATAGCCAGCACAGCGAAGAGGCCAAGGACGTGCTGGGCGAGGTCAACATGAGCATCCTGCTCTCGAAATATCCTTCGCCGGAGAAGAGCGAATACATCGTGAAACGCGGCGACGTTCTCGCGCGGGTGGCGGTGAAGAACAAAACCACGCCTGAGCTCATCATGCGCACGAATAATCTGAGCGGAACGATGCTGCATACCGGCGATAAACTCTTGATTTCGCGGCCCGATTTTTCGCTCTTCATCCAGCGAAAAGCGCAGGTCATCGTCCTCCTGGATAAGGGCGCTTTCTTTAAGCGCTACCGCGCGCGCAGCGTGAACTTGAATGCCAAACAACCGCCGCGCGTGACCACGCGCGTCGCGGAAACGATGGCGTGGCGCAACGGCCAGCGCGTCGGCTTCGGCACGAAGGAATATCTCGGCAGCGCGCGCTGGATTCGCCTCGCCGCCTCCGGCTACGTCATTTTTACTCAGCCGACCTCCGGAACGCCAGAGCCCGGCGGAGTGGCGCCGCCGCCGAACGGCTTCGGCCTCGATCAGGTGGACGTGGAAGAACTCAGTGGCCTTGTTAATACGAAGACCGCTGTCACCATTACAGACTAGCGATGGACGTTCAGCCGCTCGATTTCGAAAAGCCTATTCTGGAACTGCAACGGCGGTTGCAGGAGTTGAAGGCTCATTCCGACGAACACGCGATGGATTTCGAGGCGGAAGTGGAGTCGATGGAAGCGAAGATCAAGGAGACCAAGAAGGAGATCTACGATAATCTGACCGCCTGGCAGCGCGTGCAAATCGCGCGGCACGTCCAACGGCCTTTCGCGCTCGATTACGTCTCGCGCTGCTTCACCGATTGGGTGGAATTGCACGGCGACCGCGTCTACGGCGACGACCGCGCGATGCCCTGCGGACTGGGGAAACTGGGCGCACGGCGTTGCGCCGTTATTACCCAGCAAAAAGGGCGGAACACGAAGGAAAACGTCTTGCGCAATTTCGGCTGCGCTTACCCGGAAGGGTATCGGAAAGCGCTCCGCGTCATGCGCCTGGCGGAAAAGTTCGGCATGCCGGTCGTCTGTCTCATTGACACACCCGGCGCCTATCCGGGCATCGGCTCCGAGGAGCGCCACATCGCGGAAGCGATCGCGGTGAACTTGCGCGAAATGATGAATCTGCGCGTCCCGATCGTGGCCGTCGTGATCGGCGAAGGCGGCAGCGGCGGCGCGCTCGGCGTGGGCGTGGCCGATCAGGTGATGATCATGGAGAACGCCTATTACTCCGTCATCAGTCCCGAGGCCTGCTCCGCCATTCTTTGGAAAGATCGCTATCATGCGGCCGAGGCTGCGGAAGCACTGAAGCTCACGGCGAATGATTTAATCAAACTCGGCGTGGTCGATGAAGTGGTGGCCGAACCGGAAGGCGGCGCCCATCGCGACCACGACATGGCAGCCGCTCACCTTGGCACCGCCATCCGCCGGAATCTTGAACGGCTCAGCGCGCTCGACACCGAGACGCTGTTGGAGGAACGCTACCAAAAATTCCGCCAGCTCGGAAACTTCGCCGAAGTCTAACGGCGGCCCGAGGAGACAAGCGCGAAGACGGCCGGGACTTAGTCGCGCAGGGATTGCTTACCACGTGAACAAAGGATGAGAATGGTGTCATCGAGATGCCATTATCACCGATGAAGACTTTTAAGACCCCGTGGGTTGTTCCTGCGCTCTTCGTGCTCGCGGCAACGTTGGGTCAGGCCGAAATCGAAGCGCCGGATCGGCCCGCGCCGTTTCTAGTTCTGGCGGGCACGAACTCGCCCGACGGCCACTTTGCGGTGGCTTGGGGGTTGCCCAAGCATCCAGAAATTTGGGCGGAAGTGCATCGCTTTGCCCGCGATCATCCGCCTGGAAACGACGCGACCGAACAGGACGCGAAAAATGCCGACGAGGTTTTTGAAAAAGTAGCCAGCGTCGCCGCGGAGGTGGAGAACTACCTCGTGGATTTGCGCGATGGAAAAATCATCCACACCATGGCCCATGCGCGATCTGCCGGAGCAACTTCGGGTCGAAGTCGCGTGCCGAATTACTACCTGGTAGCCGGCCTTCGTCCCAACCGCCACGACCTCGAGGTGGTGTGGTCAAACGCCGGCGACCTCGTTTTGGTGAATCACACCTATCGCTGGGATTGTGTGACGTTTTGCGCGATACCGCTGAGCGACGGTCGGCCGGGACACGAGTTGGACTTGAACGAAAAACTGGGCCCCGCGGTGCGAAGGTTTGTAGTAAAATCTTCACAGGACTTCGCTGGTTCCAAAAGCGACCTGAACATTGCCTTCTCCAACCTGGAGAAAAAAGGTGACGCCCGTTTCTCTGTTCAGGCGGACGCCGTCATGGGCAAAGAATGGTCGAGCGACGGCGCGCAGATCGAATTCGCGCTCACCCCTTCGCGCAAGGCCATGACGATTGAAGTGCTCGCCGTTCGCGCCTCCGGGGAAACGCGATGACACGGCCGTCGATTATGATCTCGGCTTGCTACAGCGAAAGGTGGCGCGCGATTTCCTCGGGTCTGAGCCGGAGAAAACGCGCGGCGTTATTGTAGAAAATGTCGCGCTTTTGCGCCTCACTTAGAAACGGCGCGTCCTCGATCGCCTTGATCGAAGGCTCGATGATCCCGGGCCAGATCATCCGCAAACGGGTAGCCGGCGTGCATGAGGTAAAGGCGCAACTTCGGATGGCGCACGAGCACATCTTCGAGGGCGAGCGGGCTGCCGTTGCGCGCGCGGTAGTCCGCATTCTCTCCGTAAGGTTGGCCCGGTTCGCCGGGTCCGAGATGTAGGCCAACGGGCACATCGAGTTCCTCCGCCAGCGCCCAATAGGGTTCGAGGCGCGAGTCATCCGCGCGCATGCCTTCGTATTGCGCCATCACTTCACCCAGCACCTGGAAGGCGCCTTGCGCATGCAGCTTCCGTAGATCTTTCACGGTGCGGCCGGCGACATGCCGAGCGTCCTGCTGGAATAAGCAAACAGCTCGCGAAGTTTTCTGTCGTTCATGAGGGCAGGCAAATAGGCTCGTCCGTCGTCACCTCCAATGAACCCTGTCAGCGCATCCGCCATCCCAATCCGGCCAGTTGGCTTCCGTCCGCGACTCGACGCGCTCGATCTTTTGCGCGGCGCGGTCATGATCCTTATGGCGTTGGATCACACGCGGGATTTCTTCAGCAGCGTCAATTTTGACCCGACGGATCTGACGAATGACTTCGCCCGCGCTTTTTTTCACGCGCTGGATCACGCATTTCTGCGCGCCTGTCTTTGTTTTTCTGGCTGGCACAGGCGCGTTCCTTTCGCTCGGCCGGGGAAAGACGAAACGGGAACTCTCCTGGTTTCTGTTGTCACGCGGCTTATGGCTCGTTCTCCTGGAAGTCACGGTCGTGAGTGCTTCGTGGAGCTTTCAAATCGGCGGGCATTTTGCCTTCCTCCAGGTCATCTGGGCGATTGGATGGTCGATGGTCGTGCTGGCTGGATTAGTTCATTTGCCACTCTGGGCGGTGGCCACCCTCGGTATCGGCACGATTGCCGGACATAATGCGCTCGATGGCATTTCGCCGGACGCGTTCGGATCGTGGAGCTGGCTCTGGGTCGTGCTGCATGTGCAGGCGCCGCTGCCGTCGCCGGAGGGGTTTCGCTGGTTCGTCGCCTATCCGCTCGTCCCGTGGATCGGAGTAATGGCGAGCGGGTTCGCCTTTGGCGCGATCGTCAAACGCGAACGCTTCCGAGCGCCGCCAACTGATGCTCTGGCTCGGGCTGGCATTATGCGCCGGTTTTATTTTCCTGCGCGCGACGAATCTTTACGGTGATCCGCGCCCATGGGAGGCGCAGCCAGGCGGAATTTTTTCGGTCCTCGCATTCATCAACTGCGTGAAATATCCGCCGTCTCTTCTCTACTTGCTGATGACGCTCGGTCCGGCGCTCATTTTCCTGTCGCTCCTCGATCGTGAACTGGGAGCCTGGTCGCGGCCCATCGTTGTCTTCGGTCGAGTCCCGCTTTTTTACTACCTGCTCCACTTGCCACTCATCCATGGGCTCGCGGTGCTGCTCGGGTATTTGAAAAACGGGAGCCTCGGTGCGAATTGGGCCGGCCCGCCGTTCGAGTTGCCCGGGGTTTATGCCGTCTGGCTCGCGGTTGTGCTCCTGCTGGTACTTCCCATGCCGCTGGTTCGCCGGATTTAAGCAACACCGCCGCGACGCGTGGTTGAGTTATTTTTGAGGCCCGGTCAGCTCCGTAGCCGCACTTGCGAAGGTCGATTCTTCATCTACACTGGGCGTTCGTTATGGCAGAAAGCAGTGACACGATGGACATGAAGGAGTTTCAACTTCACGAGAAGGATACGGGCAGCGCCGATGTACAAGTCGCGCTTCTCACGCACCGGATCGCGCAGTTGACCGACCACCTCAAGAGTCACGCCAAGGATCACTCCTCGCGCCGCGGCCTCCTGAAGATGGTGGCAGTGCGCCGGAGCTTGCTCGATTATTTGAGCAAATCGAACTCGGAGCGGTATAAAAGCCTGCTCGCGAAGCTCGGCCTGCGTAAATAAGCGCGGGCAGTTTTTTGGTTCCCCTCCGTCTCGTCGGTTCGCCGCTCGGCGCCATTCGTTTCAACCGATAGGTACAACCCGGCGAGCCGGGCCACATGTCACCCTCTGATTTGAGGTTTCAGCCCCGAGCGCATCCCGGGGTTGAAACCTACGATCAGAAGTGACCGGCCTGGAATTCGCCAATTCCAGAAAATAGTTATGCAAAACAAGGTCACGGCCCAAATCGGGTCCCAACAGATCTCGCTCGAGACTGGCAAAATCGCGAAACTCGCCGACGGCGCCGTCGTTCTCTCCTGTGGAGACACGATGGTTTTCACCAGCGCAGTTTCCGCCACGAAAATTAAGGAAGGCCAGGATTGGTTCCCGCTCACGGTCGATTATCGCGAAAAAGCGGCGGCAGTCGGGAAATTTCCCGGCGGCTATTTCAAACGCGAAGGACGTCCTTCGGAAAAAGAGACGCTCACCTCGCGCATGACGGATCGTCCGCTGCGTCCGCTTTTCCCCGCGGGTTATCTTTACGACACGCAGATCATTTCCATGCTCCTGAGCGCGGATGGTCAGAACGATCCGGATATTCTGGCGATGAATGGCGCTTCGGCTGCGCTCGCTATTTCCGACATTCCTTGGGCTGGCCCGGTCGGCGCAGTGCGCGTGGGTCGCGTGAACGGCGAGTTCATTGCCAACCCGACGCATGAGGAACGCGCCGACAGTGATCTCGATCTCGTTTACGTCGGCACGGAAAACGATGTGCTCATGATCGAAGGTTCCGCGTTGGAAATTCCGGAAGCGGATTTCATCAAGGCGCTCGAATTCGCGCAAATCCACGCCAAGGAAATGATCCGGGCCCAGAAGGAACTCGTCGCGCAAGTTGGCAAACCGAAGCGTGAGATGCCGTTGATGACGGTGAACCCGGAGATCCTCGAAGTCGCCTATCAAGTGGCCGGCGATCGCATCGAAGGCGCCCTCTACAACGCGAAGAAAGTCGACCGCAGCAAAGCGGTGAATGCGTTAGCCGACGAAGTGAAAACGGCTGTGCTCGAGAAATTCCCGGACGCGGACAAGTTCGCCATCTCGCAGGCGTTCGATTACGTGCAGAAGAAAGCTTTCCGCATCAGCGTGCTCGACAAACAGAAACGCATGGATGGCCGCGGCTACCAGGATCTGCGCGCGATCGAATGCGAAGTGGGCGTGCTCCCGCGCTCGCATGGTTCCGCCATCTTCCAACGCGGTGAGACGCAGGCGCTGGCTATTGTCACGCTCGCGCCGATCGAAGAAGCGCAGAACATCGACGCCTACGGTGGCGGCGAAACGTCGAAGAGCTTCCTCTTACATTATAATTTCCCGCCGTTCAGCGTGGGCGAAACCGGACGCACCGGCGGCACCAGCCGTCGCGAAATCGGACATGGGGCGCTCGCGGAGCGTTCGCTCGAGCCGGTTGTGCCGGGGACGGATAATTTCCGTTACGCGGTCCGCATCACAAGCGAGATCATGGAATCGAACGGCTCCAGCTCGATGGCCAGCGTCTGCGGCGGCATGCTCGCCTTGATGGACGCGGGCGTTCCAATCAAGACGCCGGTTGCCGGCATCAGCGTGGGTTTGGTCACGGAAAAATCCGATAGCGGCGAGATGAAGCGCTACGAGCTCCTGACCGATATCATCGGGTCGGAGGATCATTTCGGCGACATGGATTACAAAGTTTGCGGCACCGAGCAGGGCATCACGGGATTCCAGCTCGATCTCAAACTGCCGGGCGTGAGCCACCAGATCATGGCCGAAGCGACCATGCGGACAAAAGAAGCGCGGACCAAGATCCTCGAGATCATGGCCAAGGCGATCGACAAACCGCGCTCGGATTTGAGCCGCTACGCGCCGCGCATCGAGACGATCAAGATTAACCCCGAGAAAATCGGCGCGCTCATCGGGCCTGGCGGCAAGACGATCAAGGGCATCGTCGCTGAAACCGGCGCGGAGATTAATATCGAAGACGACGGCTCCGTGCATATCTACGCCACGAGTCCGGAATCGATGAACCGCGCGAAGGAAATCATCGGCGGTATGTCGCGCGAAATCGAAGTCGGCCAGACCTATCACGGCAAGGTCGTCTCGATCAAAGAATTCGGCGCCTTCGTCGAAGTTTTCCCGGGCAAGGACGGCCTCGTCCACATCTCTGAACTGGCAGACTTCCGCGTTAAGCGCACCGAAGATGTCGCCAACGTTGGCGAGATGATCTGGGTTAAATGCATCGGCATCGACGACAAAGGCCGCGTGAAACTGAGCCGCAAAGCGGCGCTGCAGGAACGCGCCCAGTCCGAAGGCGCAGGCGCGCCGGATGGTGGCAATTCGCCGCAGCTCCAGGACGAACGCATCGGTCAGCCGCCGACGCGCTAAGCTCGCGCCTCTTCAGGCGCTGCTCTTGGTCGCGATTTATTCCTCGCTTCGTCGCCGGTCTCCCGGCGACGGAGCGGGAGAAATTGCTTAACGCGGTGTGACCCTTGAATCCGCGCTGGCTAATTTTCTCGCCGCGCTCCGCGCGTGATTGGGAATCTCGACTCTCAAAATCCCTGCGCCTTCATATTCGTCCGTCGATAGACACGCGGGACGTTGGAGCTACCTCACCGACCCGCCGCTCGCGAATTACGGCAACGAAGTGCCCGACTGCGCTTTCACCTGACCGATGTCGGTGGCGTTAATGGTGCCGCTGGCGTTGGCGTCGCTGCGGAAGTTTGTGCTGTCCAGCGTTTGACCGGACCGGCTTTTCGTCTGGCTGATATCGGATGAACTCACCGAGCCGTTGCCATTGGTGTCGCCTAACAGGACGCCCATGGGAATGAAGACATCGGCGGTGTTCGAGCCGTTGCTCACCTGGGGCAGAGTGATGCCGATGGTCTGGGCGTTGGCGACTGCCGTCAGGTTAAGCGTCACGACGGCACTGTTGACCGCGAGAGTGGCGCCAGCCTGCCCGTTGCTGCTGGTAACGGAAACGCTGTTCGCGCTCACCGGCGTGCTAAAGGTGACGACCACTTGATAGGCGCCGCCAGACCCCGGCGCGCGGCACTCGACACCCGCGAGCCCGCTTAGCGGAAGATTGATGTCGAACGCGCCTGCGCCGCCATGGGTCCTGCGCGAGACAGCGCTTACGATTTGCAGCGGCACGTTTGCCGAAGGCGAAACCTGCGCGACATAGCCTCCCTCCAGTACCGCTCCGGCTGGCCCAGTAGCACGCGTGCCAATCAATCCCGCGCTGCCTCGCTGGGTGTAGGCTGCACTGGCCGCGCGCTGGCCGCCTTGATCCATCGCCTCAGCCGGAATGTTGTAACTCGCGCTACTGCGCGGACCAGCTTGTGTGACTGAACACAGGCCGACGAAGGCGGCCAGGAAGGGAAAGGTGGCGAGGGAGATTGTCTTCATCGGAATTAGGGGAAGTGAATGATCACCTCACCGCGCGTGGCGGCCAGGGTGCAGGGCGTTGAAATCGTGCCACCCGCTGGGGCCGCGTACGAGCCTGCCCGCAAGAGAACGACATCGTTGGGCGTGGTCACGCGTGAAACACCTCCGGCAACGGTGGCGAGGGGGACGGTGGCAGCGTTGCCGGCCGCACTGTTGTTCCCGCCCACCGCGACAAACCAGGTGCGTCCGGTGCAAAATGGCAGGCGCGCGGCGTTGGCATTTAGCGTCCATTTATCCATCTGGACGCTTAGGAATCGGGTCTCGCTGTGGTAGGACATTACGTTTTGAAACGCGCTGTCGACCACGGCCCGTTCGCTATCAGTCGTCGTCGCGCCATTATAGTTTTTGCCAAAGAGCGCCTGGCAAAGCTGGTCGTTGGTCGTGATGTTTGGGTTGTCGTTAGCCGTTTCCGCGAGCCCATCGCCGTCCATCAGATCGGCCGCGGCAAACTGGCCTGGCGGCATATTATTGGGGGGGTTGGTATTGGTGGAATAATCGAGCGCGTGCGTGTGGCGGAGATCGAAGAGGTGGCCGATTTCGTGCAGCACCGTTCCTGTGTTCACTGTGCTCCCCAAGGAAATCGAAGAACCTGATCCCACAAACGCACACTGACCGCTCGAGCTGTTGTTGACGTAAATATTGATGGCATTCGGATTCCAAGCCCAGGTCGAAGTAGCCGCTAGCGCGGTCGTTTCGATGTACTGGCGCACCCCGCTCGCGCGGGCGTCGAGATTGAACCAGTGGTCCGCGGGAAAGCTCCCGGTGAGTGATACCGAGGGGTTCGTGGCGGTAGCATTCGAACTCAGGGTGAAAGACGTGTTCGCGACAATGGAAACGATGACGGTATTTGCAGGAATTCCAGTTCCCTGCACGCGCATGAAGTTCTGGAGTCCCGAGGTGTTGGTGCACGTCACGGTGGCGCTGTTTGCAGTGGTGCCGCAGGTTCTGCTCACGGACGTCGCCGTCGGCGCCGGAGGCTGGATTTCGATAAACTCGATGACGTTGAGCGCATTGGCCCGGCTGGTGGCATCAAGTACCACATTTCCGTAGTCGATCTCCTGGGTGAAGCCTGCGCTCGTTCCAATTCTCCCGCTCGGACGGGTGCTTCCACCGTCATTGTTGTGAATGAACTTTACGGAGATGCGAGCCTGGACCCCTGCGGAAACTGGTCGGACCAGACCGAGCGCCAGGAAGACCCCGAGAATTAATACTGGGCGAAAGCTGGGAAAAACATTCATGGCAAGACTCGCGTTATTGCAGGGTAACCAGGACTAAAACGTGACCTGAGTCGCCCGGCAGGTCACTCATCGCCTTCCCGATAATCGCTCCCTGCGCGCGATCGTGGTCGGATGCTTTCATGGCTTCGCCGGGGACGTCGGAAGTAGTAAGCAAATCGCCCGGCTCGATTGCGCCGCCCCCTGCGTTTGCCCGGACGTAAACGCGGCCGGTCAGTGCCACATTCTGGCCGCCCTCGATTGTTCCTTCCTGATGGAGTGAGATGCCGGGATTGACTCCGTTTGCTCCGCTAATAATGCCAGCAACACGTTTATCGTAAGCGCGAAAGCTGCGCTTGAGCCGGCCCGGATGTTCTTGATCGATAACCACGACCGAGCCCTTCTCCAAGGCTTCCTCTTTCATCTGGAATGGCTCGGCCAAATCGGCGCCGCCCGTAATACTGAGGACCTGCACACTGGTCGTGCCGTTAGGGTTCAAGCTGAGCACATTTCTACCGGTGCTGGCCGCGTAGAAGTTCATCGCGCCACCCGTCGTGCCCGCCGCGATATCCCACGTCGTTGGGCTCCCAGTGGCACTGAAGCGGAGCCGGGCGAAATCGTTCGAGGTGGTTTGCGTGAGCTGAGCTTGCGGCGCTCCCACGCTACCGCTCGATGAAACTTGCAGTTTCGCGGTCGTGGTCGCCGCACCGATGCCGACGTTGCCATTGTTGAAGACAAACCGCCCCGCGGTGAGTTCCATTTGGTCATCCAAAGTGTTTTCTCCGATGGAAACATAACCGAGGTCCCCGAAGGAGATCAGCTTCGGGGTGCCGCCGGTAGCGTAGCTCCCGACATGCATGGAACCGTTCACATCCAGCGGGAATTGCGGGGCCGTGGTGCCGATGCCGATGTTGCCAGCGTCGGTAATGGTAAAATCATAAATCGCTGGACTGCTTGTCGAGCCGGGATCGGCGGCGGTGCGCCACATCACGAAAGATCCGTTGCTATGGCCCATGCCAAATCGCTGACCGGCCGTGTTTGTCGCCCACCCGATGGCGCCGCCGTTGTCCAAATCAATGGCGCCGGTCCAGCCATTCGAAGTCCAGGTCGGTCCGCCGGCGAAGCCTCTGATACTCAGTTGGTGTTTCGGAACGGTTGTGCCCAGGCCGACGATTCCAGTGCCATCGAGATGGATGATACCGGGATGATTATTGATGGCGGCACCATTGGTCTTGAAGTCGATCCCGGCGCCATTGTTTTGAATCCGTGGGACGAAACCCGTGGCAGAGTCTTCCAGGGTGAGATAAGGCTGCGGCCCGGTCAGGCGCAGGGCATTGGCGGTGCCGCTAAGATGCAGCCGGCTTTGCGGCGAGCCCGTGCCGAGGCCAAGGAAACCGGCCGCGGTGATCTGCATCAGAACGCCCGTCGAATTATTGGTGACGTAGAATGATCCCGCCTGCCCGCCGATGGACGTCAACGCATTCGAGTTGGCGGTATCGATCAAGTTGATGTGTGGGTTTGCTCCGTCCAAGCGCAGAAGATTGCCATCGGCGCTGACGATGTGAAGCTTGGCCGCCTGGGAGGAGGTGCCGATGCCGACTCTGCCCGGGAGGTAATACGGTTCGCTGGTGTTATTAAGCGTCCAGATGCCGCTCGCCGGTGTGGTCCACGACAAGCTGCTCCCGTCGAAGCCCAGGACCTGACCGCTGCCCGGCGTTCCTGAGATCGACAAGCGGGTGAAGTCCACGGCGTTGGCCGCAATCTGGCTACCGCTGACGGCTCCGACCGCGATGTTTCCCGAGGTCACCGCGTTCGGCGCGATCTTCGCTGTGGTGATCGATCCGTCTTTGACGTTTTCCGCGATCATCGAGTAACCAACGGAACTCAACCGCTGATCTGGGGAGAGCAGTTGAAAACCATTAGTACCGTCGTTGAACCAAACGCGCAGACGCACGTCGGGGTTATTAAAGACGCTTGGTGGGACTGGCGTGGTCATGTTCGTCAGCGCGATGTCTCCGAGGAGGACGGAGTAGAGCCCCTGGATCACGGTGAGCGAAACGGCGGCGTTCGGCTGGGAACCGTTGACGCTACTGCTGTTATTACTCCAATAGGTGGTGGTGCCGTTGGTGTTGACGAGCGCAAACTTGAACTGCCCCGTGCCGTCGAAGTTCGTGGTGCCAACCTGGACGCGGCCCTGGTAGTTGAGGATTTGTGGGACCTGCGCGTCCAATATGGCTGCGAGCAGAAGCGCGCCGAGAAAGGTAAGAATGCGGTATTTCATAGTACGGGTTGGGGCGATTTTTCTGAGACGGATGGTTTCTAATGGGGGAACGCGCACGCCGGCGCCAAATCACGCCAAGTATTTTCACTTATTTTTCTCCATGGTCGCTGCGCATGCTCTGGCGTTTGAGTCCGGGTCTGATGCGCGCGAAGTTTTCCCGGTGAAGTCCTCCCCAGAACATTCTGGCGCTGCCGAAAATGGAGTGGCCTTTCCAGAACAAGGAGAGGTGACGCGCTGGCTGGTCGCGGGGAGTGGGGGCGATGCCCACGCACTCGAATCTCTGCTTCCACTGGTCTATGAAGAACTGCACCGCCAGGCGATCCGCTTCTTCCACCGCGAACGCGCTGGGCACACGCTGCAACCGACCGCGTTGGTGAACGAGGTTTACCTCCGCATGATTGATCAGCACGAGGTGAGCTGGCAGAACCGCGCACACTTTTTCGGCGTCGCTGCGCAAATGATGCGGCGCATTTTGGTAAGCCACGCGCGCAGCCGGGAGGCGAAAAAGCGGGGCGGCGGCGCGCAGCAAATCACCCTGGACGAAAGGGTAGCCGCAGCGCCCGAGCGCGACCTGAACCTGCTCGCGCTCGATGAGGCGTTGACGAAACTCGAGGCGATCGATGCCGAGAAAAGCCGCATGGTGGAGCTGCGGTTTTTTAGCGGACTATCCGTGGAAGAGACGGCGGAGGTGATGGGCGTCTCGCCCCGGACGATCGATCGCCAATGGCAGACGGCGAAAGCCTGGCTGCACCGTGAAGTCAGCGCGGGACAAGCGGCGTGACCCCGGAGAGTTGGAAACAAGTGGAAGCGCTTTTCGAGGAATGCCTCGAAATACGCGAGCCCGATCGGGCGCAGTTTCTCGCTGCAATTAAGGATCTGGACCTGCGGCGCGAGGTGGAATCGCTGCTGAGTTCGCACATTGAGTCGGGTTCGTTTCTGGAGGAAGCGGATCGCTTTTTTTCCCGAGAGGGCGTGGATGGGTTCCTGCCCGACGAAGTGATCGATCGCTACCGCATCATCCGCGAGATCGGACGTGGCGGAATGGGCGCGGTCTTCCTGGCCGAACGCGCCGATGATCAATATCAGAAGAAGGTTGCGCTCAAACTCATCAAGCGCGGCATGGATACCGACTCCGTCCTGCGCCATTTCCGGAACGAGAGGCAAATCCTGGCCGGGTTCGATCATCCGAACATTGCCCGGCTCCTGGACGGCGGAACGACCGCAACCGGCCTGCCCTATTTCGTGATGGAGTTCGTCGAAGGACTTCCGATCGATGATTATTGCAATACATACGGCCTCTCCGTCCCGGCCCGCCTGGAGCTTTTCCGAGAAGTCTGCGCCGCCGTTTCCTACGCGCATCGGCATCTGGTCATCCACCGCGACATCAAACGCTCGAACATTCTGATCACGCCAGAGGGCGTGCCGAAGTTGCTCGACTTCGGCATCGCGAAAATGCTGGGAGAGGATGGCGCTCCGCTGCTGACGATGACCGGGCAGCGACTCATGACTCCGGAATACGCCAGCCCGGAGCAAGCACGCGGCGAACGGGTGACCACGGCCAGCGATGTCTATTCGCTAGGCGTAGTTCTGTATGAGCTGCTGACCGGACAATCGCCTTACGGTTTGACGAATTCCCGAACCAATGACTTCGCGAAGATCATCACCGAGACCCAGCCGAGAAAGCCGAGCATGGCGGTCGCACTAGCTGACAAGCTGCAATCCGCGGTCCGCAATCCCAAATTATTAAAAGGCGATCTCGATAACATCGTGCTCATGGCTTTGCGGAAAGAGCCGGAGCGTCGCTACCAATCGGCTGACCAGTTCTCGGAGGATATTCGCCGGCATTTGGAAGAGCTGCCGGTGCAGGCGCGAAACGATACCGCCGGCTATCGCGCGTCGAAGTTTGTGCGGCGCAACAAGACCGCGTTGGTCGCAGCCACGCTCGTCCTTCTGGCCCTGATCGGCGGCATCATTGCGACGAGCAGGCAGGCGCAGATTGCGAGACGGGAGAAAGCGCGCGCGGAGCGTCAGTTTAACGACGTCCGGACACTGGCCAATCGCGTCCTCTTCGACTATCACGACGCGATCAAGGCCTTGCCCGGCGCCACGAAAGTGCGGGAGATGCTGGTGAAAGACGCGTTTACCTACCTCGACGCGCTTGCCGTCGAAGCGCACGGCGATCGCGCGCTTGAGCGCGAGCTCGCAGCCGCTTACGAGAAGGTGGGCGATGTCCGCAGCACGCTCGGCGACATGGCCGGGGTTCTAGAAAGTCAGATGAAGGCGATGCGGATCCGCGAAGCGTTGGTGACGGCAGATCCCACTGACTTGCAGGCTCGGCGTGGGCTGGCGAGCAGCTACAAAAAAGTCGGCAACCGGATCGGGGCAACCGGGAACGTGGGCAGTGGTGTGGAGTATCTTCGCAAAGCACTCTCGCTCTTTCTCACCCTGGCGCGGGACTACCCGGCCGATATCGATTTGCAAAGTGAACTGGCGGCCACGCGTCTCGACCTTGCCAGTGACCTGAGTGGCATCAATGATTTCGCGGAAGCATTGGAACAGGGGCGGGCAGCCTTGACCGCCTTCGACCAGCTGGCGGCTAGTCACCCATTAGTACCAGCATACCGCTATAAGCTGTGGTGGAGCCATATGACCGTTGCTGTCATGCTATCGTTAGCAAACGACACCGCTAATGCGCTGGTGATCAACGAGAAGGCGCTCGCGTTGGGCGAAGCACTCCTCGCGCAGGATCCGCTGAACGCTGACTACCGACGCAGCCTCGTCATCAACTATCAAAATGGCGGCGACATTCTCCAAAAGATCGACAAGCCCGGTGCGCTCGAGTCTCTTCGTCGAGCGGTCGCACTCGGCGAGGAATTGGTCGCAGCGGATCCAGCCAATGGAATGGCGCGAAAGGATCTGGCCTTTAATCATAAAAGGGTGGCCGATTTGCTGGTGGAGCTGAAATATTATCCGGAAGCTCTTCAGCATTTTCGCGAAGCGGTCGAAGGCTATGCACCGGTCATAAGAGATGCGCCGGAAGATATGAGTGCGCGGTTTTGCGCCGCCGCTTCTCGCGCTGGCGTAGCGCGAATGCAGGCCTGCTTGGGAGAAACCGAGCCCGCCCTGAGCGAATGTGGCAAAGTGATTACCTGGCTGCGGGAAACTACGGGCGATCAACCCGGCCATCTCGGTAAGGCAGAAGCGCATGAATATCTCGGCCACGCTTACCTCGCGCTGGCCGCATTACCGCAAGCTTCCGCTGACGCAAACAGAGAGCGGACGGGCACGGCGCGCGAGATGTTTCGCGAAAGCCAGAGGATCATCGACGAAGCGCGTCGCCGCGACGGTGACCTAGGCACAAACGAAACCTGGGCCAAAGAGATCGCTGCCGAAATCGCAAAATGCGACGCCGCTTTGGCAAAGTGAGCACCAGCTGCTCTCGAATTACCCCACTTCTACGTTGCGAAAAACCATTGCGCTATTGACATATTTCGTAATTCCCGCCACACCCATGCATCTTCTTCGCAGGCGGCCGGCGGATCATTTCGGCAAATCTCTGCGTCGCTCCTCTTGGATTACAATTAGCTTCCGATCCCTATGAAATTCTCTCCCGCTTCATCCTGCTTTCGCGTCGCGTCTTTGCTGCTCTCGGCGATCGCGTTGGTGGCGACGGTCCAGAGCTCCGGCGCGCAAACCTTCACAAACGCGATGTCGATCGCTGTCCCTGCCGCCGCCACCCTGCAAGGGCCGGCTTCGCCCTACCCTGCGGGGATTAATGTCTCCGGAGCGGGCTCACAGTTGACCAGTATTTCGGTTACGGTCTCGAATTTCACCCACCCCTACCCGGCAGACGTCGATGTCCTGCTCGTGGGACCGCAGGGGCAGAACGTCATGCTCATGTCGGATGTGGGCACATTCTTCCCCGTGGCGGGTCTGAATTTCACCTTTAATAACACCGCCAGCATGAGCATGCCGAGCGGCTCGATGCTGACGTCGGGCACGTTCGCGCCGACTAATTTCGATCCGGTGGGCGATGTGGACGGCTTTCCGGCGCCCGCTCCTTTAGTCGGTCCATACGGGTCGACGTTTGCCCCGTTTTTGAACACGGATCCGAACGGCACCTGGAGCCTTTATATCGTGGATGACGTGGCCGGGAACAGCGGCCAATTCGCCGGCGGCTGGTCGATGACCATCACCACGGCCGGCCCCGCGGTTTTGCAGCTAAACGCCGCTGTCTCACGGAAGACGCACGGCAGCGTGGGCGACTTCGATGTGAACCTGCCTTTGACGGGTATGCCAGGGGTGGAGTGCCGGAATAGCGGCGGAAATCACACTCTCATTTTCACCTTCTCCAACCCGATCGTGAGCGGCAATGCCAACGTCACGAGCGGGACCGCCAGCATCTCGGGCAGTCCGACGTTTTCCGGCAGCACCATGACGGTGAATCTGACCGGCGTGACGGATGTGCAAACCATAGGCATCACGCTCTCCAATGTGACGGACACCGCCGCGCAGGTCCTCGCGGATACCATTGTGAACGCCAGCTTTCTTCTCGGGGACGTCTCGGGTAACGGCTCCGTGAACGGCACCGATGTCAGCCAGGTCAAAAGCGGCGTTGGCCCGGCCTTAAACGCCAGCAATTTTCGGAACGACGTGATCGTCAACGGCACCGTCAACTCATCGGACGTTGGGCAGGTCAAAGCGACCTCCGGAAACTTCCTTCCCACACCAGCCGCGGCCACGAAATAGCTCTCTCCACTCTACAATCCTCTAGCGAATCATTATGAAAATCCGGACCCTTTCCCGCGCGCTGGCGAGCACCTTCAGCATCATCGCTTTCTCTTTCACCAGCAGTTCGGCCGCGTGGGCCGCGGCCACCGGTTCATCGCCGGATGGCGTCTATCAGTTGCAAGCCCAGCCGCTAAAAATAGCCGGCCAGACTCCCGCCGTGAACGATTTGATGGGGTTCCAGCCCTTCACGGCCGACTTCGATCGCATCAAGGCCGTCCTTTCCCGAACGACGCCGGAAGATCCAAACTTGCCGCCTGGAGCGAGCGCTCCTCGGCTCAAGGTGGAGCTTTCGTTACCGATGCCGGCGCAGGGAAAATTTGCCCGCTTCGAAGTCGAAGAGATCGCCTTCATGCATCCCGCCTTGGCGGCCAAGTTTCCCGAAATCAAAACCTACCGCGGTCGCGGCTTGGATGATCCCACGGCGACGCTGGCGTTGGATGTGACGCCGGCTGGAATGCATGCGCAAATCCGCTCCGGCGACGGCGCCATTTACATCGATCCGTATTACGCGGGGAATAATCGGATCTACGCCAGTTATTACAAAGCCGACGTCTTCCGGAACGCGCGCCGCGCAGGGTTCTACTGCGAAACACCCGGCGACGCCGGGCGGTTGGTCACTGAGCAAATCCGACGGGTCGCGCCCAATGTCACTTCGGGGACGCAATTGCGCACCTACCGCCTGGCGTGCGCGGCTAACAGCACCTTCACCAATTTCACCGGCAACACCGTCGCTTCCGGGCTGGCCGCGGTCGTCGTGATCATGAACCGCGTGAGCGCGGTTTACGAAGCCGAGGTCAGCGTGCGGTTCCAATTGATCGCGAACAACAACGAGATCATCTATCCGACCACCGGCAATCCGGTAAACGGCGTTGATCCTTACAGCAACAGCACCGCTGCGCTCGGCCAAAACCAGACCAACCTCGACGCAAAGATCGGCAGCGCGAATTACGACATCGGGCACGTTTTCACCACGGGCAGCGGCGGAGTAGCCGGCCTGGGCGTGGTTTGTCGCACCAGCCAGAAAGCACGCGGCACCACCGGCCTGCCCAGCCCCATCGGCGACGCCTTTAACGTCGATTACGTCGCGCACGAAATGGGGCACCAATTTGGCGGCAACCACACCTTCAACGGCGTGGGAGGCAGTTGCTCCGGTAGCAATCGCAGCGGCACTCACGCTTACGAGCCGGGCAGTGGCGTGACCATCATGGCGTACGCTGGCATCTGCGGGGCGGCCGATAACCAGGCGCCAAATAGCGACGCCTTCTTCAGCTTCGAAAGTCAGCGCGAGATCATTGCCTACACCACGACTGGCCTCGGCAATTGCCCGGTGGCGGTCGCAACTGGCAACGGTGTCCCCACCGTGAATGCTGGCGCTAATTACACCATCCCAAGTCGCACGCCGTTTGCGCTCACGGGCACCGCTTCTGATCCCGACGGTCATCTCCTGACCTATTGCTGGGAGGAGCGGGACCTGGGCGTGGCGCAAGCAGGGAACGTCCCCGATAACGGCACCAGCCCCATCTTCCGTCCGTTCTATCCGACTTACACCCCGACGCGTGTTTTTCCGAAAATGGCCAACATCGTCGCCGGTATTTTCGATAACGTCGCCGCGCCGCACGGCGAGACGCTGCCGATCACGAATCGCACGCTTAATTTTCGCCTCACCGTTCGCGATAACCGCACCGGCGGCGGCGCCATTAACACCGCAGATATGGCTCTGACCGTGATCGAAAACGGTGCCGGTTTTGCAGTCACGGCGCCGAGCGGCGGCAGCGTAATCGCTGGTGCGAACGTGAACGCGACCTGGACCGTAACCGGCACGAATTTACCGCCGGTGAACACTCCCAACGTTAAAATCTCGCTCTCCGTCGATGGCGGATACACCTACCCGTATGTCCTCCTGGCCAGCACGGCGAATGACGGCAGCGAAACGGTAACGCTTCCCGCAGGCGTCACCTCGACCACTGCGCGCGTGAAAGTGGAAGCGATCAATAACGTCTTCTTCTCCATCTCGCCCGCGAACTTCGCGATCAATTAGCCAGCACTACTTCAACGTCAAAACCGGCCCGGATGAAATAGCGGTTTTGGCTTTCGCTGGAGTGCGCGTCTCCGGTTAGAGTCCGGGCGGTGAAGTCCGGTTTCCTCGACAAACTGATCGAACGCCTCGGCCGCGTGGGGCCGGAGGAGGTGCAGAATTACCTCCTTCGTCTCGCGCAGGAGAAGGGGCTGATCGAGACCGTTTTTAATGCGATCCAGGAAGGGATCATCGTCACGGACGGGAAGGGGCTGATCACCTACCTGAATAACGCGGCCTGCGAACTCTTCGGCCTGGAAGCGGAAAAATCGATCGGGAAACGGCTCGATGCGCGTGTGCGCGGGCTCGATTGGGAAGCGCTCTCGAACTCCACCGCGGCCATCAGCCGGGACATGGAAATTTTTTATCCGGCGAATCGTTTCATCAATTTCTACATCGTCCCGCTCTTGATCGAACGGCTGGAGAAAAAGAAACCCGGCGACGTGGCGCACGTGGAGCCGGTCGGTCACGCCATGATTTTGCGCGACATCACCGAGAGCCGCCGCTCGGCTGAAAAGACGATCGAATCGGAGCGTTTCAACGCCTTGACGCTGCTCGCGGCCGGCGTCGCGCACGAGATCGGGAACCCGTTAAATTCGCTCACCATTCACCTGCAGTTGATGGAGCGAAACGTGCGCAAACTGCAGGGACCGGAGCGAAAAGATTTACAGGAATCGATCGAGGTAGCGCGGGCGGAAATTAGCCGACTCGATTCCATCGTGACGCAATTTCTCAAGGCGATCCGTCCTTCCCCGCCGCATCTGCAACCCGAGAACGTGAATGCGATTGTCGAGGAAGCGGTCCGCTTTTTCGCGCCGGAGATCGAGGACCGGGACATCGTAGTCGAGCAGGAACTTCGGTCCGATTTGCCGCTGCTCGAGATCGATCGAGACCAGATGAAGCAGGTCTTCTACAACGTGATCAAGAATGGCTTCGAGGCGATGAAGCGGCGGGGGATTCTGCGCATCCGCACAGACCTGGACCAGACCCATGTAAGCGTGAGTTTTACCGACACCGGCGGCGGGATGTCGCCGGAAAGTCTCGGCCGGGTCTTCGAACCATATTTCACCACGAAGACTTCCGGGAGCGGTTTGGGATTATTAATCGTGCGGCGGATCGTGCGCGAGCATGGCGGCGAGATGGCGCTGGAGAGTCACGAAGGCCAGGGCCTCACGCTGACGATTCGACTGCCGTATCTGGATCGACGAGTGCGGATGTTGGAAGCAGGCAGTGCGGGCGACGCGGAAACGCGGCCGAACTCCGGCGCTGAATCAGGCAGACGTCGCGGAATCGCCAGAGCTGTTACCGATTGCAGACGCACGTTTGTCATCCCGCGCCGGGTCAAATCAAGCGCGTCCCCTGAGAATCTCGTCGCCAGCCCGCGGCGTTTTCCGTTACAACTGCCACATCGTCGCCTCGCGCCGCGTCCCAACCATGAAACTCCTCATCCCCATCTCGTTGTTTCTATGCACGCTGACCCTTTCGCTCCCGGCCTCGGCCGCGAGCAAGACGGAGATCGCGCCCGAAGAATGGCTGCCAGCTCTTTTTCCCTCGATCGAATCTGCGCTCCAGCAATTGAAGGAAGCCGATTCGCAAACCGCGATGAATTCCCTCAGCCGCCAGGTCGCGGAGATGAAAGATGCGCAGCTCTACATCGCCTACGTCCGGCTTTACCAACGCTTGAGCACGAAAGAACAGGCAGCGTTATTCGTTGAACAGACGAAGTGGTTGAAAAAGCGCACCCAGGCTGCCCACGACGCGGTCGAATCGAAAGGCGGATCGTTGGCGGCGCTGGAAGCCAATGACGCGGAGCTGAACTTCACCGAACAGAGATTGGGCGAATTGAGGAAGCGCCTCAAAGCCATCACGAACGAAGAGTAACCGACATGCTGGCCCTCATCTTTTTCATCGCCTTCCCCTTCCTGCTCTGGAAAGCGTGGCAAACCCACCAGACCGCCAAAGCGAGTGTCGCCTGGCCCACCACTTCCGGCACCATCACCAAAGTCGAGCGCTTCAAGCGGTTCTTCCGCTGGCTGCCGCGCATCGCCTACACGTATTCTGTGGGCGAAAGAACCTACTCGTCCGAGCGCGTTTCCTTTGTTTCTGGCTATCGACCGAAAGAGGTGGATCAGGTTTTAGCGCGCTACGCCGTGGGCCAAGCCGTGGTCGTTTATTATCCGCCAGAAAAACCGGTGGAGGCTGTGCTGGAACCCGGCTCGAACAAGCAGGTCACAGCGCCGATCCGCATGCTCGTGATCTGTTTCGTCCTGCTGGTGGTTCTCAACATCGCGCAGTTTTTTCTCAAACGCGCGCAAACGGATGAGCGTCCGCGCGCAGTTTACGGCGACGAGCAACGCGCTCGTCCGTAAGGCCACCGCCGCGCCTTTTAACCGACCGCCGCAACGCCGGTGGGATTAATCCCTGCGCGTTCCACCATCAGGATCACTGTGCGCTCGGGCGCGCGCGGCCGATGTTTCACCCCTTTCGGGACCACGACGCCCTGACCGGCGGCCAGCTCGATCGTGCGATCTTCCAGATCGATCAGGAATCGCCCACTCACGACATAGAAAAATTCGTCCTCGCGCTCGTGATGATGCCAGTGATACTCGCCCTCCACCACCCCCAGTCTAACGACTGCCTCGTCCACCTGGCAGAGAGTTTGGTTGGACCATTGCTCCTGGCAGGCGGCGACGAGCTCGGGCACATCGATCACCTCCAGCGGCGCGCGCAAAATATTTAGCCGGGTGTTGTAGGAAAATCCGGCCGGAGAAGTATCGCTCTCACTCATGCCCGCAAATTGGAACCGGGCCGGCCGGAAAGCGAATCGGAAAAGCTATTCCCGCTTGCGCACTTTGCCGGCGCCGTTGATTTCCTGGGAGACCGTCGGATCACCCGAATAGGTCACCTTACCCGCGCCGGAAATGGTGACCTTCAGCGCCTGCGTCACGTTCACCTCGGCCCGGCCCGCCCCGTTGATCTCCACTTCCGCCGCGCGTGTGGTGAGGGTTTCTGCGTAGAGTTTGTTGGCGCCGTTCAACTCCGCGGAGAGAGCGTTGACGTTGCCGGTCAGCGTGACTTTGCTCGCCCCGTTCGCTTCCAGGTAAAATTCCGCGCCGCTCAGGTTGGACGCCTTGAATTTCACCGCGCCATTGGTTTCGGCACGCTGGAGCGACGCACTCGAAACCTCCAGCTTGATCCCTTCCGTCCCGCGCAAAGGCTTGCTCCAATCGATCCGCAAACGGTCGCCGGAAACAGAGGTCCGGATGTATTGGAGCAAATTCTTATCCGTGGTGATTTTCAGCGCCGCGGGTCCCGGAACCCAGTTCACGGTGAAAGCGCCGTCGGTGACGATGGTCTTGAAGTCTTCAATCGCGCGCGTCTCGCTCGTGATCTTGCCGTTGCCTTTTTCGCCGGCCCATTCGCAACCGTTCAGCAAGAGCAGGACAAGCCCGAGCAGGGCCAGCGTCATCAGTTTAAGAGCAGCGAAGGGACGAATCGTAATCGGTTTCATGGTTTCAAGGATGAGATGCAGTCATCCCCCGTTTTGGATTCAATAAAATCCGACCCGCCTGCGCGCGGAGAGATTGCTCGAGCTTATTCGCCCTCGACCGCCTCTTCCCGCAGGTTAATCCGCTGGGGGTTGCCCTTTACTTCCACTTCCAGGCGGGAATAGGTCCACTGCCCGGCCGTCTTCTCGGCCACGGCGTAGATCGTGCCGTTGCCTTTAGGCCCGGAAATAGGGATGGCGATATCAGCATTGCCGGAACCGTTGGTCGTGTTTGTGCTCCCGGAGAGAAACATCCCTTCTTTGAGGGGCGTGCCCAGAGCTGCGATCACTTCGGGATTCGCGTGCGCCCTGTTGACGGCCTCTTTGTAAACATCCGTCGATTTCATCGCGCCGAAGATCACCAAAACCAGGATCGCCACCACCGCGAAAAACACGCCCACAAATGTCAGGCAACCCATCGGCACAAACCATTTCCAATTCCGCGACCACCAATTAGGACGAGGCGAGGGCACAGGCGCGGGGGCGGGTTGCGGAATGATCGGGTCCATAGCTCGCATCTTTCCGAGCGCGAAAATACCCGTCAAGAATGAACGCGCGCGTGGGCGCGCTCCCATGGCTACATCCCTGCCGGATGCCGCGCCACGTAGCCACGCGTATCCCGTGCGTCGGCATGCCAGCGTGGTCCGCTATTCCCGCCGTTGCGGAAATCCGTCGTGTCCAGTCGAAGCCCGGCGATGACCGCAAAGGTATGGCCTGGCCGTGCGTAAATGGTGATCCAACGCCCGCGTCCCCGTTCGCCATAGCGCATGAAATCGATGGACGGTAATGGCGTCGCCAGCGCGCCCGCATGGTGCAGCGCAAACGAAACCGTCCCCGAGCAATCGTAGCCGCGATCGTTAAACGACCCGTGGCCGCCGCCCCAGATGTATGGCTTGTTCCGCAGCGTATTCGCGGCCGAGATCGCATTCCTCACCCGTGCTGGCGCACTCGCGGGAGCGTGCGCCACGCCATGGCGCAAAACCGCCTGCTGGCCGCCCACAGTCGGATGGGTCGCAGCGTCTTCCTCGAAATCGTCCTGCACGCTCCCCGCGCGCTGGTGGTCGTCCGAGTTGTCAGCGTCATCGTCATTGCCAGCGCGTTCGCGGCGGATCGAAGCCTCAGGTTGAGTCTTGGAATAATAGGCTACGCGGATCGGCTCATCGTCTTCCGCGCTTGCCTCCTGATCGTTCTCATTTTCGTCCTCGTCTTCCTCGACTTCCCGCCCGCGGAAGATGCGGAGATGGCGGGCGTGCGCGGCCCGAATCGGCGCCGCCACCACGCGCGGCGCCTGGTAAACAATCGGGTCCGCCACGGCATGCACCACGGAACGCACGAGCAGAAATGGCTCGAGCGCGACCGCTACTGGATGACGCCGGCGATGACGCCGATCCCGCGCTTCCGTCCCCTGGCTCAAGAGCAGAAAAATAGCCAGCGCCATGCTGCCCACTCGCCATGCCTTCTTTCCACCCCATGCGTGCATGCCCATCGCAATAGCTGGACGCGCGCCAGCTCCGCCATTTTTACGTAAAAAACCGCGCAAAATAGTCGACAGTGACAGAGCAGAGCTTATTCTCGCCGCCTTCTCTTTGTGACCACTTTCCCGTTTACTGCGCGCGTCGCCGCCGCTCTCGCGTTCGGCGCTTTCTGCCTCGCCTGGCCGCAGGCCCAGGCCGCTACATTTCTCTTCGACGCCAGCCACGCCGAGACGGCGGGCAATGCCGATTGGGTGATCGATGAGGACGGTGGCGTTCCCCAGCGCATCCCGACACCTACGCAAGCCAACATCACCGCCACGACTCCAGAAACCTACTGGACCGGGGCGATCTCTGCCTGGGGGATCGAGATGGTAAAGCGTGGCCACCAAGTCGAAACCCTCCCGCTCGGCACCGCGATCACTTTCGGCGATAATTCCAATCCGCAGGATCTGTCGCATTACACGGTCTTCGCCGTCATCGAACCCAACCGCGTCTTCTCGGCCGCAGAAAAAACCGCGATCGTAAGTTACGTGCAGGCGGGCGGCCGACTTTTCATGTGCGCGGACCACCTGAATTCCGACCGCGACGGCGACGGTTGGGATTCGCCGCGGATTTGGAACGACCTCTTCTCGACCAACAGCGTGCAGAGCGCGCCGTTTGGATTCGTCTTTAATCCCGACAACATCTCTCCGGCGAACGAAACCGCCGATAGCTCGCCCGATAATCCGCTGACGCACGGACCGGCCGGAACGGTGACTCGCTTCCTCTACGCCAACGGCGCTTCGATCACGATCAACCCCGCCCAGAATCCCAGCGCGCGCGCCGCCATTTGGACCAATGCCACCCATACCAACAGCAACGTCATGGTGGTCTATGGCACGTTTGGCGCCGGAAAGTTTGTCGCCACGGGCGATAGTTCACCGATCGATGATGGGACGGGAGCGCCCGGGAATAATCTCTTTTTTGGCTGGGACGATCGCAATGGCGACGACGCGCGGTTGATTATCAACGCGTCGCTCTGGCTGATCGCGAATGAATTCCCGCAAGCGCCCGCGAACGATAATTTTGCCGCGGCGATTGTGTTAACCGGGAACAGTCCTACCGCCAGTGGCACAAACGTCCTGGCCACGAAGGAGATGGGCGAACCGGACCACGCCGGCAATCCGGGCGGCAAATCGGTTTGGTGGAACTGGACCGCGCCCGCCTCCGGGGACGTCACGGTTCACACCAATGGGAGCAGTTTTTCCACCCTTCTGGGCGTTTACACTGGAAGTAGCGTCGGCGCGTTGACGCCCGTTCTTCCGGCTGGGGCAGCGCCTCGCGAGGTGGCAACAAGCAGCATCACTTTCGCAGCCACGACGGGCGTCACCTATCGAATCGCCGTGGATGGAACCGACGGCGCATCTGGCAATATCCAACTTTCACTGACGCTCTCTGCGCCGCCAGTGGCCGGGCCGGCCGTGCTTGCCTCTTGGAATTTCGACGCCACTCCTTTTCCAAACCCGATCCCATCCACCACGGGAAGCGCTAACGTCAATACCACCGGATGGGGCGGGACGGTGACCAACTTCGGTGGCGTATCGGGTCAATCGCTCGCCCTGGTCGGGACCGCCGGCAACGGGACCTACATCGAGATCGAGTTCTCGATGGCGAGCTACTCCGGTCTGAGCGTCGGCTTTTCCACCCGCGGCACCACCGGCAGCTACACCACTGGCCTTTGGTCGTGGAGCGTGAATGGTGGGCCTTTCACGAGCTTGCCCGGCGTGAATACCGCCGCGGCTTCCACCACGTTCACTGCGGCGACGGTCGATTTCACAGCCGTCAATGCACTGAACAACGCCGCAGCCGTCCGGTTGCGCTATACCCTGAGCGGGGCGACCAACGCGCAAAGCAATAACCGGATCGATAATCTGACGCTCAATGCCACGGCCATCCCCACGATCTCCGTGATGGTGGCGAACGCGCATGGCTACGAACAAGGGGCCACCCCTGCCAGCGTCACGTTCACCAGTTCACTCGTCGCACCCGCGGGCGGGCTCGGCCTGCAATTCCAGCTCTCCGGGACGGCGCTGCCCCCAGGCGCGACCGAGGCGGACTACTCGTTAGGCGGTAATAACGGAGCGGCGTCCATCGTGATCCCCGCTGGCGCCACCAGCGCGACTCTCTCCATCATCCCCGTTGCCGATAATGATCCGACCGAGTTCGACGAGACCGCCACCGTCACCGTGCAGCCCTCCGCCGCCTACATTGTTGGCGCGTCGAACGCCGCCACCGTCACGATTCACGACGACACGCCCTATAACTCCTCCTGGGCGAGCCAGTTTCCAGGATTCAACGCCACAAACGCGGCGCCGAATCTGGATCTCGAAAACGATGGGATTTCAAATTTCGGCGAGTTTGTCTTTAACGGAAATCCGTTCCAATCCGATCGCTCGATTCTGCCCAGCACCGGCACCATTGATCTTCCCGATCCGAATGACGGCGGCGTGATCAAACGCTACCCGACCATCACCTTCCGGCACCGCAACGACGCGCCGAATCTTATCTACACGCCCGAGAGTTCCACCGATCTCCGCGTCTGGGGCAAAGCCGTGCAATATCTCTCCACCGTTCCCGGCCCAGGCCCGAACGTCGACACGGTGACGTATCGCGGGATTTATCCGATCAGCGGTAACGGCGCCGTCGTTCCATTCTTTCTGCGGCTCGACGTCTCCGTCGGCGAATAACTCGCCTGCGGTCCAGGAAGCGCCGCGCGTCTGTGACGGCGCCATCGCCGGTGTCTCAACTCCAGCGCGAACCCGTGCACGTAACGCGCCACATGCGCCGGAACGCCGCAGTTCAAAACTCAGGCGGCCGGAACGGCACCGTCGTCGCAGGCGTGGCCTTGAGTCGCTGCGCGATTTCCGCCGCCAGCTCGCGTGTCTTCTTTAGATTCGTGCCGCTCTTCGTCGCCTGCACGAAGGCTTCGATCTCGGCATTGTTCTCCCGATATTTCGCATCGAGAAAGTCCTTCATCTTGCGCGCCAATTCCGTCTGCGCTTCCTCGAACGAATTGCCGCGCGCGCTCGGCAGTTCGCCTTCTTTCACTGCCGCGAGCCCGCGCGCGTTGATTTCGCTGAGATCGAGTAACGCCTGCGCAAACGGGAGCCCGTCCTTCATCTGCTTGAATGCGCTCTTGCGCGAAGTCTCCTTCTTGTTCAACCCCGAGAAGACCAGCCACTGATCGATGTAGGCAAACGCGAAGCCATTGTATGGCTTAACGAGGAAGCGGTAACGCGGTTGAATCGCCGTCGCGACATAGAAGGCATCTTTCGGATGCGCCGTATCGTCGATCGGAAAATCCGCAACGCTCAGTTGATGGTACGGCACGAATCCTTGCGCGATCAGATCCTGCCACGTCGGTGGCGGCGGTGATGGTGCAGGCGAGGGTGCCTCCTCGCCTTGCGCAGCGGTCAAGGCGGTGAGCGTTAGCGCCATTATCAGTCCGCGGAAACCTGAACTCATTTGGCAATATCGTGGCCGCATCCTCCGGCGGTAGCAATCTCGCGGACTATTCGCGCGTCACAGAAATGGACGCGCGCTTGAGAAGGAAATCGAGGTCGGCGAAATCCCTCGGCCTTTTGCGCGGCTCAGGATGACCATCCCAAGCTCAGCGCGGATCCCGTCAAGGAACGCGCAAATACACGATGCCAGTGGCCGGCGTGACAAGCCCATCCCACGCGCCGAAACTGCGCGCGGTGTCCGCTTTTCCTCACCCTTTCCGCCCGCCCGCGATCCGGCGCTCGTTACCGTGGTTAATCGCGGGCCTGAGCATGATCGGACCGTTCTCGATCGATACCTACCTCCCGTCTTTCCGCGAAATGGAGACCTCGCTGGGCGCCAGCGCCGTCGAGATCCAGCAAAGCCTCACCGCCTTTCTGCTCCCGTTCGCGCTCATGAGCTTGTGGCACGGCTCCATCTCGGATGCGCTGGGACGGCGACGTGTCATCCTCGTGGCGCTGGCCATCATGGCGCTTGCTTCTGCAGGCTGCGCGCTGGCGCCGAGCATCCACGTTCTCTGGCTCCTGCGTGCCGTGCAAGGCATCGCGGCCGGGGCTGGCCTGGTGGTCGGACGCGCGGTCATTCGTGATGTTTATGCGGGCGCGCAGGCGCAGCGCGTGATGGCGACGGTGACGGTTATTTTCACCATCGCACCCGCGCTCGCGCCCATCCTCGGCGGCTGGCTGCATGAATGGTTTGGCTGGCGTTCCGTCTTCGTTTTCCTCGCGCTGTTCGCACTCGCGGTTTTGGTTTGGGCGGCGTTCGATCTCCCGGAGACGCTGCATCACGAACAACGGCATTCGCTCCAACCGCGTTTCCTCTTTCAATCCTACCTGCGGGCGCTGACTGATCCTCGCTTCCTCGCCGCTGCGTTTGCGGCTGCGTTTAATTTCACCGCCATCTTTCTCTACGTCACGTCGGCGCCAGTTTTTCTGTTGCAGCATCTGCACCTGCACGAGACGCAATTTTACTGGCTCTTCCTTCCCATCACCGCCGGAATGATGCTCGGCTCTGCGCTCTCGGGACGACTCGCCGGTCGGATCTCTCCGCGGCGCACGGTCGCGCTCGGCTACGCGGGCATGATATTGGCCGCAGCGGTGAACCTCGGATTTCATCTTCTCCAGCCCGCAGCCTTGCCATGGAGCGTGGCGCCGCTCCTCCTCTACGCGATCGGGATGTCGCTGGCCATGCCCAGCCTGGTGCTCTTCGGGCTCGATATTTTCCCTGCGCAGAAAGGTCTCGCCTCGTCGTGCCAGACATTTCTCATGACCATGCTGAATACACTGACCGCAGGCGTGCTTTCACCGCTGGCAAATGCATCCCCGCTCCGGCTCGCCCTCGTCTCCGCTGCTCTCACTGGGACTGGGCTGCTTTGCGCGGCGGTCTTCTTCCGCGCCCGCGCCCCGGCGGCATCTTAGAGAATCGGGGAGGGCGAAGGCGCGATCGTATTGGTCGTCCGCGGAAGCGCGCTCGGAGACGGCGTGGCAGTGGGCGACGGCGCAACCGTGCTGGTGGTTTGCGGCTGAGTGCCAGATGGCGATGAACTCGGGAGAGGCGTTACGGTGGCGGTCGGTTCCGGAGTGGATTGTAACGGCGTAACCGTGGCGGTGGGCCGTGGGCCGGCCGGAACCGCGGGACCTGGCTCGATCCCGCTTTGCGCGCGGGCCGGGTTAATGAGGACGGCGAACCAAAGGAAGGCGCTGGCGGTGCAAAGAGACATGCGCAGGAGACGAGTTTTCGTGATCATGATGAAGAGAGTCAGCGGGAAAGAGAGCAAGTTCTGCGCGCAGGCTCTCGAACAAAAAAATCTCCTGTGCTCGTTAGGCGACCGCAGCCGGCGCGGCCGCGCGGGCTTCGTGCAGAGGAAGCGAAAACCAGAAAGTGCTGCCCTCGCCCTCAGCGCTTTCGACAATCAGTTCGCCGCCTTCGGCCTGGATGGCGCGCCGGCAAAACGCCAGACCTATCCCAGTCGATTCATGCGAATCGGCGCCGTCATTCACGCGCACCCCTTCCCGGAAAATGCGGCGTTGATCCGCGGGCGCAATTCCGATGCCGGTATCGCGGATGGAAAACCGGACGCTGCATTCATCCTGATTCTGCTCCTCCTGCAACGAAACAGAAACGCGACCGCCGCGCGGAGTGAATTTCACGCCGTTGGCGATCAGGTTCACCAGCGCCCGCGTAAGATCGTCCGGACGCCCCAGCACGGCGTGCGCTCCCAAAGAATGGGCGGGGGGCTCGAGCGTCACCCCGGCTTTCTCCGCAAGCGTGGCCACTTGCTCCAGCGCGCGTCGCACCAACTCTTCCGCCTGGCACGGAATGCGATCCGCTTGTGCTTCGGCGCTGCCCACATCGATCAGTCGATGCACGAGCTCACCCAGCACGCTGGCATTCCTCCGGATGAGGTCGAGACAGTCCTGCTGTGCCTCACTCAGGGGCCCGAAAAGGGAAAGGCCATCAATGCCGAGATGCAGCGCATTGAGCGGAGTCCTCAGGTCATGCACGAGGTGGCGGGTTTGGGTGCGCTGTTCATCAGACGACGCGCGCAGGAGGTCGAGATCCTGGTCGAGACGCTCCACTCGTTTGCGCAGTTCGATTTCCGCCATGGCTTGACGCGCGAAGCCATCGAGAATCTCCAACTCGGAGGCGTTCCAATGCCGCGGCTCGGTATCAATTGCGCAGAGCGAGCCGAGGGTGAACCCATCCTCCGTCGTCAGCGGCATGCCCGCGTAGGCCACGACCCCGAGATCGCTGATCGCAGGATTGTCCCGCACTAGCGGATGGGCGCGCGCATCATCCACCACCAAAGCTTCCCCGACGGCCGCGACATATTGGCAAAAGGAATGTGAAAGCGGCGTCTCCCGTTCCTCGGCCACTGGCTCGGGCAAGCCGCATTGACTGGTAAAAAATTGCCGGTCAGCGTCGACCAGCGACATGAGGACGATCGGAACATTCAACGCTTTTGCCGCGACCTTTGTGATCAGATCAAAAACCGGCAACGGCGGCGTATCGAGTAATCCACTGCCACGGACGGCGCTCAGCCGCGCCTCTTCCAGCGCCTGAAGATCAACAGCGGAACTCATCAAGTGCCTACCTTACTCCCGGTTATGATGGAAGCGAGCCGCGCGGTCCCTGCCCGGCCGCGACGCCGCACAAAAAGCCGGGGGAGACGCGCGCCGGCGGCGGGACGGACGATTCTCTCATTAATGTTTGCCTCCGAAAAGACCACGGCGCCCGATCTGGCGAAAGGATTTGTCAGCGGGCTGCTGGCGGGACTGTTCGCTTCCTTTTTAATGGAGCAATTCCAGGCGCTCTGGACCGTCGCGAGCGAAAAATTGCAGGCACCAAAACCGCGGAAGCCCGGCCGCAAACCCAAGCCGACCACGGTGAAAGCCGCGGACGCGATCGCGCTCCGCGTGGTCGGCCACAAGGTGCGTCAGAAACATCAAAAGCTGGCGGGCGAAGCCGTGCATTACGCGATGGGTGGGACCTCCGCGGCCATTTACGGTCTGCTCGCAGAAGTGGCGCCGGCGGTTCGGGCCGGAGAAGGCGCGGCCTTTGGCAGCGCGGTTTGGTTGCTCGCCGATGAAGCGTCGTTGCCGGCACTGGGCCTAACGAAAGCTCCGACGAAGATTCCGGTCTCGACTCATGTCTATGCATTGGCGTCCCACGTGGTTTATGGCGTCGTCACGGAAGCCATGCGCCGCGCCTTTCGTCGGGCGCTCTAGCAGGAAGTCACGCCCCCTTCGTTAGGGGAGCGAAGCCGCCGGATACAGCGTTCCGCCCTTCACCACGCTGTCGATGCGGGAGGCATTGGCGATGTCCTCGAGCGGATTCGCGTTCAGAATGACGAGGTCGGCAAATTTACCAGCTTCGATCGCGCCGATCTTCGCCCCGGTTTCGCCACCAAAAGCGCGCGCGCCATTCGAGGTGGTGCACTTCAGGATTTGCATTGGCGAAAGACCGGCCTGCTTCATCAGCTGCAATTCCCGGAAGAGCGCCCCTCCATGAATGGTGCCGATGTTGCCCGCGTCCGTGCCCGTGGCAATCGGGATACCAGCTTCCTGCAAGGTCTTGAGATTTTTCAGCGCGATCTCCTGGGTCTGCCGGATGCGATCGAGGATCGGCTCCGGCTCGGCCACGGCTTTTGCGATGCGCTCCGGCACTTTCTCGGTTGGCAACTTGGTCACGTCGAGCGAGGCAATGACCTCCGGGTTGCCCCAGGCTTTTTCTTCCGTGGTCAGCTCGAGCCGGCCAGCAAAAGTGCGGCCGTAACGCTCGAAAACGACCAGCGTGGGCGTCAAGATGGTGCCTCGTAATTGCATCAGTCTAACGAAAGCATCGTCCACCGGCTTGTCGGTCACGCTATGCACCAGCAAGTCCGCGCCTTCATCGACTGCCACCCGCGCGGCCTCCAATTCCGTCGCGTGCACCGCCACGCGTAGTTTTAGTCGATGGCTTTCACCGATCACGGCATGCACGATGGGACGGAATTTCTCCACCGGGCTGTCCGGACTGACCACATACCAGATTTTGATGTAATCGGGCTTGCTCGGCGCGAGCTTCTGCACCAACGCCACAGCTTGTTCCGGCGTGTCGATTTTTACGATCGGCGGATCGCGCTCGAGCTCGAGTTGCGGCCGCGCCACACTGGAAATCAATGGCCCCGCCACGGCCACGCGCGGTGCTTTCGCCGCGGCTTGCGCGCGTTTCCGCACTTCGAAATTCCAGAGCGGACCGCCCACATCGATCACGCTCGTGATGCCACAGCGGAGGTAGCGCGCGAAGGTGTCGTCGAGATGGGATTTAATCCACGCGACTTCGTCCCGGTAGGGGCGCACCTTGTTTAGATCGACCACGTCTGGCCGGGTGAAAAGATCGCCGGATTGGAAAAAGTGCACGTGGGTATCGATGTAACCGGGCAGGATAAACTTGCCCGCACAGTCGATCGTTCGCGCGTTCGCCGGCACTTCTTTGTCCCGCCGCGTGCCGACGCTTTCGATGCGATTGCCGTCCAGCACGAGAACAGCGTTGGGGATGATTTTCCCGTCGTGCGGATTGATGACCGTGCCGCCCACGAGCGCGATCTTTTCCGCCATGGCCGACGTCGCCCAGAGCAGGACAGCGCCGGCAAAAAGGACCCTAAAGTTCATGGCCTAAACTTGACCGAAATGAGCGAAAGACAAAACGCCCGCCGTCGTGATTGCCCCGCTACTGCACGATCACCGTGGTCGGGTCAAAATCCGCCACCGGATACTGCGGATTCATCCGTTCCAAAGTGGAGACCACGGTTTCCAGCATCATCAAATTACGCGCCCACTTCCGATTGGCTGGCACGATGTGCCACGGCGCGATTTTGGTAGAGCACTCATTAATCACCGCTTCGTAAGCATCCTGATACTTCTCCCAAAGAGCGCGTTCTTTCAGATCGCCCACGTTAAATTTCCAAAGCTTGTTCGGATCCTGCAGACGCGCCTCCAGCCGTTCCTTCTGCTCCTGCTTCGAGATATGCAGGAAAAATTTGAGCCAGGTTACGCCATTACGCGCCAGCAGACGCTCGAAGGCATTGATATCCTCGCAACGATCGCGCCAGACCGAGGCGCTGATCTGCTCATGCACGCGTGGCACCAGCACATCTTCGTAATGCGAGCGATTCCAAATCCCGATCCCGCCTTTGCGCGGCGCGCCGTGATGCACGCGCCAGAGAAAGTCGTGATCCCACTCGTCTGCGGACGGGTATTTGAAATTCGTTAACTGCACGCCATTCGGATCCAGTCCGCTGCACAGCTTCTTGATCGCACCATCCTTGCCGCCGGTATCCATCGCCTGCACCACGATGAGCACGCTGCGCTTATGCTCGGCGTAGAGCGCCTGCTGCAATTCGAGTAAACGTTCCCGCAACTTCTCCACTCGGCGTTCGCCCTTATGCTTCGAACCGGCGGGCGCGGCGTCCGGATCGATCTTCGCCAACTTGATCGCCTGCCCGGGTCCCACCACCACCAGGCCCTTCGGCGCTTTGGCTCGATGAAAGATCGACTGCAATTTCGGCTGACGCTTCACCATCGGCGCAGTCGACGTTTCGGGAGAAGTGCTCACAATCCGCCAGCATAGGCCGCGCAAGTCCTTCCGCAAAACCAGCGCGCTCCGCCTTGCCCTCCCGCTGCTCAGCCTAACCAGTCCTCCGCGGACAAGTTTCTGCGCGCCGGCGCGTGCTGACTATTTTCGCATTTGAAGAAGAGGCGGGCGGGCCGTTATTCCTCTCATGCGTTCGCTCTTCTTGCCCCGTGTTCAAATTACCGCTGCGCTCCTCTTGGCGTGTGTTTCCCTCGCCCTCAGCAGCGCTTCTGCGGCCACCATTACCGTCACCAATACGAACGACAGCGGGGCCGGCAGTCTGCGCGACGCGATCGCAAGCGCGACCTCGGGCGATACGGTTGATTTCAATCTCGCCGCCTGTCCTTGCACAATCACCCTCACGAGTGCTGAGCTTTTGATTAGTCAAAAGAGTTTGATCATTCGCGGTCCCGGGGCAAACCAGCTGACCATTAGTGGCAATAACGCGCGCCGCGTCTTTCGTATCACCGCGATGTCGCCGCGCTTGGTCACGATCTCGGGGGTGACCATCACCAACGGCACCACTGCCGCGAACGGCGGCGGCATTAATCTCGAAGTCGGTACCCTGACCCTCGTGAGCAGCGTGGTGACCAACAACACCGCGCCCACCGGGGGCGTGGCCACCGGCGCAGGCGGCGGCATTATGGCCGAGCGCGACACGCGCCTAAACGTCATCGACAGCGTCATCAGCAACAATACTTCCGCCCGCGCCGGCGGCGGCATCTCTACTTCTACCAGCGGCACCGGCGGGCAGTTGACCGTGGCACGCACCACCGTTTCCGGAAACTCCGCCACCCTGACCGGCGGCGGCGGCATCTATATTTCGCCCGTGAGTTCCTTGAGCATGACGAGCAGCATCGTCACGAACAACACCTTGCTCGGTAACGGCTTCTCCGGCGCCGGAATTTACAATCAAGGCGCGGCCAGCCTCCACGGCGGTAGCATCGATGCGAACAACGCTTCTGGCACCGGCGCCAGCGGGGGCGGCATCTCAAATACCGGCTCGCTCAGCCTCACCGGCGTCCGCGTTGCGAACAACACGGCCTTCGGCGGCGCGAGCCTGGGCGGCGGCATCATGAACACCGGATCCCTCGCGATCGAGCAAAGCACCATCTCCACCAACAGTGGAGGCGGCATCGTGAACTCAGCCACGCTTACCCTCGCGAACTCGACCATTTCCGGAAACACCTTCACGGGATCTTCCGGGGTGGGCGCGGGGATTAATAATCTCAACAACGGCACCACCACCCTGACGGGATGCACCATTGCCTTCAATGCTGCCACCCAGCGCGGCGGCGGTGTCGCCAACGGCACCAGCAACGCCACGGTCAATTCCCGCAACACCATCATCGCGCTGAACACGGCTCCCACCGGCGGCCCAGCCCCGGGGCTCAACGTATTCGGAACCTTCGTGTCTCAAGGCTACAACTTGATCGGAAGCACGACCGCGTCCGAGAACAGTGGCTTTACCAATGGTATCAATAACGACATCGTCGGCGGCGCTGGACCCGCGGCGATCGATCCATTACTCGATCCGCTCGCCAATAATGGTGGACCGACCTTCACCCATGCTCTGCAAGCAAACAGTCCTGCCATCGACGCCGGCAGCGGCTTCTGGGTCGTGACTGATCAACGCGGACGCGACCGCTTTAACGACATCCCCGCCATGCCTACGCCGCCGGGAGGTGACGGCTCGGACATCGGCGCGTTTGAGTATTTCGGCGCCGCGCCGCCCCTCCAGCTCATCAACGCTGTCTCGCGTAAAACCCACGCCGCTGCGGGCGTATTCGACGTCAACCTGCCCGCCACCGGCGCAGTCGGCGTGGAATGTCGTTCGGAAAGTGTCCCGGGAAATCACGAGGTCGTTTTTAACTTTGCCGGCCCGGTCACCTTCAACAGCGCCTCTGTCAGTGCCGGAGTCGGCAGCGTCATGGCGACCAGCGGCAGCGGCACCTCCAGCATCGTGGTCGACCTCACCGGCGTCACTAATGCGCAGACCATCACCGTCGCCCTCACCGGGGTCAGTAACGGAGTCGACCTCGCTAATTTCAGTGCGCCGATGGGCATCCTGCTCGGCGACACTGGCGGAAGCGGAAGCGTCAGCTCGTCCGATATCACCCAGGCCAAAGCGCAATCGGGCACCCCAATTACCAGCACAAGTTTCCGGAGCGATGTGAATGTCAGCGGCGCCATCAACGCTTCCGACATTAGTTTGGTGAAAACCAGCTCTGGCACACAGCTCCCTTAAAATTCCTGCCGCTCGCCGCGGCTCGCGCGCGCAGGTTTCTCGTCCGGTTTCTTGAAACCGGCGGCTCGCTCCGTAGCGTCACCGCATGTCTACGATCGACACCAATTTGCTCGAGAAACCTGCCACCGCGAAGCCAGCGCGACCGCCTTTAAACGATCGCTTTGATTCTTTCGTGCGCCGGCACATTGGGCCAAATGCGGCTTCAATCGAGGCCATGCTGGAGACCGTCGGCTACGAGAATCTCGATGCGCTGATCGATGCCACCGTGCCGAAAAATATTCGGATGGCCGGCGAGCTGAAGTTGCCCGCCGCGAAGAGCGAACGCGGCGCGCTGGAAGAGCTGCGCGCAATTTCGCTGCGGAACAAAGTAGCGCGCTCCTTCATTGGCGCTGGCTATGCGGATTGCATCACGCCGCCGGTGATTCAGCGGAACATTTTCGAGAATCCCGGTTGGTACACCGCCTACACGCCGTACCAGGCGGAGATCGCGCAAGGACGGCTGGAGGCGCTGATTAATTTCCAAACCATGATCACCGATCTCACGGGCATGGAAATCGCGAATGCCTCGATGCTCGATGAAGCCACCGCCGCCGCGGAAGCGATGGCGCTTTGCCGCGCCGTCGTGAGCGGGCGCGATCTCTTCTTTGTCTCCGAGTTGTGCCATCCGCAAACGATCGAAGTGGTGCAAACGCGGGCCAAGCCGCTCGGCGTTCGCGTGCTGGTGGGCGATCACGCGACGTTCGAATTCACGGAGCCGGTCTTCGGCGTGCTCTTGCAATATCCCGCCACCGATGGCGCGATTCACGACTACGAACCGTTCATAAAACGCGCGCATGACGCCGGCGCATTGGCGATCGTGGCGGCGGATTTGCTGGCGCTGACTCTTTTGCGCGCACCGGGCGAATTCGGCGCCGATGTGGCGGTGGGAAATAGCCAGCGCTTCGGCGTGCCACTCGGCTTCGGCGGACCGCACGCGGCCTTTATGGCCACACGCGACGCGCACAAACGTCACCTCCCCGGCCGGCTCGTCGGCGTCTCCCATGATGCAGAAGGCCGGCCCGGTTATCGCCTCGCATTGCAAACCCGCGAGCAACATATCCGGCGTGACAAAGCCACGAGTAACATCTGCACCGCGCAAGTTCTGCTCGCGGTCATGGCCTCGATGTATGCGGTTTATCACGGGCCGCGTGGGCTGTGCGGGATCGCGGAACGCGTGCACAGTTTCGCCGCGAAACTGGCCAAAGGTTTGCAAGGTCTCGGGTTCGAAATCGCGCACACAGATTTCTTCGACACCGTGCGCGTGGAACTCGGCGAGGGCACGAGCGCCGATCTCCTGCAACGCGCCGAGCGCGTCGGCTGCAATCTCCGCGCCCTGGGTTCACATGCCGTCGGCATCGCGCTCGATGAAACCACCACCGACGCGGAAATCGAAACCCTGATGTCGCTCTTCCGCGCCACGCATGTGCGCAGTTTCGCGGATGACGAACTGGACGGCTCCGAGTTCCGGATTCCGCAATCCGCCCTCCGCGATTCAAAATTCCTGACGCATCCAGTCTTTAACCAGCACCACACCGAGACCGAGATGCTGCGTTATCTGCGCCGGTTGGAAGCGCGCGATCTTTCCCTCACGAGTTCCATGATTCCGCTCGGCTCCTGCACGATGAAGCTGAATGCGACGGCGGAGATGTTCCCGGTTTCGTGGCCGGAGTTTTCCCGGCTCCATCCATTCGCGCCGGAAGCGCAAACCATTGGCTACCGCGACATGTGCGAGCAGCTCGAACATTGGCTCGCGGAGATCACTGGGTTCGCCGCCGTCTCGCTCCAACCGAACGCTGGCTCGCAGGGCGAATACGCAGGCTTGCTCGCGATCCGCGAGTATCACCGCGCGAACGGCGAAGGCGCGCGCAAGATTTGCCTCATCCCGAATTCCGCGCACGGCACCAACCCAGCCAGCGCCGTCATGGCGGGCTTTAAAGTAGTGCCGATCGCCACCTTGAAAGATGGCGACATCGATATGACCGATCTGCGCGCCAAAGCCGAGGCGCACAAAGCGGATCTGGCCGCTCTCATGGTCACGTATCCGTCCACGCACGGCGTCTTCGAAACCACCATCCGCGAGATTTGCGAGATCGTGCACGCACACGGCGGCCAGGTTTACATGGACGGCGCGAATATGAACGCGCAGGTCGGGCTCTGCCGCCCCGGCGATATCGGCGCGGATGTTTGCCATCTCAATTTGCACAAGACATTTTGCATCCCGCACGGCGGCGGCGGACCCGGGATGGGACCGATCGGGGTGGCGCTGCACTTGTTAGAATTTTTGCCCGCGCATGCGAAGATCGACCATCCGAACCTCAGCCGGCCAAGCGGCGTGGGCCCGGTTTCCGCGGCGCCGTTTGGCAGCGCGAGCATCCTCACCATTTCCTGGATGTATATCCGCATGATGGGCGGACGCGGGCTGACGGAAGCGACCAAAATCGCCATCCTGAATGCGAACTACATCGCAAAGCGGCTCGGCGATTATTATCCGGTGCTCTACAAAGGCGCGAACGGCCAGGTCGCGCACGAGTGCATCATCGATCTGCGGCAATTCAAGAGCGCCGGGGTGGAAGTGGAAGACGTCGCGAAGCGCTTGATGGATTACGGTTTCCACGCGCCGACGGTGTCGTTTCCAGTCGCGGGGACGATGATGATCGAGCCGACCGAAAGCGAAGCAAAACCGGAGCTGGATCGCTTTTGTGAGGCGATGATTTCCATTCACGCGGAAATCCAGGAAGTGGTTTCCGGCACCGCCGATAAACAGAACAACGTGCTGAAAAACGCGCCGCACACCGCGCGTCAGGTCACATCCGATGGATGGGACCGGCCCTACAGCCGCGAGCGGGCGGCCTATCCCGCCGCCTGGACCCGCGAAGCGAAGTTCTGGCCCGCCGTGGCGCGAATCGACAACGTCTACGGCGACCGAAACCTGATGTGTTCGTGCCCGCCGATGGAAGCCTTTGCGGAATAGAAACGCAGAGCGCGTTGGAGCCGGAGTCGCGCCGTTGTAGCCGGGGTCGCTGACCCCGGCTCGCAGAGATCGCTGTCAGGCGCCACGCATCCGGGATGAACATCCCGGCTACAATGCTGACCCTAACCAGCGGAAATCCCAGCCACGCGCCGAGCAGCCGGGATCAACGATCCCGGCTCCAACTGCGGCTACCCTTTATGCCGGGCGAAATGATAGAGCGGCCACCAGTAATCGCGGCAAAGAGCAGCCAGAGCCTCGCGACCGTCCGGGGCGGACACGGTGCCAGCGCGGATGACCCCACTCCAAAGAGTTGTGACAAATCCGATCGACGGGGCAGCACCGATCTCCTTGGAATTAGAGCGCTTCTCCACTTCTGCAGGAAAAACTCTCGTGGGGGGCCAAGTCAAGCCCCCCACGGCGACCGATAGGATTAATGCGGCACCCGAGGTCATTCCAACCGCGGATAGGGCGGCCGGTCTCTCCGCGCAACGGGAGACGCTTAAGTTTGTTCGGATGCCAACTCGGGAGTCGGCGGCAAGCGCCGCGGCACCTGACGAATGGCGGTGCCCGTCGTCTCCTCCACCGCAGCCTCGCCACCTTCATGGTATTCGGCGTCGCCGTTGACCTGCCAGAGATCGTAGAGCGCGGTGTCGGCTAAAATATTCTCCACGCAGAGCATCGCCGTCATCATGGCGTGATCCTGGTTGTTATAACGGTGCATCCCGTTGCGACCGACGAGGTGGAGATTCGGATAACGCGCGTCGAGCTCGTGGCGCACGGTGGTGACGTGTTGCGCATACTCATCATCGTAAACCGGGTAGGCTTTTTTCTGGCGCACGACGGTGCCGTCCATGACATCGCCCTCTTTCGAAAGACCGATTTGCATCAGTTCTTTCTTCGCGAGCTCGATCAAAGCTTCGTCGGTCGAATCCCAGAGGCCGTCGCCTTCAAAACAGAAATACTCGAGCCCGTAGCAGGCCTTCTCCGGATCCGGCACCATCTCGGGCGACCAGGAACGGAAGTTCTGGATGCGGCCGACCTGCACACTCGGATCGTGGATGTAGATCCAGTTGTCCTCGAACGCGTCGCGATTCTTGAGGATCAACATCACGGTCAGAAAATCGCGATATTTTAGCCCGTTGGCGGCTTTCTTCGCTTCCTCGGAAACCGGGGGCTGGAGGCCATTCACGAGCTCGCGCATCGGCGCGGAAGAGATCACGTGCTCGGAAGCGAGGTTGTGGACGTTCCCTTGCTGGTCCTGGAAACGGAGATTCCAGGTGGAGTTCGCACTGTCGTATTCACAGCCGACGACTTTCGAGCCCATCAGGATGTTACCGCCGAGCGCCTTCGTCTTTTCCGCGGCCGCTTCCCACATCATGCCCGGACCTTTGCGCGGGTATTTGAAGGAATTGATCAGCGTCTTGATGACCTTGCTCTGGTCTTTCGGTTGCCGTTGCGGGAGCAGCGCATTCTTGATCGCGCTGCCGAGCGAGAGGCCTTTGATGCGCTGCGCGGCCCAATCGGCCGAGATTTCTTTGCAGGGCATGCCCCACACTTTCTCGGTGTAGCTTTTGAAGAAGGTGTTGAAGAGGCGCTTACCGAACTGGTTGCTCACCCAATCTTCGAAATTTGTCGGGTTCGCCACCGGGAACACGCGCGCCTTCATCCAGGAAAGGACGCAGAGGGTGGACTTGAAAACGCCCAGCTTGATCAGCGCTTCCACCGCTTTCAGCGGATAGGCAAAAAACTTGCCGCCGTAGAAAATGCGCGAGGAACGCGGCCGATCGAGCATGTCGTCCGGCAAAATCTCCTGCCAGAAATTATTTACCTCTTTCGACTTCGAGAAAAAGCGATGTCCGCCGATATCGAAATGAAACCCCTTGTAAGTGGCGGTGCGCGAAATGCCGCCCACGTAAACCGGATCTGCCTCCAGCACGGTGACGTCCACGTTATTCTTGGAAAGGAGATAAGCCGCGGTCAATCCCGCCGGGCCGGCTCCGATAATAGCTACATTGGTTTTCATTTTTGCTTTCTATGCTACCCAGGCTCCCCGGGTGAAATTCCAGATCCACCATCCCTGCAAGCTGAGTCCAGCCGCGACCAGGAGCGCGGTCGCCGCGATGCCTGAGACACGGGCAGCGACCGGAAGGGGCGGAAGCTCAGCTAAAAAGTTCATTATTGCCAGCACGATTAACGCGTGCGCACAAAACTGATATCGCAGCATGCTCTCCATCTGGACGGAGGCCACTCCACTGACTGAGATGTAAAAGGTGATGGCTGCGACAAAGTAAAAGCCGACTCGTTTCGGCCAGGAAGTGAGACGCCGGAGGGCGGGAATAAATTCAACCAATCCCACCGCCACGAGGCAAAGCGCCCCCAGCGTCATGGTCATTTGGCTCCATTGCGTGGGATCGTTCAGCGGCGGAATGAGCCAGCGATAGCTCTCCGGCCGGAAAACCGCGAGGTAATCGGGCTTCACGCCCCAGCCTGCCTCCTGGGTGAGCATATAGAGATCCCAGCGCCCCCAACGCACGAGGCAATAGACGAAAAACGCGGCTGCCCCCAAGGTGGAGACGACCATCAAGGCAAAAGGCCCCGCATAGCGCCGGAACCAGCCGCGCACATCGCGCAACCCGCTCCAGCCTTCTTCAAAGACCCGCCGCACCAGCGGATATGCCGCGCACGGGATCCCGACGATGCGCGTCGCCGACATGAAAACGCCATGGAGCGCGGCCAGGATCTGCGCCGTTTTCCCTTTCTCCGTGCTCCAGTACATGAAGCCCAGCAGGGCCATGAGAAAAAGAGATTCCGAGTAGGCGGCCACAAGAAAGAATGCTGTCGGATGCGCGCCGATGAGGGTCGCCCCTAAAATTTGCACCGTGCCCGAGACCCGCCAGCGCTGGCAAAAAAGGAAGAAATACGCCCAAAATCCCACCGCCGCCGCTTGCGCCGTCAGCAGCAACGCCAACGGGGCGCCTATGCCAAAGCCGCGCTGCACCCCCGTGGCCAGTAAGGGGTAGGCCGGGAAGAATGCCACGTTCGAGATCTCCATCATCTTGCGCGAGATCGGCGGCAAGACCGTGCGGTAGCCATTCTCGACGATGCTCTCGAACCAATAGCTATCGTGCTGGACGAGAGAGTAGTAGCGGTCGGAAAGCGGACCCTCGGGCGCGAGGAAAACCACCGCGATGAGGACCTGCAAGATGGTCACGAGCAAGCCCATAAGAACTGCGTAGGAAGCGCGGGGCTGGCGAGGTGAGGCGAAGCCGTTTTCCATCTTGCGAGCCCCTTTTGACGCGGAGCGTTATGATCTATTCGCTTTCGCAGGGGAAGAAACGTCCAACGCTCAACGTCCAACGTTCAACATTTCAAAATAGGAGACGCGTCGTGCGCTCCCTCTGAGTTCGGCGTTCGACGTTCAACGTTGATCGACGTTTCCCACCCTTCAACACCTCAGTGACCTCCAGTAACGGTGTATCCGTCCCGGCGCAGATCCTCCGCCAAATCCATCTCCATCTGGAGCGCGGCTTCGTACGGCATCGGATTCAGATGTTCATACAGCTCCGGCAGGAGCCGCACGCCATACTTTTTCACCGTCCAGGCCGCCTTGTAGCCATGCTTGTGATTCTCAAAACGATGCTCCGGCGGCAGTCCGCTCATCCCCACATACACACACGGCTTCGCCGCATCGCGTTGCGGATTAGCGCGCAATACGGAAGGATGGGTCGCCACCTTCGCGTCAAGAAGGATCACATAAACATGGTGGTGAAACGCCGCGCCCAAGCCCCGAGTATCAAGCCATGCGACGTCTCAGCCATCAATTTCCTACGGCGGCGGTAGCTGCGTACCGGCTTTCGATTTCACGAAACTGGTGTCCGACGCCGTAATCGTGCCGTTTGCCGTCACGTCCGTGCGAAAATTCGAGGCTGTGACCGCCTGACCGGATTGCGCTTTCGTCTGCCCAATGTCAGTCGAGGTGACCGTGCCATTGCCGGTCGTATCCCCCACGAGGAACCCGATCGTGACAGATGTATCAGGGAGGCTTTGGGCGGCCGCGTCGGTCACATTGCTCAGCGTGACCGTGACCCTTTGCGCGTTGCTCACGCCGGTCAGGTTCACAATCATGCTGGTGCCGTTTATCGTTGGCGCACCGGCAACCGTGGCGGCACCGGCGCTGACCGCAGCTGCACCGCTCGCGAGGTTATTATTGAAGGTGAAGACCACTGTGTGGTCGCCATTTGTGCCGCCGGTCCGACACTCCACGGCGTTAGGGCCGAGAGGGACATCGAAGGTTCCGGTCGCGCCGTGCATTTTGCGCGAGACAGCTCCAGCGAAGGCGAGCGGGTCGGGTGTCACCGCCAAAAGAGCTCCCGTTGAATTGAAGGCGATCTGCGCATTTCCGGTGACGGAGGTAAATGCGCCGGTCACGGAGCTGTATCCGATCGGGTTCAAGGTATCGGACGGGTCCGGGGTGTAACCGCCGATGTTCTGGACCTCAAGGTTTCCGCCCAGCACGATCGACCCTGTGGCGGTGAGTTGATCGAACTGCGTTGGCGCACGCCCACCGTTTTCGATTGCGAGCGTTCCGCCGGAGGCTTGCGTGAAGGAACCTTTGACGGTGATCCCGCCGGCGGAGTGCCCGGGCGAGACGCGGCCGCCGTTATTCGTCACATCGCCGATAATCTTTCCGCTGCCGCTCAGGACCCCCCCGTTGATCGTTAGCGGGGCGGCAAGGGTAATATCGCTGAGATCGATCTCACCACCATCCAGGACGAACCCGGTCGGCCCGCCCTGATCTCCGTCGACCTTTTTTCCAATTAACGCATTCGGCCGATTACCTGCTCCAGAAGCTACGAGGTTTCCGGCTCCCGAAGCGACCAAACTTCCTCCATCGTTGGAAATGACGCCGGAGGAGTTTTCTCCCAGGATGCCGCCGCCATCCTGCGAAATCAGGCTGCCGCCATCATTCGAGATCAGACTGCCACCGTCATGTGTAATGACGCTCCCGCCATCATTCGAGATCACCTCTGCCGTGCCTTTCAGCAGGCCGGCGGACAGCTGCAAACTATCACCGGACAAGATCCGCACGCCGGCCGCGGGGTTTAGGAGTGCCCCTGGCGCGACCGATAGGGGAGTCAGGAAGTTCACCGTTCCTTCGCCGCCTAGTGCTGTGACACCGCGCAGACCGCCGGGACCGCGAATGTTGATCGTCCCGAAATTATTGAGGAAGCCGCCAAACTGAATGTCGCTCACGTTTGTCAGCTCGCAGATGGCGGTCGACCGGATCGTGATGCGGGCATTTTCAAATGTGCCGCCCGAGATGGTAAGGATCCCGAAGATGTCGAGGGTTCCTGGCCCGATGATCTTGCCCCCATGTAGGCTCACTGACTTCACCACCACAGAGGTAGGAATGTAAACCGTGTTCGAGCCGACAATGGCAAAGTCATCAAAGCTCGGCACGCCTGTGTTGCCGTTCGAGTCGCGCCAGCTCGCGGCGTTTTCCCACGATACCCCGGTGGCGACCAAGGTGAAAACCTTGCCAGTAACCGTCGCGGCGCCTGTGCTTTCCCCACTCGCGCTTCCCGGAGCGGGCACAACCCGGAGATAAAGCGGGTTGGTCCCGGCGCGCGCGCGGCATTTAGCATCGTCGATCGCAAGCGCATCGATAACGTGATCGCCAATCCCGATCACACTGGTGGAATACTGAATAGTAACCGAGCTGCCTCCGCCGGACGAAGGCGGTGAGAGCGGCTTGCCGTGCAGCAACAGTCGGAGGCTGCTGATATTCCGATCCGGGCTGGTTGCGGTCGCGCTGAAATTCAGCAAGCCACTGGTGACGATGCGCGGGTCCGCCGCCGTCGTGCCAGAGCCGGAACCTGGCGGAAGGGTGATACTCACCGTCGGAGGAACGTGCGTCGTGATCGTGTACGGGCCAAGGATGGTGGAGATCCCATCAATCGCGCCGGGCGCGGCCGCAATGGCGCGGAAGTAGAGGTTGCTCGTGGCCGGGTATTGATTCACCAGCAACAGGAAAATATTTGGGTTTGTGCTCTGCGTCATGTTCCCCGCATTGCCGTTGGCGAGGTCGGTCCAGCTTCCTTCGTTGCCCGGCGTCGTAGTCGCCTGGACCCGCAGCGACATGCCTGCATACAATGCCGACATCTGCGCATGGAAATACATGTCTGCGACCGTGGAATTGCGCAGGAGCGTTAGCTTCGGCGACGCCAGATGCGCCATCGCCGAGGAGAGGTTGAATGGCCCGATCGGCGCCGAGACCGAGTCGGGATAACCTTGCGCAGCACCGATGACACGGAACGACACTCCATTGAGAGCCGGATAGTTGGTCGTGTTAAGAATGAAACGATCGAGCGCGCTATTGTAAGTCATCCTCCCGGAGTTCCCGTCGCTCAGATCCGTCCAGCTGCTTTCTACGTTGGGCGTTTGCGTCTGTTGCACGCGGCAGAAGAGACCGGCCGGGCGGCCGGTTTGTTCAGCTGCGAAATGCAGGACCGTGTCCGCCACGTTCGCGCTGGGCGCGACACTGCCATTCACCGTTAAGCGAGTTGTCGAAAGCCCTCCATGCGGCGGCGGCACTGGCTCATACGCCGGACCAAACTCCACCACGTAACCGCTCCCCGTCCGCGTCTGCGCCGTGTCATTCCACAATCCGTCATTGCGCACTTCCATCACGTTCTCGGGACCAGCGACCGTGTTGTTATTTGGTTCGCCTGGGCCCCAGTTCGTGTAGGTCCATGCCTCGCCGGTCACCCAACCCCATCCCCCGCCAGGCTCCGGGCTTCCAGGAGGTTGGATGGCCCCGAACCACACCGGCGCAACGGAAAAACTTCCCGGGAAATTACTCCCGAAGTTGTTTTTGATGAACGTGTTTTCGGAAGCACCTGTGATCGTGGCGAGATAGCCCTGATTTCCCATGAACTGCCGCGCTTGCGCGGCACTGTTCGCCTGTGACCAATTCAGGCTTCCGGCGATGAACTGATAGTAGTGTCCATTCTCCGGATTGAGAACCTGTGCGCTCACGCTGGATGTGAGGCACGCGAGAGAGACGATGAACGCGATAAACACGACGAGTGGATTTCGAATGATTCTTTCCATGAGTTTTGGCTCTTCAGAACGCGAAGACACGCGCCCCTTTCTCCTTCTCGCGGGAAATTAGTAGAAATCGGCTCAAGAATTTTTTAAGATTTTCCCTCTTCCCTGATTTTGTCGCCGTTGCCCTCCGAAGATTCGTCCCCCATGCAGACCGCTGAGAGCGATACGATTTCCGCTCTGGTCGCTGACCTTTTGCCAGCGGCGGACGACCCGGCGATCGCTGCCGCCCTGCCGGCGGTTTACGAAGAGCTGCGCGAACTCGCGACCAATTATCTCCGCCGCGAGCGGTCCGATCACACCCTGCAGCCGACTGCGCTCGTCCATGAATCCTACTTGCGCCTCCGCACACAGCAGACGGTCGATTGGGGTAATCGCCTTCAGTTCCTCTCCATCGCCGCCCGCATGATGCGGCGCATCCTCTCCGATCACGCCACGGCTCGCGCCGCCGAGAAGCGGGGCGGCGGAGTGACGAAGCTGCAGCTCGATGCCGCGCTCAATTTCTATGACGAGCACGCGATCAGTATCCGCGCGGTGGATGAAGCTCTGCGGGATCTCGAGGCGATGGACCCACGCCAGGCCCGCGTGGTGGAGCTGCGTTTCTTCGGCGGCCTCACCATCGAAGAAACCGCCGAGCTGATGTCGCTCTCCGAAGCTACGGTAAAACGCGAATGGACGACTGCGCGCCGCTGGCTGCAACGCGAAATTGCGGGCAGCGCACGTTAAACCTTTTCCAAAATGACGCCGACGAGGTGGCAGCAGGTTAAAGGCACTTTAGCCGCGGCGCTGGAGCAGCCGACCGCGACGCGGAAGGCATTCCTCCTGGAGGCTTGCGCTGACGACACGACCCTGCGCCGGGAGGTCCAGTCGCTCCTCGAACAACCGCCGGACGACTTCGACCTTTGCGCGGAGTCGATTGGACTGGCGAGTCCCGATCCCATCGCGGGAAATGCCGGTCACCGCCTCGGCGCCTACGAGATGATGCGGGAGCTCGGCCGCGGCGGCATGGGTGCTGTCTGGCTGGCGCGCCGGGCGGATCAGCAATTCCAAAAGCTGGTCGCGATCAAACTTCTGAAGCGCGGCACGGACACCGATGAAGTCTTGCGTCGCTTTCACGCCGAACGCCAGATTCTGGCCCGCCTCGATCATCCGCACATCGCGCGTCTTCTCGACGCCGGGATGACGAAGGACGATCTGCCGTACTTCGTCATGGAATACGTGGACGGCACTCGTCTGACGGATTTCGTAGAGCAACGTGATCTCTCGTTAGGCGAACGCTTGCATCTTTTTCTCAAGATCTGTCACGCGGTCCAGTTCGCCCACCAGAACCTCGTCATCCATCGCGATCTCAAGCCGGGAAACATCCTCGTCACTGCGGAAGGCGAACCGAAGTTGCTCGATTTTGGCGTGGCCAAGCTGCTCGAGGATGAAAGCGAAGACTGGCAGATCACAATCGCGGGTCATGAACGATTTACGCCTGGCTATGCTTCGCCGGAGCAGGTGCGGGGCGAAGCAATTACCACCGTGAGCGATGTCTACGCGCTCGGCGCGTTGCTCTATGAGATCCTCACGGGCACTCCGTCACACCGTCTCCCGCCACGCGCGCCGACCGCCGCTCAAATTGAGCGGGTCGTTTGCGAACAGGAACCGACGCGGCCCAGCGTGGCCGCCGCCAGTCCCGAGATGCGGCGCCAGCTGCGCGGCGATCTCGATAATATTCTCCTGCGCGCTCTGGCGAAGTCACCGGCCCGTCGCTACCGCGGCGCGGGCCAACTCGCGGACGATCTCCAGCGCTATCTCGAACATCGTCCGGTCCGTGCGCGCCCCGATACGTTCCGGTATCGCGCTGGTAAATTTCTGCGGCGCAACCGTGCGGCTGTTGCCGCCGCCGCGCTCATGCTCGTGCTCCTCGTCGCGGGCATCGGCGCCACTTTGCGACAGGCGCACATTGCCAATCTGGAGCGGGCCCGCGCGGAGCGCCGTTTCCAGGAGGTCCGCAAGATTGCGAATTCCTTCATGTTCGAATTCCACAATTCGATCGCCGGCTTGCCGGGCGCGCTGGCGGCGCGGCAATTGGTTACGCAACGCGCTGTCGAATACCTCGATAGCCTGGCCCAGGAATCTGGTGACGACCTTTTGCTGCGCAGCGAGCTGGCGACCGCCTATCGCAAAATCGGCAACCTCACTTTCGATCTCAAGCAAGCCATCGCCACCCACGAGAAAGCAGCCGTTCTAAGCGAAGCCATCGTGCGCGCTGCGCCGGAAAATTTCGCCTATCGCAAGCAACTCTCGGAGGAGTACGACGATCTGAGCAATACCCTTAAGATCGCCGGACAATCCGCGCGCGCGATTGCAGTCGCGCGCCAATCGCTGGCCGTGATCGAGGAGTCGCATGCCTTCTCCGCAAATCCGGAGGCGCAGGAGATCCGCGCGGGTCGCCACCTGGCGATCTGCGTGGCCCTCAATGACGCCGGTGATTTCCGAAGCGCACTCGCACATGGTCGAAAGGCGCGCGCTCTGCAGGAAGGAGTCGTTAGGGAAAATCCGCGCGCGCAAGAGGCACTCGCACAGTTGGCCGCCATCCATTCCAAACTCAGCGACGCCGCGGTGGACGCGGGCGAATTTTCGGAGGCAATGGTGAACGCACAGAAAATGGCCGAGATCGTGCGGCAACTTCTCGCAGCCGATTCCGCGGATGCCGGCCACAGGCGAGATCAATGGGCCGCCCATTTTCGCCTGGGGCGCGTCCTTATTGCGACGGAAAATTGGACGGAGGCACTCGCGGAATTGCGCGCTGCTCGCGCGGAGATGGAAGCACTCGCCGGGGCCGACCCAGGCGATAAGGGACACCGGCGCTGGCTGGCCGTGACCGATTCAGCGTTGGGCGAAATCTTGGTCGCGATGAATCAGTCGGCCGAAGCTACGGAACGGCTCGCCCAGGCGATTACTCTTAGTGAGGAATTGGCGCGAGAAGATCCACAGCGAATCGAGGTCCAACGGGATCTGACAAAAGCGCACGAGCTGATGGGGCGACTCTTTTCGATGAGCGACCCAGGGCGTGCCCTGAAATCATTCGAGCGGGCGCAGACCCTCGCGCGCGCCCTGCACCGGCTCGATCCGGAAAATTTGAAGATCAGCGCACGGCTCGCGAGCGTGGATGCCGAACTGGCCTTCTGCCGTCGCCGTCTGGCCGAAAATGATGACGTCCGGCGTGAGCTCGCCGAGAGCGCGACTCTTTGGCAGGAAATCGAAAAGCGCGGCCTTCTCTGCGCGGAGGATCGGGCCAAGCCCGCCGTTGTCGCGCAGGCTTTGGCGAGGCCTTGAAGCCTAACGAGCGCTGGCGGAGTCGACCGGCTCGAGGAAAGCGCGCGCGCTCCGCTCGGGGTTTTGGCGGCCGAGCGCACGCGCTTTGGTCAGAACCGTAATGACGCTGCCGGCGAAGAGGAACCCATTTCCATGCCGCCTCACGGGGTCAGCGTTACCCGCAAGCGGAGGAATTCGCGGTTCGTGGCTGAGATCGGGTGAGTCGAGCGCACGGTGACTGTCTCGAGGTTACCTGGGCCCGGCACGACGCCGAACGGAATGATCTCCGTCGCGGCGGAAGACCAATCCGGCCGCGCCAGGGAACTCGCGCGCTCAGGACTGTAGTTAACGTCGGGCCGCGCGTCGGCGCCCGTCGGGCGCGTGTAAGAGAGGCTGAGGTATTCAGAGCCATTGTCGGTCACCTTGCCGATCGTAATCCCCGAGGGTCCGCCGATTGCCGTCGGATCGAGGCCGAGAGCGTATTCGAGCAGATTGGAGACGCCGTTGTTGTTCGGATCAGCCGTCATCGCTGCCGCGGCGCCGGTGAGACCGTAGTTGCTGGCCCAGCTGCTGAAGGTGATCGGGCCGTTACTCTGATAGTTGGTGAGACGGAGCGTGTTCCCTCCGTTCACCAGCTGGACTTCGAAGGAGCTATTCGTTCCGAACACGGAGACGCGCGTGCCATTGAGGGCTGTGGTGATGGGCGAGCCTGCCGTGACGACATCGAAGGTCGCGCTCGGCTGCACGTTACCGAAGCCGTTCACGAAGCGGATGTTCAGTGTGCCGCTCATCACCACGGCGCCGCTGACGTTCACGACATCGTGCTGCGTTCCGGCGGTTGGGCCGCCGATTTCGACGTCGAGCAACGAACCGGAGTCAAAGGTGAGGTTACCGGTCCAGGTAAGACGGCCGAGAGGCATCATCGCGCCGCCGCCTTGGATTACACCGGGTCCGGTAAACGTTCCTGCGCCAGCCAGCGCACCACCTGATTCAGCGACAATCTGGCCGCCGTTCTGCGCGGTCGCATTTCCGCCGGCTTCGACAGTGATCATTCCAACGGTCGTGCTGCCATTCACGGAGCTGTAACGCTGCATCATCTCTGCGCGCGAATTGTCGGATGTCGGCTCGCCATCCACAGGCTTGGCTGTCTCTAATTTCGCGCGTGCCGCCGCAGTTCGCGCCGACAGCATCTCGACCATTCCGCCGTTAAGGTTTCCGCCGCCCGCCGCCACCATGTTGCCACCGCCCGCGGCGACTATGTTTCCGCCACCCGCCGCCACTATGTTTCCGCCGCCCGCTGCGACCATGTTGCCGCCGCCCGCCGCGACGATCAGACCGCCGTTATGACTGAGGATGTTGCCGCCCCCGGCTGCGACGATCGGCGCCGAACCCTCGCTGCGAATGGTGCCGCCATTCGCCGTCATCAAGCCGCCATTGTGACTCAGGATATTGCCCCCGCCCGCGGCAACTATGAGGCCGCCGTTGTGACTCAAAATATTACCACCGCCAGCGGCGACGATTCCGTTCGCCTGCAGCAAACTTGCGAGACCGGTTGCGGTGAGATTCCCGCCGCCCGCCGCGACGATATTGCCACCACCGGCTGCGACGATGTTACCGCCCCCAGCCGCGACAATGTTGCCACCGCCCGCAGCGACAATATTACCGCCTCCAGCGGCGACGATTCGGCCGCCATTCGCATCGAGGCGGATCGTCATGTTCTCATAACCGGGCAGCAGGATAGAAATCTCTGAGCCGCCACCAATCGTCTGCAGCAGCGTCGGCAATTGATCCAGGGTGACGCCTGCCATTGAGAGGCTGACCTTCGCTCCGTTCGATGCTGCGAGCCCGCCAGTCCCGCTGAATCTTTTCAAGAAATTGACCGTGCCACGGCTGAACTCGAGCACGCCCTCGTTCTGGAAATCGATATTAAAGTCAGTCTGCGAGTTGCTGTCGTGGACGATCCGGCCGCTCGGCGTGTTGAAAAACAACGTGCCTGCTTCGCCTTTGATGCCCGGGGCGAACGGCGTCCCGACCTGCGACTGAATGACGAAGCGCCCGCCATTCAGGAAACGCGCGCCGTTTTTAAATTCGAGCGAGCCGCCGTTCCCGTTCCAGACGGAGTTGTTGGCTGTTCCAGTGGTTTTCAACGCCACGCGATCGACGGTCGTGCTGCTGCCGTTCTGAAAAACAAACCCGGTGGTGCTTAGCTCACCGGCGCCGTCGATCAGGTTAGTCCCCTGGAAGGCGACGCGCGTGCCCGCCGCGATGGTCGCGTCATCAGCGGTCGTGCCCGGATCGCGGTCGTCGAAGTGCAACGTGGTGTCGGCGAAGTTCACGGTGCCGGTACCCGCGAACTCGACTGCGTTGCCCGTCGTGGTCCATGGAGCAGTGCCGGTGAAGGTGATGTTCGAGTCGGGGCCGTTCAGGAGCAGCTTGGCGGTCTCGAAGAGTCCGCCCGCGTTGAAAGTTGCGGTCCGCCCATCGTTCACCGTGATCTGTCCTTTTAGGGTCAGCTCGAGCGGAAAGACCGCGGAGGTCTGGAACACCATTTTGCCCGACGCGGGCACGCGCAGATCGCCGGTGCCATCGGTAGCGATGGTCGGGTTGCTGCCGATGATGTCGAAAGTGCCGGCCAGCTCGAGGAGCGCGTTGTTATCGAAGCGCAGGATGCCGCCGGGTATGTCCAGCCTGCCGGAGCCACCTTCTGCCTGTCGGATTGGAGTGCCGTTGATCGTGGTGTTGAACCCAGACCCGGCGAAGCGCAGATCCGTGGAGACATTCAGCTCGCCCGCTCCGGAGACGCTGGAGTTGCCGAGGAAGGTGAAGAGGCCCGCATTCAGCTTCGCGCCTGGGGCGAAGACAACCGCCGCGCTGTCGACGGAGCTGTTGCCGGCGCCACTGATGGTGTTCAATCCCTCAAGCTTGAGCTGACCACCTGTCCACATTGCTTCCGCGGCGCTCGCCACATCCATCGAGCCGTTCGCAAAAGTCGCGCCGTTCTTCCACCAGAGCCGATTGCCGACGGCTTCGACCAGCCCGCTGTTCACGAACGGAAGCCGGACCTCGTTATACGTCAGGCTGCGTAGCGTGCCCGTATTGCGGAACAACGTCTCCGGCGCTGCCGTCGATCGCATTCGACGAGCCCTGGAGCGAGAACGTGCCGCCGTTCTCGAGTCGCGCGCCGCTCGCGAGCGTCAGCGTGCGGCCTTGGGTTTGCATGTAGCTGTTCGAGCCGGGCAAAGTGGTCACTCGCGCGCCGGAGATCGTCGTAATGCTATTTGGTTCGAAGGCGAGTTGCGTGCTGATGTTCATCCCGCCGGCGCCGGAAAGGGTGCTGCCGCTATAGAAGCCGAACTTGCTCGCGTTGATCTGCGCGGCCGCATCAGCAAGAACCAAAGAGGCACCGTCACTGAAGTGTGTGCCTGGCCCGGTGAGGCTATTTGCGGCCGAGAACGTATAGGGCTGTGGGCCGTGGAAGCCGCTGTAGGTACCAGCGGCAACGTTGAACGCGCCGCCTGTGATCGTGCCGCCTCCGAACAGGCGCAAAACACCGCCGGTCGTATCGATGACACCCGTGTCATTCAGCGAAGTGCGCAGGTAATACTCAGCCGACCCTACTTTCGAGATCCGGCCGGAGTTGCTGAAAGTGGAGCCGCCGTTGTCCAAGCCGTTGAAGAAAAGATCCCCTCCGCCGCCAGCGCCGAGGATGGCCGTTCCGGCATTTGCCAACACGACGCCGCCATTGGCAGCGAAGTTCTTGATGAAATGCAGCGTTCCCGTGCTTTCTGAGCTGACTAGTCCGCTGCTGACCGTTGTCTGAGTGTCGAAGATGACGTTGGAGCTAGCGGCAGCCTGGATCGTCGCGTTGTTGTTCGTGATCTGAAGCGGATGCAGGTAGAGCGTTCCGCCATTCGTCGCCTTCATTGTCTTGCCCGGACTGTTCGTGACGTTGAAGGGCACGAGAGCGAGCTGCTTGCCATTCACGTCCGCGGAGATGAGCGAGTTGTTGATCAGGTTCATTCCGCGATCGGTCGAAGAATTGAATCCCAGCACGCCGAATCCACGAAGCGTCTGGTTGGCCAGGATGAGCGTTGGCGTGCTCACTCCGTCTGCTGCTTCGATGCTCGCGGAACCGCCCGCTGGAGTCTCGCTCCCGAGAATGAGATCGCCGCCTCCAGTCATCGAGAGGTTCGCCGAGCCGATCGCCAGGCGCGTCCGCGTGTCGTCGCTCGAGTTGCGCAGGCGCACGGTGCCTTCGTTCGCGATGTCGCCGACGAACCGCGCGACCCGAGTGTCACTGATAATGAGCGGTCCTTGCAGGGTAACGCCGCTGCCGGGGTTCGTGATGGTGGCGTACGATAGATCAAAGGTGCCGCCGGTGTTGCGCAGCAAGCCGCCGGTGACATTCGTGAACCAGCCGAAGGAGAGCGAGCTGTTGGGCTGCGTCGTCTCCATGGTGCCGCCGACGTTGTCGATGCCGTTGATACTCCAGACCCTCATGCGACCGCCATTGGCCGCGCGAAACGTGCCGCCCGTATTGTCGACGCCGCGAAGTTCGATGCTCAGAGTCTTCTCGGGCACGTCGGCGGAGATCACTCCTGAGTTATTCACCACCAGCCAGCGGTCGTAATTCGGGTCGCCGATCCGTCCGAACCCGTGGATCGTGTTATCCACGTTGTTCAGCGTGTGCACGAATTGGTTCTGAGATTCTTCGAAGATGCCGGATTCGGTGCTGCCATTCGCAGCGTCGCCCAGGATGACCTGGCCGCCGCCGGTCAGACTTGCGCTCCGTGCGGGAGCCTCTCCGACGCGCAGATGCGCCACGTGGGTGGAGGCAGCGATGCGGAGAATGCCGGTGTTCTCGATCTCGTTCACGATGACTGCTCCCTGGTTTGCTCCGGGAAGGCCGAGTGTCAGGTCGCCTTCCAGCCGCATGCCGGTGCCGGGGTTGACCAGCGTCATGCCGCCGAGCTGGATGAAGCCGCCGAAATTGCGAATCAAGCCGCCGTCGATCCGCGCGAAGCCGGCTTCGACTCGACCGCCACTCAGCGCCTCGATCGTGCCGCCGGTGTTTCGGAGGATGTCAGTGATATCGAGGCGCAGGATTCCACCATCCTGTGCGCGCAGGATTCCGCCGTTTTGATTGTCTATTTTCCCGATGAACATCCGAAGGAGCTGGCCGTTCCGGTCGGCCTGGAATGTCCCGCGATTCGTAAGCTCCACCCCGCTGGGATACGGGTATGATTGGTAACCGATGAAGCCCCGCCCGCGGATGAGCTGATTCTGGATCAACAGTTTCGCGGTTTGGCCATTTTGGTCTAAGAACGCGATATTTTCGTTGCTCGGCACCTTATCGAGCACCACCTGGCCCGGGGGCGCGCCGATGGGGCTCGCGAGCGTGACCGTTTGTGCACCCGAGGTAATGTCCAGTATGCCGGCATCATCCGGCACTGTGATGACCCCGTTATTCGTGATCGTCCCGTCGAGGAATAGCGTCCCTTTCCGGACCTCAGCTGGGACCGGAGACGGTGAGATCCTTCCAGAGGGTGTTCGTCCGGAAGTTGTTGAAGCCGCCGGGTTGGATAAGCCCGCCGTTGATCGCGGACAAGGTTCCGCCTTCCACGATCACGCTGTCGCGGAAGAGCAGTTGCGAGCCGGGACCGTCCGCGATGATGCTGCTCGTGGGCGAGCCGAACCACTGCCCCTGCCCGAGCAACAGCGCGCCGCCCGCCGAGGCCTTCAGAACACCGGAGTTGGTGCTTCGATCCGCATCATACAGCCCGTAAAGGAGCAGCGCCTGGCCGGCCACGTTCGCGTTGATCGTGCCATTGTTATCGATCCGATATCGGGCGCTGTTGTAGCCGCCAAATCTGCCCGCTGCCTTCGATCGTGCCGTTATTCGTCGTCACTCCATTCACCCGCGCATTCTCCCCGATGACGCCGCCCAGCATCAGCTTGCCCGTGCCGTTGATGACCTTGTCTCCCGCCAGCTCCTGGCCGGGAATCGCGAGCGTGCCATTCAAGAGCAGTTCGCCTGCGCCGCTAAACGCTCCCGGCGTGATATACAAGATGGCGTTCCCCTCCATCTGCACCCGATCGCCAGCATCGATGCGCAGCCGCCCGACCGAGCCCGGAAAGCCGCCGCCGGCGAGAGTGACAGTCGAGTTTGTCCCCGGCGCGTTATCGACGACAACATCGTAGGTTGCTGAATTCGGCACGCCATTCGACCACTTGGAAACATCACTCCACAAACCATTCCCGCCGAGCCACCTCGTCTGGTCGCCCGGAGGGGGCTGACCAATGGTGTCGAACTGGAGCAGATCGACCAAACAGGCGCTGTCGCTGCTGCTAATTGAAATTCGGATCTGGTCGAAGGTGATACCTTCGAAGCCATAAAAGTTTGTCGGATTTGTCAGCGAGGTCGGAACATTTGGGACTGTCTCGACCACCACGCCGTTGAGCAGCGCCGTAAACGTCGCGAAGCCCGGCTGGGAGTTCAGCGCAAAGGCTGCGCGATTCTGAGGCGCGTTAAACCGAATCGACCACGGGTTCGTTGCCACCCCGCCGGGATGGAAATTGCCAACATTCGGAGGCGCGGTGTTCACGTAGGACTCGCCAGGAACAGGGTTGTAGACGGCGCCCTGGAAAGCGACGCCCTCGACCAGATACTGCGTGGTCAGGTCGCTATTATTGGCGACTGCGATCTCCGTGAAATCGATCGTCTGGACGGGGTTCGTCAGTCCCACATTATTGACAAAGAACGTCGCCTGCGCCGCTGACAAGGTCGTGAACCAGAGGAGGCCCGCCGCGCACACGCTTTGCTGCCTGGAGCCAAGCCAGCGGGAGATGAAGCAACGAGGGGAAAGCATAGATTTGTTATTCTTAGTGGACGCGCAAGACGGCCCTTTCCCTTTAACGCCGGAAAAAAGCGGAAACGGGCTCACACTATTTTCAGGAATGAAGAAACATCCCGGAACGAGCCAGGATTGACGCTGATGGGCATCCTGGGAGCGCGGGGACGGATGACTCGGCCTAACGAGCGCTGGCGGTGTCGACCTGCTCGAGGAAAAGGCGCGCTGGCTCCGCGCGGGGATTTTGGCGGCCGAGCGCGCGAAATTCCTCCGCCGCTTCTTCCAGCAGACCCGCGCGCGCGGCTGCGATCCCGCGCAGAAAACTCGAATCGCCTGCCGCTACTCGCTCGCTCTCCCACACCGCGCGTTCCGGTTCACTCAAGATGCGAAACCAGGCAAACGTGTCCGGTTTCGCGGGCGCCTGGGCGACGATGGATTCGCCGCGCAGCGCTTGCATTCGCCATTGGTAGGCCACGCCGGCTGCCAGCGGGAACCGGGCAACCATTCGTTAGTCGGTGGCCGGTACTGTCACGTCCATTTCGGGTTTGCTGTTCCCCTTCGCGCTGATGCTGAGGCGGTAGCTGGTTGCGTCTTCCACCGCGGTCCAACGGAAGCGAGGCTTTGCCTCCAGGACCGCCGTCCCGACCGGACTATGGAGGCGAAAAGTATTGGCCCGCGCTGAGCGCCGGGTGGCGAATGATTCAGTCGGTGCGCGCAGCGCCGCCAGATCGGCGGGGATTTGGAGGCGCTCTGTCCGTGCCGCCTGCATAACAGCCGCGCGCAGCTCTTGGGGCAAGCCTTCGGGTAAGATCGGCTGCGCTTCCGCGCCGATGACCCACGACCGGCCATTGTCCTGCAGGGTCACGGAGTTGGCGGATTCGTGCCGGAGCGTCAGGGCCCACCAAAATGCGCCTACGCCGAGCGAAAGTCCCGCGGCCAGCGGAAACATCCAGCGTGGAAATGCGCCGCTCGACACAGGCAGATCAGGCCGCGGAGGAGATTGCGCCGCTCACTTCCGCGTAGATTTGCTCGTAGCGTTCTGCCGCTTTGGCCCAGGAAAAATCCTGCTCCATCGCGCGGCGCGTGAGCGCGCTCCAAACGGTTTCGTTGTGGAAGAGTTCGCGCGCGCGCTTGATCGCGTCCCAGAAAGCCTCACTCGAAGGATCGTAATAGAGAAACCCATAGCCGCGATCCATCGTCGGATCGTAATCCTCGATAATTTCCTGAATTCCCCCGGTCGCGCGGGCCACAGGGAGCGCGCCGTATTTCAAACTGTACATCGCGCTCAAGCCGCTCGGCTCGATCTGCGAGGGGATGAGCGTGATCTCCGCGCCCGCTTCGATCAGGTGCGCAATGCCTTCATCATACGTGCTGCGATAAGCGAACTTGGTCGGGTATTTTTTCGCGGCGACGGCGAGCGCCGTTTCATAAGCGGGATCGCCTTCGCCGAGAATGATCAGGCGGACGTCGTCACTGAGAAGGCGATCGAGCACCGGCATGAGGACATCGAAACCCTTTTCGGGCACGAGGCGCGTCACCATTCCGAAAACCGGACCGCTCGGTGCCGGCGCGAGCGTCATGGCCTCGAGCAAGGCATCACGACAAACGCGTTTGCCTTCGAGCCGAGCGGAATCGTAAACCGCCGGCAGCAGCACATCCTTCGCCGGATCCCAGCGTTCGTAGTCGGCCCCATTCAGGAGGCCGCGCAAGCGCGACGCGTGCTCGCGCAAAACAATCTCCAAGCCACAACCGCCCTCGGTGGTCAGCATTTCCCGGCGGTAACGTTCGCTCACGGTCGTGATGCGGTCGGCAAAGGTGATCCCGCTCTTGAGGAAATTCAGGCGCCCGAAATACTCCACGCCGCGCGGCCCGAAGTAGCCCTCCGGCAAATTCGTTAGACCAAAATCCAGGCCCCAAAAGCTGCCCTGCTCCGCCAGATGATGAACCGTGAGCACGGTGCGAAATGGCATCTTCGCCTCCCGCACCCACACCGGCACCAGCGCAGCCGCCCAATCGTGCACATGCAAAATCTCCGGCGAAGGCGTGAGCCGGCGCGCAAGTTCCAGCGCCGCTTTGCCAAAGAAGATAAAACGCGCCGCGTTGTCTTCGTAAGCCACGCCGTGTTCCCCGTAGATGCCGGCGCGATCGAAAAATTCATCGCAGCGCACAAAGAAAAGCTGCACTCCGCCAGCGGTGCGGCTGCTGACAAATTCGGCCACGTAGGTCTTCGCCCCCACGCGCACGTCCACGGTCACGCCGGTCTGCGTCACCTCCACCGCCACGTTCTCGTGAATCTCACGGTAGTAGGGCAGGATGATGCCTACCTCGTGACCGCGCGCCCGGAGCTCCCGCGGTAAAGCTTCGATCACATCCACCAGCGCGGTCGCACGGGCGAGCGGCGGACCTTCCGGGCTGATCATCAAAATTCTCATGGCAGACGAAACGTCGAACGCCGAACGCGCAACGTCCACCGTCGAATTGCAGCGGGCTCCGCGCGCCCGCGGTCGCGCCTCCGATTCGCAGTGCGCTACCGAACTTTCGAGACGCGGATATCGCCGCCGCCAGCGATATACATGCGCCAACCCCAACTCCCCTTCGTGATCAGGACGGGAGGCGAATCAATGCGCGGATAGCTCCGGACCACGTCTTGCGATTGCCGCCAGACCTGCCCATTCGCGAGCACGAATTTGCCCCGGCCATTATAGCCAGCGAACGGACCGACGATGTTGCTCTGGATCACTTCCGGCTCCTTCACGCCCCGTTCTTTCACCGCTCGATCGACTGCCACCGTGGCGGCCTTTTCGTTGCTCTGCGCGACGTAGTTGCGGATGAATTGATCGAGCTTGGCGCGTTCCTCGGGCGACAGCTTATCCAGGCCGGCCTGCGCAAACTCGCCCGCCGGCATCGCTTCTTGCACGCCGGGAAACTCCCGCGCCTGCGCGCGGGCGGATTGGGCGCTTAAAACGCCACCCACAAAAACAATCAAAAGCACGAACGCGCGGCAGGTCTTCATGAACCAAGCCCGTACTCGACGAAGCGGATCGTGGAAAGCCAAAATCTCGCCTAACCGAGCTCGCTGTTCACTTCCGCGAAGGCCTGGACGGCGAATTCCAAATCCTCCCGCGAATGGGCCGCGCTCACCTGCGTCCGCACCCGCGCCGTCCCGTGCGGCACGACTGGATAGAAGAAGCCGATCACATAAACGCCCTTCTCGAGCATCCGCGCGGCGAACTGCTGCGACTTCGCGGCATCTCCGAGCATAATGGGCACGATCGGATGCGTGCCGGGTTTGATCGTTAGGCCACGTTCCGTCAAAGCCGCGCGGAAATATTTCGTATTGGCCTCCAGTTTGTCCCGCAAGTCCGTGGACTCACTCAACAACTCCAGCCCTTTCAAGGTCGCGGCCACAATGGGAGGTGCCACGCTGTTCGAGAAAAGATAAGGACGGGAGCGTTGCCGCAGCAGTTCCACGATCTCTTTCCGCGCGCTGGTGAAACCGCCGCTCGCGCCGCCGAGCGCTTTCCCCAGCGTGCCGGTGATAATGTCGATCCGTCCCATCACCTCGCGGTACTCGTGCGTGCCGCGGCCGGTTTTCCCGAGAAATCCCGTGGCGTGGCAATCATCCACCATTGTGATCGCCTCGTATTTGTCGGCTAAATCACAAATCGCACGCAAATCCGCAATCGTGCCGTCCATCGAGAAACAGCCGTCCGTCGCGATCATGCGCACCCGCGCGCCGCTCGTTTCCTTCAGCTTCGCTTCCAGGTCGGCCATGTCGTTATGTTTGTAACGGGCGCGCTGCGCCTTGCAGAGCCGCACGCCATCGATGATCGACGCGTGGTTCAGCTCGTCGCTGATGATCGCGTCCTCCGGTCCGAGCAAAGTTTCAAATAAGCCACCGTTCGCGTCGAAAGCCGAGGGATAGAGAATCGTGTCCTCCGTCCCGAGAAACTTCGTCAGCGCTTCCTCCAATTCCTTGTGAATATCCTGCGTGCCGCAAATGAAACGCACGCTTGCCATGCCCAGCCCATGCGAATCCAGCGCCGCCTTCGCGGCCGCGATCAACGCCGGGTGATCCGCCAGCCCGAGATAATTATTCGCGCACATATTGAGCACGCGGTCGCCGTCGCCCACCGCGATGTGCGCATCCTGTGGCGTCGTGATGATGCGCTCCGTTTTATAGAGACCTTGCGACTTGATCTCTGCGAGCGTTTTCGTGAGTTGCTGAGCGAAGGCCGGAACCATGGGCGCAACTTCTCTCAAGCCGCGCGCGATGCAAAAGCAGCGCTGAAATTAATCTTGCTGAACGCTGTGGATAATTGTTAACAACTCCGCCCAGAAAGCCTTGAGAAATCTAACACTCCGCTCCCTCACTTTCGCCGCGGCGGCGCTGCTCTGCGCTGGCCTCCTCACCTCGTGCGAAACCACCACCACTGCTCGCGTCTCTTCGCGTTCGCTGCCCGCCTACGAGCCGCCGATGGCCCGGGCTGATCTGCAGGTCGTCCGCACCACCGCCTACACCCATAGCGAGTCGGATCACGTGCAATATGGCGCGCGCAACGCCCTCGGTGGGACTCTGCAATCAGCGATCGCCAGAAACGACGCCGCACCCGCAGTGAATGCGGACCCGGCCATCGACGTGAACGCGCCGGACAACATCACCATTGCGCTCATGACGCGCCAGAAACGGCTCGCCCTGGCGAAAGATCGCAAAGCCAAGATCGCGCAGGCCAGGAAGTCCAAAGGCAAAGGTAAAACGGCCCGCGCGCGCAAACCACGTTCGCGCGTGGGCAGCGCCGCCGCGGACTGGGCGCGCTGGCCGGTTGGCACCACTTTCCGCGTTCTTTCGACCGGGCAAGTTTACAAAGTGGACGACTACGGGTGGGCCCTGGCGGGACGGAACACGATCGATCTCTACATGGGCAGCCGTTCCGACATGAACCGGTGGGGCGTCCGGAATGAGAAGATCAAGGTTCTCAGTTGGGGCGATCGCAGCACCAGCGTGGCGCTCCTGACGCAGCGCCAGCAATACAAGCATTGCCGGCGGATGTTATTGCAACTGCAAGGCCTCGAAACGCAGGCCGCCGCCCTGCAATAGAGACGAGCACGATGGGCTCGCGTTGTTTAAGCGAGACGTTTCCCGTAGCAGACGCTTAACGGATCGTGGGAGTAATCGCCGAAGCTGGCGATCCGTTCATACCCCAGGCCTTCGTATAACCGGATCGCGGCCGGTTGTTTCAGGCCGGTCTCCAGCCGGATTTCGCGCACGCCTGCCGCGCGGGCGATTTCTTCCAGCCGCTTCATTAATTTTAGCGCCACCCCTTTTCCTCGCGCTCCTGGCTGCACATACATGCGTTTCACCTCGGCGCTCTCCGCCGTGATCGGCCGCAGCGCTACGCAACCCACCGCCCGGCCCGCTGCGCGCGCGATCAGAAACACCGCACCGGCTGCGTCCATTCCGGCCAGATCGGGCACTGTGGGCTCTTGGTTCCCGTAGAGGATATCCACTTCTCGCCACATCTCCGCGACCAGATGTTTGCTCTCGGCAGCATCCATCGGGGCGATCTCGATTTTCATCCGGTAAAGACGGCGGCCCGTCTGGCACAAGCGTCGTCCCGCTCGGCCGTTCCTTCCACCCGAAGATTCGATCGCGACCGGCGAAACGAAGACGCGGTCCTAGATGGTCTGACCAGCCCGGCAGCGCCTAGGGAACGCGGAGCATCTGGCTCCGCGTCCCCCGCGCACCGAGCCGCTCGCTACGGGAGCGAGTGGCCGGCGTTTGCCTTCACTATCCCAATGTCACTGGCATTAATGCCGCCGCTGGTGTTGGCATCAGCGCGGAAGTTTCCGCTGGTGAGTGCATTGCCCGCGACCGCTTTGGTTTGGCTCACGTCGCTGCCGTTCACGCTACTGTTCGTGGCCACGTCACCGAGGAGGAACTTCACATCCACGTTCGTGTTTGGCAGGGTCTGGGCGGCATTATCCGTCACACCGCTGAGCATCACGGTGAGCTGTTGCTGATCCGTCACGCCCGTGAGGTTCACGGTCATGGTGTTGGCGCTGAAGGTGGGGCTGCCCGAGACACTGCCGGCGCCTCCGGTGACGCTGGCGCTGCCGCTGACGATCGAGTTTGCGAAGGTGAAGACGAGGGTGTGATTCCCCGGCGTCCCGCTGCGGGATTCAATTCCGAAGGGCGCGCTCAAGGGCAAAGGCACATCGAAGGTTCCGCTGGTGCCGTGCGTTTTACGCGAGACCGCAGAGTTCAAGGTGAGCTGCCCGACCACTGAGGTGAGGGTGAATGGAATCGTGCCGGCGCCGGCAACGGTGGCGTTGACGGTGAAGGTGCCGCCCTGGCCATTCGCGGTGAAGGGCGGCGCGGTGGCGATCCCATTCACATCGGTATCGACGACAACAATGCGGTCGTTCGTGGTGCTAAACGTCCCGTTGGAGCCGTTGGTTCCATTGTTCGCGGTGAAGGTGACCTTGAGGCCGGCGACCGCGGGGCTCACGGTGACTCTGAGGGCCGTGGGAAACTGCGTGTAAACGTTAGTGGACTGCGGCGTGCCCGCGGTGGCCGTGATGGTATTAGGCAACGGATTCGCGTCCCAACCGGTTTCGCGCAACTCCGAGAATGTCAGATCGGAGGGCGGGATCACGTTGTGCGTGAGATCGCCGTTGATCGCCGGTTCCATCAGAAGATTCGGAGTCGCGATCGGATCCCAATGCGAGACGGACGATCCGGCCACGACGGGGTTGGGAGAGTTTAGCAGCGCTTTGCCCTGCGGATCGGTGCCGGCCCGGACGCTGGTGTCCAGCCGGATGGCGCCGTTTACGGTCCCGCCGAGCTGGGCTTTAATCGTGCCGCCATCGGTGATCGTAAGCGAGACAGTCGGGATCGTGATGGGCGTAGTGATGGTCGCATCATCGCCCAAGCTCGGAGCCGGGCCGCCGGCCACATTGTTGACGATGATGACGCCGGACGCGCCTGCGTTCTGTGCGTTCAAAGTCTTCGTCTTGAAGCTGCAAGTCCCACGATCGATGACCGCGATTTGCCCGGCGAAGAAATTAGCTGGAAACGCTTCGCAGCCATCCGTGGTCGTGCCGACGCCATCGTTGGCGAGGATGAGATTTGCGCTCACACCACCCGCGGTCGCCTGCGGGCCGAAACCGGCCGTGCCGGCCGAGTAATTGCCGGCGATGCCGGCGGGAGAATTGATCGTTACCACAGGAACGCCGAAGGTGAGGACAGTCTGAGCGTCGGCGAAAACGAGGGGGCCGGTCCACGAAAGCTTATACGGCTTGATGGCAGACGCCTGCCGCTCGGCATTGGTCATCTGCAGCCAGCTCTTGCCGGTTTCGTCATCCATCAGGAAGCGATCGTAGATGGAGGGGAATCCACCCTGCTGCGCACCGGTGGAGTTACTGGTGTAGGTCTGGAATCCCAGGCCGTGCCCGAATTCGTGCAACAAAACGGAGATGAGGTCCACGCTCGCGCCGTGGTTATTATCGTAGCCGTAGTAGAAGAACGTACCTGTGAAGCAGCCGGGCTGTCCCAGGTTGCTGTTAAAGGTGGCGTTGATTTCTTCGTTGTTGAGGTTGGGCGCTGGATTCAGGTCGACTCCGGTCAGCTTGTTGGCCAAGGCGCCGCCATACTGGGTCCCGGCAAACGGAGCGCCGGAGAAATCGCGGAAGACTTGAATCGAGCCAGCCGATCCCAAGACCGCGGAGGTGGCGGTGCAAGTTTGAGGATCGAACTGAGCCCGGATCGTAATGGTGACGTTACTCGTCAGCGTGGCTCCCCAGATATTCGCTGCCTGTTGGAAGGCGTTGAGACGTTGCTGACCGATGGTCGTGCCCGGGTTTCCGCCCACCGGTGTCGCCGCCGTGGGATCGTTGAAGCCTTCGCCTGCGCCATCGTTGTTAGAGATGATGATGGTCGCGGCGGCGAAGGAGGAGGCTGCGCTCAGCATCAGAGCGGAGGCCGCGAGAGCACCGAGAAAGAATCGAGAGATGTTGTTTTTCATAATTTGGTTCCTCGAAACGGCTTAGCGATCGGCTGGTTTCTCCGGCTGCGGTTTATCCGGCAGACCCACGAGTTTGCGATCGAGACCGAAAAAGCCCGCGGCCGCGTCGAGGTTATTCACGCAGCCCTGCGTGATCGTGCCGTCGGCCTCTTTTTTCACGACCGTGACGTTTTGGAACCGACCCTGGAGGTCGGTAGAGACTGATCCGTTGGCGTGGCGCACCGCCACCAAACCTTCGGCAGAATCGTTTACCAGCGGCTTGATGCCGTCAGCGATGATCTTCGCTTCCTGCGCGGTAAGCTGGCCGGGTTGTGCCTTGGGCGCCTGCGCCTGAGCAGTCGCGCCCGGGAAGAGAGCCACAGATATGAGCGCGAGGAAAACGCCGGTTGCGCACAGTGCGAGGGCGAGAAGAGCGCGCGAATTAAAAAACGCGGACCGATTAACACATTTCTTTTTCATAAGAACTTTCGTCTTTCTAGGTTGAGGTATTGGCAACAGGGCGTTGAGCGAGGCACGATCGGCGCGGCATTTAGCTGGCCGCTGAAAGGACGTCGCCACAGCAGTGGGTTGGCAACCTTTCTAGTGAGACCCGCAGCGAAGCGTCAAGGTTTTATTACAGAACCGTAATGACGCAGGCGCTCTGCCGGCAACTGCTTTCCCGCGCTCCAAGTGGATACTGGCAGCGCTTTTAGGTAACTCATGACGGGTGCGCTCGGATCGCGCTCTCGTAGATCGTGGCCCACCTTTTGCTTGGTGATTTGCTGGATGCGTTTGCTCAAGAAACTCCTGCTGAAGCTCGTCATGATGTTGCTGATGGTGAGCGTGATGGGCGCGGGGATGAGATACGGGAAGCCATTCATCATGAAGTCGATGGGCGTGCCCGAAGCGGCGCTGGGTGGAGGCACCAGTCTCGCGGATGCTAAATTTTCCTCGGAAGAATCCGACTTGATGGGAACGCTCTTCAAGAGCGCGCTCCGGCTCTTCACGGGACAGGCAAAACGCGAAGACCTCGCGAATGAATTAAGCGACAAGCTTTATAATGGCCGGCCCGGCGCGGAACACATGTCCGAGCTCGGGATCGAAATCGAAAAACCCGGCGGTCAGCCGCTCGCCGCTGTGCCAGGCAGGGAGAAAGCAGGGGCAAGTTCCTCCGCCGCCGCGGCGCCCGTGGCGGAGACGGCGGCCGAGCGTGCCGCCACCAAAACCCGCGCCGCGTTGCTCGGACGCCTGACGGAAAAGGCCGAGGCCAATCCTGAGCTGGCTTTGGTGCCGGTGGTGGTCGTGGGAATGGTGATCTTCCACTTCTGCCGACGCCGGCGCACGCCCGCGGATGATTTCATACTGCCGGACCTCACGAACCTGCTCCCATCGGAATCCGAGGAATACGAGCTGAAGAATCAGATGCATTCGCTTTCCGCGGAGGAGTTCGAGCTCTTGGTGGCGTTGATTTACCAACGCCAAGGCTACCGGATCGAAATGCCGGCCGGTGTGGGCAGCGGGCGTTTTATGCTTCTGCGCAAATCGGAACGCGTGTTCGTGCAATGCAAAAAATTAAGCCAGGAGCACAAGGTGCATGTGGACCGGGTGCGCGAATTGCATGACGCCGGGCTGGAAGCGAAAGCGACCCGGAGCATGTATGTCGCCTCCTGCGGTTTCTCCTGGGACGCGCGCAACTTTGCCAAGACGAAAGGCGTGACTGCGATCAACGCACGCACGCTGGACGGGTTGGTCACGGAAGCCTTTCGCAAGACGGGCGAAGATTGCCTCGCGGCTGCTACTTGGGCTCCAAAACTGATGAGCAAAGTGAAGCTGACTCCACCGCACTGCCCCACCTGCGAAGCGGAGATGGACCAGATCACTTTAAGTGCTGACTCGGTCTGGATTTGCAGTCAGCGGCCGGAATGCAAAGGACGGCGGAGCGCGCGCAAAGATTACAAGGACATGCCCGCGCTCGTCGCGAAACCGAACGCGCAGCCGCAAATCTCTCCCGTGCAGGAGAAGCGACCTCAGGTCGAGAAGCAGCCGAAGATCAAGAAGCAGCCTCGACCCGAAACTCCGAAAGAGCCACCAGTGCTGGGCGGCCGGGCGCGGACAATCTGTCCTTCGACCGGATGACGGTCGCCTAATTATCAGCCCGCATTTGCGCGGCGCAGCAACGGCTCGAGCGCGCGCCAAACGTTTTCCGCCAGGATACGCTGGCCGGTGGCGTTCGGGTGGATGTGATCAGGCAGATTCAACGCGGGATCGCCGCCAACTCCTTCGAGCAAATAGGGAACCAGCGCGGCCTCGTTCTTCCGGGCGAGGTCGCCAAACATGACGCCAAAGCCTTGCAGATAGCCTTCGCCGAGATTTAGCGGCAGTTGCATCCCGGCGATGAGAATCCGCACGTTTGGATTCCGTTTCCGGGCCAGATCGATGATGGCCTGCAGGTTGGCTCGGATTTGGTCCAAGGGCACCCCGCGAAAGGCGTCATTGATGCCGAGTTGCACCACCAGCACATCAGTGGAGCGCGTGAGATATTTTGGCAGCCGCTGCAAACCGCCGGCCGTCGTGCCGCCGCTCACGCTGGCATTCGTGATCTCTACTTCGAGGCCAGCCGCGCGCGCCTTCTTCGCCAGGAGCGCCGGATAAGCCTGCGCGCGCGAAAGGCCGAAGCCGTCCGATAAACTATCGCCGAGCACGAGGACGTTCTGGGTTCGCGCCAGATCGCGCCGTGCTGCTTCCGCATTCGGCAGGGACAAACTGGCGAGCGCGCAACCAAAGGTGAGGAGCATCATTTTCAAGAAAACCTCAGACGGTTAATCCGCGAATTCGTTCAAAACGCGGCGGACTTTCCCGGTTGCGTTTCGGAAGCGCCACAATTAGTAAAACCCGCCAGCCTTCCATCGGAAGCGGCAGCGAAACCTCAGGAAACTCTCAAACCCTCTCCCTCTATGGCTAACTACGGAATCAACGGCTTCGGCCGCATCGGGCGCAATGTCTTGCGCGCCATGTCGCAACAGGATGTCGAGCGCGTCAAAGGCATCAACGATCTCACCAACACCACCACGCTCGCGCATCTGCTGAAGTGGGATTCCGTGCACGGAAAATTTGACGGCGAGATCGGCCACGATGCCGAAAACATCATCGTGCGCGGCCATAAGATTAAGATCATGAAGGAGCGCGATCCCGCGAAGCTCCCGTGGAAAGACCTGGGCGTGGACGTAGTCATGGAATCGACCGGCTTCTTTACGGAGCGGGATAAAGCGGAGCTGCACATTAGCCAAGGCGGTGCCAAGCGCGTGCTGATCAGCGCTCCGGCCAAGGGCCCCGACGCCACCATTTGCCTCGGAATTAACGACGAAATTTATGACGCGTCGAAGCACACCGTGGTCTCGAATGCGAGCTGCACGACCAATTGCCTCGCGCCCATGGCGAAGGTGCTGAACGACAAGTTCGGGATCGAAATGGGCTTCATGAGTACGATCCATTCCTACACGAACGATCAGAATATCCTCGATCTCCCGCATGCGGATTTACGTCGCGGCCGCGCGGCGGCGGTCAACATCGTGCCCTCCAGCACCGGCGCCGCGAAAGCGATCGGCGAAGTCATTCCGGAGTTGAAAGGCAAGCTTAACGGCGGCGCCTTCCGCGTCCCGACGCCCGACGGCTCGGTGACGGATTTCACCGCGATTCTCAAAAAGAAAGCGAGCGCGGAGGAAGTGAATCAAGCCTTCAAGGAAGCGGCCGCACAGAAGAATTTCCAAGGCATTATGGAGTATTCCGACGAGCCGCTCGTGCTCTCGGATATCGTGGGCAATCCGCATTCGTGCATCTTCGACAGTGGCCTCACGCTCTCGTTAGGCGACAACTTTGTGAAAGTGGTGGGCTGGTACGACAACGAGTGGGGCTACAGCAATCGTTGCGTGCAGATGCTGGCGTTGCTCGGGAAGTAGCGCATGAGCAAGCTCTCCCTGCGCGACCTCGATCTTCGCGGTCAGCGCGTCCTGGTGCGCGTGGATTTTAACGTCCCCGTCGAGGAGCACGGCGATCACGTTCACATCACGGACGACACCCGGATTCGCGAAAGTCTGCCAACGATCAATTATCTCCGCGAACAAGGGGCGAAGACGATCCTCCTCGCGCATTTCGGGCGTCCGAAAGGGAAGCGCGTGGATAAATACACGCTGCGACCGGTGGCGGATCACTTGCACACGCTGCTCGATCAGCCGGTGGCGTTCAGCCACGATACGATCGGGACCATCCCGGAGGAGATCATCGCGCACATGAAAGAGGGCGATGTGACGTTACTTCAGAACGTGCGCTTTGCAGCGGGGGAGGAAGCGAACGATCCCGCGTTTGCCGAAGCGCTGGCGAAACTTGGAGATGTTTACGTGAACGACGCGTTCGGCGCGGCGCATCGCGCGCACGCCAGCACGGCGGGGATCACGAAGTTCGTCCAGCAGTCCGCGATGGGATTTCTGATGGAGAAGGAATTGAAATATCTGCGCGGCGAATTGGAGACGCCGGCAAAGCCTTTCCTCGTCATTATGGGCGGCTCGAAGGTGTCGGATAAAATCGGTGTGATTAAAGCGCTCATGGAAAAAGCCGACACGATCCTGATCGGCGGCGCGATGGCGAATACGTTTTGGAAAGCCGAAGGCATCTCCGTGGGCGCGAGCCGGGTGGAAGCCGACAAGCTGGAACTGGCGCGCGAATTGGTGACACACGCGAAAGCGAAGGGTGTGAAATTGGTGCTGCCTGTGGATGCGCTCGAAACGGAAAAATTTGAGGCCGGCGCGCAGACTCGAAACGCCGGCCGCGAGGCGGGCATCACGGACGGCTGGCAGGCAGTCGATATCGGAGAAAAAACGATCGCGCTTTACGAAAAGGAAATCGCGCAAGCGAAGACGATTCTTTGGAACGGCCCGGTGGGCGTGTTTGAGATTGCGGATTTTTCTGCGGGCACGACTGCGATCGCTCAAGCGGTCGCGCAGGCTGATGCGGTCACCATCATCGGCGGCGGTGATTCCGTCACCGCCGTGCAGCAAGCGGGCCTGGCCGAAAAGATGACATTCATTTCTACGGGCGGCGGCGCGTCGCTGGAATTGCTGGAAGGAAAAGAACTCCCCGGCGTAGCCGCGCTCTCGAATAAATGAGCGCGTCCACCTCCGTCATCACACTTTTATGAGAAAGAAAATCGTCGCGGCGAATTGGAAGATGAACATGACCCAGGCAGAAGCCGCGGGTTTTGTGGAGACGTTTCTCCGCGAGCTGGCCGATTTTTCTGAGGTAGAGGTTGTCCTTGTTCCACCGTTCACGGCCCTCGCGAAGGTGAGCGAACTCCTGAGTGCTTCCCAGAATGTGAAGCTCGGTGCGCAGAACATGTATTGGGAAAAGAGTGGCGCCTTCACGGGCGAGATTAGCGCAGCCATGTTACGGGAATTATTCGTGCGCTACGTCGTGCTGGGCCACAGCGAGCGGCGCGCTTTGCTCGGCGAGTCGGATCAGATCGTGAACCGCAAAGTGCGCGCGGCGCATGAGGCTTCGTTGCGGCCGATTGTCTGCGTGGGCGAGACGTTGGCTCAGCGCGAAGCCGACGAGGTTGAAAAGGTGATCGGCAGCCAACTGCGCGGAAGTCTGGCCGTGCTCAGCGCAAAGGAACTCAGTGAGACGGTGGTCGCCTATGAGCCAGTCTGGGCGATCGGCACCGGCAAAACCGCGACCGCCGAGCAGGCGCAGGAAGTGCACGCCTTCATCCGGAAAACTTTGGGCGAGATGGCAGACGCGGCCACCGCGAGCCGGATGCGCATTCAATACGGCGGCAGTGTAAAACCGGACAACGCCTTCAGCCTGATGTCGCAGCCCGATATCGATGGCGCGTTAGTCGGCGGAGCGAGCCTAGATCCGCGGAGTTTTGCGCAGATCGTGAAAGGCGCGCACGCGGAACATCCGTAATCGCGCGAGGCGAGGCGCGGGGTCGGCTACTTCTTGATTTCCAGGTAAGTGCGCGAGTTCACTTTTCCGGTCGGGTCGAGTTCTTCGATCCGCATCTGCTTGAGGAACCAGCGGCCCTCGATCTTCTGTCCGGAAACCACTTCGAAACGCTTCGCAAGCTTCCCCTTCCAGTCGTAGCCCTCCAGCCGCATCAAGGCGCCGCCCTTCTCATCGGTCCAGAGAACGACGGTGCCGTATTGCGATTGCCGCGATGGCGCTGGTAACAGCAATTTCCAACAACGCCGGGTGTTGATCGTTTCCTCGCCGACGAGCCGCGCATTCGGCCAATACAAAAACTTCAGCGACAAATCCGAGTAGGTGATGGCGGTGCCGCGCACCTTTTGCTCGAACTCCGGGCCGGAGATTTTATCGACGCCGTCGCCGGTGATTTCCTCGAGCTTGGAATCCGATTCGCCGAGCCGTAATTGCAGCGCTTCGTCCGGGTTGCTGAACGAATAACGGACCACCGGCCCTGTTTGCGTGAGGCGGAAGGGAACGATCCGGCCATCTTCCCGTAGCTGACCATTAACAGCGATATCCTGCTGCGCCTGCTGCCCGCGGACGGTCGCGAGAATTTCCTCCGCCGAGGGTGCCGCATGCAACGTGGTGGCCGTGACGAACAGAAGAGCGAGACGTTTCAGCATTGCGGGAAGTCTTGAGTTTTAAGTTATGGTTTTAAGCGTTTAGTGAAAGCGCCGGGCAGAGAATTTACCCGGCAAACCTGAAACTTCTTTGGATCAGACGATTTTCCATCTCATCAACGAACAATGGACGAGCCCCTTGCTCGATTTGTTCATGGCCGCGCTGAGCGACATGGATGTGTGGTGGCCGCTCGTGCTTCTGCTGGTGCTTTATCTTTTGCTCAGGCGCGGTTTTCAAGGTCGCGCCTTTATCGTCTGCGTGGGCCTGACCATTTTGTTCACGGAAACAGTGGTGGTGCAGGGTTTGAAAAAATCCATCGGACGCCAACGCCCAAAGCAGGCGCAGAAGGTTCGATTGGTGCAATTGCAGCCGGCCAAACCAAAGCTGCTGACTTTGTTTAAGAAGCCGCGCGCGCATTACTCGGAAAACTGGCAGCGGCAGGAGGACGGCACCTCTTTTCCATCTGCGCACACCGCGAATAATTTCATCGTCGCCACCTTCTGCGCGCTGTTTTTCCGGCGTTGGGGCTGGCTTTATTTTTTTATCGCGGCCGCAGTTTCCTACTCGCGGATTTATCTCGGCGCCCACTGGCCGAGCGATGTGCTGACGACGGCCTTTCTCGCTATGGGCCTGGCGTTACTCATGGCCGCGCTTTACGAATGGATCTGGCGTTTCGCGGGTAAACGCTGGACGCCAGAATTATTTGCGCGGCATCCACGCTTGCTCGCCCACACATGAGCACGACGCGCGCAGTCTGGCTCTTCCTGTTCGCGCTCACGGGCCTCCGTTTGACCTTGATCGGAACCACCGACCTCTCGTTCGACGAAGCGCACTACTGGATGTGGTCGCAGCGCCTCGCGCCTGCCTATTTTAGCAAGGGCCCTGGCGTGGCCTTTGCCATCTGGTCGAGCACGGCGCTGTTTGGCTCGACCGATTTCGGCGTGCGTTTCTGGAGCCCGGTCTTGGGGATGGGTACCAGCTTGATCCTCTACTATTTCGCGCGCCGGCTTTTCAACGCCGCGACCGGTTTTTGGGTCGTGCTCATCTTAAACGTGACGCCTATTTTCAATATCGGCACGTTCGTCATGACGATCGATCCGCTCTCGATCTTCTTTTGGGTGGCGGCGCTTTACACCTTCTGGCTCGCGCTCGAGCGGCATCCGGATTTCTCCTGGTTTTGGCCGCTCACCGGCTTGCTCATCGGGCTGGGATTTCTTTCCAAATACACCAACGCGTTGCAGCTCGTCTCGGTTCTGCTGGTGCTCGCACTTATCCCGCGTTTTCGCACCGAGTTTCGCAAACCTGGCCTTTACACGTTGCTCGGCAGTTTCGCGGTCTGCGTTATCCCGCCCCTCGTTTGGATGCAGCAACATGCCTGGGCCACGCTCGGCCATCTGCGTTCGAGCGGACGACTCGATAGCGCGCCGCGTTTCAATCCGCTCGAGTTTCTCTCCTTCTTCGGCCTGCATTTTGCGACCTACGCGCCGCTTATTTTTCTGGGGCTCGTCTGGGCGGTAATCGCGAATTGGCGTCGTTGGCACCAGCAGTTCAAAGGAATTTACCTCCTCTGGTTTGGGCTGCCGATCTTCGGGATTTACGCGGTGCTCTCATTCAACAAAGCCGCGAACGGGAACTGGGACGCGCTCGCGTTTCCCAGCCTGGCGATCCTGGCCTGCGCTTACTGGCGTGAGCGAATCGAGGCGAGGCCGTCTCTGCGCTGGTGGGCCGCGGCTGCCCTGATCAGTGCGCTGCCGCTGACGGTGGTGGCACTGAACACTGACCTCTTGCGCGTCGTCGGCTTTGAATTCCCGAAGACCGATCCGGCCGATCGCTTACGCGGGTGGCGCGGCGCAGCGGGCGCGGTCGAGCAGGTGCGGCATGAGGTGGAGCAACGCCTCGGCGAGCGCGTCTTTATGATTGCGGATGGACGCGATCGCGCGTCGCTGTTCTCCTTTTATCTGCGCGACAAACGCCGCGAAGGCCCTGGGCATCCTGAAGTTTATTTGATCGAATCGCAGGCGATCGAAAACCAGTTTTCCTTCTGGCCGCGCTACGACGAATTTGAGGACGCAAAACGCCAGCCGGCCGCCCCGGAAGAAGGCGACGTCTACACGGAAGAAAGTGGCGTGAATTTATTCACGGGCCGGGACGCGCTTTACGTCCACCAAAGCCGCGGCCCGTATCCGGCACGCAACATTACCCAAGCCTTCCAATCCACTGAAGCCATCGCCATGATCGAGGTCCGGCGGTCGGGACGTTTGCTGCGCACGTTCACAGTGTTCCTTTGCAAAAATTATCGGACGTTGCCGTTATGATGAGCTCGTCCAGTGCGCCGGCAGTTTCTGTGGTGGTGCCGCTGTTTAATGAAGAGGAAAACGTCGCGCTCCTGCAGGGCGAATTGACGGCGGCGCTGGCGGGCTTCGATTACGAAATCATCTTCGTCGATGACGGCTCGAGCGACGCGACCATCGCGCGGATCGCGCCTAACGAGCGCGTGCGCGTTTTGCCTTTCGCGCAGAATGCCGGGCAAAGCGCCGCCATGTATGCCGGCCTGCAGGCCGCGCGAGGAGCAGTCGCGGTTTTGATCGATGGCGATTTGCAAAACGATCCTGCGGATATCCCAAAACTGCTGCGCGAGCTCGAGTCGGGCGCGGATTTGGTCTGTGGTTATCGCGCGCAACGCAAGGACACAACGGTGAAGCGGATCACCAGCCGGGTAGCTAATTTTGTCCGCAGCCGGTTTACGAAAGACGGCGTGCGCGACACCGGCTGCACCTTAAAAGCGATGCGCCGCGAATGCATCGGCATGCTCGTGCCATTCAAAGGCATGCACCGCTTCATTCCTGCACTGGTCAAAGGCGGCGGCTTCCGCTTGGTGGAGATTCCCGTGAATCATCGCCCCCGCCAGTTTGGCGTGAGCAAATACGGTCTCGGCAATCGCGCCATCCGCGCCACCGTGGATATGTTCGGCGTGCGCTGGCTGCTTTCGCGGCAGCTGAGTTACAAAGCGGAAACGCCTAACGAGTGACGCGCTAACTCGGAACCGGCTCCGGCTCGGCGGCGGGTTCGACCCATTTGCCGTGCTCGCGGATCAGGTCCTGTAAACGATCCACCGCTTCGGCTTCGGGGATATTAAACTTCACCGCCGTCTTGCCGACGTAGAGATTGATCTTTCCGGGCGCGCCGCCGACGTAGCCGAAATCTGCATCGGCCATTTCCCCCGGCCCATTCACGATGCAACCCATGACGGCAATCTTCACGCCCTTCAAGTGCAGCGTGGCAGCTTTGATACGAGCAGTGGTCGTCTGCAGATTGAACAACGTCCGGCCACACGAGGGGCAGGCGACGTAATCCGTCTTGAAAATTCGCGTTCCCGCGGCCTGCAGGATGTTGTAACTCAGACGCAACGCCTGCCCGGGGGCTTCTTCACCCTGCACAAGAATCGCATCGCCGATCCCATCGCAAAGAAGCGAACCGATGTTCGTCGAGGCCAGCAAAAGCGTCTCCAGAAAATCAGCGCCCGGTTTCGCAGCGCCGAACGTGTCCTTGAGCAAAATCGGGTGGCGCGGATTCGCCTTCGCGGCCAGGAGACGAAACGCCGCGATGACCGGCAGATCGAGGCCATCCTGTACGGTAATAATTCGCGCGGTGCTCTCGCGATTGAGTTGCTCTATTTGCGCATCGTCACGCGGATCGATCTCCACCAGGCCAGCCTGCTCGTAAACAATCTCCGGCTTGTAATCACCCATCCGCTCGACCTTGTGCGCGATCTTCTCGAAGCTCTCTTGCCGCACGACCACGCGCACCGTCTCTTCGCCGCCTAACGAGACCGCGCCACCGATAGCCGACAACGCCATGGTTTCCGACGCCCGGCGCTGATACGAAAATGGATCGTAGGAAACTCCCACGTTCGGCGTTGGACCTTCGACGATCGACGTTTTCTGGAGCAACGAGACGAGCGCCTTCGCCACTGGAATTTCGTGCACGCTATCTTCGGTGAGAGAAACACGAATCGTATCCCCGATTCCATCTTCCAGGAGTGAGCCAATCCCAATCGCGCTCTTGATCCGCGCATCTTCGCCTTCCCCAGCTTCAGTGACGCCAAGGTGGATCGGATAATTCCAATCCGGCCCTTCCGCGTGCAAGCGCGCGACCAGCAGCCGATAGGCATTGATCATCACCTTCGGGTTGCTCGATTTCATCGAGAACACGAAGGCGTGGTAATCGAGATCGCGCGCGATGCGAGCAAACTCGAGCGCGCTCTCCACCATCCCCAGCGGCGTGTCGCCGTAGCGATTCATGATGCGATCGGAAAGCGAGCCGTGATTCGTCCCGATGCGCATGGCGCGGCCGTGCTCCCGGCAATACTTCACCAGCGGCGAAAAACGTTCCCGAATGCGCTCCAACTCGGCGGCGTATTGCTCGTCCGTGTATTCGAGAATCTTGAACTTCTTCGAATCGGCGTAGTTGCCGGGATTGATGCGCACCTTCTCGACCCATTTCGCCGCTTCCATTGCCGCGTCGGGTTTAAAATGAATGTCGGCGACGATCGGCACGTCGCAGCCGCGCGCACGCAAACCCGCGACGATGTGCTGTAAATTGGCCGCGTCTTTCACCGTCGGCGCGGTGATGCGAACGATCTCGCAGCCGACCTCAGCCAGCTCGATCGTCTGCGCGATGGACGCCTCCGTGTCCATCGTATCGCACGTGATCATCGACTGGACGCGAATCGGATTCGAACCGCCCACGCCGACGCCACCGACCATGACCTCGCGTGTCGCACGGCGCTGATAACGGAATGGATCTGCGCAGTAGCTCACTGCATCGCTTCCGCTTGAGTCCTGGCCGGAAAGCGAATTGAGACGTCGAGCAGTAAATCGATCATCTCAATTTCGCCGTTCAATTCGTGAACGTGAGCAAGTTCTTCGTCTTCCGCGACCGTCAGGAAATCCGGATGCGGAATCAAAAGCGCGCGTCCGTCGGCCAACAGCATTTCAAACGGAACGAACGGGGCGGCATCTTTACGCAGAAGAACCTGTTCGGCAGTCATGACTTTTTCGCCTGACGCTCATCTGGTGCAGTAACCGCGGCGATCTCTGTCAGTTCCAAAAACGAGCCGTTCACGGCAAATCCAGACACGCTCTTACCCAGAGGCGAGAGCGCGATCCGATGCTCCATCGGAATGCGAAATTTTCTACCATCCTTGGTTTCGATTTCGAAAGGGCGAAACGGTTGCGCGTGCTTCAGCGTTCGTATCTCTTCGATGCTCATCGCTCGCAGCTTATCTTCCGGATATTGACGACGCAACGCCGCGGCTTACGGCGCCGGGTTGGCCTCAACCTCGCTCTGCTCGGTTTTCGCATCCGATTTTCCACGTGGGAAAAAGTCGCCGATGTCGAAGAAGCTCACGTAGGCCATGTAGCCAATGATGAGAACCGCGCAGCCGGTTTGCACGAACTCGAGGATGCGGATGTTGACCGGTTTGCGACGGATCGATTCGATGATGGCGAGGACGATGTGGCCGCCATCGAGGACGGGAATAGGCAGCATGTTCAGGATGGCGAGGTTCACGTTTAAGATCACGCTGAACCAGAGCGCGAGCTGCCAGCCGCGTTCGCTTTGGAAGAGGAGATAATAGATCCGGCCGATCCCGACCGGCCCGCTGAGATGCTGGAGTTTGACGTCCGACTTCGGCGAAGCCACCGCGCCGAGCGTGCTAAGCGTGCTGGTAATGCTGTTATAGACCTGCTCGATCGGGCTCGGATGCGCGAGCGACATGCGGCCGGCGCTATCCCAAGCAATGCCGATGCGCGGCGTCGTCTCTTTCTCCATCACCTTCGGCTGCAAAGTGGGTTCGAGCAGTTTGCCCTCGCGCATGACCTGCAGGGTTAAAGGCTCCTGGCCGTGCGCCTTGATGTATTCCGAAAGCGCAGCCGGCGTGTAAATTTTGGTGCCGTTGTAGCCAACGATGATGTCGCCGGTTTTGAGGCCGGCTTCAGCGGCAGGCGTGTTGGGTTGGACTTCCTCGATGATGGGCGTTTGTGCGGGCGCAATGAGCACCTGCCGCACGCTTTTCCGGCGCCAGCCGCTCGTCTTGGCGATGTAGGGCTCCACTTGGAAATCCAGCACCGCGCTGTTGCGATCCACCTTGAAAGGAATGGTCGCGCCTTCACTCCGGACCACGCTCCAGATCACGCTATGATTCATCCCGGAGAACCGCGTCACCTTCTGGCCGTCCACCTCGAGAATTTTATCGCCAGCTTGCAAACCCGCTCTCGCCGCCGGCGAATCTGTCTGCACGTAGCCGATCACGGTCGTGATATCCGACTCGCTCACGGGATGTCCCACAAACCAGACGATGCAGGCAAAGAAGAGCGCCAGGAGAATGCTGAAAACCGGGCCGGCGATCGCGACGATGATTTTATCCAGCGCGGAGATCGGCGGCAGCGTCGCGCGATCCATATCCGCTTCGCCTTCGATGATATCCATCGGCGCGAGCTGCGGCAATTTCACGAAGCCGCCCGCGGGGATGCTCCCCAGGCTGTAGAGCACGCCGTTGATCTTCTTCTGCCAGATCGGCTTCCCAAACCAGATGCCGAATTGCTCGATAAACAGCCCGCGCCATTTCGCCGCGAGGAAGTGGCCGAGCTCGTGCACGGCGATGAGCAGATTAAAGAGGACGACAACCTCGAGGACGATGAGCGCGATGCGGAGAGCTGGAATCATGCGGAGGATCAGGAGTTAGTTGCTGCCAAGCAAAGCCGCGGCCTCGGCGCGCGCCCATTGATCGGCGGCCAATATCGCATCGAGGGCAGCGTCCGCAACGGAGGCATGACGATTCATGACCTTCTCCACCAGCTCCCAAATTCCGGGAAACGAGAGGCGATCCGCGAGGAAAGCAGCGACGGCGATTTCATTGGCGGCATTCAAGACAGCAGGGAGGGTGCCGCCGATTTCGCCGGCTTGGCGCGCGAGATTGAGCGCGGGGAAATCGTCGTAGCGCGGCGCGGCAAAATCGAGGCGGCGGAGCTGTCCGAAATCGAGCGGTTTTAAGGAATTGGGGACGCGTTCCGGCCAGGTGACGGCGTATTGAATGGGGAAGCACATGTCCGAATGGCTCAACTGCGCGAGGACGGAACCATCGGTAAATTCAACCATCGAATGGACGATGCTTTGCGGATGCACGATCACATCCACGCGCGCCATTTCGACGTTGAAGAGCCAGCGCGCTTCGATCATTTCGAGGCCTTTGTTGAACAAGGTCGCCGAGTCGATTGTGATCTTTGGGCCCATTTCCCAAGTTGGGTGTTTCAGGGCCTGCGCTTTGGTAATGGAGGGAAAGTCGCTCGCCGGGGTTTCGCGGAAGGGGCCTCCGGACGCGGTCAAAATGAGCCGGCTGACATCGGAAACGTCCAACGTCCGAACGTTCGAACGTTCAACGTTAAACTCTTCTGCATTGGACGTTGGATGTTCGACGTTGAGCGTTGGACGTTTTCTGAACCCCTCCAGACATTGGAAAATTGCGTTGTGCTCGCTATCCACCGGCAAAACACGCACGCCTTTCTCCGCCGCGGCGCGCATGACGATCTCGCCCGCCATCACGAGAATCTCCTTACTCGCCACCGCCAGATCTTTCCCCGCCTCAATCGCTGCCAGCGCGGGCCGCAGTCCCCCGGTCCCGACGACGGCGATCAGCACCATCTCGGCGTTTTCAAGCGTGGCGATTTCACACAGGCCTTCCGCGCCGACGAGGATGCGCGGCGTGTAGGCTAATTTCGCGCGGAGCTCGGCGAGTTTCGTTTCATCGACGATGCACACGGCTTCCGGTCGAAACTCGTTCGCCTGCTCGGCTAACTTGGCCGCGCTGCTGTTCGCGGCCAGGCCCACGATTTCCATCCGCTCCGGGATGTCGCGCGCCACCTTCAGCGCGCTATCGCCGATCGAACCAGTGGCGCCGAGCACGACGACGCGTTTGCGTTTCATTCCCGCAAGCGTGGCGTTAGGAGACACGGATCACCAGGCGGAGATAAAAAAACAGCAACGGCGCGGTGAAGAGCAAGCTGTCCACCAAGTCCAACGCGCCCCCGATTCCCGGCAGAAAATTCCCAGAATCTTTCACGCCAGTGCTTCGTTTCACGATCGACTCCGCAAGATCGCCAATCACCGCCGCAAAGCCCAGGAGCAGGCCGAGCACAGTGGCATGCGTGAAATTTAAAGCCGAGAGATAACCCGGCATGAGCCAGAGCATGCCCCAACTGGCCAGGAGCGAGAAAAAAAGCGCGCCGGCAAATCCTTCCCAGGATTTCTTCGGGCTGATGTGCGGCACCATCATGTGTTTGCCGAGCAGGCTGCCGGTCAGATACGCGCCCATGTCGCTGAATTTCGTGATCGCGATCAGGTAAAGCACGTAGAACTGCCCCATGACCGCGCCCTCCGGCGAGCGCGGCACCACGTAAACGATCTTGGTGATGAAATTAAACAGCCAAAGCACGTAGAGCAGGCCGAAGAGCGTGTAGGCCATCGTCCGCAGCGGCGCGTCATCGCGCAGGCTGGTAAACATTTGCCGCGCGAAAACCGTGAGCAAAAATCCGAGCAGCACCGCCATCTCGAAGTCGTAGGATTGCGCCGGCCCGATGGTGGAAAAATAGTAAAAGCTCCCGCAGAGCATGATCGCGCCGCAGACCATGGCGGTGATCTTGAAATTCGGCAGCCCCTTGTGATCGAGCATGCAATAAAACTCCCAAAGCGTGAGCAAACCGAGCGCGCCGAGGAGAAGGAAGAAGCCGATTTCGTAGCCCGAAAAAATAATCAGCAACGCGACCGACCAGAGCGCGATCGTGCTGCAAAAACGCAGCAGGAAAGTCAGTTTCGCCGTCACCGGCTTGGGCTGAGCGAGATCGACGGGCGCGGTCACAGCCGCACAGCATCGAAAGACGGATCGGGATTGTCCACAGATTACGCAGACTTTCGTGGATTTCGCCTCCAGCCGCTCGCGCACAAATCCGCGTAATCTGTGGACGAATCTCTGTTCGCCCGCCTAGGTTGTGGTCGTGAGCAAAACAATGCCAGCGGTGGTGAAAACGAGTGCCGGTCCCGGCCTCGAATTACAGGAAGTGCCGGTGCCGGAAGTCGGGCCGAATGAAGTGCGGATCCGGGTCAAAAAAGCCTCGATCTGCGGGACGGACGTGCACATTTATAACTGGGACGCGTGGGCGCAGAAGACGGTCCCGGTGCCACTCGTGATCGGGCATGAATTCGTCGGCGTGGTCGATCAGGTCGGCAGCTCCGTGACCGATTTCAAGGAAGGCGAAATCGTCACCACCGAAGGACATATTGTCTGCGGACATTGCCGCAATTGTCTCGCGGGCCGGCGCCACCTTTGCCCAAACACCATCGGCATCGGCGTGCAACGCCCCGGCGGCTTCGCCCAATACGTCAGCGTGCCCTATACGAACATCTGGCGTTGCGACCCAAACATCCCGCTCGATGTCATTTCCTGCTCCGACCCGTTAGGCAACGCCGTGCACACCGCGCTTTCCTTCGATCTCGTGGGCGAAGACGTCCTCATCACCGGCGCCGGCCCCATCGGTTGCATGGCTGTGCCGATCTGCAAAATGGCGGGCGCGCGGAAAGTAGTCATCACCGACGTGAATCCGTACCGCCTCGATCTCGCGCGAAAAATGGGCGCCACCCTCGCGATCGACGTGCGCGAAACCAAACTCCAGGACGCCATGCACGATCTCGGCATGAAAGAAGGGTTCGACGTCGGCCTCGAGATGTCCGGCAACCCGAAAGCCTTCACCGACATGCTCGACGTGATGGTGAATGGCGGCCGCATCGCCATGCTCGGCATCATGCCCGGGAGCGCGGCGATCGATTGGAACCTCGTCGTCTTCCACGGCCTCACGATCAAAGGCATCTACGGCCGCGAGATGTTCGAGACCTGGTACAAGATGACCGCGCTCATCCAGAGCGGCCTCGATATTTCACCCATCATCACGCACCGCATGCCCTACACAAAGGTGATCGAAGGCCTCGAGCTGATGAAGTCCGGCCAGTCCGGCAAGATCGTCCTCGATTGGGAGACAGCGGCCTAGGCTTCACATCCTGTAGGACGTTCAGCTTAGTGCGATCCACGCGATCGCTTTGTCGGCTAATTTATCGAAGGCGGTGACGGCTAATTCGAGGTGCTCTTCCTTGGTGTCTTCGATTCTGTTGTGGCTGAGGCCGTGCAGGCTTTGCACGAACATCATGATCGTCGGTACGCCCGCGCGGGCGACTTCGGCGGCGTCGTGCAGAGGACCAGAGGGGAGGCGGTGTGGTTGGGCGCCGGCGGCGGTGATGGCTTCGTCGGCGAAGGCAATAAGGTGGTCGTCAAAAGGGATGGGTTCGATCTGCCAGAGGCGTTCCCAACTGACGGCGACGTCGCCTTCCTGGGCGAAGCGTTCGCTGGCTTCCTGCGCTTCTTGCAACATGGCAGCGAGTGCTTTGGCGTCGAGGTGGCGTTGATCCAATGTGATGCGGCATTCTTCTACTACGCTGGTGACGATGCCCGGTTTGGTAATACAGGAGCCAATGGTGCAGACGCCGCCATGGCGGTTGGCAATCCGATAAACTTCCGGGCTCATCTGGGCAGCGGCGAGGAAGGCATCTTTGCGGCGGTTCATGGGCGTGCTGCCTGAGTGGGCCGCCTGGCCGCGAAAGGTGAGGGCGTGCCGTTCGACGCCGAAGGTGCCAAGAACGGTGCCTAACGGAAGGTCGAGATCAAGGAGGACGGGGCCTTGCTCGATGTGAAGCTCGAGATAGGCGGCGGCGTTCTTTAGTTCTTTGCCGCAATCTTTCACCTTCTCGAAGTCGATGTCGTTTTGTTTCAGAGCGTCGGGCAAGGTGATGCCCTCCGCGTCTCTCAGCACGCGGGCTTCCTCCATGTCGAGATTTCCGGAGCAGGCGCTGGAGCCGAAAAGGCTTTTTCCGAAGCGCGCGCCTTCTTCATCCGCCCAGTCGACCAGGCGGACGGTGACGGGCGGTTTACCGTCGTATTGCGCGCGGAGACGGCGGAGGATTTCGAGGCCGGCGAGCGTGTTCAGGCAGCCGTCGAGCCAGCCGCCATTTGGGACGGAATCGATGTGGCCGCCGATCAGCAGTTCCCGCTCGGACTCGCCGCGGAGCGTAGCCCAAAGATTTCCCGCCTCATCGCGGTGCACCTCCGCGGGAATCGCTTCCATTTTTTGCTGCAACCATTCGCGCGCGCCCGCCCAAAGCCCGGTGTAAGCGACGCGCTGAGCTCCGTTTTCGTCACCGGTAAGGGTGCGGAGTTCTTTTAGTTCAAGGACGGTGCGTTTGGGATCGAGCATGAGGCTGGGGGGGGTGAGAGGGGCTGTCGGTCACGGTCTCGCCGTGTTTGACGGAGTCGAGTTCCCAGAGCAGCCAATCATCGTTCGTGACGTATTGTTTGAGCTTGTTATCCCAACGCTGCGGGACTTCCTGCGCGAGTTTTTCCAGGAAGGGGAGGAGCGGGTTTTGCGGCGGATGGCTGGCCTCGCGCTCATCCATGGGAATGGGTTTCCAGCCGAAGCGTTCGATGTAGCCAGCGAAGCCGAAACCGTCGAAGAAGTTTCCGCTGCCAATCAGCGGCATATACCACAGGCTGGGGATGCCGCGCGGGTTGGGCTTGATTGGCACTTCGTCCGCCAGCTTTTCTAGAAGCGCGCCTGCTTTCGGGTCGTCCTTTAGATGCGCGCAGAGTTCGTCGAAGGCCGGGAAATTTACAGGCGGACTAACAAATAGAACCGGCTTCGCTTGCTGCCGCGAAAGGATGATCTCGTGCGCAGTGCCGACGCTGTAAATATTCGTCGGGCAATAGGCGATGGTGAAATCGCTGGTATCGACCATGCGCAAATCGATGTGCAGGGTTTCCCAGAAATTTTCCGCGCAAGCCGAGCGCGTTTCGTCGCCGGGTTGGCCGGGAGCGAAGGTCCAGGTTTCGCGGACGTCGATCGTATTTACATCTTCGAGTCCGTATTGATGCAGCCCGCGCACGGCCGGCTTAAACCACGGATCGAAAACCACGGAATCGTAAGCGCGCAGGAAATCGCCCACGCGATTTCGCCAGCCGGTGGCTTTTTCCTCCACGCGCGAGGCGACGAAATCCATCGGGCCGGAAAGATAAATGCGCGCTCCGCGCAAGTGGTTGGTAGCTTTCATGAGAGAGAGCAGCAAAGAACCGTCCACGCAGTGTAGGTGGGGGACGAGCGATGACCAGTGTGGACCCGGATCGAAATTGTCGCCAGCCGGCCCTCGGTCAGGCGAAGGGAGAGCGCGCGAATTGAATTTTTCGGGAAAAATTCGGTCTAAATCTGAGCGCTGCCGGATGTGCATTTACGAATCAAGAGCGCGCACTGTCCCCGCTTCCCTCGCATGAAACGCAAAACCTATCTCGATCGCTACCGCGTAATCGCCAATGAAACGGGCGCACTGGCAGTCCTCCGGCGCCAGGGAACGGCTGTGACCTACAAGGCGGAGGACACGCGCGATGGCACCGAAGTAGAGGTGGAGGTCATTCTCGCGTTCGGCCTCCAGGCGAAAGTGCGGGAGGAGTTGGCCCGTGAGGGCAAGGCGGCGCGAGAGCTCAGCCATCCGAACATCCCCACCCTCTCTGGAATTCGCGGAGGAGTCCGATCAGTTCATCTACGTTTGGGAACACATCGCCGGCACTCCGCTCGAAGCGTGGGTGAACGAGCACGGACCTATGCCAGTGGGACCGGCTTTGCGGATTGCATCCCAAACCGTGAGCGCGCTCGGCGCGGCGGCTTATCGCTCGCTCGTCCATCGCGCGATCAATCCCGAAAACCTGGTCCTTGTGCCGGGGCAAACCCCGCAGGGCGATTGGCCGATGGTGAAAATACTGCAGTGGATCGGGACGGTGCCGGCGGGCTCGAAGTATGCCGGGAAAAACATGACCTCGGACTCGACGGCGAGCTATCTCAGCCCGGAGCAAACGCGCGAGGGCATCGTGAATTTTCAATCGGAGATCTATGCGCTGGGGGCGACACTTTGGTTTTTGCTCACAGGTTCCGCACCTGCCTCGGAAGGTCCGCTTCCGCGCCTCAGCGGCGTGCCGAAGCCAGCGATGCATTTATTGGAGCAAATGCTGGCACGCGATCCCGAGCAGCGCCCGCACGATCCGGTGGCGTTCGAGGAATCATTGCGTGATTGCCTGGAGCAGGTGGATCGCCGGGAAGCAGTCGGCCGGAAACTGGGCGTCCCTGTGGCTGTAGCAGAGCCGGCGGTGATCAGGCCGATGCCGCGGCGCGCGAGGCCATGGAAGCCGCTGGCCTGGGCTGCGCTTTTCCTTTTTTTGGCCACTGCAGGCGCAGTTTTATTGCCGCGAGTTTTGCATTCCGGCGGGTGGTTTACGGATTCCGAGCAAAGCCCACCAATCGGCGTACCCGTTGGCGTGCCAGAGTCCGTGGCCCGCGCAGCTGCGTCATCACCGGGTGGGAATCAGGCCGAAGCAGATACCGTCGACGTCGTCGAGGAAGCGCCGGTGCCAGCACCCACGGTCGTCGCAGCAGCCAACGCAACTCCGCCCACCACTGTCACATTTGCCTCCCACGCCCGTGACGCCGGAAGAGGCTTCCGCTCCCCAAACGCCTCCCGCTCCCGTCACCGTCTCAGCTGCAGATGCGCCGGCTGTTATCCCGGAAACCGCCCGAGAAGATGCGGTCGTGGAAGCGGCGACGCAGCCCGCGCAGCCGACCGAGAGTCCGGCGGAGACCTCCGCCCCGCCTGCCTATGCCGCGCAGGAAACCGATGCGAGCGATCGCATTCGCGAGGAAGAGGATGTGGTGGATTCGGGGCCAAAACGGGAAACCGTCATGGAGGAAGAGCCCGTCGAAGAAAATCCAGCCGCGAACCAGGTGGCAAACTTAAATGGCTTGCCAGTCCGTCGCGCTGAACCGGTCGAGGATGAGGATTTAACAGATCGCCGACCGGCGCCACCCGTGGCCGCCACGGCGCGAGTCACCTCCACTGCTCGGCCAACTCGCCGGATCCGCCGCATGGATGGACGGGAAGTGCGGATGGCGGAACCAATTTATGAGGGTGCGGAAGCGCCCGGGCTGCCTCGACGCTCCAGGCGCGCCCGCTTCATCGGCACCACGCCGGACGGCGAGATGGTCTTCGAAGCACCGTCCGCGGAGCGCGGATACGTGCGGCCGCGGCGGTAATCAGCAGAAACGGCTGAGACTAACGGCGAAGGCTTTCGGCCTGGCGCACTTTCTCGGCCTCTACGCGGCGCAGGTTTGCCGTCAGACCCAGCTTTGAGAGCGTCCAGATGATCCACTTCGTGGGATCGAACTCCCACGGCTTTACGCCGTTTCGATAATCGTGCTGAAACTCGTGGTGATAATTGTGGTAGCCCTCGCCAAAGGTGAAGAGCGCCAGGAAATGCGAATCGCGCGCGCTGCAGCGATCGGAATAAGGTTGCCGCCCGAGCGTGTGGCAGGCGCTGTTAATCAAGAAAGTGCAATGCTGAAGCACGGTAACGCGCGCCACGCCGGCGATGAGGAAACCGCCTAACGCACCGATCGCGCCATCCCAAAAATAGCCAGCAACCGCGGGCAAAAGAAATGCCACCACCACGGCAATCAGGTGGATGTAACGATGCTGCCACATGACGAGGCGATCGCGTTTTAGATCCGGCACATTATCGAACGGCGGCTGGGGGCTCATCTTGAAGAGGAGCCAGCCGATGTGCGCGTAAAAGAAACCTTTCGAGATATCGTAAGGGTCATCATCGTGATCCACGTGTTTGTGATGGCGGCGATGTTCGCTCGACCACATCAGGACAGAATTTTCGAAAGCGCCTGCGCCGAAAATGAGGGTGAAAAGACGCACGGGCCAGGCGGCCTTGAACGCGATGTGCGAGAAGAGCCGGTGGTAGCCGAGGCTGATGGAAAAACCGCTCGCGCAGAACATGGCGAAGAAGAGCGCGAAATGGAACCAATCGACGCCGAACTTCCACAGATAAAGCGGGACTGCCGTGACCGTGAGCGCTGCCGTTCCGATCAAGAACGAACTTGTCACCCAGTTGATCCGATGACGCGGAACATTGAGTAAAGTGCGCTCGCGCGGAAGCGGGGCAGGCGTGGGCGTTGGAGGAGTAACGGAGCCTTCAGGAGGAGGCTCCAGGAGAGTAGAAAATGGCACGGCGGAAGATAGGCGGTATGACCCCTCAAAGCAATGCGCGCGCCACGTCGCGCTAGCGCCCATCCGCCATCAAAGGCCAGAAGAGGTCGAGCGTTAGCAGCACCACCACTGCGAGCGTGATCGTCAGGCCGAGACCCACCTTCACGAAGTCCGCGATGCGATATTTACCCGGCCCATAAACCAGCAAGCAGGATGGCTCGAAAGGCGCGACCAGCGACAGCGAAGCAGTCAGCATGATGCCGATGGCAAAAGTGCGTTCGTTGGCGCCGATCTGGCGCGCGGCGCTCATCGCCACCGGGAGGACGACGAGCGCGGCGGCGGCGTTCGACATTGGTTGTGTGAGAATAATGGTGAGAATGAAAAAGCCCCCCAGCACCGCCAGCACGCCGAAGGGCGAGCACCATTGCACGATGAGCGTGGCCAGGTACGCAGCGCATCCACTTTTCTCCATCGCGGTGCCGAAAGCGGTCATGCCGCCGATGAGGATGAGCAGGCGCCAATCCACGAATTCGTAGGCTCGCTCCACGCTGATGCAACGCGACAAAATCGTGATCACCGCCGCCGACAAAAAGGCGACCGAGAGCGGAACCCAGCCCATCCCGCCAATGATGATGGCCGCGCCGAAGAACGCGACGGTGAGCAATCCTTTCCGCGGATGGTAGAGCGGCTCGCTCACTTCGCCGAGAAGCGACAGCCCGGGATGATTGCCCAGAGCTTCGATGCGCGGCGATTCGCCTTGCACCAGCAGGAGGTCGCCGACCCGGAGGACAATGTTGCCGACCTGTTCGCGGAGCGATTGGCCATGTCGGTAAATGGCCAGCGCCGTCAGGCCGTAAAATTGCCGGAAGTTTGAAGCGCGCAGCGTGCGTCCGGCCAGATCGCATTGCGGCGTCAGCAGCACTTCCGCGATCCGCATTTCCGAACTCTCGAGGTCCAGATCGCCCAGGGTGAACTCAGGCTTGATCTCGATCCCTTCGATCTTCTTCACCTTCATCAAGGTGTCGGCTTTCCCTTCCACCAGAAGCGTGTCGCCTTCCTCGATCAAAATATTCCGCCCCGGCACCAGTTCGCGTTGCGCGCGGATGATTTTCAGAATTCGGAACTCGAGCACATTCAAATCCGAGTCGTAACTGGTCTGCCCGATCAGCGGCGAATTCGGCAGGACAATGATCTCGCTCACATATTCGCGCATGGCGTAGCGCGCGGTCAGGCTCGTCGCCGGATGGTCGGGCAAGAGACGCTTCCCGATAAACATCATATAAAGCAGGCCCACGCCCACGATGAGCAACCCGATCGGCGTCACTTCGAAGATCCCCACTTCCGCCATGCCCATTTTCTTCAGGTAACCGCTCACCGCCACGTTCGTGGACGTGCCGATGAGAGTGCACGTCCCGCCGAGGATGGAGGAAAACGCCAGCGGCATGAGCAGCTTGGACGCGGCGATTTTCGCCCGCCGCGCGAGCGTGACCACCGGCGGAAGAAACATCGCCGTCACCGTGGTGTTATTCATGAAACCAGACACGGCCGACGTGCTCGCCATGAGCAGGAGGAGAAGGCGGTTCGGATTCGAGCCGGCTAATTTCAGCATACGCGTCCCGAGCAAATCCAGCACGCCCGTCTCCTGCAAAGCTCCGCTGATCACGAAGATCGAGCCGAGGATAATGATGATGTCATTACTGAATCCCTCGAAGGCTTCGTGCGGAGTCAGCACGCCCCCCACCACGAGCGCAATCAGAAGCATAAACGCCACCAAATCCACCGAGACGCGTTCCGTCGCGAAAAGCGCCACGGCGATCACGAGCAGGATCAGGACGAAAGCGATGGGAAGCGTCATGAAAGATGCTGGGGCTTGAGGAACGCAGGGCTTTCGCCGGGGCCAGAGCTTCGCCTAATGGCGTCATTTCACGAGAAAAATTCGTGGCCGGTCGGTCGGTTTTCCCATCGTCGGTCGCGCCCCGCCAAAGTCCCGGAATTGCGAAAGCGCCTCCGCTCGGTAGGGTAAAGGCGCTCGCCGATGCTCCACCAAACGACCGAAACCCTTCCTGTTGTTCGCCTGATTGCATGATCGGTTGGAGAGCAAAACGCGAACCGGTCCGGATCACTCGCGACATCGTCATTGCCAATAAACACGGCTTTCATGCTCGACCGGCCGCGGCCTTTGTGCGCCGTGCCAACAGCTTCCGCTCCCAGATTTTCCTCATCCGGAACGGCGAACGCTTTGACGCCATGAGCTTGATGGACATCCTTCGCGGGCAGTTCGAATGCGGCGCCACCGCGCAACTCGAAGCTTACGGCGTGGACGCGCAGGCGGCCATCGACGCGCTCTGCAAAACGCTCCTCGAGCTGCGCGATCAGGAAGCCGGCGAGTAACGCCGCCTAACGAGCCGTCGCGCAGCCGCTTTCCCGCGCCAGCGCCATCTGCCGTCGCCCCAACCAGAGGCTCAGCGCGCACCAGACCGCTGCCAGCGGCAACGCGACAAACGAGATCCCGGTTAGCCCGAGCCCAATCCATCCCAACAGGGTGTAAAACCACGCCCCCATTTGATCGCCCGCCCGGTAGACAAACGTGTCGATAAAACTCTTCGCCTTATATTTGTCTTCCCGCCGCAAGACGGTGAACAACACTTCCCGCGCCGGGCGCGACACCGCGTAATTCATTCCGCGCCGCAGCACTTGAAAGACCGCGAACAACCACAAGGCCGGCGTCATCCCCACCACCGCGAAACCGAGCAAGCTCAGCGCCGGCAAAACGGCGAGCGTCATTCCCACCCCCAGCCATTTCAGCAGCCGACCGGTGAAGAAAATCTGCACGAATATGGTCAGCACATTGACCCACACATCCAGCTGCGCGAAGAACGCCGTTCGCGCTGCACGATTCCCGGCGAACTCGCGCGCCGTGATCTCTGCCTGTTGGAAATACACCAAAGTCGTCGTCACCGTGTAGAGCAGCATGAAGAGACAGATGCCGAGCAGGTAAGGCGACCGCGCCACATGCGTTACACCCGACCACAAGCTCCCGCCGATCGCGCTTTCCGCCCCAGATTCCGCCGTCTCGTTGGCGCGCTCGAATTCCGTGGGGAAAAAGCGCACACACCACGCGCCGCCTTCGAGGAGCAACGCGGAAACGAGCAGCAGATTCGCCGTGCCAATGCGCTGCACCAGCGACGCTGTCAGCAAACCGCCCACAATCGCCCCCAGGCTGCCGCCAACGGCTATGAAGCCGAACAGCCGCTTCGCTTGCTCCGTGCGGAAAACATCCGTCATGAACGCCCAAAACACGCTCACCACGAAAAGGTTGAAAGCGCTGACCCAGGCGAAAAACGCTCGCCCCAGCCAGACTTGCGCGTCGCCTGGCAGCGTCCGCATGCAAACGTAGAAGACCAGCAAATTGAAAATCAGGAAGCGGTAAACGATCGGAATGAATTTCCGGCGCGGCCACCGGACGACCAGCCAGGAGAAGAGGGCATTTGCCACCAGCGTCACCACGAGCGTGCCGCTAAACATCCAGGCTAGATTTTCCACTCCGCCCGCGGCGCCGATTTCATCCCGAATCGGCCGGAGCACGTAATAGCTGCCGAGGACGATAAAGTTAAAAACGAAAGCGAAACCGAGTGCTCGAAACTCGTTAGACCGCACCTCTACCGCGGCCTCGCGCAGGCGTCTCCAGAACAAACGCCTCACCGCGCCCACCCCGTCATCCCGAGCGGAGCGGAGCGCAATCGAGGGGTCTCTCCACGGCTCTCACGCTTCCCGCTACCATGACCGCAACCCGGCCTCGGAGAGGTTCCTCGACCGTCGGCGCGGCTCGGGCTGACAACGTGAGCGTGCACCAGCTGTAGTTTGCGCACGCCTAACCGTGCGCCTTATGCCAGGCAGCCAGCACTTCTCGCTCGCGTTCCGGCGTCAGCCCAGCTTGCAATTTTTTCTGCCGGTCCGCGGGTAAAGTTTGGAACCACGCCAGCGTCGCGCGCGCTGTGTCGGCTAACGGCCGAAAAGTAATCCCCGCCCCCAAAGCTTTCGTTATACTCGTGCGCCCGAGCCCGCCCTCTTCTCCGCTCGGCGGCACCCACACCGGCATGTCCGACCACGGCGACACCTTTTGCGCCTCCAGAAAATCCGCATCCGCCCAGGTAAATTGCGCGTTGGCCTTCAGCGCGGTTTTGATTCCACCCAACATCTCGCTCACCGGCAACGCCGTCTCCGGCCCGGTCGCATTGTAGATTCCCGTCGCGCTCTTCTCCACCATCCGGATCGTCCATTCCGCGAGATCGCGCGCGTCGATGAACTGCACCGGATCGCTCGGATTTCCCGGCGCGAGCACCTCACCGCCGCGCTCGATTCGCACGGGCCAATAAGTAAACCGATCCGTCTGATCCCCCGGCCCCACGATCAGACCTGGCCGAATCACCAGCGTCTTACCCGGAAACCACTTCTCGGCTTCTGCTTCCGCCAGCGCTTTCAGCGGACCGTAGAGTTGGAATTTCGAGGCCACGATTGTCTCGCGCGATTCCTTCATCGCATCGGGCCCTTCGTATTTTGCAAGCGGCGCGGTCTCGTCGTTCGGCTTCCGACTCTCCGCATAAACGGAAATCGTCGAGATGAAAACGTAGCGCTCCACGTTCCCCTTCAGCACTTGGGCGGCGTCGCGCACCCAGACCGGCGCGCTCGTCGGGTTGTCGATCACCACGTCCCATTTACGATCCTTCAGCGCCTCGAGCTGGCCATTGCGATCGCCGATCAATTGCTCCACGCCCTCCGGCAGCTCGCCCGGATGCGTCTGGCCGCGATTGAAGACGGTCACCTTGTGTCCGCGCTCCAGCGCGTATTTGACCTGGAACGGCCCGATGAAGCCGGTGCCGCCTAAAATCAAAATGCGCATCGGCTGGACCGCGCTTTCCCCAGCCCGAACTCGGCGCGTCAATAAACCGGCGCCCAAGGCCCCGCCCGCCAGCGCAGAGACGGCGATGAATTTCCTGCGAGTCGTGATCATGACGGTTCCTCAGAAGTTTCAGCCACAGATTAACACGGATGAAACACGGATGGGAAAGGAAGCATTGTCATTCTTGATCCGTGTCCATCGGTGGAGAGAATTCCCGTCCTGCCGGCGCTCACGGCGTGAAATCCTGCTCTTTCTTTAAGCCCGCGCAGAACGCCGCCAGCAGCTTCGCCGTGTTCTCCAGATCCTCCAGCGCCAACAATTCGTTAGGCGTATGCATGTAACGCAGCGGCACCGAAAGCAAGCCCGTCGCCATTCCGCCGCGCGCCAATTGCATCGCGTTCGCATCCGTCCCAGTCCCACGCGGCGCGGACGCCACCTGATAGGGAATCCCTTCCGCTTCCGCGGCGCTCACGAGCAACTCAAAGACGCGCGGGTTGATATTCGCTCCGCGCGAGATCATCGGCCCGCCGCCCACTTTGAAATCGCCCGCGCGCTTTTTCTCGATTCCAGGCGTGTCCGTTCCGTGCGCCACATCCAGCGCGATGCCTACCTCCGCTTCGGTCGAGAACGCGCTCGTCTGCGCGCCGCGCAAACCGATTTCCTCCTGCACTGTGGAGACGCCGATGACGCACGCGTCGAACGTCCGCTCCTGCAGCAACCGCAAAACTTCGGTCACGATCCAGGTGCCCATCTTGTTGTCGAAGGCCATCGCCACCGCGCGCTCATTCGCCAGCTCGATATATGGCTGCAGAAAAATGCCGGCGTCGCCCAGCGCCACCAGCTTGAGGGCGTCGTAATTATTCTTCGCCCCGATGTCGATATAGAGGTCGTGCATTTTCGGCACCTTCTTCTTGTCCTCATCGTCCATCAGATGGATCGCCTTCCGTCCGATCACGCCCGGCAACATGCCGTCGCGCGTCATGATGGAAACGCGCTGCGAAGTTGCCACCACCGGATCCACGCCGCCGATCGGCTCGATGTGAAGGAACCCATCGTCGGTGATGTATTGCACGATGAACCCGATCTGATCGCAATGCCCGGCGAGCATGATCCGCGGCCGCCCCGCCGCGTTCCGCACCCCGAAGACATTGCCCATCACATCCGTGCGCACGCTTTCGCACCAGGGCGCGATGCGATTCCGCACCAGCTTTTGCACTTCGTGTTCGTAACCGGACGGGCTCGGCGTCTCCACCAGCGCCTTCAGAAAATCTTTGCTGTCTGAGTTCATGAGACGGCAACATCCGCCGCGCCGCCGCGCCGTCCAGCGTCCCGGTCGGTTAACGATTCCAACGCACCGCCGCGCCATCAGCCAGCGCGCAGACAAAGACCTTGGTCGGATGGCCATTCGGTTGCTGGTAACGCTGCCGCAGCGTCTCCGCGATCTCTTCCGCGCGATTCGCCCTAACGAGTGAAACTGTAGCCCCGCCAAACCCGCCGCCGGTCAACCGCGCGCCCAGCACACCCGGCAACGAGCGCGCCAGTTCCACCAGTTGATCCAACTCCGGCGAGCTGTTCTCAAAATTCGTTCGCGAGCTTTCGTGGGAGGCGTTCATCAACGCCCCCAGCGTCTCCGCATCGCCCGTCTCCAAGGCCGCCATCGCCCGCCAGACGCGATCATTTTCGCCCACAATGTGCGCCGCCCGCCGATAAATGACGGGATCGAGGGAGCCGCCTGCGATCTCCAGATGTTCGGGCGTTACCTCGCGCAAACTTTCCGCGCCCAGCGCGTCGGCGGCCGTCGCGCATTCCTCGCGGCGCGCATTGTAAAAACTTTGCAGCAAGGCGTGCTTTGCGCCCGATTCCGCGAGCACGAGCGCGCAATCTTCCGGGAACGGAATGGCCCGCACTCCCTCCGATTGGCAATCCAAATAAATGACGTGACCCGCGCGCCCAAAAACCGAGACGGCTTGATCGAGCAAGCCCGAATGCACGCCCGCGAAATCGTTCTCGGCGTGCTGGCAGAGCTTTGCCACCTCCATCGGCGCCACGTAAAACTCGTGCAGGCGCATGAGCAAACCCGCCATCGCCACTTCCAGCGCAGCCGAACTGGCCAGCCCCGCGCCGGCCGGCAGATCGCCCGAAATTTCCGCATCAAATCCGCGGATCTCAAAACCCGCCCGCACAAATTCCCGCACCACGCCTAACGGATAGTTGGCCCAGTGCCCATCGTTTTGCGCTTCGAGATCATTCAGGGACGCGTGCACCCGATCGCGGGCGCCGATCGAAGTGAGGATGATCGTTTCATCCAGCCGCGCGATGCCCGCCACGGTCAGCCCGCGATCGATCGCCGCGCCGAGGACAACGCCTTGATTGTAATCCGTGTGGTTGCCGAGCAATTCGACCCGGCCGGGGGCATAAGCGGAAGCAGGACTCACGCGGAACAGTCTCACGAATCCGCCGCGATTGCGCGATGGCTCACGAAACCGGAAGGTCGCGCGTGCCGTCCGACGCGATTCCCATCACCCGAAAGCTGCTCGTAAACGCCGGCGGCTGGCCCGCCATGAAAGCCGCGGAGCAAATGCACGCCGCCGGCCGCGTCCTCGAAGCCGGCTACGAAGCGCCGCTCCTCTCCGGCATGGTGAAAGACGGCCTGCGCACCCTGCGCTCGGGCCTGCGCGTGAAGACTTTTTCCGATGTGGAGAATCTCTGCACCTGCCGGGAATCGCGCTCCTGGGGGAAAATCTGCGCGCACTCTCTCGCTGTTGGCCTGGCCTATCTCAATCCGGTGAAAGCGCTCGCGCCAGAGCCAGTCCGCCCTCAACCGGATGTCCCGCAGCCTCCCGCGCTACGCTTCGTGGAGTTCGGCGCCCAAGAGAATGCCACGCCGATCGCGCTCCATTTCATCCTGCCGCCGAACTTCGAGCCCGCTTGGGATAAGCAGCAGATCATGCTCGTGACCGAAATCGAGCGCGCCGGCCAACGCGTGATGCCGACCACGTTGTCGCCTAACGAAACCTACGCCTGCGATAATCACGACCTGGCGGCGCTCGACATCCTCGGCGTCCCGCTGGCTATGCGCATGTTCGAGCGCGCCGAGTTCTTGCGCCTGCTCGGCGCGTTGCGCGGGCATCCGCGCGTCTCTTTCGGAAAAGCGAACGCCGTGAAGATCGCCAGCGAGATGGATCGGCCGCGCCTGCGCTTGCGTCGCCCTGAACCCGACACGGTGGTGCTCCAGTTGGAAATGTCGGCTAACGACCGGTTGCTCATTGCCGGCCCTGAAGCGTGGAGGTGGCGCAGCGCTTCCTTCCATCCGTTGCCGGAAAATTTGCCGACCGAAGTGCGAGCTTTGGCGGACGGATCGGTCACCTTGCGCGGCGAGCGCGCCCAGCAATTCCTCGTCGCCACCGCCCCACAGCTCAACGCCTGGTTCGAGGTGCAAAGCGACTTTGTCTTGCCGGAAGTGCGCGTCGCTACGCCCACGATCGTGCTCAATCTCGAAGGCTCCCTCCGCGAGCTGCGCGGCGAACTCCGCGTCAAATACGCTGATGGATCCCACTTGCTTGGTTTTGCGAAACGCGAAAGCCAGCCCGCCTTCGTCCGCGATGAAAACCACGAGACCATTCTCCTGCGCGACGCCCGGGTGGAAGACGCCGCTGTCGCGCGGCTCACAGCCCTCGGTTTCGGCACGCGCGGCGAGCGCTTCATCCTGCAGGACGAAGACCAGATCGCGCGCTTCTTCGCTTTTGAGGTTCCGCGGCTGAAGGAAAACTGGGAGATCCATCTCTCCGCTCAGGCGACCAAGGCCAGTAGCGATCTGCAACCGCTCGCGCCGAAGATGGAAGTGGTCGGTTCCGGGGTGGACTGGTTCGAATTGCGCTATTCGCTTGGCACCAGCGATGGCGAAATGTTTTCCGCCACCGAACTGCAACGGCTCCTGCGTTCCGGCCAAAGCAAGACTCGCCTGAGCAGCGGGCGCACCGCCGTTTTTGACAGCGAAGCAATCGCCGATTTCGAAGAAGTCTTGCGCGATTGTGATCCGCAGCAGAACCAGCCCGGCACCTATCGCATCGATCGCAGTCATGCTTCGTATCTGGCAGCCACCGCGCAGGATTTAGGCGCGGCGCTGCGCGGACTGACCGATGAGAAACCGCTCGGCGATCTCGCCCTGGGCGACCTCGCGGAAAAGCTGCGTAGCTATCAGCGCGAAGGCGTGGAATGGCTGGTGCGCCTCGCGCGCAATAACCTCGGCGGCATTCTCGCGGACGAGATGGGTCTTGGGAAAACCGTGCAAACGCTGGCCTTTCTTCGCGCGCAAAAGGCAAAGGCGCCGGCGCTCATTGTTTGCCCCACGTCGCTCCTGACCAACTGGGAGAATGAAGCGCGCCGATTTACCCCGGAATTAAAAGTTCTCCTCATCGACGGCCCAGGCCGGCACGCCCGCTTCGAGGAAATCCCGCAGGCGCAAATCGTTCTGACCAGCTACGCGCTCTTGCAACGCGACGCCGAAAGATACGAGGACGTGGAGTTCTCCACGGCGATTTTGGACGAAGCTCAGCACATCAAAAACCCCGACACGAAGAACGCGCAGGCCGCGTTTTCCATGCGCGCGAAACATCGCTTCGTCCTCACCGGTACGCCGATGGAAAACTCCGTGCGCGATCTTTGGTCGCTGATGAATTTTGTCCAGCCGCGCTATCTGGGAATCCAAGTGGACTTCCGCGAACGCTACGAGAAACCGATGGCCCGCGGCCCTGCGCCCGAGGTGCAGCGTCGCCTCGCGCGCCGCATGCGCCCGTTTCTGTTGCGGCGAAAAAAATCCGAAGTGGAAAAAGATTTGCCGGCAAAAATCGAGCAACTGGTGCTGTGTGATCTCACCGCGCCGCAACGCGCTGCTTACAACGGCTTGCTACGCGAAATCCAAACTGGCCTAACGACCAGCACCGGCGAAAAGGCGGGCGTGGTGCGGATGAGAATGCTGGTGGGCTTGCTCCGCCTGCGGCAGGTCTGCTGCGATCTGCGCCTGCTCGATGAGAAGGCGCGCGCGTCAAAAAATCCTTCGGCCAAACTCGACCTGCTCGATGAACTTTTGGAAGAAGCGATCGATGGCGGACATCGCGTCCTTATTTTTAGCCAATTTGTCTCCATGCTCACGCTCCTGCGCGAGCGCCTCGACGCGCAAAAAATCCCCTTCACCTACCTCGACGGTCAGACGAAGGATCGCCAGGCTCAGGTCGACAAATTCCAGAGCGACGACAGCATTCCCGTCTTTCTCATGAGCTTAAAAGCCGGTGGCGTCGGCTTAAATCTGGCCGCAGCCGACACCGTGATCCATTTCGATCCGTGGTGGAATTACGCCGCCGAAGCGCAGGCGACCGACCGCGCCCATCGCATCGGCCAGACCCGCGTCGTCACGGCTTACAAACTGATCGCGCGCGATACGGTGGAAGAAAAAATCGTGAAATTGCAGACGCGAAAACGCGAAGCCAGCGAAGGAGTGATCGGGAGTGAAGAGCCGCTGATGAGCGGCCTAACGACGGAAGATTTGGAGGAGTTGCTGGCGTGAGAGAGCCGTGACCGGCTCTTCGCGCACGAATCGCGGAGCGGACGTGACGGCTAAGTGTCGCCCTGCTTTTTGGGCGAGGGACCCCGCTTCGGTGGAGCGCTCGTTTTCGGAATTGGGCTCGCGGTGGACGATGGGCTGGGAGAATCCGACGGCGCGGGTGAAGAGCCGATCGAGGGCGAGGGCAACGGGAACGCGAAGGTGGGCGCCGGAGAAGCGTCGGGCGAAGTAGCCGGCGAGGAGGATGGGGAAGGTGAGACGCTCGGCGCTGGCGTGGGAGTTGGCGTCGGCGTCGGGGTTGGCGTGGGTAAAATGCTGACCCATTGATGCAGCGGCACACTGGCGCCGCCGATTTCCCGCATCAGTTCTTCGCAGCGCTGATTTAGCTTATCGAGATCCGGAGGGCCGAATGTCTCGGCGGTGCCAGGAAAGATCAGATAAGTGACGCCGAGATCGCTCACGGGGCGAAACATCGGGTTGGCTTTGGCGCTGATTTCCTTCGCGATGCGGAGCGAGGCCTCGCCAGCTTTATCCGCGGGACCGACATCGCCGACCAGGGCCGGATAGATGGACGAGCCGTGGATGACCACCGCGAAGTCGCCCACCTTGGCGCCTTCCGCCTTGGTAAAGCCGCCCGGAATGACGATGAAGGGATCGGTCGTGCCGATGAGGAAGCTGAATTTCTTCAATTGCTCAATACTGTCGCGGGCGTTCGCGATGGCGTTTTTCAGCTCGGCTTTGCGCGCGGCGTTCGCGGTTTTTTGCTCGGCTTCCCAGGTGCGAATTCTCTCCTCGAACATGCCCGCGTAGGAGTTGGGCGTGGACGTTTTCTTGGCCCAACGGTAACTGGTGAAAGGCTGGAAGCTGGCTGAGGTGCCGCTGCCGGCGGGGAGGCGATCCGAATCGGAGCCATCGGTATCGACATCCATCTCGGCCTGCAGAAGCACGGCGGTGCGTTTGGTTTCTGGATTCGTTAGGCGAAGGACGGTCTGGCAGTCGTAGAAATTGTGGCGCGAGAGGAGTTGATCGAGGCGGGCGAGATTGGCGCGGATGCGTTTGAGTTTGGTTTCGTAAAAGTCGGCGAAGAAGGGCGAGACGGATTCGGGACCGATCATAGCCGCGAGACCAGGCAGGAGGCGCGGGAGTTCGGGATTTACTTTGGCCAGCTCCTCGATCGTCTTGTTAGGCTGAGGCAGGCGCAGCTTGATCTTTAAATCAACGACGTAGCTCTGCGGATCGGCCCGCTCCTCGGAGGCCGGGCCGCCCGGCGTTGGCTCAACTGTGGAATTGACGGTGATGCCACTGAAAAGGCGGGAGGTTTCCAGTTTCCCGCGAATCGGTCCGGGCTGGGCTGGGGTCGGTGTCGCTTCCGGGACGGCGGTGTGATCAACGATGTGGGCCAACGGGGCCTCGGCCTGGCTCCAGCGCCAGCGTTCCAGCGAAACCCAGCGCAGGACGATGGCGGCGAGAACGCCAAGTAGCAGGAGCAGCAAAAAAAGCCGCAAGGTCCTGAGCCGAACTTTTCCCACGCGTGGTTACTTCTTCACCCAGGCGAGGATGGCCAGGATGAGGCCGATGACACTCAGAACCGCCATCATTCCAGCGGGCATGAACGCGCCGGTCTTGATGAATTTCGGAACGAATTGACCAGCGAGGGCGAGCGAGACAAGGGCCGCGAGCGCGAGGCCGGCGATCAAATTGCCGGGCAAAAGAAAGGCGGCGAGCAGAAGGAGGAGACCGGAAATGGAGCCGGCGATGATGGAGGCAGTGCTGCCCGCTTTGACGAAGCCCATGACGCCCCCCGCGATGGTGAGGAGTCCGAAAATGATGAAGTAAATTTTTGCCGGGCCGATCATAAGTAGGGCATGCGTACGCCAGAGAGGGTGCGCTGTCCAGATGCGGCGGCGCTGCGTTGGCTCCGCTTAATTTTCTCGGAACCAGCGGAGGGCTTCCTGGAGGTGCGTTTTTTTGACGACGTGGCCGTTGGAGAAGGTCTTTTGCTGGATATTTCCGAAGCCGGTGCGCTGCATGGAATTTTTAACCGTCAGCTGCTGTGGCGGCGGCGCGATTTTGTCCTGGGCGCCGATGCTGAGAAAGATCGGCGTCCGGAGATAGCCGCTACCGGGTTTAAACTTTCGATAGCCTTCGCTGATGGTGTCGTCGTTGATGCCGGTAAGGAAAATCCCGGCCATCCGATAGCCAGCAAGGGCGAGGAGCGGCGCGAGCAGGCCGGCTCGTTTCGCCCCGCCAGAATAGCCAGCGCACGCGAGGGGCCACTTGGTTGAGCTTGGGAAACTTCGATTCAGAGCATCGAGCGCGGCGAGGGTATGACCGGCGCGCCAGCCGGAACTATCCACCCGCGGCGCCGGCGCCGGTCCATCACCGGCGAGCACGACCCAGCCTTCGGCCAAGGCGGTGGGCGCATACAACCGCTTCAGATCATCGCGGTTTTGCAATTTGAAGTCGCTCGTGGAGAAGACGACCAGCACGGGCCACGTTTTCGCAGGATCAAAACCGCGCGGCACCCCTAAAACGGCCACGGTGTGGGACGGGACCGCATTCCCGCCTTCGGACACGTAGGATTTTTCCAGGTCGCTGAGCGGAACGTCCGCACGGACAGTTCCGCCAGGAAGCACCGGCACACCTGCGAAATCCATCCCGGCTGCTAAAACACCCGGCGAAAACGCGAGCCAGCCAATCAGCCCGAGGAAAGCGCCAAACTTATGCGCAGGGGAAAACTGTCTCGCCTTCACACTACGTTTCGACACCTGAAAACCGAGAAGGTTCGAAGACGCGGGCGTCGCGGAGCCTCACGTTCGCAAAGCTCAGCTAAGGCGCGGGCGGATTAATCAAGACGCGCAGGAAAACGCGACCGCCATTCGCCGGGATCGCCGCTCCGATTGTCTGCACCTCGCCGTTCGACGCGAGGAGCGTTTCGGTAGGATTGGCGCTGCTCCAGTTCCTTAGATCAGTGGACATCTGGACCACATATTGCGGCGCATTGGCGATGACTAATTTGCGATAAACGAGCGAGACGGTGCCGTTGGCCCGCGTCACTCTGGGCGCTCCAGGACCGGCTGGCTCCGGCATGTTCAAGGACTGCGCGTAATCGACGAGGTTGGAGACGCCATTCGCGTTCACGTCTCCGTTTGGATCAAGCACGCTATAGATCCACGCGCTGCGCGAGGAGATCCGGCTGCAATAGAAACCGGTCGGGACTGCCGTGGGACCAGCGATCAAATCAAACTGCGCCGGATTCGTTTCGTTCTGATAAAAGAAATCCCGGGCATCGAAGAGCGCTCCATCGAAGGACACGCCGCCTGTGTTTGTGGAGTAAATGGGGCCATCGACGGCGTAGTTGATGCCCGCCAGTTTCCAAATCGCGCCATCTTTAAGAAAGAGCGCACCGCCGGAATCGCCCACGGATAAGTGAGCTTCGTTCGCCGAGCCGCCCGCATCGAATGTCGCGTAAACGTACTGATTCACCGGCCCGCCGCGCACGATGCTGGTCACGAAATTTTCGCCCCAGCGTTGCACGCCGTCACCCGCTCCCCATTGCCAGCCGCGCAGGGTCGAGTTCTTGATCACCTCCGCGCCACGCTGGGTTCCCCGGCCGATCACGACCAGGCGCTGTCCGGTTTCGCTCGAGCCGGTGTAAATCGGAGCGAAAATTGGAAACGTCCCGCTCACGCGCCAGATCACGAGATCCGTATAGGGGTCGTAGCGTCCTTCGATGACATTGTAAGACACGTCATCAAAGAGGAATGGCGTCCCCGCGCCACCGCCAATATGAGCGGCGGTGATGAAGTGGTTCGGACCGATGACGGTGCCGAGAAATCCGCCGTATGAACCTTCGTACCTGCCAGCCGCTCCCAGCCAGGTCGCCCGTCGGTGCGGTCGTATTGGCGGCCGGATCGCTCGTGCCCAAGAGAATGACTGCGTTCGCGGAGGACGCTGCCAGACTGACCGCGCACCAGCCGACCACAAAGAAGTGAAGGAATGAGCGATACAACATAGAACGCGGAAAAAAGGTTAGCAGTATTTCGCCGCCGTGCACGCTCCCGGCCATAGGCGGACGGCCTCCAAAAAAAATGTCCCGGCAGCAGTGACGCCACCGGGACATTCTAGAAACCACTTGTAAGCCGTGAGGGCTAGCGATCGCTGTTAGCCGGCTTGCCCGGCAAGGGGATGAATGTCCCCGAACCCGCTTTCACCACGCCAACGTCTGAACTGTTGATGACTCCATTGATTGTCACATCAGTCCGGAAGTTCGACATCGTCGTGACCTGGCCAGAGTTCGCCTTGGCCTGGCCGACGTCTGATGAGTTCACATCGCTGCTGGCTGTGGTATCGCCGACGAGGACGCCCATCGGAATCGAGGCCACGCCGGTATTGGTTCCATCCGTGACATTAAGATTCACCCTGATGACCTGCGCGTTACCCACTCCGGCCAGGTCTACCGTGACGACGGAACCATTGACCGTGATGTTCGTAACCGATCCTCCCGTCGGCGCATCCAAAGTAGCGCCACCGGAAACCGCGATAGGATTCGCGAAGGTGACCACGACCTGATAGGTGCCAGGCGTTTGGCTGGTGCGGCACTCGATCCCCGGGGGGCCAGCGAGAGGCAGGTTCACATCGAAGACTCCGGCCGGGCCGTGAGTCTTCCGCGAGACCGCACTAAGTGGGACGATGGAGGAACCACCGATGACGAATTGCGTCCCGCCACGCGTCAGATCGCGCCGCGTTTGCGTGCCGCTGCCGGGATCCGCGGTTGCCGACCGCCCACGCAGACCGGCCACAATCGATCCAGTGGCGAGCAAAGGACGGCTCGCACTGGCGAGGACCGCATTCAGCTTGGCCAACGAGACCGAGACGGAGATCGAATTAGAGGCACTATCAAATTGGCCCCCATCCGCCGCGCCGACTGGCGTGTAAGTGATGGTGCCATCGCCATTCCGCACCGCGGTGCCGTAGACAAACGTCTGTGCGCCGCCCGTGTCCGTCTGCCCTTCCACGTAGAACTGGTCACCATCATCGGAAAGACCGAAACTATAGGAACCGAGCGGGCTGAGGACAGAACTCGGCGCGTTGGCCGCAAAGCTGGCGCGCCAGAAAGAACTCGGCGGAATCACGCTCAAATCCGTCACCACGATGGTCGCTTTGACGGACTGGTTCGGCGCAGCGCCGAGCGTTTCATACTTCACGGTGCTGATATCCAGCGGGTCCGGCGTGGGAACGCGCGCGACCAGGCCGGCTTGCACGTCCAGAAGGAAATCAGTGACCTGTTGGCCGTTCGGCCCGGGCTGGGCGGGCGGGAAGACATCGCCCGCTGGCACGCGCGGCGTGGGCGGTGGCGGGGCCAGATTGGCGCCCGGTGTCACGGCGGGCAAATTACCGCCGCGGATGGAGGGCCCGCTGATCTGACGCGCGATGTAAGTGTGGCCATCGTAATCATTGTGATCATCCGTGTAGGCGACCACAGCAGCACCGAGCGGATCAAACGAGACCTGGAAGTAATCGATCAGGTTCCGATTCGCGCCGCCGGTCGGATCGAGTCCACCCTCGGAGATATTCGAAGCATGGATGAAGTGACCGGGCTCGGTGATCTGCGTGACCTGAAACGCAGGCGCCGCCGCGCTGGCGTTGAAACTCTGCGCGAAGAAGACCTTCCATTGCGCGGCATCGTTGTTCACCGCGTTCGTCGTCCCATACCAGGCGATACCAACGGAGCCCGGAGTCGGCCCGGTTTCCATCCACGGGAAGACATTTACCATGGTCGCGTTTGGTCCCGTGGGAGGATTCACCTGCACGGGGTTGCTCCAGTTGCCGCCTTTATCCGTGGAGTGTTTTAGGAAGATATTGTGATCGTTCGAGTAGAGCGCGTAGAGGGTTCCGTTCGGCGTGCCGTCGTCCGCCACTTTGCCGACGAAGAAGATATGCGCGACCCCGTTGGGATCGGTCGCCGCGGTGCGAATGGTGTAATCCGAGGCCAGCGGTGCCTGCCCGGCCACGGAAGGCGTGCCGACGGCAATGACGCCGTTATTGCCCGTCGCGTAGACGGTGCCGGTGGCCTGGTGGACATCCAGGCAACCTACCTGTCCGATGAGACCCACCGCTGCCGTCGGGCCGTAAGAAAATCCACCGTTCGTCGACCGCTGCACCTGCGCCACCGCCGGCGCCACCGTGCGGTAGAGAAGATAAACGGTATTCGCCCCGAGGAATTCGTGCCACTGGCGGTCGTCGCCGGGAGGGCCTCCAGTGAGATTACCCAGCGGATTCAGATTAAAACTCACGCCGCGATCCGGCGTGTTTCCGCTGGAAATATTCGCCAGGGTCAAACTGCTGTAGGCGAGGAAAGGAACCGTTGGCTCCGTTTCGCCATTTAACGGAGGGAAGCTCACCGCTAGATCGATATCGCCCCCGCCATCGCCACCTAAATCGGCCGGTGTTTGCTCAGACGTGCCGTCCGGTTGTCCGCGGTAAGCAGGGAAGCGCAGCAACGGATCGAAGGTCAAACTGGTGGAATCAAGATTCACATACCAAAGGTCCACCCCAGCCGGCACTCCCCGGATTCCGCCAGCATAGAAGTTGCCCTTATAGTCAGTGCGACTGCTGGGCTCGCCATCACGTCCAGAGACAGGCGCCTTCAACGGAACGTTCGCGCTAAAGGTAATCCCACCATTCGTGTAGGTCGCCGTCCGCGCGCCACTGGCCCGCGGAGTTACCGTGGCCACCCCGTGATACTGGTCGGGAACGACCGCGAAATAGACGATGTGCACGAAATAATCGCCCGTGCCGGTAGCTTGCGGATCGATCGCCGCGTTATCGCTCGTCTCCGGCGCGCCAACGTTCATGCCGGTCCCTACGATCGGGCCCGTCAAGCTGTCCTTATGGATATAAAAGTCGTAATCGTTCGCCGGCAGCGTCCAGGTAAAGTTCAACAAAATCAGACTGTTCGCCCAATCCGCCGGCACGCCTGTGGCTGTAATCTTGAAGGAATCGCAATTAACCCCTTCCACACACGTGTCTTCGCCGCCCGCCGAACTTCCGCCGGTTGCGTTCCCATCAAAAGCCACTGGGCCACTCATGGGAGTGATCGTCCCGGCCGCCGGAACCGCCGCTTGAGTGAGCGGAACCAAAGCCACGAAAGCGAACAGTAGAAACCAGCCACTCAGCCTGGAATGAAAGGAAGACGCGCGGGCGAGATGATGCCGAGCCGACGCATGAGACGAAGAGGTTTTCATGATAGGAGATGAGGCGAGAATCGACGCGATCCTCATGCGTTGATTCGTGTTAACTCCGCCCGCGGACGTATCCCGCCACGGTTTTAGTCCTCTTCTTCCTCTTCGGTTTCGCCCGTGGGCTGGCCCTCCGCGGGGAGATCCGTGGAGAACATATAGACCGTTTTCGCCCTGCGGTCGGCGCCTTGGGCGATGAGTCGATATGAGCCGCCATCGGGCCGGCGCAGATCCCATTTCACAGTCGTATCTGAAACCGCGAGTGCGGTTTGCAGGTCGCCTATTTTCTCAAAAGGGACGGGAGATTCAGAACGGTAAACAGCACGCATGCGGGTGATTTTTCCCGCCCCGTCCGCCCATGCCATGATCCAGTCGTATTCGCTCCCGCGCAGCTTCCAATAAATCCGCCGGCCACTGATTTCTTTTGCGTCAGCCACGTGATTGGTGAGGTCGCGCATCGGCTCCAATTTTTTCCGCGCCTCTTCCATCTTCGACCCGATGGTAAGGCCAAATATTTCACCGGTTGCGGTCAGCTTCTCTGCCACCGCCGGCGCCGCGGCAACGGTGCCGGCTGGTTTGCGATCGCAGCCCGAGAGCGCGCAGGCCCCTCCGAGCACCAGACATATAAACGAACCAGCGTGCATTAGTTTTTTCATCGCGCGTGCAAGGTGCAATTTCCCCTGCCGCCCGTCGAATAAGAACGCATGCCGCACTTCCGTGGTCGGGCGAATATCCATTGCGCGCCGCAGCCAGGACATGAGATGCATGACGCCTCCGCGTGAAGAAAGTCACCATCCATACCGACGGCGCCTGTCTGGGAAATCCCGGGGTCGGCGGCTGGGCCGCCATCCTCGAATGTTCTGGCCGCAAGAAAGAGTTTAGCGGCGGCGAACTCGCCACCACCAATAACCGGATGGAGCTCCAGGCCGCCATCGAAGCCCTCACCCGGCTAAAAGAGCCATGCGAAGTGGAGATCATCACCGACTCCAATTATGTGCGCGACGGCATCACGCGCTGGATCCACGCCTGGAAAGCGCGCGGCTGGAAAAAGAAGCAGATCAAAAACAAAGACCTCTGGCAGGCGCTCGACGCCGCCACCGCGAAACATCAGATCACCTGGAAATGGGTGCGCGGCCACACCGGCGTGGAAGACAATGAACGTTGCGACGTGCTTGCGACTGACGAAGCGAAACGACTGGAGGAAAGCCACCCGCGCGAGCAGCGCGCGGCAGCGTTAAAAAATTCTTGGAGTCGCAGGCACCGAGTCCCGGGCAAACAGATCTCCTCCCAAACAAGGCGGATCCGATTTAGCGAAATTCTCCACCGTAGCTTCATCGCGGCCTGGTCTGACATCGGCGTAAGGCCAAGGTCTCGACATCGACGAAGACGCGATCGTCTGGTAACGGTCTCTGCGTGGAAAAAGCTGGCATCGTCGACGTCCTGGAGAAGATCGCGACTCTGCTCGAGTTGAAGGGCGAGAATCCGTTTAAGATTCGCGCTTACACGAATGCGGCGCGGTCGCTGGAAACGTGGGGCGGGAAGACGGCGGAGCTGCGTGATGAGCTGGTGCTGGCGTCCATTCCGGGAATCGGCAAGGCGATTGCGGGCGTGATCAAGGAGTTGGTGGAGAGCGGGGTGTCGAAGGTATTCGACGAACTGCGGGCGCAATTTCCGCCGAATATTCTGGAGCTGTTCACGATCCCGGGACTGGGGGCGAAGAAGATCAAGGCGCTGCATGAGCAGCTGGGCGTGAGCTCCATCGCGGAACTGCAGGCGGCGTGCGCCGATGGGCGGGTGGCGGAGTTGCCCGGATTTGGCCAGACGACGCAGGACAAGCTGGCACGCTCAATCGCGGATCGCGCGAAGCATGCGGGGACGTTTACGTTTGGCGCGATCGCGGCGGAAGCGGAGACGTTGCGGAGCGATCTCGCAGCGCTGGAGGACGCGCTGCACGTCTGCATTACCGGCAGCTATCGGCGGCGGAAGGAGATCGTGCGCGATCTGGATTTCATCGTGGCGACGAACGCGCCGGCTACGGTTTCGCAAGCGTTTGTGGCGCATCCTTTGGTGGAGTCGGTCCTGTTGCAGGGCGAGACAAAGACGAGCGTGCGGCTGCGCTCCGGCATCCAGTGCGATCTGCGGGTGGTGACGGCAGCGGAGTATCCATTTGCGCTCAATTACTTTACCGGGAGCAAGGAGCACAACGTGGTCGTGCGCAGCCGGGCGCTGCAACGCGGGTGGACGCTAAACGAATACCGCCTCGCGCCCGCGCCGGTCGATCCGGCGGCGAAACGGAAACGCAAAGACGCGGCCGCTATTCCGGAAATCCGCGAAGAGGCTGATCTTTACCGCTCGTTAGACCTGGATTACATCGCGCCGGAGTTGCGCGAGAACGCGGGCGAATTTGAAGCGGCGGCGGCGGGACGGCTGCCGAAGTTAATCGAAGCGGAGAATCTGCGCGGGAGTTTCCATTGCCACACCAGCGCGAGCGATGGGCGCAACTCGTTGGAAGAGATGGCGCGCGCGGCGGAGGAATTGGGCCTGCAATATCTGGGCATCGCGGATCACAGTCGGAGCTCGATCCAGGCGCGCGGACTGGACGAAGCGCGGCTGCGCTTCCAGATGGCGACGATTCGCCGGCTGAACGAGGGCCGGACCGATTTCCGCATCTTCGCCGGGGTGGAGTGCGATATCTTGCGTGACGGCTCGTTAGACTTCCCCGATGAGCTGCTGGCGGAACTGGATTACGTGGTCGCGTCGGTGCACTCGGCCTTCACCTTGCCGGAAGCGGAGATGACCGAGCGCGTGATCCGCGCGCTGGAAAATCCTTACGTGACCATGCTGGCGCATCCGACGGGGCGGTTGCTACTGCGGCGCGAAGCCTATGCGATTGATATCCCGGCGGTGCTGGAAGCGGCCGCGGAAACGGGCACGTGGATCGAGATCAACGCCGCACCGAAGCGGCTCGATCTCGATTGGCGCTGGTGGCCGCTGGCAAAGGAGAAAGGCGTGAAGTGCGTGATCAATCCCGACGCGCACGGCGTGGAGCGGCTGCAGGACCTCTGGTTCGGAGTGGGCGTGGCGCGGAAAGGCTGGCTCACGAAAGCAGACGTGATGAATTGTCTGCCGCTCGCGAAAATCGAGCGCGAACTAAAGCGGAAACGCAACTCCACGGGCCGCCTTTAGACGGTTTCGCGCTGCGGCATGTGCATGGTGAGACATTTGCACGCGCCGCCGGCTTTGAGGAATTCGCTCATCGGCTGCGGGTGACAGGTGTAGCCGCGCTCCGTCAAAAGCTGGATCACCGTTTTGGCCGCGTCTGGCAGGACGATGTCCTGGCCGAGCACGACTGCGTTACAGCAGAAGCCGGCCGCTTCTTCTTCGGGCACGTCGATCAAGTTCGGTAAGCGATCGCGGATGGCGCGCTGCCCGTATTCGTCAAAGGCCGCGGGAAACCACATCGCGCCGCCATCCGGCAGCGGGCAGAAGCAGGTATCGATGTGATAAAAACGTGGGTCGACCAATTCCACCGAGATGACGAGGCAGCCGAAAATGTCGGCAATGGCGCGGTGTGAATTGATGTCGGTGCGGAATTTGTAGCCGCAAAAAAGCGCGTCGCCGCCGAAGAGTGCATCGCCTTCGCCTTCGAAGTACAAGTTGTCCGGCAGCCAGATGATTTCGTAACCGCGTTCTTCCATCCAGGCGGCGAAAAGTGGCGCTTCGCCCGCGCGTTCCTCGTGCCGGAAATTGCTCGGGACGAATTTGCGACCCACCGTGAGCCCGGCGTTCGCAGTGAAGACCATATCGGGCAACGTCTCCGCGGGCGTGATCGTCTCCACCTGCGTGTCGAGCTTCGAGAGCGTGTCGAACAGGCCCTTCCACTGTGCTTGCACGAGCGGCGTATCGGCCGCGCGGTCTTTGCTCATCCAGGGATTGATCTCGTACTGGATGCTGTAGTGATCCGGCGGACAAAGGAGCAGGCGATGCATGGCGATATTATTTGGCAGGGGTTTCGCCGGCTTCGAGATGTTGCACCAGTTCGCGCAGGAATAACTCCACATCCGTCACCAACCCGAGCGCCTGGAAATTGCGCGGATCGGTCAGCTTGTTCACCGCCGCAGGATTGATATCGACGCAGAGCATTTTCACGCCCGCCGGCAGCAGGCTCGCCACCGCCATGGAGTGCAGCATCGTTCCCATCATGAGCGCGATGGAGACGCCCTCGATCTTCTCCCGGATGGCTTCCTGCGCGGCAACAGAATCTGTGATCACATCCGGCAACGCGCCGTTATCGCGAATGGAGCCGGCAAGGAGGAAGTCCACCCCGTTGCGCACGCAGGCATGGAGGATTCCCTTCGTGAGCAAACCGGATTCCACCGCTTCCGCGATCCCGCCCGCGCGGCGGATGGCGTTGATCGCGCGCATCTGATTTTGATGCCAGCGATCGGACGGCGAAGCGCCCTCCAGATCCACGCCCAGCGCGGTGCCGTAGAGCGCGTTTTCAATATCGTAAACCGCGAGCGCGTTTCCAGCGCAGAGCACATCCACATGTCCGCGCTGGATCAATTTCTCCAGATGCTCGGCCGCGCCGGTGTGCACCACGGCCGGGCCGGCTACCAGGAGCGTCTTTTTTCCATCGGCGCGTGCGCGTTTGAACTCCCGCGCAGTCTCTCGAATGACGACACTCTTCGGTTGCTCGATCGCGACGTCGCTGGTTACGAACTCGAACGCATCGGGCCGCGACACCGACCAATCCGTCCGCGCCACCCGCACGCCTTTTTGACCGGTCACGATTTGCATCCCGGCTTTCACTTCGTGGAATTTCACGGCCGTGGCGCGTTTCGTCTCCACGTCCACCGCGATCCCGCAATCCATGATCGCAGGCGAAGCTTCGATCTCCGTGCCCTGTAAGCGCACGAAAGTCGGTTGGTTGGTGGTGACGTAAAATCCATCCGGAAAGACGCCATCGACCGGCGCGGCCGCCAATTTCACATCCGCTTTTTCCATGACCTCCGCACCGTGTTGGCGCAGACGCAGCATGATCTCGCTCAACGCGTCCTTAGGCGCCGAAACCTCGATTTTGGTATAGCTCTGGTCCGCGCGTTTCTCGCCGATCTTGATCTCGGCGATCTTGAAAGCGCCGCCACGGGTCAGGATTTCATCGAGCACCTTCGGCAGGATCAAGGAGTCGATGATGTGGCCACGCAGTTCGATGATTTCGGAAGGCATCGGCGGACCTTAGCGCATCGGGCATCACCGCGCCAACCGTGCGACGCCGTCTGCCCGGGCGACTGCTTATCGCTCAGCGACTGAGCTTTCCGAGAAAAACGCTGTGAGAGGGCTGGTCGCACTGGCGGTCGAGCGCGTTTCGGCGAGGCCCAACTCGAACGCCTCACGGCCGGCTTCCACCGCTTTCCGAAAAGCCGTGGCCATCCGGCTGGGATCAGAGGCGATGGCGATGGCGGTGTTGACCAAGACTGCGTCTGCACCCATCTCCAAAGCCTCCGCCGCCTGGCTGGGCGCGCCCAAGCCGGCGTCCACCACCACCGGAACGGTCGCTTGTTCGATGATGATCTCGATCTGCGCGCGCGTTTCGATTCCGCGGTTACTCCCGATGGGTGATCCGAGCGGCATCACCGTCGCGGTGCCCACATCCTGCAGACGTTTGGCGAGCACGGGATCGGCATTGATGTAAGGCAAAACGACGAAGCCTTCCTTCACCAAAATCTCGGCCGCGGCCAACGTCTCCACGCCATCGGGCAGGAGATAGCGCGGGTCGGGATGAATCTCGAGCTTGACCCAATTTGGCAACCCGGCCGTGACCGCGAGCCGCGCCAGGCGCACGGCTTCTGCGGCATTGCGCGCGCCACTCGTGTTCGGCAAAAGCAGGTAACGCTGCGGATCGATGAACTCGAGGATGTTCGCGAACGGATCTTTCTTGCCCGAGAGATCGGCGCGCCGCAACGCCACGGTCACGATTTCGGTGCCGCTCGCCGCCAGCGCGTCGCGCATCAACTCGTTAGACGCAAACTTGCCCGTGCCGAGGAAAAGGCGGGAGGCGAATTCGCGGTCGGCGATCTTGAGCTTCTTCGCAGGCTGGTCGGGCATGGCGCCAGAATATCAGAGGAGCGGGGTGGCCGCGAATCTCCTGTACGAGCGACAAGCGGGCGGGCTATGATTTGGCCGATGTCTGAGTTCGATCTTCATGCTGGCGACTGTCTCGCAGGAATGTCCCGCCTCGCGGCGGGCTCGGTCGACCTCATCGTCACCTCGCCGCCTTATAATCTCGGGATTAAGTACGGGAAATATTCCGACGACGAAGAGCGCGGGCGCTATCTGGATTGGTGCGAACTTTGGGCCGCCGCCGCGCGTCGCGTTTTGCGGCCGGACGGGTCGCTTTTTCTCAACGTGGGCGCGGCACCCTCGAGCCCGATGGTTGCCCTACGAACTGATCATGCGGCTCCAGAAAATCTTCGAGCTGCAAAACAGCATCCACTGGATCAAGGCGATCACGCTGGACGACGAAGCAGGCGAGCCGACTTCGCGCGGACACTTCAAGCCCATCAACTCCCCGCGTTTCCTGAACGATTGCCACGAATTCGTTTTTCATCTCACCCCCGAAGGTCGCACCCCGCTCGACCGCCTCGCGCTAGGCGTGCCTTACCAAGACAAGAGCAACATCTCGCGCTGGAGCCACACCAGCGGCCGCGATAAACGCTGCCGCGGGAACACTTGGTTCGTCCCGTATCAGACGATCAAGAGCCGCGACAAGCAGCGCCCGCACCCCGCGACCTTCCCGGTGCAGCTAGCGGTCAATTGCATCAAGCTGCACGGTCTCGAACGCGTGCAGACGATGCTGGATCCGTTCCTCGGAATCGGCAATTCCGCCCTGGCCGCGCAGAAATGCGGCGTGCCAAAGTTCATCGGCTTTGAAATCGACGAGGTCTATCTCGCGGAGGCGCGACGTCGCCTAACGAGCGGTTTTTGAGCGGGCGAGGTTCGCATTCTCCGGCGGTCGCGCGGCCAGCGCGATGGCCAGCCATCCTACCGGCACCACGTGCAGCAGGAGGCGTGAGAACGAAGCATCCATGTGCTCTCCCCAGGTCGGCCAGTTACTCAGCACATAGGTTGCAGCGTAAGCAGAGATCGGCGCCACGATGGCCACGAAGAGGACCAGGAAGTTACGATTCCGCATCCGGAGCGCGAGGGCCGCAAGCGAAAGCGCCAGGATGGGCCAGAAGAGATTCCAATAATTGATCAGCAGCATCGCATCCACGACGTGGTCGACGATGGGCAGAATTCTTGGCGAATTTTGCAGCAAGTTCGCCACCGTCAGCGGAACGAATTCTGTTCCCGGTCCTTTGCCCATGGTCGTGCAAAATATTTTCCACGCGCTGATGAGGGCGGCGCCGGGGAGCAGCCACAAGAGCGCGCGCCAAGGGTACTTTCCCCGCCACACCATGAAGGCTCCGCAGGCAGCCGCGCTCAGCCAAAGGATCGCGCCTTCGTGTTTGGCCCATGGCAACAGAACAAGGCACAGAGCAAACAATCGCCACTCACCCGCAGCAAAAGCGCCTTTTTGCAGCAGCAAATAGCCCACGGTGGCCAGATAGAGCATCGCCAGCGGCACATCCGCATAACCACTCTGCACCCCGCCGGGTGCGGTCGTGAGACACGGAATGAAGTAGAGAAAAAAGGCCGCCAGCAAACCCAGCCAGCGGCGACCGGTGAGTCGGCTGGCAAATGTGGCCAGCAAAATCACCCCCGCGAGATAGAAGAGCGGGAAGAGGGTCTTGATCCAAAACTGGTGCGCCTCGCCCATCCACAGGTAGAGCCAAAGTTCCGAGAATGGCACCCATAGCGGATAGGATTGGTGCATGAAAGCGCGCGTCTCATCGCTCCAGAAGGTCGCGGGCAGGACCCCATGATTAAAAAACGCGTAACGCGCTTTCACTTCCCAGTTCAGCAACCCATCCCACCCGAGCGCGCTCGAAAACGCCGCGTGAAAGGCCAGGAGAATCTCCACCGTGACCGCTCCCGCAATCATCCATTCCACGGCATTTCGTGGTGAGGAGAAACGCAGACGCCAATGTTCCCTTCTTGCGCTGACCACACCTAAAATCCCCAGCGCGACTGCGACCGCGGTCACGGAATATTTCAGCGCTGCCCCGGAGAGAAACGCGCCAAATATCCAGAGCAGAAGCGAGATGAGCCCTGTCCCGAGGAAAAAGCTAAGTGCGCCGATCTCGAGCAAGCCGAGGCTCCTGCCGCCACGGTTGGCCAACAACGTCACTCCCGCTCCGGCCACCAGAAACAGGCTCAAGCCTGCGATGAGACCCAACAAGCTGCTCATGGATTCTTCGGGCCGTGCGCTCGCGGCTCCATGTTTAGCCCGTCGCCGATGCGGAGCGTAAACCGATCGGAGGGCCGCGCTGGCATGCCGCAGTAAAAAATGGCCGAGAGCGGTTCTACATCCAGCGCATCCAGCCGAGCGATGACGTTGCTGCGATCGACCGCCACTGTGCGGGCCGGCCGCGGCCATGAGAAATAGGCCACCATAAAGGCAAGGAAGATGTCCGATTCCTCGCGCTCGCGATAAACGACCGCGACAGCCTCATCTTTCGGTAACGTGGAGAGAACCCGCAACAGACGCTCGGAACCATCTGGCATGGAGGTGAGAGTCAGAAAATAGCTGTTGGTGGAATGGAACGGCAAGACGTGGCCGATATTTTTCGACCGGGCTACCTCCCAGATCGGCGACCAGCCAAGACCAAGGAAGGCTATGGCCAGGACCAAGCACACCGCCGCGTGCGCGATTAGCGGTGCGAAAACTCGCGGGCGCACGAGACGGAAAGAATTGGGTGAGCGGTCACTGAGGCGAGAGGAGCCGGGCGCTCCCGCGCGAAGAAATTGTATTTCAAGATCGCGTAAATCGCACGGACTCCGTCTTTCCAACCGATCTTCTTCCCCTCTTCATAAGTCCGACCGTCGTAAGAGATGCCTACCTCGTAGATGCGGCATTTCGCGCGGGCCAGCTTCGCCGTGATCTCCGGTTCGAAACCGAAGCGATTTTCGCGAATGACCAAATCGCCCACCACGTCGCGGCGGAACGCTTTATAGCACGTCTCCATGTCCGTGAGATTGAGGTTGGTGCACATATTTGAAAGCAGAGTCAGGAATTTGTTCCCCACCATGTGCCAGAAGTAAACGACGCGATGCGGCCGGCCGCCCATGAAGCGGGACCCGAAGACCGCGTCCGCTTTACCGGCAAAAATCGGGTCCAGCAGCGCCGGATAATCGGCCGGGTTGTATTCCAGGTCGGCATCTTGCACGAGGATGATCTCGCCCGTGGCCGCGGCGAATCCAGAACGCAGCGCCGCGCCTTTCCCTTGATTGATCCGGTGGAAAATAATCCGGTCCGCCAGCAGCGCGACGTCGCCTTTTAGGACCTCGGCGGTCCCGTCCGTCGAAGCGTCATCCACTACGATGATCTCCATGTCTTGGACGGGGGCAGCACGGACCGTGGCCACCACTTCAGCGATGGTCGAGCGCTCGTTAAAGCACGGAATGATGATGGAAACCTTCATGCGGGGAGAGACGGCACAGTTTGAAACTTAGCAAAAACCACACCAAGCCCCTTAAACCGCACGGCCAACCGACGGCTTGAGGGTGGAGCCGGCCGGTGGACGCAAAGCCAGCGCGACGAGCAACCACCCCACCGGAAGAAGATGTAAAAGCAATCGCGGTAGCGAACTATGGAGGTGCCCAAGCCAGTCCCCCCAGCCGCTAAAGACGTAAGCGGCCGGATAAACTGCGAGCGGAAGGGCAAGTGCGACGACGATGATAAAAAGTCGGTGATCAGGCGCCCGCCAGAGCAAGGAAAAAAGCGCCAGCGCCGCCATGGGCCAAAACAGGCTCCAATGGCCGGGATCGCTCAGTTCCGCGAGCACTGCGCCGAAAATCGGAACCACGCGTGGCCCATTTGTCATCATCGTCTGCCAAGAGAACGCGAGGAACTCGTGATCAGGTCCTTTTCCCATGCCGGCACAATAAATTTTCCAGCCCACTGCCAGCACCGGGCCAGGCAGGAGCCAAAGCCAACCGCACCGCGGCGCCTTGGACCGAAGCAGAACCAACAGACCGCAGGCGGCGCCGACAGCCCAGAGGATGATACCTTCCCGTTTCACCCACGGAAGAAGGGCAAGGAAGAGGGCAAACATTCGCCAATTCGCGCGCTCGCGGCCCTCGATCTGCAAGAGCAGAAACCCCATCGCTCCCAAATAGAGGAACCCAAGCGGCACGTCTGCGTATCCAGAATACGCCCCGCCCTCCATGCTGCTGAGAGCCGGGACAAAGAAGAAGAGGATCGCTGTGGCCAGCCCGATCCAGCGCTGGCCACTGACCCGGGTGGCAAGCAGCGCGAGCAGCACGGCGCCGCCCGCGACCCAAAATGACGGCAACGTTTTTAGCCAAAACTGGTGTGGTTGACCCATCCAGAGGTAAACCCACAACTCACTAAACGGGAGATAAAGCGGATACCCTTGGTGCGTGAATTCGCGCGCCCCATCGGCCAGATATTCTCGCGGAAGGACTCCGCCATTCAGAAACGCGTAACGCGCTTTGATTTCCCAATTTAAAAGGCCGTCCCAGCCCAGCCCGCGCCGAAAACAAAGAAAGCTGAACAGGACGCACTCCCCGGCCAGCACAGCGCTGAGAATCCATTCCACTGCAGTCCGGGGTCGCGGGAAACTTAGGCACATCCGGCCGCGGTAAACCGCGTTGAAACCCCATGCGCCGAGAGCCAGCGCCACTGCTGAAACCACGGCCATGAGCATCCATCCCGCCAGAAATAACCCGCCCACCCACAAGCTGAGCGAGACCATCCCCGTCCCAAAAAAGCAACCTATGCTACCGATCTCCCACGCATTGACTTGCGTGCGTCCACGCGCCACGAGCAGAGCGGTCCCGACACCCGCAAGCGCAAAAGTGAGGAATGCGCCGACCAGCCCGAAGAAAATCATCGCGCGGTTCCGGTGGACTCCCGATTTCGCACCAGAGTCATTCCCGTTCCGAATCTGGCCACAATCGACGCGTCTGTGGGTGGTAGGAGACGGCAGTAAAGCGTCCCGATAGATGCGCCCGACTCGCGCGCCTCTGTCTCGCCCGCCGGAGTTTCATTGGTCGCGATCAATTCCACTGCACGCGGCCAGGCCAGGTAACTCGCCGCGTAGGCCATGAGCGCTGCGCCATCGTCATCCGCGCGATAAACCGCCACCAGCGCGCCGGGCGGCATCGTGGCGAAAGCCTGCAAAAGTCTCTCGGAACCGTGGGCACCCCCTGTCAGATCCCGCAAGAAATCATCCGAAGTATGAAATGGAAGCCACGGGACCAGCCAGGGCCGGAGGGAGAGATGGGAACAAGCAACCGCCAGAAACGCCGCGCCGAAAACAAGGCAGATTGCAGCGTGCGCCAGACGCGCGGAAAGGACAGGTAAGCGCACGCCCAAGAAGGCAGTCAGTTAAGAACTCGTCGGCGTCTCTGGAGAAAACCGGGCGAGCGGCTGCACCAGATTTCCGGGCAGGGGCCGCACGCGATCGAAGATGCGCTCGGCAATGGGCTTCGCCACCAGATAACCCGCCGCGAACATTTCCAGCCGGGCGTCGAGGTTATCGATGTAATTCAGCGCCATCGCTTCCGGAGTTTTCGGACTCACGGGCGAGCCGAATTGCGCTTCGCCATGATGCGCCCCGATCAGGTGTAATAAATGCAACCGCACATCTTCCGACGCGGGCTTCAAGGTCGTCCACGTGGCCGCGATCTCAGACGCCTGCAGCTTCCGCCACAGGGAATTCACCAACTCGAGGCCGATCGAGATATGTCCCAGGAGTTCACCGCGTTCATCGAAACCCATGGTAAAGCCATCCTCCGGCAGGTGGTTTTCCCAGAGTTTTCCCGCATCATGAAAGAGGACGCCAGCGAGCAGGAGATCACGATTGAGCTGCGGATAAAGGGGAGCCAGCGCCACCGCCGCGCGCATCATTTGTGCGGTGTGTTCCACCAAGCCGCCGCGGCGTGCGTGATGGTAACTGCGCGCGCCGGCCGTGCGTTTGAAGCGGTCCCCGTAATCCGCGAGGAACGTTTCGCCTAACGAACGCAAGCGCGGATCAGCGATCCCGGAGACGCATTCCGTGATGCGGGCGAAATCTTCCGCCTGTTTCGCGCGCAATGCCGGTGGGCCTTGCAACAACTCGGAAATCTCCGGTGCGCTCAGGGCCCGCACGCTCCAGCGGCGTGCGTCGAGCCCGTATTGTTGGTGCTGGATAAACTCGCCGCTGAGCTCGAGAAAATCCGAAACTTCCAGCGTTTCGCAGGCGCGATATTCCGAGTGATCGCTCCAGACTCGCAGCGTCATGCGATTCCCCGCATCGGCCAGGATGAGTTCGCAGTAGGGTTTTCCTTCTCGTGTCGCCTTCGCTTCTGAAGCGCTGACTTGCACGTGGACGCGGGCTTCCACCGGGCCGCTTTGGGCGCGGCCCTTGATGTCTTTTAACGTGAGGAGTTCCATGTCCACTGTCGGTGTGCTGGGTCGCGAAAGGTGAGCGACCGCTAGGGCTTCGCGACACCAATCACGCCGCAAGCGACGCGTCCACCAGCGTCGCCGGTCGGCTGCGTTTTCATATCGTCCGCCTTCTCATGCACGATCACGGCATGACCCAGGACGGAGGTGTCGCCGCTGAGCTTCAGCATCTTGTCCGTCATCTCGAGATGCGCTTTACCGGAGGCGTCGGCTTCGATATTGCCCAGGTCGCCTTCGTGGCGATCGCTCGCTTCCGGACCAGCGTGCGGGTGCTTCATCGGATTCAGATGGCCGCCCGCGTTCTTCGCTTCCTTATCGGAGCAATCGCCGAATTCGTGAATATGGAAACCGTGTTTCCCGGGAGTGAGGCCGGTGAGATCCGCGACGAACTTTCACGCCCTCGCTGCCCGCGGTGAATGTGACTGTGCCAGCCACGCTGCTTCCAGAAGCGGAGGAGAGCACCGCGATCGCTTTGGTGGGTTCATCAGCCGCGAGGGCCGACGAAGAAAGACCGAGGGAGACGATCGCTGCGGCAATCGCCAGAGAGAATTTCTGTTTCATCCCTCAAGCTACACCTCGTCCGGCGGCGGTGTAAAACGCAAGGCCGACCACGCGACCGCCTCGGAGCAGAACGCCTAACGATTCGAAACCGTGAGCGGCTGCGCGGTCTCGAGGTTCTTGATCACGGTCGTGAGGTAGACCGACTCTGGGTAATAAGCCTTCCACTTCGTGATCTCGGCGCGATTCATCACCCGGAAGCCGTAACGCTCGAACATCCGCTCGCCGCGCCGACTCTCAAAAGTCACGATTTGCCCGAAAACCTGCTTCTCGCCCGAGCGGTGCAGATAACTAAAGTAGGCGCTCAATACCGCCCGCGTGGTGGACATCTTGCGCGCTTCCGGCAGGAGATTGATGTGAAAATGTGGCGTGCGCCGGGGCGCGGCCGGCACCTCGCGCCATCCGTTCTTTAAAAGCCAAAGGATGAACCGCCGCGAGTGCTCGTTGTACCGCGGGTAACGCAGGAGCGCGCGGAGGAAGAGACAGACGTTTTGGTAAAAGGAGTAAAGCTGGTTCAGGAGCGGTTTGCGCGAGCCGAGGAGATAACCGTAGAGCTCCCCGTCCTTCTCAATCACAAAGGAAGATTCCGGCTCGTGATCGGTGTAATACGTCGTGAGAAAATCCGCGAAAAGTTCGCGGTCTTCGTAAACCGGATCGATCGGCTCCCCGAGGAAACCTGTCTGGCAACATAAGCGACGCACCGCTGCGCGATCCGAAGATCGGTAGGCGCGGATAACGAATTCTTCACTCATGGGAGTCGCGTCCCCATGTAATCCGAGACCACGCTCCGGTAAATGGAAAACAGCTGCTCGAAGACCCGCGGCCAGGCATAGCGCTCGCGCGCCCGCAAGGACGCCGCGGCTCCCATCGCGGAGAGATCGAGCATGCGCATGGCCTTGATCGCACCCGCCAACGCTTCCGGGCTGTTCTCGATCGCCCAATGATTCTGGTCGTGCAGGATCACATCATCCATGTAGCTCCCGCGAATTCCCACCACCGGAGTTCCGCAGGCCTGACTCTCCAACGCGGCCAGGCCAAACGTTTCCTCGGTGCCCGGATGTACGAACAAATCTGCCGCGCGATAATACCGCGCCAACGCAGCCGCCGGACACGCCGGCAGCCACGAAATGGCTCCTCCGAGTTTTCTCAACTGATCCGCTTCCTGCCCATCACCGATCACGAGCAGGTGAAACTTTTGCGCGGGTAGCTGCGTGTAAGCGCGGAAGAGCGTCTCGACGTTCTTCTCGGCTGCGAGCCGGCCCACATAGAGGAGCAGGCAGCGATCCTTCGGGATCCCCAGTTCAGCGCGCACCTCGGATTCATCCGCGTGGGGCTGGAAGACATCCGCGTTCACGCCCAAGGGGGACTCGCGCACATTTACGACACCCCACTCGCGCAAAACCGCGGCCAGTTGCGCCGACGCCACCAAGGTCGCTTCGAACCGGTTATACAAACTGCGCACATACGCTTCCGCGCCGCGCATCGCCCATTTTTGACCTTTCCGGCCGAGCCATCGCGCGGGCTCGCGCAAATACGCCTGCGGAAAATGAGAATGATAATAAGCCACCACCGGGATGCGCAGCCGCTCGCCGATCCCAGCAGTCCACCAGCCGAGCTGATATGGATCGCTCGTCTCGATAATGTCCGGCCGTTCGTGCGCCAGCACTTCCTCGAGGGCGCCGCGGTCTAACAAGACGCGGTAAAGCGTTCGCCGCGAAACCAGCGGCGAGCGGATGGAATAAACGCGCCCGCGTTTTCCCGCTGTAACTTCCGTCCGCTCACCGGGAACGATGAGGATGTGCTCGTCCTCGGAGCCCGCGCGTTCGATATGCGCAATCTTCTCGTGCAGGTAACGCTTCACCCCGCCGCTCCGTGGCGAATAGAACTGCGTTACGTCACAAATCTTCACGCGGAGATCGCGCTTTCACCGCCGCTCGCGGCTCGCGTCACTTGCCCAGCTCGCTCAGATATTTCTCCGCTTCCATCGCCGCTGCGCAACCGGAACCGGCCGCCGTGATCGCTTGCTTGTAAACGCGATCCGCCACATCTCCGGCAATAAAAACGCCCGGATATTTGCTCTCCGCCAGATGGCGCGCCAGTAAATAGCCGTCTGGATCCGTCTCCAATTTTCCTTGGAAAGCCTTCGTGTTCGGATCGTGCCCGATCGCAACAAAGACGCAGCTCACCGGCAGCTCGCGCTCCTCGTGCGTTTCCAGATTGCGCAACTTCACCGCCCGCATTTCGCCTTTCTCGTCCGGAAGATACTGGGCGACCACCGTGTTCCAGATGGGCTCGATTTTTTCGCAAGCCAACACCCGCTCCGCCATGATTTTCGAGGCGCGCAACGCGGCCCGCCGGTGAATGAGATAAACCTTGGAAGCGAACCGGGTCAGGAAAAGCGCTTCCTCCGCCGCGGAATCGCCGCCGCCCACCACGCAGACGGGCACATCGCGATAGAAAGCGCCGTCGCAGGTGGCACAACTCGTTAGGCCATGACCCACCAGCTTCTCTTCGTTTTCCAAGCCAAGCCAGCGCGCCGACGCGCCACTGGCCACGATTAACGCCCGCGTTTCCAGCCACTCGTCATCGGCCTTGATCCGCACGTGATCGCCGCTCATCTCGAAATCCGTCACCTCCGCGTAAGAAAAACGCGCGCCGAATTTCTCCGCCTGCGCGTGCATGTTCATGATCAACTGCGGCCCATCAATCCCCTCGGGGAACCCGGGAAAATTCTCCACCAAAGTCGTGGTGGCGAGTTGCCCACCAGGATGGCTCCCCTCGAGCACGAGCGGACTGAGATTCGCGCGCGCGGCATAAATGGCCGCAGTCAGCCCTGAGCAACCGCTGCCGACAATGATCACTTTTTCCATGGCCGGGAAGAGTAGCATGGAGAGCCAGAGACCGAAAACGAGGCGAGCGTTTCCAAATCGGCGCGCGTTGTTTATCTTCGCGCATGCCGGAGCTCGCGGAGGTCGAATTCTATCGCAAAAAATGGGACGCCGGTCTCGGTGCCAAGGTCGAATCTGTGCAGCTGCACGCGCAGAAACGCATCTTTCGCGGCTCGAACACACGCGCGATCAGGCAGCAGTTAACCGGCAGCCGGCTGCTCCGTTCCGCCGCCCGCGGCAAGCAAATGCTCTTCGAATTCTCTGGCGGTAATTGGGTGGGCTTGCATCTCGGAATGAGCGGAACGCTCCGCGCGGAGCCGGCAAACTTTCGGCCAGCCAAGCACGATCACCTTGTCCTGCAGCAAAAGAAGCAGGCGCTTGTCTTCCGCGATCCGCGGCTCTTTGGGCGCGTGAAATTCCATCAAGGAAAAAACGCGCCCGCTTGGTGGACCAGCGCGCCGCCGGCGATCGGCTCGAAGGAATTTACCGCCCGTTATCTCGCTGACTTCTTGAAACGCCACGCGCGTGCGCCGATCAAAGGCGGTCCTGCTCATGCAATCCGGTTTCGCGGGTATCGGCAATTGGATGGCCGACGAAATACTCTGGCGCGCAGGCATCGCACCCAATCGCAAAAGCGGGGCCATTGAGGCGAAAGAACGAACCGCTCTCTTGCGCGCTACGCGCTTCGTCGCGCGCGAGTCGCTTCGAATAATTGGGCACGATTACTCCGATCCGCCGGACAGTTGGCTCATCCACGAACGCTGGAAAGCCAGCGGCATCTGCCCGCGGCACGGCACAGAATTGCAACGTGCCACCATCGGCGGACGCACCACCGCGTGGTGTCCCATTTGCCAGCCTGCCTAACGACTCATCCTGCGTAGACGACAATCTTGTGAAAGCCGCTTGTGCCGGATTTAAACGGCCGGTTCGGCTCCCACTCCTGCACCTTGCCGTCGCCATTCGTCGCCCGCGCGTAAAGAACGAAGGTGCCGGCTCGCGCCGGACGCCAGTCGAAACTCCAGAGGGCCCAGGTTAAGCGCGTTCCCGGATAATCGAGCCGCGCGTCCGCCCAGGTAGCGCCGTCATCCACCGTAAACTCCACCCGCGAAATTCCGCGATCTCCGCCAAAGGCAACGCCCTTCACCCGCACCGGCTCCCGCAATTCCGCCAGCGCGAACCACTCGTTATGCGCTGGCTGATCGATCCTCGTCCGGATCGGCACCAGAAAGTCCGGACCCCAGCCTTGTTTCTCGTAAAAGCCTTCCGCCTCTTCTCCGGCCAGCTCGATCCGTGTGATCCATTTCACATGTTTCTCGCCGAAATATCCGGGCACAATCGCCCGCGCCGGAAAGCCGTGCCGCTGCGGCAGCGCCTCACCATTCATCTCGTAAGCGATCAGCGTGGACGGCTCCATCGCCTTCTCGATCGGGAAAGTATCCGTGTAATTATCCACGCCGTAGAGCTTCACCTTCCGCGCAGTGGGCAAAGCTCCAGCCGCTTCCAAAAGGACGCGCATGGGCACTCCTTTCCAGGCGGCATTACTCATCAGCCCGGCATCGAGCCCGTTGCTGATGCACATCAGAGTCGTCTCCTGCGTGACGGGAGGCAGGCTACGCAATTGCGCGATCCCGTAACGCTGCGGCGTCTGCACCAATCCCGTAAGCTCAAGACGCCAGGCTGATTCTTGCACCACCGGATCGATCACATTCTTGGTCACGCAATAGAACTGGTCGTTAGGCGTGATCGCCTGCACCCCGCCGCCTTTGTATTGTGTGCCATCGTAACTGAAAGTGGCCGCGCGCCAGAGCACTCGCACGAGGGCGGCCGCGCCTCCGGCCACAAGCAAGCCAGCCCCGCCGACCAAGAGCGCTCTGCGCCCGATCGGCGGCGAGTAGGCCAGATCGTTTCGCGGAACGGTGGAAGGTCGCGCGGTGAGCCCGCGAAAAGCCAGGTTGAGCGTTCGTTCAAAGGCCAGGAAGGAAACGAAGAGGCCCGCCAGCGTGACCACCCGCGCGCTCGGAATGGGCCAACCCGCGTAATGCGTGCCGAGGACCGGCCACAGGAGCGCGGCGGCCGCCATCAGCGGAAGGGCAACGAAAACGCCCAACGAAAAGCTCCTGCCCGACTGCCCCGCGCGTTTTCGGCTAACGAGTCCATATACAATTCCGCCCAAGGCGCCCACGAGCAGTTGTCCCACCATGACACCGCCCACGCCGAGCTGTTTCATGTGATTGTATCCACCCACCTTTCCCATCAGAGCGAGGAAGGTGTCGGCTTGGATAAAGACCGAAAGGCGATCACCTAACAGGACGAGTGGCGTGGCCAGCCCGAACATTCGCGCGCCCAAGAGCATCACCGTCGTCATAACGATGCCCGCAAGTAGTCCCGCCAACGCCCCCGTTGCTGCCGCTTTCCTGCGCGATAAGGAAACCTCTGCGGGCGCTTCAGCGTAGGAGTTCATCCTCAATGAGAAGCGCTGCTTAAAGAATTATTCCGACGCGATGAAGTGAGCGTGGACGAACGCCAAGACTGGCCTCTCGTTAGGGTGCTACTCGTAAGCCGACATCCCGCGCCGCGCAGACCGTCGAAGGCGTCTATCGCTCTAACGCCACGCGCACCAGCGTTGCGAGAATACGCGTGCCGGCTACGAAAGTTCCACGAAGCGTGCCGGAGACTTTGGATTCGCCGCCCGTGCGGCAGCGATGATTCACCGGCACTTCCAAAATCCGGAGCTGCGCCCGCGCCGCGCGCATCTGCATCTCGAGATTCCAACCGTAGGTCATCTCCTTCATGCCGAGCTTTGCGAAAGAGTCGCGGCGGATGGCGCGGAAAGGACCCATGTCGGTATACTTCACGCCGTAGAGCGGACGCATAAGCCAGCCCGCGAGATAACCTGCGAACACTTGTTGCGCGTTCATGCTGCCGGGTTCGCGTTCGCCGCGCGTGCGTGAGCCAATGACGAAATCCTGCTTCCGATCCAGGATCGGCTGGACGAGCCGCGGCATCAGCTCGGCACAATCACTGCCGTCGCCATCCAGAAAAACCAGCACCTCGCAATCGGGCGACACCGCCGCGGCGCCGGCCGCGCAAGCGCGTCCATAACCCCGCGGAGCGGAAACCACGCGCGCTCCCGCCTCTCGAGCCCGTGCCGCCGTGCAATCGGTGCTCTCGTTATCCACCACGATCACTTCGTGTGGAATTTCCGTAGCCAACACAGCGCGCACCACTTCCGCGATCGGCTCTTCTTCATTGAGAGCGGGGATGATGACCGAGACGTTCATCACGGCCCGACGCGGTGCACGATGCCTTTTTCGCGCAGGATGTTCGCCGCCTCGCTGAAGTAATCCTTCACGTCCGCTTGCGTGCGAATCCAATCCAGATAGCGCCCGATGCCGGTGGCGAGATCGACTTGCGGCTCGTAGCCGGCCGCACGGATACGATCGGTTCCACTCGTGAGGTGACGCATCTCGCCGGGACGGAATTCGCCCTTCGCTTCCACGGGAATATGAATGTCGAGCGCGTCGGCTATTTGTTCCGCCACTTCGCGAATCGTGACGCCCTTTCCGCTGCCGACATTCACCGGCAATCCGTCCAACGCCTCCGTGGTGGCGGCGAGGAGATTCGCGCGTGCAATGTCTTCCACGAACGAGAAATCGCGCGTTTGCTCGCCGTCTTCGTACACGACCGGCGGAAGATCATTCAGCAAACGCGTGCAAAAAATCGCGATCACTCCGGTGTAGGGATTGAAGATCGATTGGCGCGGGCCGTAGGTGCAGGAGTAGCGCAGCGCCACGGTCGGGATGCCCGCTTGTTTGCCCCAGAGCAGGACGAGTTTTTCTTGATCGACCTTCGTTAGACCGTAGACCGTCTCGCCACCGACCGGCGCTTCTTCCGGTGTAGGCGCGGGCGTCGTGACTGCGTCACACTGCGGGCAATGCACCGACCAATCGCCGGTGCGCAGTTGCTCGATCGGGCGCACGTTTGGAAAGACGAGGCCATGCACGGGACAGGTGGCCGCGCCTTCGCTGTAAACCGCCTGGGAGGACGCGACGATGACCTTTTTAACCGGCAGTTTTTCTTCGCGAATTACTTCCAGCATTTGCGCGGTCCCGAAGCTGTTCACGTGCACATACTTCGCGATCTCCGGCATGTAGCCGCCATATGCGGCCTCGTGGAAGACGACGTCGATCCCACGGAGCGCCGCCGTGATATCAGCCCGCTCGCGCATGTCGCCCTGCACAAATTCCGCCGCAGAGTTGATCCACGCGGGCTTGCCTTGTTTGTGCGTGTTCGGCTCCAGATTATCGAAGATGCGAACCTGCCAACCTTCCCGCACCAGCAGGTCGGTGAGATGCGATCCGATCAAGCCCGCGCCGCCGGTCACGAGTGCGCGTTTTTGGTGTGTGCTGCTCATTGTTAAACGTGTTCGGGCCAAATCCGCTCGCGACCTTCGCGCGCAATAAGCCGCTGGAGAAATGCTTTCGTTTCCGGGGCCGCGTAGCCAGCCGAGGAAGGACCCGCGGGGTCGCCTAACAACTCATCGCACAGACGGCGCAGCGTGGTGCGATCGTCCACGTCGTACCAGGTCGGCAGAAACTCCATCGGCAGCTGGCTTTCTTGCGCACGCTGAACGGTCTGGTCGAAGACGCGCTCGGTGCTCCAAGCGATGTCTTCGAACAGGCGGCGCTGCATGCGATTGAGCCCGATCAAATAGTAGCCGCCGTCATCGGAGGGCCCAAGGACGCTGGTCGGCTCCGGATTGGCCAGCTTCTGCACCGCGAAATGATAGGCCGCGAGCGGAACGGTCGGGCTGTCGGAATCGATCAAGCAAAGCGAAGTAAAACCGAGCGCGAAAATGTCCTCGGCCGCCGCGATGAGTCGTTCGCCAAACGCTTCGCCCCGTTGCAGCACGAGCTCGAATTGCATCGGTAAAATATCCGCGAAAGCGCTTTCAGATCCTGCCGGGGTGAAAACTCCCACGCCTTGCGCGCCGCCTTTGGCCACCGTCTGCATAATCGCGGCGGCGGTGTCGCGCAGGAAGCAGATGTTGAGGGCGGCGGCTTCCTCAGGGGTTAATGGGGGCGTGAGGCGCGTTTTTACTTTGCCGGCGCGGGGCGCTTTCGTCATGACCGCGAGGGCGCAGCGTCCGGGTGGCACTTTGTCCCCGCGTTTCGGATCCAAGATTTGATGCACAGCGTTCATGAGCCGTGCCGTCTGCGTTTCAACACTGGAAGCTTCAACCTTTTTCGCAGAGCGCGTACTGGTAGCGACCGTCCTGCCAGGTCTTCATTTTTCGCCATGGTTGCGTGGCGAAGAGTGTTTGAAAATCTGCGCGGGAGAGAACGGTAGCCTTGCGCGGCTCGCGACAGCCGTTGTTCATCCCGGTGAGGCCAGCCAGCAGCCACATGGCGAAGAGCGGCAAGGATGCCCAGAGCGCATAGCGCGGCTCGGCGATGAAACAGCGACCGCCCGGACGCAAGACGCGATACATCTCGCTGATCGCCTGCTCCCGTTTTGGCAGCACAGTGAAAAGGCGGGACGCAATCAGCCCATCGAAGGTGGCATCCGCATGGGCGAGCTCCAGAACATTGTCCTCTTCGAATTGGCAATTTCTCAGGCCGGCTGCTTCAGCTTTGTTCTGAGCGCATTCCAATTGCCGGACCGAGCAATCCACTCCAAGCACGGATATTTGAGGGAAAAGCGCTGCGATTTGGCAGGAGTAAAAGCCTGGGCCGCAACCCAGTTCGATCAGCTTCGTTGCGCGCTCGGGCGCTCCTCCAGGCCAAAGGGAACGCGTGATCCGTCGGGTATCATCGCGGAAAAGGCGCTCCCGAAAAAAAGCATAAAGCCAGGCGAAACGCTCAAACAAACTGTCTTCATCGGCCGCCAGGTGCTTGGGGCGCGCACGCGTTTCCGGCGGCAGCGGGACCTCGAGATCGACCGAAGGCGCGGCGATCGTTTCAGATTGAAGCATTTGGCTCATGCCGGGGAGATGGGAGGCCGGGGAAGGGCTGGATATTGCAAAAGAGTGCTGCGCTTCGCGGAAGTTTTTCACACCGGTCTGAGATTATATTTTCTTAAGCGAACTTATCTCTTCATCTTAATCGGACCAACAACCCGTAAAAATGGCGCCATTTGCCCATGAAAAATGTCTCGTTTTGGGTTGTGGATAAAACATGGATGAGCGCGCGTAAGAAACCACTGGATTGGAAAAGACGAAACCTATTCGATCTTATTCGATGTTGTTGGATTCTTATTCCGGTCCGGTGGCGGACAAATAGCGTTCCCATTTTATTCCTTATGTTACCCATCACGACGGCAATTTCCGGAGAGGCGGTGCAAGAGAAGGAACCCAGCCTTTGGCAGATCCAGCGAATTCTCTCCGGCAAAAAGATGATCGATCTGACGCATGCTTTTGAACCTGGGATTCCACATTGGCCTGGGTTTCCGGACGAGACGAGGGAGGTCGCTTACTGGTACGAGAAAGGGCGCGGGACGAAGGGCGACGGATTTTTCACCGAGGTCTATGCGCACGTGGGGCAATGGGGGACGCATGTGGATCCGCCGGCGCATTTTGTGAAGGGCTTGCGGACGGTGGATCAAATCGAGCTGCGAGAGATGATTTTGCCGCTGGTTGTGCTCGATGTGCATCAGGAAGCTGCGAAGGACGCGGACTACACCGTCACCCTGGAGCGGGTGAAAAAGTGGGAGGCGGACCATGGGCCAATACCGGAAGGATCGTTCGTGGCGCTGAGAACGGATTGGTCAAAACGCTGGCCGGATGCGGCGCGAATGGAAAACAAAGATGACGCCGGGGTGGCGCACTTTCCTGGCTGGGGCAAAGAGGCGCTGCAGTATTTGTATGAGGTGCGCAGAATCACCGCCAGTGGCCATGAGACGACGGATACCGACCCGGGATTGGCAACCTCTAAAGGCGATTACGCGATGGAGACGTATGTCCTCGGGACAAACCATTACCAAATCGAGCTGCTGGCTAATCTCGACCAGGTGCCGGAGACCGGCGCAATCGTAATCGCAAGCTTTCCGAAGCCGAAAGGCGGGTCGGGTTTCCCGGCCCGGGTGTTCGCCATCGTCCCGGACGAGAAGGATTAAGCGGCAACGCTAAGAATATTCTCGGCGCAGGACGGTTTAAAGATCGACAAATTTCTGCGGCCATCAACGATGGCCACGTCGCAGGAGTCAGCTTGCGGCAACATCTGGAAACAAAGCCCCTATGATCACAAAAAATATCGGAATGCTCCTGCTGGCGATCTACCTCATCTTGATCGGCCTCATGTCCATCGTCCCCCTCGGCATCCCGGCCATCGTGACCGGGATCCTCGCGCTCGTGGCCGGGATTATGATTTTGCTCGGGAAATAGCCGCGTGGCCGGCGCGTGCGGGGTTCAGCATTCCTGATATTTCCAATTCCGCGACTTGCCTTCGGTGAGCCACTCGAGGGTCGTAGCCAGTCGCCCTTCTCTCGTTTCTTCACGCTTCGCTTCGGTCAGCCATTGGACGTACTCTTTGCGACAACTGTGGCTTAGCTTCTCAAAGGTTTCTCGCGCCTTCCCATTTCGGCGGAGCGCGTCGGTCAGGTAATCGGGGATATGTAGCGCCGCGGGCGGCTTCTTTTCCTTTTTGGGATCCTTGATGCCGGCGTCGTTCAACGCTGCAGCCTTTTTGACGTAGCCGCTGAGAACGTTATCTGCCGGCAAGTCGTCGAGCGACTTGATACAACCGAACTGACCCATCGCCGCCTCCAGTTTCTTCGGATCGGTGGGGAAAATGAGCGAAGCCTTCCAAAAGCTAAACGCGCAATGCGCCTTGAACGCGGCCATCCCGCACATGATCCCCTTGTGCTCGAAGTGCGGCATACTCCACTTCACGGTCTCCTCCGTTTCCGGACAGGCGCGATGCACGATCTGGCGGAGATGTTTCAAGATCGGCCGCGCGAAAGGGGCAGCTTCTGCGATGTAAACATCGACGCGCGGATCCTTCTTGGGCATGGACGGCGAGGCTAAAGATCGTGCTGGAAAATGTCGAGTCCCGCCAGGTTTCGAGACTCAGAAGTCGGCAGTCGGTTTCAGCCGGAGATCGAAGTCGATGTGCTCAATCTTACCCTCACGGTGAACCGGTCGCACTGGGCCAAATTTCCCTTCCTGGCGCGAACGCTCGAGCGCGTCTTTCGAAATGAGCGGATCGTCCGCGAAGCGAATTTCATCCGTCCATTGTCGCGACACGCCTTCGCCGCTGACGGTAAGATGAAGGTGTGCCGGAACATTGCCTGCCGGGTAAGGCGCGGGTCGGATGGTGGAAAATTTGAACTTCCCATCCTGGTCGGTGACGGCCCAGCCCTGGAGACGCCAACCTTGTTGACCCGGTTCGCGGTAAAGTCCCTTGGCGTCGGTCTGGTAGGCGAAAACCAGCGCGCCTGCGGCTGGCGTTTTGCCGTCTGCTTGCAGGAGGCGGCCATGTAGAACAAGCGGCACGCCGGGCTCATCTTCGCGAGCGATGCGGCTATTCGAGGAGAGCGTACGTGGCCGTTCGCGCTGGGCCTTTTCCCAGTCGCGCACCCAAGCGGCGTCTTGCGCGAAGAGCGAGCCAGCAACCGCGAAGAGGAGGAAAAAGCCGAGCCAGTTCTTCACGAGGTGAGGAATCTAAACGCCGGGCATGGCCTTCTTCAACGGCTTGAGCAGAAGAAGCAGGACGATCGCCATAAAGACGGCGCTGCCACTCAGGAGCAGCCAAAAAGTTGAGTGCAACCAATCGTCCCAGAGCGCGCCGATTTGCGTCAGTTTGTTTCCGATCGCGGTCGCTAAAAACCAGCCGCCCATCATCACGCCGCGGAAGCGGACTGGCGCCACTTTGGAAACGAGCGAGAGGCCCATGGGCGACAACATGAGTTCGCCCAGAGTCAGCACGCCGTAAGCGCCCAGCAACCAAAGCGGCGAGACTTTGAAGGCGTAGGGATTGTCGCCCACCACACCGGCTTCGCCAAACTTCGCGCCGAAGTAGAGGATGAGAAAGGCGAGGCCAGTCAGCAGCATGCCGAAAGCCATTTTTGTGGGCGTGGAAGGTTCGAGACCTTTCCGATCCAGCCAGCCCCAGAACCACACCAACGGGAACGTGAGGAGAATGACCCAGCCGGGATTGATCGCATTCGAGATAATGCCGGTCACCTTCCAGTCGGTGTTCTCGTTGGCCCAGTAGGTAAGCGTGGAACCGTTCTGGTGGAAGACCATCCAGAAGACGATCACGATCGCATAGACGACAATAAGCGCGCCGATGCGCTTCCATTCCGGGACGGCCTCGAGGGTTTTGCGGCGGCCGGTGTTGGCGGTTTCCTGCGCGCTGGCGCCGGCGGGAGGTGTGTCCGCGGTTACGGCCGCGGCCTCGGAGGTCTGGCGCGCCTCAGTGAGGGATGAGCGCTCGGCGTCTTCGATGTGATGTTTAAACTTCCACATGATGAAGACAGAGATCGCCATGCCGCCCGCGGCCACGGCGAAGGCCGGGTGAAAACCAAATTTTCCCTTCACGTATTCGGCCACTACCGGGGCCATAAAGGCGCCCACGTTGATGCCCATGTAGAAGATGTTGTAGGCGCGATCCTTCAGGTGGCTGCCATCGGGATAGAGATTGCCCACCAACGTGGAGACATTCGGTTTAAAGAGACCGTTTCCGATCACCAGGCACGACAAGGCCACGTAGACCATTGGGATGGACCGAAAGGAGAGCAGCAAATGGCCCGCCATGAAAAACACACCGCCGATCATGACCGCGCGCCGATAACCCAGCTTCCTATCTGCCAGCCAACCGCCAAGAAGCGGGCTCAGATACACGAACATGAGATAGTTCGCGTAGAGGCCGGTGGCATTATCCGAGGACCAACCAAAGCCCTGCCCGGTCGTGTCCCGCAAGTAGAGCGTGAACATCGCCAGCATGGAGTAGAAGCTGAAGCGCTCCCACATTTCCGTGGCGAAAAGGACATAGAGTCCTTTTGGATGCCGATCGCCCGCTGACTTCATTTTTTCGCATCCTTTCCTGGCTTCGGCGGCATCGCTTCATTCTCAGGCGCGAACCGGAAAATCTCCGGATTAATCGGCTGGCCGAGCACGATCTCGCGATGGATTTCCTCCAGCTCGTGATCTGCGTAGGTGGCCACAATCTTGTGCACGAGATGATCCTCCCGCCCAATCCAGACGCGATATTGATCGCCGGTCCAGTTCCCGCTCACCTCGTAGCAGTCCACACCTTCCACCGGATCGATTCCGACCACTTTCGTTTCGGTGAGCTCATGCAACCGCCGGCGCGCACCGTAGCTTTCCTGGAGCAAAGTGGGGACGTGATACGCATACGTGCCGAACATTCCCGATCCGGCGAGCTGCATTTTCGCGAGAATGGAGACCGGCTTGTCGCTCGCCCATCGCCGGATTTTCGTGCCGTCCGTCCAGAGGACTTCGCGCCGCGGCTTCGTGCTGCTCGGCGTTTTTGATTCCGCATCCACACGGAAGCTGGACGGCCGCAGAAACCAAAGTCGAAACGTCACCGCGAGGCGCTCAGTGCCATCGCGATTGCGATAAATTGCCGAACTCACGTCAGAATATGACTCGGCAGCAGCGTAAGTTTTCGCCGCCTCCTGCAAGAGCGCGCTGGCGTCCGGCGCATTGGTGGCTACCTCTTGCCCGATAGCGGCGCGTGCGAAAATGATGGCCGCGGCGAACGGGAGAAGAAAACGCGTCGATTCTTTCATAAGCACATAAACAACCGCAGGGCTTCGTGGACGAAGGCTTTCTTACCGGACCCGCGCGTCACGCGGATGTCAAACCTGAGAGCGTGACGAAACGCTTGGGCGCAGTCCGACATCAAGTAGCGGTGAGCGCGACGCGTAACATCTCGGGGTCGACCGTACTCAGATGAATCTGGGTGTGGCCTTTCCGTCCCGCCCGCCTTTTGCAGTGAGCCCCTTCTGTGGCTTCTGGAAAAGCCGAGCGCGATCTTTCGAAACTCGTTAGGCGTCATAACTCAGTGGATCAAATCGTTAGGCGAAGGGTTTGTCGCCGATGAGCTTTTTAATCGCATCCAGATATTCTTTGAAGCATCCGGTCGGCTCGAGTTGATCGGCAGGTTGCCCGCCGCAAGCCGGATAGTTGTTGCTGCCGCGGGTCTGGATGGCGCGGTCTTCGAACGCGATTTCGAGCGACCATTGGGTGCCATCCATCACCCCAGCGTTAGGATAGTCGGGTCGCCATTTCCAGACGCGCAGACGATCGAGCGTCTGCCGAAACTCGCGCCATTGTTCCAGCGTAGGTCTGATTAAGGAACGCTTTTCGCTGCTCTGTGCACGACTCAAAACGGTGTAGATGAGTGCGCCGTCTTTGAGTTGCAACTGGAAGGACTCGCCCATGAATCCGCCGATGAAAACGCTAAAACGTTGCGGGACGGCAGACGGGTTAGGAGCGGCCACGCCGACGCTGGGGCCAAGCAGTAAAAGGGTCAGTGAGCCCGAGAGCACAGCCACGATTTTCGACGGTCGGTTCATTAGGCTCGCCCGACCCTGTGGTCAGCGGCCGAGGATGAGCAGTAACCGCGGGCAGGGCAATCCGGAAGCGTTGACCTACCGGCGGGCTGACGTTAATGCCTTCGCTCGTGGATTTGCTCGATGAACTTCAGACGCGACTGGTCTGCGGCGATGGCGCGGTGGGAACGCTCCTTCTGGAGCGAGGTGTGCCGCTGGAGCGTTGCTTCGAAGAGCTGGCCGTGAGCGAGCCCGCGACGATGCGCGGGATCCACGAGGAATACATCGCAGCCGGCGCGCGCGTGATCGAGACGAACACCTTCGGCGCTAATGCAGTGCGCCTGGAGCGGTTTGGCTTTGAGGGGCGCGTTCTCGAGATCAACCGCGCCGCCGCCGCGGTCGCGCGGGCGGCTTCCGCGGGAAAGGACGTGACGGTGGCGGGCAGCATTGGCCCGCTCGGGATCAGCGCGGAGGAAGCTGCGGCGCGCGGGATCGATCGTGCGGGATGTTTTCGTGAGCAAATGACCGGCCTGCTCGACGGCGGGGCGGAGTTGATTTTCTTCGAGACGTTCATGGATTACGACGAGCTGGCGCTGGCCTTTTCGACTCTGCAGTCGTTAGGCGATGCGCTGGCTATTTGTTCGTTTGCCTGCGCGGCCGAAGGTCGGCTTTCGACGGGAATGCCCGTGGTGGAGGCGTTTGAAAAGCTGCGCGCGGCCGGCGCGAAAATCGTGGGTGTGAACTGCATGAACGGTCCCCACGGGATGGTGCAATTGCTCGAACGGGTGCCGGCCGGCTATCTCCTCGCCGCTTATGCAAATGCGGGCTACCCGAAATATCATGAAGGGCGTTTCATCTATCACACGGCGCCGGAATATTTCGCGCAGTCGGCGCGGGAGATGGTGGCGCAAGGCGCGCGTTTGCTCGGCGGATGTTGCGGGACGAACCCGGCACACGTGCGCGCGATTGCGGACGCGATCGCGGATTTGGAACCGGTCACGAGCAAAACCGTGCGAGTCATGGCGGAGCCGCTGCCAATGCGGAAGGCTGTGCACGAGGCGACGGCGGAGGTAAGCCTGGTGGAGCGCGTGCAGCGGGGCGAGCGGGTGATTATCTGCGAGCTGGATCCGCCGAAGACGCTCGCCTTGGAGAAGTTCTTTAAAGGAGCGGAAGCCTTGGTAGCAGCGGGCGTGGACGCGATCACCCTGGCGGATAATTCGCTGGCCATCCTCCGGGTCAGCAACCTCGCGATGGGCGCGATGTTGAAGGAGCGGATGGGCATTACGCCGCTCCTGCACATGAGTTGTCGCGATCGGAACGTGTTGGGGTTGCAGAGCGAATTGCTCGGGATGGCGGCCTTGGGGATGCGGCATGTGCTGCCATTAACCGGCGACCCTGCGCGGGTGGGAGATCACCCTGGAGCGGCCTCGGTTTATGATGTGAATTCGGTCGAGCTGATCGGAATTATTAAGCGCTTAAACGAAGGGTTTAGCCAGGCGGGGAAGTCGATCAAAGCGGCGACGGATTTCGTGATCGGTTGCACCTTTAATCCGAACGCTCGCAACATGGATGCGCAGGTGCAGCGACTGGAGCGCAAGGTGGCGGCGGGCGCGCAATACGCGATGACGCAGCCGGTGTTTGATGTGCGCTTGATCGAGGAAACGAAACGGCGCACGGCGCATTTGGACATCCCGATGTTCATGGGCGTTTGGCCGCTCTTGAGCGGTCGGCAGGCGGAATTTTTGCATAACGAAGTGCCGGGAATCGTGGTGCCGGATAATGTGCGCGCCGCCATGGCTGGCGCGGAGGGGCCCGAGGGGCGTGCGCGGGGCGTGGAGCTTGCGAAGGAGATCGCGGCCGCCGCGCTGGAGCATTACGCGGGGCTTTATCTGATCACGCCGTTTCTGAATTACGAGACGACGGTGGAGTTGGCGGCATTTGCACGTAAGCGGTGAAGTGGCGAAGGTCGTGCGATGGTTGCCGTTCGCCGCGCGCTTTTCATCCAGGTCTCCGGACTGGTGATTGTCGGCGTGTTGCTCTTCACGCTCTCGCGCTTCTTTCCAATCGCTGATCTTTTGGCGACGGTGCAGGGTCATGTCATGCGCTGGGGAGCGTGGAGCGCAATTTGTTATCCCCTTCTCTACGCGTGCTGCAATGTGTTGTTGCTGCCGGGCGGTTTTCTTAGTATCGGCGGCGGTTTCTTCTTCGGGCTTTGGTGGGGCTTTTTGATCGTGCTGGTAGGGAATGTGGGGGGTGCCGCGATTTCTTTTTACATCAGCCGATGGATTGGGAATCGCTGGCTGCGGCCGCGCTTGATGAAAAATGCGACGCTGGAGGCATTGGAACCCGCAGTCCGGCGTGAGGGATGGAAAATCATCCTGTTGAGCCAGCTGCATCCGCTCTTTCCCACGAGTTTGCTGAATTATCTCTATGGGCTGACCCAGATTAGGTTTCGCACTTGTATGCTCTGGGTGGCAATTGGGCAGGCTCCAGGGCTTTTTTTATATGCATATTTGGGAACTCTAGGTCAATTGGGGCTCCGCTTGGTCAGAGGGGAAACGCATCCGCGAGGGGTCGAATATCTGCTTTGGGGCGGAGGATTTGTGACGTCGGCGGTCGTCTTACTCCTTTTGGGCCGAATCGCTCTCCGATTGCTGAAGGAGGCGGAAGACGCAGCGGCGGCCCAGCAGAACCGCAGCGTAGAGGTGAACGAAATGGCGGCAGGAGCTGAAGCCCCGGTCATTCTCCTGCCCAAATAAAATATGCATTCCGTTGATATAGAAATGGATGCACTAAGGATCGCACGAGGGGTTCGCGATGCGGCGCACGCACCCTATTCGGATTTTTCCGTTGGCGCCGCTCTGGTGGATAAAGACGGCAGAATCTTTAGCGGCTGTAACGTGGAGAATATTTCCTTCGGATTAACCATGTGCGCGGAACGCGTCGCAGTCGGATCAGCAATCGCCGCTGGTTCTCGCGATTTCGCTCTCCTTGCGCTGGTTTCCGATTCTCGAGAGCCGGTGGTCCCATGCGGGGCCTGTCGGCAGGTCCTCGCTGAATTTAGTCCCCGCCTTCGGATAGTTAGCCAGAATCTGGATGGAGTAACGACTGAATTTCAGCTCGAGCGGCTTTTACCCGATCCGTCGCAGGGAATCCTGGGATAGTTCCACGTAGAACAATGACTGCGATGAAAAAATATGACGTCATCGTTGTTGGCAGCGGCCATGCCGGAATTGAGGCAGCACTGGCATCCGCTCGGCTAGGGTGCGCAACGCTGCTTTTGACTCAAAATCTGGATACGGTCGGCCAAATGTCATGCAATCCCGCGATCGGCGGTCTGGCAAAGGGACACATGGTGCGCGAGATCGACGCGCTCGGTGGCTTCATGGGTCGCAATGCAGACGCCACGGGTATTCAATTTCGGATGTTGAACCGCACTAAAGGAGCCAGCGTGCGGGCGCCAAGAGCTCAGTGTGATAAAAAAGCATATCAGTTCCGCGCCAAGGCATTCATTGAGTCTTTCGCAGCATTGGATTTGAAGCAGGCAGGGGTGAAAAGTATCACAACGGCGAACAGCCGTGTCACCGGAGTCCGGACTGATATCGGGCAGGATTTCCATGCGTCCGCTATCATAATTACTTCCGGCACCTTCCTCCGGGGTTTACTGCACGTGGGTGAACATACGAAGGCAGGAGGGAGAATGGGAGACGCCGAGTCAAATTTGAGCAGCAGCCTGGCTGAACTCGGATTCGAAGTAGGTCGTTTCAAAACAGGCACGCCCTGCCGCATCAACCGGAACTCCATCGATTTTGAGCAGTGTGAAATCCAGCACGGCGATGAGCCGCCCCCCCGGTTCAGTTTCCTTCCTTTAGCTCCGGCTGCGGCTACGGATGTATATTCGCTCAACAGCCCGTCGTTCCACGTGGAACAAGTGCCCTGCTGGATCACGCACACGAATGAGGCCACGCACCGCATCATTCGCGAAAATTTACATCGATCTGCTCTCTACGCGGGTCAGATCAAGGGGACGGGGCCTCGCTATTGCCCTTCCATTGAGGATAAGGTGGTCAAGTTTGCAGACAAAACCTCGCATCAGTTATTTTTAGAGCCGGAAGGCTTGCACACCGACGAATTCTACGTCAACGGGATTTCCACCAGCCTCCCTTATGAGGTTCAATTGAATTTTATCCGGACTGTTCCGGGCCTTAAAAATGCAGAGATTCTTCGGCCAGGGTATGCCGTCGAATATGACTTTTTTCCGCCCACGCAGCTTCGGCATACATTAGAGACCAAGCGGGTGGCGGGGCTCTACTTTGCGGGCCAGGTCAACGGCACTTCCGGTTATGAGGAAGCTGCGGCGCAGGGACTGATAGCCGGCGCCAACGCTGCGTTGGCAGTGAAAGGACGTGATCCCCTCCTCCTCCCGCGCAATTCTTCCTATATCGGAGTGATGGTGGATGATTTGGTAACCAAGGGAACGGAGGAACCGTATCGGATGTTTACGAGTCGGTCGGAAGACAGGTTGTCTCTTCGGCAGGATACGTCAGATCAGCGTCTCACGCCGCTCGCCCATCAGTTTGGATTGATTTCCGACGCGCGCTGGAGCGCGTTTTGCGAAAAGCGGGAGAATATTGAACTCGCTCACAACCTTGCCAAAAACACTCGCGTTAATGGAGTGACGTTGGAGTCACTGATGAAGCGGCCGGAATTTGATTTCGAAATGATCCCCTCGGAAACGAGAACTTTGGTTGAAAACGAAATCTGGGACTTGATCGAGACCGACTTTAAGTATGACGGATATATCAGGCGGCAAGCCGGCCAAAACCGGCACATCGCGTCGCGTGATCGCCAGCCGATTCCAGACGGACTGGATCTGAATCAAATTCCAGGCTTGAAGCCGGAGACGCGGCAGAAGCTCACGCGAGTGCGACCGACTACGCTGGGTGAAGCACAACGTATGAGCGGCATCACTCCTGCGGACGTTTCCATAATTTCTATTTGGCTATCGAAGAATACAATACGATCGAAAACAGATAGCGATCTTATGATTGACCGCAAGGTTTAGCCTATGCAATCAGTAGTACTACTGGTCTCCGCGATCTTAGCGGAAGCGTATCTCCTTGGGTCCATTCCTTTCGGTCATATTGCTGGGCGATTGGCTGGTGTGGACGTCCGCCAGCATGGCAGCGGGAATATTGGCGCTACAAATGTCCTGCGTGTCTTGGGGAAACCATGGGGCTTTTCCGTTTTCTTCGCCGACGCGTTCAAGGGTTTTCTGGCGGTTCGAATCGCTTATCTCCTGGTTGCGCCACATCCGGACGCGGAAACCTTTAAAGATTTCTTCGGAATCCTGGCTGCGGCTGCTTGTGTTGCGGGGCATTCCTTCCCGGTGTGGCTCAAATTTAAAGGCGGGAAAGGGGTTGCTACCTCGCTTGGGGCTCTGTTGGGGGTCGTGCCTATAGCCGCGGCCTCAATCTTCCTGGTCTGGCTCCTCGTGGTGAAAATCACCCGATACGTATCGCTTGCGTCCATCCTGGCTGCTCTCTCGCTGCCCGTTTTCGTGGCTATGCTGGGGCGTGCACCGGTCGTGCTATATTTCACGATCGCCATGACAACTCTTGTCGTTTGGCGTCACCGATCGAATATCTCCCGCCTCGCCAACGGCACCGAACCACGTCTGACCCGCTCGTGAAATTTCATCGCACCGCAGTCTTGGGCGCCGGCAGTTGGGGAACGGCGCTGACAAACCTATGGGCGAAAGGTGGCAATCAAGTCTCGCTGTGGGGGCATAACCCGGAACGCGCCGAACGCCTGCGCGCCACGCGCGAAAACAGTTACCTGCCCGGGATTCACCTGCCAGCGTCCGTTCACGTCACCAGCGACTCTGGCGGATTGCGCGGAAGCAGATCTCATCGTCGTGGTCACGCCCTCCACGGCCGTGCGGTCCATTGCTGAGCAATTGCGGCCCTTTGTCAGGAAGGATGCTGTCCTCTTGAGCTGCACCAAAGGGATCGAGCATGGCACGGGGTTACGGATTACGGAAATTCTGAGCGCGACGCTTCCCGATCATACTGTTGCCGTGCTTTCCGGCCCGAACCTTGCTGTCGAAGTCTCGCGCGATCTACCTACGGCCACGGTCCTCGGTTGTGAACAAGCTGAGTGTGCCGAGGCGCTGCAGCAGTATCTCGGTAGCTCGCGCTTCCGCATCTATTCCAGCGATGAGACGGTGGGCATCGAGCTCGGAGGTGCGCTCAAGAACGTCTTCGCCATTCCCGCCGGCGTGAGTGACGGCCTTGGATTGGGTGACAATTCAAAGTCTGCGCTCGTGACGCGCGCTCTGGCCGAAATGTTGCGTCTGGGAACGGCCATGGGCGGAAATCCGCGCACGTTTTACGGATTGAGCGGCGCGGGTGATTTGATCGCGACTTGCTTTAGCCAGCACAGCCGCAACCGCCGCGTGGGCGAAGAGCTCGGTCGCGGCAAGACGCTCGCCGAGATCACGTCATCGATGCAGATGGTGGCGGAAGGCATTCCCACCACGCAAAGCGCCTACGAGTGCGCGCAACGCCTGCAGGTCGAAACGCCCATTATCGATCAGGCTTATGCGGTTCTTCACCAAGGCAAAAACCCGCTCCAGGGTTTGCAGGAATTGCTCAGCCGCGACCAGAAGGCGGAGCGTCACTGAGCGCGGCAGCCGACCGCTATTCGCAAAAGCGCGCGATCACTTCGGGGTAGAGCTCTCGCTCCGCGATCTGGATGCGGGCGTGCAAGCTTTCCGGCGTGTCGTTAGGTAAGATAGGCACTTCTCGCTGGGCGATAATCTCCCCCGTATCCACCCCTTCATCGACGAAATGGACGGTGCAACCCGTCACAGTTTCGCCTGCCTCCAAAGCCTGCTCCCATGCGCGCAACCCGGGAAATTTCGGCAAGAGCGATGGATGAATGTTGAGCACGCGATGCGGGAACGCGCGCAACGTCGGCGTTTTCAAAATGCGCATGAAACCCGCGAGCACGACCAATTCCACCGTGGCCTCCTGTAACATCCTAACGAGTTCCAACTCCGCCGTCGGCTCCAGCTTGGTGCGGAAATTTCCCGGCGCCAGATACGCATTAGGCACCGCAAATTCCTTCGCCACGTCGAGAATGCCAGCGTCGAAGACGTCGGCCACCACCACCCGCGCTTCCGCGCACAAAGTCCCATCGGCAATACGCTCGAGAATCGCGCGGCAATTACTTCCCCGGCCCGAACCCAAAATACCGATTCCGATCGCAGCCATCGTCTATTTCGCGTCCATGCGCTTGATGAGAGAAGTCGTGGAATAGCCGACCTCGAACGGGATGATCTCGATCTCCGCGCCCACGTCTCGCAGAGCTGCGCGTTCCCCGGCGTCGAGCGTCTCCGGGTTGTAATCGCCGCCCTTCACATAAAGAGCCGGCCGCACCTGGCGCAGAAATTCCGTTGCGCGCACTTCAGGAAAGATGACCACGTAATCGACTGCCGCGAGCGCTGCCAAAACCTCCGCACGATCCTGCGCGCAATTCACGGGACGCCCTTCGCCCTTTAAAGTTCGAACCGATGCATCGCCATTCACACCCACCGCGAGGGCATCGCCTAACGCTCGTGCTGTCTCGAGATAACGGACGTGCCCCACGTGGAGAAGATCGAAGCAGCCGTTTGTGACCACGAGCCGCTGGCCCTCGCGCTTCAGTTCCGCGGAAATGTCGGCCAAAGCGGACGCCGCTAAAATCTTTGATTTCATGTCGGCTGTCCGACGATGAAGTTCAGCGCCTTCGGCATTAACTCGAAAACCGCGGGATCGTTGCCAACCATTTCACCGTCGACATTGAACCACATGCCGGGCGTCGAGGTGACGGAAACTTTCGCCGCCCGCCGGAAGACGACGCCTGCGCTATCGAGATGTTTGCCGAGCGCGATCTGCGCCGCCACCAGCGCCAGGTCCATCGCTGGATTCTCCGGAATGAGGATAATGTCCAACAGCCCATCATCGACGGCCGCTTCTGGGGCGATCAAGGTCCCCCCCGCGACGTAGCGGCCGTTGGCGATGACCACATTATAAAGATCGAGCTCCAATGTGTCGGCGTCGTCGAGAATGATCGTGGTCCGGTAGGCCCGCAGCTCTGGCAGCGCCTCTGCCGCGCACCGTAGATAAGCCAGCGGGCCCCAACTCGCTTTAATCTCGGGCGTCAATTTCTCGTTTACGGTTCCGCTAAATCCTCCAGCAGAGACATTTAGAAAATACCGCACCTGATCGGACGTCACCCGCACCAAATCGATCTTTCGAACATGCCCCGCCTGAATTACCTCCAGGCACTCTTCCACCGAAGAGGGCAGTTCGAGCATCCGGGCAAAATCATTACCGGTCCCGAGTGGGATCAATCCCATGCGCACGTGGTCGGCCGCTGGCGCGAGGCCATTCACCACCTCGTTCAGCGTTCCATCGCCACCTGCCGCGAGCACGATCTCAGCACCCTGTTCTACCGCTTCCATGGCGAAGCGCTTGGCGTCGCCTTCTTCCTTTGTGAAGCGAATCGTCGCTCCCGGCAACTCCGCCAACTGCGCGCGGGTCTTTTCGTGATCGTCCACGCTGCCCGCGCCGGGATTGCAGATGATAACGGTCTTCTGGCTCATAAAAGTGCGAGGCGCGGGGAATTCTCGCAGCCGCTCGCGAAACGGCAATGGGAATGGAGGCCGCCAGGCGTTCGCGGTCAGGGATGATGGCGTGCCGAGCGCGAAGTTTCCGAAGAAATGGCTCTGGCGATTAGAGTCAAAACCAGTAACTTCCCGCGCCCATGGCCTCGAACCTCGAATCCGATCCCTCTGCGACCGAGCCGTCTGCGACTGGACCGGGCGCTGCCGAATCGCCCTTCCGCGTTTCGATGGCGCCGGTCATTGCGGAGCGCCATGGCACCAGCCGCCAAAAGGCGGACGGCGATGATTTTTTTCTGCCGAGTTCGTACGGTCAGGACACGCTTTGGCTTTTGCCGCGCGATCCTCAGAGTCTTTTCGCTTATTGGGACGTGGATTGGAAATCGGCCTTCGCTGAGGCAAACCCGAAGCCGCGCAAAGTGCAGTTGCGTCTTTTGCGAGCCGACGGTTCCGAGCACCTTTTGCTGGAAGTGGAGCCGATGGCCGGGCATTGCAGCGTAAACGTGCCGGACGCGTCAGCGGAATGTCGGGCGGAGATTGGATACACGAACGATGCGGGCGACTTCCAGGCGGTCTGTCGCTCCGAGGCGGTAACGCTTCCGCCAGCTGTCGCAGGTGCGCCCGCCACGGCGGATTACAGCACGCTGCCACTGCACCTGAGTTTTCAGCGCCTGCTGGATGCGACGCGCGCGGTGCAGGAGAAAGATCACTCGTTAACGGAGATGTTGAGCGATCTGCGCCAACGTGCCAGCCAGGTAAATACCCATTTTACCGCGCAGCAACGAGAAGTGATTCAGGCGGTGGATGAAGCCGCGGCGTGCGCGCCTGCACCCACATCTGAGGCCACTGCCAATAAGCCTGATCTGTGGGCAGAACACAGTCTCGAAAACATCTTCGGTTTCGGAAATTCCAGCCTGAGCAACGGCTTCGGCGGTAGTAGTGGTAGCGGCGGCTGGTAAAAAAAAGTCGACCGCAGGAGCAACTCCGCCAAGCAAGTAATTGCCGCCGGGAACACCAGTTCGACCGCTCAAACGCGCGCCCACCTTGATTTCTGCGCCGCCCTTCGCTCGCCAGCATTAAATCTATTGCTATCGCGACGGTTCTCCCGTTAAACAGGCTGCGCATGAACGGCGAAGGCAAAACAAAAATGGTTTGGGGCAGCCGGGTAGGCGTCATCCTCGCGGTCGCGGGCTCCGCGGTGGGGCTTGGCAATTTTCTTCGCTTCCCGGGTCAGGCGGCGGCGCATGGCGGCGGCGCCTTCATGATTCCGTATATCTGCGCGCTGCTCCTCCTCGCGTTACCCATCGGTTGGGCCGAATGGGCCATGGCACGGCAGGGCGGGCGAAGGGGCCTTCATAGTGGCCCTGCTATTCTCGGATATGTGGGCGGCGGACGGGTGGCGCGTTATTTTGGGATTCTCTCGATCCTCATTCCGATGGTCGTCTACATGTACTATGTCTACATCGAGGCGTGGTGTCTGCGGTATGCGTGGGAATACCTGATCGGTGGAGTGCAATTAAGTGGCTCCATTCCAGAACAGACGCGAAGTGCAGCGGAATTTTTTGGACGCACTACCGGCACGGACGCGGACGGCGTTCTTAACATGAGCGCGGTTTTCTGGATAATCGTGGTCGCGGTCAACATCGCTCTGGTCTATCGCGGGTTAAAAGGCGGGATCGAGAAATTCTGCCAGTTTGCGTTGCCGGCCATGGCGGTTCTGGCGGTCATCGTTTTGGTTCGCGTGCTCACTTTAGGAACGCCGGACGCCTCCTTGCCAAACCAGAATGTGCTGAACGGTCTCGGCTATCTGTGGAATCCCGATTTTTCCAAACTAGGTCATTTTGAAACGTGGCTGGCGGCCGCGGGCCAGGTTTTCTTTAGCCTCTCGGTCGGATTCGGAGTGATTTTGAATTACGCCTCGTATCTGAAGCGCAAAGACGACATCGCGCTTTCAGGTTTTACCGCCAGTGCGACGAACGAGCTTTTCGAGGTCGGCTTTGGCGGCTTGATCACAATCACGGCCGCCTTTGTTTTCCTCGGTGCGAGCGGGGTAGGCGGCGGCTTCGGACTTGGCTTCCAGACCCTCCCGGTGGTTTTCGCGCAAATGGGCTTTGCCGGACGCTGGATCGGTTTCGCCTGGTTCTTCCTCCTCTTCCTCGCCGCCATCACCAGTTCCATCTCCATGCTTCAGCCGGTGAAGACGTTTTTTGAAGAAGCGCTCGCGATCACTTCAGGAAAAGCCATCGCGCTGGTCTCGATCATCTGCGGATTGGGTTCCTTTTGGGTCATGTGGTTCAGCAAAAACATGGTCGCGCTCGACACGATGGATTTCTGGGTCGGCACTTTCTGCATCTTCCTGCTCGCCACCGTGCAGATCATTTGTTTCGGCTGGGTTTGGGGCACGAAAGCGGGTGCCGCAGAACTGGACCAGGGAGCCCTGATGAGAATCCCCCGGCCGTTTTTCTTCATTATGAAATATGTCGCCCCGGCCTACCTGCTGGTGGTGCTGGTCGGTTTCGTTTACTCCGATGGACGCGCCAAGTTCGCCGAGTTGCGCGCCACGCCGGTGGCGATGTGGACGGTCGTCTTGATCGGTGTGGTGGTGGCACTCCTGATGGCGATGGTCGCGATTGGGGAGCGTCGCTGGATCGCCACGGCCGCGTTGCCTAACGAATCAACACGAGGAGGTGAGTCATGAGGTACGGGAGGCTGGATTTTCATGTCATTATCGCTGGTCCTCGTCTGGGGAACCACCATTTGGGCATACGTGCGCCTGCTGGGAGCCCCGCCGCAGGATCCGAATCGGGCCGACGACGACGAGTAGTCGCGCCCCTCGCTTTGGTAAAGGTGCGATGCGCCTTTCTACGCGCGGCCCGCTCATCTCAGCTGAAGCGCTTTCGCCGGAGAACGCCCGTGCTATCCTCGCGCGTGTCTAATCCGAAATCGCGCGCGCAGCGCTCCATTCTTTGGCCCGCCCTTCTGCTGCTGGTGCTGGTGTCGCCAGCTCTGGCCGAGACACGCCGCGCCTTGCCTGTGGGTCGCGCTTTGCCGGCCGCGCGCGAACCACGCGGCCTCCAATTCGAGGCGCTCCCGCTCGAACGCTCGCGCCAGAATCATCTCCTCGTCCGCGCGACCATTAATGGAAAGCCCGCCCTGCTCGGCGTGGATAGCGGCGCTCCCGTCAGCGCCATTTCCATCGCCCGCTTGCGGCATTTCGGCATGACTCCGGCCCCGGCCAACGCCGAAATTCCCACCCGCCTCCGCGTAAACGGCGCCTACAACAATGTCGCGATCGCGCGCAGCTTAAAGTTGGGCGCTCTAAACTTGATCGACGAACCGATGGTGGCGCTCGATCTCGCCGGCTCCTCAAAAGCGGCCCAGGAAATGAAGGAACAGGCGATTGATGGCATCATCGGTGCCGACATCTTGTTCCCCACGCAGGCTGTGCTGGATTGCCGTGCACAGATTCTTATTCTCAAGGTGGATCCGAACGTGCGTGGCAGCGCGCCGGGCTTGGATTTCACCGGCTTCCAGCGCATGAAGATCCAGGTCAGCTCCGGCTACAATCTCTACGTCGACGGCCGGCTCAACGGCCAGCGCGCCAAGCTCATGATCGATACCGGCGCCTTCGCCACGCTCCTGCATCAGCCGTTTGTCCGGCGCATGAAAATTCCGCTTCGGAACAGTCCGTTCCGTTCTGCTGGGGTGAACCTGAAACAGCGCGGCGTCCAGTTTGCCACCATCTCGCGCTTCTCCGTGGGCTCCCTCCATATGCGCGACAAGAATGTGGGCGTGATCGACCTCGAAGGTTTGGTGCGGACTGGCTTGCTCGAAGCATCGCCGCCCGTGGCCGGACTGCTCGGCTCCGAGATTCTCCAACTCCATAACGGCATTATCGATTTCGGCACGAGGACGCTTTACCTAAAAAGGTAAGTGGCAGTTTAATCGTCCGCTGTTACTGATGCCGATGGGTCGGATCACACAGGCGTTCGTGCTCGGCGCCGGCTTGGGCACGCGTTTGCGCCCGCTGACGGAGCAGTTGCCGAAACCGCTGGTGCCGATCTTTCACAAGCCGCTGATCACCTTCGCGCTCGATCATCTGCGCAGCGTGGGCGTCGAGACGTTTGTCATCAATACGCACCGCTTGGCGGAGAAGTTTGAGGAGGCATTTCCCGGCGGCGCCTATGCGGGTGCGCCGCTCCGTTTGGTGAACGAGCCGGTTTTGCTCGAGACCGGCGGAGGAATCAAAAACGCCGAGTCCTCTCTCCGGCCTAACGAGGCGTTCATCACTTACAGCGGTGACATTTTAACCGACATCGATTTGGCGCCGCTGCTCGAGGAACATTTCACGCGCGGTAATGATGTGACCCTGGCTCTGCGCGAAGGAGGCATGGGAACCGACCTGGCGGTGCGCGATGGCCGCGTGCTCGATATCGGGCAGAAGTTTGGCCACCAAGGCACTTGCGATTTTGCCGGCGTGGCAGTTTGGAACGCGTCAATTTTCCAGCGCTTGCCCGCAGGACAGAAGATCTCCTTCATCCCGATCGTCGTGGCTTGGATGGCAGAAGGCGGAAAGATTGGCGGCGTAATTCTCAACGACAAGAGATGGTTCAATATCGGATCGCGCACTGAGTATCTGGAGGTGCATCGCGCCATCGCCGAAGAAGGTTGGCGTCCCGCATATGTGACCGATCCGGCATGGCCGACGCGGGTGGCAACGGACGCCGAGATTGCTCCCAGTGCGCAGCTGACCGGTTTTTGCGCGCTCGGTTCGAGGGCGAGAATCGGAGCGAACGCGATCTTGCATAACACGATCGTTTGGCCGGGAGCGGAAATCGCTGCCGAGAGTGATTTGCGGAATTGTATTGTCCGCGCGCGCCAAAAAGCCGAAGGCACTATTTGTGATGCCGATGTCTAGTTCCGCCCTAACGACTGAGCAACTGCTGACGCAAACACGCCGGCACTTTCCGCCGTTCGACAAAACGGAAGTGGAGATTACGCCCATCGAAAAGGGCGGTTCGGGCCGTCGCTTCTACCGAGTGCGCTCCTCGCCCGAGCAGTCGCTTATCTTGGTGAAATACAATCTCGATCGCGAGGAGAACCGCCATTTTGTCCAGATTGCCGAGTTCCTGGCGGAGCATCACATTCGTGCGCCGCGCGTCTATTTCCACGATCCGGGTGAAGGCCTCATCTGGATGGAAGATCTCGGAGGGACCGACCTCTGGCACTATCGCGCCGAGAGCTGGCCGGTCCGCCGCGCCTTCTACGAATCGGCCTTGGCAGAAATCACGCGCCTGCATTGCCTGCCGATCTCCGCCGCGGACGAAATCCGGAAAGACTTCCCGCAGGAATTCGACGCGCCGCTCTATCAATGGGAGCAAAATTATTTCTTCGAGCATTGTCTTGGTCGCTACTTCGAGGTGGGCGAGAACGAGCGCACGCGGCTGGCGGGGTTGCCGGCATTGCACGAAATTGCGGAACGTCTGGCGGCGTTGCCGCGCGTTTTGGTGCATCGCGATTTCCAATCGCAAAACATCATCATTCGTGAGGGCGAGGCGCACTTGATCGATTTCCAAGGCATGCGGCCGGGGCTCTCGAAATACGACATCGCGTCCTTGCTTTACGATCCTTACGTCCATCTGACGGAGATGGAACGCAGTGAACTCTTCGATCTTTACCGCGGCCTGCGTGAGCGGGCGGGCGTTCCTTTGCGCTCGGATGACGATGAAGTGATCGCCCTCTGCGCGATGCAGCGCTTAATGCAGGCGCTCGGCGCCTATGGCTATCTCGGCCTGGTGAAAGAGAGCCGCAATTTCCTGGAGCACATTCCTGCAGCGCTCGATTCGCTCACTGCGATCGTGCGTGAAATCGATGGCCTGGAAGAGTTGCACGCGGTCCTGAGTGGTTTGCGCTAATCGGCGGGCTGCGCGCGCAGACGGTTTAACAAAAGCGAATGTGCTGGCGGACGCGTGCCGACGGCGAATTGAACGCGCCGCCGCCCGGCGCGATTCTCACGGTAAGCGACAAGATCACCGTTTTCAGCGAAAGCGACGAAGCGCGTTTCTGTCTTCACCAAGCTGGGCCGCACCGGCGGCAGAATCGCGAAAACATCGAAGACCAGGCCGCCCTTCTCGCCTACGATTACCCGCCAAAACCAGCTCCAGATCCGCGTGCGCTGGGAGAGATATCGCCCTGCCGGGCCGCCGCCTTGCAACGCCTGCAGGTCCGCAGGCGTCACGGCCAGCTGCGGCGCGATTTCGACCGGCGTGAATAAGAGCGGCCGCGCCCCGCGCAGGATTGCCGCCACCGCGGCCGGATCTTTAAAAAGGTTCGCGTCATGCACCGGGAAGCTCTTGTTAGGCCCAAAAGCAAATTGAGTTTCTGGCGAACGACCCCCGACCAGGATGATGCGCTCGATGCGAGTGGCGAGTTCAGGGTGCACCTGCAAAAAAGCCGCCAGATTCGTCAGCGGTCCCAGTGCGATGTAGATGAGCCGGTCGTTCCGCAAGGCGCGAGCGAGAGCCGCGGTTGCCGCGGAGGGCTTCGCGCCGTCGCTGGATGAGGTCGCCCCGGGATGGACGTCACTGATCGTTAGGCCAGCGCTGCCTCCGAAGCGGCGCACCAGGTCGCGCGCCACCCGCGTCGTCCGCGGCAAAGCGGCGTTCCCGTAGGTGGTGCTGAGGCCGGCAATCCGGAGCTCCGGTGAGTGGAATGCCAAGATCAGCGCGAACGCGTCGTCCACCTCACGCCAGGGCGCGCCGATCGCTGGATCGGTGTCAATCCACACTGCCGTCCGGGCGGAAGCGGCGCCACAAATGAGGAGCGCGCTGAAGAAAACGACAATCCGCATCCTCACAAGACAGCAGCCGAACCCGCGACTGTTTCCGACTCTTTCCGCGCGATTTCCGCATCGGACGCCAGGGCCTTTTCCAGATTGGCAATGTGCAGCCGCGCCATGGAGGTGTAGCCCTCCTCATCGCCCTCCCACTTCGCCATCTCGCGCACCGAGGCTTCATCATGTTCCCGGAGCAGCGCCACCGCCCGGCGGGCCCGCGTTTCCGGAATGCCCAGCGCCATGAGGGCGTCGCCGCCCAGATCGAGAGCGCTGCCCAAGGTCACGCGATACACATCGTCCACGCCTTTACGCAGAATCTCGTAGGCATGCTGCCGGCTATCAGCCCGCGCCATGATGCGTAGGTGCGGAAAATTTTCCTGGATGAGATCGATCAAACGCAGCACCTGTTTTTCGTCGTCGATCGCGATGATAATCATGCGCGCTTTCTCCGCGCCGGCGGTCCGGAGGAGGTCCAGCCGGGTGGCGTCGCCGTAGAATGATTTCAGGCCAAACCGACGCAATGTTTCCACTTGTTCCGGGTCGTAATCGAGCACCGTGGTGCCGATGCCATTGGCGCGCAGCAGGCGGGCGATGATGTGTCCGAAACGCCCGACGCCGGCCAGGATGACCGGGTTATCATGCTCATCGATTTTATCCGGCGCGCGTTCCGGGATACGGCTGAGATAACGCGGCTGCACCAGCCGATCGTTGAACACGAAGAGCAGGGGCGCGGCTGCCATCGAGACGGCGACGGTGGCGATGAGCAGATTGGCAATCTCGGGGGTGAGGACCCCGTTTTGCGTGGCGAAAGAACAAAGGACGAAGGCGAACTCGCCGCCTTGCGCAAGCGCGAAGGCGAGGAGGAAGCGCTGGCTGGGTTCCAACCGAAACACTCGCGCCAAGGCCAGCAGCACCGCAAACTTCAGCGCCAATAACCCGAGCACCAGCAGCGCGATCGTTCCCGGGGCGCGCAGGATAAGCGCGAAATCGATACTCGCGCCCACTGAGATAAAAAAGAGGCCGAGCAGTAAACCTTTAAATGGCTCGATATCCGTTTCGAGTTGGTGCCGATATTCGCTTTCCGCCAGCACGACGCCCGCAAGAAAAGTGCCGAGGGCGGGCGACAGGCCGACCTTTTGCATCAAGAGCGCGATCCCGACCACGAGCAAAAGTGCCGTGGCGGTAAACATCTCGCGCAGATGCGTGGCGGCGATGTAACGCAGCAGCGGCCGCAGCAGAAAACGTCCGGAAAGGATCACGCCCGCGACCGCGGCCAGCACCAGTAACGCGCTCTGCCACGCGGGGAGAGCGCCAAGTCCCTCGCGATGTTCGCCCGCCACGACGGCCGCGCGCGGCAGCGTCGCAAGTAACGGCAGTAACGCCAGGATCGGAATGACGGCGATGTCTTGAAAGAGAAGCACGGAAAACGAGGCCTGCCCGCCCGCCGTGCGCATCTGACTCTTCTCGTTCAAGAGCTGGAGCACGATCGCGGTCGAGGACATCGCCAGGATCACGCCCACCGCGAGCCCGATTTCCCAGCGCAACCCGAGCGCGACCGCGGCCGCCGTGACCAGCGCCGCGGTCAGCACCACTTGCGCACCGCCGAGGCCGAGAATGGGCGCGCGCATTTGCCAGAGGAGCGCCGGCCGCAGCTCCAGCCCGACCACAAACAGCATCATCACCACGCCGAACTCCGCGAAGTGCATCACGTCGGTGCCTTCCGTGCCGACGAGGCGGAAACAAAACGGCCCGATAATAATTCCTGCGAGCAGGTAACCGAGGACCGAGCCGAGCCCGAGCCGCTTGGCCAGCGGCACCGTGATGACAGCGGCCGAAAGGTAAATGAAAGCGTAAACGAAGCTCATGCTGTGGTTCGTTAGGGCCGCGCGCTTTTGTTCCGCAACGTGGGTGATTTGCGCCAATGCCGCACTTTGTTTCCGAGCGCGCGGCGAAAGTGAAACGGGCGCAAGTATTGCAAATAAACCGGCCAGCGCGCGAGACTTTCGGGCACTCGCCGATCCGCCTGCAGGTTCAGACACCAATCCACGACGCGATGGAACGCGGCCTCTTTGGAAAACCAATCCTGCCATTCGGCCCGCGCCTTTTCTCCCATGGCGACCGCCTCCGCCTCCCGCTCCTCTAAAAGGCGCGGAATGAGCGCGACATCCTTTTCAGCCACCCGCAGGGAAAACTCCTCCCAACAAGGTCCCGTCGGCTCCCGCCAATCATCGGAAATAATTACCGGCACGCGCCCCATTTCCATCGTCTCAAACAAACGCAGACTCGAAACGCTCAAACCCCGCGGACACAGGACAAACTTGCTCGCGCGAATCTGTTCCGCATAGCGCCGATAGTAATCCTTCCACTCACTCGCGCGCATCTGCCGATGGAGCGCGCGTTCGTAATCCTCCGCGGTGTCGCGAAAGAAACCGCGCGGGTGGGAAAGACGTGCGATCGCTCGCCGCGCCGCCGCCGTCCTGGTGGAGCCCATGAAGCTAAAAAGAAACGGCAGATCGTCGGTCGGCGGCGTGTAGGTCAGGAACTCGTTCACGGTCTGGCCCAGGTAGAATCCTGCTGCATCCCGCCGCGAAGCCCAGCGCCGGCCGATCGCGGTATAGAGCCCGGGCAGAAACGGAATTACGTAAGTGTTCGAGGAAACGATGAAACATTTCTCGCGGTAACGTTTCGTGAGGGGGTGTGCCCGCACCCGCTCGAAGTGCCAGCCCGCGCCGTAATTTTCCACAAAAATAATCACGTCCGCGGCCGCGGCGTCCGCGGTCAAATGATGCACGTGGAACTTGTCCGCGGCCGCGCTTTCCTCCAGCGCCTCCAAAGGGCGGCGGTGGTCCGGCGTCTCATCCTCCGCGGCCCTGGCGGAGAGAAGAAGAACGCACGCCATGAAGAAAGGAAGTGGACAGAAACAGAGGTAAAAGTCGAGCGCGCCCCGCGCTACCAGGGAGGGGACTCGAACCCCTAATCCTTGCGGAACCAGATCCTAAGTCTGGCGCGTCTGCCAATTTCGCCACCCTGGCTGGTGCGCTGGCAATCTACTGCGCGCGCGCCGTTCTTCCACCTCAGAAGTCGAGCGCTGGGTCGGAATCTGAATTGCTTTGCCGTGCCCGTTGGGCGAAGGCAAACGCATGAAATTCCTTCGGCTGCTTGGTTTCGGATCGCTTCTGCTTTGCCACGTCGCCATCGTCGGTGCGCAGGATCCGCCAGCGCCGGCGAAAGAGCTTTTTGAGCGCTATGTGGCGCTCGATAACGCGTTCGACCCGGCGATTGCCGATCTCTACGCGGACGACGCAAAGATCGAGATCACGCGCATCGCTGCGGATGGCGAAAAGCGCGTCGCCAAAATTCCGGCGCGCGATTACAAGGAACAAATTCGAGTCTCCATGCCGATCGCGAAGATCACGGGCGACAAATCTGTTTACGAGAAGGTGAAATATCAGACGGAGGGCGAGCGGGTGCGGATCACCTGTGAGCGCTCTTCGGGCTCATCGGAAAAGGCAAGCGCGTTGTCGCTTTTGGTGGGGCCGGGCCCAGAGGGACGGTGGCTCATTTTTGAAGAACTCGCGGAATCGCATCGCTAAAGCGCGCGCGTTCAGAAGCAGCGCGCCTGTTTTTTAGCTCAGGACCGACGATGTCAGCAGATCCTCGATCTTGATTGGCAATTCACGCACGCGCACGCCCGTGGCGTGGTGGGTCGCATCCGTGATCGCGGCAGCAATGCCCGCCAGGCCGATTTCGCCGATGCCGCGCGCGCCGAGTTCGTTCACCGCTTTGTCGGGGTAATCGAGGAAGATGACGTCGAGCGGCGGGACGTCAGCGTTCACCGCCACCATGTAATCGGCGAGGTTGCTGTTAATGGGAGCGCCGTTGCGCGCGTCGTATTCGGTCTCTTCCAACAACGCCATCCCGATGCCCATGACGACAGCGCCTTCGATTTGGTTCCGCCCCGCGAGCGGATTGATGATGCGCCCGGCATCGATCACGGTCACGACGCGGCTCACGCGCAGTTGCGCGATCGCCGGTTGCCAGGTGACCTCGACAAAATGGCAGCCGTAAGAGTGCTTCGACACCTTTGCTTTCTCACTCGAGCCGCCATCGTCTTTCCCGTGGCCCGCGACGTAAGGAACATTCGCGCGGCGCAATAAATCGCGGAACGGCACGCCCTTGGCGGGCCCGCCCCTCTTCGCGAAAACCCGACCGTTCGTGAAGCGGAGCTGCTCCGTCTTCTGTTTTTCAAATGGCGACCCGGGCGTGTTCACCGCGATTTTAAACAGCGCTTCGCACATCTTTTCGGCGGCGGCGTAGACAGCCGGGACTAACGAGCCCGTGACCATCGAGCCTCCGGAAACCGGGCCTTCCGGGAGCGACGTGTCACCGAGCGCGACCTCCACTTGCTCGAGCGCGACGCCTGTTTTCTCCGCCGCGAGCTGCGCGAGAATCGTGTAGGTGCCGGTGCCGATGTCTTGTGTGCCGCAGGCGATGCGAACGGTGCCGTCTTCCCGCAAACGCAGATTCACTTCGGCTGGAAAACGCCCGGCGGACCAGGCGCAACCAGCCATGCCCCAACCGAGAATAAGGCCGCCACGCTTCATTGCTCCCACTTCCGGATTTCGTTTCGCCCAGCCAAAACGCTTCGCTCCGACGGCAAAACATTCGAGCAGATGCCGCGAGGAAAACGGCTGGCCTAACGACTCGTCCTTTTTCGGCTCGTTCAGGATGCGCAGCTTTACCGGATCCATCTCCAAGGCAGCCGCCAGTTCGTTCAGCGCGGATTCGGTCGCGTAAAGGCCGGGCACCGCGCCGGGTCCACGCATGGGCGTGGGCGAGCCGGTATGGCGTTGGGCGCGGCCGAATTCCACCCGCAGATTCGGCACGCTGTATTGGGACGCGGTGATCTCGCCGCAGTCCTCCTGGTAGTCATCGAGAATCGATTTGCTGTAGACATAGTCGTGCGCCAGCGAAACCAATCTGCCTGTTTTGGTCGCTCCCAGTCGCACGCGTTGTTGCGTGCGCGGCCGATGGCCCACGGTCTGAAACATCATCTTCCGGCTGAGCACGAGTTTAACCGGGCGGCCGAGCTCCCGCGCCGCGGCGACGGCGAGCACGCAGTGCGTCCAGGGCCAGAGTTTGCTCCCAAAACCTGAGCCGACAAATTTCGTAATGATGCGGACGTTTTCCTTCGGCAGGCCGAACATCTGCGCGATCACGCTCCGCATATTGAAGATGCCCTGCGACTCTTCGTAAACGGTGACGCGGTCGCCTTCCCACAGCGCCGTCGCGCCTTGAAGCTCGATCGGGTTGTGCGTGACGAGCGGGGTCACGTAGGTCTGGTCGATTTTGACTGCGGCTTTCGCGAACGCCTTTCGCGCATCCCCGCGTTCACTCTGCAACCGCTTCATCGGGCCAAAGGACGTGTTCACCGTGGCTGGGTCATCGTCGGCCTGCAGCTCGGGCGCGACGTTTGGCTTCTTCGCCTGGTAGGTGGCGCGGACCATGTCGGCGGCGGCTTTGGCGGTCTCAAACGTGTCGGCTACAGCCAGCGCGATGTATTGCCCGTAATAACGAATGACGTCGTCATCGAACGGCGGCCGGCGTTCATCGATCACGCCGTCCATGCCTTCGCCTTTCACCGCGCGGAAGATTCGGCCGATGTTTCCGCGATGAAAAATTGCCCGCACGCCCGGCATTTTCTCCGCGGCCGTGGTCTCGAGTTTCGTGAGGCGACCGTTTGCGATCGTCGCCTCCACTGGCACGGCGTGGAGCGTTCCAGGGAAATGAAAATCGGACGCGTACTGCGCCTGGCCGCTGACCTTGAGCGGTCCATCAATGCGCGGCGTCTTGAGCCCGAGGGGCGACTTCGATTTTTTCTTCGCAGGCATGTCGGCTATTCGTTAGGGGCCTGCGTAACCAACTTGAGCGCGTGCATGAGGCAACGTTTCGCCAGTTCCACTTTGAAACCATTCTGGCTCTGCGGTTGCGCGTCGCGCAGGGCGGCCTCGGCCGCCTGGCGAAAGAGCTCCTCGTTCGGCGCCTGCCCTGCCAGCGCCGCTTCCGCGTCGGTGGAACGCCACGGTTTCGTGCCCACTCCGCCGAGAGCGATGCGGGCGTGTGTGACTTTCCCTTTCGCCACGGTGACGACGACCGCCGCCGAAGCGAGCGCGAATTCGTAGGAAGCGCGATCGCGCAATTTCAAATAGAGCGAGCGGCTGCCTTTGGCGCGCGGCGGAAGCGTTACGTGCGTGATGAGATCGCCGGGTTCCAGGACGGTTTCGATCTCTGGCGTGTTGCCGGGCAAAAGGTGGAATTCGCCGATAGGCACAGCGCGCTCGCCCTTGGCGCCGCGGATGTGAATCGTCGCCTCCAGCGCAGCCAGCGCCACGTTCATGTCGGATGGATTGGTCGCAATGCAATGCCGACTCGTGCCGAGGATGGCTAACGAGCGGTTCGCGCCATCAATCGCGGAGCAGCCGGTGCCGGGCTCGCGTTTATTGCAGGCCATATCAGTGGCGCGGAAATACAGGCAGCGTGTGCGCTGCAGAAGATTGCCGGCGGTCGTGGCCATGTTGCGCAACTGCGCGGAGGCGCCGCTCAGCAGCGCTTCGGAGAGAACGGCGTAGTCGCGTTTTACGATTTCGTGATGCGCCAGGTCCGAGTTGCGGACGTTCGCGCCAATCGTTAGGCCGCCCTCCGCGTTTTCCTCGATCTGCTCGAAGGGCAACCGGCTGATATCGACCAACTGCTCCGGTTGCTCGACATTCAACTTCATCAAATCGAGCAACGTGGTCCCGCCCGCGAGGAAGCGAATCTCCGCGCCCTGCTGCGCCGTGGTCGCTTTCGCGGCAGCGGTGATGGCGTAGGCGCTATCGCTGGCGCGCGTGAGTTGAAACGACTTCACTTCTTCGCCGCGCCTTTCCTGGGCCGCACGCTTTGGATCGCTTCGACGATGTTTGGGTAGGCGCCGCAACGGCAGATGTTGCCGCTCATTAATTCCTTCACCGCCGCGTCGTCCGGCCCGCAAGGTTCCTCTAGGAGCGCCACGGCGGACATGATCTGACCGGAAGTGCAGTAGCCGCATTGGTAGGCATCGCAGGCCACGAAAGCCGCCTGCATCGGATGCAGGTCGTTTGGCGCGCCGAGTCCCTCGATCGTGGTAATCTCATCGCCTTCGTGACGCGCGGCGAGACAGAGGCAGGAGTTCACGCGCCGGCCGTTGACGTGCACGGTGCAGGCGCCGCACTGGCCGTGATCGCAGCCTTTTTTGGAACCGGTCAGCTGCAAATGTTCGCGCAGACAATCGAGCAGCGAAGTGCGCGGATCGATCTGCACCGCATGGTCCTGGCCGTTGATGCGCAGCGTGACTGAGACCATCTCCACCACGGGCGGCAAATCGACGATGGCTCCGTTTGAAACGGTCACTCGCCCCCTGGACTTCGTTGAGTCTGCCATGCCCGCAGCACAGAACTCCTCGCGCTCGGCTTGGTCAAACAAGGAGGCCGATCCGCGGCGCACACTTCTTCTCCGCGACCCGTGTTTGCTCTGGCAAATTCTGGTGCTTTGTCCGAGTGTGCGGGCCGAGGTTTTAATCTGTGAATCCTACTGACCCTGCTGGTAAACGCGCTGAAATCCCAGAAGACGGTACGGCGCCAAGCGAGCGCGCCGATCTCCGGCCGCAGAGCATCGACGACGCCGTCATTCGCCTCGCGGGTAATTCGCAGGATGGCATCCAGAGTGTCGGCGCGTTTCTAGCGCGGCTGGCAGGGCGAAGCGACCAGGACGTCATGACCTACATGACGATCCCGTCCACCATCTCCGGCGGGCCGTCGATTTTCCAGGTCCGCATGGGCACGGGCGAGATTCTGTCCGCTGGCGATGAAGCCGATTTCCTCGTGGCTTTTTACCAGCACAGCTATCAGGACCACATCAGCTTTTTAAAGGAAGGCGGCGTCCTCCTTTACGATAGCGATAACGTCGAACCCGATCTCGAGGATCGGCGCTTCGTCTATGTGGGCGTGCCGATCACTGGCCTCACGGTCGAAGCCCTCGGCGGCACCGCGAAGGACAAGGGGAAGAACATCTTCGTCCTCGGCTTGATCGCGAAGATCTTCCATCTCGACGTCGATAAATTGAAAAAGCTGATCGGCGAGAAATTTGCCGGCAAAGACGAAAGCATCGTCAACACCGCGCTCATGGCCTTCCAGGCGGGCTACAATTATCCCGTCGGCAACGTGCTCTCGAAGCTTTACCGATTCGAGCTGGTCGAGAAAAAGCCCGGCGCGCGCGATCAGATCACGATGGATGGCAACCAGGCCCTCGCCTACGGCCTGCTCGCCGGCGGGGTGCGTTACGGCGCGGGCTATCCGATCACGCCCTGGTCGTCGGTCATGGAGATTTTGCGGCGCGAACTTCCGAAATACGGCGGGCTCTTCGTGCAATCGGAGGATGAACTGGCAGCCGTCTCCACCGCGCTCGGCTTCTCGTTAGCCGGCTACCTTTCCGTCACCGGCAGCGCAGGCCCCGGCATCTCGCTCAAGACGGAAGCGATCGGATGGGCCTCGATGGCCGAGATGCCGATCATTATCATTAATGTGCAACGCGGCGGCCCCAGCACCGGCCTGCCGACCAACGTCGAGCAGAGCGATCTCTTCCAGGCCATCTACGGCGGTCACGGCGACAGCCCGCGCGTGGTTTTGGCGGCGCAGACGGTGGAGGATTGTTTCTACATCGCGGTCGAGGCGGCCAAGATCGCGCGCAAATACAGCACGCCGGTTTTCATTCTTAGCGACACTTCGCTGGCTACGCGGATCGAGGCTTTCGACGAGCCGGATCTCGGGAAGATCATGCTGGATCCGAAGCTGGACCTGACCCCGCGCGCGACGTTTAAGCCTTACCCGCTCGACGCCATTACCCAGCACGCCGTTCCCGGCACCCGCATTTTGGACGGCAAATATCCGCTCGTCACCGGCCTGGAGCACGACGAGATGGGCCACCCGACCGGCAGCCCGAAATTGCACATGGCGATGACGGCCAAGCGCCGGACGAAATTGCAAAAGCTGGCCGAAGAAATTCCCCCGCCCGAAGTCTACGGCGATGCGGAAGGCGAGATGCTTCTCATCGGCTGGGGCTCCACCTACGGCCCAATCCACGACGCCGTGAAGCGCGGCCGCAAAGAAGGCGAAAAGATGGCGGCCATCCATCTGCGCCACATCCATCCACTCCCGAACGGCCTCGATAAAATCTTCGCGAAGTTCCGCCGCATCGTCGTGGTCGAGATGAACGACGAAGGCATGTATGGCTACGGCCAGCTCGCCACCATTCTGCGCGCTTGTTATTGCGATCCGAAAATCCAGAGCCTGACCAAGACCGACGGCCTCACCTACCGCGTGCGCGAAATTCTCGCCGGTCTCGGTGAAGGCTTCGCCGCCAACGGCAGCCCAACCCAACGGCGCCTCCGCCAATGGCCACAGCACCGCCGCCGCCACCGATCGCGCCGAAGCGCAGGTCTCCGTCGCGCGCGACCGCGCGCAGGACAACACCCCCACCAAGCCCGGCACCGAAGCCATCCTCGCCTCCTCCGGCACGAACGAAACCCGCGAGACCGAGCTGGAGAAATGAGCCGGGAAGGAATGATTTTCGATGAGCAAAGCAGAGAAGGTGTTCGACCGGCTGATGTCGGGCCAGAGCGACGCGAGCTTTGCTTTCGAGGATCTCGCTCTGTTGCTGACGAAACTGGGTTATACCCATCGACAGAGCAAAGGCAGCCACGTCATCTTTCAGCGCTCGGACAGCTTTCTGAATCTCCAGGCGGCTCCGGGTGGCAAGGCAAAGGCTTATCAGGTACGGCAAGTGCGCGCGGAATTGAAACGTTGTAACCTCAAACCATGAGCAAGCCCGCCATGCCCTACGATCCGCGCGACTACGAGATTCGGATCTGGTATTCGGCTACACCCGGCGACGATTGCTTCATTGCGCAGGTGGTCGAATGGCCCAGCATCATGGCCCACGGCGACAGCCGCGAAGAAGCTGCGCGCGAAATCCAGATCGGACTTGAAGGGGCGCTTGAAGTGGCTGCCGAACAGAACATCCAACCACCGGCCCCCGCCATGGCCCACGCTTAGAGATTTTCCCATGAGCACCGAAACCCTCACCGCGCCCGCCGAGCTTCCTGAACGCGAGAAGCTCACCAAAAAAGCCATCACCGCCGATCACCCGACCTGGTGTCCCGGTTGCGGCGATTTCGCCGTGCTGGCCTGCTATTACAAAGTCCTCGAGAAACGCCAGCTCGAGCACGAGAAGATCGTCACCCTCGCCGGCATCGGTTGCTCCTCGCGCTTCCCCTACTTCGTTAACACTTACGGCGCCCATTTCATCCACGGTCGCGCCGTCCCGCTCGCTACTGGCGTCAGCCTCTCGCGCCCCGATCTCCACGTCTTCCTTTTCGGCGGCGACGGCGACGGCTTCAGCATCGGCGGCAACCACCTCGAACACGGAGCCCGCAAGAACATTAACCTGACCTACGTCATCATGGACAACTTCGTCTATGGCCTGACGAAAAAGCAGACCTCGCCTACGAGTCCGATCGGTTTCAAATCCAAGACCGACCCGCAAGGCGCGATCGATCACCCGGTCAATCCGATGACGAAACTCATCACCGCCGGCGCCACCTTTGTCGCCCGCACCCACGCCTCCCAGGTCAAACACATGATCGAGATGATCGAGCGCGCCATGGATCACCAGGGCTTCAGCGTCATCGAATGCCTGAGCGAATGCGTCGAATTTTATCCCGGCGCCTTCGATCCCGCGAACCCGCGCAAAGAAGGCACCTTCGAGATCATCCAGGAAAAAAAATACGATAACACTGCCGAGGACGAAGCCCGCCACGACGTCACCGACGAGCTCGCCGCCTATAAGCTCGCGCAGCTCCCGTTTCCCGGCGTCTTCGGCGTCTTCTATCAAAGCGATCGCCCCACCAAAAACGCGCTCGAGAAGAAATGGGTCGACACCACGCGTGAGAAGCTCGGCCATCCGAGCGATCTCGCGTTGCTCCAAAAAACGTTCGATCGAATGAAATAGGCGCGCAGGCCGAAATGGCATCGCGGGAACCGAACGAGCAGAAGATTGGGAGTTGGGAGGACCATCCGGGCGGGCGCTGTCGCTATATGCGCGACTATGCGGGGCGCGCCGGTGGACGAGCGCGCTACCTCAAAGAGGTCGATGCAGACGAAACGACCACGCGTTTCGCGCAGGAGATTTACGACCGGACTGGCCGCCTGATTGATGATGGACGGCGAATTCGAGCCGGCCGACGCCGAACTTCTCGCGGAAATCACCGGACGCTCATGAGGAAAGCCGGGACTGCGCAGATTGGGTAAATCCGATTCGGGCAGCGCAGACGTTTTCATGGTGACGAGCCATGCGCTGTGATCGCGCCGCGGAAGTTTTCGCGTGCGCTTGAACAATCGCACGGGCACGCGCACTTGTTTCCGAATGTCTTCGCCGCAACCCTCGTCCGCACCGCCCAGCCTCACGGAGGCCGAGTATCGCCTGCTGTGGCAGACCTCGACTGATGCCGTGGTCATTCTTGATCGGGAGAGCCGGATCCTTTTTGCCAACCCTGCGGTTGCGGATGTTTTCGGCTATCGGCCGGAGGAATTGAGTGGCCAGCAGATTGCGCTTTTGCAACCGGAGCGGCTGCGCGAAATGCATCGCCAAGGCCTTGCGCGTTACCTCGCGACGGGCCAGAAAAAGTTGAATTGGCGCGCCACAGAAGCGTTCGGTCTACACCGGCAAGGCCACGAATTTCCGATCGAGATCGCGTTCAGCCATCTCGCGCAGGGCGGCGCGGATCATTTCGCGGCTTTTATTCGCGATATCTCGGATCGGAAGCAGGCCGAGGAAGCGCTCCGCGTCGGCCGGCGCCGGATGGATCTCGTGCTCGAAGAGGGGGACATCGGGCTTTGGTATTGTCCGCTGCCGTTCTCTACCCTGGAGTGGGACGCGCGCGTGAAAAGCCATTTCTGGCTCCGATCGGAGGACGAAGTGACGATCGAGATTTTCTTCGAGCGCCTGCATCCTGACGACCGGGAACGGGTGCAGAAAGAAATCGAGCACGCGATCGCCCACCGCACTCCTTACGAGACCGAGTATCGCACCGTCTCCGCTGCGACTGGCGCGGAGAAATGGATCCGTGCGGTTGGCCGTGCCTATTATGATGAATCGGGAACGGCGGTCGGTTTTGACGGCATTACCCTGGATGTGACCGCGAAGAGAGCGGCCGATGCTGAACGCGAAGAGTTGCTCGCGAGCGAGCGAGTCGCGCGCACGCAGGCGGAACACAGCAGCCGGATGAAGGATGAATTCCTCGCCACTCTTTCGCACGAATTGCGCACGCCCTTAAACGCGATCCTCGGGTGGTCGCAGATCTTGAAAGGCGAAGACCCTACGCCGGAGGATTTGACGGAAGGCCTGGCGGTGATCGAGCGGAACGCGCGGGTGCAGACGCAACTCATCGAGGACCTGCTCGATATGAGCCGCATCATTTCCGGCAAGGTCCGGTTGAATGTCCAGCCGGTCGACCTGACCGCGGTGATCGATGCTTCCATTGCCGCCGTGGCGCATTCGGCCCAAGCGAAGGAAATCCGCATCCAAAAAGTTCTCGAGCCCACGGCCGGCCCGGTCATGGGCGATCCCGCGCGTTTGCAGCAGATCCTTTGGAACCTGCTTTCGAACGCGATCAAGTTCACGCCTAAAGCCGGGCGCGTGCAGGTCTTGCTCCATCCGGTCAATTCTCACCTCGAGATCGTAGTGAGCGACACCGGAGCGGGAATTCGTCCGGCTTTTTTGCCGCACGTCTTCGAGCGCTTCCGCCAGGCGGATGCCACAACCACACGCCTTCACTCCGGCCTCGGTCTCGGATTGGCCATCGTGAAACACCTCACCGAAATGCATGGCGGCGAAGTGCGTGTCGCCAGCCCGGGCGAAGGCGCGGGTGCCACCTTCACCGTGCAGCTTCCGCTGGCGATTGCGCACCAACACCAGCCTGTCCCCACCCATGAACGCGCGCATCCGCGCGTGCCGACCGGGTTGCCTCCGGAATGTCCGCCCGCGCTCGATGGCGCTCGCATTCTCGTGCTGGATGATGAAAAAGATTCGCGCATGCTCGTGAAACGCATCCTCGAGGAATGCGACGCGATCGTGGAAGTGGCGGCATCGGCGGAAGAGGCGCTCACTGTTTTGCAGCGCCAACAAACGGACGTCGTCATCTCGGATATCGGTTTGCCGGGGACGGATGGTTACCAATTTATCCGCAGCGTGCGCGCAATGCGTGAGGCCGCGGGCGGCAAGCTCCCGGCGATCGCGTTGACGGCGTTTGCGCGATCGGAAGATCGGCGGCGCGCCATGCTCGCGGGTTTCGATCTCCATATATCGAAACCGGTCGAGCCGGCCGAACTCGTTGCCGCTGTCGCTCGTCTGGCCCAGCGCGTTTAACGAGCGGCGCCGGAGTTGTCTTGTCGTCACGCCGACGCAGTCGAGGCATCGGGCTCGTTGTTGCGATGCGATTTACTGAAGCATGGGACGAAGGGAACCAGGACGCGCGGGCGTGGAGGAAGCGCGGCGAAAATTTCTGCGCTATTTCCCACAGGGGTTTCGCGATGCGACCTACCTGGAGTGGGAGCGCGACTATAAATGGGAGACGCACAAACGTTGGGAAGTGGCGTTATCGCGCGCAGAATTCCGACGGCTGCTGCGCGCGGGCGAATATCGAGAAATCGCGGCGCGCGCTGTGCGGGTGGAGCAACAGTCCCGGCACAGCATGATTTTTTCCTTCGAAAAAATGGCGTTGCGCGATGCGGTGAAGTCCGCTGCCGGCGCGGAGGCGTTTGCGAGCGGACTTTACGAATTGCTCCATGGCCGCGGCGAGATGGAGCAACGCTTCGAGCGCTGGTGTGAGGTGGTGGCTGCTTTGCCGCGGCGCCAGACGCGCGTGCTCACGTGGCCGCTCGTGACGGTGTGGGGCTTCATCGCGCAACCTGAGCAACACATTTTTCTGAAGCCGAACGTCACGCGCCGCGCGGTGACCGCCTGCGGGTATCAGTTCGACTATCAGTCGCGACCGAATTGGCAGACCTACTCGCAACTGCTGGCGCTCTCGCGGACATTGGAACGCGAGCTGCGCGATCTGCAGCCGCGCGACCTGATTGATCTGCAATCGTTCCTCTGGGTGCAAGGGTCGGACGAGTATCCGGATTAATCGGCGACGAAAGACCGTCGTTGCCTGAAGCGCTGCCGCCGGTAGTGATGCTGCATGCAAAAGATCATGCCGTTTCTTTGGTTCGACACGCAGGCGGAGGAGGCGGTCGCGTTTTATCTCTCGGTCTTTAAGGATGGGAAGATTCACACGACGACGCATTACCCGGAGGGCGGGCCGCGGCCGACGGACATGGTGATGACGATCGCGTTCGAGCTGCAGGGCCAGCACTTCGTGGCTTTGAATGGCGGGGAGGGCTACCCGTTTACCAACGCGGTCTCGCTGGTGGTGAACTGCGATTCGCAGGAGGAGATTGATTACTTTTGGGAGAAGCTGTCGGCGGATGGCGGCGAGCCGATCCAGTGTGGCTGGCTCAAGGATAAATTCGGCATGCCCTGGCAGATCGTGCCGGTGCAGTTGTGGGATTGGTTTAAAGATCCGGCAAAACTGCAGCGCGTGACGGCGAAGGTTTGGCAGATGGAGAAGCTGGACCTGGCGGAACTGGAACGCGCCGCGAGTGCTGGTTAGGCAATCGTTTTTGCGGAAGCGGTTTTGGATTGAACACGGCCACGAAAGCGCGCCGCACGAATCACTGGTATGCCCGCACGTAAAACCAGCAGTAAGAACGCTATCGGCAATAAGAAAACTGCCGTCAAAAAAACCACAGCCAGCAAAAAGGCCGGCGCGAAGAAAACTGGCGCAAAGAAGACCAGCGCCAAAACGACTGGCGCAAAGAAGACCGGTGCCAAAAAGGCAACGAGCGCCAAGAAGCGTTCGGGAAAAGCGCCTGCTAAAAAAGGCTTTCTCGCGAGTATTTTCGGTTAGGCCACGGCCGTATCTGCGCGCGGAAATAAACGCGCTGTCAGCTTTCTCGTATACGTTCGCGCTCGCGGAATCGCGGCGCGATCTGCGGGACTGCCCGCGTGGGTTCTCCGGCGCGATGAATGCAAACGAGTTCGTCCTCTATTGCTGGCATTTGAAGACGCCGGAGGTGCGGCGGGAGCTGGCAGCTCTGCGGCGCTGCGGGCGCAGCGTGGTGCTTTTGCCGGTCGCGCGGAGACGTGCGAGTGCATGGGATGGATTTGCAACTGGCGGATAAAACGGCGGTGGTGACGGGTTCGACGGCGGGGATCGGGCTGGCTATCGCTACGTTGCTCGCGCGCGAAGGAGCATCGGTGATTATTAATGGTCGCACCCAGGATCGGGTGGAAGCAGCGGTGAAAAGCATCGGCGGCGGCAGCGGCGCGAAGGTGCGCGGTGTGGCGGCGGACCTGGCGACAGCGGACGGCGTGCAGGAGTTCGTGCGGCAGGTGCCAGAGGTCGACATCCTGGTGAACAACCTCGGCATCTTCGAACCGAAGCCGTTCGAGGAAATTCCGGACGAAGATTGGCTGCGCTTTTTTGAGACGAACGTCTTGAGCGGGGTGCGAATGAGCCGGGCCTATCTGCCGCGGATGCGCGAGCGGGATTGGGGTCGCATCGTTTTCGTCTCGAGTGAATCTGCGCTTCAGATCCCGGCGGAGATGATTCATTATGGGATGACGAAGACGGCGCAGATCGCGATCGCACGCGGGCTGGCGGAGACCTGCGTGGGCACGGGCGTGACGGTGAATGCGGTCCTGCCCGGACCGACGGCGTCGGAGGGCGTGGAGGAATTTGTGGGAACGCTGGCGGAGCAAAAGCAGCAAACGAAGGCGGAGTTTGAGAAGGACTTCTTCAAGCACGCGCGGCCGACGTCGCTGCTGCAGCGATTCGCCAAGCCGGAGGAAGTGGCGCCGCTGGTGGCGTATCTTTGTAGCCCACTTTCCTCTGCGACCAATGGCGCCGCGCTCCGCGTGGACGGTGGAGTGGTGAAGTCTCCCTTTTAGGAATCGGCGTGATCCGCGCTCGTTAGGGCAAACCGCCGCCACCCATCGCGCCGTAAACTTGTCCGGTCGAGTAGCTGGCGTCATTGGCGGCGAGCAGCACATAGATGGAGGCGAGTTCCACCGGCTGGCCCGGGCGGCCCAAGGGTGTTTGGCCCCCGAAGCCTTTGAGCTTTTCCTGGGTGGCGCCGCCGCTCACTTGGAGCGGCGTCCAGATCGGACCGGGCGCGACGCCGTTTACGCGGATGCCTTTTTCAGCCAGCTGCTTGGCCAAAGAGCGGACCCAGTTGGTGGTGGCGGCTTTGGTTTGCGCGTAGTCGTAGAGCTCGGCCGAAGGCTCCATCGCCTGCTCGGAAGTGGTCCCGATGATGCAAGAGCCGGGCTGCAAATGCGGCAGCGCGGCTTTGATGATCCAAAAGGCGGCGTAGATGTTCGTCTTCATCGTGGCGTCGAAATCTTCGCTCGAGACATCGAGGATGGAGGCGCGGGTTTGCTGGCGCGCGGCGTTGCTAACCAGAATGTCGAGGCCGCCTAATTTCTCGACAGCGTCGGCCACCAGCTTGGTGCAAAAATCTTCCGCGCGTAGATCGCCCGGCAAGGCGATGGCCTTGCGTCCTTCGGCCTTGATCAAGTCGATCACCTCCTTCGCGTCCGGCTCTTCGGTGGGGAAATAATTGATCGCCACATCCGCGCCTTCGCGCGCAAAGGCGATGGCGGCAGCGCGCCCCATGCCGGAATCGCCGCCGGTGATGAGCGCCTTCCGGCCCGCGAGCCGGCCGGAGCCTTGGTAGCTTTTTTCGCCATGGTCGGGCCGCGGATCCATTTTGCTCGCCAGGCCGGGCCACGGCTGCTCCTGACCTTTGAAGGGCGGCTTCGGATACTTCGTTCGCGGGTCCTGCAGTTTTTCGGATGTCATGGTTTTCTTCGTGTTCTGCGCGCTGAAGCCCGGGCTGGCAGCGGCAATCGCTGCAAATCCGGCCCCGATGCCTTTAATCGCCCTTCGCCGGTTCATGGGATTTTGTTCGTTCATGCGCTTTTCTCGTGCGGCTGCTCTTACAAGCCTCCAGGGAAATTACGACTGCGCGGTTGCGTTTGGATGTGCGCGGATCAAGCCGCGCCAGTGAGTCCAAGAGAAATTTCGGCGGGCAGCGGACGAAGCGCGATATTGCCGTATGACGAGATTGCATTTTTAGCGCGTTGGGTCTGGCGGCGGCGCTTTGCTGCATTATGGCGCAGAGCGCGCGGGCGGAAGTGGATCGCGCCTCCGAGATGCGGCCGACGGCGTTGAACTTTCAGAGCGGCGGTCGGACGATCCGCGCGGATTACTTTGCGCCTGTAGGGCGGCCGGCGAAGCGGACGATTATCGTGCTCCATGGTGCGGGCGGAATGCTTTTCGATGGTCCCGCGATGCGTCGCGTGGCGCGCACCCTCGCGGGCGCGGGCGACTCCGTTTATCTGCTGCATTACTTCAATCGCACTGGCACCATCGGCGCGCGCGATGCCGACATGCAGAAGCACTTCGGCGAATGGCTGGAGACCCTGCGCGCTGGGATCGTCTGGGCGCACAGCCGGGAGAAGAGTGGGCCGGTCGGCCTTTACGGATACTCGCTCGGCGGCTTTCTAGCGCTGGCGGCGGCTTCGGATAACTCGTTAGTCGGGGCGGTCGCGGAACAGGCGGGCGGCGTCTGGAATTCACAAGACAATCGCATTGGGAAGATGCCGCCGGTCTTGCTGGTGCATGGCCTGCAAGATACGCGGGTGCCGTTTGAAAAATATGCGAAGCCGCTGCAGCAACTGTTGCGTGAGCGCGGCGGTAAGGTGGAGACGGATTTCGTTTCGGATCAGGGTCACGTCTTCAGCGAGGACGCGATGAAAGCGGTGCGGCCGAAGGTGGCAGCGTTCTTTGCGCGTGAGCTGCCGCCAAAGTGAAAAGCACATCTGGCACGGTGACTGCTAAGTTATAGGCAAAGCTCGGGAGTCACTTAAAACAACTAAACTTGACGTTCACTTTCCGTCAGCTTTTAGCGGGGCCAGTAATGGCCCCGCGTTTTTTTTGTTGGCAAGATGCGGGCTTCGCCTGCGCGCGCCCTCGTCGCTTAGGGCTGTAACGCCGCCGAGCCCAATTGTGGCGCGAGGCGGTGGCGGAGTTGCAGAAACGGGCGTTCCACGGCGAGATAAAGGCCCGCACCGGCGAAATAAATCAGGATTTCGACCGCAAGGATGGCCGGGAGAGAGGTCAGTGCGAGACTACGAGCCGAACAAAAATTGATGACGAAGTGAATCACGAGCTTGTGGCTCAAGTAAACGCTGTAGGCAATGCTGGCGATGAATGCGACGCCGGGGATTTCACGCTGCGCGAACTGGAGCTGCGGGCTGACGGCGCAAACCAGGAGGGCAGCCATGCCGAGAGCAATGAGGGGAAATTGCCAGATGCAGGTGGTGACGGTGATGTCCTTCTCGCCGAGAGACAGCGCAAAGGCGATGAGTGCGAGGGCCGGCAGCCAAAGCCAGCGCGCCTGAGCGGTCAGGTGATTCCACCAAACGGGGCGATGCAATTGGATCGCGGCAAGGACAACTCCGAAGACGAGCGGATCGAGTCGCGTCCAGGTGGGATAATAAATGAGCATCTGAAAAGCGCGGCCAGAGACGCCAGTGCCATCGGTCTGCGGGTGTGAGAGGGCGAGGTAGCCGCGGAGAACCATTCCGCCGAGAATCATAACAAGGGGGAGGGCAAAGCGCGCCCCGCGCCAATGGTGGAGAAGCAATAGCACCGCTGGGAGGAAGAGATAAAACTGATCCTCCACTGCGAGCGACCAGGCGTGCGAGAAGGCAGTGCCACCGCGCAGGCCGATGTTCTGAACTGAGAAAACGAATTTCCAGAGCGGTGAAATCTCGGGGGCCTCGCGCCAACTCGGCAGGCAAAAATAGATGGCAAGAACCACGAAGTAGGCCGGGAGGATGCGGAGCGCGCGCCGGGCGTAAAAGCGCGTGCGCTCCAACCGAGGCGCACGCGCCAGAGCGGTGAGCAATTGCCGGCCGATGAGATAACCGCTCAGGACAAAGAAAAGATCCACGCCGACCCAGCCGAAGCGGTGCGCTTTTCCAGGGAGAGCGAAGCCGTAGATGCCGGCGTGGTAGAGGACGACCACGACGATGGCCAGCGCGCGCAAGAGATCGAGACCGGGAATACGTTCCCGATGCTCGAAGCGCGGGTCTAGTGCGGCGGTTTTATTCACAGGCCCAGCGACTTCTCGAGGAATCTGGAGGGCGGCCGTGCGCTAGTCTAACGAATACCCCAAGGGCCAAGTGGCGGCTCACGAAACGAAATGCGCGCTGCCCGCCCCCGCCAAGGTCTTGACGGAGCGAGCGTCGCCTCCCGTCGAATTGAGCGCTATTTCTTGCGCGTGTAATTGATCTCCATCGTCTTCACGTCCTTGCCGTCGCGTATCTCGAAATATTCGAAGGTGTGATGATCCTTGTCGGTCACCTTCACGGTTTCGCGCACCTTCGTCTTCATCCCCGGGATCATCTCCACCTCCGAGTTGTAGGTGAAGGTCTTGGTCGCGGGATCGTAGGTTCCCTCGGAATACATGATGCCGGTTCCCATGTTATCCGCCCAGGTGGAGACGAACTTTTTCTTCGCGTTGTCGTAGCCTTCCCAGCTCGCACCCTTGAAATCCATTTTGATCATTTTGCCATCCGGACCCGGCATCTCAAAGGCGCCCGTGGCCTCGACGGCGAAATAACGTCCATCCATCAACGGCTTGCGGGTGGCGGTGCCTTTCGATTCGGTGGGCGGCGCGTCGGGCGCCATCCACATCTTGACCGTGTAATCCCAAGTGCCGACGAGCTCGCCCAGCAGTTTGTGGTTTTCGTTCAACTTTGAGAGCTCCATCATTTGCTGCATCTCCTCCGCACTCGGCGCGCCTGTGCTGGAAGTTTTCGGCACGGGACTGGCCTCATCGGCCGCAAAAGCGGGTGCCGCGAAAACGGCCGCCGCGAGAGTGAGACTTCCAATCGCAGAACGCCATCTGCGCACAGCCCGGTTCGTAGGAGTATTCATCCCACGAGTGTCTGAGAATGGGCGACGCGACGTCAAGCGGATTGGTCCGCCAGGCGCGACTTCGAACAGGGCTGGCAACGATCTGCCTTCCGGGCGTTTAGCCCGCGGCAGCAGCGGCGGCTTTCGCCTGCAACTTTACCGTCCACTCGGCGCGAAGAATTTTCATCTCGGCGTTGAGTTTGGTTAGCTGCGCCTGCACGCCCTTATACTTCTTGGTCGTGCCGTTAACTGTGCGAGTCACGGCGCCTTGGTTCACGAGGCCCTGGAGCTTCTCGTACGTGCGGAGGCGGAGCATTTCTTCACCACCGCTGGCGGCATTCCGCTCGCGAAGATTGGCGAAGATAATGTCGAAGAGCGCCTTGAATTCGAAGGACGCTTTCGAGGATAAGACTGCAACCAATTCCTCAGTGATATTGTCAGGAGCGCGGCGGGTGAAAGAAGCACCGGTGGGTTTGGCCATCGCGCACCATAGCAGATTTTTTGGATTTTGCCGCGATCTCTTACGGGGTGAGCGCAGCCAGGATTCGGTCGAGCAAAACGCCAGGCATAATCCCGAGGAACAAAGTAGTCGCCGCGAGCAGTCCGAGAATAATCTTCGGGAGGTTTCCCGGCGCGATCGCGGGGCTGGCGACTGGGGCTGGGTCGAGGAAGATCGCCTTCAGCACCATCAGATAATAGTAGAGCGAGACGAGACTGCCGAGGAGCGCGAGCGCCACCAGCCAAAGGAGCGCGTGCCTTTCTCCAGCGCCAAAAGCGGCGCTGAAAAGGTAAAATTTTCCAAAGAATCCGGCGAGAGGCGGCAGCCCCGCGAGGGAAAGCATGAAGATTGCCATCGCCCCCGCGAGCACCGGGGAACGCGCGGCGAGGCCCGCGAAGTGTTCAAAGTGATCGCCGCCCGTGGTCCTCTGGACGCAGCCGACGACGCCGAAGGCACCGAGGATCGTGAAGGCGTAGATGGTGGTGTAAAAGAGCGTCGCGCTGAAACCGGCCGCACCGCCCGCGATCAGGCCTAACAAGGTGTAGCCGGCATGCGCGACTGCAGAATAAGCGAGCAGACGGCGGACATTTTTTTGGGCGAGCGCGGCGAGATTTCCGATGATGATGGAGAGCGCAGCCAGCACCGCCAGAAGTGGCGCCCAACCTGGCAGCAACGCGTGCCAGCCGGCACTTCCTTGCATCGGACCAAAGCCAAGGAGGACGATTTTTCCGAGGACGACGAACGACGCGACCTTTGAACCGGAAGCGATGAAGGCGGCGCTGGAGATGGGTGCGCTCTGGTAGGTGTCAGGCGCCCAAAGGTGGAAAGGCGCAGCCGCGATTTTGAAAGCGAAGCCGATCAACGTCATGACGATGCCGACCGCGAGCAGCGGTGAAGCGGACTGGCCGGCTAATTTCGCGGAGATCGCGGCCAGGCCGGTCGTGCCGCACATGCCATAGATGAGACTGAGACCGAACAGCGTGAAGGCGCTCGCGGTGCTGCCGAAGAGGAAGTACTTGAGGCCGGCTTCCGCAGAGTGCGGGTCGTCTTTTTTGAACCCCGTCAGGATGTAGAGCGAGAGGCCGGTGAGTTCCAGACCGATGAAAATCATGAGCAGCTCTTCGCTGCCCACGAGGAGGAGAAGGCCGACCGTCGCGAGAAGGATAAGAGCAAGGTATTCCGCGTGGTGGCTCAACATTCTGCGATCGCCATGCGCGAGCAGCACCGTACCCAGCGCGAGCAGGAGGCAGATGAATTTGAAGAGAGAAGTGAGCGGATTGATGACCAGCATTCCGCCGAAGACATCAGCGTTGCCCCGCAGGTGTAAAATGGACGCGGCGGCGAAGGCGAGGCCGACCGCAGAGAGGATCGTGGACAATCCCGCGGCGCGCCATCTCGTGAGACCGAACGCCAAAACCAAAAGCGCCGTGCCGACGACGTGCGCTTCCGGCAAAACCAAGCGGAAAAATTCGAGATAGCTCATCGCAGGAACCTCATTGCTTCGACCGCCGGGAGGATGCGGTCGAGCAGCAGCTGTGGATAC
>CAVXLV010000008.1:0-98663 GCA_963762685.1 uncultured Verrucomicrobiae bacterium | reverse complement strand
GGATGCGATTCGCTTCCCGTGACCGTCCAATCCGCATTCACGGAAACGGTGCACAGCAGAATGTAAGCAATAAGAAACCCACCGCGCAGACGCGCAGTCAGGGGACGACGAGAGAACATTAAAAGCACGCCCGGAAAGTCGTCGCGACTCCTCCTCTTGGAAAGGGGGAGTCGCTGGCGCGGAATGCGAGCCCGCTAACGAGGCAGAGCCGCCAGCTTCTGGAAGCGCGGTTCCTTTCGCAAGGGATCCCACGAGGGATCGAAGCGCAATTCGCTTCTCGTAATTCCGCCGGGTCTCGTCGCGGACTCTTCCAAAAGCGTGAGCGCGGCTTCACCATTCCCCACCATGGCGTGAATCCGCGCGAGCGAGATTTTCAGGATCGGCCCATCAAATGCATCCACCGTTTCGGGCAACAACTCGATCGCGCGCGTCCCGTTTCGAATGGCCTCCTCGTTGCGACCCAGGCCGGCATCGATCAACCCGAGCAAAGCATAGCGCGCGGCATCGCCCGGGCTTTCGCCGATACCTCTTTCCGCGATCGGTCGCGCTTGCTCGTAGGCCGCCTGCGCCTTGCCGGCGTCTCCCATCGCGCGATAAACTTGCGCGGCGAGAAAGGATTTAGGCAGCGGCGCACTCGTTTCGCCGCGCATGTTTTCGAATGGGCTCCGTTCCAGGGCCGCCAGCGCTTCGGGAAACTTTCTCTCGAAAAAGAGGATGTTGAAACGCGCCAGACTCGCCACCGGATTCGGCTCATCGCCCCCAGGAGTCGCGGCGAACAATTCATGCAAGCGGCCGAAATCTTCTTTCCAATGAAAATCCACCCAGGCGCGTTCGGCCTTGATTTCAAAGGCCTCCGGCGCCAGCGCCAAGGCGCGATCCAGCGTCTGTGCCGCGGCCGGGTAATCATGCCGTGCGATGTAATTCAGCCCGAGATTTTCGATCAGCACGGCATCCGTCGGGCTGCGCGAAATCGCGCGCCGATAGTGCTTGGTGGATTCGTCCCACTTGCCCTGGCGGCGCTCGATGGCCGCGATCGCGCGCAGCGTATTGGCATCGTTCGGCATCTGCGCCTGCGCCAGCTCAAACTCCCGCAATGCGGCTGCATAATCTTTCTCGATGTAATAATGGACGAAGCCCTGCGCCAGATGCGCTTCGGGCAAATGCGGGCGCAAGCGCAACGCTGCCGCCGCCTCTGCGCGCGCTTTTTGCTGCCTTTCCTGCGCAGGATCGATCGATTGATAGATCCAACTTTGAAGTCGCGAAAAATTCGCGCGGGCCAGGGCAAAGGACGGATCAAGTTGGATGGCCTGCGCGAAGAGCGCCTCCGCTTGTTTGCGGCGCTCCGTATCCGCGCCGGTCGCGATCGCCTGGGCCTGGACGTAAAGAAGATAGGCCTCGCCGTTCTCCGTCGGCTTTTCTTCCATGCGCGCCTTTTCCGCGGGCGAGAGCTTGGCTTTCAACCGGGTCGCGATCTCCTGCGCCAATTCGCTTTGGATGGCGAAAACATCCGTTAATTCGCGATCGTAATCCTCCGCCCAAATGTGCTCGTCTGTGCGGCCGTCGATCAATTGCACATTGAGCCGGATACGATTGCCAGAGCGCCGGACACTTCCCTCGAGAATGGAACCCACGCCCAGCGCTTTCGCGATTTCACGGACGTTATGATTTTGCCCTTTGTACGGCATCACGGATGTCCGCGAAATCACCTTTAGCTCGCCGATATTTGCGAGCGAAGTCAGCACGTCGTCGTGTAAACCTTCCGCGAAAAACGCGTTCTCAGCGGCATTGCTAAAATTATCGAACGGCAAAACCGCCACCGATTTATCGCGCACGCCACCGCTTCCCCGCGGCAGCAAAAAGAAGCCGGCCAGCCCCGCGAGCACGACGCCAATCACCGCGAGTAGATAAACATTCCGCCGCTTCGGTCGCAGCGCTGGCGGACATTCCGCCGGCCCTTCCGCTGGCGCGGTTTTCTCAAAGCCATGCGGCCCGAGATCGAAAGCCCACGCCAGAATGAGCGCAATCGGGAACCCAACGAGAACCGCCAGGATGATCCACTTCAGGCTGGCGAGCGGGAATTCGAGCGCAGGAAAAATTGTCGCCGCGACCTGAATGATCAGCCAGCCGATCACCGCATAGCCGACCGCGACGCGATACACTTTACGGCGCCGCAGTTCGCAAAAGAATCCGCTTAATCGGTCGTTCAGGTTATTCCCCTCTGTGGAAACGCGACTCTATCCGATCTGCAAAAAAGCGCAGGCGTTCGCTCAACTCTTCCTCGAGTGCTTCGCCAGCACCGCTTGAAATTGCGGATCCTGCAGTAACTGATCGAGCGCCGGATCCAACCGCAGGCTAGCCACCGTCACTCCGCTAAACCGCTCCAGCAGGTCGTCGAAAAGCGTGATCGCTTTGTCGTTCTCCCCCAAAATCGCATAAACCTCCGCCAGTTGGGTCGTCATCACTGGACCCTCGAAGGCGTCGGCCGATTCCGGCAACAATTCCGTTGCGCGTTTCGCTTCCGCGAGTGCCGCCTCCTTTTCACCCAGATACGCCAAGGCGCGGGCCAGGTTGGCGTGGCGGCCAGCTTCGTTCGGCGCTTCCCGCACGGCGTTCTCACCGGCTTCCTTCGCCAAAAGGAATGCCGCCTGCGCTTCGGTTGCTCGTCCCAAGCGCTGGAGCGCGATTCCCTCGAAGAGCCGCAGCTGGAAGACATAGTGCGACCGCGGCTTTCCCACGAACGCTTTCAACTCATCCAACACTTTCAGCACCTCCTCATTTTTGTGCCCCATCAAAGCCACGTTCGCGCGTGCAAATACGACGTTGATGGCCGCGTTCACGTCCTCTGGTGCGTCGGAATTTTTCCCAGCGGCGCCGGCTTCTTGCCACACCGCCAGCGCCTTCTCCGCCACACTCAGATCCCCACGTTCTTCCATTGCCAGGCGGGATTTGATTTCCCAAAGTTTAAAAGAGCCGGGTTCGACGGCGAGGGCGCGCTCCATCGTTCGCCTGGCCGCCTCGTAATCACGCAGCATCTGATAATTCGAAACCAGGTTCTGCAAAATCCACGTGTCGTTAGGACTGAGGTTGACCGCTTTCTCCAGACTCTCTGTCGAATCCTGCCAGCGTCCCTGCCGGCGCTGAATCGCGCCCATCAGCAGCGACACCTGCGCATCATTAGGCAGGCCGCGTTCCGCGATCGCAAATTCCTGTAAGGCCGCTGCGAAATCGCGCCGCCCATAGTAGAGAAAGAACCCCTGCGCGAAGTGCGCTTCCGGTGAATCCGGTTCCAATTGCAAGGCCCGTTCGGCATAACGCCGTGCTGCCTCTCGGTGCGCTTCCGTCGGCTCGAAGGTATAAAGGATCCAACTGTGCAGCATGGAAAGATTCGCGGCGGCCAGGGTAAATTTTGGATCGAGCTGAAGCGCGCGCTCGTAGAGCTGCACCGCTTGACTCAGCTTCTCCGGGCTGATCGCGTTCGGCGTGCAAATTGTGCGCCTGCACAAATGCCAGATAGGCCTCGCCACTTTCCGTCGGTTTGCGCGTCATCTGCGCTTTCTCGCTCGGCGAAAGTTGCGCGCGAAGCTCGTGCGCCACCTTTTGCGCCAGGTCGGTCTGGATCGCGAACACGTCGGTCAGTTCACGATCGTAATCCTCTGCCCAGAGGTGCCGATCGTTCTCCGTATCGATAAGCTGCACATTTAAGCGCACCCGATTCCCCTCCCGCCGCACGCTCCCTTCCAAGACCGCGCCCACGCCGAGCGCCTTCCCGATTTCGCGCACGTTTTTCGTGTTCCCGCGATAACCCATCACCGAGGTGCGCGAGATCACCTTTAGCTCGCCGATCTTGGCCAGATTCGTCAGGATGTCGTCCTGCATACCATCGGCAAAATGCGCGTTCTCGGGTCCTCACTGAAATTTTCAAACGGCAGCACGGCGATCGATTTCTCCACCCGCGTCGCCTCCGCGCGCGGCAGTAAAAAAAACCCGCCCCTGCAGAAACCACCAAGCCTACCGCCACCAACAAAAAAATATTTCGACGACGATGCCGCGAAGCGCCCGCGACTCCCGCTTGCGGCGTTGCCCGAATCCCCTCAGGCGTCACGTCAAACGCCCAGGCCAGAACCAGCGCCAGCGGGAACCCAACCAGAAGCAGCATAATCGTGAGCCGCAACGTCCAATTCGGCAGTTCCCAAGCCGGAAAAACCGCCGATGCGAGCTGAATAACGCCGCCCGCGGCAACGACATACGCCACCGCCACGCGATACACTTTCCGGCGCTTCAGCTCTTCGAAGAATCCGCTCATCGTCGTAACTGAATGCGGCACGCGGGCTTTAGACAAGCGACAACGAGAAGCTTGCTTTTGAAACCCACGCGCAAGCGCGCCAAAAGCTCCTCTTTAGAATCGGAGGAGCATCTCGATTCGCTCCCGCAGGCTTCCGGGCAATTAGTGCTTTCGAAAATTCGCGTCGCACGCTTTTCGGCGGTCGGAAACCCGCGCCGGTGCAGAATTGAAAAGCGATCACACCTAGAGCGTGGTCGCCTTCGGAGGTCCCTGCATTCCTCCCTTTCTGTTCGCCCTTTTGGCTGACCGTAATCTGGAGTAATCCCATCGCGTTGCTTCAAGATCATCGAGTCGGCACGCCCCTTTAAAGTCGGTCAACCGAACCTGGCCACCCGCGAGGAAAATGGGGGACGGCTTGTAATCACGCCAAAACCCATCCCGCTGCGTGAGGTTTAGACAGGACTGGAATCAGCTTCGCTCGAAGTCTCTCCGCCCGAGCCACGACGACCGCCCAGGGAGGTCAACTCCGCTATTACCCGGCTCTGTTCGTGAATGAGCAGCGTCGAATACGCCACCACGTCGATCGTCAGGACATGAGCGATCTCTAGCTTGAGTTCTGGTTCTGATTCCTCAGCCATGGCGAAGCGCTCCATCAAGGCCGCTCGCGGACTATTTGCGCTCGTTACAGAGCCGAACTCAAGACTGATCTCAGTCGGCCTAAGTGTCAGTTTAGATCCAGTCGCTTGCCGGGTATGGCCCGCCGCTATTTCAGCCCGGTCGCGAAGACGGTCTGGAAATGCGGGCTCTCTTTTTCGCGAGAGACCACTGTGACCTCGATATTTTTGAAGCCGGCTTCCTCCAGCCATTGGTGCAATTGCACTTCGCTGAAGCCTAACCAGTGGTCCGCATACAGCTCACGCGCGCGTTCGAAGCGGTGGCTGAGCAAGTCGAGAATGACGAGCCGTCCGCCTTTTTTCAGGATGCGATAAGCGCTCGCGATGGCGCGCTCCGGATGGATGGCGTGATGCAGCGCCTGGCTCAGGATCGCGAGATCGATGGAGCCTTTTGTGATGGGCGGCTCTTCGATATCGCCCAGGCGGTATTCCAAATTCGCAAAGCCATGCCGCTTCGCCAGTTCCACGCCGAACTCCACCATCTTTGGCGAATTATCGACCGCGATGACCTGCTTCGCCGTCTTCGCGAGTAGTTGCGAGAGCGTTCCCTCGCCCGCGCCGAGGTCGGCTACCGTTTGCGCTGGCAAAAGCGTGATCAACGTGTGCGCGAGCGCCTGCCAGGAACGCCCGGGCACGTAGCTGCGGCCGAATTTTCCTGCGAGCTCATCGAAATATTCCCGCGCGCGATCCTTGCGTTTGCGCAGCACGAGTTTGAGCGCGGTTTCGTCGCTCGCCGTTTCCGGCATTTCCCGCGCGAGCGTCCGCATCAGATCGCGCACCTGCGCGCGGGCCCCGTCCGATTCTTTCTGCTCGGCCAAGCCGTAATAAACGTTCTTCCCGGCCCGCCGATCTTCCACCGCGCCCGCGCGTTTCAACTGCGCGAGATGGCTGGAGATCCGCGACTGGCCCATCCCCATGATGTCCTGCAATTCCGCCACCGAAAGCTCTTCATGCTCGAGGAGCAGGATCAGGCGCAAGCGGGTCGGATCGGCCAGCAAACGGAGAAAATTAATCGTTGACGACATCAGGTGCGGCCACGATACATCTACGCATCATGATTGGTCAATATGTCCATTCAGGATGCCAAACTTCGAATCCCTGAATCCCTTTTAAATAAAATGCTCCGCCGCTTCATTTTTGCTTCCGAATCCGTTGGTGAAGGTCATCCGGATAAAGTCAGCGACACCATCTCCGACGCCGTGCTCGACGAATGTCTCAAGGTCGATCGGAAGAGCCGGGTCGCCTGCGAAACGTATGTGAAAAGCAACGTCGTCATCGTCGGCGGCGAGATCACGACGAAGGCAAAACTCGATTACGTGCAGATCGTCCGCGATGCCGTGCGCGAGATTGGTTACACGCACGACGACGACGTTTTCCACGCCGACAAAGTGTTTGTGCAAAACATCATCACGGCACAATCGGCTGATATTTCGCAAGGCGTCGACGCCAAAAAAGCGAAGGGCAAAAGCTCGTCCGAACAGGGCGCCGGCGATCAGGGCTTGATGTTTGGTTTCGCGTGCGATGACACCGAGGAACTCATGCCAGCGCCGATCATGTTCGCGCATCGTCTCGGCCGCGAACTCACCCGCATTCGCAAAAGCGGCAAAGCCGACTGGCTGCGCCCCGACGCGAAATCGCAGGTGTCGGTTATTTACGAAAATGGCAAGCCGGTCGGGCTTTCCAACGTCGTCATTTCCACGCAACACACCGAGGAGAAGGATCACCAGGAAATCGAGAAATTCTGCATCGAGAAAGTCATCCGCAAAGTCCTGCCGAAATCGATGGTGAACGGGAAAACGCAGTTTCTCATCAACCCGACCGGACGTTTCGTCATCGGCGGACCGCAGGGCGACACCGGTCTCACGGGCCGCAAGATCATCGTCGATAGCTATGGCGGCTGGGGCCGTCACGGCGGTGGCGCCTTCTCTGGAAAAGACCCGAGCAAAGTTGATCGCAGCGCTGCTTACATGGGCCGCTGGGTCGCGAAAAACATCGTCGCCGCCGGTCTTGCGACGCGGTGCGAGATCCAATTCGCCTACGCCATCGGCTACCCGGATCCAGTGAGCATGAATATCAACACCTTCGACACCAACACCGTGGATGAAGAGCTGATCGAACGCGCCGTAAACCGCGTCTTCTCCTTCAAACCCGCCGACATCGTCGACCAGCTCGACCTGCTGCGCCCGATCTACGGCAAGACGACCAACTACGGCCACTTCGGCAAAGACGATCCGGATATCACCTGGGAAAAAACTGACAAAGCCGCGGCTCTGAAAAAAGCCGCCCGCTAATCCTCACCCCAAAAATAAAACTATGAGCACTACGACCACCAACGCCCCCAAGAAAACCGACGACTACAAAATCGCCGACATCTCGCTCGCCGATTTCGGCCGCCGCGAGATTGAAATCGCCGAGCAGGAAATGCCCGGCCTGATGTCCATTCGCCGAAAGCACGCTGCCTCCAAGCCGTTGCAAGACGTCCGCATCACCGGCTCTTTGCACATGACGATTCAGACTGCGGTCTTGATCGAAACGCTGGTCGACCTCGGCGCCGACGTGCGTTGGGCAAGCTGCAACATCTTCTCCACCCAGGACCACGCTGCGGCCGCGATCGCGCAGGCCGGCGTCCCTGTCTTCGCCTGGAAAGGCGAAACACTCGAAGAATATTGGTGGTGCACCAACCAGGCGCTCTCCTTCCCCGATGGGAAAGGCCCGCAGATGGTCGTGGATGATGGCGGCGACGTGACCTTGTTCATCCACAAAGGCTACGAACTCGAAGACGGGAGCGATTGGATCGAAAGCGAGTCTGGCAATCACGAAGAGAAAGTCATCAAAGACACGCTGCGCGAGATCAAAAGCGAGAACCCCTTCCGCTGGCACGAAGTGGTGAAGGAATGGCGCGGCGTCTCCGAAGAGACCACCACCGGCGTCCACCGCCTCTATCAAATGTTGAATACCGGCAAGCTCCTCGTGCCCGCGATCAACGTGAACGACACCGCCACGAAATCGAAATTCGATAACCTCTACGGCTGCCGCCACTCCCTCGTCGACGCGCTCAATCGCGCCCTCGATGTCATGATTTCCGGCAAAGTCGCGGTCGTCTGCGGTTATGGCGATGTCGGCAAAGGCAGCGCGCAATCACTCCGCGGCCAGGGCGCTCGCGTCATCGTTACGGAAATCGACCCGATCAACGCGCTCCAGGCTGCGATGGAAGGCTACGAAGTCACCACCATCGAAGAAACCCTCGGTCGCGGCGACATCTACGTCACCACCACCGGCAACGTCGATATCATCACCTTCGAGCACATGTCGAAGATGAAAGATCAGGCCGTCGTTTGTAACATCGGCCACTTCGACAACGAGATTCAGGTCGACCTCCTGAACACGACCAAAGGCGTCAAACGGACGAACATCAAACCGCAGGTGGACAAGTACACCTTCGAGAACGGCAACTCCATCTTCATGCTCGCGGAAGGCCGCCTCGTGAACCTCGGTTGCGCCACCGGTCACCCGTCGTTCGTCATGTCGAACAGCTTCAGCAACCAAGTCCTCGCGCAACTCGATCTCTGGTCGAACAAAGACAAATACAAGGCCGGCGTTTACATCCTGCCGAAGATTCTCGACGAGGAAGTCGCGCGCCTGCATCTCGAAAAAATCGGCGTCAAACTCACCAAGCTCACGAAGAAGCAGAGCGAATATCTCGGAGTGCCCGTCGCAGGTCCATACAAGAGCGAGCATTACCGCTACTAATTAGAGCGCGCTCTACGCCAAGAATCCAAAACGCCGCCGGAGAAATCCGGCGGCGTTTTTGCTTTGCTCCGCGAGGTCGTCTAATCCACGAAGGTTCGGTTCGTCTCGCTCGAATGGACCGTCCGAAATTCGGGTTTTCTTCCGGCTTACCAAAATGGCAAATCGGTCGCGTCCGTCACCACTTTTGAGTTTCATTTTTCAAGGTCGGTCCAGAAGCGATCGCAAAAATCGGCGCTCGGTGGCCACGGGTGAAGTGAGGCGTGGAAGCAAGGGTAGACCGCGATTCGCTCGACCCGGTATGCCTGAGCCTCTGACGGCTGACCCACGCACGACCATCTGCTTTGCTGCGGGATTGCAATTTCCCGGAGTGCGTGTTGTGGAATCGCGCCGAAGCTGTTCCAACAGTTCGAGTATGATGGCGAATCAATCTGCCAGAGCCGCCGGAAACGTCCGCACCTTGCGCCCTCCCGACATCCGTGCCGGCGGAGGATTGGAAAGCAAAGGCGAAGAAGCTTTTGGAAAATCCTAATGCCCGGACGTTCAAAGACCTTTATCTCGATGAGTCCGACCAACTGGGCGCCGAGGCTGGCTCCGGAGTCGATTACCGTTCTCAAAGGCGTGGCGGATGAACCGTGGGTGGCGTTTACGCCGCAGGATCGTTTCGGCCTGGCGCTCTCGGGCGGCGGTATCCGCAGCGCGACCTTTAACCTGGGGATGCTCCAGGCGCTGGCCGATCTCGGGATTCTCAAAGCGGTCGATTATCTTATCCACGGTTTCGGGTGGCGGGTATGTGGGCGGTTTCTGGACGGCGTGGCTCACGCGCAAAGGCGAGAAGCCGGGCGCGGCGAGATTCCCGCTCGGGCAACGACAGCCGCGGCGGCGAGCGCGCGGAGGTGCGCCACCTGCGGGAGTTCAGCCGGTTTCTTTTGCCGCGCGTCGGGCTCTTGGAAACGGAATTTTGGGGCATCGTGATGACGGTCCTGGGCGGACTGATTCCGTCGCTCATCGCCGCAGCTGGCGATGTTGTTTCTCTACTGGATCATTTGGGTGGCGATCACTGGAATGCTGCTCTGGGATCAGCCGGCGGGAACCTTCGCGCTGGGCGGCGCATTGGTCGGCTACCTGCTGGTCTCCGAGTCCCTTTGGGCGACCTCGGGCAAGAGTGAAAAAAACCGACCCGCCCTCATCGGCTACGTGTTCGGGCAGCCTGAGCGGAGCGGCGCTCGTGGTGGCCGGATCGCTATTGGCGCGGCGAGATCGAGGCGGCTCTGCATTTTACTTTCACCGGACCTTCGGAACGCTTTTTCGCGCCCGCCCTCCTGCTCGCGGCCGGCACGGCCGTCCTTCTTTTCGCGCGGGTGGTGCTGGCGCGTTTCTTCCACAGTGGGAAATGGGTCTCCGGTTTGGAAGGCTTCGAGCGCACCCTCACTCGCTTCCTCGGCGCGACGATTTCTTTTGCGGCGTTCGGTGCTGCTTTGGTGGGTCTCGGGCAAATTACTCGGGGGCTTTCGTCTGCCGGCGACGGCCGCTGGCGCGGTCGGGTCTGCGGCGCTTGTTTGCCTGGGCGAAGAAGTGGCTCATGGCGCCCGTGGAAGAAACGCATGGCTCGAATGTGCTGCGCACCGCGATGAAATATCTCAAGCGCGCCACGCCCAAGCTTCTGGCCAGCCTGACCTGGCTGCTGCTGTTCTTGCTCGTCGGCGCCGCGGTCCACGCCTTCGAGCGTGAGCCCCGATGCGATTCCCAGCCCGCAGTTCTGGCGTGTAGGTCTCGGGGCGCTCACAATTATTTTGCTGACCGCGTGGCTCTTTGATCCTGCGCGAGTGGGAATGCACGAGTTCTATCGTTCGCGCATTTCACGTTGCTACCTCGGCGCATCGAATCTCTCCGAACGAGGATTTCGAATACGAGCGCGCTGCCAAAAACCGCCAGGTAATCGAGCGCCCGGGCGACATCGTTTACCTGAAAGAGCTCGCCACCATTTCGCGGCCTGTGCACTCTGATTTGCACGGCCGCGAATGACGTCTCCGGTGACTCGCTGGCTACGCTCTACCGCGGCGCGCGCAGTGCCGTCTTGTCTGGTCAGGGCATCAGCGTGGGCGATCACACTGCGAAGCTGGACGATCTTCGCCTTTCCTCCGCGCTCACTGCTTCCGCCGCGGCTTTCAATTCCCAGATGGGCCGGCTATCGATGGACCTCGGGCCCGGCCGTGACCTTTCTCATGAGCGCGCTGAATCTGCGGCTCGGTCTCTGGGCGCCGCATCCGCGGAATCGTTTCCGCGGCCATTACTTTTTCCCGGGCCGCTTCTTTCTCTACGAACTTTGGGGCCTTTCGAAAGCGGACGGCAAAAAGCATCTGCACCTTTCCGATGGGAACCACTTCGAAAATTTCGGCCTCTATGAACTGATCCGCCGGCATGTGCGCTACATCATCGTCTCGGATTGCGGAGCCGATCCCGAGGTCGCCTTCGATGATCTCGCGAACGTCCTGCGCCGCGTGCGCGAAGATTTCGGGGTGGAGATTGAACTCGAGATCAGCGCGCTGCGTCCGGATGCCACGGGGCTAACGAAGCAGCACGCCGTCGTCGGGCACGATTCATTACAACGGGCCCACCGGCATGGATAAAGGGACGATCATTTTCTTTAAACCGACCCTGACCGGCGACGAGCCGCCGGATGTGCTTGCAATACCGGACGCGTAATCGCGCCTTCCCGCACGAGTCGACCGGCGACCAATTTTACGATGAGCCGCAGTGGGAATCGTACCGTCGGTTAGGCGAGCATGCCGCGCGGACGGTCTTTGGCTCCAGCCGAGCGGCCGGATTTTAAAAGCACCAACGAGGTCGACAAACTTTTCCGCAATGCCCGCTCGCAGTGGCATCCCACGCTCGAGCGCGAAGAGGAAAATTTCCTCGGGATGAGCGATCGCTGCGCCAGCCTGGAGGCGGACCTTTTGGCCCACGGCCCGACGCTCTTGCGGGCGGAAGTGTTCTCGGAGATCACCGAGTTGGCGCCAGCAAAAGCCGCGACGGCGCCCAGCGCCCGAAGACGAAATGGCGATCTTCAGTTTTCTCCTCCGCTTCATGCAAATCATGGAAGACGTCTGGCTTTCCGCGGAGCTGGATCGTTTTTGGTCGCACCCGCTGAATGAAGGCTGGATGAGTTACTTCCATCGCTGGGCTTCCACGCCTTCGTTCCGCCGCTGGTGGCCGATTCTCTCGCCGATCTATGGCCTCGGTTTTCGGGAATTCGCCAAGGAACGCTTCGGCGTGGGCGTGCAGGACCAGGCCGCGCGGCCTTCAAACGAGCGCGCGATCGCCGCCGGCCAACTAGCGCTGAATCTGGTGACGGATCAGGAGAAATTCATGGCCACGCACACGTGGAAAGTTTTCCAGCAACGCCACCCGAATTTTCAGATTCCCACCGACGCGCGGCTCTTCGGTTACGAATTGGAATTGCTCGGATACGACGGTAAACTCAGCGGACAAAAGTTGGTCGTGGGTTTCGTGATCGTGCATGAGCATCGTCTCAAGCCGCACGAAAGCGAGCGATGCAGGTGCGGCGCCGGCTCCGGAAAAATGGGCGGCTTGCTGGCGTTCCACCGAATTATTCATGCCGCGCGCGCTGCACGGCAGCGGCATGATCGCGCGCATGCTGGATGCCGTGATCAAGATTTACGAAAACGGCGGCCCCACTGAACCCGCGCGCCAGTTTGACCAAATGGAAGTGCGCTTCATTCCCGAAGAAGCCGGCGCCAAAGCGTCGCAGACGCGCGCGAAACCCAAAGTGCTCGCTCCAGCCGCACGCCAACAGCGCGTGCAGGACATCGAGTTCTACAAGAGTCGCGGCTTCCATTACGTAAAGGCGGAGAACGCGAGCACGGGTGAAATCATTCTCACGCTCGCGCTGGCACGTGCTGGTTAGTTCCGGCCCATCAGACCAGAATTCCCTGCCTGATCTTCGCCGATGCGTTCCGGGCCGTGATAGACTTATCCTGCCGGCGTGAAGAATAATTACCCCGCCAGCGAAAGTGATCCGATGAAGACGACAACTCCCGCGATGGAACTGCTGCCTCCGGTTTCCACGATGTACCGCGCGCTCTGCGCTCGCGATTCCAGCTTTGAAGGAATCTTCATCGCCGGCGTGCGCACGACCGGGATTTTTTGCCGGCCTACCTGCAGTGCGAAGAAGCCCGCGCCGGAGAACGTGGAGTTCTTCGCCACCGCCTCGGAAGCATTGCTCGGCGGCTACCGGCCCTGCCTGCGCTGCACGCCGATGGATCCGACGCAGCGGCCACCGGAGTTGATCGAACGGCTCCGCGCGGAAGTGGAAAAAACGCCCGGCGGCAGAATTACCGATAAAGAATTGCACGCGCTCGCGATCGATCCTTCAACGGCGCGGCGGCAATTCAAGCGTCACTACGGCATGACCTTCCAGGCGTATCACCGCGCGCGGCGCATGGGTCTCGCGCTGCGAAATGTGCGCAAAGGCGCGCGCGTGGATTCGACGCAACTCGAAAGCGGCTTCGATTCCGCGAGCGGATTTCGTGAAGCGTTTACGCGAATGTTTGGCGATCCGCCCTCAGCCGCAAAAGCGAAGGCGTGCCTCTACGCGGAAAGGATCGAGACGCCGCTCGGCATGATGGTGGCGATTGCGGATGATGCAGGATTGCGCCTGTTGGAATTTGCGGATCGGCGTGCGCTTGAACGCGAGATCGGAATTTTGCGCACCCGACTGCGCGCCTCGGTGGTGCCAGGCGCGCACCCTTATCTGACGCAGATTCGCACGGAGCTGGCTGAGTATTTTGCCGGCAAACGACTCAATTTCTCCGTGCCGCTCGCGCCGGTCGGCTCGCCCTTTCAGCAAAGAACGTGGGACGTTCTGCAAACCATCCCTCCCGCCGAGACGCGCTCGTATGGCTGGATGGCGGAACAGTTGAAGGCGCCCGGCGCGCAACGCGCCGTCGGGCGCGCGAACGGCACGAACATGTTGTGCCTCATCATTCCGTGTCATCGCGTGATTCGCGCTGACGGCACGCTCTGCGGCTACGGCGGCGGGCTCTGGCGAAAGCGCTGGCTGCTCGAACACGAACGCAAGTTCGCGCAGTAGGATTAGCGGGCGGCGCCGACCAGGCAGAGTGGTCGCAACGCAGTCAGAAACTTCGCGCGCAAGCAGTTACGCGGACGCGGCGCGCAAGGTTGACCCTCATCCCGCAAAGGCGTTATCCATCGGGGGAAGGATCTGCAATTTATGCCTACCATCATCCGTCTCAGCGGGGTGCGCGTGACGACTGACGAAACAATCGTCGCGTCGGCCGCCCCGGAAATTCCGACACGACGCCGCGGTCGCTCGCGCGGACTCGGCGAGACTGTTTCATCGACGGCGGAAGCGAGGAATTCCAACGCCGGGGAATACGACGCTCTGCTCGCGGCGCTGGTCGAGCAAGAGATGATGATCGTGGACGAAGTGGAGCTGCAACCCGAACCCAGCGCTCCACCCCGCCGGCGCGGTGCGGTGGCGGCGCCGCCGGAAGCGGCGCTCGAATTGGATCTCGCAGCGGACGAAGACGCGGTCGTCCTGCTGGAGCAGGAGGGCTTTTACTCCTGGCATTTCCCTTCGCACAACGAGGTAGCCGATCCGCAACCCGCCCGCCGGGGACGCGGCCAGTCGGGGCCGAAACGAACCGCGCGCTTCACGATCGAACTGCAGAGCGACGCGCCCACGCCAGCCGGTCCGCAACGACGCGGGTTGGTGAAAGATTTTCTGCTCGCGCGGGCCCGCGCAGTGGTTCTGAAATTTGCCGCGCGCGTCGCGGTGGACCGGCTGATGCACGTTTTGGAGAAAGATGTGCGCCGCGGTTTGATCCTGATGGATGGCGATGAGCCGCAACGCTGGCAGACGGTGGAGGATATCTCGCAAATCAAACTCCCGAGCGATCGTTCGCCCCGGATTCTCCTCTTCGTGCACGGGACGTTCAGCAGCACGGTGGGCAGTTTCGGGGGGCTGGGCGTGACGCCGTGGGGCCGCGCTTTCCTGACGGCGGCGCGCGCCAATTACGATGCGGTGCTTGGCTTCGATCACGCCACCCTGAGCGACGATCCGTTAGGCAACGCGCGCGATCTCTTACGGCGGCTGCAGGCCGGAACATTGCCGCACGGGCTGCGCCTCGACGCCATCAGCTACAGCCGCGGCGGGTTGGTTTTGCGCAGTTTGATGGAGAATTTGTTGCCGGCTGCGCCCTCGGGCATCCAGATTTCTCGCGCGATTTTTGTGGCAGTCGTCAATGGCGGCACGCTTCTCTCCAAGCCGGAAAATTGGCACACGCTGATCGATCTTTACACCAATCTCGCGGCCGCGGCTTGTCGGGCGATTGCCCTCTTCCCGCAAGTGGCGGTGGGTGCGTTGCTCATGCGTGAGTTGATCCAAGGGGTCGGTGCTTTTGCCAAATATCTGGCTACGGCCGCCGTGACCGAAGGCGGCATTCCGGGCTTGGCCGCGATGGACCCGGAGGGAGCATTCATTCGCGATCTCAACGAAACGCAACCCGGGCAGGTGACGCCGGCCACGAGCCAGTTTTACGCGATCCTCTCCCAATTCACGCCGCGCCTCGCGCTGCAGAATGCGCGTGAAATCCCGCAGCAACTCGTTCTCGCCCTAACGAATGGCCTGGTGGACCGACTGATGGGTGAAGCGAACGATCTCGTGGTCAATACCGCTTCCATGACGGCAATCGATTCCGCGGCGGGAAATTTCATCAAAGACCGGGTGGACTTCGGCGTGAACGGCGTCACCTATCACACGAATTACTTCCTCCAGCCGCAGACCGCGAATGCGCTGACGCGCTGGTTGCAACTGCAAGCACCACCGCTGGCCACGCCTGCGCGGCGGCGCGGCTTTGCTTCGTTAGGCGGCGCGACGTCTTCTGACATTCCGGCGCAAGTCGACACCGATTTCCTGCTCCTGGGCGCGGCGGAACCGGCGGACGCGGCCATGGAAGCGATTCGCGCCGCGGCGCCCAGCTTCGTCGTCCTGGAGCGGCAGCATCAGGGCGAGACGCTGCGCTATGCCTACCCCGCGGAGCAACTTCTCGAAAGGGCCACGGCGGCCGCGGCGGAGCGAAGCGGAAGCAGTTTGTCACTCCTGCAAGCGTTAGACCTGCATGAGTTTCAAGCTTCCCCCACGCAATCGGTTCATGCTTTGACGGGATCGATTTCCCCAAGTGCACACGCCACCCGCGAGCGCGTGATCGCGATGGAAGGCGATCATGTCATCGGCGTCGTTTCGGAACAGACCCGGCCGCTCACGACTGACGAATTAATTGATCTGGCCGCGAAAACGGGCGCGCCGACTGATGGGACAGACCGGATTCGCCGGCGCCGAAGTCTGCCGACTTTCGCGGTCTCCGCGCCTCCCAGCGCCGCGCCGGAAAAGGTCACCTGCCATTTCCACGCGGAAATGGAGGAGGAGGTGGAACTGGCGAAAACGGCTACAATCGAAGTGACGATCTCGCGCGAGGAAATCGAAAAGGCTGCGCGTTTGGCTGCGGCGGGAGGGAGCGGCGAAGTGGACGCGAGCAGGAAATTGATCGTGCAACTTTTGCCGAAGGTGAACTTCGACATCGATGGCGATAGTCGCGCCGAATTGGATCTGCCCGCTCCCGGCCAACCAGCGCAGCTCTATTTCGATGTGCGGCCGAACCACGAAGGTGAGGGCGAAATTTGGGTCGTGATCCGGCAAGGACAGGTCCCGTTGGTCAATCTCATTCTGCGGCCGCGCATTGTTCTCCGGCGCAGCGGTGTGGCCCGGCGGATTGACGCACCTGCGAGCACGGTCGAGGCGCCGGTCCTGACCGAGCCGCTCCATCAGCTCCGGATTTTCGAACGTCGGAAGGGCGACGAGGTTTCCTACCAGTTCATTTTCGATTCGCCGGCTTTGAACCTGAACAACGTCTACGAATCCGCGCCGCTCCCCGGTGATCGCGACGGCTACATCGATCAGCTTTATAAAGAGATTGAAGATCGCTGGGCCACGAATCAAGACGACGCGATCGCATTCAACGAAGACTTGCGCGCGTTCGGCGCGGACTTGTGGGATCAACTTTTCCCCGCCGATCTTCAGGCCGATCTGTGGGCCCACCGCGAGCAAATCCGCAGCATCATGGTGTTCTCGGAAGAGCCGTTCATCCCGTGGGAATTGGTGCACATGAAAGAACCGCGCAAACCACTCGGCGCGGAGTCGGCTTTCCTCGCGCAAAAGGGACTGGTGCGGTGGCTGCATAACTTCGGCTGGCCGCCTGAGCGGATCACGCTCCGGCCCGGTCGCTCGCGCTACATCATTCCTGAATATCCGGACCCGCGCTACACGCTCCCAGCAGCGTTGGAAGAAGCGCCGTTCCTCGAGGAAAAATTCCGCGCCACGCCCGTCGAGCCGCAACTGAACGCCGTGCGCAACCTCTTGCAGGAGGGCGGCGCGTTCGACCTCTTGCACTTTGCCGGTCACGGCGAAGCCGAACACGGAAACATCGCGAATGCGGCGCTGCTCTTGCAGGGCCGAATGGAAGGACGCGAATATGTGGGAGCCAAGCTCAACGCCACCACCGTCGGGCAATTCGCGCGCCTCGAAGGCGTCGATGGCTCCCGCCCGATCGTCGTCTTGAATGCCTGCCAGGCCGGGCGTGCCGGTTACAAACTGACCGGGATCGGCGGGTTCGCGCGCGCTTTCTTAACCGGGAAGGCCGGCATCTTCGTCGGCGCGCTCTGGTCAGTGGGCGATCAACCAGCCCGCACTTTCACGGAGAAATTTTACGAATGCCTCCTGGCTGGCGATCTCCTGGCCGAAGCCGGCATCAGCGCGCGCGAAGCGGCACGCTCCGCCGGTGAAGCCACCTGGCTGGCCTACGTCGTTTACGGCCATCCGCACGCGACGATTGCGCTGGCGCTGCCTCACCAGCGAAACCCAAACGAGACCGGCGCTGATTGAGCGACGGGCTGATCGTTTAGGTAGGCCACGACAACGAAAGCGAGGTCGTAGGTCATCATGAAATTTGTCGCCTGAAAATTCAGAGCGTAGTAGGGAATGGACATCTCCTGATCGGCCAGGGATTCGTCATTGCTCGGAACAATGTGCGACCCGCTCCCTGTCGCCACATTTCCACCTTGGTCGTGAAAGTGCGGCTCCTGTGCGTTGGCCCGCAGAGGCTGACCATTGGCAAAGTTAAACCTGACCACCATCTGGAGTTTTTGCCCGACTGCATGAAGGACGCGCACGGGCACGACGATCTTCATCCCGACGGATGGACCTTGCGCCGACGGCATCGCGACTTGATGAAATTGAGCCGGCATTCCGAGCGTGACTTTCGGCAAAGGCGGCGGGGAGATTGCCTCAACTAAAGGCGGCTGCTTCTCCTGCTCGACGACCACTGCTGCTTCGGCTGCGACAGGCAATGCCACCGGAGCGCCAACGTCGAAGATGCGGCCATCCGGCGCGCTCAGGTAAAGCACCGGAGTGCCCCATTCCATGCTGTTGTCCTGCGCATACATGGCTTTGCGCGCCTCGGCGAGAGCGGCGTCCACCGGGTAATTGTTGGCCAGCGCGCCGTAAAAACCCTGCGTGAAAGAGATGGCCGCGGCATCGCCCACCTCGAATTGCATTGCGATCACTGCCGGGAGGTTCTTCAGGATAAGGCTTTGCGCTGCGCCGGAAAAAGGATCATTCCGGGAAGCGCGCGCACCTTCGCAAGCATTCAGCACCACCAGCCGCAGCGCGCGTTCGTCTTGGAGAAAGATGCCCAGATCCGACCCGGTGACGAGGCGCTTGCGACCAGACTCATCTTCGAAGGCGAGAGCGCCTTCCTCAGTCTGCGGATCAAAGCGCCCGTGGCCGACGAAATGAAAAATGTGATAATCCGCCTGCAGCAGCCGGCGGCGCAACTCGCTCAAGGTGGCCTTCTCCAGCCGCTCCACCACGAGCAGTTTCCGATCTTCCAACGGTCGCACTGCGTCTTTCAGCTTTTTCCATTCGTCCTCTACATCCAGGGAATCGGCATCGGAAGGACTCGAAAGCACGACCAGCACCCGCAGCGGCGCCGTCACCGGCAGCGGCGCGCGTGTTTCTTCCAGTTCAAAAAAACGCACCACCGGCGTGTCTACGGACAAAGCCAGAAACTCCCGCCGCCGCGGGCGGTAGAGGTATTCCCATGGCAAATCCGCCAGCTCCGGCGTGTCGCCAAAACGCAGCCGGATACGCAAACCGAGCCTCTCCCCACGCGTTGCCTTGAGGCTCGCGTGAAAGGCTGTTTGCAAATCGCCTTGAAACACCATCTCGAACAGCCTGGTCCCAAACTCCCGCGCCGCCGTGCTCTCCGTCGACGCCGCGCTTCTCATCCCGGTCCGACGATCGCCGATCCGGAGCAGGTAGTTTTCGATCTCGTGTTCTTTAAACCCGAGTTGGAAGGCGTGGCCGCCCGTCCCGCCGGGCGAAGTCAGGATATCAGCTCGATAACCGTCACCTTCCCGCGTAAATCGCAGATCGAAATCGGAATACGTTTTCCCTTCCATCTTCGAACTTCTAGCTAGGGATCTTTGACCAGCACCGTGGCCAATCGCGTATTGTTGTCGGCTAGAATGTAGAGATAGGTCTTCCCCGGTTCCACCGTCACCTCGCGGGTGCCTTTGCCTTGCTCTACGACGAAGGTCTCGTCCTGGTCGTCTACCTTGACCCAGACCTCAGCCCATTTGTGATCAGGCCCACCGTCCCATGTCAGCGTGCGCGTGCCTGGAGCTTGGCCGGGTGCGCTGGAGGCAACGATGCGGGGAACGCCCGCCGGTGCCTCGCTTTCTGGGGCAGCCCCGCCGGTCGCATCAGAAGCGGAGGATGAGGGCGACGGAGCGGGATCTGACGGCGTGACCAGCGGCTCGACGGTGGCGGCAGGCGCACCAGGTTCTTCGGCTACGACCGACTCGGCGGCTGGAGCAGGCTGCGGAGTGTGATTCTTCGACCATATCCCCAAGGCAGCGAAGAACCCGATGGTTCCAATGATTCCAGCCAGCAGCCAAACCCAGCGACGCGGCGCTCGATTTTCTAAGACGGGTGAGAGCGCAGGCTCCGGCACCACTGGAGGAAGCTGCGGCAGCGGGAAATGTCGTTGCGGCCCGGCCGTTTCGCTCGCGGCCTCATTGGCAGCTTTGCGGATGTCAAAAATACGCCCGTCGGGTGCGCTGAGATATAAAACCGGGGTGCCCCACTCGACGCTGTTATCGCACGCATACATGGCTTTCCTCGCCTCTGCGAGCGCAGCATCCACCGGATAGTCGTCCGCCAACGCGCCATAAAAACCTTGCGTGAAAGAGATGGCCGCAGCATCGCCGACCTCGAATTGCATCGCGATCACGGCCGGAACATTTTTCAAGATAAGGCTCTGCGCCGCCCCGGAGAAAGGGTCTTTGCGGGAACCGCGCGCGCCTTCGCAGGCATTCAGCACCACCAGCCGCAGCGCGCGTTCGTCTTGAAGATAAATACCAAGGTCTGATCCGGTGACCAGACGCTTGCGGCCCGCTTCATCTTCGAAAGCGAGAGCGCCCTCCTCAGTCCGCGGATCAAAATGTCCGTGCCCGACAAAATGGAAAATATGATAATCCGCGCCGCGCAGTCGGCGTTGCAATTCGCTCAAGGTCGCCTTCTCCAGCCGCTCCACCACGAGCAGTTTCAGATCCTCCAACGGTCGCACCGCGTCCTTCAGTTTCTTCCACTCGTCCTCCACGTTCAGACAGTCGACATCGGAAGGATTCGAGAGCATGACCAAAACGCGCAGCGGCGGCGTGACCGGGAGAGGTGCGCGCGCTTCTTCCAGTTCGAAAAACCGGACCACGGGCGTATCCACTGAGAGAGCGAGAAACTCCCGCCGCCCCGGCCGGTAAAGGTATTCCCACGGTAGGTCCGCCAGCTCCGGCGCGTCGCCAAAACGCAGCCGGATGCGCAACCCCAGCCGCTCGCTCCGCGTAGCCTCGAGACTCGCGCGAAAGGCAAATTTTAAATCGCCTTGAAACACCATCTCGAAAAGCCTGCTTCCAAACTCCCGCGCCGCCGTGCTCTCCGGCGAGGCCGCGCTTCTCATTCCACTCCGACGATCGCCAATCCGGAGCAGATAGTTTTCTATCTCGTGTTCCTTGAAATCGAGCTGGAAAGCGTGCCCGCCGGTGCCGCCTGGCGAGGCCATGATCTCAGCGCGATAACCCTCACCTTCCCGCGTGAAACGCAGATCGAAATCGGAATAGGTTTTCGCCTCCATCTTCGAACCTCGTTGTCCTTGCTATCGGGATTTCGCGTCGAACGCAACGCCGCCAACTATGGCCAAATAATCAGCCGATCTTCTCCGCGACGATCTCCAGAAACATCGGCGTCGTGAACCACGACCCTTCATCCGCCTCCGCTGCATGAAACTCGCGCCGCATCTCATCGCCCACCGCGCTGGTGATCCGGCCCAGTTCCTGCAGACGCGCAATGTTGATCTCGATGAAGCTTTTCGGCCATTGCCAGGTGTAATCGCGCGGCGAAACGGTGCGCACGTGCGGGCGGATCTCGAGCACGCGCAGACCCGCCTCGCGCAGCAAAGCTGGCAAAGCACGGGCCACATTTGGTTCGCCGCCGGAGGCGCGCCAGCTGGCCATGACTTCACGAGTGAACTGCTCCAGCGCGGGCTTGATCGGCATGACGCGGAAGCTTTCGTAATCGCTGTACTCGTGAAAAATGGCGAGCCCGCCCGGACGCAACGCGCCGGCAATGTTCTCGATCAACTTCTTCGGCGAAGCCACAAACGACGCCACCCAGCGGCACCAACTGGCATCGAAGCGCAGGTCGCCTAACGACTGCTCCATCAGGTCGCCTTCCCGCAATTCGACATTCGTGAGGCCGCGCCGCGCGCAGCGTTCCCGCGCGGCGGCGAGGAAGCGCGCTGAGCGCTCCATTCCCACCACCTTGCCTTCCGGGCCGACAATCTCCGCCAGATCCGCTGTGGCATAGCCGGGCCCCGCGCCAACATCGATCACGCGCGATCCGTTCGTGATGCCGGCGCGATGCCAGCAATCAATCACGACCGAGCGCCAGACACGATGTTGCAAACCCAGACGCGCGATCTCTTCGTCGTGCGTCCCGAGGACGTAATCGGTTTCACGCGTTGTCTCGGACATGTCGACAACATGGCGGCGGAGCGCGCAATCGCCTACGCCGATTTTTCAAAGCGCCGGATTTCCGGTCCCGGTGGCGTGACGTTCATCGTTGGGGCGGTTCCTCGTCTTGACGCTCGCATCCGGGAAAGAGACAAGGAGCAATGACCAGAACACTAAAGCGCGTCGCTCCAATGCAACTCGGGAAGATTCTGGGCGTCCTTTACGCCTGCATGGGTCTGATCTTCCTGCCATTTTTCGGGCTGATCGGCGCTGTCGGCGCCTTCGCGCAATCGAGCCAGCAACAGGCGGGAGCGGGCGCGCTCACGGGCGGGCTTATGCTCGTCCTGGGACTGCTCATGCCCGTCATGTATGGCGTGATGGGATTCATCGGGGGCGTAATCTGCGCCGCGCTCTACAATCTGATTGCGCGCTGGGTGGGCGGAATTGAAGTCGAGGTGGAATAGTATTTCTGCGGTCGCGCGCGCGCCGTAAGCCAAGTCTGCCTTCCATGAAACCACGCAAAGCGGCCGTCGTTTTCATTTTCATTACGGTCACGCTCGACATGCTGGCGTTGGGGTTGATCGCGCCGGTGCTGCCGAAATTGGTGCTGAACTTTCTCGGCGGTGATACCTCGAATGCGGCGAAATGGTTCGGCATTTTCGGGACGGTTTTCGCGTTGATGCAGTTTGTCTTTTCGCCGGTGCTCGGGGTGTTATCGGATCGGCTGGGACGGCGGCCGATCATCCTCGCGTCGAATCTGGGGCTCGGACTTGATTACGTGGTGATGGCGCTCGCGCCCACGATCGGGTGGCTCTTTCTCGGGCGGGTCATTTCCGGCATCACGGCAGCCAGCATCTCGACCGCGATGGCTTACATCTCGGATGTGGTGGCGCCGGAAAAACGCGCGGGCGCGTTCGGCATGATCGGCGCGGCGTTTGGGGTGGGATTTATTTTAGGGCCGGCGCTCGGCGGTTTGTTAGGCACGTCGGATCCGCGGCTGCCCTTTTGGGTGGCGGGCGCCTTGAGCCTCCTGAACGCCGCTTACGGATATTTCTTCCTCCCGGAATCGTTGCCGAAAGAAAAGCGCCGGCCGTTCACTCTGCGGCGCGCCAACCCGGTCGGCTCGCTCGTGATGTTGCGCTCGCATCCGGAATTGTTCCAGCTCGCGGTCATCCAATTCATCGGCTATGTGGCGCACGAAGTTTTCAATGTCTGGGCGCTCTACGCGATCTTTCGCTACGCGTGGAATGAAGGAATGGTGGGACTTTCGCTCGCTCTTGTGGGGGTCTGTTCGGTGGCGATTTCCGCGGGTTTGGTGGGACCGATCGTGAAGCGGCTGGGCGAACGGAAAACGCTTTATGTGGGGCAATTTTTCGGCGGCGTCGGAATGGTGCTTGCGGGAATTGCGCGGACGGGTCTGGGTTATTTCGGCTCGATCCCGGTGATGATGCTGTGGACGATCTCGGGCCCGGCCGCGCAAGGGATGATGACGCGGCGCGTGGGCGAATCGGAACAGGGCGAATTGCAGGGCGCGATCAGCAGTCTGCGGAGCCTCTCGGTCATCATCGGGCCTGGCTTGTTCACTTTTACGTTCGCGTATTTCATTGCTCCGGCCCGCGGTTGGAATCTGCCGGGCGCGCCGTGGTATCTGGGCGCGGCGTTGCTCTTTTTTGCGATGTTGCTTTCGACGCGGATTCCGAAGTTACCCACCTCCAGCGGGACAGAGCTGCCAGCAAGGCCGGGAACCCCGGAAATCTTGTCCGCCGCCGCGCCGCCAGAGTAGGGGCACGAGGAAACGCGCGGCCGTGCTTGTCAGGCGCGGCGCGGTTGCGCAGACTCATCGACCATGCCGCGACTCCAGAAACAAAAATATCACGACATCGAACGCATCATCGAATTCGATTTCGTCCGCGCCACGGAAGCGGCGGCTCTGAATTCGCTCCAATGGCTCGGGCGCGGCGAAAAGGAACTGGCGGACGCGGCGGCCTGCGATGCGATCCGCGGGATGTTCGATCTCATGAACATCTGCGGCGAGGTCGTGATCGGCGAAGGGCATCAAGGACGACGCGCCGGGTATTTTCAAAGGCGAACAACTCGGCACCTGGAATCTGGGTTCGCACCGCATTTCCACATCGCGCTCGATCCGATCGATGGCACGACCAATATCTCGAAGGGCATGCCGAACTCGATCGCGTGTATCGCAGCGGCCAGCCCGGAGGAAGGAGTGAAGGTGGCGCTGCGCGACATCCCTCCTTCTACATGATGAAGCTTTCCTACGGACCCAAGGTGACGCGCGCGATGCAGCTGGCCGGGATCGATACGCTGAAGCTGGAAAGCCCGATCGAGGAAACCTTAATCACGGTGGCGAAGGCGCTGGATAAACGTGTGCAGGACGTGGTGGTGATGATGCTGGACCGCCCGCGCCACAAGGAAATGGTGGCGGAGATTCGGCGCGTGGGCGCTTCCTTGCGCATGATTAGCGATGGCGATATCGCGGCCGCGATCGGGCCGGCGAATCCGGAGAGCGGAATCGATCTTTATCATGGGCATCGGCGGTTCCCCGGAAGCGGTCCTGGCCGCGGCGGCGATCAAATGTCTCGGCGGCAGATCATGCAGTGCAAGATGTGGCCGCGCGACGAAAAGGAGCGCGACGAATTGATCGCGCAAGGGCACGAAAAGGATCTCGGCCGCGTCTTTTTTGCGGACGATCTGGCGCACGGAAAGAACATCATTTTTTGCGCAACCGGCATCAGCGACAGCGCGCTGCTAAAGGGCATCCAAACGCGCGGACCGCACACGATTACGCATTCCATTTTGATGCGGGCCAAGAGCAAGACGGTGCGTTTCATCCGCGCCGCGCACGACTTGCAGAACAAGACCATCCGCCTGCGCTCCGATAGCCGCGAACACCGCATCTGAAGCCTGCGAACCGCTTTCAGCCGCCGTCGGAAAGCGACTTGCGAAAGAATGAAACATCTCTCCTCGACATCCGTCCTGCCGTCTGTTGGAATCCAGCCACACCACGCGCTTATGAGAGAAATATCCAAAACCGAACTGTCGCCAGATAATGGCTGTGTCATCGATACGAAATGGAACGTCGCCCCGTTGAAATATCACGCTCGTGCGCGGCCTCGTTAGGTCGATGAGGCCACGTCTTGACAGAAGCGCCGCCCATGCCGGAAATCATCGTTTACGATCACGCCGGATTTAAGGGCGCCTACGCGCGCACGAATCTGAGTTTTCTCTACCTCGGCGATTTCTGGAACGATCGCATCAGCTCGCTCATCATCGTGAGCGGCGTCTGGCAATTCTTCCGCGACGATTACTACAAAGGCGACATGTGGGAACTCGGGCCCGGTTTCTACGAATGCTTCTTCGCCGATAAAGGCCCGGACGACGTGGTCAGCTCCTTCAAAGCGGTCGCGCTGACCTGGAGCCGGAAAAGCTAGCCGCATCAAAACCGGGCTGGCGGTTTGTCTTGTGCGCGTGTGCCGTCGCCGCGCTCAGTGCGCGTCCACACGCCGGCGGCTGGAATGACGGCAGCCGGCTGGCTACGGTCGAGTCGCTGGTCGATCATCGCACGTGGGCGATCGACGATTCGATTTTCGTGCAACCGGAGCGCTCGTTAGGGAACGCCGCCCTACGCCCCGGACGCACCGGCAGTCGAACAGGGCACGCGCGATAAGCTCTTCATTCGCGGGCGCTATTACTCCGATAAATCACCCGTGCCCGCGCTGGTGCTGGCGGGGATTTATCAGGCGCTGCAATGGACGACCGGCCTGGTGGCGCGCGCAGAACCGGCGCGGTTTTGTTATTTGCTCACGCTCTTGACCAGCGGATTGGCTTACGTCGTTTCGGTCTGCTCGATCGATCGGCTGGCGCGTTCGCTCGGAACAGCGACGCGATTGCTGGTGACGCTCAGCTTTGCGTTGGCCACGGTGGCGTTGCCCTACGCGCGACAGGTGAATAATCACATTCTGCTCCTCGCGGTTTGTTGCCTGTTGCTTCTCCTGATGGTGCCGCGCACGAACCGGCCAGCTCCTCGCCGCCGGCGCGCTCATTGGCGCTGGCTACACGATCGATCTCGGGCTCGGCCCGGTGCTGGTCTTGTCCACCGCTGGCCTCGTGGCTTGGGAAACGCGCAGCCTCAAAGCAGTGATGATTCTGTTGCTCGCGGCCTTTCCATTTTTCGCGCTCCATCATTATTTGAACTGGCGGATTGGCGGCACCTTCATGCCGGCTAACGCACAGGCGGCGTATTTTATCTGGCCCGGTTCGCCCTTCGACGCTTCCAATCTGACGGGCGGCTGGGCACACGATCGTTCGTCCACTTTGTCGGCTACGCCCTCGATCTGCTTGTCGGGAAACGCGGATTTCTCGGGCACAATCTCCCGCTCTATCTCGCGCTGGCCGGCACGGTCGTGCTCTGCCGCAAACGCATCGCGGAGACGCCGCAGATCTTTGGGCGCTTGGTCTTTTGATCGGCGGCTGGCTCGTCTACGCCGTCTCCTCGAACAATCTTTCCGGGCCGGCCGCGTCGATCCGCTGGTTTGTGCCGTTGCTCGCGCCCGGGTATTTCCTGCTCGTTCTTCTGCTGCGCGAAGCGCCGCGTTATCGGGCGGACTTGTTAATCCTGAGCGCGTTTGGATTCCTCACCGCGGCTTTGATGTGGTGGAAAGGACCTTGGATGCAACACATGGTGCCGGGCTTTTGGTTCATCCAAATCGGCGCGCTGCTCGTCGTGGCTTTACTACAAGTTTTCCTGGCGGAAATCGTAAATGAAATACGTCCTCGTGCGATCGATCGGCTTTTGCGCGAGGAAAAATTCCACCGCCGCGCGGCCGTTCCGGCGTCCCTTTCGCGTAGGCGCCGTAAAGCAGCGTGGTGCTGACCGCCACGCGCCGCCCGCGCACCGCGTCCGGCGAGCGTCCGGCCCTGGAGCCATTCGGCGGAATGCAATTGCACGCGATGAAACGGCGGCCAATCCGCCCGCGGATCGAGTCCGAAATACCACAGATCGAGATCGTTCGATTGCGCGGGTTCGCACACCACGCTCGCAACTCGAGCAAGCCCTGGCCCCAATCGTAATTCGAATCGCTCAGCAGACGATAGCCGTCACGCGTGCCGCCCCAGGCCGGGTTGAGGTAACGGATCGCATCCGGCCAGACCCGCACGGCCGCGACAGCGTTACTGAGCAAACCCGCGCTCAGGAGCGCGATCAGAATTTTCCGCCAACGCCCGCCTAACGAATTGTGTAATTGCACAAACGCGGCCGCGGTTCCGATCGCCAGACAGGTGAGCAACGGCAACATGAAACGCACGCCGATTTGCACCCGGCTGTTGAGACTGAAGAGGAGCAGAGCGAGCGCGGTCAGGCAGGCCCAATTCCAAAGTGCACGTGGCCGCACGGCCGCCAGCACGACCGGCAAAAGCAGCAAGCGGCAGGCTGGTCTTGATCGTGAGCGCGACGGGAAAGTAATACCAGATGGCGCGTCGATATTCCTGGCCGAGGAGAAACGCGCCATGGCCGCGGATGTTGTGTTTGATCTGCTGCACGAGTCCTTCGCCGGCGTTGGAAAAGATGCGGAGATGTTCCGACGTCCAGAGCATGGCGTCGTGCAGCCTGCCCGGCGCGAGGGTTTGCGCCCATTTTACAAAGCTCGTTTCTGGCGCCCAATCGCTCCCGCAATAAAGAAAGGTGATGCGCGATGCCGCCTGCGACGATCGCCCACAGGTCGCGGGTGAAAGGCCAAAAATGCCGGCGCCAATCGCGCAGTGCGCCGGTCGTGACCAGGCGTTCGAATTCGATCGCCAGCATACCGAGAACGCCGAAGACGAGGGTGGAGGCTTTGGCCAGCAGCGCGATGCCGTAGAGCAACGCAGGCAGCGCGACCCGCCACTGCCAGCGCCGAGTCGCGGTGCGCGCGGAATTCGAAAAAGAAAATCAACAGGCACGCCGTCACCGCGATGTCGGAAGTCGCCAGACTGGCGTGCGCGAGAAAAAGCGGCTCGCAGGCGATGATCGCCACCGCCAGACGGCCCGCCCATGGACCGGCCAGCGCGCGCCCGGCTCGCCAGGCATAAATAAGCAGCGCCCACCAAAAAACCAGCGTGCCGGCGCGCATCGCAGGGCAGGGCCCAGGCAATATCGCGCACGGGATCGATCGTTAGGCCATGCCATTTTTCCCAGAGGAAAAGCGGGAGCGTTTGCACATCGATCGCGAGCGGCATGGTGCCGAGACGCATCAACGGTTTCGCCGCCCAGGTGTGCCAATGTTCCAGACCGTGCCGGAGGTAAACCGGTTCGTCCCACGTGGCGCTGAGGGCGTGCCCGGCGGTCAGGCACCACCAGCTCGAAGCGACGCCGAAAACCAGCAGCCAAAGGAAATCGACCCAGGGAAGTTGCCGGCGTGTTTCCATTCAACGAGGAGTCGCGAGCAGGACAGAGGTGCGGACGAATTCGTGCCGCTCGAGCACCTGCCAGCCAGAGAGGTTTTTAATGTAATCTTCGCGCGTGCGCGGATCGCCCGCGGTCATGACAATCCAGAGACGCGCCGGCTGCGGTCGCTCTGCGAGCAGGCGCATCTCGGGTGTAAAAGCACCGCCGAGGTGGCGGAAGTAATATTCATATTCGTAATGATTCGCAGTGACCGGCTCGTTCGCTTGTCGGTGCGTAAGGACATAATCGGACGCGATGGCAGTGTCGGCGCGTGGCCACGGTATGGCGACGCGATAAAGTGCAAAGCCCAAGGTGACTGCGATAGGAATCAGCCCCAGAGCGAGAGCGAACCTTCGCACCGGCGGGCCTTCCGCACGCCAGGCGACCAAGCCGTCGAGGCCGTAGCCGATGAGCAGGATGAGCGCCGGCATGGCAAAGACCATCGTGCGCGCACCGGTGTACGGGTACGCTCGGACGAAGGCGGCCAGCATCGCGAGTAAGAGCGGCGCGATGGCGAACCAGACCAACTCGCGCCGCTCCTCGCGCCAAAACCGGATGGCGCCGATCGCAGCCGGCACGAGCAGGATTCCGCCGATCGGCCGGCCGATGTAATCAAAAATGCCGATCGTGGAGCGGATCGCCCAGAACGGGACGGTCCAAGGGCGCTGCCAATTTGGGAAGAGCGCGATCCAGGCTGCGTCCATCGCGGTGGAGCGCTGGGCACGAATCGTGATGAAATAAAAGGCGGCGAATGAAAGCGCGATGGAAGCCGAGAGGAACGCCGCCGCGGTCCAGTGTTTCCCATTTCGCAAAGAAGGCCAGAGCGCCAGGAATACGCCACCCAAGAGAAAGACGCCCGGATACGATGCGAAGATGATGGCGGGCGCGAGCGCCGCAAACAGAGCGGCGCGTTTCGGCGTCGGCCATTGATTCGTTAGGCCGAGGAGCGCGACGAGAAGTGTTGCGATGAGAAAATCGGAGGAATAATGGCGCGCCTCGGCGGCGTGCCACAGCAACCGATCCGAGCAGGCTACGAGCAGAACCGCCACACTCGCCGCGAGCGACGGGAGCGTTCTTCGCGCGATCCAGGCAAAGATCAGGAGCCCGGCGCAGCTCGCGAGGAGCGAAAGCAAGCGCAACGAGAACAAGCTATCGTCCAACGCCAGCATGACACATTTTTGCAGCCAAAGGAAAATTGGCGGGCCCGTGGCGGAGCCGTAGAGCGGCCCGAGCAATTCGAGGAAATTCTTGTTGAGAACGTTGATGACGTTGGCGGCTTCGTCGTGCCAGAGCGCCGGGTTGCGTCCGTAATGATAAAGGCGCAACGCCAGCCCGAGCGCGACCAGCGCCGCGAGCGACCGGCTAATTCCGGGTCCAGAGCGAGACGGTGCAGCCATGTGCGGGAAGGGACCAGGCGCGCGCGAACGAAAAGCGCGGATTCGAGCGGATGATTTGCGCGATTTGAGAGTAGCCCTCGTAGTCTCCGCCAATCGGGAGGTAATCCGGGCTGTCCGGAGCGAGATCAACGAAGACGATTGCGTCCGCCGCTGTGCCGGTTTCCCATTGGGCCACGCGGCGCCGGATTTCATCACCTGTGAGTGGATAGTCTTTAAGCGGGAATTCCATTTTATCGGAACGAGGATACCGATCGTGATAGGTCCAGAGAAGAAATTGCCGGCACGGCACGGTGCAAAAAACCGCCACGCGCCGATCCCCGATCTCCGGAAGATAGCTGTCCGTCAGGTCGAGCAGGCTGGAGGTTTCTCCCCGCTTTCCCATTTCCGGGGCGTGGCCGGGTTGCAACATCGCGCCGCTCAAAGAGGCAGCGAGCAAGATGGCCGCGCTGAGGGCCAGTGGCCGCGCGGCGCGACCGGCAAGCGCGAGGCTGTTCACGAAACCGGCCGCGCCCACGACCCATAAAGCCGGCAACCAACTGTGCAGGAAGCGGCTTTTGTGATTGGGGTGCGTGAGCGTCAGGGCGGCGGAGATCAGGACCAACAAAATGAGCACGCGGCCCGCAGGCCGCAGCCGCCGCCAGGTGCAAATCGCCAGCACGAAAAACAACAGAGCCGCTGCGACCAACCAAGCGGCGGCATGATAATCTTCGATCAAAGCGTCGAGAAAACCGCGGAGCGCTTCGCCAATGGGGGGAGCCGCTTGCTCGCCGCGATTCAGCGGGCCGAGAAACCAGACGAATGTGCTGAGCCGCCGCGGCAGCAGAAACGAGATCGCGAGCGGGAGACCATGCCAGGTGAGGATTTGCCGCCACGCCGGCTGCTCGATCTGCCACGGTTTTCCCAACCGGAAGAAGCGAAAGAAGAAGGCGACGTAGGCGACCGTGATGAGATTATTCGGCGGATAAAGGGAGACGCGTTTTCCGCCTAACGACAGGGGGTCGGGCTGGATGAGAAAGATTGTCAGCGCGGTGAGCGCGACAATGAGACCGATCCAGGTGAGCGGTTGCCGCACTTCTCGGCCAAGCACGCGTTTCCAATCGATCCGCGTGACGAAATGCCACACGCGCGTGCTGGTTCCACGCGGTCAACTGCAGGAGTTCAGTCGCGGAGAGCGCGAGGACGACGAGCAACCAGTAGTTGTACTTCTCGAAGAAAAGAAACGTGAGCGTGAGCGCAAACCAGCGCCACGTCCGCAGGCTCGGCCTTTCACGCGCGACAGAGTAATAATAGAGCGCCGCCAGGGTTAACGCCGCCCCCAGGCTTTCGAGCATGATATCAAGCGCGTAAGCCCGCAGCGCGGGGCTGGCCAGAATCATGGTGGCGGCGATGACGCCGGCTGCGTTACCGCTGGCTGCGCTGCAACGGCGCGCGAGCAGAAAGCCGAAAACGGCCGTGGCGATCCATCCCACCAGACTGGGGAGAACGGCCAGACGGTAATCGATTCCGCCAACCGTTAGGACCGCCGCCGCGCAGAGGCCATGCAACGGCGGCCAGACCTTGGCTTTTTCCAAGGTGCTGAAAAACGCGATCGGGTTTGCACTGCGCACGGCCAGGGCGAGTTCCTGCGCAAATTGATAATGGCCGGAGCGATCGTGCGCGATCCCGTTCCAAAGCGGTCGCGGATCATTCCGAAACTGCGCGTAATGGAAAATAGCCAGCGCGAACGTGGCCACGCAGACGAGGCCGAGGCAAAAGCGATTCATCCGCCACGATGTGCGTGCACCTGGGTTGGTCATCATATTACAATGGCGCACCATGGTGGCCGCGGCTTCTTCCACACTGACCGACAGGATTCTGGCTGGCGAGCGCATTTCCGCGGCAGACGCGCTGGAGCTTTACGGTCGCCCGCTGGAGGAATTAGGCGCGCTGGCGGATGCGCGGCGCGTGCGCGCAACGCGTCCCGTGAATGATGAGGACGGGTCCGGGATCGTGACCTACATCATCGATCGCAACATTAACTACACCAACGTCTGCAACGTTTACTGCAAGTTCTGCGCGTTTTATCGCACGGAAAAAGATGACGATCATTACGTGCTGAGCTTCGAAGAGTTCGACCAAAAACTGGACGAACTGGCGGCGGCCGGCGGGGTGCAAATTTTGATGCAAGGCGGGCATCATCCGAAGTTGGAATTCGATTGGTATCTCAATCTGCTGCGGCACATCCGGGAAAAATATCCGCAGATCAATATCCACGGATTCAGCCCGCCGGAGTTCCAGCATTTTGCGGAAGTGTTCCAGATGCCGCTGCGGGAAATCATCCGCGCGTTTAAGGCGGCCGGGCTCGGCTCGATCCCGGGCGGAGGCGGAGAGATCCTGGTCGATCGCGTGCGGGAACGGATCTCGCCGTTGAAATGTAAGTCCGATGCGTGGCTGGAGGTGATGCAGATCGCCCACGAGGAAGGTTTGAACTCGAGTGCGACGATGATGTTTGGCCACGTCGAGACGGTGGAAGATCGGATCCAGCATCTGCAACGGTTGCGCGATCAGCAGGATGCGAGCGGTGGTTTCACCGCATTTATTTGCTGGACGTTTCAACCGGAGAACACGGTTTTGAAAATTAAACAGCGCGTCGGCGTGGCAGAGTATCTCCGGATGCAGGCGCTCTCCCGCATCTTCCTCGACAACATCCCGAACGTGCAAAGTTCCTGGGTGACGCAAGGGCCGGACATCGGCCAGGTGGCACTCCGCTATGGGGCAAATGACTTCGGTTCGGTGATGATGGAGGAGAACGTCGTCAGCAGCGCTGGCACCTCTTTCCGGCTCGATGCCACGCAAATCGAGGGGCTCATCCGGGACGCCGGCTACGAGCCACGGCGGCGGAATAATTGGTACGAGCTCTTGAAATAGCTGGCAGCAGTGCGTTCTTCTCCGGCTTCACGCCCGGGTCGCGCGGGAAAATCCTGCCTTGACGTCCCTGCTCTCCTTACCAACTAATACGACCTGCAACGGGCTGGCTCACGGCAGCGCCCGGCGACCTTAATTTCCATATGAAACATTTCGATCGTGCCCTGCGCGGCACCGCCTCCTCCGTTTTCCTCGCGATTTCGTTGGCCCTCTTTCTCCCGCAAGTCGCTCCAGCGCAGGAAGGCGGAGTCAAAATCACCTCGATCGAAGTGCAATACACCGGTCCGCAAACGGTCAGCCGGGAGCGCATCCTCGCGCAGATGCGGACGAAGGTGGGCCAGGATTATTCCCCCGGCATCGCGGAGCAGGATATCCGGTCGCTCTACGAGACCGGCCAGGTGCAAAACGTGCGCGTCTTTGGGCAACCGTCTGACGGCGGCGTGAAGGTGATCGTGGCCATCCAGACGCGTGCGATCATGAGCGAGATCGAGATTCAAGGAGCGTCCGCCATCTCCGCCAAGGCCCTCCGGAAGAAGATTAAGTTGAAGGTCAATCAACCGATCGACGAAACCGTTTTGGGCGCCGCGCGTCAGGACATCATCGACGCTTATCGTGCGAAGGGTTTCAACGATATCGATGTCGAATACCGGATCGACACCAACTCGGAGCGCGGCACCTCGCGCGCCATTCTCACGGTGAACGAAGGTGCAAAAGGCTCGATCTCTCGGGTGGAATTCCCCGGCGCCACCAGCTTCAGCGATCGCGCCCTCCGCAAACAGATGAAGACGCGGCCGAAAACGATCATCTCATTTTTGGATAAGACGGGCCGCCTGGAAGAGCCGCAATTGCAGCAGGATCTCGATTCGCTGCGCGAGTATTACCAGAACAACGGCTACGTCGACGTCGAGGTCGGGCCGGTGCGGAAAGAGCGGTTGAAAGGGCGGACGGTCCTCGTTATTCCCGTCGTCGAAGGCCAAAAATACACCGTCGGAAAAATCCGCGTCACCGGACAGAAAGTGACCAGCGGAGAGAAAATCTTCCAGTTGATGAAGGTCAAGGAAGGTGGCGTCTATTCGCCGAAAGGGATTCGCGAAGACGCTAAATCCATTGCCGACGCCTATGGCTCCGGCGGCTACGTGGATCTCGTGGTTTCCCCGCAGGGCGTCCCCAGCGGCCCCGGCCAGATCGACATCAACTATACGGTCGAGGAAGGATCGCGTTCGTTTGTGCAGCGGATCAACATCGTCGGCAACACGCGCACGAAAGACAAAGTGATCCGACGCGAAGTTTTAATCGCGCCCGGTGATGTTTATAGCACCACTCGCGTCGAAACCAGTAAGAAGCGTCTCGATAACCTCGGCTATTTTGCCCGCGTTGAGACCTATCCGGAAGATACCGGCGTGCCGGGACGGAAGGATCTCACCGTGCAGGTGGAGGAAAAACGCACCGGATCTCTTAATTTCGGCGCGGGCTTCAGCACGGTGGATGACATCCTCGGGTTCGTAGAGCTGACCCAGGGAAATTTCGATCTTTGGAATTGGCCCAACTTCACCGGTGGTGGCCAAAAATTCCGCGCGAGAATTCAGCTCGGCACCAGCCGCCGGGACGTGATCGTCTCCCTTACTGAACCCTACTTCCTGGATCGCCAACTCTCGGTCGGCGGACAAGTCTTCTACAGCGAAGCTAATTTCCTCAGCGATGTCTACGACCAGCGAAACTACGGCTTCTCGATCAATGCACGCCGGGCAGTCGGGCGCTTCATGGCGGCCAGTGCGGAATACAAACTGGAAAGCATCCAGATCTTCAACGTTTCGCCTGGCGTTTCGTCGCTTATCGGCCTGGAGGCAGGGACACAGGTCAAAAGTGTCATCACCACCAGCCTCACCTACGATACGCGCGACAATCCTTTCCTGACCCGAAAAGGCAACCGCCTCGTTCTGACTCCATATGTCGCGGGAGGTTTCCTCGGTGGCGATGTGCAAATCTTCGGCTTCGATTTGGAAGGTTCGCAATATTTTCATCTGCCCTACGATATGATCCTGTTGTTCAACGGAGAGACTCGCGTCCGTGGATACGTGGGGTGATGGCACCCGGGTTCCGATCTTTGATCGCCTGTTCCTTGGCGGCGCCAATAATCTACGTGGTTTTGATTATCGCGATGTGGGTCCGAAAGACATCAACGGCGAACCGCTGGGTGGCAAAACGCTGGCCCGCGGGACGATCGAACTCACGTTCCCCGTGATCGAGAAGGTACGGGCGGCCGTCTTCTATGATATCGGTGTGGTGGGTTCGGCCGCTTTTGAAGCGAACGGGCGCGCAGCATCCGATGTCGGTGTTGGCGTGCGTCTCGATTTGCCGATCGGCCCCTTGCGCTTGGATTACGGCCTCCCCATCACCACTGGCGGCAACAACAGCCGAAACGGGAAATTTAATTTCAACGTCGGCTATCAATTTTGAACGAATAGTTCCTGACAGAGTCTATAACCTTTCCAATTACCTCTTTTACACACCTTTATGAAAAAGCTCCTCTCACTCGTCCTGCTCGCCTCTCTGGCGTTGCCCGTCGCCGCCTTTGCCCAAGGAAAGGTTGGAACGGTCGACATGAACAAAGCGTTCAAGGAATATAACAAAACCAAGGACGCTGAGGCCAAGATCAACGAAGCCAAGAACGCCGCGAAAAAGGAATACGATGATCGCGCGGAGGAGTACAAGAAGTCCCTCGACGAAATCAACAAACTGAATCAGCAGCTCGAAGCGCCGGCCTTGAGTGCGGACGCCAAAAGCGCGAAAGCCAAAGAGCGCGACGAAAAAATCTCCTCCATCAAGAAAATGGAGCAGGAGATTAACGAATTCCGCCAAACCCGCGAACGCCAATTGCAGGAGCAGGCGCTCCGTATGCGCGAAGGCATCGTTAAAGAAATCAGCGACATCGTGATGGAGCGGGTCAAGGCCAAGAGTCTGGAACTCGTCTTCGACAAATCCGGCATGAGTTTAAATGGCGTGCCGCTGCTCATGTATGCCCCGGAGAGCATGGATTTCACGGATGAAATCGTCTCGGCGTTGAACAAGCCAGGTCGTGTTTCCACCAGCACCGATGTTCCGGCGGCCGCGGCCAGCCCGGCGGCGAAGGCGGCCACACCGGCGCCAGCGAAAAAGCCCTAAGCTTAAGCGCAATTTAGTTCTGGAAACACACGCGGCGACCCCGCGTGTGTTTTCTTTTGTGGGGTATGCTGTCGCCTTGAACAATCCGCTTATCTTTCTGCGTTTGCTCCTCGCTATCGGACTGGTCTTCCTCGCCAGCGCTGTCCAGGGAGCGAAATGGGAAGAGACGCTGACTCCATTAACTCCAGGGTCCTTCCCGCTGCCTCGCGCTCTTCACGCACAGTATGCGTTTGGCTGGAGTGGGCTCACAGCCGCGACGGTGGATGTCCATTTCCACAAGACGAACGACAATCGTTTCCAACTCGAAGGAAAAGGCGGAACTGTCGGTGCCGCGCGCGCCATCTGGCGTTACGATATCTTTCACTCCGCACTGGCCAGTGCGCAGACCCTTCGCCCCATCTCGGTGACAGAGATCGAGAAAACGCGCTCGAAGGAAAAAAATACCGAAGTGACGTTTGCCCCCGCACAGGTCCTTAGCCGACGCACGGAGCAAAAGTCTGGCGAGAGCCAAACCAAGGAGCGGCGCTTCGGATTTCCCGATGCTTTAAGTCTTGAATCCGCCCTGCTTTTTCTCCGCTCGCAGCCCATGCCCAGCGGCGCCGTTTATCGGGTGGTCGTTTATCCGGCTACTTCTGCCTATCTCTGCACTCTCACCGTTCGGGGCCGGGAAAAAATCACCGTCCCCCTTGGCACCTACGATGCCATCAAGCTCGACGTCCAGCTGAGCAAGATTGACGAAAAGCGCGATCTCACTCCGCACAAAAAATTTAGCAGCGCCTCCGTTTGGCTCTCAGATGATTCGGACCGCCTCGCCCTTCGCATCGAGGCGCAGGTCTTCATCGGGACTGTCTTTGCGGAACTCCGCTCTGCCGATTACGAAAAGCAGAAGCCGTAGCCGTTCAGCGCCGCGGCAGGTAAATCCGCTCACCGTTCGGAGCGATGTAGGCAGGCGCCGTCCGTCGATAAATGCGACGGCTGCGGCGCCGTCAAGCCGGGCGCACGTTGCCCCGGCAACAAGCCCATCGAAGCCAGCGTCTCCGTGTCGAGACGTCCGGTTTCAACAATGCCGAAACGCGCCTGGTAGGCTCGCAGCGCGAACTCTGTCCCCGCCCCGAAAACACCATCAATACCGCTGCGGTAATAACCGCGACGCGTCAGGACAGTTTGCGCGCCCACGATCACCTGCTGTTGAATTTGCGGGGGCGCTCCCGCGTACGGTGTGCCGGCGAAAAGTCCGCCTGTCGCTACAGGTCTTGCAGGAGGAAAAGTCTCCTCGTCGTCAGATCCATCCTCGTCCACCACAGGTCTATCATCCCGCAAATCGTGCCATCGCGGAGCGCGGGACTCACGGGACGACGTGGCACTGGTGTGGCGGCGACCACTGGCGGAGCGCGGCGTGGCCCGCGGTGCGCTCGCGCCCCCACGCAACAGCGAGAGATTTCTGCGTTTCCTTATTTAATTCCCCGGTGATCTGCAATCCGTTTCGGATTTGATACCGCCGGATCGCAGCAGTCGTTTCCGCGTCTTTAGTGCCATTCATCGAACCGTAGTAGAAGCCCTGTTCCTTCAGTTTCTGCTGCACTGCTTCGATGTACGGGTCGGCTTTCGCTTCCATGAGCACACTGCTGCAAAGTGCAGCCGCCAGAAATATCGCTCGTATCCTCATGCCAGTCCGTTTATTGACGCATCCTCCGCGGTCCATATTCAGTTTCCCGCGCCGCTGGAGGCGACGGCCGCCTGAGTTTGATTCGAAACTTGCCGATAGCGCATGACGCCCTCGCCGATCGCTCCAGCCAGGCGCTGGCGATATTCCTCACTCTGCAATTGCGCTCGATCAGCGTCGTTCGAGATGAAACCTCCTTCCACCAGCACCGCGGGATGGCGGACATTCGTCACCACGTAGAATTGCTCGGCCCGCGTCCCCCGATCAAACGCCTGCGTTCCGCGCCACCAGCGCTTCCTGCACAAAGCCAGCCAGGCTTTGGCTCTCCAGATTGTTTAAGCCAGTCGACGCCCCGCGCAAAAAAGGCAACCACGCCGCCGCCAAACGCGTCGTGGGTTTCTTGCGCGCCGCATAAAAGGTCTGCACTCCCGTCGCGGCCGCGCGCGCGCCCTCGTCAAAGTGGATGCTCACAAAGAGGCAATCCTCCACATCGTTCGCCACCTCCGCTCGCTTGGCCAGTGACACAGTTTCATCATCCAAGCGCGTCAGCGTTGTCGCCAGTCCGTGCCCGCGCAGGATCAAATCCAGCCTGCGCGCGACGTCGAGCGTGAGATTCTTTTCCATCAAGCCCCCGCGGAGAGCGCCCGAGTCATCGCCCCCGTGTCCGGCATCGATCACTACCCGAGTGATCGGACCACTCAGAATCTCCGTCCGGGGACGTCCGGCCTCGCGCCGTGGCAATAACTGCCACCAAATCACGGAGATGACCATCAAAGCGAAACCGCTCCAGGCCAACGCCCGTCGTATCGGGCCGCCTTCCGTCGTTCCTGCGCGGCTGGCCATCAAATAGGACGACTCGTTAGGACAACTTCGCCGCCTGCAATTCCTTCTCGGTCAGCGACCGGTAACGAATCGCCATTTTCCCACTGCGCTCCAGGATCGCTGCTTCGATTCCACGTTCCGAAAGTTGCTTCTGCCGTTCCGCTGCCACCGCATCTTTTTTTGGCAAGGCATCGCGCGTCCGCCTCGCCCGGCGTTGCTAAAAAACCCACGGTCCACGCGTCGATCGCCGTGTTCAACGCCCGCGCCAACGTCGCTCCGGACTCATGTCCATCTTGCAGGAACGCCTCCATGGCCGCAGTAGCCGCGCTCGTGCCCGCCGACAGCACCGAAAGGCCGCGCCGCACCCCGGCCGACACCGCCATTGATCGCGATCGCGCCATCGTATTCCACCCGCAAAAACAAATCGTCTTCCGGCTTCTCCGCGATTTCCGCAAAGAGCATTCGCGCCAGATACGGCGCGCCAAACACCTGCTCGAACGCCGCCTTCAACACCGGGCTGAGGGAGTAATACGCCAGCCGTCGCAGCGAAACATCCGCCACCGAACGCGTGAAGCCTTCCGTGCTCGCCAGCTCGATCGCCGCCATGCGCAACCGCTCGATATCCCCCGGATGACCGATCGCACCCATCGCGATCCGATCGTAAATCTCAAACACCTTTTGCCGGCTACGCCCCAGCGTCACAAACAAAATCCCATCGCGAAATCCCAGCGCCACGATCGGGCTGCCCGAGGCCAGTTGCGTCTCGATATATTCCCGGCGATTTGCGATCGCTTCGACCCACCGATACGGCTCCTCGGTCATGCCACGCCTTTCTTGAACAAGGCTCGCGATCTGCTTGTCCGCCAGCGTTGTGATGCCCTCTTTCGAGACGATTTTGATCACCGGAAAAATACGCGCATGTCGATCCACCCCGCCCGTGGCCGTGTCCGTTTCCGCCGCCGTGTCGAGCGCGCGCAGGGCCAACGTGACTGCTTCATCCTCGCTCAGCTTGGACAGCGGTTTCCTGCCCCATTGATTTTCGTAATGCAGAACGCCGCGCACGGCCGGCGAGCCAGAGCCAGTCGCTGCATACTCCGTGACTTCGAAATTCGCGCCCATCGCATCATAAAAATAAAGCCGGGCCCCGGGCTCCATCGTCGCATCATAAGTTGCGAAGATCGGCACCACCACGCCCACGCCCTGCATGACGAAGCCAAAATTATCGCGCAACAATTTCGAGAGCGCGCGCACCTTCCCGTCCACGCTCATCTCCTGCAATTGCGTGCGGCGAAAAAATTGGAAGGAATGCTCCAGCACGCGCGCCATTTCCCAAGCCGTCGCCGGGACACCTGCGATCGCCATGATCGAATGCCGATCAATCTCCAGCACCTTGTCCGCGCGATCGTAAACCACCGTATTGCCCGCCGTCGCGCGTCGGTCGCCCGCGACCATTACTCCACCGGAAAACTTGAAGGCCAGGATCGTGGTGGCCTGCGTTTGCGGAAAGGCATCCGCGCTCACACTCACTGCGGCAAGGCCGCTCCCTGGCACAGGCGCGAGCAATCCTTTCCGGCGCAACAGGCCCGCAAAATCCTCGCTGCTGCCGACGAGACTCGCCGCAAACGTCCCGCCGGGCGACTCCATCACTGGCCGGTGCGCTGCCGATAGCGCTTCGATTGGTTCGGATCCACTTTGCGCATTTTACGCAGCAGGTCCTCCGTGTCGGGCCGTGAGACATCCGGCGCCTTTGGTCCGCCATCGCCTTCGCCCCCGCGTTGCGGACTCCAGGGAACAGGCGGCTTTTGCAAACGTTCCGGCATGCGAAAAAAATACCGGACGAACTCCGCAAACGCAAGCCGTGCACCCGGCACGCCCCGTTGCTGGCACGACCCTCCTGGCGGTGCGTACGCGCGGAACGCCCCTCCCTCTTGCCACCTCCGCGGCAAAGTGCCAAGATTGCGCGCGATGAAGCTGTCTTTCTTATCTCTTCCGACTCTCCTCTCCTGCGGCATCCTCATCAGCGCTTCGGCCGGCGCGCAGACATTTGCCACCGGCGGTGACAAAGCCAGCGCCCAACTCGAGGCGCTAACGAAAAAGATCGACGAACAAAATTTGAAGATCGACGCCCTGTCTCAGCAGTTGCTGAAAATGGAGAGACAAATCAGCGGCATTCGCCCCGGCGTGATGATCGGCGAGAGCACTCCGCCCGCCCCCAGCGCCACCTCGAGCGCAACCACCACCGCCGCCGCCCCCGCGCCGGCGGGCGACGCGAACACCCATGTAGTCGCCAAAGGCGAGACCCTCACCTCCATCGCCAAAACTCACCGCGTAGGCGTGCAGGAACTGCAGAAGTTCAATCACATCGAGAACGATCGCGCCCTGCAAATCGGGCAGACGATCATGATTCCGACTCCAGGTGCGGCCGCGACCTCCGCCACGCCCGCGCCCTCGCCTAACGAGTAAATGGAATCGCCGGGCGCGCTTTCCTGGTTCCTCCGCAAACAGGCGGGCGGCAACATCTTCGGCCCCCTCCCCTTCACTCAACTCGCCCAGTGGGCTGCGCTCGCCCAGGTCGCTCCCCAGGATTTCGTCTCCAGCGATCAGGAGCACTGGATCAAGGCGCCCATGCTGGCAGAGCTGGCCATGGATTGGATCGTCGAAGTCACGAGCGAAAGTCTTTACGGTCCCACCACCCTTGGGGCCATTCGTGAGTTCATGCGTTTGGGCGAGATCGATCACGACACTTTCGTGATTAACACTTGCGACACCACCCGTTGCCAGATCCGCGAACTAGCGGCCGTGCTCGAATCCCTCGCGCCCGCTTCGCCAGAATTAACCAGCAGCGAGGTTCCGCCGAACCACTCGCCCGCGGCCACTGGCATGGCCATCGCCATGGAAGATCGCATCCGCGAACTCGAACAAGCGCTGCGCGAAGAACGGCGAATGCTCGCGGAGAGCGAGGCGCGCTACCAGGATCTGGCAGCAAGATATCTGGCGTTGGACCACAAGAGCTGATCGTGACGCGCCTCTGCGCGAAACTTCAAACACTGGCGACCAATGCTTCCACACCCGACTCCGCCTCCAGGAAACTCTGCTCCCAAAGACGCGCATATTTGCCGCCCAGCTCGACCAACTCCGCGTGCGTCCCGCGTTCGATAATTCGTCCCCGCTCCAGCACCAAAATCTGATTCGCGCGCAGAATCGTCGAGAGACGATGCGCAATGACGAAGCACGTCCGATCCGCCATCAAATGTTCCAGCGCTTCCTGGATCAAACGCTCAGTCGTGGTGTCCACACTCGCGGTCGCCTCATCGAGAACCAGAATCGGCGGATCCTTCAGCAGCGCGCGCGCGATCGAGAGCCGCTGCTTTTCGCCCACGCTTAATTTCACCCCGCGCTCACCGACCACGCTGTTCAATCCCTCAGGCAGGCGATCAATAAACGGCCGCGCATTGGCCGCATCCGCCGCCCGCAAAACCGCCTCATCGCTCGCACCCGGATTTCCCATGAGCAGGTTCTCGCGAATGGTGCCATTAAACAGAAAACTCTCCTGCGTTACGACCGCCACCATTTCACGCAGCCGCCGAATTCCGAAATCACGGATCGGAATTTCATCCACGAGAATCTCGCCGCTGTCGTACTCGTAGAAACGCGTCAGCAAATTCACCAGCGTGGATTTGCCCGCCCCGGTCGTTCCGACGAGCGCGATCGTCTCTCCCGGTCGCGCGTGGAAATTAATCTGCTGCAGCGCCGGCAGGCTTCCCTCCGCATAGGTGAAGCCGACGTCTTGGAAGCGCACGTCCCCCGCGATTTCCCGCTCGCTGACCTTCCCGTCATCACGCCACCCCGGCTCCACCGGCTCATCGATGATTTCGAAAACACGCTCCCCGGCTGCACGTCCCGCCTGCACCAGTTGGTTCAATTGATGCAGCTTCCCGATTGGCTCGTAGAGAAAACCCGTCAGGACCAAAAACGCCGCCAGGTCGCCCAGTTGCATCGTGCCCGCGAGCACCGCGCGCGCGCCCACCCAAATCACGCGCCATCACGCCTAACGACCCGATGAGAAACATCGACGGGTGATAAACCGCCCAGACCTTCATCACCACCAGCGTAGCTTTCCGCAGTTGGTCGCTGACGGCATTAAAGCGCGCATGCTCTTCCCCTTCGCGGACGAAACTTTTGATCTGCCGAATGCCGGAAAGGTTATCGTGCAGGAGCGAATTCATCGCCGAAGAAGCTCGTCGCTGCAGTCGGTAACGGCGATGCGCGGTGAGCGTATACCAAAGCGCGCCGCCAGCGAAAAAAGGCATCGGCGCCAGACCGACCAACGCCAGCGTCGTGCTGACATAAAACATCATCCCCAGCACGATCACCACTTGCAGCAGTGCGACCACCCCTTGCTCGATCCCATCGATCAGCATCCGCTCGACCGAGTTCACATCCTCCAGAATGCGCGTCATCAAATCGCCCGTCGCGCGATTATCAAACCAGCGCAGCGGCAGCAGCTGGATATGCGAATAAAGATCGCTCCGCAGATCGAAGATCACCTTCTGCTCGAAGGTGTTGTTTAAAATGATGCGCAGCGAGTTGAGGCCGTGTTGGAAAACGAAGCGCCAGCGTGGCCACCAGTAATAACGGAGCCAGCCGTTCCGGCCGCTGTTGAATCAACACCTGATCGATGACCAACTTCGTCACCGCTGGGAACACCACCACCATGAGCGTGCCCACGATGGCGCAGAAGAGCATCGCCAACCCGAGCACCGGATAACGCCGCAAATATTTGAAGACCCGCCAGACGGTGCTCATGAACGGGTAACTTCCGCGACCGCCCGAAAGCGCGCAAGGCAACCGTCCCTAATTGACGTTGGACGTTGCGCGTTCGACGTTGAACGTTCTCTTCCATCTCCCATGCAGGTTCGACAGATCTTCATCTCCCCCGGCCACAATTACTTCGGCCACTATGGGCGCGAACCAGGCGACTTTCCTCTACAGGAAGTCGACCGCAGTCGAATGCGTCGCCGGCCGCGGTCTCCGAGGCGATCGCTTCTTCGACTACAAGGATGACTACAAAGGCCAGGTCACATTCTTCGCGCAGGAGACCTTCGACGAACTCAGCGCCGCCTTCCCCCAAGTCGAGAAATCGCCCGGCGTTTTGCGTCGCAACGTCATCGTCTCAGGCGTCGATTTCATCGCGCTCATCGGCCAGGAGTTTGAACTCCAAGGCGTGCGTTTCCGCGGCACCGCAGCACTGCAAGCCGTGCCATTGGATGAACCGCGCCTTCGCGCCCGGCGCCGAGGTGTGCTGAATAAGAAGGCCGGTCTCCGCGCGAAAATCCTCACCGACGGCTGGCTGAAAACCGGCGTCGCCTACGTGGGCGTCAGCCTTCAGCGCCGTTCTTCTTGCCGGCGGCAAATCGCGCCGCATGGGTCTCGATAAAGCCTTCCTTCAGATCGATGGCGTCCCCCTCTGGGAGCGCCAGCTTCATCTTCTGCAGGCCTTGAAGCCCAAGGAAATCTTCATCGCAGGACCGATGCGGACGGAATGGGAAACAGCCTGCGACGCAGTCCTGCCGGACCAGAATCATAACGCCGGACCTCTGGCCGGTTTGATCTCCGGCTTCCGGCGGTGCCAAACCTCACACCTGGTCGCGCTGGCGATCGATCTCCCGCAGATGACGGCAGATTTCTTAGCGGGACTTGTTGGACGGAATGCGAACCCGGCCGAGGCGTCATTCCGATCGTCACCGAGCGCTACGAACCGCTGGCGGCCGTTTATCCCATCGCCGCGGCTGCACTTGCGGAACAGTATCTGCAAGCGGGCCGTTTATCGCTGCAGGAATTCGCGCGCACGATGTCGAGCAGGGACGCATGTTGGAAAAGCGTGTGACAGCGTCGGCGCATTCCCTCTTTCTCAATCTCAACACGCCGGACGAATTATCAAAGCTGCGATGACAAAAGAGGAAACCATCCTTCGCCTCACGACGGGTGAGCCTCCTCAGCGACGACTGGATCACGTGGCCATGGAAGAGCCGCTGGAGCTCCGGATCGAAGGGCACAGCGTCGCCGTGATCATGCGCACGCCGGGACACGATCGCGAACTCGCCGCCGGTTTTCTCCTCACGGAAAATCTCATCCGCACACGCAGCCGACATCTTCGAAATCACGCTCTGCGGCGCGAACGGCGAAGATCAGGTCGTCAACGTCACGCTCGCGCAATCCGAGCGCGTTCGATCCGGCCAAACTGACCCGAAACGTCTTCAGCTCCTCCAGTTGCGGAGTGTGCAGCAAAGCCACCATCGAAGCCGCGCGCCAATCGTATCCGCCCGATCGATGATGACTGCCAGGTCGCGGCCACGACTCTGCACGAGTCTGCCGGCGCGCCTTCGCGCGAAGCAGGAAACCTTCGACCGCACCGGCGGGTTGCACGCCTGCGGGCTCTTCGATCTCTCAGGCAAGCTCGAAGTTCTGCGCGAAGATGTCGGCCGCCATAACGCGCTCGATAAATTGATCGGCCACGAGCTGCTCGCGAACCGTCTGCCCGCGCGCGAACGCATCCTTTTCCTCAGCGGCCGCGTTTCCTTCGAGATGATGCAGAAAGCGCTCGCCGCCGGCATCGCCGATCGTCGCCGCCATCTCCGCGCCCACCAGTCTCGCGGTCGAGTTCGCGCGCGCGAACAACCAAACGCTCGTCGGCTTCCTCCGCGGCGAAACGATGAACGTTTACGCCGGCGCGGAACGCATTCGTTAGGCGCGTTGCGCGAGAATCTCTTTCGCGCGCCGCCTCCGCATCGGCCGCCGGCGCGATCGAAATGATCGACGAACTTGCTCGTCGGCGTGTTCGAGCGCTCCGCCACGCTGTTGATCGGCACGAGCACGTTCGTCTCCGGAAAGTAGGTCGCCGTGCAACCGCGCGGGAGATCGTAGGGCGCGATCTGGAAATGCCGCGCGACTGCGCTCTTCGTCCTTCGAAATGGCTCGTGAGATCCACGATCTGTCCGGCCACTAATCCCGCCGCCGCCACGTCGTCCTTGTTCATGAAAATCACGCGCCGGCCGTGATAGACGCCGCGATAGCGATCATCCAGTCCGTAGATGTGGGTGTTGAACTGATCGTGCGAGCGGATCGTCATCATGATGTAACGGCCCGGCGGCAATTCGTTCCGCGGAATGGGATGCACCGTGAAGAGCGCTTTGCCGATCTTGTTGTTAAACTTGCGATGATCCCGCGCGTCGTTCGGCAGATAGAAGATGTCCTGCGCGATGCGTTCGTTGAAACCGCTCGAAGCCCGGGATGACGTGATCGATGTGATCGCGGATGCGGCTGTAATCGCCAGCCAGCGCGTCCCAATCCACCGTCGTCCGGTCGCCCAGCGTCGCCTTCGCCAGGCCCGCGATGATCGCGGGCTCGCTCCGCAGATGTTCGCTCGCCGGTTCCAGCACGCCGCGCGAGGGATTGATGATTCCCATCGAATCCTCCACCGTCACGAACTGCTCGCCGCTCGCCTGCCGATCGATCTCCGAACGACCGAGGCACGGCAGAATCAGCGCGATCTCGCCGGTGACGAGATGCGAGCGGTTCAACTTGATCGCGACATGTGCCGTCAGCCGACACTGACTCAACGCCTTCGCGGTGTATTCGGTATCGGGCGAGGCCGAGAGAAAATTCCCGCCCATCGCCGACGAAGACGCGGATGTGCCCGCGATGCATTTCCTTGATCGTCTCCACCACGTCGTGCCCGTGCTCGCGCGGCGGCGTGAAATGAAATTCGTCGCCGAGCTTCTGCAGGAACGCCTCGCTCATCCGCTCCCAAATCCCCATCGTGCGATCGCCCTGCACATTCGAATGCCCGCGCACCGGACAAGGGCCCGCTCCCGGCCGGCCGATGTTTCCGCCGAGGAGGAGAAAATTCAGGATCGTCTGCAGCGTGCCGACCGCGTTCTTGTGCTGCGTCAATCCCATCGCCCAGCAGCAGATGATGCGCTTCGATTGCATCGCGATCTCCGCCGCGGCGCGGATCTGCTCTCTCGTTAGGCCGCTGCCCACGAGGATGTCATCCCAGCTCGTCGCGCGCAGATCGGCGATGAATTCCTCGTAGCCCGCGGTGTATTCGCGGATGAAATCCTGATCGAAAACGGTGCCCGGCCGCGCGTCCTCCGCCGCCAGCATTTCCTTCATCATCCCCTTGAACACGGCGACGTCGCCGTTGATCCGCAGCGGCAGCCAGAGATCGCTCAGCTCCGTTCCTTTCCCGAGAAAGAAACCCGGCACGCGCAGCGGATTCTTCATGTCCTGCGGATTCTTGAAGCGGAAATTGCCGACCTCCGGCATCGGATTGATCGAGACAATCTTCGCGCCCTTCCGCTTCGCGCTCTGCAAACTCGAGAGCATGCGCGGATGATTCGTGCCGGGATTTTGCCCGACGATGAAGATCGCGTCCGCCTCGTCGAAGTCCTCCAGCTTCACGCAACCTTTGCCGACACCGATCGCCTCGCCCAGCGCTTCGCCGCTCGATTCGTGACACATGTTCGAGCAATCCGGCAGATTGTTCGTGCCGAATTGCCGCACGAAAAGCTGATACAAAAACGCCGCCTCGTTGCTCGTCCGGCCGCTGGTGTAGAAGGACGCGGCGTCGGGCGTCGGCAGCGCGTTCAACTCCTTCCCCACCAGCGCAAACGCGTCCTCCCACGAGATCGGCTCGTAATGCGTCGCGCCTTCGCGCTTCACCATCGGCTGCGTCAGCCGTCCTTGTTGCCCTAACCAGTGATCGCTCTGCTCCCGCAAAAACTCGAGCGAGTGCTCGCGAAAAAATTCCGGCGTGACGCGTTTCGTCGTGCCTTCATCCGCGATCGCCTTCGCGCCGTTCTCGCAAAACTCCGCCACCTGCCGATGCTCATCCGGACTCGGCCAGGCGCAGCTTTGGCAATCGAAGCCATCCTTCTTGTTCACCTTCAGGAGCGCCTTCACGCCGCGGCGCCAGCCCCATTTCGCCCACGGCAAAACGCGCCGTCTGATAAACCGCCGGCAGTCCCGCCGCGACGTGATATTCCTCGTCGAGCTCAGCCGGCTTTACTTCCAACGGCGTGCGCGCACCGGCGGTGGGAGTTTGCTGATCGCGATCCGCATCCTACGCCGGCGGCGTGGTGGGCGTGCCGGCGTCCTCCGAGGCCGGCTTCTGCGTGGTCGCGTCCAGCGGAGTGGGGTGGGGCTGGCCGCCGGACGATTCCTCTTTTTCGGTCATGCCTAAACGTAAACGGATTTCACCGGGCGGCACGCCGCATGGCCGCCTTAAATCCGCGCGGTTTCCCCGCCATCCACTCCGCAAACTTTGCGATTCCTGGATGCGCGAGCAACCGCGCGACGGTGTTGTATTCGCGTTCCAATTCCTTTTCGGAAAGCAATTGGTGAATCTGCGAATGGCATGGGCGACAAATGCCGACCACGCGCCGCACGACCGCGCGTTCGAATTCGCGCTTGTTCCGTTTGTTGTGATGCCGGGTGCGCGGAATGAGATGGTGCCGCGTGAGCGTTTCTTCGCGGCCGCAGATCGCGCACTTTCCGAAGTCCGAGAACTTAACGTTTGGCTCCGCCACGTCCTTTGAACGTCAGCTCGGCGATGCCGGATTTATCCAGCTCGCCCAGGCCTTCAGCAATCATGCGCTCGTATTGTGCCTTCGTCGCGCGCGCCAGCGGCAGATCGAGTCCGGCGGTCTCGCCCAACGCGAGCGCGATCCCGCTATCCTTGGCCGCATGCGCCGCGGAAAAGAAAACCGCGTGATCGCGTTTCTGCATGTCCTCGCCATCCGTTTGCAATACGCGCGAACCGGCGCCCGTCTGCGAAAAAACTTCGCGCAACATCGTCAGGTCCAACCCCAGCGCATCGCCCAACCCCAACCCTTCCGCCAGGCCCGCGGTGTTGATGTTCATCACCATGTTCACGAGCGCTTTTACCTTTGCTGCCTCTCCGGTTTTCCCGACAAACCGCAACGTGCTGGCTAACTCTTTCAGCACCGGTTCGGCGCGGCGGAACGTTTCCTCTCGGCCGCCGCACATCAGATAGAGCGAGCCCTCGCGCGCCTGCGTGATGCTGGAGGCCATGCAAGCCTCCAGCGTTTCCGCGCCAGCTTTCTGCGCGAGCGCTTCCACCTCTTCATGCACGCCGGGCGAGACGGTGGCGCAATTCACGAATAATTTTCCCTGCGCATTTGTCGAGCAAATTGTCGTCGCCGCGAAAAATCCCGCGCATGGCCGCGTCGTCGGACACCACCGTGAAAATCACGTCTGCGCCTGCCGTGACATCGCCCAGCGTCTGGCAGCGGCCGCGCCGATTTCCTGCGCGAGTTCCGTCACCACTGTCCGGTTCGGATCGAACAGCGTCGTCACGTGATAGCCGCGCTCCTTGAGCCGACGCGCCATGTTCGCGCCCATCCGCCCGACTCCGACGAATCCGATATTCATGATGCATTCCTCCCGGCAAAAAACGGGTTCTCCGCCTTTTCCTTCGCCACCGTGGTGAGCGGGCCGTGCCCAGGACAAATGATTGTCTCGTTAGGCAAGGTGAGGATTTTCTCGCGGTTGTTCTCCAAGGCATCGCTGTAAGAGACGGCTCCGCCGCCCATCGAGCCGGCAAAAATGGAATCGCCCACAATCGCGACCGGCTGGGCTAAACCAGTGATGAAGTAGGTGATGCCGCCGGCGGAATGACCGGACGTGAGCCGCGCCTCGATTTGCAAAGCGCCCACGCGAAACTGTTCGCCCTCTGCGATGGTTTCGGCTCCACGCGCGGATTCATGTTCGGAGATGTAGGTGATGGCGCCGGTCTCATTGCGCAGCCGCTCCAGATCGGCCACGTGATCCGGATGAGCATGCGTGAGCATGATGAACTTGATGTTTAAATTTTCGCGCGCTGATCGCCGCAACATTTCCGTGCAATCCGCGCCGGTGTCGAAGGCGACCGCATCGCGCGAGGCCGGGTCCCAAACCAGGTAGGCGTTCACGGTCATATCGCCGTAAGTGGTGTTAAAAATCGCGAGCCCGTCCATCGCTTCGATCTCCACGGGAATCCATTCGTTCTGCGCGAGCTTGATGAGCGAGGCTGCATCAAGGCCCAGCGCGGGAGCGACCTTCCGCAGAGTCTCATCGTCAAAAGTTCCTTCGCGCAGTTGCTTCACCCGCTCCGGCGGCACCCCGGCTTTCTCTGCGAGCTGGCTATCGGAAAGGCCGAGGCCGCGTTGCGCTTTGCCGAGGATATCGCCGGCGTTGTCTTCGATTGGAATTTTCATTTTATGCTCCCATGGTGGCGACCGCGGATTCACCCAGCTCAGCCAGACGTGTCTTCATGATCTCGCCGGCGCGTGTTCCTATTTGTTCGACTGCGAGGACGTGGCCGGATTCTTTTTCCATCGAGGTCATGGCCACGTTCGCGATGCCGCAGGGCGTGATCTGAGCAAAGGGCGAGAGATCTCCATGCACGTTCAACGCAAAGCCGTGCATCGTGATCCACTGTCGCACACCCACGCCGATGGACGCGATCTTACGATCTTCCACCCAGACGCCGGTGAGGCCAGCGCGCGTCCGCCGCGACAATGCGGTGATCGGCCAAAAGCTCGATCAAGACATGCTCGATCCAGCGCAGATAATGGTGCAAGTCCCGCCGTCTTCCGCGCAGATCGATGATCGGATAGCCGACCAATTGCCCGGGGCCGTGATAGGTGGCCTGGCCACCGCGATTGATCGGGAACAAGGGATGCGGCAAATGCTCCGCGCCGCGCAGGCTCGATCGATCCGGCGTCCGCCCGATCGTGTAAACGGGCTCATGTTCCAAAAGAAGCAGTTCGTCGGCTAACGAGTCATCGGCGCGCTTGCGCGCGACCAGTTCCTCCTGCAGCGCGAGCGCGTCCCCATAGCCGACACGTCCCAGCCAGCGCGTTTGGAGGATAGGGCTCATATTTGTCCGCTGTTCGGCACGCCGCGACGCGCGCTCTCTTGCGCCCGGAGATGCGTGAGACCAATCGCCAGCGCGTCCGCCGCGTCGGGACCAGGCGTCTCGGTTAATCCGAGGAGCGCGCGCACCATGAAGGCCATCTGGCTCTTGTCCGCGCCGCCGTGGCCGACGGTGGCCTGCTTGATCCGCTTCGGCGCGTATTCGAAAACCGGCAAGCCGCGTTGTGCCGCAGCCAGGATCGCCGCACCGCGCGCCGCGCCCAGCGCAATCGCCGTCTTGTAGCTCTGCACGTAAATGACCGACTCCAACGCGCAGCAGTCCGGCTCGTGTTGGTGAATCAACTCCGCCACCCGATCGTGAATCGCGACCAGACAGGAGGAAGGCCGCAGCGTGGCCCGGTTGGGAATGGAACCGAAGTGGAGCGTGGTAAATTTGTTCCCCTCCGCGTGGATGATGGCCACGCCGCAGTTGCGCAGAGAAGCGTCGATGGCGAGCACGCGGGGCATGGCAGGAACCTACGGTCGGCCCGCCTTCGTTTCCAAGAGACAATCCGGAAGCGGACACGGATCCCGGCGGCGCTATTCCGCTTGCAGGCAGGAAAGCGGGGCGGATGCTTCCTCTCGTTAGAAAGCTCGGCCGCCCTTCTCCCTTTTTATGAGTGAGTCCCCGGAGTTCGTTTGCCAGATTTGTGGAAAAGCGAAGGCGGAAGGCGACGTCACCATCGGCGACAACATCCGCCCTTCGCTCGCCGAATTTATCCAACGGCAGTGGGCCGAGTGGAACCCGCAGCGGCCGATCTGTCTCGAAGATCTCGGACGCTTTCGTTCGGAATACGTCAAGCGCGCTCTGCAGGATGAGCTGGGCGAATTGACGACGCTCGACCAGGAGGTGATCGAAAGCCTGCAGCAGCACGAGCTGCTTTCTGAAAACATCGAACATCGATTCGAGCGCAAACTCACCTTCGGCGAGCGCCTGTCCGATCGCATCGCGGAGTTTGGCGGCAGTTGGAAATTCATCCTCACGTTCGGCGCCATCCTCGTCGGCTGGATAATGCTCAACGTCATCGCGTTTTCCGACAAAGGCTTCGATCCCTATCCGTTCATCCTCCTCAATCTGATTCTTTCCTGCCTCGCGGCCCTGCAAGCGCCCGTCATCATGATGAGCCAAAACCGAGCCCAGAGCCGCGATCGTCTGCAGGCCGAAAACGATTACAAAGTGAACTTGAAAGCCGAGCTCGAGATCAGGCATCTGCACGAAAAGGTGGATCACCTGCTCCGCCGCCAATACCAGCGGCTCTTCGAGATTCAGCAAATTCAGATCGAATTGCTGGAAGAGATTGGCATGACGAACCGGCAGAAGACGGAGCGCTGACGTTCCTATGCGGCGGACGGCAGGTTCAGCCGAGGATGCGCTGGAAAAACCAAAAGCCGCCTGCGGCGACGACCGCAAACGCGAGCGCGTTCACCGACCATGCGCCTGCCTTCTCGCTGCGCCGACGAATGAGCGCGAGCAACGGCACAACCACCGCGACGATGCAGACCTGCCCGATTTCAACCCCGCCGTTAAAGGCAAAAAGCGACCAGCCCAAAGCCTGGCGCGGCAGTTCCATCTCGCGCAGGACGTAGGCAAAACCAAAGCCATGAATGAGTCCAAATCCAAACGCGAAAAGAACTCGCAGCTCGCCTGAGCGCCGGCCCAGTAACGCATGCACCCCCACGATGACAATGCTGAGCGCAATCAAAGGCTCGATCAGGCGCGGTGATGGACTAACAAGTCCAAAAGTGGCGAGCGCGAGCGTGATGCTGTGGGCGATGGTGAAAGCGGTGACGATCTTTAGCAGCCGGCCAAAAGTGCCGCCGAGCAGAAGCAAACCGACCACGAAAAGGATGTGGTCCGGCCCGATGAAGATGTGATGGACGCCTTCATACAAAAACTGCCGCACCACCGCCCACGTGCTCTGCGCCGCGCCCGATTGGAAATCAATCGCAGCGCGCTCACCTTCGAGAATTTCCTGACGTTCCAGACGTTGGCCGCGATAAAAATTCACGAAGGTCTTATGGCGCGGATCGTAGGGGAAGAGGCGCGCATCGAGGCGGATGACCTTGGGCAAACTTTCCACGGCGAAGACAAAAGTGAGCCGCAGATCTTCGCGTTCGGGCACGGCTTCGATGGCGCGCAATTCGCCGCTCAAGATCGAGCCGTCGGACAGGATGCGCAGCCGCGTTAAAACATTCCGGCTCAGATCGGCTTGACGTCCTCGAAAGACTGCCGGCTCGAGCAGCTGCCGTGGTTCCACCGTCGGCAGATCATGCGCCAGGTCGGTGACGGAGGCAGTCAGGACAACTTCCAGGCGCCCTTCGCCCATGCGAAAATCAAGAAAACTGGTCGGCTCATTATGCGCCAAACCAGCCCGCGCAAAGCTGAGGCAGAGCGCCAACGCAAGGCCGAAAGCACGCCGCCGGCCGCGCATCGCAAACATTAGGGCGTAGGGGCGGCGCCGGCTGCGAAAGCGGGCTGATTGCCGAGATCGTCCAGAGTTTGCGAAGCGGTGGACGCATCCAGCAGGTCAAACATCGGACTCCAACTCAAGGCCGTGCCCAGATATTTTTGCGCCGCCACGCGATTACCCGCCTTGGCCGCGATCATGCCGGCGTGAAATTGAATTGTCGGATCCGGCGTATTTTGACTTAAGGCCCGGCCGATCGCTTCCTGCGCCTTTTCCATCTCGCCATTTTTGAAATAAACCCACGCCAGCGTATCCGCTTCGAAGACATTGCGCGTCAGCTTGCGCGCTTCGGCCAAGCGCAAAGCCTCGACCAAATTGCGATTGTGATCGGCATAAAAACGCGCCACTTGCAGGTGATCGTGGCCGCGCTTCGACATGTGCTGCGCGTGCAATTCATCCACCTGCCGATAGTATTTCTCGGCTTCCTCAGTCGCGCCCTCCGAGGCCGCGAGATCGCCTAATGCGCCCAGTGCTTCCACGTTCGGAGTCACCGCCAGCGCGCGCTGATAAAATTCTTTCGCCGCCGCATTCTCGTGCAGCGCAATCTTGATCCGTCCGGCCGCGAGCAAGACCTGCATGTTCCGCGGCGCGGCTATCACTGCCGGAGCCAGCGTTTGTTCAGCGGGAAGATAAGCGCCATCAAAAAAAAGCATGAGCGCGAGCCGCGACCGGCACCAGGCCGTGTTCTCCGCGTAAGGCGCACCGGCTCGAATCGCTCGCTCCATTAAACGGATCGCCTCCTGGCGCTGGCCCGTGACCCATAAGAGATACGCGCCGCGACTGTAAGATGAGACATCCGGGCGCAGGTCCGTCATCTTTTGGTAATGCTTAAACGCGCCGTCGTAATCGCCCAGTTGCAGGGCGGCATCACCGATGATGCCGTGCGCGGCGGCGTTGCCGGGATCAGCGACGAGCGTCTTCTCACCCCAGGCGATGCTCTCGTCGAATAGATGCCGATCGCCTTTGACCCACGCCATTCCCACCATCGCGCCCGGACTTTTCGGATCCAGATGCAACGCGTATTCGTAGGCAGCCTCCGCCGGATCATAAAAACTTTCATCCGCGACATCGCGCGCTTTCTGCATCAGGCAATCGCCCAAGGTGACCCAGCCTAACGAGTTCTGCGGGGCCTGCTGCGCCCGCGCCCGTGCCTTCTCGATCGCCTGGTCGGTTAACGAGTCACCCGTTTGCGCCGGAACGCGAGCAAGAGTCTCCGCCGCCGTGGGACCGGCTGCTGCAGACGCGGGGCTCGCCGTGGCGGGCGGTTGCTGGAAACGCTTAAATAAGACCGCCGCGCCACCCGCGAGAGCGAGACAAAGCACGATGGCGAAAACGCGGGCGCGTCTGGAGTTTTGATCGTTCATAGCCGAAAAAAGAAACGCGCCTCCCTTGCGAGAGGCGCGTCTCGTACCAAAACAGGCTTACTTGCGGCCGGCAGTCTTAACGGTTTCCGGCGCGGCCGGGACTGGAGTCGGCATGATGTTCGGGCCGGAATCCTTCGAATTCCGGGGCCCGGCGTGCGGCGTGGCCGCATACGGGAAGGTGCGGTTGTAAACTTGATCATTAGCCGCGGCGTTATCTCCCACCACCGTCAGCGGCGGATTGAAAGCCGGACCATTCGCCACTGCGGTGAGCGCAATGTCCACCACATCGTCGCCGAAGCGACGGCCATTCGGCCAGCCCGAAGGGATCGGGGTGCCGGAGCCGTTATCGATCGTATCGCCGCCGATGAAGCTGAGGCGATTGAACCCCGGTTCGCCGGCCGTGCGCACGGAACCGGTGTTGGTGTTCACACGAATCACGTCGGGGATGTAGATCGCCTGAAGATCCACGCGATTGGTGGTCTGGAAGTTTTGGTTGAAGACTGCGTTCAAGAGAACGGCGATCTCCGGGTTCAAAGCGTAGGTGGCGAACATGGCCGCGTCATCCGTCGGCGGGCGGCGGTTGTAGTTATCCTTATCCTGCAAGGCCACCAGCACCTCGTTGAAGAGCGGATTGGCCAGGCGATTTACCTGCACAAAAGTGGTGGATTGGCCATCGGCCTGATCCGCGCTGCGCAGGGTAACCGAAGGACGGCTGACCGACGCGTAAACGCCCACACCCGTGCTGGCTGGTTGCAGCGCGCCGGTGTAGGCCGAGGGAGTCAATTGGCTGACAGGAATCACGATCGCGTAATGGAGGACGTTGTAGCCCTTGAATCCATCCACGCCGCCGCCTGCCTGCCCGAAGCTGTTGCCGAGGATGCGGCCATCGAGCAGGTCGAAGATCGCTGGCGTATCCGCGAAAAAACCATCCTCACGAGGACCAGCGAAGACCGTTGTCCCGCCCGGCAAATCGTAGGTCGTCTGGAAAGTGAAACGATCGAGCCGCGCCCGGGTGGTCGCTCCGGACACTGCCACGCCGTTGGCGTCGTTATAAGAAGGCGTGGTGTTTTTGCCCACATTCGGCGGCGGCACGAGAAGGACCGTCCGGTTCAGTTGCATCGTCTGGCCTGCCACCGTCCGGACCACATTGTAGTTCTGCGTGAAGTTCTGCCGCGCATCGCCCACGTTTAGAATCGGGCCGATCTCCGTGCCCCGTCCGTAGCGCAGAATGGTGTTTCCGTTTTTATAATTGCCGTTCCCGAACTGCACTGGCGAAAATTGGAAATCATAACGCTGAGTTTCCACTCCCGTCGCCGGATTCGTGATGTGAATGCTATAGAGCGCATCGGATGAAAACGCGTCATACATGACGCCGTCGCCCGGCTCCGAAAACGGGCGCACGTTTACTTCCACCACCAGCACTTTTTCGCCGCCCGGCCGGGTGCGAATGAACGCGTAGACGTCCGTAAGGTTTGCCTGCGGATCCAGCTTGATCAGCGGAGCGTCACTGTGGCTGGAGGCTTCCACCCGCGAGGAAGGCAGCACGAGGACGACGGCAGCCGCCAGAGCGGCCACAGTCAGGACAGAGGCGAAGGAACGGCGCAACAGGCCGCGAGTGGTTTGTTTGGTTCTTTTCATAGGATAGCGCTGACGAGGTTTTCGGAAACATTGACGCTGGCCCCCTGCGTCGGGGGATGCGCCTCGCGATTCCACCACGCCCAACAGGAGCGGGAAGAATGATGAGTCAGCATCCCTCATCATCCGCGTCCTGCTTTCGCCCGGATGCATCGCCGGATGGCTTATAGAGATTCCGCTGCGGAAGAGAGTGCTCTTATGTCGCCACGCGAGCGCCTTTCGTTTAGTAAAACGCACACCCTTGATGCGCCCCGCCACGCGTGGTCACGCCTCACGCCTTCCTCGTCGGTCGAATTCAGCACCGCCGCGAAAAATGCGGCATTGAGATCGTCGCGCTCGCCAGCACTTTTCGTACCACGTCCCGCGCGCCTCTCTGTCTCCCCCGAAGTTGACGCGTTAGAAGAAATCGATGCCTTGGCACGCAGATTACAAAACTGCCACAAAGACGTGTCCTTACGTGGGTTATCGATTATTTCGTTGACTAAAAAGTCACGTTTTTAAATAGTCCGGACCTTCCCGCGACCGCTTCGGAGCGGGCCAATGCACCAGCGCTTTCGGCACTGTCGTCAGCGTGATAAAAACCGCAAAAAACCTCGCCCATGAAAAAGAAATCCACTCGCCAATCCGCATTCTTTAATACCCGTAGTCTGTTCGTATTCGCTCTCTGCGTCGTCGGCACTCTGCTGGCGTTAATCCCCTTCGGTGTCTTCACCGGTTCGTCCGCACAAGGTCAGGATAAAACTCCGGACGCCGCGGACTCGAAAACAGCGAAACGCGGTGGCATGATCACCGTCGCTTCGGAAAGGAACGATGTTTCGCCCCCGCTGAGGAATCAGCCGCCTTGGCCGGTGCAGTCCAGAGGCATAGAGCGCGACGCAAATCTGAACCCGAAGATTCCGCACAAGCACGTCGATTCGCCAGACCCTGTAGTACAAAATTCGCGTGCCTCGATGTTGGCCTTATTAGCGCCTTCCATTCCTGCGCCGGTCCGGAACTTTGACGGCATTCCCTTCCCGGGGGTGGGTTGCAACTGCGCCCCGCCGGATACCGACGGCGCGGTTGGTGCCACCCAATATGTGCAGGCGGTAAACATCGGGCTCCAGGTTTTCGATAAGGCCAGCGGAGCTTCCTTGCTGGGGCCGGTGAGCATCGGCTCGCTCTGGGCGGGTTTCGGTGGCGTTTGTGAAACCAATGGCAACGGCGATCCCGTGGTGCTCTATGATCAATTGGCGAACCGTTGGGTGATCACCCAATTCGCGGGTACGAGCGTCCCAAATCACGAGTGTATTGCTGTCTCCACGACCAGTGATGCCACGGGCACCTACAATCGTTACGACTTCAACCTCGTCCCGGCGGGCAACAATTTTTACGATTATCCGCACCTCGGCGTCTGGCCTGATGGCTACTACATGGCGATGAACATCTTCAACAGCGCCGGCACCGCATATCTCGGCGGGCAGGCGTTTGCGTTCGATCGTGTAAAGATGCTGGCGGGCATGCCGGCGACGTTCGTCTCGCCGGGGATCCTACCGAATGGCGGCAATGACGAGACCTTCCTGCCGGCTGACTTGGATGGCTCCACCTTGCCGCCAGCGGGCGCACCGAACCCGTTCGTCTATTGGCCGGGCGGCACCAGCGCGAACACTTATCGCATCATGCACTTCCATGCGGATTTCGCGACACCGGCAAACTCAACGTTCACGTCTTTTGCTACTCTCCCAGCGGCTGGTTTCACCGAAATCTGCCCATCGACGCGCGCCTGCGTTCCACAATTGGGGACAACGAATCGAGTGGATGCGATCGGCGATCGCTTAATGTTCCGTCTGGCCTATCGGAAATTTGCCTCCTACGAATCTCTCGTCGGCAATCTGACCGTCAGTTCCAACGCGGTCGCTGGCATTCGCTGGTTTGAGTTACGCAACGTCACGACCGGCCCAGCGACTGTCTTCCAACAGAGCACCTACCAGCCGGACACCACGTGGCGTTGGATGGGCAGCGCGGCGCAGGACGCGGACGGCAACCTGGCCATCGGCTTTAGTGCCTCGGACGCAGCCATCAAACCGCAAATCCGTTATGCAGGGCGCCTCGTGACCGATCCGATAAACACGCTCTCGCAAGGCGAGGCGACGATGTTCGCCGGCGCCGGCGCACAAACCGGCACGTTGAACCGGTGGGGCGACTACAGCCAGCTATCGATCGACCCGGTGGACGATCACACTTTCTGGTACACGCAGGAATACATTCCTGCGGATGGCAGTTTCAACTGGCGCACCCGCATCGGCGCTTTCAAGTTTTCTACCGTCCCGACGAATAACATCCTCGCGGGTGGGTCCGCGATTGTCTCTGCTGGCGCCAATGGAGTGCTGGATCCGGGTGAAACTGTCACCGTCTCACTCGGCCTGGTGAATGCCGGCGGTCCTGGTATTCCCTGCACCACTGCTGGGCTCACTGGCACCTTGCAAGCAACCGGTGGCGTGACCAGCCCTCCCGCGCCGCAGAATTATGGCGTGATTTGCGCGGGCGCCCCGGCCGTCTTCCGCAACTTCACCTTCACGGTATCCCCGTCCGTCATATGCGGTTCGAACGTGACGGTCTCTTTGGCGGTGGTGGATGGTGCCGAGAATTTCGGCACCATTGTCTATACCTTCCCGACGGGCAGCACCTCGATTGCCCCGGTTCAGAACTTTGACAGCGTGACTGCGCCTGCTTTACCGGCAGGTTGGACGGGCACGGCTTCCGGTAGCGGTGTTGCCGGGCTCACTGTTACCACCTTCCCTGATACCGCGCCGAACGCAGTTGCGCTTTCGGAAGCGGCGACAGTCGGTTTGTCGGAGGTAACCTCCGCCCCGATCGCGATTACCAGCGCGGGAGCGAAATTGAGTTTCCAGAATGAATTCAATACCGAGTCGGGCTTCGACGGGCAAGTGCTGGAGATCAGCATCCCCACGGTTGCGGCCGGAGCCTTCCAGGACATTCTGGCGGCTGGCGGGAGTTTCGCCAGCGGCGGATACAATTCGACCCTGAGCACCGGGTTTCGCGAATCCTCTCCCCGGCCGGATGGCCTGGACGGGTCTCTCCGGTGGGACCGCGGCGGCGCCGACCTACATCACCACGGTGGTGAATCTACCGGCCGCAGCGGTGGGCCAGAACGTGATGTTCAAATGGCGCCAAGGCTCGGATAGCAGCGTGGTGCCGGCGACCAACCCAGGATCGCGGATCGATACCATTACCCTGAGCTCGACCTTGTGCGGCGGGAATGCGCCGACAGTCACCTCAGCCGTCTCACGCAAAACGCACGGCGGTGCGGGCGACTTCGATGTGCCATTGTCCTTAAGCGGATCGATCGGAATCGAGCCGCGCGCGGGAGCGGTCGCCGGAGCCCACACTATCGTCGTCACGTTTGCCAATCCTGTGACGGTGAGTGGCACCACCCTGACGAGGGGTACGGGAAGCGCCAGTTCGGTCGTAGCTGGCAACGTGGTGACGGTGAACGTGACCGGAGCAAGCGACGTGCAACGCCTCGTGGTCACACTCTCTGGAGTGAGCGATGGAAGCAATTTGGGGAATATCATCATCCCGGTTGGATTGCTTCAAGGCGACGTGAACGGCAACGGAAGCGTCACCGGAAGCGACGTCAGCCAGACGAAGGCGGGCGCGGCGACGGGCACGGTCAATGGGAGCACCTTCCGCTCGGACGTGAACGCAGGGGGCTCGATCAATGCGACTGACGTTTCGATTGTGAAATCGAAATCCGGCGGCGTGCTGCCTCCTTAAAGTGAAAGAGCGCGACGCCGCTGATTAAGCGTCGCTTCGACAGACCCTTGGGGTGGTTCGCCATCCCAAGGGTTTCGTCGTTTTTAGGCGGAAAGCATCGGCCCATTTTCGCTCGGCGCGTTGCTCTGAATTATCCTGATTATGCGCTGGATATTTCGGTCTATTTTAGAGCGCCCCAACGCTTGCATCTTCCCATTCTGCAAAAATGCGTAAATGCATCACTAACAGCGAAATCCGCGTCGGCCCATGTGCTCGTGAAATCCCGTCTGGCAGATGACAAAAGCGCCACATTCTGACGCGCAAAAAAAAAGTGAATCTGATGCAAATTGTTCGTGACACGCATGCCTGTCCTGCTAATAATCGCCACCAATCGACAAAAATGCGTCTTCGCCTGGCCATCTGATCAACCACCAGACACAGTTCGAAACCGCGTTTCCAACCAAAATAAAAAAGAAAGCAAACCGATCCATGACCTCCTCACTTAACCTGACCGCTGCGAAGATTCGCAGCCTCTTCCTTGTCACCGCATTGGTGATTTGCCCGTTGTTTGCCGCGCAGAACGGCAATGCCCAGGCTGTGGCCACCGCCACTCTCACTTCCGGCGGGATGAATAGCATCTCCATCACGAGTAATCAGACGTTCACTCTGACCCTCGCCGTCACGACGAACTTCATTTCCAGCGGATTCACCGTCTTCTTCCAGAGCAACAATGGTTCCGGACGTTTCCAGCTCCTTTCGCGCGTCAATAATGGCCCTTACCCAGACCCTACGACCGACGACGGCAGCGCCTTCGGAGGCAACGCGGGCATCTTGATGCCATCGAATATGTTTGATTTGGGATACACCAATAATGGTGTGGTAACGACTCCTGCCGGCACCTACACCCTTCTTACCCTTCAGGTTCGCGGTGTAAACGCAGTGGCCGGCAGCAGCTATACGATCTTCCTGGATAACCGCAGCATCATGACGGATCGCACGGGTGGCGGCTTCAATGACGTGAATATGGGTGGCCCGAATGGTCCTCAGTTCACTGTGAACGTGATTCCTGAACCGACAACAGTTGGCCTCGCCATCATCGGCGGCGCAGCCTTGCTCGTGGTCGCTTATCGCAAACAACGCGCCCGCGCCTAGTAAATCTAAAAAAGGACGGACCGCGACGCACCGGTTCGAACTGCAGATTTGGTTGGTCGATGTGCGTCAGCCCGGAGGGGTGCGGCCAGTACATCTCCGGTATAGGAAAAGACCTTCAGTTAACCGAGCGCAGCTTCTAGCTGCGCTCGGTTTTCTTTTGGGCACGAGCACCGGATCCACCTGTGCGCCAAGCTGAGCGAAGTAGAAGACTTGTTTTCTGATCTCGTTGGCGTTTGCCCGCTAGCGGGTCGGGGCCAATCCGCTGCCGAATAGGGGCAGTTGGCTGGGCGCGACCGCGAAGACGTGACTGCAATCACAAGGCAAAGTGTGGCGTGGAATTCTTCACTCGGAGGCTACGGCGCGCTCTCGGTGAACGGATCGGGTGGCAGCGCCGGCCTGACCGGAAACAATTGTTGGCTTCGCGGGCTTTTAGGTCGAAAACAGAAGTTCCTAATGAGAACTTTTTTCTGCCTATTGTTTTTAAGCGTAGTGACGGCCTTCTCAGGTTCCGAAAGAATTCCAACTGGAGAAATCCTGGAGCTCCACCTCGGCATGACGGAGGAACAGGCGCACGAACGGTTGCAGAAGATTGGAACTCTTGCGCGCACCGAAGAGGGATGGCAGGAGGTCTGGCATCTGCGTGATCCGGCTTTTACGGATGTCATCGTGGGCGTCGGCGACGACGGGAAGCTGCACTTTATCACGCTCGTGGCGCGGGAAGGGAAAGAGGCAAAACGCAAGAAATATGGCGAGCTGGGCGATCTGAAAACAGCGCGACAAATGGGCGACCCGAGAATCAAGAACTTCAGTTTCCAGTGGGAACTACCGCCAAGAGACGGTCGGCCGCGCACTTTGGTGACGGCTGCTGGACGCGATTCAAAATTCCCTTCCACATATTCTCTCAAAAATCTGGAGAACCATTCAGGAAAGAAAGAAAAGGATTAGCGAATGGGTCCGGTGGTCCTCCTCAGGCGGACTGCAGTTTCTTAGCGGCCGAGCTCAAGGTTGCGCTAATGAAGACTTCTGAACCGCACATGGAGTGCTATTTCCTCTTCCGCTTGGATGGCCGGCCGAAAACTGGAACATAAACGTTCCGACCGATGCCGCCCAGATCGGCAGCTTCAATCGAACTTCCAAATCGTGATGGTTCGAAGTCGATGTTCAATTAGCCCGATGTCGAAACGACAAATGGCAAGTGGGGTGCGCCGGTTTAGGGCCGTTCTGGCTGGAAAATCCGCCCTTGTTACAATACCAGGATGACTGATGCCTTGTATCGAAAGCTCTCGCGATTGTCGTTCATGAGGATCGCCAGATTTTGCTTCGCCAGTGGTTTCAAGAGACCGTAGAGATTGTTGGCTTCCCCCTGCTGTTTTGCATGGGAGCCCCCGGGATAGCCTTGCTGATCGAAGCTGCGCCGGCTGGACCCCGAGTAATGCCGCGCTGAAATGCCGCTCCGATCTTCAACGGCGCGAGGACGGTAGCGATACAAGCCTGCTGCCAACCACACATCTTCTGACGCAAAAACCGACCCAAGAAGATAGGCCTGGTGCAGAATGGCCGAAGGGCGGCCGGCCCCGGTCTGTCGAAAAATCCTAGCTCGGCAGATAATCGCCCCTCGGCAACCGGGCTGATGTTGTGCATCAGCCCGGTTGCCTTGGATTGACTCGTTCTTAGCGCGACTTTGCGGAAGCACTCCCCGCGGCAGGACTCGTCCCAGCAGAAATGCTGAGTCCGGAGTTCGCTTTGATCTGCGAAACGTCCGAGGAGTTTATGACACCATTAGCATTCACATCCAACCGGAAATTGGCGGGCTGGAAGGGCTGTCCGGACACAGCCTTGGTCTGGCTCACGTCGGTCGCGTTTGTTGCCAGATTGGCGCTCACGTCCCCATTGAGGATGGCTACGCGGCCGCGGACGGCGGTCAGATTCGCACCAGCAGTATCTTGCACCCCGTCGAGACGCACGGTGACATACTGCGCGTTGTTCACGTTGGTCAGGTTGACCGTATACTGGTTGGCATTCGGTCCCACTCCTTCCGTTCCTTTGACGGCGGTGCCTTCAGAGACGGTGGAAGTGCTCACAGTCGTCAGGTTACGCTGGAAGGTAAAAACGATCTTGTGACTGTTGCTGCCATCGTTGCGGCATTCGACGCTCGTCATTCCGCCACTGACAGAATTAAGGTCGATATCGAAATCTCCGGCAGTACCGTGGGTTTTCCGCGAGACGATCCCAGTGAGAGTAGTGCTCACCTCGATCACCCGGCTGGCGAGATCGCTGGTGGCGCCCCGATTGTCAGTGACAGCGACAGTGGCCTGGTAGCTCCCATTATCCACGTAGGTGTGCGAGATGGTGGCACCGGCCTGGGTGACTGGAGCTGAGCCATCACCGAAGTTGAAGGTGTAGGAAGCAACACTGTCGGCCGCATCAGGATCGAACGATGCTGAGGCGTTGAAGTTCACTGTGACAGGGGCAACGCCAGTAGTCGGGTTGGCCGCGAGGGCCGCGATCGGCGCTGCGTTTGGAGCACACGAGGCATTGCCGGCTATGGTGTAGGCACCATTCCCAGTGGAATCCAAGGTCAAGAGAAGCGCCCCGCCGGATTGCTGCGTGATGGCGTTGATGTTTGTCAGCATTTCCCCGGTGCGCAGGGCCGGGAACACCAGTCCGCTGGCACTCGGCGTAGGAGTCGAAATCGCGATTAGGATCGTCCCGTCGATATTCTGCGTCCCGAAGTCCGCGATGCCATCAGTGGTCAGTTGCCGCACACCTCCAGCTCCAAGACTGGTGTGACCATAACGGTAAACGGGCGTCCCGGGGCTCGAGGTGTCATCCGTGACCATGGCTACGAACCATTCCGTGCTGGTAGTCGCCGGGGCGGGATCAGTCCGGGTGAAGAAAACCGTCCAACGTGTCGAAGGCAATGGCATCGGACTCAGATCTCCGACCTTGGTCGTGATGAAGAGCTTATTGGTCGCAGTAGCAGGATCAAAGACTTCCGCCATCGAGACGGAGCGAAGATCGCGTTGGCGCGTTGGGCGCATCCGTGTTGTCACCGGCCGGGTCCGTCACCACCTGAATGCCGGGAAGGCTGCAGGGACTCTGACTGACTGTCGGCAAACCGACGAGGAATTCTCCGCAATTAACCCCTTCTCCGGCACTATTTAGAGCCGTGACCTTGTAGAAGTATTGGGCCGCGGTGTCGGTCGCAGTCATGTCATCATACGAGGTCCGGGTAGGACCGTGCCGTGGGGATGGCACCGAGACGCGCATAAGTTCCGGTCGGGCCGGTCTTGCGGAAAACGTTGTATCCTGTGATCGCAGCGCCGCCATTATCTGGGGTGGCCCACTCGACGTGAACAGTAGTGGCATTGGTGCGGGCCACAGCCGTGACGAGAGGTGCCGCGGGCGCGATGGCTGTATCTTGCTGTGGATCGAATGCGGCTAGCATGCGTTTGCCGCCAGATTGGCGGGCGATAGTCGCTTTGTCCGCGCGAGAGTCCGCACCAGTGGGGCTAGTGCAACCGATGCAGCCATCGGCGTAGGCCATGATGACGCGACCTTCCTGATCGATCTCCATGTCATTAAAGTCGAGGAGATTCCGATCGCTGCCGCAGGTGGTTCCGCTGACGCAAATGGAGCCGCGTTGCACTGGGTCGTTCGCTGGTGTGACGCGGACGGTGGTCCACGTATTGCCGCCGTCGAAGGTGGAGGCCGAAGTAGATGTGCCAAACGCCGGTGAAGACGTTTGTTTCCTCGAAATTGCCTGGCGTATCGGTCGCCAGGAACATCACCGTGGCGCGATTGGCGTCGCCGCCGACCGCGGTTGGGAAAACGCTATTGCGAATGCTCAACGAATCGCCCACGTCAATGGGGGCGGCGGATTGCCAGGTGACGCCTTTGTCTGCGGAGACCGAAACCTTGGCGCGGCCTGTACCGTCCGACATGGCAACGTAGATTTTACCCGCTTTATCGATCCCGACCGACGGATCACTCGCGCCTGGCACGCTGCCTGGAATCGGACGTACTGTGAAAGTCGTGCCGTTGTCTTCCGACACCACCACAGCTTGCTGGCCAGCGCAGCCTTTGTTTGGAACATAGAGCGTTCCCATGGTGCCGTTCGCTTCCGTGAGAGGAGAGCGGGGAGTGACTTTGACGTGGCCGTGCAGACCGCCGCACTGCGTCAAATTATACATCGGAACGGCGGGCCCGAACGTGACGCCACCATCGTCACTTCGACCCAATTGCGCGACTGCAATATCCTGCGACGCGTAGTAAACCGCGTTTTGCGAAAGCGGATGGACAGGCTCAAGCGTCGGGCTGTAGGGACCACCGCCGATGGTCTGGTGATCCACACCGGGATTGATCGGACTGCCCTGGCTGGGCAGATAGGATTCTCCGTCATCGTCAGTGATGGCGAGAAAGCTCGTCTTCGGACCCAACTGCGAAACGAAGATCCGCCCGGTCTGCATGTCGCCGAAAAGGATGGGATCGAGGCTGGTAATCGAGGTTTGCGGCGCGCTTTTATCTTCCCAAAGCGGCTTTGTCAAAACGGGATCGACCTGATTGTTCGCGCCAAAACCGGGCGATGACGCCGGGGAGGAACAATCGTTCCAAGTAACGCGTAATGTCTCCAGGCTCGCGATATACATGGTGCGGCCGCCGGGTTGACCCATCCGGGCGAGACCGGTTGCGAGCGTGGGCTCACCGGAGCTGTTGCCCATCCCTGCCGGGGCTGGGAAATTATGAAAGCGGGGTGTGCCGGGGCTCGGCGCTCCCGGGGGAGGATTGGAGGGCTTGGGCCGCAGTTCGACTCGGGTAGTCGTGGTGCCGCCGGCGACGGCAAAAGGCACAATACGAATCGTATATAGCCCTGGAACCGCATCCACCACAATGACCTCAGGGTTGGATGAACTCGCTGAGTTGCGAACCTCGGTGGTGCCCGGTGGTAAACCTTGTCGCAAATAGATATCGTAGTCCTCCGCCGCTAACGGCCAGGAAGTGGAGATGACGATGTTATGCGTGTTCGCGTAAGTAGCTGGAAGATTGACGGTAAGAGCGAAATCATCACATGGCAGCGTGGTGCAATCCAGCGCTGCTTGTGCACTCGGATTGGAGATAAGAAAAGGACCGGACGTGTAGGTCAACGGTCCGCTGGTTTCAGTGAGTGTGCCTGAAGGCGGCGTGGCGGCAAAGCTGTAGAAAGCTATGAAACCGGAGGCCATGATCAGCGACGATGCGAAGAGGATTCGCAGGAGGTGTGAGCGGTCAAAAAAGGTGTTCTGAATGCGCATATTTTACGGGGTGGTTAAGGATGGAGTCGCTCGCTAAGGCTGCGAGATTATCTTCTTCAGGGACGAGAGCCGACCGGAGGAGACACGACTGATTCGCATTTGCGCTTGGTCTGGATGCCTGGGTTTGGAATTTGTATCTGAAGGTGGTGAAATTGGTTTTCGTCCCTGGCTGGGCGCGTTACTTTCTTGTCATGCGCGCGACCACTTTTTTGGCTGCTTTGACCCTCGTCACTGTCAGCTGCTCCAAACCTGAAACCCCACACTCTACCCAAGCCACTTCGGCAACACCGGCTTCTACGCCTGATAATCCCATTGATCCCTGCTCGCTGCTCACGCACGACGAAATTCAGGCAGTGATGGGGGAAGCCACGAAAGAAACAAAGACGGAACGCCAGGCGACGGGAGGGTTCGTGATTTCCCACTGCTATTACGCGCTCCCAACACCTTCTAATTCGATCGTTCTGCGCCTCATTCAGGCAGGCAGCGGCGAGGATCGGCGTAGTCCGCGCCAAGTTTGGGAGGAGACCTTCGCCAAAGATCTCGATCGAGCCATGGAAGAGCAAGGTGAGGAAGGCGTGGCGCCGCCGGTGGAGGTCCCGAACGTGGGCGACAGGGCATTTTGGCTCGGGGGACCGAAGATGGGCGGACTTTATGTCTTGAAAGGCGACCGTTATTTTCGCCTCGGGGTGGGAGGCGCGCCGAGCCAATCGGAGAAAATTGAAAAAGCGAAGATCTTAGCGCAGTCGATCCTCTCCAAGCTTTAGTTCTACGGGCGCGGATTCGACCTCGTGTGGGGTTCCAGTTACGCAAAATGACGCGCAGAAGCGCGTCATTAGATCCGCAGTCCTGACCGAGTTCACGCAGAGTGAGTCTCGCAGGCGATTTTTCTGCTCAGCGACCAGCAGTTGCGCGGACTTGGGATGGAACCAAGCCCGCGCTGCGTGAGTCAATTATCGTTTAGCATTCGCCGCCGGCCGTTCATCTTTCGCCGGCTGACTCGGCGGTAAGTTGGTGCCAGACTGCGATTTGATCGTGCTAATATCAGAGCTGTTAATGACGCCGTTGATCGTGACGTCATTTAGGTAACTGTCCCGCTCGATGGCATTCCCCGAGAGCGCCTTCGCCTGGCTGGCGTCGGAGGCGTTCGTCGCCCTGTTTTGCGTTACATCTCCCAGCAGCAAAGCCAGCGGGACCGAGATCGTGCTCGTCCCGTTCCCGGCGGAGACGCCGAGAAGGTTGATGGTAACCACTTGGGCGTTACTGGCGGTGAAGTTTACCGTGATTTCGTTCGCGGGCCCCGCGGCTGGACTGCTGGTGACAGTGCCCACCGTCCCAGTGGCGCCAGGCGTAACCGTCGCACCGGTGAAGGTGATCGGCTGCGGGAATACGAGGACGACGTGATGCGTGTCCCGGTTGGCCCCATCGCCTTGACGAGGCTCAACTACCGGCGCACCGCCAGCCGGCTAACGGCCCGATACGCAGATCGTAAATACCAGCGGTCCCGTGCGTTTTGCGCGAGAAGGCATCGATGATGCTCGGCAACGCCGGCGCGCAGGATGCGTTGCCGGCGATGGTGTAGGTGCCATCCGGCGTGATATCCGACGCGTTGTTTTGCGAGCGCTGGCCCATGTCCGGACGATTGAAGTAAGTCCGCACATTCGTCGCCGCCAAGTCAGTGCCCGCGACGTATTTGGTTGGGCCGCCATCAATCATGCGCAATTTGCTGTTCGAAATCACGATTCGGATCACGCCAGTCAGCGGATCATAGCTGCCGCTGTCGGCGTTACCATATCTGACCGGCGTATTTGCATTCGGGTCGGGTAACGGCGGAGGCATCGTGTTCAATGGGATGCCAAATTTGCCATACTCAAAGCTCGGAGTGCCGGTGCTGTCCGTCTTCATGGCGATATACATCCGATCGAAAGAGGCATCGATCGGATCGTTTGGATCAGTGCCCTGCCGTCCCCAAATGATATACCATTGGCTGTTGGCCGGGGCTGCGCCCATGGTCGACGGCCCCACCTGAAGGGTGAAGTGAAGTTGCTCCGTCCCTGCCGCGATGAAAGGCTCCGCAACAAAGAGCGACTTCGCATTCACTCGTTGATCCACCGGGGTGTTCGCGCCGGAGTCGTTGTCCGCGCCGCTCGGCAGGAGATCGTTGCTGACCAAAATACCAGGCAGCAGACACGCCGTCGCGCCACCGCTGACAGCTTGCACCTCTTTGCAATACGGGCTCTCGCCGATCGCATTCACGGCTGTCACCACGTAGAAGTTGTTCCCGGCCGGGAAGTTGGAATCCACGTATCCAGGTTGAGTGACCGTCGCAATCAGCGCGGTATTATCAAAGGGTCCGTTTTGGCTGGCAGAGCGGAACACTTTATAAGCGGTGATCGGCGAGCCGCCGTTATCAGGCTGCGGCCAGGAAAGCGTTACCGAGGTGTTCGTGGCGTTAATGATTGCGCTCACTCGCGGCGCGCCCGGGATTGTCGGCTCAGCTGTTTGCGCATCGTAGATGGAGAACATCCGCTTGCCGCCTGATTGCCGGCTGATGAAAGCCTTGGCGGTAAACGAGTTTGCTCCGCCCTGCTCGCAACCGCCGATGCAGCCATCTTCACCGGCGATGAGGACGCGGCCCTGTTTGTCGATCTGGATATCGATGAAATCGAGCAGATTCCGGCAGGTGCCATCACCGCAAATTCCGCCACGTTGGATTGGACCTTCCGGCGAAATATTCTGCACCGTCCAAGTCACACCCGCGTCGAAAGTGTTCGCGATGTAGAGATGCCAGACGCCCGGGAATTCCGGAGCGCTGTAGTCGCCTTGTGTCGTGGTTCCGAAGAACGCGAACGCGGCGCGATCGGGATCGCCCACCGCCATGGCTGGGAAAGCGATGTGCTTCACGCCTGAGAGCGCTCCCAAGTCCACTACGCGGGCCCAGCTTTGCCCTTTGTTGTTGGAGTAAGCGACACCAGGCCGGCCGTCGGCATACATGAAACCAAGGTAGATATTATTACTGCGCGCTGCCTTCTCCGCCGGACTGCAAGTTCCCGGCGGGCACCAGGAGACGCCGACCGAAGGATCGTCCACTCCTGCGCTGCTGGCTACGCCCGTAACCTGCCGCACTGCCCAGGTAGCCCCATTATCTTCCGAGACCACGACCGAGGGAGCGCCATCGAACAAAAACGGCACTCCGGCAGGCGAGCAGGCTTTGTCCGGGAGAAAGGCGGTGCCGTCTTCCGCAATTTTAATGTGGCCATGCAAACCAGCGCAATCCGCAATCGTGAACATTGGCGTTTGCACCGGGAAGCTGAACCCGCCATCCAGACTGAGTTCGCTCGTCGCCGTCGCGATCGCCTGCGAAGCGTAATACACCGCGTTCGGGTAGATCGTATTCGGTCCCGGCGTGATCACCGTTGGCGGGATCGGGGTGTGGAACGGACCGCCGCCGATCGTCTGGTGATCCACGCCACCGGAAGGGGCGCCACCGTTGCTCGGGAAGAGCGTGTCTCCATCATTATCCGTGAACTCGATCGTGCTTCCGCCTGGGGTGAGTCCAAGTTCCTGACCGACGAATGTCCTTCCCGTCCAATGGTCCGTGTAAAGAATCGGATCATAAAAAACACGCGTGGTGTTCGCGGTGGTCAGCGGAATCTGATCCCACTGCACGAGAGCTGGCGATGAACAATCATCGAAGGTGGCGCGGAGGAAGAAGTTATTAACGCCTCCGTAGTAGAGCGATGTGCCTCCGTTAAACGTTTGATTCTCAGCACCGCTCCGGAACTTGTTTTTGAAGACGCGTGGCGTTGGGCGAACGAGGGTTGTTTTCCGTATTCCAGTTCACTCCCATGGTGGGCTCGCCGGCATCTTCCATCACTCCCGGAGGTGCATAGTAATTTACAAAGCGAGGCGCGTTCGCGTTGCCCGGCGTGGGGGTTGGGGTCCCTGTCGGCGTGGGCGTGGGCGTTGGGGTCGGCCCGCCGCTGATCACTTCCACTTTCCCCGCATATTGATCCGCAGCCGTGGCGGCAAAATAGACGACATGCACCGAGAAAATCCCGGTGCCGATGGCTGCCTGATTAGGGTCCAGTTCGACAATTTCGGGAGGGGTGCCGGCGGTAGCACTGGAGCCGACAATCGGACCCGAATTGCTCATGCCTTTATGAATAAAGATGTCGTAATCCGTCGCGATGGGGTTGATCGCCGCGCTGATCGTGACCCGCGCCTTTTTGCCCGCCCAATCCGCTGGCGCGCCCGTGAGCGTCAGCAGGAAGGTGTCGCAAGTGATTCCCTCCTGACAGGTGGTCTCGTCCGGTGAGGCTGGGCCCACACCCGTGCCGACCCAATTCAAAGTCGGGCCCGTGGGACTGATGCTACCGTTCGTCGGATTGGCCGATTTCGATCGTTGCACCATGGTGAACGACACGATGACGAAAGCAGCGAGGATGAGACTAACGGCACTGAATTGCCGGGATTTCCTTATTAAAACTTTACTCATAATTTCAGGGATTCTGCAGGTTGAAGGGTGGCGAAGATCCTCTCAAGCCCTTCGGGACGACGGCGTGCCTGCCGAAGTCGGGTCCGGTTTCGGAGGATAAGAAATCTTCGAACCGTGGCGGTTTTACGGATGCATTTTTTCCAAGAAAAAATGAATAATCCCAAAGGCTCAGTTCGGAACGGGCTGCTGCCCGTGGTTTTCGCATGCATGTGCATCTATCGGCGGAAGGCTCGCGTCTTACAGATGTGACGGCGGCGCTTTTATCTCAAAACTACGGAATCGGCCGAGTGCAGGCTTGCCAGCGCCAGGGTTTCTCCCCATTTTGGCGCTTACCGATGTCCGACGCTTCTGATCCCATTTCCAAGCCTGCCCCAGCGCGCGCGGGTCATCGGAGAGTGAGGACAGGCGATCAGGTGAATCAGTCGGCGGCTGATCAAGCGTTGATGCGCCAACTGCAAGATGGTGATGAGAACGCCTTTGCCAGCTTTTACCGCCGATTTTCTCCCGGCCTCTTTTCCATGATCTATCAAATCCTTCAGGACCAGAAGGAAGCTGAGGACGTTCTGCAGGAAGCGTTTGTGCAGATGTGGAAGAAATCCTCCACCTATGATGCGAATCGTAGTGGCTTGTTCACTTGGGCGGTAATGATCTCGCGCAACAAAGCGATCGACCGTCTGCGTTCGCGGCAGCGGAGATTTCGCACCGTCGAGGCCGCCACCGCGGAAATGGAAGTCAGCTTGCCGATCGAAGTCGCGCAGGCGGATGAATTGCTCGGCCAGGGAGAGGAGCGCGCCCGCGTGCGGAGCGCGCTCAAACAATTGCCCGATCCACAACGCGAAGCCATTCACCTCGCTTTTTTTGGCGGCATGACCCAGGTCGAGATTTCCGATAAATTGCAAGCCCCACTCGGGACCGTGAAGGCTCGTATTCGCCGTGGCCTTCTCGCTTTGCGCACCGTTTTAGGAGAGGCCGTCTCATGAACGAGGAACTCGAAGAACTGGCCGCGCTTTACGTCTTCGATCTTCTCGAAGGCGATGAGCGAGCTGCATTTGAGGCGCGTCTAGCCACCGAACCCGATCTGCGCGCAGAGGTGGATTCTCTCCGCGAGGCGGCGGCGTTGACAGCTCACTCCGCGCCCACGCGTCAACCACCGGCGGAATTAGAGGCACGAATCTTAAACGCGGTCCGTGCGCGAGCCGCTCCGGTTCCGCAGCCCGGCACCCTCATCGGGATTATCCTGGCTCCCATGGGCGCTCGCAGCTTGTCTGACGGTAGCTTGCGTCGTTCTGGCGGCGGATCGTGCGCAAACGAAGAAACAGATTTCCGTTTTGGAACAACGCAACGCCTTCGCGCAACTGCGGATCGCCACCCTGGCCTCGAAGTTGCAATCAGCGCCTGATGCTCTCGCTACCGTCGTTTGGGATGTGGAGAAGCAGGAAGGAATCCTGAAGGTTTCCAATATCCCGGCGAATGAGGCAGATCGCGATTATCAACTCTGGATCGTGGATCCCGATTACAAACAGCCGGTCGATGCCGGCACCTTCCATGTCGCAGGCGACGGAACGGAAAGCATTCCTTTCAAGCCGAAGGCTCGGGTGGGATCTGCGGATGCGTTTGCGGTCAGCCTGGAGCGCAAAGGCGGCGTGCCGAAGGCGGAAGGCCCGATGGTTTTAGTGGGCAAGTAAACGGGCCGGTTTTGTCCAGGCCGCCTGGCCGATCGGCCTCTGCGTTGCGCGGGGAATCGCCGAATGGTAGCCTCGCCGCTCCCCGCGATGGTTTACAAAGACACACTCAATCTCCCGAAAACGGATTTCCCGATGAAGGCGAGTCTAACGACTCGTGAACCGGAGACCTTGAAAACCTGGGAGGAGACGGGGCTCTACCAACAGATCCAGGAAGCGCGCGCCGGCGCCGAATTGTTCGTCCTGCACGATGGTCCGCCCGTTCGCGAATGGCGATGTCCACATGGGCACGGCCCTGAACAAAATCCTGAAGGACCTGGTCGTGAAGTCGAAGACCATGCTCGGTTTCCGCGCGCCTTACGTTCCGGGTTGGGATTGCCACGGCTTGCCGATCGAGTTCAAGGTCGTGAAAGAGACGCGCGGACTTTCGCCGCTGGAAGTTCGGCAACGCTCGGAGGCATTCGCGCGCAAGTTTGTCGATCTCCAGCGCGAGCAATTTAAGCGCCTCGGTGTGCTCGGCGATTGGGCGCATCCCTACCTCACGCTCGACCCGGCTTATGAAGCGGAGATCCTGCGCACGTTCGCCGTTTTCGTGGAGAAAGGGCTGGTTTACGAATCGAAGAAGCCGGTCTTCTGGAGCACGGGCGCACAGACGGCGCTGGCTGTGGCGGAGGTGGAATATCACGACCGCGAAGACACGGCCGTTTACGTGAAGTTCCCGATCGCGACCGGCGATCTGAAGGATAAAGCCAGCATCGTGATCTGGACGACCACGCCCTGGACCTTGCCGGCTAATCTCGCGATCGCGGTGCATCCGAAAGAGCGCTACGCCGTTCGGCAGTTTACGAAAGACGGGGTTACCGAAAATTTCGTGCTGGCCGAAGCGTTGGTGGAGAAATTCAGCGCCGCCACTGGGTGGGAACCTGCAGGAGAGGCGACCCAGACTTTTCCCGGCACCAAGCTGGAAGGCATCGGCGCGCAGCATCCATTCCTGCCGCGGACGGCCATTGTCCTGACCGCGGATTTCGTGACCATGGATTCCGGGACGGGCTGCGTCCATATCGCGCCCGGACACGGCGATGATGACTACTCGTTAGGCAAAAAGAACGGCCTGCCCATTCTTTCGCCCGTGGACGATGAAGGGCACTTTACCGATGAGGCCGGCCTGCCGGAGTTGACCGGTAAATATGTTTTCGAGGCGAACGGCGCCATCGTCACCCTTCTCCGGGATCGCCACATGCTCGTGGCGGAGGAAGTTTACCAGCACTCGTATCCCTACTGTTGGCGGTCGAAGACACCGATCATTTTTCGTGCGGTCGAGCAATTTTTCATCCGTATCGATGATCTGCGCGGGAAAGCGCTCGCAGCGATCAAGGATGTCACGTGGCTGCCGCCGTGGGGCGAGGCGCGCATCTCCGGGACCGTTGAGTCGCGGCCGGATTGGGTCATCTCGCGCCAGCGGAGTTGGGGTGTGCCTTTGCCGGCTTTCTATTCAGCGGAAGGCGAACCGATTTTAAATGCGGATTGGATTCGTAAGCTGGCGGACGTGGTGGAAAAACGCGGATCGAACGTGTGGTTCGAGTTGGATGACGCGGCGCTCGCGCGCGAACTCGGATTTGCCCGAAGGCACACGGCATCGCGGGGACACGATCGACGTCTGGATCGATTCCGGCGTCAGCCATCAAGCCGTGCTCGCCACGCATCCCGCGCTGCGGGAACCGGCTGACATGTATCTGGAAGCGACCGATCAGCATCGCGGCTGGTTCCAGTCGTCTCTCATGACGAGCGTGGCCTTAAACGAGCGCGCGCCCTACCAGACCTGCGTCACCCACGGATTCGTCGTGGATGTGGACGGGAAGAAAATTTCGAAATCGAGCAGTTACAGCAAGCCGATGGATGCGGGCCATTTCGTCGGCAAACACGGCGCCGACATCGTGCGGCTTTGGGTGAGCAGCGTGAACTACACGGACGACGTGCCGTTCTCGGAAGAAATGTTCACGCGTCTCGGCGACACCTATCGTCGCATTCGGAACACGCTGCGTATTTTGCTGGGGAATCTCTCGGGCTTTGCAGCTGGAAACCAGGAACCCACGAAGGCAGAATTTTCGCTGGTAGATCGCTGGATTTTGCATCGCCTGCAGCAGGTCATCGCTGAATGCCGCGTGGCCTACGAGACCTACGAATTTCACAAGGTTTACCACACGCTGAATCAATTTTGCGCGGTCGATCTCAGCAGCCTTTACGTCGATATCACGAAGGATCGGCTTTATTGCGACGCGCCCGATTCTCCGCGGCGTCGTGCCACGCAAACGGCGATGCGCATCATCTTTGACGCGCTGACAAAACTGCTCGCGCCGATTCTCGCTTTCACTGCAGAGGAAGCATGGGGTTATCTCGGCGAAGCGGGCTCAATTCATCTGCAAACATTCCCGAAAGTCGACGCGAGTTTGCAAGACGAAGAAGCGGAACGTGCGGTGGAGGAATTGCTAAAGTTGCGCGGCGTGATCGGCCAGGCCGTGGAAGAAGCCCGTAAAGAAAAGCTCATCGGCAACGCGCTTGAGGCTGCTGTTGTCCTCCGTGGCGATCTTAAAAAAATCGCGGGCGCGTCGAAGGAAGAGATCGAGGAATTCTTCATCTTGAGTGATCTCACCCTCGAGCAGGCCGATGAAACCTCGGCCGCGATCGCGCGCACTCCGCACGCGAAGTGCAGCCGTTGCTGGCGCCACCGTCCCAGCGTGGGAACAAGCGCGGCGCATCCTGAGTTGTGCGATCGCTGCGAGGCTGTCGTGAGCGCTCCGAATTCGACGTTGGACGTTGGACGTTGAGCGTTGGACGTTCTGCCTTCCGTCCGATGAGATTCATCCTTCTACTCACGCTCCCGCTCTACGTCCTCGACCAGGTGACGAAGTGGATGGCGCTGCGTTACATCACGCCGGACGAGCCGCGTTTCGTCATCCCGGATTTTTTCACCCTCGTCTTCGTCACGAACACCGGCGCGGCCTTCGGTTCCTTTAGTAATAACAACCTGTTCTTCATCGTCCTTTCCTGTGCCGCGCTGATCTTTGTCCTCGGTCTTGCTTTTGCGGCCGCATCCGCGCGACACTTGGCGCGATATTTCACTCGCGCTGCTTCTCGCGGGGGTGATGGGAAACCTGACCGATCGGTTTCTGCACGGTCACGTAATCGATTTTCTGCTCTTCGATTTGCACGTGCCCTTCGCGCATCCGTGGCCGGCTTTCAATGTGGCGGACGCGTGCATTTGCGTGGCGGTCTTCTGCTTCGTGATCCAGTCTTTTCGGCAGGGTCCGAAAAAGAGTTCGGCGAGCGATTCGGATGCGGTCTAATCGCGGAACGATTGACATCTTTAAGCCGCGCTGATGTGGTGGAAGCCGTATGGCTCGCTCACTTTACGGACGTTTAACGCGACGTTATCGACCGCAACCGACCGCGCTTGATCGGCGCGAATTTCTCAAGATCGCGCTGGCCGCATCCGCGGGCTTGCTCCTGAGCGGAGGGGTGAGTTTTGCGCGCAGCGGCTCCGCTCCGCGGCGTAGGTCGCGGGCGAAAGGTGATCGTGATCGGCGCTGGCTTTGGCGGGCTTGCCTGTGCGCACGAACTGATCAGCGCTGGCTACGATGTGATCGTGCTGGAAGCGCGCAAACGTGTCGGCGGTCGCGTCTTGAGTTTCAACGACATGGTGCCCGGAAAAGTGGTGGAAGGCGGAGGCGAGTTGATCGGTTCGAATCACCCGACCTGGGTCGCGTATGCGAAGAAGTTTGGCCTTTCGTTTAACGATGTCACCGAGGATGAAAAGCTGGAGTCGCCCATCATCCTGGATGGAAAACGGCTAACGGATCGCGACGCGAAGCCACTTTGGCGAGAGATGGATGCGGCTTTCAAATCAATGAATCGCGATGCAGCGGCGATCGATCCGGATCAACCGTGGCTGAGCCCGAATGCGCGCCGCCTGGATGCCCGCTCGACGGCGCAATGGATTCGCGCGTTGCCCGTTTCGCCGCTGTGTCAGCGCGCGATGACGGTGGAACTCACGGCAGACAATGGGAACCCGACCACGCGCCAGAGTTATCTCGGAAACCTGACGCAGGTGAAGGGCGGCGGGTTGGAAAAATATTGGACCGACAGCGAGGTTTATCGATGTCGTGGAGGCAACGCGCAGTTGGCGCGCAAATTGGCCGCGACGATGGGCGACCGTTTACGAATCGGAACGCCGGTGCGCGCCGTGGAGATCGTGGGCGACCGCGTGACCGTGCGGGATGCCGCGGGCCGCGTTTTCGAAGCCGATGATGTCGTCCTCGCGATCCCGCCGACCACCTGGCACAACATCCGGTTTTCGCCGCGTCTTCCGCGCGCATTAAAACCGCAGATGGGCATCAACGTGAAATATCTCGCGCGGGTGAAAAGTCGCTTCTGGAAGAAGAGCGGACTTTCGCCGGACGCGATCACGGACGGGATGCTCTCCATGACTTGGGACGGGACGGATAATCAGGGCAGCGATGCGGCCGGCGCGGTCTTGAACTGCTTCTCCGGCGGCCCGCCGGCGGAACGCGCGCGGCAGCGTTGGGCGCAACAGAAGGACGCCGCCTTTGTGCAGGCCTTCGGCGAAATCTATCCGGAGTTTCCGCAAAATTTCCTCGGCGGTCGCTTCATGGATTGGCCGAGCGAATTGTGGACCGGTGCTGGCTATTCCTTCCCGGCGCCGAAACAAGTCACAACGGTGGGGCCGATTTTGCATGCCGGATTGGGTCGGCTGCATTTCGCCGGAGAACACGCTTGCTACAAATTTGTCGGCTACATGGAAGGCGCGCTTGAATTCCGGCGTCGCCGTGGCAAAAAGAATCGCCGCGCGCGACGCGAGTGCGCGGATTCCTGCGGCGACCGGTTAGCCCTGAGCTCAGTGGCTCGTGGCAGCGTGGTGCGCTTCCGGCAAAAAGAAAAAGAGCACGCCGAGGATGAGATAAACGGAGAGAAGTTGCACGCCTTCGATCCAGTTCGTTTCCCCATCGCCGCTGATCTGGAAGAGAATGTAAATGGACGCGACGACCGCGAAGATTTCCGGGAGCGAAAACTCCAGATCCATCGGACGGCCGAACGCGTAGGAGAGAAACACCAGCACCGGCGCGACGAAGAGCGCGATCTGCAGACTGGAGCCAATCGCGATCCCGACGCTTAAGTCCATCTTGTTCTTCATCGCCATGATGATGGCGGTGGAATGCTCCGCCGCGTTCCCCACGATTGCGACCACGATGACGCCGACGAAAACTTCGGTGATGCCGATGGCCGCGCGGACGCTTTCGATCGTCCCCACGAGAAATTCCGAAAGCAGCGCCACGAACGCAGTCGCGATGATCAAGATGGTGATCGCTTTGCCCCGCGACCAGTGGCCGCCCTTTTCTTCCGCGGCATCGTCTGCGCTTTGGAAGTGTCCTTTATGCGTGCGGAGCGAAAACCAGAGCACGCAGAAATAAGTGACGAACAAAACGATCGCGATCGCGAGGGAAAGACGTTGCTCGACTGCCGGACTCCAGCCACCGGGACTCGCATTGGATGTGAGGTGAAAAACCGTGGGAATAATCAGCGCAATGCCCGCGAGTGAAAGCGAGATGGTGGAGGTGCGCGCGCCTACGCGGTTGAAGCGTTGCTCTTTGTATTTCGTGCCGCCGAGCAGAATGGAGAGACCGAGCACGAGGAGAACGTTCCCGATAATCGAGCCGGTGATGGAAGCTTTCACGACGCCGGTTAGTCCCTTGGAAAGCGCGATGCCGGCGATGATCAACTCGGCGGCATTGCCGAAGGTGGCGTTCAAGAGGCCGCCCAGACCAGAGCCGACATGTCGGGTGAGTTCTTCGGTGGCGTGTCCGATCCAGCCTGCGACGGGAATAATGCCGATTGCCGCGCAAATGAAGAGCGCGGTTTGATTCGCACCGCCCGGCCAGAAGCGTAGAGCGATCGCGACAGGAACGAAAACCAGGAGCCAGTCGAGTGAAGGTTTGAAGCGCATGAGATGAGCGAAAGAATCTCTCGGAAGGCCGGCAGAGTAAAGGTGAGAGGAGCGGCGCCTCCCTTGAGCGCTGCGCGGGACTGGGGCGACGGTGCGCGTGTGAGGAACGACTTAGCCGGCGCCATGCAAACGACGGCGCGCGAGATTGTGGCGCGCCTGCGGGCGGCGGGACATGTCGCTTATTTTGCCGGCGGCTGTGTGCGCGATCTGGTGCGGGGAACGCCGCCGAAGGATATCGACATCGCGACCGAGGCGCGGCCCGAGCAGGTGCAGAAGATTTTCCCACGCACTTACGCCGTGGGCGCGCATTTCGGCGTCATCGTGGTTTTGGAAAACGGCATGCAATTCGAAGTGGCCACGTTTCGCTCGGACGGCGTTTATCTGGATGGGCGCCGGCCGACCGAAGTGCATTTTGCCACGGCGGAAGAAGACGCGGCGCGGCGTGATTTTACGATCAACGGAATGTTCTTCGATCCGGTCGCGGAGGAGGTGATCGATTTCGTCAACGGTCGCGCCGACCTCGAGGCGCGGACAATTCGCGCGATCGGGAAAGCGAGCGAACGCTTTGCCGAAGATCGCTTGCGGATGCTGCGCGCGGTTCGTTTTGCGACCACGCTCGAGTTCGAGATCGAGGAAAGGACGTGGAGCGCGCTGCTGGCAAATGCGGCGGCGATTCGTGAAATCAGCGCGGAGCGGATTCGCGAAGAGCTGGTGCGAATTTTCCTCTCGCCGCAGCGTGCACGTGGCTGGGATCTGCTGGATGCGAGCGGTTTGATGGCCGTGGTTTTGCCGGAGCTGGCGGAGATGAAGGGCTGCGAGCAACCGCCGCAATTTCATCCGGAAGGCGATGTTTTTGTGCACACGCGCATCATGCTCGGGCTGCTGCCGGCGGAGGCTTCGCTACCGTTGGTCTTCAGTGTTTTATTTCACGACATCGGGAAACCGCCGACCGCGATCGTGGATGAAACGGGACGCATCCGGTTCAACGGGCACGATCGCGTGGGTGCGGAGATGACCGAGCGCGCGATGGAGCGGCTGCGTTTTTCGCGCGCGGAAATCGACGCCACGGTGGAAGCGGTCCGGCAGCACATGGTCTTCAAAGACGTGCCCAACATGCGTGTGGCAAAGCTGAAACGCTTCATGGCCCGGCCGACTTTTGAAGATGAGATGGAGCTGCATCGCGTCGATTGCACGAGCAGCCACGGGATGCTGGATAACTACGAATTTCTCCAGCAAAAGCGCGAAGAGTTTGCCAACGAACCGATCATTCCGCCGCCGCTGGTGAAGGGGGAGGACCTGATCGCACTCGGTCTTCGGCCCGGACCCGAAATTCGGAGAAATCCTTGAATCAATCCAGACGGGCCAGCTGGAAGGCCAGTTCACTTCCCGCGAGGAAGCCCTCGCCTGGGTGAAACGCGAGCACGGTGTCGGTTAAAGCGAATGCTTCAACGCGTGCATGACAACGCCTTCGCCATCCGTCCAACGAAAATGCCCAGCGATCGCAGACGTCACGTATTTCTTCGCGCGTGCGATCGCCTCTTCCAGCGTGGCGCCGCCCGCGAGGCCCGCGGTGATGGCTGCGGAGTAGGTGCATCCCGTGCCGTGGGTTTGCACGCCGCGCACGAAAGGCGCGGTGAAATCCATCACGCCACTTTCGGTGAAGAGCAGATCGATCGCCTGCTCGCCTGTGAGGTGGCCTCCCTTTAACAGAATCGGGACGCCGTAACGCGTCCGCAGTTCTGCGCCGGCTTTTTGCATCGCCGCGAGGTCCGCGATCCGCTCGCCGAGGAGCGTGGCAGCCTCATCGAGGTTCGGCGTGATGACGGTGGCGAGCGGAAATAATTCCCGCTCATAAATCTCGATCGCTTCGTTCCGCAGGAGGAGATCACCGCTTGTGGCTACCATCACCGGATCGATGACCAATGGAATCGGCCGTCCGCTCCGCGCATTCCATTGCCGCAAGGTTTTCGCGACTCCCTGCGCGATCTCGCCCGTGTAGAGCAGACCGGTTTTAATCGCCGCCACCGGAAATTTCTGGAGCAGCAGTTCGATTTGCGCCGTCACCAGCTCGGCCGAAACCGCTTCGATGCTCAACACCTTTCCCGGTGTCTCCGCCACCACGCACGTGATCGCGGTTAATCCATACACGCCCAGCGCGGTGAACGTTTTTAAGTCAGCCTGCGCGCCTGCGCCCGCGCTGCTATCTGAGCCGGCGATCGTGAGCGCGACCGGAATCTCGTCCCTCGTCGCCATCGAATTTAGCGCGCGTGCGCGCCGGGTTTAAGCCAGAGCCACGGCGCCGTCCGGTCCGATCGCTTCGACCGGGCAACCTTCCATCGCTTCTTTGCAGAGCGCTTCTTCCTCGGGGGATTCGGGCTGTTTATAGACGAAGGAATGTCCTCCATCGTCGTTCCGCTTGAAATTTGCGGGCGCGGTTTCGCGGCACAGATCGCAATCGATGCACTGATCGTCCACGTAGAACTGTCCCTCTACGTTTTCTGGATATTTGTTTGCTGGATCGGCCATAGTCCCTCGGAAATTGTTCGGCAAGGTTAGGAAGAATCGCCCATGGCGCAAGGATATTTGCCGCCTGGTCGAGGGAAGCTTCCGCACATTCCGCGCCTCCCTCACTAGCTGCCGATCTACGGCCGTGCTCGTCTTCGGCTAATCAGGCCCGCCGCGGCCTTGGGCGACGCTCAAAGACATCTTTGCCGGCTAAGTTCCGTCGCGCGGACGCAACATTTCGATGCCGCTGGTTTGGGCGCGCATCAAGGCTTCGCCAATGAGAACTGCATTCACGCCCGCCGCTCTTACCCGCGCCACATCCGCCGCGGTCCGCAGTCCGCTTTCGCTCACGAGCAAAATTTCTTCGGGCACCTCCTCGCTCAGCGTCTCCGTCACGCTGAGATCCACTTCGAACGTGGCGAGATTGCGATTGTTAATCCCGATGATCCCGGCGTCCGTTTCCAGCGCGCGTTCCAGCTCAGCCAGCGTGTGCACTTCCACCAGCACATCCAGTTGGTAGAGCGCCGCGACGGCCAGTAACTCCACCAGCTTCTCGTCCGAGAGCGCGGCGACAATCAGCAAAATCGCATCCGCGCCCGCCGCCGCCGCTTCGATGATTTGCACTTCATCGAGAATGAAATCTTTCCGCAAGAGCGGCACGTTCACCGCCGTGCGGATTTCGCCCAGATAATCGATGTGACCTTGGAAAAACTGCTCATCCGTCAGAACAGAAATCGCCTCCGCTCCGGCTTGGGCATAATTGCGCGCGATCGCCACCGGATCGAACAACTCCGCGATCACCCCGGCGGATGGCGACGCCTTTTTGACCTCCGCGATTAACGCCAGTCCGCCGGCCTCCCGTCTGAGCGCCATTTCGAAACTCCGAAAATCATTCCGCAACAGCGCAGCCGTCCGCAAGGCTTCACGACGCGGACGCAATCGCTCTATTTCCGTGCGTTTAACCGCGAGAATGTCATCGAGCCGGCTCATGAATGCAGAGTCCATTAGCAGAAGCGGCTCTCGATTCCACGAAACTCTCAGCTGGCTCCTGGGCGGCGAGCGTATGATGGAAGATGCGCGGCTGGTATTCTCATCTCATGCAAGAATGGGCCGCTTCCCGCCGTCCCGTGCTGCCGGCCTTCGCGCGCCCGCAACCCGGGCATTGGGATCATCGGCACCTCACCGCCGCCTGGTTGGGTCACGCCACCGTTTTGCTCAACTTCTTTGGCCTTCATATTCTCACCGACCCCGTTCTCTTTCCGCGCGTGGGAGTGCGTTTTCCCGGGTTCACGATTGGCCCGAAGCGGCTGACTGCGCCCGCTTTAACGGTGGAGGAATTACCGGCAATCGATCTCGTTCTGCTTTCGCATGCGCACTTCGATCACTTCGACATGCGGACACTGCATCGTCTGCCGCGGACGGCTGATGTGATCACTGCGCCGCGCACTTCGGACCTCCTGCGCTGGACCCATTTCCAGAACAAGACCGAGCTCCGTTGGGGTGAAACGACGGAAGTGCGCCGCCCCGCTGGCGTCATCCGTGTCCGCGCCTTTGAGGTCCGGCATTGGGGCGCGCGGCTGCAATACGATAACAACCGCGGTTATAACGGATATGTTTTGGAACGAAATAACCAGCGCGTCATTTTCGGCGGTGATACCGCGATGACGGATAAATTTGCCGGCCTGCGTGGCAGCAAACCTTACGCCCTCGCGATCATGTCCATCGGCGCCTACGATCCGTGGATTCGTGTCCATGCCTCACCCGAGGAAGCCATCGCGATGGCCAACGCGGCGGGCGCCGATCACATCATGCCAGTGCACCACCAGACCTTCCGCCTCAGCGCCGAGCCTTTCCGCGAGCCGATCGAGCGCTTTGAAAACGCGCTCCGGCACACGCCGGAGCGGATGGCGCTGCGCGAAATCGGCGAAACGTTTCGGCTGCCATGAGCGAAGCAAAACCGCAGGCGCGCTGGGCGCGGCGATTGATCGTTTGGTCGCTCTTTGCCGCCGTCGTCGTCTTGTTTCTCTGCTCGCTGCTGGTGGTGTCCAGTGCTCCGACCGGTTTGCTTTGGCTCGTTGCCATTCTCATCACCGAGTGGGGGCATTACGCGGGCTGCCTCGCGCTTCTGCTGGCGGTGTTGAGTTGGCGATACGGCTCGGTCGGGAAAGCCATGACTGCGCTCGCGCTCTTCAGTGCCGCGCTCTGCTTCTCGCCGGCCGTGCGCGCGGCGGCGATGAATCGTTCTCTGCCCGCTCGCATCACGTCAGCGTTCGGTTCGCTCGAAAGTGTCAAGGGAAGGACGCGACCGCTGGTGGTGCTGGACCTTTTTCGCGGCGTCCCGAATTCCGGTGTGGAAGTGACCGAACATATCTATTCGCGCGCCCGGTTCAGCGCCGCTCAAGCTCGATCTCTATCGTTCGCGCGACGTGGTAGCGTCGCAGCCGATCATCCTCATGATCCACGGCGGGGCATGGCGCACCAGCAGCAAGACCGAGCTGCCGGCGCTCAATCGCTATCTCGCGCAGCAGCATTACGCCGTAGCCAGCATCGATTACCGGCTTGCGCCCGATGCGCAGTCTCCGGCGGCGGTCGATGATGCCTTCCAGGCAATCGCTTATCTGAAGACAAACGCGGCCGCGTTGCACCTGGACCCGACCCGCCTGGTCATCATCGGTCGCTCGGCCGGCGGTCAGATCGCGCTTGCGGTTGCCTACGCCGGGCGAGAGCCTGCGATTCGTGGAGTGGTCGGTTTCTATTCACCGTCCGATTTGGTGCGGGGCTATGAGCACCCGAGCCGACGCTGGGTGCTGGATTCGTGCAAAGTGCTGGAAGATTATCTCGGCGGCACGCCTGCGACGAAAGCGGATGCCTACTACGCCGCGTCCCCGATTAATTTCGTCAAGGCCCACACGCCGCCGACTCTCCTCATTCACGGCCAACTCGACCCGCTCGTCTGGCCAGAACAGAGCGAGCGTTTAGCCGCGCGCTTACAGGAAAACGGGCGTCCGCATTTCCTTCTCTCCATTCCATGGGGGACGCACGGCTGCGATGCGAATCTTAGCGGCCCCAGCGGCCAGCTTAGCCTCTATGCCATCGATCGCTTTTTGGCCTACGCCTTCCACGCCCCTCGCTAGCGACATCGCGCTTGCCGCGCTCCCGCGTGGATGCCATCTTGGCGGCCCCCGGTCCCCATGCCGAAGTAGCTCAGTTGGTAGAGCAGCTGATTCGTAATCAGCAGGTCACGGGTTCGAGTCCCGTCTTCGGCTCCACTCTTTTCGGCGCGCGCCTCCCCTTTCTCTTCATGGTCCTGGCCGAGACTTCAGAGCGGGTGGCGGTGGTGGTCCCTACTCTGAACGAAGCGGAAAACGTCGAGCCACTCGTGCGTCAGATTATGCAGCACGTGCCGGATTGTGCCGAAATCATCATCGTGGATGACCTATCGACTGATGGGACGCAGGACCGCGTGCGCGCGCTGGCCCAGACCTTTCCGGTGCGGTTGCTGGAACGCGAGAATCCGACCCTTGGGCTGGCCGGCGCGGTGATCGCCGGGGCGCGGGCGGCGGCCGCCGAGATTTTGGTGGTGATGGATGCGGATCTAAGCCATCCGCCGGAAGAGATTGGCCATCTGGTCGCGCCCTTGCGAATCGGAGACGCGGATATGGTGATCGGAAGCCGCTACATCAAAGGGGGCACCACGCCGGGCTGGCCCTTATCTCGCCGGATCATGTCACGCGCGGCCGGCACGATGGCCTTTCCACTCACTGGCGTGCACGATTCCATGGCGGGATTTTTTGCCATCCGTCGCGTTCACCTTTTGGAAGTGGCGGCAGCGGCGACTGGTTTTAAGATCGCCTTCGAACTGATCGTGCACGAAAAGCGCAAACTGCGTGTGCGGGAAATCCCCATCGCGTTTCACGATCGTGCGCATGGCGTATCGAAGATGAACCTGCGCGTGGCCATGCTTTTCGGCCTACGCTGGCTGACGGCGTTGGGGCGTCGAGTCTTCGCGCGCACAGAATAGCGCGGCGGGCGGGTGTTAATCGCGATGCGGCCATGCAGGCGGCCGTTCGTCATGCCAGGGCGTGCTCTGTTCGTAGGCGTAGGCAATTTGCAGCAGGCGCGCTTCGTCGAGCGATTGGCCGATTAATTGCAAGCCCACCGGCAAGCGCCCGCCTCCTTCGCTTTCGGCAAAGCCGCACGGCAAACTCAAAGCGCAGACTCCGGTGAGATTCGCGGCAATGGTAAAAATGTCCGCGAGGTAGTCTTGCAGCGGATCCGGGGAAGATGCGCCGACTCTGCGCGCGGGCGCGGGCGAAGTCGGTGACACCAGGACATCGACTTGTTGGAAGACGTTGGAAAAATCCCGCCGGATCAATTCCCGCACCTTCTGCGCGCGCAAATAGTAGGCCTCATAGTAACCGGAGCTGAGGGCGTAGGTGCCGAGGATGATTCGCCGCTTCACTTCGGCGCCAAAACCCTCTGCGCGCGTCCGTTCGTAATGATCAAGCAGATGGCGCGGTCTCTCGGCCCGATGCCCGTAACGGATGCCATCGAAGCGTGCCAAATTAGCCGACGCCTCCGCCGTCGCGAGCACGTAATAAACGGCCACCGCGTCATCCGTATGCGGCAGCGAAACTTCCACGATCTCCGCGCCTAACGAGGAGAAGTGCTCAAGCGCGCGTCGAACAGAAGCGGCGACCGCGGGCGCGACGCCTTGGGACTCGAACTCTTGCACCACCCCGAGTCGCAGGCCGCGAAGGTCGACGCCGAGAAGGGCAGTGAAGTCGTTAGGCGACTGCTCCAGGCAGGTCGAATCCTGTGGATCGGGGCCGGCAATGGCGTTCAACATCAGACCCGCATCGCGGACATCGCGCGTGAGCGGCCCCACTTGATCAAAAGAGGACGCATAGGCGACGACGCCGAAACGGGAGACCCGACCATAAGTCGGTTTCAAGCCGACGATGCCGCTCAAAGCCGCAGGCTGCCTAACGGAACCACCGGTGTCACTCCCGAGCGCCGCGATCGCCTGGCCCGAAGCCACCGCGGCCGCGGAACCGCCGCTCGAACCGCCCGCGACGCGACTGAGATCCCAAGGATTTCGCGTCGTCCGCACGCTCGAGTTTTCCGTGGACGATCCCATGGCGAACTCGTCGAGATTGGTTTTTCCAAACGGAATCGCGCCCGCCGCGCGCAAGCGACAAATGACGGACGCGTCATAGGGCGCGACGTAATCACGCAAAATGCGCGAGGCGCAAGTGCAGGGCTGACCGGCCACGCTGATGTTATCTTTGATCGCGATCGGCACGCCGCCTAACGGCAGGTTCACATCCGCGGTCGCTGCTTCCTTCATTGCCGCCTCGAGATCGAATGAAAGATAAGCGCCGAGCTGTGGATCAATTTCCGTCATGCGCGCGTGCAACGCCTGCAGCACCTCCATGGGCGAGACGTCCCCCCTCCGGAGCAGCCCCTGCAACTCCGCGATCCCGACAGTCGGCAGCTCGCGCAGCGTCATTCCAAAACTTTCGGCACGATGAACAAGCCCTTCCCTTGCTGAGGCGCGTTCTGCAGCGCCTCCTCCTGCGATAAGGACGGGCGGGCAATGTCATCGCGGAAGACGTCGAAGATCGGGCTGGCATGCGCGGACACTTCGACTGCGCTCACGTCCACTTCCCGCAGCTGGTCAGCGTAAGCGAGAACCTGTCCGAGCTGCTCTTGAAAAAGCGTCGCCTCCTCTTCCGTCAGATCGATCCGGGCCAGCCGGGCGATTTCAGTCACGTCGAGATCGGAATTTGCCATCGCGTGAGGATTCCTCGCATCCGGAAGGTAGTCCCGCAATGACGGGCCGCAGTCAGCGTCTAGAAGCGCAGATGGCTCACCAGCCAAAGCACCGCCGCCGCGAGCGCGATCACCAAAAGCACAAAAATGATCCGGCCTTCCCGGCGTTCTTTGCGCAGCGAAACTCGCCGGCCCCGGGAGCGGCCGCTGTCGCCGTAGCGATTATCCTGCAACGTCATCGAGGCATCCAGGCGGCTGCTTTCCTGCGAGGCGCGCGCCAGAATATCTTCGCGTTGCCGCCGATTCACCTCTTCCGCCACCCGCGGCGCGTCGGCGATCATGCGCTCCAGCTTTTGCATGTCGTTGCGCAACTTCGTCTCCAGCCGCGCCAGCTCTCTCTGCTTTTCCGTCAGCGGCGTGTCCGATTTCGAGGAGCGGCGACGCATGCGTGAGGCTATTGGGTCCGCGCCTGCCGACCAGAGGACAATCATGAGCGCGATGATACCGAAGGCGATCAGCGGCAGGCTGAACGCAAAGCCAATTTGCAGCCACTGCATGAAGCTATTGTTCCCACCCACACCCATATCGGAGGCCGCTTCGGGCAACCCCACGTCGCCCGACTCATCGTTCGCCGTCAAGCGGCTGCGCTGCTGGCTAAATTCCGCACGCGCATCATCCACCGCGCTGAGCGCCCGGCTCAATTCCTTGTTCAATTCCGCTGGATTCCAACTCTTCGGATCGATCGATTCGAGCAGAGAAAGATGTTGCTCGAAGCTCTCCCGCGTCGCGCGAATTTGCTCGAGCTTCTTCTGCGAATCGTAGGCTTCGCGTTCCAGCACCACCAGCGAACGCGTCAGCTTGTCGGTCATTTCCCCGCGGCCGCGATCGAGCTCTTCCTGACGCCGACTCAGCTCTTCCAGCTCGCGTTTTTGCTTCTCGATCTGCTCCTGCTGCTTCTTTAGCAGGAAGAGTTGTTCCTGGGCCTTTTGGACCTGCGAATCGAGATGCTCGGTCGAATTCGCCTCGTCCTCGTTGAGTTCCAGCATCTGTTCGGTCGATCGGATTCGTTCGGACATGGAAGTATTTTTTTGGGACCGCAGTCATCGCATCCCCCGACTCGGAATCCCAGCGCAGGATATAAGACTTCCGTCTGGAGAATTCCACCATTTTCCCGCGGAAACTTTCGCAGCGGAACCCTTCCTAGCGGCCCGGCATCATCTCCAGGAGCACGCCCTTGAAATACTCCGTCTCCGGGAGGGTTGGCAGGACCGGATGATCCGCCGCTTGCTCGAACCGCCGCAAGCGCCGCGCGGAACGGCGCGCATCCACCAAGGCATCGGTAATGGTCTGGGCAAAGGCTGCCTCGCTCACGTGATGGGAACAGGAAAACGTGGCGAGCAGGCCATCTTTCGAAAGCAAATTGAAAGCGCGCACGTGCAACTCGCGATAACCGCGCATGGCGTTATGCAACCCGCCCTTTGTCTTCGTGAACGATGGCGGGTCGAGGATGATCAAATCGTACTGCGCTTCCTGCTTTTCGGCGGCGCGCAGGAAATCAAAAACGTCCTGCTCCACCCAATTCACCTTCAATTCGTTTCGCGTCGCATTGCCCCGCGCCGCCGCCAGGCTGTCGCTGCTCGCTTCCACGCCGATCACCATTTCCGCGCCGGCTTGGGCGCAGGCGAGCGCGAAGCCGCCCTGATTGGTAAAGCAGTCGAGCACGCGCCGACCTTTCGCGTGGGAAGCGACGGCGCGGTAGTGCGGTAGTTGATCGAGATAAAAACCGGTCTTCTGCGCGCGCAACGGATCGATCGTTAGGCGCAGCCCCGCAATTTCCAGTTCGATTTCACCCGGGGCTTCACCGAAAAGCACGCCGGTCTGCAATTCCAATCCCTCCGCCCGCCGCACTGGGGCATCGTTGCGCTCGATCACAGACCGCGGCGCAAAACTTTGCAGCGCTTCCACGATGAGCGCCTTCCGTTGCTCCATCGCCAAGGTCAGCGTTTGCAGAACCAAGTGATCGCCATAGCGATCCACGATCACGCCGGGCAGCCCATCGCTCTCGCTCCAGACCAGCCGGCAAAGCCGCGGATCGACGCCGCGCCGTGCGCGATATTCCACCGCTTGCGCGATCCGGCGTTGGAAGAAATCCAGATCCAAATCCTGTCGCTTGCGCGAAAAACGACGCGCCACGATTTGCGACTGGCTATTGTAAATCGCGCTTCCGAGCAGCTTGTCCTTTCCGTCCTTGAGCGAGATGACTTCGCCATCCGTCGGATTGCCAAAAGCCTTCAAGACTTCACCGGAGAAAACCCAATCGTGACCGTGCAGAATGCGCGCGCGTGGTTTGATAATGAGTCCGGCCATGGGAAGGGGGGATGAACGTCGAACGCCGAACGCGGAACGTCGAACGAAAGCTTCTGCATTCGACGTTGGACGTTCGACCTTCGGCGTTCAACGTTTCCCCATGCCCCCCCTGACCACCCTCGACCTGCCCGTGCCGAAACTCCGCAGCGGCAAAGTGCGCGAAGTCTTCGACCTCGGCGAGACCCTGCTTTTCGTCGTGACCGATCGCCTCTCCGCCTTCGACGTCATCCTGCCGGATCCGATTCCCGACAAGGGCGCCGTGCTGAATCAAATTTCCGCCTTTTGGTTCCAACGTCTCACCTTCACGCCTAACCACATGATTGCGCCCGAGCTGGAGTTGCCGGAAGTGCTGCTTCCGTATGAGGAACAACTCGCGCAGCGCTCCATGATCGTGCGCAAAACGGAGCCGCTGCCAGTGGAGTGCGTGGTGCGCGGTTACCTCGCAGGCTCGGGTTGGAAGGAATATCAGGAAACCGGGATGGCGGGTGGTCACCACTTGCCGGCCGGGCTCGAACTCGGCTCCGAGTTGCCCGAGCCGCTCTTCACTCCTTCCACGAAAAACGAGACCGGGCATGACCGAAACATCGCTTGGGCGGAATGCTGCGAGCTCCTCGGAGAAACGCTGGCCACGCAGGTGCGCGAGCGCAGTTTGCAAATTTATCACGCCGGGAAGGAACACGCCGCGCAGTGCGGCATCATCGTGGCGGACACGAAATTCGAGTTCGGGCGCGATCGCGGTGAGCTGCTTCTGATCGACGAATGTCTCACGCCGGACTCCTCGCGTTTCTGGCCGGCCGATAGCTACGTCACGGGCCAAAGTCCACCGAGTTACGACAAACAGTTCGTGCGTGATTATCTGGAGACGCTCGCTTGGGACAAAACGCCGCCCGCGCCGTCGCTGCCGGCTGAAGTGATCGAGAAAACGTCGGCGAAATATCGCGAAGCTTTCCAGCGCCTGACCGGCGTCGAGCTGGCCTGACGTCCGCGTTTAGCTCTTCGGCAGCAACTCGCTCACGAGTTGCTTTTCTTCCGCGAGCTCCGCCACCGACGCGTCCACTTTGCTGCGGCTGAATTCATTCAGCTCGACGCCCTGCACGATCTCCCACTTCCCGCCCTGCACCCGAATCGGGAACGAGGCAGATCAAGCCTTTCTCCACGCCATAGCTGCCGTCGGAACAAACGGCCACGCTCGTCCAGTCATTCGCCGGCGTGTCTGTCGTTAGGCTGCGCACAGTCTCCACGATGGCGTTGGCCGCAGAAGCGGCGGAGGAGGATCCTCGCGCCTTGATGATTTCTGCGCCGCGTTTTTGCACGGTTGGAATAAACGTCTCCTTCAACCAGCTCTTCATCGCCGATGACTTTGTCGGCTGCTTCGCCATCGATCTGCGCGTTGTAAAAGTCCGGATATTGCGTGGCGGAATGGTTGCCCCAGATGGTCATGTTCGTGACCTTTGTCACCTCCACGCCGGCCTTCTGCGCCAACTGCGCCTTGGCGCGATTTTCGTCGAGCCGCGTCATGGCAAACCAGCGTTCGCTCGGGATCGATTTCGCGTTGTTCATCGCGATCAGGCAATTGGTGTTACAAGGATTTCCGATCACGAGGATGCGCACATCTTTGGCGGCGTTCCTCTCGATCGCCTGGCCCTGGCCGATGAAGATCTTGCCATTAATCCCGAGGAGATCGCCGCGTTCCATCCCCGCTTTCCGCGGCACGCTGCCGACGAGCAGGGCCCAATTCACGTCCTTGAAGCCTTCGTCCAAATCCGCAGTCGCGACGATGCCTTTCAGGAGCGGAAACGCGCAATCGTCCAATTCCATGACCACGCCTTTGAGCGCATCAAGCGCGGGCGGAATTTCGATCAGGTTGAGCTGCACCGGTTGATCCGGGCCAAACATTGCACCGGAGGCGACACGAAAGAGAAGGGAGTAACCGATCTGCCCGGCCGCGCCGGTGATCGCCACTTTGATCGGGGAATTCATTCCCCTTCTTTAGCCACGGATTAAGCCGGATGAAACACGGATTTTTTCGAACATCGACTCCGGCTCTTCCCCATCCGTGAAAATCCGTGTTAATCCGTGGCTAAATTCGTCCCGCCTCTTCGATCAGCGAACGCACTGCATTCAACCGACGTCGAATCGTCGGGCTCGCCTGGAGTTGCTCGACCGTGACGTGCAGGCGCCGACTCCAGTTCGAATCCGCCGCCGTGCCCGGCACGTTGAACCGATCCTTCCGGCCCAACAGATCGGTGATCATGATCAGCGCCATCCAGGCGTTGCTCTGCAAAAGCGCCTGCAGCGTTGGCTGATAAAACTCGCGCACGTAATCCGGCTTCTCGCCGAAGCCCGAGATACCGGCAAATTCTGCGATGCGCCGCAGATCCCCCCGCGCTTGTTCCTGGATCTCCGCGTCGCCGTGCCTGGCGTCGTCCCAAATACCCCGGAGCGGTTTGTGATCATGCGTGGCGTAAGTCGCGACCGAGAGTCGCTCATAATCGACCCCTGGCACCACCCGACCATCGGCACGCGTTTCCCATTGCGGAATCTTGAAGCCGGCGATGCCTAACGACTGCAAATTCGGGCGCACATAAGGCGGCACCGTCCCGAGATCTTCCCCCACCAGGCGCGTGCTGCCCGCAGCTTCCAGCGCCATCCGCAGATATTCCTCGCCTTCGCGTCGGTTCGCCTCCGCCCGGTCCGGATCGTCATCATCGCGCGGGGCGAAGTGTGGCCACAAGCCACCCGTGCGCTCCAGCATTTGCTCCCACGTCATGGGCAGGATTTCCGCGTTCCGCTGCGGTCGCCAGGGGAAGGCGTAGATGCGGTAAAATCCGAGCACGTGATCGATGCGGAAGACGTGAAAGATCCGGCGCACGCCGCGGATACGTTGCCGCCACCAATCGAAGCCGCGCGCTCGCATCGCTTCCCAATGGTAAAGGGGAATTCCCCAGTTCTGTCCCCACTTTTGCGTAAAGGCGTCGTCCTTGAAATACGGTTCTGGCGGTGCGCCGCCGGACCAATCCAGGCGAAATTGCTCAGGCTGCGCGAAGACGTCCGCGCTGTAATAGCTGACGCCAAACGGGATATCGCCCATCAGCGCCACGCCGCGCTCATCCGCATACGCCTTGGCTGCGATCCACTGCTCGTAGGCAATCCATTGCACGTAACGAAAAAACGCCTGTCGCTGGACGAAACGCGCCTGCGTCTCCGGCGTCTCCAGCGCAAACCAGCGTCGCGCCACGCCGAGCGAGCGATGTTCCTCCGGCCACTGATCCCATGTTTCGCGGCCGTCGTTTTCCTCCATCAACGCGCGAAAAAAAACGTAATCCTCCAGCCAGCCCCGCTCGCTTTCGAGGAATGCTTGAAACCCCGCGACCGCCTCGTCGTTCGCCAGCCGGCGCGCTTCAAACCGCACAAACGCGCGCTCCAGCAAAGCGCGCTTCAGCGCACGCACCTGCGGATAATTCACGCTCCCGCGGCGCAGTTTCGCGAGATCGAATTGCGCGACCACCTCATCGTAGTCCGCCTGCGTCAGATCCTCCGGCGAACCCGGCGCCAGCTCCAGCGTGGTCGGCTCCAGTGCCATCGAGCTGATCGCGTTATAAGGCGAATTGTCCCCGCCGATTTCATTGATCGGCAAAAGCTGGACGAGTTTGAAACCAACGCCCGCGGCCCAATCGACAAACCCCCGCAAGGTCGCGAGATCGCCGATGCCGAGATCGTCGGCGCTGCGCAGAGCGAAGAGCGGGGTGAGAACGCCGGCGATGCGGTTTTCGGGAGAGAGATTCATTTAGTCCACGGATAGACACTGGACGAAACACCGATTCAGAAGATCAATCGCTTGATTCGCGACTTTTGTTCTTCCGACGTTCATAAATCAGGCCAACTTTTTGGACCGGTCGAACCTTCGAGCTCGTTGAGCGACTGTCGCTTTCCATCTCGCGTTGTCATATTCCGGCGCGTTCTTCGATTTCCATCGATGGACGCAGCCGTCGACGAGCCGTCCGCATCTAATCCCCGACGACTACTTCTTTGTAGAAACTCTGCATCCGCTTTCGATTTCTCGCCGTCGCGGCACGATCGAACCGAACTCGACTTGCATCGCGCGCTGCTAAACGCAGCTCGAGAAAACTGCGGCCGCCAACGGCTGCGTCTTGTTGGCATCCAGTTCGAACGACAGCGTTGCCGATGATCTCATTCGCGTCATTCGTCGCTATGCAGCAGAATGCACTGCGATGCTCCTGCTCCAGCTCTCCAGCATTTTTCGGCGAGGAATGCTCCGATGTTTGGGCATGGCCGTGTTGATCACGTGATCATTATCCGAAGGACAATTATATCACCGCAGACTGACCTGCCAATCCTCCAGCAGCTCCGTCGGGATATCTTTCAAAAAACGCGACGGCCGCTGGAACATGTCGCCGTAGCCGGCATTCAAACGCATCTGCGGCCAGGTGAGATACAGCTCATCCTTCGCGCGCGTGATCGCGACGTAAAACAGCCGGCGCTCCTCCTCGATCGCCTCCCGCGTATCGAGCGAGCGCGTGCTCGGGAACATCCCATCCGTCAGCCAAATGACGAAGACGGTATGATACTCAAGCCCCTTCGCCTGGTGCACGGAGGAGAGATTCACCGCCTCCGTGTCCGCGTCCTGATTTGGCTTCGCCTCCGCGTCCACGTTGCTGATGAGCGCGAGCTGGGAGAGGAACTCGTTCACGTCTTTGAACTGCCGCGCGAAGGCCGCGAGCTGGTTCAGGTCCTCGCGCCGCAGCTCGTAGTTGGAGAAATTCGCTTTCGCATACTCGTCGTAGATCGCTTCCACCACTGACGTGATCATTTCGCTCGGCGGATTCGGCACTCCGCCCGGCGCGATCTCGTCCAGCGTATAGCCGAGCTGCGTCCAGGCTTTCTTCGATTTCGCACCTACCGCCATCGCAAAAAGCCGCTCGCTGTAGCTGACGATTCCGTTGTAGCCGGGATCGCCGATCCCGGTCGTTCCACCTTGCTCACCCGCCGCGCCGCCGGGGTCGGCGACCCCGGCGACAACAGGGGCGTTCGCGTCCAGGCCCGCTTCCCATGCGCGCCAAAAATTATCCGCGCTCTTGTTCCCCACTCCGGGCAGTAGCTTCACCATGCGCTTAAACGCCACCTCATCGCGCGGATTCGCCACGAAGCGAATAAACGCCGCCACGTCCTTGATGTGCGCCTGCTCGAAAAACCGCACCCCGCTTGTGATCTGATACGGAATGCCGCGTCGCGAAAATTCCAACTGCAACTCGACCGCGTGATAATGCGCGCGATATAGCACCGCGATCTCGTCCAGCGCGATCCCCTCGTCCCGCAATTCGAGAATCCGCTGCGCCACGAACTGGGCTTGCTCGTTTCCAGTTTGCAACGCCACGATCGCCGGCTTGATCTCCTTCGTCCCGCGCGTCGCCGCCAGCTCCTTTTTGAATTGCTCCACGTTGGGCGCGATGGCCGCATTCGCCACCGCCAACACCTCCGGCACGCTCCGGTAGTTCAGCTCAATCTTGAAGACCTGCGCATCCGGATAGCGCTCCGGAAACGCGAGGATGTTTTTAAAATTCGCCCCGCGCCACGAGTAGATCGACTGCGCGTCATCGCCCACCACCATCAGGTTGCGATGCTCGCTCGCCAGCGTGTCGATGAAGTCCGCCTGGATCTTGTTCGTATCCTGATACTCGTCCACGAGGATGAACTGAAACTGCCGCCGATAGAATCCCGCCACCTCCGGATGCTCCTTCAGCATCCGCAGCGTCTTCTCCAGCAGGTCGTCGAAATCCATCGAGTTCGTCGCCTTCTTCTTCTTCTCGTAGCCCGCGTGCACCCCTTTGATCTGCTCCAGCAACGGCAGGAAATACGGAAACTTCTCCGCCAGCATCTCGTCCATCGGCCGCTCCGTGTTGACCGTGAAACTGAAGAGATCCGCCAGCACATCCGCCTTCGGAAACCGGATCTCCTTCGGATCAATCCCCGAACTCGAAACCACCGTCGCGATCAAATCCCGCTGATCCTCCCGATCCAGAATCGTGAACCCGCTCGAATAACCGAGCACGCTCCCATGCCGCCGCAGCATCCGGTTGCCGATCGAGTGAAACGTCCCGCCCCAAAGCCCGCTCGCATCCACCGGCAGGAGATTCGCCACCCGATCCAGCATCTGCCGCGCCGCCTTGTTCGTGAACGTCAGCAGCAAAATGTTCCGCGGATCCACCCCATTCTCGAGCAGATAGGCGACGCGATAAGTCAGCGTCCGCGTCTTCCCCGACCCCGCGCCCGCGATGACGAGCAGCGGCCCCGGCGAAGCCGTCACCGCCGCATGCTGCTGCGGATTCAGCTCCGCCGCATAATCAATCGAAATCCCCGCCGCCGAGGGAGCGCGTTGGAGAATATACTGGCGCGCCATGGAGCAATATCTGTAGCGGCGGTGAACGACCGTCGCAATGCGCGCAGAAACCGAAATTCGCTGCGGTATTGCCATCCTGGCAGAATGGTGACACCCTCGAACCATGAAGACGCTCACGCTCAAAGTACCCGGACGAACTGTTCGCGGAAATCGCCCACGACGCCCGGGCGCGCAATCTCTCCAAGTCGGCGGTCTTGCGCGAGCGTTTGAGTCAGAAAGCAACAAACTCAAAAAAGGGAGCGAGCGCTTCGCTTTGGTCCCGGATGGAAGACCTGGTCATCCAAACGGATTCGCTGCCGGTGGATTTGTCTTCGAGCAAGCAGCTCAAAGGGTATGGCCAACCCCGTTCTCATCGATAGCGGGCCGCTCGTCGCGGCCTTGCGCCGACGGGACCAGCACCACAAATGGGCGCGGGCACACTTCGAAGCTGGCACTGAAGCGTTTCTGACCTGTGAAGCCGTCGTCTCGGAATCTTTTTTTCTGCTGGAACGATCCCGCGAAGGGACGGAAGCACTCAGTGCCGTGCTTGATCGCGGGATTGTGCGCGTCCAGTTCTCCCTGGCCGAACAGTTGAGTGAAACGCTTCGCCTTCTCCGGCGTTACGGGGATACCCCGATGAGTTTTGCCGATGCGTGTTTGGTCCGCATGTCGGAGCAGATGAACGACGCGGTGATCTTCACCACCGACAGCGACTTTCGAACCTATCGGAGAAATGGGCGTCAGGTTATTCCGACCCTCATGCCGGACCTATGAGCGACTACTCGCGGGAGATTAAGACAGCGCGGATCGACTCCGAGCGACTGACCGTTGAACTGTCCGACGGCTCAACCTTCGCGACACCGCCTAGCCTATATCCCACGCTCCAGTTGGCGACTGACGAGAAACGAAACGGGATGGAGGTGTTGCCCTATTCCCTCCATTGGGAGGCCTTGGATTGCGACCTCGGGATCGAAGGCCTGTTGCAAGGGTTGAGAGAACACCCACATGGCGCCAAAGCGTGCGCGGCACGCTAAGCTCGCGACCCGATAAGTCAGCGTCCGCGTCTTCCCCGACCCCGCGCCCGCGATCACGAGCAGCGGCCCCGGCGAAGCCGTCACCGCCGCATGCTGCTGCGGATTCAGCTCCGCCGCGTAATCAATCGAAATCCCCGCCGCCGAAGGAGCGCGCTGGAGAATATATTGGCGCGCCATGGAGCAATATCTGTAGCGGCGGTCCACGACCCTCGCAATTTTCGCGGGTCGTGTGATGCATGCGCTACGCACAGACAAGGAGCTGAATGTATATATTTTGCCTATTTTTATACATTTAAGCGTCCTAATGTATAAACCGCATGCCTTTCCGCGCGAACCAGCCTTTCAATCAGCTTCCCGAATTGCCGCCGCAGGCGGAACTGGAAACGCCGCGCGTCCTCAAAGCGACCACAACTGCCAGCCGCGCCTTGGCCGAGCTCAAAGGCCGGACTCACAGCATCCCCAACCCCACGATCCTGCTCAATACGCTCGCGCTCCAGGAAGCCAAGCTCAGCTCCGAGATCGAGAATATCTTCACCACCAACGACGAACTTTTTCGTGGACTCGCCGCCCAGGGTGACGGCTCGGAGGCATCCCCGCACGCGCGGGAAGTCCTGCATTACCGCGATGCCCTCTGGCACGGCATGAACGTCATCCGTGAGCGCCCATTTCTTTCCACCAATCTGGCTCTCGAGATCGTCCGGATAATCAAGCAAACCGACGCGGGCATCCGCAATTTACCGGGCACCACTCTGCAAAATCCCGCCACCAGGGAAATTATCTACACCCCGCCCGACGGCGAACCGTTGCTCCGGCGAAAGCTGGCCAACCTCGAGCGATTCGCCAACGACGCTTCCTCCGAGCTGGACCCGCTCGTTCGGGCCGCCGTGGCGCATTACCAATTCGAAGCCATCCACCCATTCTTTGACGGCAACGGACGCACCGGCCGGATCCTGATCATCCTGCAACTGATCATGAACGGACTGCTCGAAAGCCCGATCCTTTTCCTCAGCCGCTTCATCATCGAGCACAAAGCCGACTACTATCAAAACCTGCGTGGAGTCACGGAACGCGGCGCCTGGGAAGACTGGCTCCTCTACATGCTCGAAGCCGTGGAAACCACCGCGCGCGGCACCAGCGAGAAAATCAACGCCATCCGCGATCTCCTCGCCGACACCCTTGAGCAGGCGAAACGCGTCCTGCCCAAAACCGTCTTCAGCAAAGAACTAATCGAGCTCATTTTCGAGCAGCCTTACTGTAAAATCCGGTTGGTCGAAGAAGCCGGGATCGCGAAACGCCTCACCGCCACCAAGTATCTCCGCGCCCTGGAAAAAGCCGGCTTCGTCGTCCCGACCAAGCGCGGCACCGAATTGATCTTCATCAATCACCGACTCTGGCGCCTGCTCACAGCAGAGCCTTTGGCAACGGCCAAAGCGCCAGGACCAGAATAGCGGCGCTCGCCGCTACTTGCTTGGAACAAAAAGCCGGCGGCGATGCACGAGGAGCGGCCCCGGGCGAAGCCGTCACCGCCGCATGCTGCTGCGGATTCAGCTCCGCCGCGTAATCAATCCGAATCCCCGCCGCCGAGGGAGCGCGCTGGAGAATATACTGGCGGGCCATGGAGCCATAACTTCTAACGGTGGATGCGGGGGGTCGCAATTTACCCGCGCTTCACGATGCGTGGCGCCACAAATGCTCTAAAACGCCTTAGCGATCTATGGCCAGGTTCATTACTCCAATCAACAAACGCGCTGCGACGTCGGGCGAGAAGCGGTTCGCCGAGCGTTTAGATGGGCTTCTCGAGGATGACTATCTGTGCTGGCATGACGTGCCCATTGGCCCGAAACGTCTTCATCCTGACTTCGTTGTGCTTCATCCGACGCGCGGGTTGCTCGTGCTTGAGGTTAAGGATTGGAACCTTGCCACGATCCGGCAGATCACGAAGCATCACGTCGATCTCCTGACCGAGGCCGGAGGCCTGAAGCGGGTTGAGAATCCGATCGATCAAGTGCGGCAATACGCGAACGCGATCGTAAATCGCTTGGGCGTCGATCCGCAATTGCAGGATCGCTCCCACAAATATCAGGGCCGGCTTTGTTTCCCGTACGGCTACGGAGTTGTCCTGACCAACATCACCCGTCGGCAATTGGACGACGCCATTCCCGAAGCGGAACAGGATTCCGTCCTCCCGTCGCGCTTTGTCATCTGCAAGGACGAGATGACAGAGTCCACCGACGCGATGGAATTTCAGGAACGACTCTGGGGGATGTTTTTGTATCAATTTGGCCAGCCGCTTACCTTGCCGCAGATCGAGCGCATCCGGTGGCATCTCTTTCCCGAGATCAGAATCAATCACGTCCAGCGCGACCTCTTTGGCGCGTCCCCGAACGTGAATAACACGGAGGAGATCGCGATCCCCGATCTCATCCAGGTCATGGACCTGCAACAGGAACAACTATCCCGCAGCCTCGGCGCGGGCCATCGCGTCATTCA
>CAVXLV010000007.1:0-14595 GCA_963762685.1 uncultured Verrucomicrobiae bacterium | reverse complement strand
CGCGGTCACACGGCTTGCCTATTCCGCAGCCGCCGGATAAAAAACTCCACATGCTGTCGGCTCCGCCGGAAACCACTCGCGAGGGCGCGTTCGTCGCGACCCGCTGGACGGTGGTGCTGGGGGCGGGCGCCTCCGACGCGCCTTCCGCCCAGGCCCTTGGCGCTCTTTCCGATCTGTGCCGCATCTATTGGCGCCCCATCTTTCTCTTCCTGCGCCGCCAGGGATCAACTCTTGAAGACGCGCAAGATTTGACCCAGGGATTTTTCGCCCACCTCATCGAGTCGCGCGGCTATGCGCGGGCTGATCCCGCGAAGGGCCGATTCCGTTCCTTTCTCCTCGGGGCGCTTAAGCATTTCGTGGCGCACACCCGGGCTCATGATCGGGCCCAGAAACGCGGCGGCGGCATGATCCTGGCCCCGCTCGATACCGTGGCGATCGCCGCAGCCGATGCGCAACTCATCGGCACGCCCGGCTGGAGTGCCGAGCGCATCTACGATCGGGAATGGGCGGAAACACTGTTGCGCCAGGCGTTGGATCGCCTCGCGCAGGAATGCGCGCTGGCCGGTAAAGAGGAACTCTTTGCGCAGCTCCATTCCCATCTTTCCGGCAGGAGCGATGGGGCTGTCCCGTACGAGGAATTGTCGAGTCGTCTCGGCCGTCCCGTCCCCACGCTGCGGAGCGATGTAGCGCGGCTGCGCTCCCGCTATCGCACCATCCTGCGGGAAGAAGTCAGTGGGACGGTTTTGGAACCTGCGGAGGTGGACCACGAGCTGCGCCACCTTTGCGAGATTCTGGCCACCGAATAAAAAAAATCGAGAAAGGCGAGAACTTCGCCGCAGAAATTCCGTAGTACTTGGTAGGACGGGCATCCGTTTCCCATCATGCAAAGCTACCAGGCGGAACCGGCCATCTGCCCCGAGTGCGGGACGCGGATGGAGGGCGGATTCTCCCAGGCCCTGGGGCGCTGCATGATTTGCCTGCTGCGGGTGGGGTTCGAGGCCGCGGAAGAAACAGACGACGCCCTCGCCGCTTCCACCGCGCATCGCCTCGGCACTTACGAGATCGAGCGGCGCGAGGACGGTACGCTGCGGGAACTGGGCCGGGGCGCGATGGGGATCACCTATCGCGCGGTCGATATCTCGCTCCAGCGCCCGGTCGCACTCAAGATCATCGACCCGGAATGGATCAAGCGCGGGGCGGAGGCGCGCGAACGCTTCATGCGCGAAGCGCGCGTCGCCGCGGCCTTGCGCCACCCGAATGTCGCCGCCGTTTACCAATTCGGCATTCAGGAGGAGAACGGCCAGTGCTTCTGCGCGATGGAATTAGTGGAAGGCGAAACGCTGGAGACGCGAGTGCGCCGGACCGGGCCGCTCGACCCGCTGACCACGCTCGAGATCGCGCTCCAGGTGAGCGACGCGCTGGCTGCCGCAGAGAAGCAAGGTCTGGTGCATCGGGATTTAAAGCCGGCCAATCTCATGCTGGTAGCGGACGAGGACGAAACGCGCTGCACCGTGAAAGTAATCGACTTCGGCGTGGCCAAGGCGCTCGCCGAAAAACCGGATGCGATGGGCCTGACCCACGGCGGCTTTGTCGGCACACCGGCTTTCGCCAGCCCCGAGCAGTTCACCAGCGCACCGGTCGATGTGCGTTCAGATATCTACTCGTTAGGCGCGACTCTCTGGTATCTCCTCACCGGACACAGGCCCTTCAATGGCGAGAGTGTGGAAGAGTTTCGCGCCGGGCACAGGCTCCATGTTCTGCCCATGGAACAATTGAAAGCGGCACACGTGCCGTCCCGCTTGCGCGCGCTGCTTTGCACAATGCTGGCGGCGGAGCCCGCCGCCCGTCCCGGCGTGCGTGGGTTAACCGCGCGTTTGCAGAGATGCCGCGCGCAGCTGGCAGATTCCTGGAAAATGGCGCGCCGCCTCGCGATTTCGGCCGGCGTGGTCGGCCTGGCAGCGACCGTATGGCTGTTCGGTCGTTCACACCCGCCCAACGCTGGGCCCGGAACGCACTTCGAAAAAAGCATGGCGGTGCTCCAATTTGAGAACAGGAGTCCGGACGAAAACGACGCCTATCTCGCGAGCGGCGTGCGCAATGAAATCATTACCAAACTCACCCAGGTGCGCGGGCTAAAAGTAATATCGCGCAACCTGAAAACGAAATCCGCCGCCGCTCCGGCAGAGCTGCGCAGGCTGGGACGGACGCTGGGCGTCACTAATTTCCTGAGCGGAAGCATTCAGAGAACAGCCGATTCGGTTTCAATCGATCTGCAATTGCTCGAAGCGCCGACTGGGGCGCAGCTTTGGGCGCAAAGTTACAAGCGTCCGCGCGGTAAGGCCTTGGAGCTTGAAGGCGAAATCGCCCAGAGTGTGGCGGACGCGCTCAAGATCACATTGGCGCCCGCCGAGACGCAACGCCTTCGCGCCGCCTTTACCAGCAATCCGCGCGCGCATGATCTCTATCTGCGCGCGATCGCCTTGACCGCTCAAGCCGACGAAAAAAGCCACGACGAGCAGATCGCCCTCTTGCGCGAAGCAGTGGCAGAAGATGCCGGCTACGCCGTCGCGTGGTCGGCGCTGGCCGCCGCCTACGTCCACATCGGCGATGCCTACCGAGCCCCACGCGAGATTCTTTTACCCGCCCGCGAGGCGGCCCTGAAAGCCGTTGCGCTGGACGATCGGCTCTCCGACGCGCACATGGTGCTGGCCGGGATCGCCCTCACTTACGATTGGAACTTCCCGGTGGCGAAACGTGAATTCGAGCGAGCCATCGCGCTTGATCCCAACTCCGCTGTGGCACATCGGCTCTACGGCTGGTACCTGGCCCGCGCGGAACGCAATTATGTCGCGGCCCGCCAGGAGATCGCGACCGCGCGTCGGCTCGATCCGCTCAACACCTGGCCGTGGTGGGCGGAATCGGGAGTGGCGCTCGCGCAGGGCGACTACAAGAGTGCGCTGCCCCTGGCGGAGCGTGTCATGGAGCTCAATCCCGAATTTCTCTACGACGAAGATCCGATCGCCCATGTCTATGTCGCCATGGGACGGTGGCCGGACGCGATCCGACGCTACGAATCGATTCCCGCCGCCAGGTTCAATCGCCCGAACTTCGAGTTGGCAATTTGTTACGCGCACACGGGCCAGATGGAACGCGCCCGAGATATCCTCGCGGAATTAGAGAAGCTCGCGCAGCAACGTTACGTCGATCACACCCATCTCGCGGCCATCCACGCGGCCCTCGGCGACAAAGACAAAGCGTTCGCCGCCCTCGATCAGGCGTTGCACGACCGCTCCGCACGGGTCTATGCGCCGCACTTCTATCCTTGGCTCTCCCCGCTGCGGGATGATCCGCGCTTCCTGGAATTGGAAACCAAAATCGCTGAGGCCCGGCTCGCTCCTTCTTTTGACTCCGCTTCACGGACGCCGGAGAAAAGCATCGCGGTGCTGCCGTTTCAAAACCTCTCCGAAGAGAAGGAGAATGCGTTTTTCGCTGACGGCATTCAGGACGATTTGCTCACCAGTCTCGCGCGGATCCACGACCTGAAAGTGATTGGCCGGGGCTCGGTCGCATCCTATCGCGAGCGTAAAGAACGCAAGCTGCGCGAAATTGGCCAGGAATTGGGCGTCACTACGATTCTCGAGGGAAGCGTCCGCCGGACGTCGAGCCGCGTGCTGGTCAACGTGCGTTTGGTTGACGTGGCCACCGAACGCAGCGTCTGGTCGGAGCGCTACGATCGCACCTTGGCGGATTCGATTACTCTGAAGGGAGAATTGGCGGCGGAAATTGCCAGCGTTCTCGCGCGCAAACTAAGTCCGGAAGACAAGGCACGGGTCGAAGCGAAGCTGACCGACAACCCGGACGCCTATGTCTTTTACCTGCGGGGCCGCGAGTATCAGATGCGACCCGAAACCTCGCGCGACGACTATCTGGCGGCGGAGAATTTTTATAAACAGGCCATCATCTTGGACCCTCGTTTCGCGCTGGCGCTGGCACGACTGGCGGTGATCCAGAACAATCTGCACGGTCGGTTCGACAATCGACCCGCTCTGTTGGCCGAAGCACGAAACAACGCCCAAGAAGCCGTGCGACTCGACCCCACTTGTGGCCAAGCCCATATGGCTCTGGCGGCTGTAACCCAAGAGTCCGCATCTCCCGAGGAGCTAAAGCGGGAAATAGCGACGGCGGTACGGTTACTCCCGAATGATCCCTACGTCGCAATGGATGCGGCGAATTACCAAGATAATATGGGGGCGTGGGATGAGGCCGTGGCTAGCTATGAACGCGCGATCGTGCTCAATCCTCGGGAAGGAAAAACTTTCTACAACTACGGTGCCGCCCTTTATCAGCACGATGAAATTCCGCGGGCGCGCGAGGCACTGGACCGAGCGCTGGAGCTCTCGCCAGAATCTGTCTTTTTTCGAATCTTTCGCGCGAAGGCTGAAATCGATTGGACTGGTGACGTTGCCCGCGCCAAAGAAATCCTAGCCGGCTTGCCCAAGGGCCAAGACCCTGACGGCCGCGCCACCGCGGCACGCTGCTCGATCGCCGTTTGGGAGCGAAACTATTCCGGGGCGTTGCAAATCCTGGACGACTGCCGGGTCGATCGCATTCCGAGCCTGACCATGGGTTTCGGCATAATGGCCCCAAAGAAATTCACCCAAGGTCTGGTCCAGTTCTATGCGGGAGACCGCGCCGGTGCTTTCGCTACCCTGGATTCCATTCGGTGGATCTTGGAAGTCGAAGCGAGGGAAAAGGCCGGCGAACCGGATGCACATTATCTCCTCGCCCTAACCTACGCCGCCATGGGGTGGGCGGAGGCTGCCAAAGCGGAAGCCGGCCGATCTAAGGAGAAACTGCACGACGATCAGATGGCGGGCATTTTCGCCCTCTTGGGCGAAGCGGAGCCGGCGCTGTCAGCCCTGGAGCGCGCCGATTTAACGCCAAAATATAAGCAGATCTACCTGCCCTTGGAACCTGATTGGGATTCCGTCCGCGATCATCCCCGTTTCCAGAAACTCCTGGCGCAAGCGCAGGCTGAGGCCAGCAACCCTCTCCGGAAACCGTAGCTCGGGCGTAGTCAAGTCCGTCACGGCGGCGGACTTCTGGGCGCGGCGGGAGCGGCCATCGCGTTCGCGTAGCACTGCAAATTTCTTTGCCACGCGCCCCAAACTTTCGGGGAGGAATGGGAAACGGTCTACGTCTCCGGTTTATCCGGAGCGACGGACCGCAACCCCAAACCAAAAAAAGGAAATCATACCCATGAAAAATCGAAACCTCAGCGTCACCATTCTCCTGGCCATCTGCTCGGCCTTGTTCCTCTCCGCGGCCAGTCCCGCGCGAGCGGACAAGGAGGAGCTGCCATTCATCGGCACCGTCTCCGGGACAATTCCCGCGGATCTGGGCCCGCCCGTGCCCGGCTCGGGCGGCTGTGTTTTTAACTTCAACGTCACCACCACCGGCACCGCGACCGTCCTGGGCAACTTCACCGGCACGCCCAACTTCATCCCGAACGTCTGCGATGGGAGCTACACCGGGAGCTTCGATTGGGCTGCCGCGAACGGCGACCGGCTTTACGGCTCGTTCCTCGGGCAACAGGTCCCGACCGCGACACCCGGCGTTTACCTAAACTTCGAAACCGCAGTCGTCACCGGAGGAACCGGCAGGTTTAAAAAGGCAAAAGGGATGTTCACCCTCTACGGACAGATCAACTTCGTCACCGGCACCTTCGTTCTCCCCTTCATGGGAACGATCTCGACCAACTAACAAATCGTTCGCCCCGCGCGAAAAAACTGAGACGGCCCCGTTCCCGCGGGGCCGTCGCTTTTTCGCGAAGGGAAATGCGGCGACACTTTCTCTGCCACGGGCCGGAGAGTTTCGGGAAGGAACAGGAAACGAAAAGCAATCACATCATGAAAAAACACACTCTCCTCTCCCCAGTCGTCGCGCTTCCACCGGAAACGCTGGCCGCCTCGTCGCCACGGATCACAATCTCACCGTTCTCGACGGCACCGCTCCGGCGCCAGCAGGGTGTCTGACTCTGACCGCGCAAACCGTGCCGCGCGTTTCGCTCCAGCTCGGCACCCTGGCAAACTTCTCCGGCACGAGCTTGAACTCCGGCGCCTACTTCGTCGCCGCAGCGCCCGGGGCGTCCGCCAAATTGCAATTCACCGGCGCCGACATTGTCACGAACGCGGGCACGATTGTGCTTAGCGGCCCCGGCGCCGCGATCATGGATGAGGATGGCGTGAACGCGCTGACCAACTTCAGCCATCACCTGAACTTCATCTGCTTCACTGACGGCGCGACTATTCCGGAAAGGGTAGTCGCGCTCCGCATCCTCATCGGCGACAGCACGGGTGATGGCATGGTTGGCTCATCCGACATCGGGCAGACCAAAGCGCAATCCGGCAGCGCCGCGGGCGCGACAAATTTCCGCACCGACATCAACACCAGCGGCGCGATCAACGCCTCCGACCTCGGGCAGGTCAAATCCAACTCCGGACATTCCGTCGGGCTGGTGCTACCCACGCCGACATTCCTTCATGGGTTGGCCCACTCCGTTGGAAGTGCGAACGGGCACGGGCTTCCCCGGCCTCTCACGAAGCGATGAGACGAGATGCGCGATTGTAACAATCGTCCTACAGCAAGGCGAAAGTCGCCTCCAGCTTCTCACTTGTCAGTGTTACGCCTGTCCCGTAAAACCGGGCGATGACCGGTGCCATGCAAGAGGAGACGCCACGATCGCCTCTTTTTGCCGCGACGCGATGGACCTTGATTCGCCGGGCCGCAGAAACTCAAGCGCCGACCAGTCAGTCCATGGGAGCCCTCTCGGAGCTCTGCACGATCTATTGGCGTCCAGTTTATCTTTTCCTGCGACGGCAGGGCATATCCCAACATGATGCCCAGGATTTTACTCAAGGGTTCTTTGCCCAGCTTCTCGCAAGTCGTTCCTATGCGAACGCCGACCAGGCGAAAGGACGATTTCGTTCGTTCCTGCTCGGAGCGCTGAAGCATTTTCTGGCCGACGCGCGTGACCACGCGCACGCGAAGAAACGAGGCGGTGGCCTGGCGCCTGTCCATTTGGATGAAGCTGCGATTGCAGAGGCGGAAGCGCAGGCGGCCCGAGCGGACGACTCAGGCGCAGAACGCGTCTACGAGCGCGAATGGGCCGCGGCGTTGTTGCGCCGGGTAATGGATCGGCTGGATTTGGAATCCAAAATTGCAGGAAAAGCCGCGCTTTTTCAGGAACTGCGCTCGCACCTGGCCGTCGGAGAAAATGATGCCGTCCCGTACGAAGAATTGGCCGCTCGTCTCGGACGTCCCGCCACCACTTTGCGGAGCGACGTGGCGCGGTTGCGCGGACGCTACCGGGCGATCCTGCGCGAGGAAATCCGCGGAACGGTGAACGAGGCGAGCGAGGTCGATGAAGAGCTGCATCATCTGCGCCATGCCCTAACGAGTTAAAAATTCCCCTGATGAAGTCCACCGGGAAGGCCTTGTCTGTCTGCACCACCTGCGGCAAGCCAATCGAGTCGTCGGGACCCGGCTGTCTGACTTGTTTACTCAACCTCGGATTCGAAGAGCAGACGGACGAAAATTCAGAGGGCGAAGCACCGGGCTTCGTGCCCGCTGAATTCGGCACCTATACCCTCGCACGCCGCGCAGATGGCAGCCCGTGGGAACTGGGCCGGGGCGCGATGGGTGTGACCTACCGCGCCACCGACACTGCGCTGAAGCGCGAAGTCGCGCTCAAGATTATCCGAGCTGGCATTGGCCTGAGCGACGGTGAGGCGCGCGAGCGATTCATGCGCGAAGCGCGCGCGGCGGCCGCCTTACGGCATCCGCATGTGGCCACGGTTTACCAATTCGGAATCGACGAGCAAACCGGCCAGTGCTTTTGCGCGATGGAATTGATCGAGGGCGAAACTTTAGACGACCGGGTGCGGCGGACCGGTCCGCTCGAGGTAAAGAGCGTCGTGGAAGTGGCGCGACAGATCACGGGCGCACTCGCCGCAGCGGAAAAACGCGGCCTGGTGCATCGCGATCTCAAGCCGGGGAACATCATGCTCCAGGCGCCGGAGAAGGAGGAAGTGGCGCCCACAGACTTCACCGTGAAGATCATCGATTTCGGCGTCGCCAAAGCACTGGCGGCGACGCCGGACGCGCGCGTCCTAACGCATGACGGATTCATCGGCACGCCGGCCTTTGCGAGCCCGGAGCAGTTCTCCGGCGCCTCCGTCGACGTTCGATCGGACATCTACTCGTTAGGCGCGACGCTCTGGTTTCTGCTCACTGGCCGCATGCCCCCTGGCCAGGACCATGCTATGTCCGCCGCGCTGCCAATCGTACAACTGAAAGCGGCGCACGTGCCATCGGCCTTGACGGCATTGCTCGCCGCGATGTTGGCGACCGAACCGGCTGGACGCCCGGGCGTGCGTGAGTTGGCGAGGAGGCTCGAAGCGATCGAAGCGCAAAGTGCCGGAGGGAAGAAAACGCTTCGCCGCTTCGCCCTTGCCGCGGGTCTGATTGCACTCGCCGCTGGCGCATTGTTTTGGAGTCTTCATCGGCCGGGTGCCGGTCGATCGTCCGACGGCAAAAGCTTCGCGGAAAAGAGCATCGCCGTCCTGCCACTGGAGAATCTCAGCGCCGAAAAGGAGAACGCCTTTTTTGCCGATGGGTTGCAGGACGAGATCCTGACCAACCTGGCCCGCGTCGCGGACCTGAAGGTGATCAGCCGCAGTTCCGTCGTGCAGTATCAATCCGCTGCGTCCCGCGACCTGCGGCAGATCGCTCAGCAGTTGGGGGTTGTCCATTTGCTGGAAGGCAGTGTTCAGCGCACGGGAGATCGACTGCGGGTGAACGTGCAATTGATTGACGCGCGCACGAACGCGCAGGTCTGGGGCCAGGTTTACAATCGCAATGCGGCCGACCTTTTCGTTATTCAAAGCGAGATCGCCGCGGCCATCGTTGAGCAGCTGCAGGCGAAGCTTTCGCCGCAGGAAAAGGTGGCGATGGATCAACCCCCGACGGCGAACCTCGCCGCCTACGCTCTTTATCTGCGCGCCCGGGAGATATGGGACCAGCCGGGCCAAGAGTTCGACATGGCCGAAAAACTAAAAAACGCGGAAGGGTGGCTCACCGAGGCAGTGAGACTTGATCCTAATTTTGTCCTCGCGCACTGCGAATTGGCTCGGGTCTACGATACGCGCTACTGGAACCAGATCGATCAAACGCCGGAGTGTCGTGCGCAGGGAGATGCCGCGATCGAGAAGGCCACTCAGCTGGCGCCTGAAAGCGGAGAAGTGCACCTGGCCAGGGGGTTCCACTTCTATCAATCCTACCGGCAATATCGCTGGGCGCGCGCGGAGTTCGAGCTCGCTCGCAAGGCTCTGCCGAACGAACCACGAGTTTACCTCTACATCTGCTATCTCGACCGGCGCGAAGGACGCTGGGAGGAAGCGACCGGGAACATGGAGAGGGCGTGCGCTCTCGATCCCGCGAACATCTCAAGGAGATTCGAACTCGCGGATGTCTTCTTGTGCCGGGGGGATTATGGCCAGATGCGCCGCGTTCTCGCGGGAGTGCCGGCCACCGGCATCTGGGGAGATGATCTGCGGACCTCTCTCGCGGCGGCTGATATTCATGAGAAGGCCGATTTCTCCGGCTTGCGCGCGCTCGTCCCGGAGAAGCGCGAGGATGGTTCGGTGCCGCTTATGAATGTGAGTTTTGCCATGTTCGCGCGGGATGCGGATCGGGCGGAGCAGGCTCTGGCGGGCGTCCGCGAGGAGGATTTCCCGCCCACCGAGCCGCGTGCTCGTTATGAAGCAGTGATCGCCCGACTGCGAAAAGACGAAGCCGCGGTCCAGCGCGCCTACAGCCAGGCCCGGGCCGATCTGGCCAGCGCGTTGCTGGCCCGGCCGGAGGATCCGGAACTCACCTCCGCCTTGGGATTGATGCACGCCAACTTGGGCGACAAGGAAGAGGCTCTCCGCCTCGGCCACCGGGGGATCGAATTGTTGCCGCTCGACCATGATGCGATCAAAGGAATCAAGCTCGCGGTCAATCTTGTTTTCATCTACGGCTGGATCGGGGAGAAAGGCGCGGCGCTCGCAGAGCTGAGGAAGCTAGTAAAGACCCCGATGGGTCCCACCTATGGTGACCTTCGCCTGGGCGTCCAATATGAGTCCCTGCGGGGTGATCCCGGATTCGAAGAAATCGTCGCCTCACTCGCGCAGAAAACTCCAACGCTGCGGGAGTCAAGCCAGAGTCCGTAGCGCTGTCACCCCTCAGCGCGTCATCCTCGTGGAAGAGGGGCGGAAGCCCGTCCCTCCGGATTTGAAGGCGCTCCCAACCATCGGCCGCGGATAAACTTCGCGTCCCTCAAGATCTTTTCTGCAACGCGGCCCGGGATTCTCCGAAGGAATGGGAAACAACCACTCCTATGAAAACATTCCTCCCCTCGAAAACTCACTCCCTCCAGTCCGGCTGCGTCATCGCGCTCACACTTGCAGTTACATTGTTTGCGTTTCTGCGTAGCGGCGTAGCGCAGACGGAAACGCGCCTTAGCCCACAGCAGCAGACGCCGCTTTACACCGTGGTCGATCTCGGTCCGCTCGGCGGAGACTCGACCGAGAGCGTTGCGCGCGCGCTCAACCGCCACGGCCAGGTGGCCGGGCGATCTTTCACCTCAGACGGTTCAATACTGCGCGCCACGTTCTGGACGCCCACGGGGGGGCCGGCAAGCGAACTCCTCGGCGGCAGCTCTGCCTACGGAATCAACGACAACGGCGAGATGAGCGGGTGCCTCGGCGAGCCGTTCGGTCCACTGCAAGCCGTGTACTGGGCAAACGCCAGCAGTCCCGGGGTGGTATTGCCTGCCCCGGCCGCGGGCCTGCAATACCGTGCCTTCAGCATCAATGCGACCGGCCAGATGTTGGGCCACGCTTTTGACAATGAATTTACTTTCGTGCGCCTGATTTACTGGGCTAGCAGCAGCAGCGCGCCCGTTGAATTGGTGGGCTTGCCCGGAGGCTTGAGCAATACAAATTCCAGCGCCCGGCGAAACATCAATGACGCTGGGCAGCTGGTCGGCACGGCTTATAACGAAGCCGACACAGAACACCACGCCGTCTTCTATCCGACCGCGGCCAGCGCCCCGGTTGATCTGGGCACCTTGGGCGGCGAACTCGATCACAGCGACGCTTACGGGCTCAATAACAGCGGCCAGATTGTAGGAAGTGCCTACAACGACGACTTCTCGATCTTTCATGCCGTCTTCTGGAATAATAGCAGCAGCCCCGCGGTCCAGCTCGGTGCGCTCAATGCGAAATTTGTCTATTCCGACGCCGCCTCGATCAACAGTCAGGGGAAGATCGTAGGCACTGCTTATAATGAGGATTACTCGAGCGAGCGTGCCGTTCTTTGGAGCAGCGCCGGAGGCCCGGCGGTTGATCTGAATACTTTGATTCCCGCGGATGCGGGCTGGGCCTTGGAAGTAGGCGTGGCGATCAATGACGCGGGCGTAATCGCCGGCAGCGGGACGATCGGCGGACACACCCACGGATTCCTGCTCGTTCCGAGCGTGCTCTACAGCGTGGTCGATCTGGGTGCGCTGGACGGCGGCTTAAGCCAAAGCTTTGTGCGGAGCATCAATAACAACGGCCAGTTCGTGGGCCGTTCTTACGATCAGGCGAGCACCGACTTCCGCGCGGTCTCCTGGGCTAACCGCAACAGCCCACCGCTAGAACTCATGGGCGGTGCCAGTAGCGCGTATGGGATTAACGACAGCGGCCAGATGATCGGTGCGGCTGGGGAGCCGAATGATGCTTTCCAAGCCGTCTTCTGGGCGAACAGCAGCAGTCCGGCGGTGGCTCTTCCCCATCCAACAGGTATCGTCGAGAGCTTCGGCCGCGGGATCAATGCATCTGGTCAGATGTGCGGGACTGGATACAACGAGGACTTTACGGTTTATCGCGTTCTCGTCTGGCAGAATAGCACTAGCGTCCCTGCCCAGCTCAGTGGGTTACCTGCTCCCTGGAGCAATGCGGCGGGCAGCACCTACAATCGCAATCTGAATGACGCCGGCCAATTGGTCGGAGCTGCCTTCGCCACCCCTGCGGAAGGTTTCCGCGCTGTTTTTTGGGCGAGCAGCAGCAGTCCTGCGGTTGATCTCGGCACGCTTCCAGGATTGCCCAGCAGCTACGCGGATGGGATCAACAACAGCGGCCAGATCGTGGGCTATGCTTGGGACGACGCGCTCAACATCTATCGCGCCGCCTTTTGGGCCAACAGCGCAACCCCGGCGATTGAGCTTGGCGCGCTCGGAGGCGAGTTAAACATCTCGTTCGCGCGCGGGATCAACGCCGCCGGGAAGATCGTGGGCTACTCGCGAAATGCAGCCAGGACCATTCAGCAGGGCGTTCTCTGGGCCAGCAGCACCAGCCCGGCGCTCGATCTTAACACTGTGATCCCGAGCGGCTCGGGTTGGGTCCTGCAAGCGCCGGATGCGATCAACGACAAGGGCGTGATTGCGGGGCGCGGAAGAATCGGAGGAAACAATCACGCCTTTGCCCTGATCCCGAGGGTTCAATTTCTCTCGGCCGTTTCCCGCAAGACTCATGGCGCGCAAGCATTCGATATTGTGCTGCCGCTCGATGGACCGAGTGGAATTGAATGCCGCACTGGGGGGGCATCCGGAAATCACCAGGTGATCGTGAAGTTTGCCGCGCCGGTCACGTTTACCAGCGCCGCCGTCTCCTCCGGCAACGGTTTCGTCACAAACGCTGCCATGAACGGAACTGAGCTCACCGTGAACCTAAGCGGCGTCGGGGACGCCCAGCCCATCACGGTCACGTTAACAAACGTGAGCGATGGCACCGACACCGCCGACCTTGCCATCCCGATGAGAATCCTGGCCGGCGACACGAACGGCAGCGGAGGAGTGACCGCCATCGGATGTGAGCGAGACGAAAGCGGCGACCTCAACCGGGACGGTGACGCTTCCAACTTCCGGATCGACGTAAATGCGAACGGCACGATCAACGCCACGGATGTATCCCTTGTTAAATCCAAGTCCGGCAATCAGGTAGCGCCGTAGGATTCCGATTCGTCGTCAGGAGTTCCCTGGAGCGCCCAGTATCGAGCGGCTTCGCCCCAACCCGGCGAGGCCGCTTCGTCTTGGCCGTCTTCTCCCGCAGCAAAAGATTTCATTGTTCGGCAACGAACGACTCACCGACCTATTTTTCGCGCGCGTTGACAGCCTGTCGCTGGCTCTTATAATCCAGACCCGCGTTGCGCTCCGCAGCGTGGAATTTTTCTCCACACGGCCATGCCTTCTACTCAAATCATCCTCACGGAAAATATCCCCGGGCTCGGCGCCGAAGCCGATGTCGTCAAAGTGCGCCGGGGCTTTGCGCGTAATTTCCTCCTCCCCCAAGGCAAAGCCTTTGAGGTCACAAAGGCCAGCATGCGCAAGCTCGACATGTTGAAAGCGAAACGCGCCGAGCGTGAAGCGAAGGAATTGAACGAAGCGGAAGAGATCGCGCGCCGCATCGGCAAATCGAAGATGGTCTTTACCCTCGAGACCGGCCAGGCCGGGAAGGCTTTCGGTTCCGTGACGGCGAATGATATCGCGACGCGTTTGAAGAACGAAATCGGAGCCGAGATCGATCGCCATCGCATCGTGATCGAGCACCCGATCAAGTCCACCGGCGAACACGAAATTTCCGATCAAGCTGCATCACGACGTGACCGCGACACTGAAGTTCAACGTCAAGTCGGCCAGCGAACCGAAACCGGAAACGGAAGAAGCACCGGAGCCTGGAACGCGGACGCGTTCGGCTCGCCCAACGCGCGACAAAAAGTAAAATGCCGAGAGATCCCCACGGGAGTAATCCTGAGGGGCCTCGCAAGACAGCGGCGAATGGCGCTGACCGAGGCTCGGCGGCGCGGAACGGCGGAAAAGTTAATGACAGCCGATTCACAGCTTCTCCGCAGGATGTTGGTCGGACCCTGCCTCATAGCATCGAAGCCGAGCAGGGTGTCCTCGGTTCCATGCTCATCTCGCCGCGCGATATCATCGCGGAGTGCGTCGAGAAAATTAACGAGAAGTATTTCTACGTTCCCGCGCACCAGATCATTTACTCCGTGCTGGTCGAACTCTGGAACGCCGGCCAGGGCATCGACCTGATCACCTTCACGCAGGTTTTGCGCGATCGGAATACGCTCGACGCGGTCGGCGGCGCGGCCGCGATCACGAATCTTTTCACCTTCGTGCCGACGGCCGCGAACGTGACCTACTACCTCGAGATCGTTCGCGACAAATTCATCCTGCGCCAGATCATCGCGGCCTGCACGGAAAGCGTGCGGCGTTCCTTCGAGGAACAGGACGAAGTGAACAATCTGCTCGACGAAGTGGAGAAAAAAATCTTCGCCGTCGGCGAGGATCGCTTCAAAGGCCAGATGCCGAGCATGCGCGAGCAGGTCATGGAAGCGATCGAGGCCATCGAGCGCTTTACGCGAATCGCGGCAGCATCACCGGCCTCTCCACCGGATTTAAAATGCTCGACGAAATGACGAGCGGCCTGCACCCCGCGG
>CAVXLV010000006.1:0-279114 GCA_963762685.1 uncultured Verrucomicrobiae bacterium | reverse complement strand
AGCGAAGCCCGGCAAGTAATCGTAACTCCACGCGGTCCAACCCGCGCCGCGAGCGTAACTCAGCGAGCGGAAGACTGCTTCCGCGGCACGAAAGACAGTGCCGTCAGTTTCGATGAATTGGACCGCGTCTCGAAATTCGGAGGGGGGTACAACGGAGAAACCGAGAAGCCCGCTGCCTGCGATCGTTTTTAATCCACCCTGCCCCGGGTCATCTCGCGCCAACGCTCGATCCAACGGCTGCAGAAATGGCAATCACCGTCGAAAAGCATCAGCGGCTTCGACGGCGGATTCGCCACCCGCAGGTGCGCCTTGTTCTTCATGCAGAATCTCCTGAGGCAAACTCCGCCCAGACCGGGGCGTGATCGGATGGTTCCTTCCCCTTGCGCATTTCGCGGTCTATCCCGGTTGCGGTGCAGCGAGGCGCCAGGGACTCGCTCGCGAGGATGGCGTCGATCCGCAGCCCGCGGTTCTTCGGAAAAGACAGCATCCGATAATCCCACCAACTGAAAAGACCAGTCTCCGGATGATGCAGGCGCAACGTGTCTACAAACCCGAGGCGCACAGCTCGTCGAATGCCTTGCGCTCGCCGTCGGAACACATGATGGCGCCGCGCCAGAGATCGGGATCGTAAATATCCTCATCCTTCGGCGCGACGTTGAAGTCGCCACACACGACCATCGCGGTGATCGCGCTCTTCCCGCTCGCAGACAATTTCGCAGCCGCTCGTACCACCGCATCTTGTAAACGTAAGCGGGCGAGCCGACCGCCTGGCCGTTCGGTGCGTAAATCGAATAGATGCGCACCCCAGCGACGGTCGCGGCGATCACCCGCGCCTGCGGATCTTCCTCTTCATCACACAAGGCGGTCGCACCTCGCCCGGTTCCAATTTCGAGAGGATGCGCCACCCCGTTGTACGATTTCTGCCCGTGAAATGCGGAGTGATATCCGGCCGCTCGCAGGTCGGCCGCAGGGAATTGTTCGTCCGTGCATTTGGTTTCCTGGAGACAAACGACATCGGGCTGGGTCGCCGCGAGCCAGGCCAGCAAACGCTCCTGCCGTTTTCGCAGCGAGTTGATGTTCCAGGAGACGATCTTCATTCGTGTAGTGGCGGTTTATGACGCTGTTGCGGGCAGAGTTCGGCGGTCATAGACCGCCGCTACAGTTCCCACTCCACCCCGGGCGTTGGCACGATCACTTCGGATTCTGGCAACGCCGTGGCCAGCTGCGCGCGCGTCCACTCCACGGCCGGCACATCGCCGTGGACGAGCACGATCTTTTTCGGCGCCAGCTTCTTCACGTAAGCGACGAATCGATTCGCGCGAGGCGTGGGCGCTGAATTGGAACTGCTCGATGTTACAGCCCAATCGCTGCGGCGGTTCGTCCGGATCGAGCGAGACGAGGTCGCCCGGTTTCGCGGCCCGAGATCAGGCCGGCGGGCGATTCCGGATCGGCGTAGCCGACGAAGAAAATCGAATGCTTCGGATCCTCGATCACACGCCGAGCGAAAATGTTCGAGAGTGTTTTCGGAGTCATCATTCCGCTGGAGAGCGCGTAAATACGGCCCGGCCTTGCGGGCGATTCGTGGATGGTTCTGGCCGTTGAGGACGAACGGTGAGCTTCCTCGAGCAGCTGGAGCCGCGGCAGAATCGCCGCGCGGTCATGGCGCGCCGATCGTAAATCTCGGTCATCTTCATGCTCAAACCGCCGATGTAGACCGGGAACTCGCCGAGCAATCCCTCGCGCCGGAATTTGTGGAGCATGCGCCAGCACTTCCTGCGTTTTGCCCAGCGCAAACACCGGCATCAGGATGCAGCCGCCGCGCGGAAGGCTCGCTCGATGGCTTCGGCCAGCGGCGCTCCTCGGCGGCGCGCGTGAATCCTTCCGGCAACGGCCTGTCGCCCCGCGTGGTTTCCATGATCAGCACATCCACTCCTGATTCCGGGAAGGCCGCGCCTTGCACGATGTCTGATCGTCGAAGTTCACGTCGCCGCTGTAGAAAATCGTGCGCCCTTCCGCCCGGAGAATCACCCCGGCCGCGCCGAGAACATGGCCCGCATCGACGAACTCAACGGTGACGCCTCTCGTCGTCGCGGCCGCCCGTTCGCCTCAAGCGTGATCGGCTGCCGCAAGGGGCACGATCGCCATTGATCGGACGCGCGGTCGGTCTCCCGATGAGTGAAGAGCGGATAGAGCGTAGTCCCGAGTTCCTCGCGTTGCCGCGTCATCACGTTCACCGAATTATGCAAAAGCGCGCTCCCGATTTCCGCCGTCGCCTCGGTCATGAAGACGCGGGCGTTCGGCTGCCGCCGCATCAGGACCGGCAACGTGCCGATGGTCCTGGTGCGCGTGGGAAATGACGATCGCGTCGAGCTGCCGGTCGCCGAGCGCCCGAAATTCGGCAGCGCCTCTTCCCCTTCCTCTTTCGGATGCATCCCGCAATCGAGGACGAAGCTCTGGCCGCCGCTCTCGAGGTAATAGCAGTTCGCGCCGATCTCGGTCCGGCGAGTGAGATTGATGAATTTCACGCGCAGGGCCGGTCGTCAGGGGATCGGCGGGGAATCGCGATCGTCGCTTCTGGGCCGCGGCGCCGTGTCTGCGGAAAACGACGCCACAACAAGGCAACCCAGATGGCGCCGAGCGGCAGACACCCCGGCAACCAAAGATCCCACCGCGAGATAATTCCGAGTGCGGCCAGGCAATAGGCGGCCGTAAAGGCGATCCCGCCGAGGACCAGTCGACCGCGATCAACTTTGCGGATCCAACCGCCGCGCCGCCGTCGACAAGCAGGAGAATGACGCAATCGAAAATCCAATTATGCGGCGGACGTAAGCGATTCCCTTGGATGGTGGCGATCGTGGCCGCGAAAACATCCGGGGGCGAGAGCGGGTTGCGCCGGCGTGCGCGCGAGGACCATCTGGTCGCGTCGAGATTCGCCGGGTTGCTCCGCCTTTCCGGTTCGCGCTGTTGCGCGGCGAGGAGCAGTTCGTTCAAGCTCAGGCGGCGCGCCCTTGCGCCGCGTTCGGATGAATCAGCATCGTGCCATCAGCTGCCGAATCGGGATTGCGACAGTCATGCGGCAGCGGATATGGGAGCCGAGTTCGATCTTCACCTCCGCCGGCGTGGCCGCAGCCAGAGCAGGATTGCCTGCAGGGGGAACGATGGGATCACTTCGCCGCGGTAACGAAAGAGCAGCGGGACATGGATGTCCGAGATTTCGCTCGGGCAAATTGACGTAACCGGCGGTCGAGATCAGCCGCATATCTTCTGCCGGCTGGCGACCCACTCCGGAGAACTCGACCAGATCGCCGCGTTTGCCGGTCACCTGCGTGAAACCCGGAATCTCGCCCAGGGCGCATCCGGATCGGCGTTCGTGTCAGCTCGGCCGCGAGCAGAAGCTTGGGCACCCGCATCGCCTGATCGAGAAAACCTGTTCCTGGTCCTTGTCGCTTTCGCGCCATTTCAGGATATTTTCGAAAGCCACCACCGTCGGTTGAAAATCGAGCAGCGATTGCAGGAACAGCGCAAACTCCAGCGGCGAAACCGACGTCGCAGCCGGCTGCGGCGAACGCCCGCTTGCTCTAGCCGGCTCGCGCTCTTTGCATCATCAACGGTTCGTGCCCGATCTCGACCACGGTGAGCGGCAGCGGCCGGGCTGTGCGGATTGAGTGTCGCAAGAGCCAGCGCAGGAAAAATTCCTCAGACGAGGCAAGCGCGGCTCGCGCAGAAGAGAATGCCGAGAAGCAGGACGACGAGCATCGAGCCAAGAAGAGAAGGCCGCTGCATCGCGGCGAAAGTAGGAAGGCCCGGCGCAAAGACAAATTTAATCAAGTGTGAAGGGAGCGCGGTCTCGCCCGCCTCCGCGCCGCGAGAAATAGCCGACAAAGTCGAGCTTGCCTACTGGCTCAACTCCAGCATGCGCAGAATCGGCGCCTCGGCGCGCTGCCGCATCGCTTCGGGAAGGATGATCTCCGGCTCCATTCGTCGCAACGCTGGCGTGCCTTTTCCAGCGTGTTCATTTTCATGAACCGGCACTCGGCGCAGGAGCAATTCTCCGTCGGCCCGGGAATGAAAGTCTTGCCCGGCATCTCCCGGTGCAGGCGGTGCAGCATCCCGGCTTCCGTCACGATGATGAATTCCTCGCGCGGCGATTCCCGGCAATACGTCGACCATCTTTTCCGTGGAGCAAACTTCGTCCGCCAGCATGCGCACGGCGTAAGGTGCATTCCGGATGCGCCACCACCGGCGCGTCCGGGTATTCTGCGCGGATCGTGCCGATGCTGCGCGCGGTGAACTCGACGTGGACGTAACAATTGCCCTGCCAGAGATCCATCGGGCGCCCGGTCTGCTCCATCACCCACGCGCCGAGATTTTGGTCGGGCACGAACAGAATGTTCCGATCCGCCGGCGCGCGCGCGCACGATCTTCTCGGCGTTGCCGCTGGTGCAGATGACGTCGGAGAGCGCCTTCACGCCGGCGCTGCAATTGATGTAGGCGATGACGTAGTAATTCTTCTCCGCGTGCTCCTTCAGAAACGCCTCCAGTTTGTCCGGCGGGCACGATTCCGAGAGCGAACAGCCGGCATCCAGATCCGGCAGCACCACGCGCTTCGCCGGGTTCACGATCTTGGCCGTCTCGGCCATGAAATGGACGCCGCAAAAGACGATCACGTCCGCGTTCGTCTCCGCCGCCTTGTAGCTCAGCCCTAGCGAGTCGCCGACGTAATCGGCGATCTCCTGGATCTCCGGCACCTGGTAATTGTGCGCGAGGATGACGGCGTTTCGCTCGCGTTTCAGCTCAGCGATTTCTTCCGCGAGATCGACACCGAAATTTACACCGGCGCTTACCATTGGTTATAGCGGCTCCATGGATTCTCAAACGTCCCTCACTACTCGCTCGGCTTCATTGGCGCGGGTAAGCTGGCCGGCTCCGTCATCCGCGGTCTGGTGCGGGCCCGTTTTGCGCGCCCGGCGCGATCATCGCGAGCGAACCCAATGACGAGCGACGCGGCGGCGCTGGAAGAGGAGCCGGGCATCACGGTCACGCCGACAACGCCGAGGTCGCGGAGCCGGCGGAAATTATTCTTCTCGGGGTGAAGCCCGGCGGTCGTGCTTCCGATTCTGCGAAATCGCGCCGACAGCTGGAAGGAAAACTGGTCATTTCCCTGGCGGCCGGCGTTCGCCTCCCCAGCATGGAAGCGCTGGCCGCCGCGCGCTTTCTTGCGCGCAATGACAAATACGCCTTCGGCCGTTTGCCGCGGCGCCACCGCGCTCGCGCCCGGAGCGCGAACGACGACGGCGGACCTCGATCGCCTGCGCGAAATCTTTCGGCGCGATCGGCGTGGTCGGTCGCGTGACCGACGAACAGATCGACGCCGTCACCGCGCTCGCGGGCAGCGGCCCGGCGTTCGTTTACACCGTGATCGAAGGGCTGGCCGGGGGCGGAGAAAAAAGGGGCTGGCCCCGGACGTCGCGTTGACGCTCGCCACCCAAACCGTTCTCGGCGCCGCCCAGCTCGCCACCGAGAGCGAACTCTCGCCCGAGGAACTTGCGCGCATGGTAGTCACGCCGGGCGGCACCACCGCCGCAGGACTCGCCGAGATGGAAAGAAAACGGCCGAGGAGGGCTTGATCGCCGCGGTGGAAGCCGCCACCAAACGTGGGGCAGAAATGGCGACGTCGTAGCCGCGCTGACCGCGGTCCTGGGGCCACGTGGGAGCCGGGGTCGCTCAGCGGCCCGGCTACAGAAGCGCAGCGCGCATCGCCTCGAGCGGCGCCGCGCGGTCGAACCAATTCTCAAAAGCGAGCGCGCCCTGGTGCAGCAGCATCGAGAGCCGTTCGCGCCCCGCGCGCCGGCTTCGGCCGCGCCCGCAACAAAGCCGTCCGCGCGGCGCGTAGATCGTGTCGTAGACCATCAGGTGCGGCGCGAGCAGCGCGCCGGCAGCGGCGAGGCATCGGCGCGATTCATCCCAAGCGGCGTCGCGTTCACGATCAGGTCGACGTTCGCGATCTGAAAACGCAGCGGCGCGCTCTTCCCACGGCACCGCTTCCAGGCGCGCCACCGGCGCAGCCACGCGCGCATCGCTGAAGGACGACTAGTTCGGCCACGAGCTGCCGCGCCTTTTCCAGATCGCGATTGACGAGCACCAGGCGCTCGCAGCCTTCCGCCGCGCATTGCCAGGCGATGGCCCGCCCCGCGCCGCCCGCGCCTAACAAGAGCACGCGCAGATCGCGCAGATCGACCGAAAACTCGCTCCGGATGGCGCGCGCAAATCCGGGCCCGTCCGTGTTGGACCCGAGAATTTCCCGTCGCGCAACGTCACCGTATTGATCGCGCCGACCTTGCGCGCGAACTCGTCCAGCTCATCCACGAGCCCAGCCGCCGCGGTCTTGTGCGGGATGGTCAGATTGAGCCCGATGAATTCCTGGGCGCGCACCAGCTTCAGCGCCTCCGCAGTTCCTCCGGCGCAATCCGAAAGCGCCGCGTAACGCATCGCCAGACCGCATTCTCCAGCGCCGCGTTCTGCATTTGCGGCGAAAGCGAATGCGCCACCGGATCGCCGAAAACGCCGAGACGCACCGGCGGCTCCGTCCGTTTCGCCATCTTTCAAATCCGCCAGTGTAAGGAGTCTTGCATGAGAGCTGCGTCGCTGACCCTACCATCTTCGGCTTCGTCTGCTAATGTCGCCCCGAGATGAGCCGAGCCGACCGAAGCCCCGCACTCCGATTTCATCCGCGAGATCGTGGCGGAAGATGTGCAAGCGGGAAAGCACGCGGAGATTCACACCCGTTTTCCGCCGGAGCCGAACGGCTATCTCCACATCGGCCACGCCAAATCGATCTGCCTGAACTTCGGCATCGCGCGCGAGTTCGGCGGCGTCTGCAACCTGCGGATGGACGACACCAATCCGGCGAAGGAAGAAGCGGAATACGTCGACTCGATCATGGCCGATGTGCGCTGGCTGATCGGCGGCTGGGCGGATGACTATCTCGGGTTGAAGCCGGCGGGCGCAAACGCCGGAGACCGCAGCGGCGTCGGAAGATCGACTTTCCGCCGTCCGCAATCCGCACGCCGAAGTCGCCGGCCGGAGCCGTTCTACGCCTCGGATTATTTCGAGCAATTCTACGACTACGCGCTCCACCTGATGCGCAAAGGCAAGGCCTACGTCGACGACCTGACGCCGGAGGAGACGGACGAATATCGCCGGCTGGGAAAGGAGAGCCCGTTCCGCGACCGCCCGGTGGAGGAAAATCTCGATCTGTTCGCGCGGATGAAGGCGGGCGAATTCCCCGATGGCGCGCGCACGCTGCGCGCGAAGATCGACATGCAGGCGCCGAACGTCTGGCTGCGCGATCCGGTGCTCTATCGCATCCGCCACGCGGCGCATCACCACACCGGCGACGCAGTGGTGCATCTACCCGATGTACGATTTCGCGCACTGCCTGAGCGATTACATCGAAGGCATCACGCACTCGCTCTGCACGCTGGAGTTCGAAGTGCACCGGCCGCTCTACGACTGGATTCTGCAGTCGCTCGAGCTGCCGCGCGCCGCTGCCGCACCAGATCGAATTCGCGCGGCTGAATCTCACCTACACGGTGATGAGCAAGCGCAAGCTCATGCAGCTCGTGAACGAAGGCTTGGTCACCGGCTGGGACGATCCGCGCATGCCGACGATCTCCGGGCATGCGCCGGCGCGGCGTCACCGCGAGCGCGATGCGCGCGTTTCGCCTACCACATCGGCATCACGAAATATCACGAGCCTGACCGATTTCGCCGTGCTCGAGCACGCCGATCCGCGAAGACCTGAACAAGACCGCGCAGCGCCGGCTGCGGTGCTGCGCCCGATCAAGGTCGTGCTGACGAACTATCCCGAAGGACCAAATCGAAGAGCTGCGCCGCGAACAACAATCCCGGAGAATCCCGAGGACGGCACGCGCAAGCTGCCGTTCAGCCGCGAGCTTTACATCGAGAGCGACGACTTCATGGAAGTGCCGCCGCCGAAATATTTCCGCCTCAAGCCCGGCGGCGAAGTGCGGCTGAAGTACGCCTACATCATCAAGTGCGACGAGGTGGTGAAGGACGCCGCGCGGCAACGTGACCGAGCTGCGCTGCACCGCCGATCTCGAGAGCAAAACCGGCGGCGCGACCTCGAACCGCAAGGTGAAAGGCACGATCCACTGGGTGAGCGCCGCGCATGCGATCGATGCCGAGGTGCGCCTCTACGATCGGCTCTTCACCGTGCCGGAGCCGGACGCGGACGGCGATTTCAAGTCGCACCTCAACCCGCACTCGCTCGAAGTCGTGCAGGCGAAATGCGAGCCCTCGCTGGCCGAGCGCCACGCCTGAGGAGCGCTACCAATTCGAGCGCCTCGGCTACTTCGCGCTCGATCCCGATTCGAAGCCCGGGCAGCCGGTCTTCAACCGCACGATCACGCTCAAGGACACCTGGGCGAAAGAGGCGAAGAGAATTTAGAGCGGTCATGCGCTTTGCGCGGATGGAGCCGCCTGATCGCCTCACTGCATTGGACGTTGAGCGTTCGGCGTTCGACATTTCCCTCATGCGAAACTACCGCTCCTCGCTTTCCTCCTCCTCGCGAGGCGAGACTCGCCTCCGCCCAATTCTCCCCGCCCTGCTGCAAAACGATCACTACTGGAACGACGGCAAAGCCGAATTCAGCATCTACGCGGCCGAGATCGCGCGTTACGGCGTCGCCGCGCCCGTGCGAGGTCCTGCACATTCTCGTGCGCGAGCCGTTCGATCCGAAGCAACTCGTTAAACCCGACGACTGGCAGCGCCCCGATACCGTCCAGGTGCTGAAGATGAATCAGATCCTGCACGTGCCCACCGGGCTCTACGTCTACCAGCAGATGCACTCGAATTTCTGGCGCGTGGCGGACGCGCAGCTCGCTCAAATTTTCCCTCACGAGCAACGACAGCTGCGGCAACACCTACAAAGAAGCGCGCCGCGAAGGCGAAAAATTCACCTACGAATGTCGCACCTATTGGGATGGCATGGCGCGCGGGAGCGAAGAGGTCACGCCGCCGGCGAACGGCTATTTCTACGACGAGCTTCCCTGGCTCGTGCGCACGATCGATTTCGCGAAAACGGAGCCGTTCGAAATCCAGCTCGCCGGCACCACGATCAATTCGAAGAAAGGACACGTTCGATTTTCAGCCGGCCAAAATTTCCTTCACCGCCACGGAGCGCGCCATCAACGTCACGGTCGCGCACGCGCGCGGCAGCGACTTCTTCACCCTCGATCGCGACCCGCCGCATCTCCTGCGCGAATGGAAAGCCGCCGACGGCAGCCACCTGAAAATGAAGCGCAATCTGAAGGTCGATTATTGGAACTACAACAAGCCGGGCGATCGCGAGCGCGCGCTGAACAATCCGAAGCTGCGCCTGCCGGATTGAGGCCGCTCCAACTCTTTCTCTTGCTCATGCTCTTGCTCGTGCTCGTTTCCACAGGAATTCGATCATGAGCACGAGCAGGAGAAAGAGTAGAAATCCAGGACCGCCAAGCTCACCCTCCTCGGCCGCAGCGAAGCGCGTCTGCCCGCCTCCCCAGCGAAGCAAATCTGGAGACCTTCCCTTCGCCGTCGAAACGCCCCTACACCATCCGCTTCGAGACCGCCGATTTCACTTCGCTCTGTCCGGTGACCGGCCAGATGGACTTCGCGCAGATCGTCATCGAATACGTGCCCGACAAACTCTGCGTCGAGAGCAAATCGCTCAAATTCTACCTCGCCTCCTTTCGCAACGAGCGCGCCTTCAACGAAGCCGTGACCAATCGCATCCTCGACGATTTCGTCGCCGCCTGTGCGCCGCGCCACGCCGTCGTCACCGCGGAATTTTCCGCGCGCGGCGGCATCGCCTTGACCGTGCGCGCGGAATACGCGCCCGGGCATGAACCCGGCGGCGCCCGCGCCGTCGCCATCGCGCGGAGGAGACGCCCAGCTCGTCGTGCCCACCTTCGCGGAAGCATTTCGCTTCTGGTTAAAGCTCGGCTTTATCAGCTTCGGCGGCCCCGCCGGCCAGATCGCCATCATGCAGACCGAGTTGGTGGAAAAAAGCCGCTGGATCAGACACGACCATTTCCTGCACGCGCTCAATTTCTGCATGCTCCTCCCCGGCCCCGAGGCGCAGCAGCTCGCCACCTACATCGGCTGGCTGCTGCATCGCACACGGGGCGGCCTCGTCGCCGGCATTCTCTTTGTCCTGCCCTCCGTCTTCATCCTTTGGGCGCTCAGTTTTGTTTATGTCACTCGCGGCCAAGTCCCGTGGATCGCCGCGATTTTCTACGGACTCAAGCCCGCCGTCATGGCCATCGTGGCGGCCGCGGTCATTCGCATCGGACGAAAAGCGCTGCGCACTATTCCGTTGGCGCCGTCGCGGCGGCGGCCTTCATCGCCATCTTCTTTTTGCGCATCCCCTTCCCCGTCGTCATCGGCGGCGCAGCGCTCTGCGGACTGCTGCTCGGCACCGAGTCGCACTCCGGACAAAACTCCGAGACCAACACAGCGCCCGTCCATCCGTCGCATGATCGGCGTCGGCGCGGCCGGCGTGGCGATCTGGTGGGTGCCGATCCTCCTCCTCGGCGCGTGGCAAGGCTGGGATGGCACGCTGTTCCGCGAAGGCGTCTTCTTCAGCAAAGCCGCCGTCGTCACTTTCGGCGGCGCCTACGCGGTTCTGCCATACGTCGCGCAACAGGCGGTCGAGTCGCACGGCTGGCTGCAACCCGGGCAGATGATGGACGGCCTCGGCCTGGCGGAGACCACGCCCGGCCCGCTCATCATGGTGCTGCAATTTGTCGGCTTCCTCGGCGCCTGGAATCAACCGGGCGCGCTCCCGCCGCTTGCCGCCGCCACGCTCGGCGCGTTCATCACCACGTGGGCCACGTTTGCGCCCTGCTTCCTCTGGATTTTTCTCGGCGCGCCGCACATCGAGCAGCTCCGCGGACACGCTCCGCTGCGCGCCGCGCTTTCCGCCGTCACCGCCGCGGTCGTCGGCGTGATCCTGAATCTCGCGCTTTGGTTTGGCTGGCATGTCATTTTCCCCGCGGGGCAGGCGGTCGATTGGTTTGCGCTCGCCCTCAGCGGCGTCGCTTTCGCCGGCCTCGTCTGGTGGCGCTGGGATGTCGTCACGGTCATCCTGGCGAGCGGCGCCGCGGGCCTGATTTTTCGGATCATTCTGTAGGGTCGCGCCTGCGCGGCGCTCGATTGACTTGATACCTTTTGATTTTAGGTTGGCGAGCCGAGCGCGCGGCGACGCCTGCACACCGTGAAAAACGTTCTTTTCGTCTGTACCGGAAACATTTGCCGGAGCCCCATGGCGGAGGGTCTTTTCCGGCATCTCCTCGGCAATCGCCGCGATATCACGGTCGCTTCCGCCGGCGTGCATGCGGTCCGCGGCCAACCGCCCAGCCTCTACGCCATCGAAGTTCTGCGCGAGGAAGGCGTCGATATCCGCGACATCCGCAGCCAGCCGCTCACCGCCACGTTGGTCGATCGCGCCACGCACATTTTCGCCATGACCGGCGCCCATCTCGAGAGCATCCACCTGCTCTTCCCGCACGGCGCGCGAGAAGACCTACCTTCTGCGCGAATTCGAGGGCGACGTCGGTTGGCGCGATGTGCCCGATCCCATCGGCTCCGGGCGCGACGTTTACGTCACCTGCGCCGCCACGATCAAAAACGCTTTACCCAGTGTCCTCGCGTTCGTAGAAGAAACCGAACTCGCCCCGCCGGCCGTCGCCCGCGTCGGCAGCACCTCCTCTTATACCATGGCCGACTCGTCCCCCTCCACCGCAAACCATCCGCATCCCAACCCGTCGGGCGCCCTGCGCAAAGCCGACCCCGAAATCTTCGACGTCATCCAGGCCGAAGAGAAACGGCAACGCGAAGGCATCGAGCTCATCGCCTCCGAGAACTTCACCAGCCGCGCCGTCATGGAAGCGCAAGGCAGTTGCCTCACGAACAAATACGCCGAGGGCTACCCCGGGAAACGCTGGTACGGCGGCTGCGAAAACGTCGACGTCGCCGAGCAGCTCGCGATCGACCGCGCCAAGCAGCTCTTCGGTTGCGAACACGTCAACGTCCAGCCCCACAGCGGCGCGCAGGCCAACATGGCCGTCTATTTCTCCGTCCTGAAACCCGGCGACAAAATCCTCGCCATGAACCTCGCCCACGGCGGCCACCTCACCCACGGCCATCCCGCGAACTTCTCCGGCAAATTCTACCAGGTCGCCGCCTACGGCGTCAGCCAGGAGAGCGAGCAGATCGATTACGACGCCCTCGCCAAGCAAGCCGAAGCCGAGCAGCCCGCCATGATCACCGCCGGCGCCTCCGCCTATCCGCGCATCATCGATTTCCCCCGCCTCCGCGAAATCGCCGACAGCGTCAACGCCCTCCTCTTCATCGACATGGCCCACATCGCCGGCCTCGTCGCCGGCGGCCAGCATCCCAGCCCCATCCCGCACGCCCACTTCGTCACCACCACCACGCACAAAAGCCTGCGCGGCCCGCGCGGCGGCATCGTCATGTGCAACGCCGAACACGCCAAAGCCATCGACGGCACCGTCTTCCCCGGCATCCAGGGCGGCCCGCTCATGCACGTCATCGCCGCCAAAGCCGTCTGCTTCCACGAAGCCCTCCAGCCCGGCTTCCGCGATTACCAGCGCCAGGTCGTCATCAACGCCAAAGCCCTCGCCGCCGGCCTCGCCAAACACGGCTACCGCATCGTCTCCGGCGGCACCGACAACCACCTCATGCTCGTCGACCTCCGCCCGAAAGACCTCAACGGAAAGATCGCGCAAGAAGTCCTCGATAAAGCCGGCATCACCGTCAACAAAAACGGCATCCCCTTCGACACCCTGCCCATCTTCAAACCCGGCGGCATCCGCGTCGGCACGCCCGCCGTCACCACGCGCGGCATGAAAGAAGAAGAGATGCTCGACATCGCCGACCTCATCAACGACGCCCTAAACCACCGCGACGACGCCGCCAAACTCGAAGCCATCCACGGCAAAGTCCGCGAAATGATGCGGCGCTTCCCGCTGCCGTCATAAAGACGAAGATTGTCGGACGCTGACCGGCACTGGAAACGGGCATTCCGACGCTCACCGGTGCGGGCAAGGAAAAAGATCGATCGCTGCGGCGTGAAATAGCCCCGAGAGGCGGCGCGCGGTCACCCTGAGACCGTGTCGCACCAACTCCGAGACCTCTCGCACCAACCCGGAGATCCTCTTACATCGACCGTGAGGCCTTCTCACACCAACCCTGGGGACGGTCTGCACTAACCCGGGCGCGCTGCGCAGCGCCTTGGGCGCCTCCCGCACGCACCGCGAACCCACCTGCAGCTCCCCGGAACACGGCAGGCACCGAGTTAGACAGCGGATTAACCCAACCCTGAGACGCCTGTAATTGGGCCGGAGAACAATTGGAGCCGACCCGAAAACTAGGATCACGGTTGCAGCTTTTATTATCGGGAAAAGAATCTGATCCTCACCGACCCAGACTTTCAAAGGCGCAGTTATAAAACGCGGAATCGTGCCGGAAAACTCGGCCGACATTTTTCTTGCAGAGCGGGAGGCGAATCTTCTAAATCAAGCCGCTCGGATGCGAGCACGCGAAAGAAACCCCTCGGAGGCTCATCCTATGGTCAAATCTCTCTCAAAACTCGTCGCCGCTCTGGCTGCGATCTCTCTGGCGGTCGCTTCGGCTTCCGCCCAGACCACGTTAAACGCCAACCCCAGTGGATCGACCAATAACAACGGGGCCACCGGGTGGGGCATCTTTTTTGATCTCAGCGCCGCGACTCCACTCACCATCACTGGGATGACCACGGCCAGCAACGCGGTGGCCGGAGCCACTTTTTCCATCGAGATATTTACGCGCATGGGGACTGCACTCGGCGGTCCGGTTGGCTCAGGAGCGGGTAGCTCGTCCGCGGGCTGGACATCGCTCGGGAGCGTAACCGTCACGCAGGGGGCCACCGGCAACGACATCTCGTTGCCGATCAGTCTGCCAAACTTTAGCATCGCGGGCGGTCAAACTGTGGGCGTGGCCATCGTCTTTACCGGTGCAGGACCCCGCTATGTCGGCACAGGCGCGCCGGCCATCTCGCAATTTACTGATGGCACTTTGACCCTGGCGACGGGCGACGCGCGGAGCGTGCCGTTTACGACCGGGGGCAGCTTCTTTTCTTCGCGCGCGCTGGCGGGCTCCATCACCTATCAAATTGTTCCGGAGCCGTCCTCGCTCGCGCTGCTCGGTCTTGCAGGAATAGGTCTGGCCGCATTCGCGCGGCGGCGGGCACGCTAAGCTGACGGCTCTGCAGGCGCGCTTTCGATGCGCGGGAAAAGCTGGCGTGGGTTTGCCGACAACGTGGCCGTCGGGCAGCCTCCCCCACTCGGCGTCGGCTAAGGAGAAGCGCGCTTCCTGGCCTGCCAGTTCCGGCTCCATTTTCCAATTGAGCTGATCGAAAATGCCGTGCGCGGCTTTCGGGAGGACGGGTGAGATCAGGATGGCGATGATGCGGAGGGATTCGGCGAGGTGATAGAGGACCGCATCGAGCTCTGCTTGGCGCGCTTCGTCTTTGGCTAATTTCCAAGGAGCGGAAACTTCCACGAGCGCGTTGCACTGCGCATTCCAATGATTCAGCGCCCCAATAATTTCATGAACGGCGAGCCCGGCGTCAGACGCTGTCTTTGAGGAGGCGGCCGCCAACCTCGAAACGGTCCGAAGGGTCGCCGCCAAATGCCATCGCTCCTCTTGCGCCATCGGAGGTTCTTCGTTCCATCCGCGCCCGCTCACGACGCTCTGCCGATACTTTGCCGACATGCTCAGCGTGCGGTTGAGCAAGTTGCCGAGGGAGTTTGCCAGATCGCTATTATACCGCTCTACGAGGCGCGTTTCTTCAAAGTCAGAATCCTTTCCGACCACCATATCGCTCATCAGATAATACCGGAGCGCTTCCGCGCCATATTTGTCGGCTAATTGATCGGGGTCGATGACGTTGCCGAGGCTTTTGCTCATCTTGGCGCCGCTGATGTTCCACCAGCCGTGCACGAGGAACTTCGGCATTTGCTCATCGGGGAAGCCGAGGGCTTTCAGCATGATGGGCCAATAGATGCCGTGCGCGGGGATGAGGATGTCTTTGCCGATGATGTGAAGCGCGGGCCATTTCTCGCGGAATTCGGCGGGCTGGTCGTCCCAGCTTTTCGCGGCCGGATCGTAGCCGATGAAGCTGATGTAGTTCGTGAGGGCGTCGAACCAGACGTAGGTGACGTAGTCGGGATCGAACGGGAGCTCGATGCCCCAGCTCAGGCGCGATTTCGGGCGGGAGATGCAGAGGTCGCCGCTGAGTTTTTCGACGGCGTTGATCAGCTCGGTCTGGCGGAAATCGGGCGTGACGCAATCGGGATGCGAGCGGAGATAACCGAGGAGCCACTCTTTGTGCTGCTCGAGTTTGAAGAAGTAATTCTCCTCCGTGCGATGCTCGACTTCGCCCCACTCGGGGCCGAACTCGCCGTCGGGGCCGCGTTCCTTGTCGGTGAGGAACTGCTCCTGGCGGATGCTGTAGTAGCCTTCGCGTTTGTCTTTGTAGATCTGGCCTTCGTCGTTGAGGCGCTGGAGCATGCCCTGCACGCATTTCTTGTGGAGCGGATCGGTGGTGGCGGCCCAGCGATCGTAGCGGACGTCGAGTTTCTCCCACAGAGCGATGAATTTCGCGGTGAGCTCGTCGACGAATTGCTGCGGCGAGACGCCGGCTTTTTCGGCCGATTGCTGGACTTTTTGGCCGTGTTGATCGACGCCGGTGAGGAAGAAAACCTCCTCGCCTTTCAGCCGATGATAGCGGGCGATGACATCGGCCAAAATCTTCTCGTAGGCGTGGCCAATGTGCGGCGCGCCGTTCGTGTAATCGATCGCGGTGGTGAGGTAAAAGGTCTTGGACATCGGGGCTCGCTGATATTGCGGTGGCGGCACAGCAGACGCAAACGCACGAGGCGGTTTGAATCTGGGGACGGGACGAAGAATTAAATCAAGAAACCAGGAACGCAGGAGAAAAACCGGACATGCTGGTTTTTCTTTTTCCTGCTTTCCTTATTCATCCTACCTGGCGTTGGCCATCGCAGCCAGAAGTGGAGCGCGGCGCCGGTGGTGGATGATGCGTTCGGCGCGCAGAAGCGGCCAGAGGACCATATAGATCATGCCGCTTTGCCGCACGATCGGCGTGACGCAGGCAAGGATGGCCCCCAAGAGACCGACGCTGATGAGGATGAGGTAGCGATAGATTTGCCGGCGGGTGTCGAACACTTCCAGTTCGGTCAGTTCCAAGTCGACACGCAGGCGGTAGGCGTGGCGATAAAGCAGGAGCATCGCCAAATAAACGGCGGCAAACCCGAGGCCGTAGAAGACGAGGAGTTGCGAGAATTGCCTGACGGTAAGGATAGTGGCCTGCGCGCTGCCGCCGAAGAGGGCGGCGAGACTGAAATTAAAAAGAAATTTCAACGGGTAGACATAGAAGAGGACGAGAAAAAGCATCACGCAGGTGAGGAAGCGGACGGTGCCGTCGTCGAGCCCGTAGCGACGACAAAATTTATAATGCTCGTTCCAAATGAGGGCGAGGAAGAGGAAGCAGAGAGCGAAGGCGGGGAAGCCACTCATCACGGCGATGAGATCGGCGAAGGAGCGTGGGACATCGAGTGAGACGACCAGGAGCGTGAGCGCGAAACCGAAGACGGCGTCGCTAAAACCTTCCAAGCGGTTCACTTCGAGGCCGCGCTGGCGAAAGCCGGGCAGGTCGCGGCGGAGGGAGGCAGAGGCCGCTTTACGCATGCGCGGTTCCAGTAGCGCCGGCGGCAGGAATCAGCAAGCGACAACGGCAGGTGCCATTTTATTCGTGCAAAGCGAAGGTCGCTCCGATAAAAACGCGCTGCCAGGGCCGGGAATCCGCCCGGTCGCAAAAGGAAGTAATCCACATGAAATCATCCCAATCATTACTCGCAGCTCTCGGCGCCCTCTGCCTTTTCTCCATCCCGGCGCGGGCGCAGACTCAGGTCTTCACCACCTTTATGAGTGGGCCAAACGAGAATCCGCCGAACGCTTCACCTGGCACCGGCACGGCCACGCTCACGCTCAACCTGACGGCGCACACTTTTAATCTGGTTGTCAATTTTAGTGGACTGACGGGAACCGTGACGGCCTCGCATATCCACACTCCTGTGACAACGCCGGGCGGCAACGCGGGCGTCGCCACGCAAACGCCGAGCTTTATGAACTTCCCGCTCGGCGTGACCAGCGGGACCTACAACATGACCTTTGACATGACATTAACCAGCACATGGAATCCGTCTTTCATCACGGCCAACGGCGGCACGGCTGCGGGCGCGGAAGCCGCTTTTGTCAGCGGGGTGCAAAACGGCAACGCATATCTCAACCTTCACAGTTCAACTTTTGGCGGCGGAGAGATCCGCGGGTTTTTTGCGCCTGTGCCCGAGCCGACGACGGTGAGTCTTCTCGTGCTGGCGGGTGGCGGACTCGTTCTCGCAGCGTGTCGCCGGCGTTCGCGCGTTTAGGCGGCGCGCAGGTCCCGTTTCAGCAGGATTATCCCGAAATCGGAGGGAGCAGTGCCGCGTCCTGGGCTTTCGAAATCAGCCCTGATAATTTTGCATCGCAGCCAGCATCTCACGCACGGCGGCATCGAAACCGATGAAGAGTGCGCGCGCGACGATGGAGTGCCCGATGTTCAACTCGAGCAGCCTCGGAATCTTGTGGATGAGCGCGATGTTGCGGTAGTTGATGCCGTGGCCGGCGTTGACCTGAAGTTTGAAATTCGCCGCGCGGATGGCGGCTTCCGTGAGACGCGCCAGTTCCTGCGTCTCTACTTTCTCGGTAAAGGCGTTGGCCAATTTGCCCGTGTGCAGTTCTACGATCTCGACGCCTAATTCCGCCGCCGCGTCGATCTGTTCGCGGATGGGATCGATGAACAAACTGACACGGATCCCGGCCGCTTGCAGGCGTTTCACAGTGGAGGCCAGCGCCTTGCTGTTCGCGATTAAATCAAGACCGCCTTCGGTGGTAATCTCTTCGCGCTTTTCCGGCACGAGGCAGACTTCATCCGGCACGATGCGCAGGGCGAAATCGACAATCTCGGGCGTGTTCCCCATCTCGAGATTGAGCTTCGTCATAATGTTCTCACGCAATCTTTCGAGATCGCGATCCTGCATATGGCGACGATCCGCGCGCAGATGCGCGGTGATGCCGGAGGCGCCAGCGCGCTCGCAAATACTGGCGATCGTGATCGGATCGGGCTCCGCATTTTTCGACTCCGGCATGCTGGCGTAGCGCGCCTGCCGCAGGGTGGCTACGTGGTCGATATTAACGCCCAGCTTCAGCTCGCTCATGCGTGATCAATAGGAGCGAGCGGCGCGGATGGGGCAAGGTGAATTGCCGGAGTGGCTCCCCTTTTGCCTAAACGAAATGCATCTGGTTCGGGAAGGAAGCCGTAATACCCCATGAAACAGAGCGCTCACCCAAGAGGCATTGTTTCTTTAGAAAAAAACAAAATAAACATGAAAAAACTTACACTATTATGCACTGCGCTTCTGGCGCTTGCCGTGACCGCTTCCGCCGCCGAGATGAACATCGTCGAGACCGCGAAAAGCACCGGCACCTTTAAGACGCTGGTGGCAGCTCTCGATGCCGGCGGCAAAACCGCCATGCTGGAAGAGAAGGGACCTTTCACGGTCTTCGCTCCCACCGACGAAGCCTTCGCAAAACTGCCGAAGGGCACCGTCGAAGGTCTCTTGAAGCCTGAGAACAAAGATAAACTCGCCGCTCTCCTCGCGTATCACGTGATGTCGGGCGAAGTGATGGCTAAAGACGTGAAGACGATGATGGCTCCGACCGCTAACGGCGCGAAGCTCGACATCAAGGTCAAGGGCAGCACCGTGATGGTGAATGACGCGAAGGTTGTAAAGGCCGACGTCAAAGCCTCGAACGGCGTGATCCACGTCATCGACAAAGTTCTGATGCCGCCGAAGGCGTAATCGGACTTTAGAGATTCAATGCAAAACCCCAGGCATCCGTGCCTGGGGTTTTTGCTTTGTCAGGCAAGCTGCCGCTAGAAACAAATGCGCGCGCAGCTTGCAGAAAAAAGCCCCAAGCGCGTTCGCGCTCGGGGCTTTCAAGTTCCAAGAAATCGGAACGCTGCCGCTTACCGCCCGAAGATGGCGCGGTGCAGTTTCTTGTGTTCGCGATGGAGTTTGCGCAATGGCGTGGAGCGCCGCACGTAACGCCCGCGCGTCCAACGACCGTTTCTGTTGCGGTGGCCGCCGACCCAGTAGTACTCATAGCCGCCGTCCCAATAAGAGGGGCCGCGGTTGTAGTAGGGGCGATCTCCGAGCGAGATCGAGATGCTTTGCGCCTCAGAACTGGGCGCCAGAATCATCGGCGTAACCACGAGGATGAGGACGAAGAAGAGTTTACGGAAGTTTCTCATGTGCCAACGCTTCGCAGGATATAAACCGGAGGTCAATCAACGAATTTTCCGTCAAGGGAACCGCTGAGCGTCGTGGCGGCGCAGCGTGGCTTGGCGCACCGGCTTTTTCACTCTTCGCCATCAAAATAATCGAGCGCTTCTCCGCGCAGCAGTCGCCGCTCCGGCGAGCGCACGAGCCATTTCTTGCTGTCGGGGTAGTAACAGGATTCGCCGATCGGATTATCCGCCACGATAAACACCAGCAGATCTTCGGCGCTATCGTTGATCAACTGATGGGGCTCATCCGGCTTAAAGAGAAACGAATCGCCCGCCTCGATCGCCGTCGTGCCCTCGGCGTGGCGCACCGTCCCGCGTCCGGCGATCACGTGATAAAATTCCCACTGCGCCGCGTGCGAGTGATACGGACACGGCGTCGCGCCTGCAGGGATGCGTGAAATTTCGACATCGAACGGATGCCGCCGCATCAGGTCGGTGGATTGCGGATCGCGGCCGAGTTCCTCCGAGAGGTTTTTGCTGGAGCCGCGAAACTTGCCGCTGGGAGACGTCCAATCGAAATCGGCCGCGTCTCGGTTATTCACTTTGCGCATTACTGCATTCTAACCAGAGCGCGGTGCCGCTGCCAAGGAGCAGGCGCTGCCCTTCGGCTCGTTATCCGAAAAGCCGGCGGTCTTCTCCAGCGTCGCCAAACTTGATCATCCGCTCGAAGCGCAGCCCGAGTTTTTCCAACAGTTTAATGGAGCTCGCGTTGTTCGGTCCGGTCATCGCGATAATTTTCGGCAAACGAAGCACGTCCCGGCCGTGCGCTAGCAACGCTGCCGCGGCTTCATACGCGAAACCCTGTCCCCAGTATTCCCGCAGAAACGCGTAACCGATATCCACATCCTCCATTTCCTCGCGCTTAAACAGCCCGCACGTGCCAATCGTCCGGCCGGTTTCTTTTAACTCCACCACGTACATCCCGAAGCCATGCTGCGCGAAGCTCGGCAACATCTTCTCCGCGATGTAGCGCTCGCCATCCTCCGTCGTGCGCAAGCCCCGATCTGCCACGTGTTCGATGAAGGCGGGATCATTCATCACGCCGAGCAGGAGCGGCGCATCTGCCAGGGTAATTGGGCGCAGCGTTAAACGTTCGGTCTCGAGCAGATTCATGGACGCTCAAAATGCACAGGAGTTTTCCCGCGCGCGAGCAAACCTTTTCCGCTGTCCGCTCCGGTGGAAGAGGCCTAACGTTGGCCCCATGTCCACCCCACACGAAGCCGATGCCACCATGGCCGTCTTCCTTGATTTGGAAAACATCGCCATCGGCGCGCGCGAGGCGCGCTTTCCTGCCTTTGATATCCGGAAAGTGCTCGAGCGCCTCCTTCTGAAAGGCCACATCGTGGTCAAGAAAGCCTACTGCGATTTCGAACGCTATAAGGATTTCAAACGTGGGCTGCACGAAGCGGCCTTTGAGTTGATCGAGATCCCGCACGTGCGGCAGTCGGGCAAAAACTCCGCGGATATTCGCATGGTGGTGGACGCGCTCGACCTTTGTTATACCAAAAGCCACGTCGACACTTTCGTCATCATCAGCGGCGACTCCGATTTCTCTCCGCTCGTGAGCAAGTTGCGGGAGAACGACAAAACCGTCGTCGGCATGGGCGTGAAGAAATCGACCTCCGATCTCTTCATTAACAATTGCGACGAATTTCTCTATTACGACGATCTCGTGCGGGTGGAACGTCCGCCCACGCGCACGCGTCGCACTTCCACTAAGAGCGCCCCGGCCCGGGCCGCGGTCGAGCCCCAGAACGAAGCGCCGAGCGAGGGTCCCTCCCCCGATCGCGCTCTCGAGATGGTGAGCCAAACGCTCGACGCCCTCCGCGCGGAACGTGGCGAGGACTACGAGATCCGCGGCTCGCTCATCAAACAAACGATCAAGCGGCGCAATCCCGGGTTTAACGAGCGGGCGCACGGCTTCCGCGCGTTTAACGAGTTGTTGCTGGAAGCGCAAAAGCGCGGGCTGCTCAAATTGGACGCCGATAAGCAGGCCGGCACTTACATCGTGCGGCCGGTGGATTAATGGAGCCGCCGCGCCCCGCGACCACGCAGAGCGGTCCGACCGCGGGCGAATCCGCGTGGCAACGCAGACTCTTCCTCATCATTTTCGAAAGCGACACCGCCGCGGGCAAGGCCTTCGATGTCGCGTTGCTGATCGCGATCTTTCTCAGCGTGATCGTGGTCATGCTCGAAAGCGTGCAGTCCATCGCCGCCACGCACGGACCGGTGCTGCATGCTTTGGAATGGGTCTTCACCATCCTCTTCACGATCGAGTATGTGCTGCGTCTGCTCTGCGTGCGGCGCCCAACCACCTATGCGTGGAGCTTCTATGGCGTCGTCGATTTGATTGCGGTGGTGCCCAGCTTCATCAGCCTCTTCACCGGCGGGAATTACGTCATGGTGGTGCGCGTCCTCCGGCTGCTCCGCGTTTTTCGCGTGCTCAAGCTGGCGCATTTTCTTGAGGAAACGGACACGCTCATGCGCGCCTTGCGCTCCAGCCAACGAAAGATCTTCGTCTTCGTTTTCACCGTTGTGACGCTGGTCACGATCATGGGCACGGCGATGTATTTGATCGAAGGCGAGGCGAACGGATTCGATAGCATTCCGCACGGCGTTTATTGGGCGATCGTCACCCTTACCACGGTCGGCTACGGCGACATCGCACCGCAGACGACGCTGGGACGTTTCCTCGCCAGCATCATCATGATCATGGGTTATGGCATTATCGCGGTCCCGACTGGAATTTTCTCGATGGAATTGCGCCAGGCCGCGAAAGACCGCGAAGCGCGGATTTGTCCTCAGTGCGCCACGCCAGAATCAGATCGCGCGGCAAGTTTCTGCCGGCGCTGTGGCGTTGCCCTGGGTAGATGATGCCGGGCTAAAGGAAGATCGGCGGCAACAAAAACGCCGCCGTATAAAGGACGCCAAAGACGAGATGGGTCTGCGCGGTTCCTTCCACGCTGCCGGTTCGGTTCGCTCGCAATAATAGCGGCAACGCCAGGAACGTGGCCAAACTCCACAGCGGCAAAAAGCGCAGCGCGACAGCTCCGACTACAAAAAGCAACGGGCCAAAAAGGAGGACGCGTTGCAATCCGCTGGCCGCGCCTGGAGAGAGCATGGTCGCCAACGTGCGCACGTCCGCGGCGCGATCATCGGGCGCATCGCGCAGATTATTCGCATGCAGAATCGCATCCACGAGAAGGCAGATCGGGACGGAATAAAGCGCCACGCGAACGCCCTGCATCGCGGAAAGCGCACCCGCTTGCACTGCGTAGGCGCCCAAGGTCAGGCCGAGACCGAATGCGATCACAATCAGCACATCGCCCAGCCCATAACGCTTCAGCCAGGCTGGATACAACACCGCCGTGCCAAATCCAATCAGCGCCAAGAGACCCACCACGCGCACGTTCTCGCGCAACAAAACCAGGCCGCAGAACGCCGCGCCGACAAAAAGAACGATCGAAAAAGTGAGCACCTGGCCACTGGTCATTTCGCCGCGCGTAAGAACGCCACTGCCATGCTCCGGACGGGTATCGACTCCATTTACAAAATCGAAGTAATCATTCAGCACGTTCGCGCCCACGTGGGCGAGGACCGCGCCCGCCAGAACAAAGAGGAATATTTTCCAATCAAACTGTCCGGAACCCTGGTCGCCAAAGCCACGAGCGGCGAGAACGGTCCCCAGCAAAACCGGAACCACGCTGGCGGGCAGCGAGTATGCGCGCGTCGCGCGCCCAAGAACTGCGGCTTTCATATCTTACTTTACGCTGGTCCTCTTTCCGCAGACGTGACTTTACGAATCCTGCGGAATCAAACGCCCGGACGGCCGCATTTGGCCAGCGAGATGGTCTGCGCGCGCTCGTAACTGTATTTAGCCAGCACCAACGCCTCGGGCTTGGCTAACGATTGCAGATGACCGAGCAAACGCTCGCGACGTTCGCGTTCCGCAGGTTCCAGATCGGCGGCATCGATCAATTGCCGCAGGTCGTTTTCCGTTTCAGTTTTGTTTTCGTTTTTCAACCAAAGCAACGCCAACCCGGCGAGCGGGAAGCGGTCGAACGCCTCCAGTAAGTAGTCCCGCAGCGCCGGACTTTTCCGAAGATGAAAACGAATATTCTGTTCGACGCCACGAATGGGATATTGCGGGAAAGCTGCCGAGTGAATGATGGCAGAAGCGAGGTTATCGAGCAGTAATTCCGCCATCGCTTTGACTTCATCACTGCTGGCCTGATCGCCCTCAGCCCAGGCTTTGTTCTCGTAGAAATAAGGCCGCAAATATGGGCGCTCGACCAGGAGTTGCAGATGATCGGACGTCTCCATCATGGCCCGTTGCACCAACTGGATCTCCGGACCTTGGCGCGCGTTTTCCAGCAGATGCTGGGTCATTTCCAATTGGGCGCGCCCGGCGCGCAATTGCCGCAGGAAAACGGAGAAATTCAGCAGGCTGGTCACGACCAGGAGCAACGTCCCGCAAGCCGCCAGCACCGGAATGAGGGTGTCCAAATTCACGTCCAGTTCCTCGCGGAGAAGGGCGGCGCGGTCAAACCCATGCCGGTGCAGCATTGGCAGCGGGAACACGTGGTCAAGCGAAGGCAGAACGTCCAACGCTCAGCGCCGATTGGCGCGCGAACGATCCGTGCCTTTCCGAAATTGAACGTTGAGCGTTGGACGTTGGACGTTGAACGTTTCCCCCCTTCGCCACCGTTCCGGCGGCGGCGAAGAAGAGTGAACGAAACATGGCCTCGCGTTTTTTCGACAACACCGACCGCGCAGCAAAACCGCTCGCAGCCGAACCCACGAGTCGAGTTCCCCTCGCCTTTCATCAAACGCTCGCCGGCTACGCGCCCACTCCGCTCCTCGATGCACCAGAAATCGCGGCCGTCCTCGAAGTCGGCAGTGTTCTTTTAAAAATAGAATCGCAGCGGCTCGGACTTCCCGCGTTCAAGATTCTCGGTGCGTCCTGGGCCATCCATCGCGCGCTGGCGATTGCGGCCGCGCTTCAGTCATCGCCTGGCCCATTGTCGCGCAAGGCGTCGATGCGTTTATCGCGGTGGAAGACGAGCGCGCCCGCCAGGCGATGCGGTTGTTAGGCGGAGTGGGCGTGGTTGCAGGGGAAACCGGCGCGGCCGGGCTGGCGGGATTGCTCGAGCTTTTGACCGGCCCGGAGCGCGAGAGAAATCGAGCCGCACTGCGCGTGCATGAGAACACGCGCATCCTCATTTTGATCACCGAAGGCGCGACCGATCCGAAATCTTACGCGGAGATCACAAACAAATCGTGACTTTGGCCGCTGACCTGCGCGCGGCGAAACGCGCGCTCATCTTTACTGGTGCCGGCTGACGAAGCACGCCTTCGCCGGCCTGCAGCAGGTACGCACGGCGGCATCTATCTGCGCAAAGGCACGCGCAGCAAAGTCCGCGGTTTCCTCGTCTGGGGCGGCGGACGCACTAAAATCGGAAATCTCGCGCACGCCGATTTTTCGTTTCGCGATTAGAGTGACCTTATGAAAGCAACATGGAACGGCGAGATTTTGGCGGAAAGCGACGAGACGGTGGTGGTGGAAGGGAATCATTATTTTCCTAACGATTCGCTTCGGCAGGAATATTTCTCGCCGAGCGAGAAACGCACGAGCTGTCCGTGGAAGGGCGAGGCCAGCTATTACGATGTGCTGGTAAACGGAGAGACGAATTCCGCCGCGGCCTGGTTTTATCCAGCGCCGAAAGAAGCCGCGGCCGAGATCAAAGATCGGGTGGCCTTCTGGAAGGGCGTCGTCGTCGAATAGAACTAAGACCACTCCGTGGCCGCGCGCTCCTCGCGGACTGCGACTTTTGGTTTTACCTCTCGCCTCCGATCCGCGACGCTGGCGACGAAAGATTCATCATGAAGAAGACCGCCGAGCAAACGCAGTCGAATCCCCTGCGCGAAGGCATTGTGACCCGGAGCGTGCCCGATACCTGCACGGTCGTGATCTTCGGTGCGACCGGTGATCTAACGCATCGGAAGCTGATCCCGGCGCTTTACAACATCGCAGCCGATGGCGAACTGCCGCCGCAGGTGGCGGTGGTGGGCATGGCGCGGCGGACAAAAACGGATGAGGAATTTCGCACCGAGATGGGCGAAGCGGTGCGCAAGTTTTCGCGGCAGACCGTGCGCGATGAGCTTTGGGATGGCTTCGCGAAGTCGCTCTTCTACCACGTGAGTGAATTCGGCGACGCGGAAGGCTATCAAGGATTGCGCAAAAAGTTGGAGGAGATCGAGAAGGAGCGCGGGAACGGCGGGAACCGGCTCTTCTATCTGGCCGTCGCGCCGGATCAGTTTGAGGTCATTCTCGAGAACTTGAAGGCTGCCGGTTTAAACAAGCCGGAATCCGGCAGTTGGGCGCGCGTAATCGTTGAGAAACCCTTCGGGACCGATCTCCCTTCGGCGAAGCATTTGAACGACATCGTGCAGCGCGCTTTTCCGGAAGACAGCACGTATCGCATCGATCACTTCCTCGGGAAGGAGACAGCGCAGAACATTCTTGTGCTGCGTTTCGCGAACGCGATTTTCGAGCCGCTCTGGAATACGCGTTACATCGATCACGTGCAGATCACGGCGGCGGAAACGCTGGGCGTGGAGGGACGTGCCGGCTATTACGAAGGCGCAGGCGCGTTGCGCGATATGGTGCAAAATCACCTTCTGCAATTGCTTTGCCTGGTGGCGATGGAACCGCCCACGGACCTGCGCGCGGACAGCATTCGCGATGAAAAAGTGAAGGTCGTCCGCTCGCTCCGGCAATTCTCGTCTGAAGAAGTGGCGGGCAATGTCGTGCGCGGTCAATACGCCGCCGGCGCGATCGCGGGAAAGGCGGTGCCGGCTTATCGCGAAGAGGAGAAAGTCGATCCAAAATCGTCCACGGAGACGTTCGTGGCGCTGCGTTTGAATATCGATGATTGGCGCTGGGCGGATGTGCCGATCTACATGCGCGTCGGCAAACGGCTGCCGAAATCGGGCACGGAAATTTCCATTCATTTCAAGAAAGCGCCGTCAGTTTTATTCAACAAGGAATCGCAAGCGCTCGACCACAACGTGCTCGTGATTCGCATCCAGCCGGATGAAGGCATTTCGCTGCGCATGCAGGCAAAAGTGCCGGGCACGAGTTTCCGGATCGAGCCGGTGAAGATGGATTTCCATTACGGGACCTCCTTCGGGAAAGCGAGCCCGGAGGCCTACGAGCGGCTGCTGCTCGATGCGATGAGCGGTGACGCCACCCTCTTCGCGCGTCGCGATGAAGTGGAGCAGGCGTGGAAGTTCATCGATGCGATCGAGGAAGCGTGGGCGGCACGCGAGAACAGCCCAACGCTCTTCGAGTATCCCGCAGGTTCATGGGGCCCGGAGGAAGCAGATGATCTTCTGGCGCGTGACGGTCGGGCTTGGCGGAGACTTTGATGAAGACTGGGGCAGCGACATTCCTGCGACGCGCGCAGCCTGGCACCCTAAGCCGCGAAGACGGTCGAAGGATCTCGCAATCGGAGAGGCAACGTCCTGCAAGATCGCGACTCTCGCGTAGATCGACGAGCGCCGAACTCCGCGGTGTTCGCAAATTCGTCACTCAATGAGCGCCAACGCGGAAACTATCGCTGTGGGGATGCCCGTTGAAGTCGGCAAAATCGAGCGCGAGTTGAAGAGGCTCTGGGACCAGGGCGGCGAGATGATGGCGCGCGCGTCGCTCATTAATCTCGCGGTCTACAGTGAGGCGCCCGGTTCGCTCGACGCCAACACGCAAATCATCGCGCATCTTACCGAAGATCACGCCTGCCGCGCCATCGTGATCGCGGCTACGCCTTCCGGCGCGGAAGACCAGGTGGAAGCGTGGATCAGCGCGCATTGCCACATCAGTCGCGCAGGCAGCAAGCACATCTGTTCCGAGCAAATTTCCTTTGCCCTCGCCGGATCGTTTGCGCGGCTGTTGCCGAACATTGTTTTCTCCCACCTCGATTCGGACCTCCCGTTCTATCTTTGGTGGCAGGGTGAATTTCACGACCCGATGGACGCGCAGCTTTGGGCCTGGGTGGACCGGCTCATTTTTGACAGTCAAACGTGGAGCGATTTCGACTCGCAGATGCGGCTCGTAAATATGGCGCGCGAGGAATCGAATCAGCGCGTCACGCTTTGCGACCTCAACTGGACGCGCTTGGTGCAAATGCGGCTGGCGCTGGCGCAATTTTTCGATCAGTCGGCCTGCGTCTCCCGGCTGGCAGAAATCACACGAGTCGAAATTACATTCGCGCCCGCGCATCGCTCGACTGCAATTCTCCTGACCGGTTGGCTGGCCGCACAACTTGGTTGGATGATCGAAAGTGAATCGACAGAAAACGGCCTATTTTTCACCGATCCGCGCGCACAACGGATCGAAGTGAAATTGCAGGAGAGTGCCGGCGAGCCCGTGAGCCGCTGCAGCATCTTCACCGGCAAGATGGAGTTTCGGGTGGAAGACGCGACGGCGTCGGACCTCCTCGAAATTTCGCATCACGTCGGGGGCAAAGAGCGGATGCGGGGGCTCATGCCCGCCAGCCGGAATGAACCCGTGGCGCTCATGCGCGAGGAGCTGATGCGCGGCGGTCCACACCGGGTCTATCTCCGGGCAGTGGAAGCCGTGCGGGATTTGTTGTAAACGGTCCGCCTACCCGATCGGCAACGCCGGCTCTTCTTCCGCCGGCGCGTAAACTTGCGGCTGCTTTAGCAGCTCCGGGTCTTCCAGGCGCGTGTCGTAAACTTCCGCCCAGGTCTGCTGATTCATCGAGCACATCGGGACGGCTTCCCATTCGCCATTCCGCTTCACCGCACCTTTGAAAACGCAGGAGTCGAGACGGGCCTTGATCACCGGATCGTGGTCCGCCTGCGCCACCTGGCTGGCATCCATAAAGTTGTGCATCCCCACGCCGAGCGTGTGCACCTGGCCGCGCAGGAGTGATTGGAAAATCTCGCGCGGAGCGTTCCGGGATGTGACGTAGCGGAGCATTTGCGAGATGATCTTCGTCGCCAGAATCGGATGTTTGAACAGGATGCCGGCGAGTCGGAAAGCAGGCGTCCCAGCATCGTCATTCACGAGCGAGAGGCCGCCGATTTTAGCCAGCACTTCGCCTAACAACTTGTCGAATTTCTTGTCGTCCGGCAGGAGCGGAAAGTACTTTCCGGAGGGCCGCGCGATGAGCAGCGAGGCCCAACTATTGCAATCGGGATGTCCAAAAATGGAAACATCGCGCCGCAGCGGCAGTCCGGTGCCCTGGCAGATCTTTTCCCACACGTCCGCCGAAGTGATGGGGCGCTGCGAGAAAATGGTCCGCCCCGTATCCGCCTCCGGCTGGAAGCTGAGCATGCGCCAGATGTAGCTACGATTCGGATCGGCCAAATACCAACGAATCACTTCCGGCACGTCGTCGATGTTTCGCCGCGTGACCGTAAAGCTCAGCGCATACTCGAGAATGAATCCGGTCTTCTTGCGAATATCGAGCGCGAGATCGGTGAACGCCTGCCGCACCGGATGCAGATCGGCTTCGCAATTGATCCGACCGATCGGATAGCCGTGCCGGCCAGCCTGCGTCATATCCACATGCACGGAAATTTGTCGAAGCCCGCCTTCCACCACCAGCCGCTCCAGATATTGCGGCTGCTCGATCAAGGTCTGGCCGTGCGTCATCAACATCGGAATCGAGCCGACCGAGTAAGCATAGCGAATGATCTCGATCAGCTCATCCGCGCGGCCAGATTTCCAATAGGCATCCGCGACATCGCCGCCGGTGATTTGCAATCCGCCTCCCGGCCCTTGGAAGCGCCGGTTCGCGTCGATCTGCTCTTTCACCTGCGCGAGCGACGGAATGGGAATCTTGTTCGCATTTTTCGGCAGATAGCAATGCGTGCAATGAAAGGAGCAGTAGCTCGCGCCGAGCGTAAAACCGCAATGAGTCAGGTGCCGTCCAGAAATCTGATTGTCGGTCTGGAGTTCCCGCGGAAGTGAGTCCCACCGCTCTTTCAGCACCCGCGCCTTCTCCTCGACAATGGGATTCCGAAAAGCATGCCACCGCTGCTGCCAGCGTGAGGGGCGTGCTTCTTTTTCTTCCGCGGCGAGTGAAACCATACGAGAATTTACTACTTCGCTTCGTTCAATGACCAGTTGTAATCCTGGTAGGTGATCTTGGCGTCTTTGGGAATCGGCTTGGAGCGTCGTTGATTGATGAATTCCACCGCGCCGTTTTTGAAGTCGTCCTTATACCAATCGAAAATCTTCGAGAGCTGCGCCGTCTTGCCATCGGCGGACAGCTTTACGCCGTTCTCGGAGTTAATGTAGCCCTTCGCCATTTTCTCCAGCTGCGCGTCCAGTTTCCCGCCCTCGTAGGCTTCGCGCGCCAACGGCGGGCAACTACGGCTGGCGCAATTGAGCGCGAAGTGGACGCGGGGTTCGCCCTGCTTGCGGACGACATCGTCCTCAAAAGCTTTAAAGCTGGTTTGCCGGCCCGCGACGTTGATTCGTTTGCTGGTAAAGAAGCTGAAGAGCACATCTTTCACGCTGCCGGTGGGATATTTCTCCAGCGCCTCGTGCAGAATCCATGCGTTATAGGCATTGAGATAAAAGGCCAGCTGTTCTTTCCCCCCCATTGACGAAGCATTTTCCTTTGCAATCCCGTCCACCACACCTTGCAACGCCCGCAAATCATCGGGACTCTTTTTCCATTGCCCGTAGCGGACGCCATTAGGCGTCACGTATTTGCCCAGGAGCCGGTTGTAGTCGGAGACCCAGGAGGAAGATTGAGCCGAAGCCGACGGGGCCGCCATCAACCAGAGACTAAGAGCGAGGAGCAAATGGAGGGCGATCTTCATGTTTATGGAGTTCGCACCCGAAGAAGCTTTTCGGCAAGAGGTTTCTATCATTCAAGTTATGCGCCGCGCTCGAGCAGGCGGATTCAAGCCCCTCAAGATCCGTGCGACAAAGGGCCCCGAAGTCACCCGCGGGAAGGAAGCCAACGGTTGGCGTCCTGCCCCATTAGAGCGAGATGTCCCTCATGGGAATCAGTCGTCCGGCCCGCATGCGATCTGCTGTTAAAAACCGGAAATGCCCCTGCGGGACTTCTTCGTTTTCTGCACGTCACTGAGCCCGCTCGAACTTCGAGCCGTGGGTATGCTTTCGCATGTCCGGCATTTTACCCAAGGGGAAACAGTCTATCGCGCGGGAGACCCACCGGACGATTTTTTCATCATTAACCGCGGTCTGATCGAACTGACGCGGGAGACAAGTAAAACCACGACCGCGCCGCTCGCTTTGTCGCGCGGCGATATTTTTGGTGATCTCGAGCTGCTGACAAACTGCCCTCGCCTGCACCGCGCCGTCGCCCGCGAAGCGCTCAGTCTGCAATGCTTCAGTCGCGACGATTTCACAGAACTCGTGCGGCGCGTGCCCTCCTTCTCCCAGTTTCTCTGCGAGAAACTGGCGTGTCGCCTGATCCATTCCTACGAGAGAGTCGTCGAGCCCGCTGATGTCTTGGAGCTGAGCGGAAGCCTGGCGAATTTCGATTTGGTCACGATCTATCAAACCATCGCGCAATCGACTCAAACCGGGCAGCTCAGTATCGTCAGCGAAGAGGGCGAGCTGATCTCCGAATTCCACTTTGCCCTCGGCCAGCCCGTCACGGGTCGGTTCCGGCATCTCGCGGGCGAGGACGCTTTTTGGCAGCTCTTCCTCGCGGAACATTTACAGGGCACGTTTTCCTTTTGCTCGGACCGGTCGGCTGTGCCCGAGGCCCGCGTGCGGACCCTCAACCGCCCGGCCACCGATCTCCTTTTCACCGCCATGCAATTTCGGGACGAGTTCTCCGCCCTGAAAGCGGAACTGCCCGGTACGGCCGTTTGCGAGGTCAGCCGCGCTGATTTTTCCGTGACCATGTGCAATCCGGAAATCTCTCCCGTAGCCTTGGTGCAGGTCTGGCGCTGCCTCTCGGATCGTCCGCGAGCCGTCGCGGAACTTTTCCCGCTCTGTTCAGTCAGCGAATTGAAAATCTATCAAGCCGTCCAGGAACTGGTGCGGACGGGACATTTAACGTTGCCAGGGGTGATTAGAAGGCACAGGTTTGCCTAACGAATGAAAGCCGCCGCCCTCCTCCTGGTCCTGCTGGTCGCATTGAGCGGCTGCTCTTTTTCAAAGCAGAGCCGCCAACAGCGCACCTACCAAAAATACATCCGCAAATCGAGCGCCCAGCGTCAGAAACAGCGTTCCAAATTCCGCAGCGACAAACCGCAGATGCCGGTCTCGCCCGCGCCGACTGAGCCGGTCGAGAGCACGTCCAGCGGCCCGGAATCCGTCCCCGCCGACGGGAGGTAGCTCCGGCGCGGCGCGGATTCAGACGGGCGGACGCTGCACCGGCATCGGCGTCCCGGTTTCATCCACCGCCACATAGATGAAGACCGCCCGCGTTACGCGCAGGACGTGGCCGCCCATGAAACGGCGAACCCATACTTCCACCGGAATCGTCATCGAAGTGCGGCCGATTTTCTCCACCCGCGCATAGCAGGCCACGGTATCCCCCACCCGCACGGGCTCTAAAAACGACATCCCCTCCATCGCCACCGTCACGACGCGCGCCTGCGCCGTCTTCGCCGCCAGGATTCCGCTCCCGAGATCCATTTGCGACATGAGCCAGCCGCCGAAGATGTCGCCGTTCGGATTCGTGTCCTTCGGCATGGCAATGGTTTGAATGACGAGCTCGCCCTGCGGTTCCTCCATAAGGCCGGGACTCTAGTCGCGCTCCATCACAAAACGAGCATGCAATCGCCGTAGCTGTAAAACCGGTAACGCTCGCGGATCGCTTCCGCATAGGCGCGCAGGATAAATTCCCGGCCGGCAAAAGCGCTTACCAGCATGAGCAGCGTCGAGCGCGGCAGATGGAAATTAGTCAGCAATGCGTCCGCGCGCGTGATTTTCTGCGGCGGATGCAGGAAGATGCTGGTGGCGCCATCCTGCGCCACGACGGTACCCGCCGCATCCCGCTTCGCCGCCTCCAGCACCCGCACAGTCGTGGTGCCGATCGCGATCACTCGCGCCGCGCTGTTGATCGCTTCCGCCGCTTCCGGCGAAATCGAGAATCGCTCTTCGTGCATCTTGTGCTCCCGGATGTCCTCCGTCTTTACCGGCGCAAACGTCCCCGTGCCCACATGCAGCGTCACGAAAGTGTGCGGCCACTGCTCTAACAATTCCGGCGTGAAATGCAGGCCCGCTGTCGGCGCCGCGGCGGCCCCCGCCACGCGCGCGAAGACGGTTTGGTAACGCTCGTGATCCTGCGCCTCCGCTGCGCGCCGCATGTAGGGCGGGAGCGGAATGGCTCCGCCTTTCTCCAGATCGATGTCGCCGGCGAGCGCAAGAATGCGGCTGCCGTCCGCGCAGACTTCCTCCACCTGGACCTCGATGCCGTCCACGCTGGTGGATGCGCCCAGCCGCATTTTGCGTCCCGGCTTGACCAGCGAACGCCAACGCCGCGGGCCCATCGGCTCCAGGAATAGAAACTCGATCGCGCCGTTGTCGGAGAAACGGCGTGCGTTGATCACGCGGGTATCGTTCAGAACAAGCAGATCGCCCGTTTGCAAGAAGTCTCCCAGATCGGAAAACACCCGATGCTCGATCCGCCCGGTCGCGCGATGCAGCACCAGCATGCGCGAATCTTGCCGGCGCGGCAGCGGATGCTGCGCGATCAAATCTTCCGGCAAGACGTAATCGTAATCGCTCAGGAGTTCGCTCATTTTCGGAAGAAGAAGTAACCGCGGAGAACGCAGAGCGCGCGGAGCAGAACTTTCATTTTTCTACTCTTCCTCCGCGATCTCTGCGTCCTCTGCGGTTAATTCAAATTGCCCCATCCGGCAAAAGCTAAGATCATGCGCAGCCATGGATCCCTTCCAATCTGCTCTCGGCGTCGTGCTCGATCGCCTGGAGCAAATCCGCGTGGATGGGGGCCGCCGGCCGAAAGCTTCCCGCTCCGTCCTCGAGCTTCTGCAACAACTGCCAGCCTCTCCGTCCCTGCCGCAGCCAGGACAGACAAAAGCGGACCTGCTGGCCGAAGTCCGCAGCCGCGTCGCAGTCTGCGACCTGTGCTCGCACCTGGCGAAATCGCGCACGCAAACTGTCTTCGGCGCCGGAAATCCCGACGCGGAAATCATGTTCATCGGCGAAGCGCCAGGTGCGGACGAGGACGCGCAAGGCGAGCCGTTTGTGGGTCCGGCAGGCCAGCTTTTAACCAAGATCATCCAAGCGATGGGCTTCACCCGGGACGACGTTTATATTGCCAACGTCCTCAAGTCCCGCCCGGACATGCCAGCAGGCGAACCGGGGAACCGTCCGCCCACGCCGGCAGAAATGCAGCATTGCCTTCCCTTCCTGATCGAGCAGATCCAGATCGTGCGGCCGAAGGTGCTGGTCGCGCTCGGCGCCACTGCGGTGGAGGGCTTGCTCGGTCTCCGCAGCAACATGCGGGAGTTGCGCGGCAAATGGCACGCCTTCGCAGATACGCCGCTCATGATCACATATCATCCGTCCTACCTCCTGCGGAACCAAGCCCCTGCGGAAAAGCGGAAGGTTTGGGAGGACATGCTGATGGTGCTGGAAAAAATCGGGCACCCCATCACCGACAAGCAGCGCCGGTATTTCCAATAGGCGAGCGCTCAGGATGACAGACGCGCATGCAGCGCGCGGATGGTTGCCGGCGCCGCCAGTCGGCTAACGAGTGCCAACAAAGTCCGGCGCACCTCTGCCCGCTCCACCTTCACCCGCCGATGAAACACTTCCGGCCCCGCGTCCCGCAAAAGCGCGAGCGTGCGCGCGCCGATCAGCGCCGGGAGCGCGGTCGCCAACCGGACCCGCCACGAACGAATCGCGCACGCGTATTCGATTCCCTCCTTGATCCCGAGCTCCGCCTGTTCCCGCCACGCGCGCAAAACTGGCTCCGTCCGTGCCGCATTCCAGCGGAGATCGCGCGCGGTCACGCCCACGACTTCAAGTTCATCCGCCGGCAAATAACAACGCCCCAACCGCAGATCCGTTCCCGGGTCGCGCAAGATGTTCACCAGTTGCAAAGCCTCGCCGTAGGCCACGCCCCACTCCAGCATCATCTCCCGGGCTTCATTCGAGAACTGGGGCAGCTTGCGCCAGCAAACACGCGTCCAGAATTCCCCTACGCAGCCCGCCACCAAATAGATGTAACGCTCCAGTTCATCCGCCGTGGCCAACGCCACCACGTGCGCCGGATCGCGGAAACGTTCCACATCGAGCCTTTGCCCTTCGTTGATGGGAACGAGCACCGCTCGCACATCGTCCCGATCCGCCTCCGATAATGCGGACAGCCATTCCAGGCATTCCGGCAGACGTTCGAGCAACGCCCGCTCGGCCGCGTTTTTCTGCAACGCGGCGAAGGAGCGCAGTGACTCGACCGCGCCGGGCGGCGCCGCCTGGCCTTGAATCAAAGCCGCCAATTCAACCAGCCGCTCGCGGCGCGTGGCGGCATCGATCTCGGCCGTATCAGCAATGGTGTCGGTCGCGCGCGCCAGCAGATAAGCGAGCGCGATAGGGTCCCGCACCGCCGCGGGCAACAGCCGAATCGAAAGATAAAACGAGCGCGAAACCTCGCGCAGAATGGCACCGCGCAGGTGCTTTATCGGAATGGACGTGGGTGAGTTCAACCGGATAGTGCCGGGTGGCACTGGAAGCGAACGTTCAACGTCCAACGTCCAACGTTCAACGTCCAACTTCGGACCAGACTGTGCGTCATCTCTACGTCCACATTCCCTTTTGTGCGCGGATTTGTCCTTATTGCGCGTTCTACAAAGAGCGCGCCGATCCTGCACAAACCGACCGCTTCTGCCGCGCGCTTCTGCTTGAGCTCCAGTCGTTAGCCGACACGTTTGATCTCCGGCCGGAGACCATCTTCTTTGGCGGCGGCACGCCCACTGCACTCTCGACCGCGCAGCTCGATCTCCTTCTCGGCGGCATGCGAGACCGCCTCGATCTTACGGAGCTAACCGAATGGACGATCGAGGCGAATCCCGGCAGCGTCTCCGCGCGCAAAGCCGCGCTTCTGAGGGACCATGGTGTCACGCGCGTCAGCTTGGGGGTGCAATCGTGGGACGATGGCTTGTTGCGCTTGCTCGGGCGCGAACACAACGCCGCGCAGGCGGAAGAATCTTTCCGCATCCTGCGCTCCGCCGGCATCGGCAGCCTAAACATCGATCTCATGTTCGGCCTCCCCGGCCAGACGCTGGCGCAATGGGAAGCCACGCTCGCAAAAACGATCGCGCTCCAGCCCGACCACGTCTCCGCTTATTGCCTCACCTACGAAGAGGACACCGAGTTTTTTCTCCGTCGTGCCACGCGGCGAATACCGACCCGATATCGAGACAGACGCGCGCTTTTTCGAGACGACCATGCGCATGCTCGAAGCCGGCGGATTCCGCCAATATGAAATTTCGAACTACGCGAAGCCCGGCCACGAGTCCGCGCACAATCGCGGGTATTGGTCCGGCGCAGATTATCTCGGCCTCGGTCCCAGCGCGTTCTCCACCGATCGGCCCCGAGCGCCTGCAGAATGTGGCCGACTACCGGATCTACAGCGACCGGATCCATGCCAGCGCGTCCCCGGTGGCTACGACCGAGCCGCTTTCAAATGAGATGAAACGCGCCGAACAAATCGCACTCTCGCTTCGCACCCGCTGGGGCGTGCCGGCGGCATGGCTCGAGCCGTGGCCCGCGGAACGCGCCGAGTTCATGGAATTGGAATTACTCCGTGCGGAAGCCGACCACTTCTTCCTCACCGAAAAAGGTAAACTCCTGGCCGACACGGTCGCGGCGGCGTTCGTGTAACGCCGGAGCCCGATCCGATAGCCGCGCTTCGAGACATCGGCCTGCGTAGCGCCTGTTTCCTCTACCAGTTCGGTGACGTTTTTCTTACCCGCTTCCAGAGGGCAAGAAGCATCAGCCGTAACGCTTCGCCCGCCCGGCGACGACCTGAAGAGCCTCCGCGGAAATAGCGCCATCGGCATTTCGGCCAGTGCGGTTCCGGCATCTGCCCGCTCTTCCACTTGGTGGCGCGACTCCATCTACCGCGCCGTTCTCGGCACACTCTTTCTCCTCTCCCAAGGGTCAAAGGCGAAACCGGTCACGTCCGAGCAGGCTGCAATTCCAAGGGCCACGCTGCCAGCGCGGAACGATGAATAGATAGCTGTCAGCGAATGCGGGTATGGAGTCCGTTCGGCAGCTCGCACCTCAACTACAGGAGGGAATGATGAATAATTCGTTCAGAAAAAAATCTTGGTCATCGTATGTGGTCGGCGTCGGGATCATTTATGTGCTCGCTTTTCCTGAGCTCCAGGGCCTGATCTCCGGCTTTGGCGATTGGGGGAAAGTGACCGTGGCCGATGTTACCGGCCTTTCACCGTGGCTCTTCATTGCCGCGATTGTGGCCTTACAATCCCTACTCGACTTTTCTCCTCATCGGCCAGCCCCGCGCTGAGCCACAACCCAAACACGCTAAACACTATGTCACTCATCTTCGAACGCATCCAAACCGACGGCATCGCCGAACTCTCCTACCTGGTAGGCGACGACGGTGAAGGCGTCGCTGCCATTTTCGATCCGACGCCGGACGTGGACAAATACGTCGAGATGGCGCGCGAGAATAATCTCTCGATCACGCACATCTTCGAGACGCACATTCACGCCGATCTCATGAGCGGCGCGCGCGAACTCTGCGCGCGGGTCGATTCTGCGAAAATCTTCGCGAGTCATGAAGGCGGGGCGCGTTATGGCTTCGATACGGAGAAGGTGAAAGACGGCGACACCTTTACCATCGGCAGCACGATTATCACCGCGCGGCATACTCCCGGGCACACGCCGGAGCACATGAGTTACGAGCTCGCGGAGAAGGAGCGCGCCGCAAAACCGTGGGGCGTGCTCACGGGCGACTCGCTCTTCGTCAGCTCCGCGGGGCGGCCTGATCTGCTCGGCTCGAGCGAATCCGAGAAGTTGGCGAAGCAGCAATTTCACACCCTGCGCGATTACTTTATGCAGCTGTCCGACAGCGTCATGATCCATCCCGCGCACGGTGCCGGTTCGCCTTGCGGCGCGGACATTGGCGATCGTCTTGTGAGCACGATCGGCTACGAGCGGACGACGAATCCGTTCCTGCAGTTCGACGACGTGAAGGAGTTCACGCACTATGCGCTCAGCACCGCGCCGCCGGTGCCGACATATTACCCGCGGATGAAAAAAGTGAACGCGAAGGGGCCCGAGATTATCGGCAATCTCCCGCGCGTTCCCGGCTTGCCGCCGAAGGCGTTCAAGGAAGCGATCGCGGAGAAGGGCAACATCCTGATCGACACGCGCACCATGCTCGGTTTCGGCGGCGGACACATCCCCGGCGCGCTCAATATCGGCGGCTCGCCCATGCTCTCGATCTGGGCCGGCTGGCTGCTCGACCCGGAGAAGCCGGTCCTCCTCGTGCTCGAAAAGGACAGTGCGCTTGAAAACATCGTGCAGTATTTCATTCGCACCGGTTACACGAAGTTTGCCGGCTATTTGGTCGGCGGGATGAAGTCGTGGGACAATGCCGGCTTCGAGCTCGCGCGCGTCCCGCAGATGAGCGTGCACGAGGTCAACGCGGCGGCCGAGGGCGAGCTGCAGATTTTCGACGTGCGCACGCCGGACGAATGGAAAGGCGGCCACATCCCCGGCGCGCATCATTTGTTCCTGCCAGAGATTCGCGAGAAGTCGGCCGGGTTCGACAAAATGAAGCCGACCGCGGTTTATTGTGACAGCGGCTACCGCGCGAGCATCGGCACGAGCATGCTGAAACAGGAAGGCTTCCTCGATGTGCGCAACATTCCGGGAAGTTGGCAGGCCTGGAAGAAGGCTGGCTTCGAAGTAGAAGGAAAAATCTCATGAACGGACGCCTCTTTTTCCTCGCGTTAATCACGCTTCCTTCGCTCGCCTCCGCGGCGGAGCCGAAGGTAAACGCGCTCCAGTTTTCCGGTCCGGCCTGGTCGCCTTACCTCGCCGGCGCGGGCATCGGCGTCCTCAGTTGGTTCACCTTTTACTTCGCCAACAAACCGATCGGCGCGTCGTCCTTTTACGCCACGGTTGCGGGCGGGCTCGGCCGGCTCTTCGCGAGAAAACACACCGACTCGCTCGACTATTACCAAGACAATCCGCCAAAGCTCGGCTGGGAAACCGTGCTCGTGCTCGCAACCATCGTGGGCGCGTTCATCTCCGCGAAAACAGGCGGCGAATTCACCGGCGAGTGGCTCCCGCCCTTTTTCGTCGCGCGTTTCGGCGAGCATTCCTTCGCGCTGCACGCCGCGCTCGGTTTGCTTGGCGGCGTCCTGATGGCGTTCGGCGCGCGCTTTGCCGGCGGCTGCACCAGCGGCCACGGCATTAGCGGCACGCTTCAACTTAACCTCGGCTCCTGGATCGCGGTTGCCTGTTTCTTCATCGGCGGCATCGCGGTCGCCTATCCACTTTACCTCTTATGAGCGACCCCGGATCCGCAGTGAAAAAAGGGAGCACCAAACCCGAGGCGGTCATCGCCCCGGCGCCGAAGCTCATCCTCGCCGTCATCGCCGGCCTCGCCTTCGGCTTCCTCCTGCAAAAAGGCGGCGCGGCCAAGTTCAACATCCTCATCGGCCAGCTCCTGCTGCAGGATTGGACGGTCGCGAAGATCATGCTCAGCGCGATCGTCGTCGGGATGCTCGGAATTTACCCGATGCACGCCGCCGCGAAGGTGAACCTGCACTTGAAGCCAACGCGTTTCGGTCCGCAGATTATCGGTGGTCTCGTCTTCGGCGCCGGCTTTGCGCTCATGGGCTACTGCCCGGGCACGGCCGCAGCCGCGCTCGGCCAGGGAAACTTCAACGCGCTCTTCGGTATGGGCGGGCTCGTCCTCGGCTCCTATCTCTACGCGGAAATGTCCGGTTGGCTAAAGGCGATGAACTGGAAGGACATCGGCAAGGTCACGCTCGCGGACGCGATCAAGGTCCCGCGCCTGCCCTTCGCCCTCGGCTTCGCGCTCGTCCTCCTCGCCGGTCTCTTCCTTCTCGACAAACTGACCATTCGTTAGGGAACGAGATCGCCCTGCCACGCGGCATTTCTGATCATTTCCAGCGATCGCCACGATCCACGATGTAATGCCGATAAACATATCCCCAAGGAATGATCAGCGGCATCAGAATCACACCGCCGAGGATTGCCTTGGAATCTTCGCCAAACGTCGGCGGGACATGGCCGGCTAACCATTGCGGCAGGCCGTAGGCGAGCAGCCAGATGCTCTTCCAGACAAGCTCGAACATCAGCAACGGCAGCATTTGCAGCGGATAACGCAGGCCGACGAAGGCGAGGACCCACACAGCGCCGAGCAGGCTCGGGATTACCCCGCGCGACATCGGCTCGTGCGAGAAGAGCTGGGGCGCGATCATTCCGCCCAAGCCGATGACCAGCAGCAGGTAGGTCGCGCGTAACAGGTAGAGCCGCAGGAGCGAGACCTGCGGGGCGCCAGTCCCCGAATTTGAGGTGGCTGTGGATGTAGGAATGGACGTCATGGTTTTTCTTCAGGTTGAGGTGTCGAGCTGGGCAGCGCTCCAGCGCCCTCCAAGCGGGGGTCGGGTTGAAATTCCAGCAAGTCGCCGGGCTGGCAGCCCAGCGCCTGGCAGAGCGCCTCCAGGGTGGAGAAACGAATCGCGCGCGCCTTGCCCGTCTTCAGCACTGATAGGTTCGCCAAGGTGATACCGACCCGCTCGGCCAGTTCGGTCAGGGTCATCCGGCGGTCGTGCAGCCGGTCGTCGAGTTTAACGGTGATCGCCATGATTAAACCGTCCCTTCCAGTTCCTCGCGCATCCGGGCACCTTCCGCGAAAACGCGGGCCAGCACGAAAACCAGGAGCACGGCCAGCCAGCCGGAGCTGGAGAAGCCGGCATTGACGTGGAACGGATGCGCCGGAGTCGAGACGCTCTTCGCGATCGCGCCGATGAGAAGACTTAGAAGCTGAAGGCCGAGCAGCGCCCAGGCGATGTGGCTCAGCCGAGAAGCATTTTGGCGGACAAACGTTGCCCCTACCCGCACTCCCTCCACCACGTCGAGCAGCCGCCGCAGCACGATGTAGTGCAGTGGAATGCTGACAAGCCCCAGAATCGCCATCGCGCGCATGCCCTGGATCAGCGGCTCAACCTCCGGAGTAATACGATATTGCAGGATCGCTGACATCACCGCCGTCTTCGCGACGAAGCTGCCAACGAAGCCGGCGAGAATCGCCGCACCGTAGACCCAATTTAGGATTAGCAGGATGCGCAATGCGATTCTGGAGGCGGTAAGCGCGCCAGGGGTCGATTCAGAGTTACCAATGACAGGCTCGATCAGGTTCATATTGATATTCGATACTTTGTTTATTGATAAACGCAATATCTTTATCGCAGAACGATAATATTCCTCGTCACCGAGCAATGTTTGCGCGTCGCCGAGATAGGAGACGCCGGCCCCAAGATCAAAGATTGGCCCAAGGAAAGATTCCCAGGCGACGGTCGACCACCCACCGCGCCAACGGAAGAGTCTCGCGCCACAGAAAAAGCGAGCGTATCGCCTGCTGATCCCCGACTGAATCTAATCCAGTTACTCGCGTGGGCCTGGGCTTGGGCTGGCAGCGGTCGCCGCCCCCGCCCCGCCCTTTTGCTCTTTGATCCAGCGACCTATGCGGTCCTGCAGGAGATCGAGCGGCATGGCGCCGCCGTTCAGGATCTGGTCGTGGAAGGCTTTGATGTTGAATTTGTCGCCGAGCTGCGTTTTGGCGTCTTCGCGGAGTTTGCGGATGACGAGCTGGCCCATTTTGTAGGCGAGGGCCTGGCCGGGCCAGGCGATGTAGCGGTCGGTCTCGGTCTGGGCGACGGTGTCGTTGACGTCGTTGGCGTGCATGTAGTCGACGACGCGATCGCGGGTCCAGCCTTTATGGTGGATGCCGGTGTCGACGACGAGGCGGACGGCGCGGAAGAGTTCGGAGTTGAGCCGGCCGTAATCGGAGACGGGATCTTTATAGAAGCCGATCTCTTTGCCGAGCTCTTCGGAGTAAAGGGCCCAGCCTTCGGCGTAGGCGGAGTAACCGCCGCGGAGGCGGAATTTCGGCAGACCTTCCAGCGTCTGCGCGATGCTGATCTGCATGTGATGGCCGGGGACGCCTTCGTGGTAGGCGACGGCTTCATTGAGGACGAGGGTGCGGGTGGTGGGATCGGCGGCGGCGACGACGACGCGGCCGGGGCGTTTCCCATCGGGGGTGCCGGAGACGTAATGGGTGGCGGCGGCTTTGGCGAAATCTGGGATCGCTTCGACGGTGACGGGCGATTTCGGCAGGAGGCCGAAGAGTTCGGGGAGTTTCGGCTCCATCTGGTGGATGTATTTGGCGAAGTCATCGACGATCTGTTGCTCGCTTTTCGGTTTCCATTGCGGGTCTTTGTTAATGGCTTCGCGGAAAGCGGCGAGGTCTTTGTGGCCCTGGGCTTTCGCGAGCTTCGTCATCTCGGCGGTGATGCGCTCGACTTCTTTCAGCCCGGTCTCGTGCACTTCGTCCGGGGTCACGTCGAGGGTGGTCATGAGCTTGACGGCTTCGGCGTAACGGCGTTTGCCGTCCGGCAAGCTCTCGATGGAGAGTTCGGTGCGGCCTTTCGGCGCGTAATCGGTGCGGAGGAACTCGGCGAATTTCTTGTAAGCAGGCAGGACGACGTCCGTAGCGGCCTTGGTGATCTCGGCGGTGAGGCGTTTTTTATCCTCGGCGGAGAAGTCGGCGGGGAGCTTCTTAATTGGGTCCGAGGAAGGGATTGGCGGCAATGATGCCGTCGCACTGGCCGGATAATTTCTCGAGCACGAGCTTCGGCGGCATGAGCCCGTCTTTCATGCCCTGCTGCAAGACCTCCGTGACCTGATCGAAGACGCGCGGGATTTGGCGGAGCCGGGAAATGTAATCCTGGTAATGCTCCACGGAATCGAGCGGGACGGAGAGCGGGAGATCAGCGAGGCGGGTGTGGACGCCGTTTTGCTGGTTCACGGGCATCTCGTAATTCTTCAGGCTGTAATTGATGTTTTCGCGCTCGAACTGCCGCTGGAGAAGGTTGTGGCTGAGGAGGTCGGTGTCCCCCATGCCTTCGGTGGGGATGGCTTGGAGACGCTGGAGGAATTCCTCGGTCTCGCCGTGCTGGCGGGCGATCTCGGCCAGCGAATACTGGCCGAGTTGCGAGTTGTAGCGGTAATCGCCGAGGGAGGTGGCCCGCTCGGGCGAATTCTTCAGCTCGGTCTCGTAGAATTCATCGAACAATTTGTTTTGCTGCGCGACGCGGTCGGCGACGGGCGCCACGTCGGCAAAAATGGGAGACGCGAGGGCGAGAAGGAAGGCGCAAAGAAGGTTTCGCATCTGGCACTTTAGCAGATCAGCGCCGGGTGCCGCACCGGGAAGCAACCGTGGCACCCCGCGGCTCCCCGCGGCTCCCCGCGGCGATTAGCAGCGACTCTCAGGCGGGCGGAGATTCCAAGAGCGCGTATTCCCCGGGGCTGAGCTTTCCCGCCGCGGCGCGAACGGCGCCGAAATGCTTTTCCAAGGTGGGCCGGTGATTTGTCCACAATTCCAGAATGGCCAGGCCGCGACCCGACAGATTCTGCTGATGTCTAAGATTCTTATCGGCGACGACGAAGAGGTCGAACCCGGCGCGCTCGGCCGCAATGAGCAACGCGCCGTTTTGGATCCCCGTCCACCCCTGTTCCTGGACAGTAATGGTTTCGTGACCGGTGAAGGCATGCCGCACTTGAGCGGGAACGCATTCGTCGAGGAGAATCTTCACGCGGCCGCGTGGTGTTCGAGTTCGCGTTGGCTGCTATGCAAGACCTCGACTGCCAGCCCGCGCGGCACTGAAGGGAATGACTCTAAAAAGTAATCCAATGAGAGGCCGTCGGCTAAGTAATCGAACAACGTCCTAGTCGGAACGCGTGTTCCCTTGAATACCGGGGTGCCGCCAAGAATGTCCGTGTCGATTGTGACCAGGTCGCTCGCCCTCATTTTCGTATTCTACCGTGGGAGTGGCTCGCGTAAAGGTGGACGACGCAGGAGAAGGGAGTAATGGGTCGCTAGGGCAAGGCGTGGCCGGCGTTAGCTTTCGCCTGGCCGATATCGGAGGCGGTGATGGCGCCGTTGGCGTCGAGGTCGGTGCGGAAGTTTGACGAGGAGACGGGCAGGCCGGTTTGGCTCTTGATCTGGCCGATGTCGCTGGCGTTGACGACGGCGCTGCCGTTGGCGTCGCCGATGAGGACGCTGAGGTCGACCGCGGTGTCGGGCAGGGTTTGGAGAAACTGATCGGTGAGGCCGTTTAAGGTGACGCTGACGGTTTGGGCATCGGCGACGCCGGTGAGGTTGACGGTCATGGTGTTGCCGGAAATGGCCGGGGTGCCTGCGATGTTACCCGTGCCGCTGGTGACGCTGGCGGCGCCGCTGGCGAGATTATTGCTGAAGGTGAAGACGACGGTGTAGGCGTTCGTGGCGCCGCCGCTGCGGCATTCCACGCCGGGCAGGGGGAGATCGAAGACGCCGGCGGCGCCGTGGGTTTTCCGGGAGACGGCGGAGCTGAATTGAAACGCCGGGACGGGGACTTTGAAGGCGTAAACTTTGTTGTCGCCAGCCAAGTAGATGCGGCCGCGGGCGGCAATGCCGGTATTAAAGGTGCGGGTGCCGCTGATGGTATCGTTGGCGCCGCCGCCGGCGAAAATGACGGCGCCGGTTTCGCCGTTGTAGCCGAACAAGCGCTGGTTGGTGCCGTGTCCATAGGCCCACACGATGGGGTTGCTGGTGCCATCGGTGGAGGTGACGAAGGGAGCGGTGCGGCCGGTGGAACTCACGCTCCAACCGGTGGCGATGGTGGGCGGATTCGTGGGCGTGATCTTGAACGCGCTCAAGGTGCCGTTGATCGGTCGGAGGGCGACGAAGGTGCCCTGGCTGGTGCGATAGGTGGCGGGCGAGGTGATGATCTGGCCGGTGGAGACGACGCTCTGCGCGACGGGTGCGGCGATGCCGCCGAGATTATTGCGATCGAGCAGGTAGGCATTCCGATCTTTGCCGAGCGCGACGACGAGCGCGGAAGGAGTGGCGCCGGGAACATCGACGATGATGGGATTGGTGCCGCCGAGATCGTTGTCGGCGGTGTCGAGCGCGGGCCAATTTGTCGGCGCCCAGTAGTCGGCGGTGGCGCCGCTAAAGGTGGGCCCGGGTTGGAGACGAATGATGGATTCGCTGCCGCCCCACGGGGTGGTTCCGCTGGGGGCATTGCCGGTGGCGACGTAGAGATTCGCGCCGTCGCTCGCGATGCCGCCGGGATTCCAGATGCCGGACTTGAGGGAAGAAGTAACCCACGAGGCGGGCTGCGAACCATCGAGCGCAACGGAAAGCACGCGGCCGTGGTAATTGCCGATATCCGCGTAGCCGCCGTAGGGGATGTAAACCTTGCCGCCGAGGAGGGTGAGCGCGCCGCGCTGCAGATGGAGGGCGGAGCTGAAATCGGGGAAGGTGGCGTTGACGTCGATGGGGAACCCGGGATTGATCGCGCCGGTATCGACGTTGAGGGAGTAGATCATGTTGTTAGGCCCGCTGATCACGGCGAGGAGAAAAAGCGCGCGCGAGGAGCAGATCGATGACGGGGGTGCTGGTAATACCGACGACCGAGAGCAGGCCCATGCTGGAGGAGGGCGTGCCGACGTTCCGCTGCCAGATGATGGCGCCGGTGACGGCGTCGAGCGCGTAGACGTTATTGGATTGGGTCACGGCGATGACTTTGGCGCGGTTGTCCGGGCCGCCTTCGACGAAGAGCGGCTGGGCGTAAACGTTGCCGACGATGGCGCCGTTAAAGTTCACATCGCGGGCCAGACTTGCCGCCGCCGACGGGGTGAACGCCGGGTCGATGAACAAGCCGTCGCGCGAGGGATTATTGTGATGCTGGGTGACGTTGACGGACGTGGACGTCTGCGTGGTCGCGCGAGCTTCGACTGCGGGGTGGTAATCACCACGGCGATGCGTCCGTTTCGGAGCCGATGCACATACCGGCGAGCAAGGTGGAGAGAGCGGTCGCGAGGTGGGTTTTCACGGCGGGAAGTGCACGATGTTTGCAGGGGCGTGGCAAGAGAAAGGCGCGGCGCGGGATCACTCCTCTGTCTTCACGGACGGTGCGAGGAAACGCTGATACACGAACGAGGCCACGATCAAAATGATCGCCACTCCGATGAAGGCGCCGATGCGGTAAAGCGGGCCGAGATTGGCGAAGTCGTGCAGGAATAATTTTGCCAGGGTGACGACCAGCAGTCCCATGCCCGCATAGCGGACCCACTTGGTTTTCTGGCGCATGCCGATGAGCAGGAGCGCGAAGGCGAAGAGCGCCCACGCGATCGAGTAACTCATGTCACGCGCGAAGTTCCCCTCGAAGGAAAATGTGAGCGTGGGGCCGACGGAAAAATAGTCAGCAATCTCGATGTTGAGGAGGAGGAAACTAAGAACGGCGCCGAGCGCGTAAAGCAGTCGCGGGATGACGCGGGCCAATTGCGTTTCGCGATCCGACCGCACGGCAAACGCCCCGCCGAAGAGGCAGAGGCAGGAAATTCCGTAGGCGTAAAGATACCAATTCCAAATCGGCGTGCCGGAGCGCGCGTGGTATTCGAGCACGGCCGGGTTGAGCGCCAGCCTGATGAAGGCGAGAACCAGGAGCCCGGCGCCGGCCAGGCGCAGACCTTTGTTCGGGCACGGAGCGGAAGAGAATAAGCAGCGCCAGCCCTTCCACGGCCCATCCGAGCGTGACCCATTCGCGATCGAATTGGACCGGGAAAATCAGACTCAGGAAGAGCAAGGCCGCCCCACCCTGCCAGGCCAGGCGCGCGTCGCCGGAGGCGGGCGTGACTCCCATTTTTCGGATGAGGTAAAAAAGACCGATGAGATAAGGCACGGCGAAGGCGGCCGGCAGGAGCCCATTCCGGAATGCGGGATAGGCGGTGATGATCAATTCCGCCACGAGCCAGAAATGCAGGAACCCGGAGAGCGCCCCAATCGCCCAAGGCAAGGCGGAGCGCTCGTTAGTCGGCGCGTCGCTGCTGCGCGTTCCGCCCGCCGCGAAATATGGATACGCGGCGAAGATGAGGAAAAACGCCACATACCATCCCAGCGGGAGCAAAGCGTTCGTGCTGGCAAAATGCAGCGTGTGCCATTCGCGCTCGACGGCCCAGGTAAACGCGAGCGCAACCAACGCAATCCAACTGGTCCGCGCCACGATGCCCAGCGCGAGGAGCACCACGCCGAGTAACATCGCGACCGCGAAAACTGCGGTGGGATCCGGCACGGGAAGTTTGCCGATCAGCATGAGCAGCAAGACGAACGGCATCGCGGCGGCGATAGCCGGCACATTGCGCCGCCTATCGGTGGCGCCGATGCCCAGCTTGCGCGTGAGGAAGGTGGAGGCAGTGGAAAAAAACACCCCGAAACTGCCCACCACGACCAGGATTCCGACCACGCTTTCCGGCAGCGGCGGCGCCGACACGATCCAAAGGCCCGCCGTCACGATCGTCGCCAAAAGGGCGATCAAGAGCGCGGCCACCGAGCGCGAAGTCAAAGCCAGTCCGAGCGCGATCAAGTCGATCAGCAACACGCAGGCCCAAACGGCGAAAGACGTTTCCCCGTTCCACACGCACAGGAACAAGAGCGCGAGCGCGAGCAACGGAACACAGGTGCGCCAACTCCGGTCGGCTATGGTCGCGACCGGGCGCGGCGGCCAAACGGAGAAACCGGCGTGCACAAGCGCAAACAGGAGATACGCGCCGAGTGCCCACCAAAGGGAGGTGGCGTTCAGGAACCAGCTCGTCCAGAAGCTGAAGATAATGAAGAGGGCGGCGCCGGCTACGGCCGCGATCCGCGCCGGATTGGGCCGGCGCAAGGCGAGCGCGAGCAAGCCGATATCGGCGAGGAAATTGAAGCCGAAGAAATAGCCGGGACGAGTCGCGAGCGAGGGATACGAGAGAAGCAACAGACCGAAAAAGAGCGAGGCAAATCCAGTCGTGAGCGCGGAAGGCGTGGACCATTTCTCGACCGGCGTCTGACGTTGCCGGACGATGGCAAAGACGAGGAACTGTGCCTGAAGCGTGAGGAAAATGAAGAAGCCGTCCGCAACGCGACCGGCATCTGCGGCGCCGCTGGCTGGAAGCCAGTTCAGCTCAGTCAGGACCGCACCGACCGCGGCGAGCAGGAGGAGATAGTCCCATTTTTTTCGCAGGGCGACCGCGGCCAGTCCGAAATTGAGGAGAGCCACATAGCCGAAGAGAAAGAGCGGATTATCCAAACCGCTGTTCAGCAGTGGCGGCGTCAGAAATCCGCCTAACAAGCCCAGCACCACGACCACCTGCGCGTCGAGAATTACCGCGAGCAAAAAGGCCATGAGTGTAATGGCCGACATCAAAACGAACGTCACCGGCAGCGGGAGCAACTGATGGTAGGCGTGCCCAGCAAAGATGGCGGCGTAGAGCACGAGCACACCGGTCGCGCACAGGCTCTGGCCCGGCGCGCGGTAATTCCGCACCGCGGCAAACCAGCCGCCGGCAATGAGGGCGAGCCCCGTGACCGCGCCAAGAACGATCTGCATGACCGGGGTGATGAGATTGTTCTGGAAAGCGTATTTCACCAGCAAGACGACCCCGAGAAACAGGACGAAGCCCCCCACCCAACCGAAAAGCTTCACGCCCATGAACGCTTCCCAATCGATAGCCGGCACCAACGATTTTCGCGGGGCTGACGCGACCAACGGCGGCGGCGCTGGCGAGACGGTGCGCCGATCACGGGGAGCGGCGGAGGTGTGGCGACGGCTCGGGGTGGTGGCGCCGCCGTCGGGGCCGGTTGTCGGCGCCGCGGTCGTTGTGATTCCACCCGCCTCGAGCGCGGCGACGCGGAGCGCGATTGTTTCCACGGTGAGTTGCAGCTTCCGCAGCCGCGCGCGCTGCGTGAAGAAAACCGCGATGGCGATGATTGCGAACGCGAAGACTCCGAGGAAACCGCAAGTGACGATGCCTTCCATAAATACCTATCGATGCGAGTTCACAAACCTGTGGGCGCGGAGAGAAATTCCCATGGCAGGCCGAAGCGATTGCCGGCATACGCCGCGAGCGCTTTCACTCCGAAAGTCTCCGTGGCGTAGTGGCCGCCTAACAAGAGATTGACGCCGAGTTCCTCCGCCGCCACCGCCGCCCAGTGTGGTGCTTCACCGGTGAGAAGCGTGTCCACGCCCGCCTTGGCGGCGGCGTAAATCTCGGAGCCGGCGCCGCCCGTCACCACCCCGATAGTCTGAGCCTCGGCGGGGCCGTGATTGAAAGTCTGAACCGGACCGCCTAACGAACGCTCAAACCGTTGCAACAATTCAGCGCGTTCTATTTTGGTTTGAACTTTCAGGCCCACGAGCTGCCCTTTGGTTTCGAGAAATGGTTCCGCGCCTTCCAGTCCGAGAGCGGAAACAAGCTGCGCGTTATTCCCCAGCAACGGATGGATATCGAGCGGCAGATGCGCGCTGTAGAGCGCGATATCATGCTCGAAAAGAAAGGCGACTTGGCGGCGAAACGGGCCGGTGACCGCTTGCAGTCCCGGCCAGAAAAGACCGTGATGCACCAAAAGCAGATCGACCCCCGCATCCGCCGCGAGCTGGAAGGTGCGGGTGGAGGCATCCACCGCCGCGCCGATCTTGCTCACTTTTCCGGAGTTCTCGACCTGCAACCCGTTCAACGCTTGCGACCAATCAGCGCATTCTGCGACGCGCAGATATTCGTCGAGATGGTGAACGATCCCGTTGAGTGAAGACATTGTGAGGCAGGATGTTCCGAAGCGCGGCGTCGGTCGTCGATCATGTGAAGAATCCCGCTTTCCACAACCAAATTGTGCGGTACTGCGCCGACGGAGCGCGTCATCAATTCATCGAACCACGGAGCAAACCAGCGAATCCAAAATCTCACCATCGCCTCCACCACGTTTTTGCGGAGACGTCCTTCAAATTGAAACCCGGCCTTCTCCACTTTGAGGCCAATCGCTTCTGCAGCCGCTCCTCTACTTCGGTGGGATAAGAGGGGTGCCGCGGCTACGCACACATTAACTCGATCCGCATCGCGCGGGATTCGCACCATGCGGAATCCGGAGACAAATCCGCTGCTGACTTTTCTTGACGGATTCTTTCCGGCTTGGGACTTTGGCGAAGACGCAGCAGCTCTCACCAATCGACCGAGGAAATTATTTTGGAATATACCGACGCACCTTCAGCGGAAACTCCCAGCCTCGCAGACGGGACGATGGCGTGCCCGCTTTGTGGACACACTTTGCCAGCCGATGCCAAGAGTTGCAGCAATTGTGACTGGATCCGCGAGAGCCATGAGTTCGAAGTGGAAGGGAAGGCGAGCGACGTCGTTGCGGTTTTGCTGAGCCTTCTGCCGGGCCTCGGTCATATCTACAAAGGGCACCGCGTGGTGGGCTTATTACTCATGTTTTTGGGCACACCCGCGGCGCTCGGAGGTGCGCTCTTGCTGGCCACCGGAACAGCCGGTTTCGGCGTGATGATTTTGCCGGTCTATTGGCTGTGCGTGATGGTCCACGTCTACGTGGTGCAGGATCGGATTCCGTCCGGCGGGGTGGACGAAGGCGAAGAATACTAGCGGTTCGAGCAAGTGGGGACTCGATCGTTAGGCGATCGCTTCCGTCGCGACCACGGCCGCATGGATTTCCTCCATGATCTCGCGCAGACCATAACGGAATTTCCACGCCGGATAATGCTCCTGAAACCGGCGCACATCGCTGATCCACCAGATGTGATCGCCGATGCGATTATCCTCTTCGTATTTCCAAGTTAGACGCTTGCCGCTGATTTCTTCACAGAGATTGATCGCTTCCAACATCGAGCAATTGCTGTGTCGGCTGCCGCCCAGATTGTAAACCTCGCCGGCGCGCGGCGCGTCGATAAAGGCGGCGAACGCTTCCACGAGATCGAAGCTGTGAATGTTATCGCGCACCTGTTTGCCGTTGTAACCAAAGACGCGATACGGCCGACCGGTCACCGTGCATTTCATGAGGTAGGATAAAAATCCGTGCAGCTCCGTGCCCGCGTGCGCTGGTCCGGTAAGACATCCGCCGCGGAAACACGCGGTCGGCATTCCAAAATAACGCCCATACTCCTGGACCAGAATATCGGCCGCCGCCTTCGACGCGCCGAAGAGCGAATGCTTCGTGTGATCGATGCTCATGGTCTCGGAAATGCCGGGCTCATATTCGTGGCCCTCCGCGATCTCCCAGCGCAAATCCAGTTCGCGCAGCGGCAGACGATTTGGCGTGTCGCCGTAGACCTTGTTCGTAGACGTAAAAACGAACGGCGCCTCCAGGCAAAATTCACGCGCAGCTTCGAGCATGTTCAGCGTTCCGTTCGCATTCACGGTGAAATCCATTTGCGGATCGCGCGCCGCCCAATCGTGCGAAGGCTGCGCCGCCGTGTGCACCGTCGCCACGATGTTGGCGCGGTGCTGCTGGAAGACATCGCGCACCGCCTTCGCGTCCCGAATGTCGATATCGTGGTGCTCGTATTCGCCGATGGTCTGCACCAGCTGATCGCGCGTTCCGCGGGTCGAAGCTTCCGCGCCGAAAAAACGGCTCCGCATGTCGTTATCGATGCCGACGATATGGTAGCCGTCGCGGGCGAACCGTTTCACGGTCTCGGACCCAATCAGGCCAGCAGAACCGGTGACGATGATCGTTTTCTTTTTCATGAAGTGGGCTGGCCGATGATCCAGGTCACAGCGCTCGCCCCCTCTTGCGCGCGCGCCGCGGGATACTGGAGATCGGATTGCAGCACTTTCTCGATCAATTCCGGATGTTTCGTCCCATCCACGAGAAAGCAAACGTGCCGCGCCGCCGCGATCAGCGGCAGGGTAAAAGTCAAACGCCAGGCGTTCAACTTCGGGACGAAATTAGCAACCACCTTCCGCAATTTTTCATCCAGCGCGGACGTGCCGGGAAACAGCGAGGCCGTGTGGCCATCGTCGCCGAGGCCGAGCAAAATCAAATCGTGCCGGTAAGTGACTTCTCCTTTTTGCGTGGCCAGCAGGCTGAGTTGGTCTTCGTATTCCTGCGCCGCCAAAGTCGGCTCCGCTTCCCCCCGCATCCGGAGAATGGATCCGGCTGGAATCGACGCCGGAACAAAGAGCGCTTCCCGCGCCATTCGGTAGTTGCTCTCCACGTGATCGGGCGGCACGCAACGTTCGTCGCCGAAGCTGATTTGAATCTGCTCCCAAGGTAGATCGCGCCCGCTGCGCGCGAGCTCCTCATAAACCGGCCGCGGCGTGCGGCCGCCGGAAAGCGCGATCCGAAATTCACCGCGCTCGCCGAGGGCAGTGTGCGCCTGTTGCAAAATGAACTGCGCCGCATCGCGGACGAAGTTTTGCGTGCGGACGACCTCTGGCTTTTTCCCAGGCATCCGCGTCAAATCGCGCAATGCGCCAGGCCGCGTTTTTCGAGATAACGCTGATGATATTCTTCCGCGCGATAAAATTTCGGCGCGGCTTCGATCGAGGTCACGATCGGACGAGAAAACCGGCCGCTTTCGTTCAGGGCAATCTTGGCTTCTTCCGCGGCCGCCTTTTGCTCCGGCGTGTGATAAAAAACCACGGAACGATATTGGCTGCCTACATCCGGCCCCTGACGATTGAGCGTGGTCGGATCGTGATTCGTCCAAAAAACTTCGAGCAATTGCTGATAGCTCACCTTTTCCGGATCGAACTCCACTTCCACTACTTCTGCGTGACCAGTGTTCTCGCGGCAAACCTGCTCATAAGTCGGATTCTCCGTCTGGCCGCCGGCGTAGCCGACCGCCGCTTCGGTCACTCCATTGATATTTCGGAACGTCGTTTCCACGCCCCAAAAACAACCTGCGCCGAACATCGCTTTTTCCATCGTCATGGCGAAACCATCAAACGAGATGCTGGCCTCCGCAACATGCGCGCCGGCGTCGTGCCGCGCGGATTTCCGCCGCGCGCTCCGCATCCTCCGCGGTTAACCCTGCCTCCCTTCCCGCATCCGCACGGGCGAAGCGGGAATCTTATCCAGCACGATCTGCTGTTGGCCATCGTAGCGACCGAACGCGAGCACGCCGGTCGGGCATTGTTGCACGCAGGCGGAGCAACGCACGCACTCCGGGTCCTCCATCGGAAGTCCTTTGTTGGCAAAGCTCATGACGTCGATGCCTTGGTGACAGACGGAGGTGCAAACGTTGCACGAGATGCATTTCGATTTCTCTGGGAAGATGCGGTAACGCGAAAAGCGCGTGTAGACGTGCATGAGAGCGGCCAGCGGACAGGCGAAGCGGCACCAAACGCGACCGCTAAACCAAAAGTAAAGTCCCACGCCGAGGATGCCGCCCATGAAGATATCGACGCTCCAGGCGTAATTCAGAAACGGGATGCCTTCGAAGAGCTTGTGATACCAAAGCGTGGCCCACGAATCCTCGCCCAGCGCCCAGCCGGCGATGCGCAATCCGAGAATCGCGAATGCGAAAACGAGCGCGGCTTGCCCGACCATATTGAGCCGATTCCAGAATGGCCCGTGCGGCATTTTCTCGCGCTGGGTATCGCCCATCGTTTCCGCGAGCGCGCCGCAGGAGCAGATCCAGCCGCAGTAAGCGCCTTTGCCCCAGCGAAAGATGATGAGCGGAATAATGACGAAGGTTTGGACGAAACTAATCCCGAGCCAGAGCCACAGCGGGTGATCGGTGAAAACGTTGTAAACGTTCAGCGGGAAAGCGAGGATGAAACCGTAAGCCCGCCAGTAGGCGCGCTCGTGGCCTAACGAGCCGTCGTAGCTTTCGAATAATTGATTAGCCAGCCAATGCAGCGGCTGTCCGGGCTCGAACAGGCCGTTCCGCCCCATCCACGGCAGAATCAACTCCGGCAAAATGAAGAGCGGAATACATTGCGAGCAGATGAGCACAATCGTCTGCAACGTGACGTAGGGCGTGCGGCGCCGGCGAATTCGGCGGAGGCCGAAAACGAAGACGCACGTGCAGTAGGCGAGCGTGTAATAAAACGCCGGATTCCCGAGGCCGCGTTTGATGGTGTAGAGCAGGTTCGTTTCGCGACTGGACCACTCCGCAATCTTGCCGCCCACTGCGTCGATCGCTTTCGGCACATTGTAGGGAAAGGCCTGCTGCTGGTTGGCCCACTTCTGCACCGGGAACTCCAGAGGATGATTGCTCTTCCAGTGGTAGAGCACCACGCAGAAAAGAACGAACGCGATACAACTGATCCACGTCCACGGCCGCCAATCGCCGCGCACATGCAATCCGCTCCGGCGGAAAAAATCCAGCGGGGCCTCACGGCCGAGCATGGTGAAAACGACGTCGTTAGGCAGCGCTTCCTCGGTCCCATTTTTGAGGAAGACTTGCTCAGGCTCGATTCGCGTCACGTTCGTGCCGAGGGCCAGCTTCAGAACGCCGCCTTTCGCGCCGCGCATGCCGGAAGTCATCGCGCTATTCACGCGTTCGGACTTCGGCCGTTCCACTTGCACATCCGCCTCCGCGTTCACCGCCAGCATCTGCACCTTGGCGATGTTGTCCGGCTTCGCGCGCGATAATTCCTCGCCCCGATAACTAAGCGTCACGTCTGCGCCCGACTTCGTGAGCGCGATCGCTGTTTCCAGCGCGGAGTCTCCGCCACCCACGACCAGCGCCTTTTTCCCCGCGAACTCCTTCGGGTCAAAGAGACGATTGGAAACCTTGTCGAGCTCCTCACCTGGCACGCCGAGCTTGCGGAAATTTCCGCTCCGCCCGATCGCCACGATCACGCGCCGCGCCCGCGCCGGCTCGCCCTCTGCCAGGTGCAGGATTAATTCGTTGCCGCTGCGTTCGATCCGCTCCACGCGTCCCGGAGTCACTTCGATTTCCGCCTCTTCCGCCTGCTCCCGCATCTCCTCCAGCAAGCGCCTCCTTCACCTCAGCGTGAAAATGCAGCCCGCCCTCCAGTTTCATCTCCGTCGGGTAGGTGTAGATCGGTTTTGCTTTCGGAAAGTTGACGACCGTGGAGAAAATTTCCGTGGCCTCCAGCACGATAAAGTTCAGCCCTGCTTTCCGCGCCTCGATCGCGGCCGAGATGCCCGCGACCCCCGCGCCGATGATCGCGAGATCCAGCGTCTCGCCCTCTCCTTTACGAAACTCCGCTTCGCGCAAAATAGCCCGCACCGCCTCGGCCCCGGTGTGGGAAGAAAACTTCAGCAGCGGAATGCCCGTGAGATCGCCCACGATGCGCACGCCCTCCACATTCGTTAGGCCGTTCTCGCCCGACGCGGGTAATTTTTCGACCGTGCCGGCGGGCCACTGCGTATGCAACCAGTGGGTGTAGCGTGAAATAAAGCTGCGCATTCTAGAGACTTTCATAAGCTCAGAGGCACGGCCGGAGAAGATATTTCAACGCGGATTTCCCAAGCGCGTTTTACCGCCGCTCATTGCGCTCTTCTTCCTCATCGCCGATTCTGTGCCTTCATGAAATTTTTCGCCACTCTGGCGCTGCTCGCATTTTTACTCGCCCCTACTGCCGTCTTTGCCGCCCCGAAAGCGACGCCGAAGCCGGGTCGCTGGCCGTGGTCCCGTCCCGATGCCACACCCACGCCGAGGCCGCGTCTCGAAAGCCGCTCCACCCGCGAAAAAGCCGTCCGCGCCCATCGTTCCACCGCGCCCGCGCCCCGAGCCCACGCCCATGATCGCCCTGCCGAATTACGATGAACAGACGAGCGTGCGGCTGCAGATTTTCCTCGATAATCACGGCTTCGGACCAGGAAAAATCGACGGCAAGATGGGCGAGTTTTTTCGCAAAGCGCTCGTGTCTTACAAGAAGGCAAACGGGATGGAAATTAACGGTGCGGTCGATGCCTCGTTGCTCGACCAAGTGCCCGAGCCCTACACACGCTACGAGATTCGCGCGGACGACATGAAATTCGTTGGCGCCACCTCGTCGAAGCCGTCCGAGCAGGCGAAAATGAAAGCGCTCAATTACGGCTCGGTGCTGGAGTTTGTCTGCGAACGCTTCCACGCGGCCGAGGATTTCATTCGCCAGATCAATCCCGGGATCAATTTCGATCAGCTCAAACCCGGCGACACGCTCAACGTGCCAAACGTCCAGCCATTCGAGATCGAAAAGCTGAGCGAAGGCTTTAAGCCGGAAGATCCCGCGTTGGCCGGACGCAAAGTCGTGATCGACACGGTCGAGCGTTTTCTCGAAATCCACGATGAGAGCGACAAGATCATCGCCGAATTTCCCATCACGCCCGGCTCCTCCACCCTCCCCGCGCCCATCGGCACGTGGAAGATTGTCGGCATCGCCACGCTCCCGTGGTTTCGCCACGATGAAGGCGTTCTCAATTCCGGCGTGAAGACCGACAACTTCTACAATCTTCCCGCCGGTCCGAACAATCCGGTGGGCGTTTTGTGGATGGGCTTGAACAAGCCGCACGTCGGCGTGCACGGCACGAACAATCCCGAGACGATCGGTCGTGCCGCCAGTCACGGCTGCATTCGCACGGCGAACTGGGATGCAGCCAGGATCAAAGATCTCGTGACCAAAGGTTGCGTGGTCGAAATTTTCTGACCGCGGCTGCAGCAACGAAGCGCGCCCGAAACGGAGCGCCGCGCGAGACGCAGGTGCTCTAAAATATTTCGCGCGGAATCGCGCGTCCGTGCGTCTAGGCTGTTGCAGCACCCATCATGGACGCCACCGACCGCGAGATTTACCGCGCCGCCATTCGAGGCGACCGCGATGCCTTCGAGACGATCATTCGTGCTTCCAGCCGCGCTCTCTTCGCCATCGCTTACGGCGTCCTGCAAGATCGCTCCGAAGCCGAAGACGCCGTCCAGGATGCCGTCGTCAAAGCCTGGAAATCCCGCTGGCGCGTGCGCGATCCGGAAAAATTTCCCGCCTGGCTGGCGACCATCGCGCGCCACCGCGCGCGCGATCTGGCCCGACGCCGGCGCCCATCCGATCCGCTGATCGAGCAATTCGCAGAAATTGCCGACGAAAGCTCCGCGCACCAGGACCAAATCGCGCATGAAGCCGAGCTGAACAGCCGCGTCCACTGCGCCCTCGCGGCCTTGCCAGAAACCCACCGCATCGCCGTCACGCTCCGCTATATCGATGCGCTCGATTACGCCACGATCGAGCAAACGCTCGGCCTAACGAACGGCGCCCTCCGCGGCATCCTCGGCCGCGCTCTTCAAACCATGCGCAAGCGCCTCCAACCCGCGCTCGCCGCAATGGATTAACCACCATGCCCACCATTCACGACGACATCGAACCGTGGCTGGCCGCCTCCGTGCACGACCAGCTTTCCCCCGACGAACGCAACCAGCTGCAGGATCACCTCGCCGAATGCGAGACGTGCCGCGCCTTGCACCAGCAGGAACTCTCCATGAACACCATGATCACCAATGCTTTTGACGAAATGAAACCCGACCACGCTTTCGAAGGACGCGTTCTTTCTGGTTTCCGCAGGAACGCGGCCCAGCGCGCCAGGCTCGTCCCTCTGCTGGCCAGCTTCTTTCGGTTCCGGGCCACGCAGGTGGCAGCAGTCGCCGCGCTGCTACTAAGCATGGTGCAGGTAGGCCGTTTGCTGACCGGCGAAGCATCCGTCCCGGAAGAACGTCAGCGGCAACGGCCTGCGTTTGCAGGAAAGACCTCAGTTCGAAACGACACTGCGGGCCCCGCACAGAACGAAATGATGGTGGCACAAGATGCGCCCACGGAGGCGATCGCCGGAGCGGCGAAGTCGTTGGCAGCACCCGCAGCGCCGCAGCCGGTTTTGCTGGCTCGACGCAACGAAACGCTAGCAGCACCGGATGCGGAGACGGAGCCGCCCGAGTTTATGGAAGAACGACCGGCTAATGCGCCTCCGCCAGAAGGCGAAGCGGCCTCGGTTGTGCCCGACGCCAACCGCAAGCTTGTCCGCAACGCGCAGGTTGAACTCGAAGTTCTAAAGTTTGAGGAAGCGGTGCAAAAAATTACTGCTTCCGCCACGGATATGCGCGGCTACGTCGCGACGAGCAGTTCTTCAAAACAGGCCAATGGCAAGCTGCGCGGAGTTGTTGTGGTGAAGGTGCTGCCAGACACGCTCGACGCGTTTCTCGCGACCCTGCGCACGCTCGGCGAACTGAAGAATCAGACGCTCGGCACGGACGATGTGACGAAGCAATATTTCGACACCGATTCGCGTCTGAAAAACGCGCGCATCATGGAGACGCGTTTGCTCGAGATCCTCAAGACCTCGAGCAACAAAGTCGCCGATCTGCTGGAGGTGGAGAAGGAACTCGGACGCGTCCGCGCGTCGATCGAGCAGATGCAAGGCGAACTCAAATATATGGATGCGCTGGTCGCGTTCGCCACAGTGACGGTCACGCTCACAGAGAAGGACATGGACGTGCCGGCTGCGTTCCTCTTGAAACGTCGGGCGCAACTCGCGCTTTTCTCCGCCGAGGTAGAGAAGACCTTCGCCGAAGTAAAAACGTTGGTCGACGGCGCGAAGGCTCAAGTTTCGTCCTCCACTCTGGATCGCGACGGCTCCGGTGAAGCGACGGCGCGGCTCGTTTTGCTCATCGTTCCTGAGGAAGCCGACGCGCTCATCGAACGCATCAAAGGCATGGGCCGCGTGCAGAATTATAACGAGCAAACCGATCGCATCGCGCAAGGCGGCAGCGGCATGGGCGAAGGCGCGAAAGTGGAGCGCGACAAGGTGGAACTCAGCATCACCATCTCGCGCAACGAACAAGAGCCCGCGCTGCAAACGACCACGCTGAGTATCCTCACTTCGGCGTGGCGGAGAAGGTCGCGCGCTTGAAAGCGACGGCTGCGCAATCCGGCGCGGAGATCCGCAGCTCGACGTTCAATCGCTCTCCCGATGGCCAGGAATCCGCCAACGTCTCGCTGCGCGTGCCGATGAAAAACTACGCGGCATTGGTCAGCAGTTTCGATCAGCTCGGGAAGGTGAAAGACGTGAGCGTGCAACGCCAGGACCGTCGCGGCACGGTGAACGAAGAGACCGCGCCAGCCGATATCAATATCCAGGTTTACAGCCAGCCCAGCATTGTCTCCGACGAGAGCGGCCTTTTCGCCACCATCCGGCGCACGCTGATGCAAGGAGTGACGGCGTTGATGTGGAGCTTGCGCATGATCGGCGTGGCGGTGGCGTTCTTCGCGCCGTGGGTGGTCGCGCTCGTGCTCGTATTTGGATTACGAAACGCATCTCGCGCGCGCGGAAAGCGCGTCGGGACGCGAGCGAATAACAGGCCGCGACGGCAATTCTCCGAGTCACCTTGGCGAGAGCGCAAAGCCGGTTCAAAGTCTTTCCCTTATGCTGGCAGAACGCGCGCTGACTATTTTGCACGATTGGGTGGAATCCGAGAGTCTGCGGAAACATTGCTATGCGGTCTCCGATTCGATGCGGCACTTCGCGCAGTTGCAGGCGGCCGACGCTGATCTGTGGGAAGCGGTCGGCTTGTTGCACGACATGGATTACGAGCGTTTCCCTAACCAGTCGCAAAATCCGCAGGAAGGTCACCCGTTCGTCGGCGTGGCATGGTTGCGCGAGAACGGCTGGAACGAAGAAGTCTGCCGCGCCATTCTCTCGCATGCCGATTACTCCGGCGTCACGCGCGAGACTCCGCTCGAGCGCACGCTTTACGCAGTCGATGAACTGAGCGGCTTCGTCATGGCGGTGGCGCGCGTGCGGCCCTCGAAAAGCATGCGCGAAGTCGATGTCGGCTCAGTGAAAAAGAAGATGAAGGACAAAGCCTTCGCGCGCGCGGTCAATCGCGATGACATCCTGCGCGGCGCCGACGAACTGGATCTCCCGCTGGAAGAATTGATCGTCGGCGTAATCAGCGCGCTCCAGGACGACGCGGAGCGGCTGGGCCTCGCGGGCAGTTTGAGCGAATTCTGATCGCTTATTCGTCGCGCAACGCGACCATCGGATCCACCAACGTCGCCCGCCGCGCGGGCACGAAGCACGCCAGCATGGCCACGCTGGCCAGCGCAACCAAGGCTACGATCAAGGCCACCACATCGATCGAGCCCACTCCGTAGAGCACGCTCGCGAGCGCCCGCCCAGTCGCGAGGGCGCCGAGTAAACCCACGGCCAGCCCGATTCCAACCAGCAAAATCCCCTGCCCCAAAACCAACCGGAAGACATCCGCGCGCGCCGCACCCAGCGCCATCCGAATCCCGAGCTCGCGCGTTCTTTGGGTCACGCTCAACGCCATCACGCCGTACAAGCCGAGGCTGGCGAGGAGTCAACGCCAAGCCAGCAAACGAGCCGAGCAAGACCATCGTGAGGCGGCGCGTGGCCAGGCTGCTGCCGATGTTTTCTTCCATCGTCGCCACCGGGCCTAACGGCTGCGCCGAATCGAGAGCCTGCACCTCGCGCCGGACGGCGGGGACAAGCGAGAGCGGGTCGACTCCGTTTTTCACTCGGACGACCAGCGTGCTGCCGGTCGTGGCGTATTGCGACGCGGCGAAATACAGATGGTGAAACTTGCAGCATCTCCACGTTTTGCTCTCCCACTGCTTCGTTCCGCGTCCGCGGAACGACGCCCACGATCGTGAGCGGCGGCGGCTCTTTCTCGAACGTTTGATTGTCGTCGATCTGACGCCCGATCGGGTCCTCGTTCGGGAAATATTTCCGCGCGAGCGTTTCATCGATGATGACGGAACGCGAGCGGCCTTTCTCCATCACGTCTTCCGGTCCGAAAGTGCGGCCGCGCAGAATCGGCAGGCCGAGCGCGCGGAAGTAGTCGGGCTGAGACGATGTTGACCTCCGCCGACGGCTCCTGGCCTTTCGGCGGCTCCGGCGTGCCGGTAATGTGAAAGCTGCTGTCCCATTCGCTGTCGTCGAAGGGAATATTGGAACCAATTGCCGCCGCTTCCACCCCCGGCAAGACGCGCACGCGCTCGACCAGTTGTGCAAAAAACGCGACCTGCTTTTCGTCTTCCTTGTAACGCGTCTCGGGCAGCGCAATTCCGACCGTCAACAGATGTGTCGGATCAAAATGGAGCGGAGCATTTTGCGCCCGCCAAAAGCTTTTCAAGGTCAGACCCGCGCCCGCCAGCAAGATCACGGCGAGCGCGACCTGCGTGATTACGAGCGCACTGCGGGCGCGCTGTTTCCGGGAACCGCCGCTCCCGCCGCGCGAGCCGGCTTCGTGCAGCACCAAGGCCAATTGCGCAGTATTCGAAACGCGCCAGGCGGGCCAGATTCCCACCAAGATCCCCGCGCCCAGCGCCACGACGCCAGTGAAAAGAAGCGCCAAAAGGTCGATGCGCGTTTCCTGGAAACGCGCCACCCGCGCGGGACTGAGCGCGAGGATTGCATCCAGGCTCCAGATCGCGAGCAGCACGCCCGCGAGCGCGCCCGCGAAAGCGAGGAGAACGCTTTCGGTTAACATCTGCCGCATCAACTGCCAGCGGCTCGCGCCCAAAGCAGCACGCACCGCCAGTTCTTTGCTGCGGGCCAGCGCACGCGCCAATTGCAGATTGGCCACGTTCGCGCAGGCGATCAGCAACACGCATGCGACCGCGGCGAGGAGCAAATGCAAGCTGTGCCGGTAATCGCCCACCGCCGCTTCGAGCAGCAGATCCATCCGCACGCGCCGCATGGCGTTCGAATCCGGGTAAAGGCGCTCCAGTTCTGCCGCGATCGTATTCAAATCCGCCGTCGCCTGCTGCAGCGATATCCCCGGCTGCAACCGTCCCAGCGCGGAGAATCCGGGATGATTGCCGCGGGCCGTGATGCCCTGCTCTTTCCGCAAATCAGCCATCGGCACCCACACTTCTGCGAGGCGGGGAAAAGCCAGTGCCTCTGGAGCCACACCGACGATTTCGGTTGGGACGCCATCGAGCAGGATGCGTTGACCGAGCACTTTCGGTGACGCGCCGAACTTCGATTTCCACAAGTGCTCACTAATCACCGCCACCGGCGCTGCGCCCGGCACATCATCCGCTTCCGTCAGGTCGCGCCCGAGCAGCGGCTGCACCCCGAGAATCGCGAGGAAGTTCCACGTCACGCGGCCGGCGCCCACGCGTTCGGGCGAGGCCTCGCTCGCCAGCAACGAGAAATTAAAACTCTCCCGGCGCGTCAGCGTGATGTCGGTGAAAGAACGTTGACCTTCCCGCCAATCGAGGAAGTTCGGATAGCTGACCGAGCCACTCGGAAACGTCGCCGTGGTTTCGCGAATCATCACCAGCCGATCCGGCTCCGGATAGGGCAGCGGGCGCAAAAGGACCGCGTTGACCACGCTGAAGATGGCGGTGTTGGCTCCGATCCCAAGCGCGAGCGCGAGGACGGCGACGAGGGTGAAGCCGGGATGCTTAAGCAGTTGGCGCAGGGCGTAGCGGATTTCGGTTATCATCGGAAAGCTCCAGAGAATGCCCAAGCTCCACACACAAAAGGAAACGCGCCTCCAAGCCGGAAGCTTAAAGTTTGGAACTGCCCTGGAAGTCGAATTTCGCTGCTGGAAGCTTTCATTTTATTCAGCCCGCAGCGCCACGATTGGATTCACATTCGATGCGCGGCGCGCCGGCAACCACGCGGCCAAAAAAGCGACCACCGAAACGAGCAGGACGATCGCGATGAAGGTGACGGGATCGGAGGCACCCACGCCGAAAAGCATGGTGTTCAGCAAGCGGGTGGCGGCAAACGCTCCCGCCAGCCCGATCGCCACGCTAATGCCGACCAACAACATGGCGTGGCCGACGATCAGCCGAAAAATGTTTTGCTTCCCGGCCCCCAGCGCAATGCGAATGCCGATTTCGTTTGTCCTTTGCGCGACTGAGTAAGCCATTACGCCGTAGATGCCGATAGCAGTTAAGAGAAGGGCGGTGCCGGCAAAAATGGAAAGCAGGATCGCATCAAAACGCGGCCGGGCGAGCGAGCGCGCCACGTATTCGTCGAAGACGCGGACACTCGTTAGGGGAAGAGAGCGATCCAGCGCGGCCAATTCTTTGCGCACGGCCGAGGTCAACGCGCCGGGATCCGACACGCTCGTGCGCAAGACCAGCGAGATGCTGTTAAACGGAATCTGCGTCTGCGACAAATACATCTCCGGCGAGTCTTCGTTTTTCAGCGCGAGATGCTTCACGTTTCCGACCACACCCACGATCTCGCGCATCTTTTCCCCGGACTCGTCCGCCGCGAAGCCGGGCTGGATGCGTTTGCCCAGGGCGTTCTGGCCCGGGAAAAACTTCTGCGCAAATCGCTCGTTCACGATCACGACGGGCGCCGTTTCGAAGCGATCGCTGGAATTGAAAACACGACCCTGCCGGACGGGAATTCCCATCGTCTGGAAGTAATCGGTGCCAATGATGCGGACCGGCGCGCCCGGCCGCTGCCCGTCAGGGAGCGGATGTTCGGCGTCGTCAAACGTCGTCACCATATTGCTGCCAGTGAGTGGGAGCGGCATGATCACGCTGGCTGACTCAACTCCAGGAATGGCGCGGAGACGCGGAAGAAGCTGATCGAAGAATGCGATGATGTTTTCGTTTTTCGGATAGCCGACATCGGGTAATTGCACTCGCGCGGTCAGCAGGCGGTCGGTCCGCATGCCCGTCGAAACGCGGCCGAGACGCGCGAAGCTTTGCAGCAACAATCCAGCGCAGATGAGAAGAATGAGCGCCAGCGCCACTTCGGCGATAACCAGCCCATTGCGCAAGCGCCCTTTCCCCTCCCCGCCGCCGCCGGTGCGCGAGCCGGATTTAAGCGCGGTGTTCAGGTCGACGCGCGAGGCCTGCCAGGCCGGGACCAACCCAAATATCACCCCGGTGGCGAGAGAGACGAGCAAGGTGAAAGCGAGAACAACGCCATCGAGCTGAATCGTCGCGATGCGCGGAATATTCTGCGGGACGGCTTTGATCAATGCTTCCGTCCCCCACTGCGCCAGAATGAGACCGCCCACGCCGCCAAGCACAGACAGCATCACGCTTTCGGTGAGCAATTGCCGAACGATGCGGGCCCGGCTCGCGCCCAGCGCGGCGCGCAACGCCATCTCCTTCCCGCGCACGGAGGCGCGGGCCAGCAGGAGATTGGCCACATTGGCATTCGCGATCAGGAGCACGCAGAGGACGGCGCCGAAGAGCACGTAAAGCGCGGTGCGCACATCGCCGATCAGGTCGTCGCGCAGTGTCTTGAAGGCGACACCGAAGTTCGTGTTCGTGTCGGGAAATTGTTGCTCCAGACTGCGCGCGATTGTTGCCAGATCGGTCTGCGCTTGTGCGATGGTCGCTCCGGGTTTTAAACGCGCGATCGCGTTCAGGCTATGGCTGCCCCGCTGCTCTGTTGGCGGCGACGAGCCATCGGGATTGGAGGCGTCATCCGCGATCGTGACGTAGAACTCGATCGGGTCCGCCTGGATCGGGAACTGGAACTGTGCGGGCATGACGCCGATGACGGTGTAGGGGCGCCGGTCGAGTTCGATCGTGCGGTTGAGCACATTCTGGTCGCCGCCGAAATGCTGCTGCCAAAATGCGTAGCTGAGCACGATCTTGAGTCCGCCCGGCCCACCGGCCGCAGCTTCATCGGCACGTTCGAAGCCTCGCCCCAGAACTGGCTTTACTCCCAGCACCTCGAAGAATTCGGCACTCGATTTCACACCGCGCACACTCGCTGCGCCCTCACTGCTGGTGAGCGCGAACAAGCGATCCCGATAGACGGCCAGATTAGCCAGCGTGCGGTTTTGTTCCCGGAAATCGAAGAAGTCGGGATACGAGAGCGAGCCAAGCTGATCGCGCATATCGGCGTGCCGGGTATTGGTCATGCCGAACGCGACCAACTGCTCCGGCGCAGGGAATGGCAGCGGCTTTAGCAGGAGCGCGTTGACGACGCTAAAGATGGCGGTGTTGGCTCCAATCCCGAGCGCGAGCGTGAGCACGGCCACGATGGTGAAGCCGGGATGTTTGAGCAGTTGGCGCAGGCCGTAACGGAGATCGTTCATCATAGAATTTTTGGGGCTGGTGGCTTGGTTTATCTCGCGACGAGGTCGCGGAGCGCGAGCGTGAGCGCGGTGAAGGCGGGGGACTTTGGGAGTGGGCGGCGGACGAAGCGCAGATCGTTCATAATTTAATCAGCACGCAGGGCAATCATCGGATCGACACGCGTGGCGCGAAGCGCGGGGATGAGGCAGGCCACGAGGGAGGTCACACTGAGCACCAGCGCGGTGCCGAGGAGCGCGGCGAGAGGCAGCGTAGGCATGTCGAAGAGGACGTTTTGCATTGCTCGACCCGCGAGCCACGCGCCGAATAGACCAAGCGCGGTCCCAAGCGCGAGCAGGCGCAGGCCTAACGAGAGGACGTGCGTCCCGACTTGTTTGCGTTGCGCTCCCAAGGCCATGCGAATACCGATCTCGCGTGTTCGTTGCGCGACGGCGTAGCTGAGCACGCCGTAGGTTCCGATCGCGGAGAGGAGGAGAGCAACGCCAGCGAAAATTCCCGCAAGCAGCGCCGGCGAACGCCGCGCGATGAGGCTGTCCGTAATGCGGGTGTCCATCGAACGGATGTTCTCGATCCCGATCTCCGGTTGCGTGGCGCGGACCAGTTTGCGCAGCGTCTCGGCGAACGCTTCCGGATTCTGGCTGGTGCGCGCGACGACGAAAAAGGCGGCGGCGTTGCTGTGGTGAGCGTAGGGCAGGTAAACCGCTCCTTGCCCGGCAGCTTCCGTGAGCTCCGCCTGTTTTACCGATCCGACAACGCCTACGATCGTAAAGAGTTTTGCGTCCTGCGATTCGCCGCCATGCGCCAGCCTTTGGCCAAGCGCGCCGCCATTCGGCCAGTAACGCGAGGCAAAGTCTTCATCCACGACGCAAACACGATCCGGCCGATGCGAGTCTTCTGAAGTGAGGAAGCGGCCCTCCCGCAGTGGGATGCCGAGAGCCGCGAAATAATCTCCGCTGACCCCGTAGGAGTAATGACCTTGGAGGGTTTGGCCCGGCCGCGGCACATGACCTTTGGGCGCCACCGCCGTCTTGCCGTTCTCTCCGCTCAGCGGAATGTTCGTGATCGTTCCGGCGGCAGCGATCCCAGGTTGCTGCCGGATGGCTTCCAGCAAGAGATCGACAACTGCGACTCGATCCTTCCCGAGTTCCCACGTGAGGGCGCACTTGCCAGCGAGAACATGGTCGGCGCGAAAGCCGGGAGGCACGGCCAACACCTTGCTGAGGCTCAGCCCGAGCAACGCGGCACCCGTTAGCAAAACAAAGGCGAGCGCGATCTGGGCCACGATGAAGCCGTGGCGAAGGCGCTGCGCGGCGCGACTGACCGTGCCCGTGCGCGATTCCGCTTGGAGCGCATTCGCGGGATGGCTGCCGAGATTGAACCAGGCGATGGGCACCGCGATCACGACTCCGAGAAACACCGCGCCCACGAGGCCAATCAACGCGAGCGAGCCATCAAAGTCGATGAGCGCGCCGAGCGGCAAGCGATTCGCGCCGAGAATCTGGAGCAGCCGGGTTCCCCACGCGCCCGCCACAACGCCGAGCAACCCGCCGGTAGCGGTGAGGAGAACGGTTTCCGTGAGCACTTGCCTAACGACATGCTGGCGGCGCGCGCCCATCGCTTGACGGATCGCCATTTCTTTCGTGCGGCCGCTCGCGCGGATCAGAAGGAGATTAATCAGATTAACCACGCCGATGAGCAGGAGGAAAAACACCCCGGCCTGCAGCAACAAGAGTGTCGGCCGGATGGAGCGCACGTGATGCGCATGGAGCGAAGCGACGGGGGAGCGAAAGCCCGCCTCCGCCATCGCTTTTGCGTCGGGGTTATCCTGCTCGACCGCGGCGTTGTGCGCGTCGATCTGCGCCTGCGCTTCGGCGAGGGTCGCGTCGGGCTTCAAGCGCGCGATCATCTGCACGGCGCCACCGCCGGAGTGGCGCGCTGCGGGTCCGCGTTGCTCCCCGCCCGTCTTATACGCGATGTAAAGGCGAGCTTCGGAAGAGAGAAATCGAAAACCCGGAGGCAAGACTCCAACGATTTTCCTCAGGATGCCATTTACGCGCAGATCGCGGCCGAGGACGTCTGGATCGGAGTTGAGGCGCTGGCGCCAGAAGCCGTCGCTGAGGATGACGACTTTGGCATCGTCCGCCATGTCCGCTTCCGTGAAAGACCGGCCCATGACCGGCCCCGCGCCAAGCGTTGTGAAGAACTCAGCCGACACGCGCATGGTTTCTTCCTGCTCCGTCGAACCGATTTCGCCCACGGGCTCGGGGCGATTGAGGAAGATGGAGAGGTTGGAGAAAGCCGGGATCTGACCGCGCCGCTCGTAGTAGTTGGTGACTGACGAGCCGTCATTCTCCACGCCAGCTTTCGGATAGGTATTGTAGATCGTGACCAGGCGGTCGGATTGCGGGAAGGGCAGCGGGCGAAGCAGGATGGAATTGATGACCGCAAAGATCGCGAGGTTCGCGCCGAGACAGATCGCGATCGTGGCCAGCGCTGTGAGGGTGAGCGCAGGCGATTTCCGAAGTTGGCGGAAGGCGTAGCGAAGATCGTTCATGAGAAAGCTCTGCGATTCTCGACCATCCGGTTCGCCGGGATGAATCGGACGGCGTTTCGTGAGTGCATGTTGGTTCTCGGGATTCGACGTTTTCCGGTCTAAATGGAGATCTAAAGTCAACCTGTTGCAGCGTTCGTGCCACGCGCTGCATCTGCGGCATTACAAACTCCCGGAGAGATACTTACGCAAACGCGATTCGACTACCGTGCTAACAAACGTTCCCATCCTCGGGATTCTGCCGTCCCGCTAATGCGACAGGGCCATAAGCGTTGTTTACGGCCGCGTTGGCTTCCGCTGCTGGCTGTCGAGCGATCAGCGCAGAGCCAGGCGCCGGAACATCCAGCCGCCCAGCGCCAGAAAGACCACATTCGGCAGCCAAACCAAAAGCTCCGGATGGACGCTCGGATTCGAGCGCAACGTGTCGGCGATGATGATGAAGAGGAAGTAGGCAAACGCCACCACCAGGCTGATGAGGAACCCCATCGAGGTCTCGCGACGATGCGTGGTCACGCCCAACGGGACCGCCACAAGCGCGAACGCCAGACACGCGAACGGGAAAGAGAGCCGCTTGTTCAGCTCCGTGCGGCTCGCGCTCTGTTCGCCTCGCGTGCCGGTTTTGAGTTGTTCCATCAACTGCTCCAGCGACATGGCGGAACGGCTCGGCCGGCGTTTCTCGCGTTCGTATAATTCCTCGAGGCTGATCGGCAATGTGCCTTCGGCCATATTAATGCCGTCGCGGATGCGCCGCAGATCGTAGGGCGCTTTTTCATCGCGTTGCTGATAACGGGCCCCGTAAAGGTGCATGAGGATGCGCTTGTTTGGCAGATCGGCTTCCAGCGTTCCGCTGCGCGCATGCGTGACGCGCATCGGGATCATGTTCTCGCTCAATTCGAAAACGATGATGTTCTCCAGCTTGTTGCCTTCCTTCCGGCCGACGTAAATTTTGCGCCCTGGAAATTGGTCGATCACTTGATCGCTCCCGAAGAGCGCCATGGGATCGCGCGACGCCATATCGAGAATCATGGTGCGGAGCGCCTGCTGCGTCGCGGGGGCCACACTCAGGTTCAACCAGAGCGAAACGCCCGTGCAAATGACCGCGATCACCGCGAGCGACGCGCAGATGCGCGCCATGCTCACGCCATTGCAGCGGAACGCGATTAACTCGTTATCCGCCGAGAGCCTTCCGAAAACCAGCAGCACCGCCGTGAGCAAACCCCACGGAATCGTGAAGATCAGTGAGAACGGCAGGATGTAGGCGATGAAGGCGAAAAGATATTCCGCCGGCAGGTCCTGATTCACGAGCAGCGGCAGGAGCTTCCGGAAAATGTTCCCGACCACCAGGACCAAGCTCAGGACCGCGACCGCAAAGCCGAGACTCACGAGGAGTTGTCGGCTAATGAAGCGGTCGATCAGTTTCACGGCGGATCACTTCTTCCTCCGATCAATCGGACCGGACAAATGGAATCGATCCGGCCCTTTACAAGCCGGAAACCCGGAAGCCTCCGCGGTGCGTAGACACGAGGGCACGCCGACTGTCCATCGCATCCTCCTCGAATGGAGAAGTCGCGCGACTTTACTTCTTCGCCGGAGTCGCGCTCGGCTTGGCCGCTGCGGGGGTGGCGGATTTCTTGGCCTGCGCCTCAATCGTAGCCTGCAATTCCGGCATGTGTGCCTGCATGCGACTCGCTCCCAATTGCGCACCCTTTGACATCAGCGTCGGGAGTTTGGTGACCATTTTCTTGCCCGTTGGCGTCTGATAAAACTTGTTAATCTCGCCCAGTTCCGCCTCAGAGAACTCGTCCATGTAGAGTTTGATCAGGTCGGGCTTCAGCGTTTCCCAGCTCATATATTTGCCGAGAAATTCGCGCAAGGCCCCCTCAAACGGAGCCATGGTCGGATTTTGCTGAACCTGAATGGACACCATCTGATCGATCGATTGCTTCAAAAGGTTCGGGGTGTCGAGAATGGTCAACATCTGCTCGGCTGCTTTGTAATGAGTGCCGCCCGCTGCCTTCTCTTCCGCAGCGCGGGCGAGAGGAATAAAATTTAAGAGCGCCAACGCTAGGAGGATACGTTTCATGGGCGCTGATTATGCGGAGATCTGGGCGGAAAAGAAGCGGAAAGTGGGACCGCAGCCCATCGGCGCCTCGTGGACTCCCCTGCTTTGCTTGCCGGTGATTTTCGATACACTGCTGCCCGATGGCAGAGGAACTTTACGACGTAGCGATCATCGGCGGAGGCCCAGCGGGCAGCACCGCGGCCACGCTGCTGGCCCGTGCCGGGCGGCGCGTGATTGTTTTGGAACGCGAGAAATTCCCCCGCTTCCACATTGGCGAATCGCTTCTGCCCTTCAGCATGAAAGCGTTTCAGCGGCTGGGTGTGCAGGAAAAGTTTCAGCGCGCCGGTTTCATGGAGAAATTTGGCGGCGAAATGGTGGGCGCCTGCAGCGAAGAAGGCGTGAAGTTTTATTTCAAAAATGGGTTCGGATCGCAAACAGATCGCTCCTATCAGGTCACGCGCGCGGAGTTCGATCACATCCTGCTCGATCACGCGGCGGAAAGTGGCGCCGAAGTGCAGCAAGAAACCAAAGTCGAGCGGGTCGAATTCGCGGACGGATAAAGTGCAGCTTCGCATTCAGGGAAAGGGCTCCGCGCCTCGGAACCTGGCTGCGCGTTATGTGGTCGATGCCAGTGGCCGGAACTCCGTGGTGGGTTCGCATTTCAAGCTCAAGAAAAACTACGCGCACCTGCAAAAGGTTTCGATCTTCGCGCACTATGACGGCGTCGTGCGCGAGCCGGGCATTGATGGAACGCTGACCCGGCTGGTGCGCGCGCTCGACCGCTGGTTTTGGATGATCCCGCTCAGCGCAGAACGCATGAGCATCGGCGTCGTGCTCGACGCGGCTGTTTTCAAAGCAGCGAAGCAGAGTCCGGAAGAATTTCTCGAAAGCTCGCTCGCCGAGCAGCCGGTGATCGCCAACCGCATGTTTGCCTCCGACCCGCGCGACGCCGGTGACGGTAGCGGCCGATTTTTCGTATCGAAATGAGAAGCTGGCCGGCGACCGCTGGTTGCTCGCCGGAGACGCTGCGGGCTTCATCGACCCGGTCTTCAGTAGCGGTGTTTTTCTCGCCATCATGGCCGGCGAGCGCGCGGCCGATGCCTTGCACGTTGTGCTCGACCGACCCCGCCAAAAACGCCGCCTCTTCGCGCGCTATGAGCGGACCGTGCAGCGCGCGATGAAGGTCTATCTGCGGTTCGTGGATGCCTGGTATAGCAAGGAGTTCATCGAAGTCTTCCTGCATCCGCAGGATTTCCTGCAGCTACCTCCCGCCGTGAACGCAATCCTGGGCGGCAATGTCGGCACCACCTTCTCCATCCGTTGGCGCATGTGGGTTTTTTATTCCATCGTTTGGCTGCAAAAATATATCCCCGTTTGTCCGCGGCGGACTTTGCTCCCTCAGGAGTCTTCATCTTTGCCCCTTTCGGAACCCATGGAGGCTCTCTCATGAAACGCTGGCTATGCTTAATTTTCCTCGCGCTGGCGAGTTGTCAGACCACTTCCGATCATCAATTTGCCACGCCCTCACCTGCGTGGACCACGAAGAGCGGCCAGCTTTCTTATCAGAGCCCGACGGTTTCGCTCATCGGCGAAATTCTAGTGCGCTACTCGAAGGACGGCGCGATGGAATTTACCTTTAGCAAAGGCCCGGGCGTAAACCTTCTGGTCTTGCGCCAGGACACGGGATTTGGGAGCGCCACAGGACCGATGGCGCGCGGGAGTTGGGCTGGCCCGGTGGCGGAAGCGCCGGAACACTTGCGCGGCTGGTTCGTTCTGCGCGAGCAAATCGTCGCCGGCCGCAAGTCCATCCAGACTAAAGCAGGCGACGCCAGCTTTAATCTCCGCTTTTGACCGGCGCAGCTTGCGACGCGAACGTCGCGGCTCCGCCTCGTCTCTGCCATGCCGTTGCATTCTACGATAAGTCATCTCGTCACCCGACGACGCGGCCTCGTCTGGATCATCGTTTTGGCCTTGGCAGGCCTTTCGTTAGCCGTGCTCGTGACGCGGATGAAACTCGACACCGAGGTGCTGAATCTTCTCCCGCGCGGCTTCGAATCCGTCGAAGGTCTGAAGGTTTATAACCGCGATTTCGCGCAGGTGCGTGAGCTCACTTTCGCGCTTGTGAGCAAACCGGAAGATGCCGATCGCCTGGAGGAATTCGCGCCGCAATTCGCGGAAGCGCTCCGCGCGCAGCCTTGGTGCGCACGCGTCCTCGCCGGTTCGCCGCTGGAGACGCCGGAGGGCGTGCATGATCTACAAACAATCGCCGTCCCGCTTTTGCTCAACCTCGACGAAGCCGCCTTCAGCGAAACGCTCGCCTCTCTGCAGCCGGCAAAAATCCAGGAACGCCTGCAGCGTCTGCATCAGGAAATCGAGGCCGGCTCGCCGCGCCCGCAATTTGAACTCACCCTCGATCCGCTGGGTGTGATCGCGCCCGCCCTCAAGCCTTTCGCCAGCAACGCCTCCATGGAGGACGACCAACCGCTCACCTCGCCCGATCGCACGATGCGCGTCTTCGTTACCGTCACGAATCAAAAGGACATCGGCGCGTTCGAGTGCCAGCGCTTGATGAAGGAAGTAAACGCCTTTCGCGCCAACGCCGGTACGGGCTGGGACGGCGGGCCCTTGGAGATTCTTGTGACCGGTCGCTCTGCGTACGTCGCGGAGATCTCGCTCAGCATGCGGCACGATATCGTCGTCACGATTTTCGGCTCGGTCATCCTCGTCGGCGGCGTTTTTTATGTGGGCTTTAAGCGCTGGTTGCCGCTCCTCGGCATGGGTTTTTCGCTTGGGCTTTGCTGCCTGGTTTCGCTCGCCGCCGGGCTGCTTATTTTCGGCGAGCTCAATATGGTCACGGTCGGTTTTTGCGCCATCCTCATCGGGCTGGGAGTTGATTTTGCCATCCTCATTTTCGGCCGCTATCAACAGGCGCGCGATGATGGCTGTGACCACGCCACCGGGATCAGTTTGGCGATCAAGAATCTTGGCCAGGCCGTCTTCTTCGGAGCGCTCACCACTGCGGTGGGCTTCCTCGCCTTACTCCTGAGCAACTCGACGGGTTTCACCCAACTCGGCGTTCTAATCGCCATCGGTATCTTCCTCGCCGGCATTTTCATGATGTCGGTTTTCTTTCTCTTCCTTCCCCAGGAAAGCCACGTGCGACGACACGATTGGATTTTCGCGCTCGTGAAACGCTATGTCCTCTGGACCGTCCGGCGTCCGCTTTCCATGCTGGCAATTTCGTTGCCGGTGCTGCTCCTATTAATGGCGATCGCCATCTCGCCGTGGCCGAAATTAATCTTCGATGCGAGCACGCAATCGATGGAGCCGAAGTCGAGCGCAGCTGGCTACGCGCTGCATACCATCATGGAAAAAATGCCGGCGCGCTGGGAGCCGGCGATCGGAATCGTTCGTGCGGGAAACGCGCAGCAATTGCACGATGTCTGGCAGAAAATTTCCGCACATTGGGCGGAACTGCAGGCCGCTGGAAAAATCAAAGGCTTCTCGACCCCAGCCGCCCTCACTCTTTCTCCAGCGAGACTGGAGGCCAATCGCGCGCGTTTACGCACGGTTGATTTTTCGGCTGCGCGCCAGGCTCTGGAGGCAGCGGTGGTGCAGGAAGGTTTCAACGCCGAGACGTTCGCGCCGGCCATCGCACTGCTCGATAACCTCGCCCGCGTCGCGCCCGCGGAAGCCACCCTGCCCGACTGGCGTGCTCTTTTACCCAAAGGCTCGAGCTGGTGGTTTCTCGTTGATCGGTACTTTGCCCACGATCCTTTGTTGACCACGGGCTTCGTGACCACGCATGCGCCCATCACCACGCAAGCGCAGAAACAAATGCTGACCCAGGACCTGCCGGTCGCCGGCGTTCCCATGACCATCTCGGGCTGGAGCTTTACGCTGACAGATTTGATTCCGTGGTCGCACCGCCAGCTCATTCTCATCAGCGCGATGATGGCGGTTTTCGAAGGTGGATTGCTCGCGTTTTTGTATCGCGATTGGCGACTTTGGCTCATCCATGTGGCCACCCTCGTATTCGCCGTCGGCGCCATGATCGCGACCATGAAGCTCTTCCATCTCCCGCTCAATATTCTAAACGTGCTCGCCTTCCGTCTCGTCCTCGCCATCGGGGTGGATTACGGCATTTACGTCCTCCTGGTTTGGCAAAAGGCCGAGGAGCTCGAGCACGATGTCGCAGGCGTGATCAAGCCTGTCATCCTCGCCGGCTTGACCGCAGTCGCTGGTTTCGGTGCCTTGGGCTTGGCTAATAATCCTACCTTGGCTGGCCTCGGCATCGCCTGCGCGGTCGGCATTTTCTGGAGCCTTGTTTCGACCATATTTTTCGCTTTGCCCGCCACCGCGGCGGCGGAACCCAAACTCTGGCGCGAAGAATCTTCTTCGACCCACGTCCAAGATCCCAAACATGTCTAAGTTACTCTTCACCTCCCTCTTCCTCCTTGCTCTCAATCCGATTCTCGCCCCAGCCGCGCCGCTCGCGCCTGGCGAACTGAAAAGCCTCCTCGCCCGCATTCGCGAGAAACGCGCCGCCGCCCCGCAAGTGCAGGCCGATTTTCAGGAAGAGAAATCGATCAAGATGATGAACAAACCAGTCGTGAGCGCTGGCAAAGTTTGGTTTCAGGCGCCGAATAAATTCCGCCGCGAAGTCAGAGGTAACACCCCCAGCCTGACCGTGAGCGACGGGACCACGCTTTGGCTCTATTACCCGAAGTTTGATTCCGCCGAACGCTATTCGTTAGGCAAGCGCTCTCCGCTCGAGGCTGGGATTGCCGCCATCACCGCCAGCCTCAATCTGCAAGGCGTAGAAGAAAATTATCACATTACCGGCGCGAGTGAGGCCAATGGCCATGTTCTCGAACTGACACCGCGCACGCCCTCGATGAAACGGATGCTGCAGCGTTTCATGATTCATTTTAACGGCTCCCTCCAGGTCGATCGCACCGAAATGTCGCAGCCGAATGGTGACAAAATAGTGACCATTTACTCCAACGAATCTCGGGCCTCGATTGATCCTGCGCTGTTCCAGTTCACTCCACCGGCCGGCACGAAAATCACCACCCCGCTGGGTGGCCCGAAGTAGTCACGGCGCGCCTTTGTAGTCTAACTTCCAAGCTGGACACTGGCTCCCGCCTCCATCACCATCAGCGGTCCACCCCGGCCGGAGCCGGACAATAAATCCTAACGAAAGGTCCATGATGGAAAACGAAACAGACGCTCAGAAAAAAGAGATCGAAAAAGCAGAGCCACTGGAAGATATGACCCCAGAGGGTGATGTCAGTGGCGGCAGTCCCCACGTGAAAGTTTTCGACGGCCGGTCTGGCGGGATCAGCCCCGGGCTCGACGCGCAAAAGAAGGAAGTCGAGGACGTTTAATCTGTTAATTCCGTTCGTCTCGCGCGGTCGCGAGCGACAGGCCGAACAAGGCCCGGAGCGCGCTGCGACTCCGGGCCTTTGCTGTCTAGACCCGGCCCACCGCGCGCGCGGCCGCTTATCCTTTGGCGCCGTTTCTAAGGTGCTGTTCCAGAAAGTCGAGAATCGCTTTGTAGGCGCGCAGTTCGTTTTCCTTCTTCCGGAAGCCGTGCCCCTCATCGTCGAATACCACGTATTCCACCACGCCCTTCTTCTTTTTGATCGCCTCCACGATCTCATCCGATTCCGCCTTGATCACGCGCGGATCATTCTTCCCCTGCAGCACGATGAGCGGCTTCGTAATCTTATCCGCGTGAAAGAGCGGCGACGTCTCCTTTAGCATCTCGAGTTCTGTCTCCGGATTCCCGATTTCCGCGTAGAGCGCCTTCCGCTGCGCCTCCCAATACGGCGGAATGTTTTGCAAGGTCCGCACCCAGTTCGAGACACCGAAAATATCCACCCCCACATCGAACGCCTCCGGTTTGAACGCCAGCGCCGCCAGCACCATATAGCCGCCGTAGGAGCCGCCCATGATGCCGATTTTGTCCGTCGCCACGTAGCCTAACGAACCGAGATACTTCTTCGCTTCCACACAGTCCCACAGCGGCTCGCGTCCGTGCTTGCGATCGTCCGCGGTGAAGAAGGTTTTTCCGTAGCCACTCGAGCCGCGATTGTTCACATCGAGCACGGCGTAACCATGATTCGCAAGGTATTGCACCAGCGCGTTGTAGGGCATGCGCGCCTGCCCGCCCGGTCCGCCATGCACCATGACAATGGCCGGGACCTTCTTCTCCGCGCTCGCTCCCTGGGGCTGATAAAGAATGGCCGGAATCTCCATCCCATCGAACGACTTATAACGCACCACTCGCGACTCCACCAAATCCTCCGGGTTGATCGCGGAGCTCAGCGTATCCGAGAGTTTGACCACCTTCTTGGACGCAAATTCATACGCGTAGAGGTTGTTCGGTGAGCGCGCTCCGTTGTGGTAAAAAAGCATCCGCTCTTCGCTCTCGGAAATGTTCACTCCGGCGACGTCGCCATCGGGCAATTTGGGCAACTCCACCGCTTTGCCCGTTGCCGTTTCGGTGAGCGTGATCTTCCTCCGCGCGTCTTCGTTCGTCACGAGGATGCGATATTTTCCCGTGCGCGAAAAATCGAAACGAGTGATGTCCCATTTCGCCTTCTCGACCACGTCGCGCTTCCCGCTCTTGAGATCGTAGCGCGCCGCGTAGGTGAACTCGTCCCCCTCATTCGAGAGAAAATAGAGAGCCTTCGAATCCACATCGAACGTCGCGGGATCGTTCTGCACCTCGCCTTGGTGCGCCGTGATCTTCTGCAAATCTTTCGTCTCGACCGTGTAGAGATAAACATCCGAGTCGGCGGTGGAATCGCCCGATTTCCCGAACGCGATAAACTTCCCGTCATTGGAAATATCGCCGACGTCGTAGCCCACCTCGTTCTTAAAAATCAGCTCCGCTTTCAGGTCCGCCACCGTCATCCGGAAGAGATCGAAATACTTCGGATCGCGCTCGTTCGTGGAAAAATAGAAGGCCTTCCGATCCTGACTCCACTTCACAAAATTAGCCTTCGTCTTTTCCCCGGGCGTCAGGTCTTTCTCAGTCCCGTCCAGCTCGCGCAGAAAAAGATGCGAATTCTCGTTCCCGCCTTTGTCGTAGGTGTAAAGAAAGCGCGCGTCTGCCGGAAACGTCGTCACGACATACACACTTTCCTTCGTCGAATTGGTTAGCTGCTTCGGTTCGCCGCCCGCCACGGGCACACTGTAGACGTTAAAGATTCCGCTCTTGTTGCTGTGGAACAGGATCTCCTTCTCATCGTGCGAAAACGCGCCCCCGCCGATCTTCGTCGTGTCCATGAACTGCTCGATCGTGTATTGCTGCACCGCCCGAGCATCGTCCTTTTTTGCCAGCACGTCTTTGATCGCTGCCGGCCTTTCCTTCGTGATCAGCGCCTTGCCGCTCTGGTCCGGCCTCGGCTCCGTCCCGGGTGCCTGCGGCGGCGGCGCGATTTGCGCCCCGGCGATGAGTGCGCCGCCCACGAAAGATAGAATCATCAGCGCACGAAAGAAACGGATCGCGGTCCAGAGAGAAGGAGCATTCATCCGAAGAGAATGCGCTGCCAAAACCCAGCTTGGCAAGATCGAGAAGGCGCGTCGGCCTGGCGCCGGATCACCCTTCGAGGCGATATCCCAGCGTATGCACAGTCAGCAAATGGCGCGGCTCGCCTGGCACGTCTTCGATTTTTTGCCGCAACTTCACGATCAATTGATCGAGCGTGCGCGTCGTCCCGTAATAATCAACGCCCCACACTTCGTTGAGCAAGGCCTCCCGCGAAACCGCGTTCCCGCGTTCGCGAAAGAGCACCGCCAGCACCTTCATCTCGCGCGGCGTCAGCTCGATCGCTTCCTTCCCACGCTTCCCGCGCAAGGCCTTGCCATCGATGCGCACTTTTCCGAAAGCGATCTCCATTGGGAACTCGCTCGCCGCTCCGCCAACTTCCGCGCGACGCAAAAGCGCCTGCACACGCGCGAGCAGTTCGCGCAGGCTGAAGGGCTTGGTCACGTAATCATCCGCGCCTAGTTCCAGCCCCACCACCTTATCGATCTCCTGCCCCTTGGCCGAGAGCATCAGAATGGGGACACGGTTCTTCGCCGCGCGCATGTCGCGACAGAGATCAAAGCCGCTCTTCCCCGGCAACATGATGTCGAGGATGACCAGGTTCGGCTTGCTCTGCTTGATCAGCGGACCGGCTTGCGCACCATCGCGGCACTCGCTCACCTCGTAGCCTTCCGCGCGCAAGGCATCGCAAAGCCCCAGCCGGATATGCGAGTCATCTTCAACCACGAGGATGTGCTTTTTCATTTCGCTTTCTCCCCCACCGACGGCAGCCGCAAAGTGAAATTACTCCCCCCGCCTTCGCGCGGCTGATAAATAATTTCGCCGCCATGTTCCTGCGCCAGGCGCTGCGCCAGCGTCAGTCCGAGACCGGAGCCCTGGATGCCGCTCGCGAGCGAATCGTGCGCACGATAAAACGCTTCGAAAATCTTCCCGTCTTCGCCAACCGGCACGCCTGATCCGCGGTCGAGCACGCTCACGCAAATGGAGCCGTCATTCAGGTAGCTGTGCAGTTCCACTTCCTTCCGTTCGCCGCTGTACTTTTCCGCGTTCGAAATCAGGTTCACCAAAACTTGCGCGAGCGCGTCCTCGTCCCCACGCACGGGATAGGGACCCGGCGCATCCTGCCAGCGGGTTTGAAAACCCTGCTCGCGCAAATGCAATTCCTGCCCCTCCCAGGTCCGCGCGAGCACCTCGTGCAAATCCAGCGGCCGAAAATCATACCGCTTCTGCTTCCGCTCCATCCGCGCGAAATCGAGCACATTGTTGATCAAGCGCGTGAGCCGCTCCGCTTCCGCCATGATGATGCGCAAATACTGCGGCCGCTTTTCCTCGGCCACGTTCCCGCTCTGCATCAGCTCGGCAAACATGCGGATCGAAGTGAGCGGCGTCTTCAATTCATGCGAGACGTTGGAGACGAAATCCGTCTTCTTCTGCGCCAGAGCGAGCTGCCGACGCGCATCTGCGAAAACCGCCCAGCCGCCAAAGGCGATGGCCGCCAGCGCGACGGCAATCAAGAGCAGGAGATTACGCCGGACGTCCCGCGCATTTTCCTGCAACTGCTGCGGACGCATGCAGGTAAAGCGCCGCTTCCCAGTGGGGTAACGCTTCTCCAATTTCCGAAGCCACAAACGGTCGGCCCCACTCCCGCGTCCGCTCGTTAGGCGGCTGCGTCACCACTGGCCGCGTCCTGTCGTTTAAAATAGCCAGCACCACTTCGGCCGGGGCTTCCGCGGGCAAAGCGTTCCGCCACAAATTAGCCAGCGCGTCCGCCTTCACCACACACCCGAAAATCATGCCCGCCGCTTCCGGTGGCCGCAGCCAGAAAACGATCTCGAGTTGGTCCTGCATGAACCGCGTCACGACGCCTTCGGGACGATCGGAAGTCAGCGCCCGGAAATCCGCCGTCGCCGGCACCAGCTGCGAAATGGCGGGCGTATTCTCCTGCAGCACGCGCTGCGGGGCGACATTACGCAACTGTGGCCGACCCGCGTCCTCCTCTTTCGCCATCGCGGGCGCGGGCGCGGCCGCAGCGGGAGGCGCGGCGGCTTTTTGGGATTGCTTGCGGACGGCGCCGGCATCACGGGACGCCGTCGCGGCAGCTTTGTCCTCCAATCGAGTCTTCGTTTTTCTCCGCTGGTCGGCGGCGTAAGGCGGTTCTTCGGGAGGCACCGAGTAAACCGTGGCCGCGGCGTTACCCGAGAGGAACGCGCTGTTGTTAAGCAGGAATTTCTGGCGCTCGACGTCGCTCCGCGCCTCCTCCGCAGAAGGCGAAATGAGATTGCCGTCCGCAGCCAGCGCGAAACCAACAGCCGCGCGCGGCCAGGTGCGGGCGAGCTTGGCCGCAAAATCCTGGGCCAATTGCGGCGCCTGCTCGCTCACGAATAATTGCCGCACCGCTTCCGCAAAACCGCGCCGCTCATCCTCGATCAACTCCCGCGCGCCCAACGCCACCGCATCGGTTTCCTTCTGGTAAAGCTCCGCCGTCCGCCGTTCGAGGATGATCTGCTGCTCGCCTGCACTCCGCAGCGCCAGCCAGCCCAGCCCGATGCTCGGCAGCGCGATGGCGAGGAGGAAGATCCAGATGCTTCGTTTCACAAGAGGCGGGCGCAGGCTATCACGTTTGCGTCGGCAATTGTAGCCACGTCCCGGCGGGACGCGTGCGGAGAGCCTCCTCCGCACGGTCCGCCGGTCCGGGGCGACGCGTCACCGGCCTTTCTGATATTTGTCCGCGTAGTTTTCGTATTGCATGGCTTTGCGGCGCGATTTTGCGAGCGAACCGGCGGAATCGATTTCTGAAGCGGCGGCTTCGAGTTTCCGGTTCTCGTCGGCTAATCCCGGGACCTGCATCGCTGCGGGAGCGGCTGCATTTTGCGCTGCCTGTTTCCGCAAGACCGCGACGGCGTCCTTCGCTTTGCCTTCGTCTGCGAGTTTCACGGCCAGCTCTTTCGCGAGCCGGTTCTGCACTACGCTTTGTTCGCGCGCCACTTCCACCCGAAGGCTGGCGTCGGCTTTCTTTTCATCATCGGTGAACGCCACCTTAACCGCCTGCCGTTGCGAAGGCGCAGGGGCACCGCTGAGTGTCGCGTAGTTTAATTCCACCGCCGCGGCTTCGATCGCATCGGCCGCCGATTTTCCTTCCGCCACACAGCGCACGAGGAAACGCCGCTTCTCCGAGCCGAAGAGTTCCGGCATTTTGATCTGCACCACCCGATCGTCGCAGTCGATATCCGGCCGGCCGATGATTTCCTTCAGGCGCACGCCTTCCGGCGCCTCGATGCGGATGACGATGCTGCGCGCGAGCAGCGAACGCGCGGTGCCGAGTTCCTGCGCGAAAACGCCCGGCAATTTCTCCGCGTCCTTCACGTAGTAATAGTTGGCGTTACTGGACTCCGCGAGCGCGGTCATGAGGTCTTCGTTGTAGTCGTCACCCAGGCCGACCGTGCTGACTGCGATACCGTCGCTGCGCAATTCGCGACCAAGACTCGCGAGCTCGGCGGTGCTGCTGGGTCCGGAGTTGGCGATGCCGTCCGAGAGCAAGATCACGCGATTGACGCGCTCCTTTGCGAATTTATCCCGCACCTGTCGCGCGCCCAGGACCACGCCGGCATGCAAAGCGGTGCTGCCGCCGGGCTGGATGCTGTGGATCCGCGCCTTCATCTCCTCGCGGTGATCGCGTCCTCCGATGCGTTGCGGCGGAATGAGCAGCCGCGTCTCGTTGTCGTAGGTGACGAGCGAAAAGATGTCGTCGTCGCCGAGTTTATCCACCGCCATCGCGGCGGCCTGGCGGGCTTTCTCGATCTTCGCGCCTTCCATCGATCCGCTGCGATCGAGGACAACACAGAGGTTCATCGGCGCGCGGCGACCGTCATCGTTTTTGCGGCCCTCGATTTCCACCTGCACGATCATCTCGTGCGGGCCGGAGCGGTAAACGTAATCGCGATCCGGCGTCACGCGGAGAGTGACGTCGGGCGCGGGTGAAGCCGAGGCTGCTTGCGCAAGCGCACCGGCGAGGAGGAGCAACTGGAGTTTTTTCATGCTCCAAGCCTGACACGACTCACGCCACGCTGTGTCAGAGCGCCGTGCGAAGATTGTAAAAGAATTGTCAGCGCGCGGGAGAAACGCGAACCGGCGCAGCAGGGTCGGTGAAGGCTGGGGTACCGATGAAATACGGCGCCGCCACTCCCGCGCGGTAGGCTTTCAAGGCGCCGGCCGAGGAATTTGCGCGGAGGTCGCTATACTTCCCGGCATTTTCGTTCCCCGCGCCTCCACTGTTCACGCTGTTTTGCCAGCGTTCGTGCCAAAAAACCGCCGCCTTGAAACGCGGATATTTCTCGCCCTGACTCATCGTTGCCCACGCTCCGCGAATCCATTCCCCTTTGTCGCCGAGCGCGGGAAACTCGCCCACGCCCCATTCGCAAAGCATGATCGGTTTGGTCGAATCGATCTGGGTCAATTCCGTGTAAGGCCAATCGAAACAGGAGACAAAATTCGGGTAGCCGTCATCGCTCGGGAATTGCGCGCCGTAGAGGCTGAAGCCAAGCCAGTCGACGTAATCGGCGCCGGGATAATATTGCGCCGCAAGATTCCATTCCTCCCCCGGCGTGGAGTAGTCCATCAAGTGCAGCACCCATTGCACGTTGGTGGCGCCGCGCGCGCGAAAGCGATCGACGAGATAACGAAAGGCGCGTTTGAAGGTTTCTGGCCCCTGGAACTGCGGCGGATCCGTTCCGGGAATCTGCGTCCCGCCGCCGTAATATTTCCCGCTCCACGGAAACCAGGATCCGTTCGCCTCGTTCCCGAACGAGAGCACCATGGGGCCGCCAAATTCCCGTGCCCCATCCGCCCAGCGATCGATATAGGCGTCGTGCGCGCCGGCTAGGATCGAGGAAAGCGAATATTTATCCGGCCCGCGATCCTCTTCGTAGGGACGATCCCACGGCGACCAAAAGACCAGCGGGACCGCACCGTGGCGCGCGATGATTTGCAAATTCGCCGCGGGAAACGTCTGCTCTCCCCAGTAAGAGGACGAGGCAATGATCGCCTGATGTTTTCCGACCAGCTCCTCGAAAGCTTCGATCTTTTCCAGGGTCACATCGTCTTCGTGCTCGCCGAAGTTCATGTACGCGCCCGTGTAAATTCCGTGCTCGGGCAGAACCAGTTTACGTCCGCGCGGATCGAGCGGTTTGGTTGGCGAAGCCGCAGTCGTGGCGTCATGCTCGCAAGCGGCGAGCAAAAACATCAGCGCGACGAGCCAACGCCTCATGCCGTTCGCACCGTCCCGGTGCGCTCCAGTTTCCCCCAACCAACCAGCGCACCGCGCAACGCCCGGAGCAGGGATTTCCACACCACCCAAGCGAGCAACCAGCGATACACGAAGCGCATGGGAAGAATTAACAGCGCACGTCGGAGCGGCGCTTTCTCGAGCGCACACGCCAGCAACGCCAAGGCCAGATCGAGCAAAAGAAAGAGCGCGAAATATTTTCCCAAGCGCCGCCGCGTATCCGGCAAGGATCGACCACAGTAAGATCGCGTCCGCCAGCGGCGTGATCGCCACCAGCAGGATGTGAAAGAACCAGATGCTCGGCAGCGCGAAAAACCCGAGCGCGCCAAAACGCGGATTGAAGGTGAGGTCGCGGTGTTTCCAGAGACACTGCATGGTGCCGAAAGCCCAGCGCACCCGCTGCCGGCCTAACGAGCGCCACGTTTCCGGCGCTTCCGTCCAGGCGATTGCTTCCGGCGCGTAGGCCACGCGATGACCGAGACGATGCATCGTGAGGGTGAGATCCGTGTCCTCCGCGAGGGTGTCGTGGGAAAAACCGCCCGCTTCCGCCAGACGCCGCGCGGCGAAAGGCGCTCACCGCGCCCGGCACCACCGTGACGCAATTCCATTGCGTGTAAGCGCGCCGATCGAGGTTAAACCCGCAGAGATACTCGAGTGATTGGCAGCGCGTGACGAAGTTCACGCGATTGCCGACGCGCGCATTCCCGGAGACGGCGGTGACCGCGGGATCGACCAATTCTTCCGCAAGTTTCCGAATCGTCTCTGGCGCAAAGAAGCGTGTCGCCATCGAGAAACACCACCACCTCATGCTGGGTGGCGTCCAGTGCGCGATGCAGTGCCGCGGGCTTGCCAGCGTTGACCTGCTGCAATAATCGCAGGCGCTCGTCGCCCGCGGCGAGCCGTCTTACTTCCTCGGCGGTGCGATCGCTGGACCCATCGTCCACTACCACCACTTCGAGTTCCCCGCGGTAATCGCTCTCCAAAACTGCGCGCACCGTGCGCGCGATGACTCGCTCTTCGTTGTAGGCGGCAATGAGGACGCTCACTCCCGGCCAGTGCGCCAACGCGACGGGCGCGCGGCGCTTTTCGGCCCGTCGTTGCCGCAACGCCAACCCGCAAATCAGCAGCGTCCGCAGCACCACCAGCACGGTGGCGAAAATCATGAACGACCAGAAAAATTCCACCAGCCAATGCCAGCTGCGAAATCCGATCGTGGCCACACTCCGCCAGCCGAACTGCTCGTTAGCCGACACTCGCGGCATAAGATCGGAGCGCGGGATGCCGAGCAGCTCGCTGAGCGAAACCACCCGATCGCCGCGCTCCTCCAGCCAATCGAGAATCCGCGGCAGCGCAGCCAGGGTCTGCGAGCGATCGCCCCCGGCATCGTGCAGGAGAATGATGTTCCCCTTGCTGCGCTGCTCCTTCACGCGCTGGACGATCGCGTCCGCTCCCGGCCGCGCCCAATCCTGCGGATCGATCGTTTCGAGCACGATGAGGTAACCCAGTTCATGTTCGGCGAAGTGGAGCGGCGCCAGTTCAGCTCACGTCTGTCGGCGTCGAATCCGCGTTATAGGGCGGGCGGAAAAGCGCGGTGGAATATCCGGTGATGGTCTCGATCAACCGCTCGGTCGAATCCAGCTCCAGGCGCCAACGCCATTCCGCCATCTCCGCCAGATTGCCATGCGAGTAGGTGTGGTTCCCGATTTCGTGCCCCTCCGCGACCATACGTTTGACCAGGTTCGGGTAATGCTCAGCATTGCGGCCAATGACGAAAAAGGCCGCCTTCACACCGCGCTCCTTGAGCAGGTCAAGCACGCGCGGCGTCCAGGTCGGATCGGGACCGTCATCAAAAGTGAGCGCCACTTTGTGTTCGTCCGCCGCGCTATCGTGAAAGAGCACAGGGAAGTTGGGCGCATTGGAATATTTCGCGCTCAGCTGCCCGTCGCCCTCCCGCTGGATGGAACGCGCACCCGCGTCCCGGCTCAAATCCGCGCTCACGATCTCGCCGCGCCCCACATGGGTCACGGTGTCGTCTACCGGTAAAGGCTCCAGCGATTTAAGGAACCCATCGTTAGGCGCCGTCTCGGCCCGGGCCAGCACCTGCCAGATCGCCGGATCCTCCGCGCCGAGGAAGTAAACGCCGAAATCGCGGAAGCCCCATTTCGCCGCTGCGCGCATTTGATTTTGCAAGGTCACCGCGTCGAGAAACCAGACCTCGTGCTGGCCGAGCGATTCTTCGTAGCCGAAATGCCCGTTGTAATCCGGCGCCATCACGTTGACCTCGCCGGCCACGTCCGCGCCCGCATAACTGGCGCGGCTCATCGCGTCGCGAAAACTGAGCGCCTCCGTCTGGTTGCGCGTCGTGTTCCAATCGTAAGCTTGCGCGCCCAGAGCGATGACCCATTGCTCCGGCGTCCCGATATCCGCGGCCACTTCCAGCCAGCCTTCCACCCAGGGTTGCGAGGCGATCGGGCCCGGCTCGTCGCCTTCCGCGTGCTCGTCGAAGAATTCGACCGACGAAGCGATCCACCACCGGCGCCAGCGCGTTGAGATCGTAACTCTCGAACTCGTCGTCCATCGAGACCGCCACCCACAATTCCAGCCCGTGCGCGCGCAGCACTTCACTCATGTGCGCAAAAAGCGTGGTGAACTGCGCCTGCAAATTGGGGTCGAGCTGATTGAAATCCAGCAAGACGCCAGCTGCGCCTAACGAATGCAGTTTCTCCGCCAATGTTCCCGCCCAGGCGCGTTGCCGGTCCACGGGAGCGCGGGCCAATTCCTCCACCGCTTCCGGCTGCCAAACGTCGCCTTTCAGGTTGCGCAGAATCGGGATTACGGAGAGCGCGTGCTCGCGACAGAAAGCCGCTCAAATCCGGATCAGACTCCACTGCGAGTTCGCTTTCCACCCCGGAAACGGTCAGCCAATCTGGCGCGACATGGGTGAGCCGCTCCGCGTGTTCGCGCAATGATCGAGTGGCGTTTGCGTCTTGATTTGGAAAGAACGCCAACCGCACCGGCAATTTGCGAGACGGCGGCCCGACCTTCGCCGGAGCTGATATGGGATGCTGCAACAAATCCCGCGCCCGCGCGCTGTAGCGTTGCCAGTCTTGCGCCTTCCGATCCGGCGTCAGGGCCAGCCGGTTTGGTTTCAGGCGGCTGCGTAACTCGCGCGAGAAGGCGGGCAGCCGCACCGCTGGTCGAATCCACACCGCCGCCACAAACAGAACCAAACCGACACCGGCAATGATACTCACGGCCAGCGCGAGGCGGCGGAAGATCGGCCAGCGCCGACCACTCGGATCGAGGAAGACAAAGCTCGGCCGGGACATCTTCAGGAGAGTTCCACGCGAGAACTGATTACGAGCACCGCCCAAGGTAATCAGCTTTGCGGTGCGCACCACTCGACGCGAACGCGCGCTGCGGCATAAACAGACCGGAACAAATCCTGTGCCCAAAGACGCAGAAGAATTTTTCTGGCCGCAATTATATAACTCGCGCTCCCCTCACCTTCTCCGTAAGGCGGAGGTGATGGGACATCGAGAGGCCTCTTCTTCCACCGCTCCGCCGAGCCGGCGCCGACTGGTGGTCCTCTCGCTCGCCAGCCTCGGGATTGTCTTTGGCGACATCGGCACCAGCCCGCTCTATGCGATGCGGGAGTGTTTCGAGGGCGCGCACTCGCTTCCACCCACGCCAGCAAATATTCTCGGCGTCCTGTCGCTCATCCTTTGGTCGCTCCTCCTGGTCATCTCGATCAAATACCTCATCCTCATCCTGCGGGCCGACAATCGCGGCGAAGGCGGGATCCTGGCTTTGGCTGCCTTGGGCTCGGCCTTAACGGAGCGGGGCAAAGGGCTTTTTCTGCTCGGGCTCTTCGGCGCGGCGCTGCTCTATGCCGATGGGATGATCACGCCGGCAATCACGGTGATGGGCGCGATCGAAGGTCTGCATGTGATGACTCCGAGCCTGGACTCGTACGTCGTCCCTATTTCGGTGGTCGTTCTCGTCGGCGTGTTCCTTTTGCAATCCGGTGGGACCACCAAGGTGGGGCGCATTTTTGGACCGATCACGCTGCTTTGGTTTTTCGTGCTCGCCGCGATGGGGGTGAGCCATATCTGGAGCGTGCCCGGTGTGCTCGCTGCCGTGAACCCGTGGCATGGCTGCGAATTTTTCATGCGCAATGGGCTGACTGGTTTCGTAGTTTTAGGAGCCGTCTTTCTCGTGGTGACGGGCGGAGAAGCGCTCTATGCCGATCTCGGTCATTTCGGCACCGCGCCCATTCGTTGGACGTGGTTTTGCGTGGTGCTGCCTGCCTTGGTTTTGAACTACTTCGGGCAAGGCGCGCTTCTCCTCGCAGAGCCGGAAGCCGCCGTGAACCCCTTCTTCCGGATGGCGCCGGCGTGGGCGCTTTGGCCGCTGGTCTTGCTCTCCACGGTAGCGGCTGTGATCGCTTCGCAGGCGATCATCAGTGGCGCGTTCTCGCTCACCATGCAGGCCATCCAACTGGGCTACTCTCCGCGTTTGCGCGTTCAATACACTTCCGAACACATCATCGGCCAGGTCTATGTGCCGGTGGTAAATTGGGGCCTTATGATCTGCTGCATCGGCCTGGTGGTGGGCTTTGGCTCGTCCACACATCTCGCAGCCGCGTACGGCGTGGCGATCGCGACCACGATGCTGATTACCACGATTCTCTTCTATGTCGTGGCACGCCGCCGCTGGAATTGGCCGATGTGGGCCGCGCTGCCCGTGGCCGCATTGTTCGTGATCATCGATCTCCTTTTCTTCGGTGCGAACATCCTCAAAATCGCCCACGGCGGCTGGTTCCCGCTCCTGGTTTCCGGGCTGATTCTCTTCCTCATGTTGACCTGGCGAAAGGGCCGCAAAGTGCTCGGCGAACGCTTGCGAGAAATGACGGTGCCGCTGGAGGAGTTCATGGCCAACCTGACTGCGCACGAAGTGCGGCGCGTGCCTGGGACCGCGGTCTTCATGTCGGGAAATCCTCGCGGGACACCGCTGTCTCTCTTGCACAATCTGAAGCACAACAAAGTGCTGCACGAGAAGGTGGTCATCCTGACCGTGCTCACCGAAGAAAACCCGTATCTGGACGCGGGTGCTGAACGCGTCACCCTGGAAAAACTCAGCGGCGAAGGGCTCTGGCGCGCGCAGGTTCGCTACGGCTTTATGGAGCGTCCGGACGTGCCCGCGGCGCTGGCCACGCTTTCAGATCCCGCGTTCGCTTTCAAGCCCATGAGCACGACCTACTTCGTCGGGCGCGAGACGATTCTCTCGACGCAGCGCACAGGTCTTTCGAATTGGCGCGGATCGATTTTCGCCTGGATGACACGCAACACGAGCGACGCGACATCCTATTACGGCTTGCCGCCAAACGGCGTGGTGGAATTGGGCGCGCGCCTGGAAGTTTGAGCTCCGCGCGACTCGTTAGCGGACGTAGCTCGCGCCGTTGATGTCGAGGACCGCACCAGTCATCGCGGCCGGCGCTTGCAGCGCAAGATAGACCACCACATTGGCGACTTCGCTGGGCTCATTCACGCGGTGCAACGGAATATCGGCGAGCAATTTTTCGCCGCCGCGTTTGGCCATATACTCCTCCGCCATGCCCGTCATGGTAAACCCTGGCGCGACGGCGAAGGCGTGAATCCCTTCCGCGGCAAAACCTCGCGCGATGGTTTTCGTTATTGCCACCAAACCAGCCTTGGCGGCGGCGTAATGCCAGTGCTCCGGCGAATCGCCCCGATAAGCAGCGCGGCTGGCCACGTTCACAATCCGGCCACCGCCGCCGCGCGCACGAAAGTGCGAAACCGCCAGCCGACAAAGATCGGCCGCGGCCTGAAGATTAATCTGGAGTGTGCGTTGCCAGGCGGCGCTCCACGCCTCCGAACTCTCTCCAATCGACACCGGCTGATAGACGCCGGCGTTATTAATCAGCACATCCACCCGACCTTCGAGCCGCTCCAAAGCTTCGCGCCAAAGTTCTTCCGCTGCGCCCGGCCGCGCCAAGTCCGCGCCGATCTGCGCGGGCCCGTTCTCGCTCGTCCCATGGCCGACCACGCGCGCCTCTTGCTGCTGCAACTGCTCCAAAATGGCCGCACCAATCCCGCGAGTGGTGCCGGTAACAAAAACGTGCGGGCTCTCAATGGTCACGCGGTGAGGGTAGCGAAGATTGGCTTTGTCGCATCCGCCGCTTTCTGCTTCGATCGGATTGGTTCGCTACAGGAACTTCCGGCATGCACCACGGAAAGATTACCCCCGAGATCGCAGCAGGATTACTCGTCCTGCGCGAGCGCATTGCCGCGTGCAAGATTCCCGCGTCGAAACTGGACGAGTCGATCAACATCGCCGTCTGGAACATTCGTGAGTTTGGCAAAGTGCGACGGACCGAGGCGGCGATCCATTACATCGCGGAGATTCTCGGGCAATTCGATCTCATCGCCTTAATCGAGCTGCGCGATAACCTGGAGGATCTCAGCCGCGTGCTGCCGTATCTGGGCCCGAGCTGGCGGGTGGTTTATTCCGATTGGGTGCCGGATGATGGCGGGAATAACGAGCGGACCGCTTTCCTTTTCGATCGCCGCGCCGTCACCTTTAATGGCCTCGCCGCGGAGCTCGATGTCCCACGGGTGAAGAAAGGGCACAGAATATCTCGCCACCGGCTCGTTCTGGCGCGCGCCCTATCTCTGCTCGTTTCGTTCCGGAAATTTCGATTTCCTCGCCATCGCCGCGCATGCGCGCTGGGGCACCGCGAAAGGCCGCGAAGCCGAATTGAAGCTGCTGGCCGATTGGATCGATACCCGCTTCCAAAGCAAGTATGTGGAGGACACCGATCTGCTGGTGATGGGCGATTTTAATACCCCGAAATTAACCGACAAACTCTTCGCCGCGCTCGCCAGCCGCGGCTTGAAAATTCCCACCCCGCTGGTGGAGTTGAAGGTCGGCGATCGCGTGATCAAAGGCACCAACCTGACGCTCGATGCGCGTTACGATCAGATCCTGCACCGCGCCACCGTTCCAAAAAACTTCACCAATCACGGCGGGGCGCTCGATTTTTTCATCGACGACGCGCACATCGAAGAGCTCTTCCCGGGGAAGAATTACACCCGGCAGAAGTTCACTTATCAGATGTCCGATCACTTCCCGGTCTGGATTCAGATCAAAACCGACATCGACGGCTTTCGCTTCAATCAAATCGTGCAAGCCGGGCACGCCTAAGCCCTTCTCACGGCCGCCCCGCTCGGCCCCGCCTCCTTCGCGCAGGCGGCTTTCTTCCGATGGACAATGTCCGCCATCGGCTCTCCCTTAGCCTTCCCAATCATGAAAGTTCGACTTCTCCTGTTCGCCTCTCTCATTGCCGTCAGCTCCGCCGCGCTGGCCGCGGAACCTCCTACGCCGGCCAAGGTTGCCGGCTTTACCTTCGTGAAAACGGTGGGCCCGATTTCCGAATACACGCTGGATAAAAACGGCCTGCAGGTTTTGCTCCTCGAGGAACATTCGAGCCCGACGCTGACCTTCATGGTCACCTACCGGGTCGGTTCGCGAAACGAGGTCACCGGCACGACCGGCGCGACGCATTTGCTCGAGCATCTGATGTTTAAGGGCACGCCCAAGTTCAATCGCGAAAAAGGCACGAGCGTCGATCAGCTCCTGGAACGCGTGGGCGGAATCTACAACGCCACCACCTGGCTGGATCGCACCAACTACTACGCGAACATTGGGAGCGAAAACCTGGACGGCTACATGGCGATCGAGGCCGATCGGATGCGCAATCTCTGGCTGCGCGAAGAGGATCGGAAACCGGAAATGACGGTGGTGCGGAACGAGTTTGAGATCGGCGAAAACGATCCGACGCAGGCGATGGAGAAGGAAATTTACGCGACCGCGTTCATGGCCCATCCCTACCATCACTCCACCATCGGATGGCGGAGCGACATCGAGAAAGTGCCGATCGAAAAGCTGCGCGAATTTTACGACACGTTTTACTGGCCGGATAACGCCACCGTTTCGGTCATCGGCGATTTCGAGCCGGCGAAGGCGCTGGAATTGATCAAGAAAAACTACGGAGCGATCCCGAAGGCGCCGAAACCGATTCCGGTGGTTTACACGGAAGAGCCGGAGCAAACCGGACCGCGTCGCGTGAACTGTGAAACGCGCGGGCGAGCTGGGCGTGCTCGCGCTTGCGCACAAGATTCCGGAAGCAGTGAACAAGGATCAGGCAGCCTTGCGCGTGCTCGATGTGATCCTGACTGATGGAAAAAACAGCCGCGCGTATCGCGCGTTTAACCGACAAAAATCTCACCACCGACGTGACGGGCGATGTGGGATTTTTCCACGACCCTTCGCTGTATATTCTCTACGCCAGTCTCGCTCCCGGCAGCACTCATGAGCAGGTCGAAAAGATCGTGCTGGATGAGTTGGAACGCGTGAAAAAAGAAGGCGTCACCGATGCCGAAGTGTCAGCTGCGGTCGCGCGGATGGTGGCCGCTTCTTCCTATGCGCGCGATGGCTCCTTCGCGATCGCCAGCAAGCTGAACGAATTCATCGCGGCGGGCGATTGGACGCTCTACGTCAACGGAGACGACGCGCTCAAGAAGGTGAAAGCGGAAGACGTAAAACGCGTCGCCAACAAATACCTCGTGGAGGAAAAACGGACGACGGGTTGGTTCATCCCCAACACAGCCGCGCCGCCGCCCGCTGCCGCGGCCCAGGCGGAGAAAGAAGAAGGGGAAGCCTCGCCCTCCCCATCCCCCATCCCGGTCCCGCCCATTCCTTAAAGATTCGAAAGCCCTCTGATCAAAGCCATGAAATCCATTTCTTTCTTCGCTCTCCTGTTCCTCGCGACGGCTGCCAGCGTCTCGGCGCAAATCGCCGCCAAGGTCGATCGTTCACAAATCGCCGGCTTCGACCTCATTGCCTGCAAAACTGATGTGCAGGATGTGGTCACGTTCCGCGGTTCGCTCCCAGCGGGCGATAGTTTTGCTCCTTCGAATAACATCGCGATCCCCACGCTCGTGGGCGAGATGCTGGATAAGGGAACGACAAAGCAGGATAAGTTCGCGATCGCGCAAAAGCTCGATGACATCGGCGCGCGCATCGCTTTCTCCGTGGACGGCGTCATGGTTGAGTTCCGCGGGAAATGTCTGCGAAAGGATCTCCCGACCGTCATTGCGCTGCTCGCTGAACAAATTCGCACGCCCGCTTTTGCGGCGGAAGAATTTGCGAAACTGAAGAAGCAGCTTTTAGGCGACCTGCAGCGTGCGCAGGAAAGCACGAGCTATCGCGCCACCCAGGCCTTCGCCGAGGCGGTTTATCCGCCGGGGCATCCGAATTATTCGCCGCCCGTGAAGGAGTTCATGGCGGCGATCGAAGCGGCTGACCTGTCTGATGCGAAAACGTTTCACGCCAACTATTACGGCCCCGCCAAATCCACGCTCGTGGTGGTGGGCGACTTCGATCTGGTGGCGTTGAAAAGCGATCTGGCGAAGGCTTTTGAGGGCTGGACCGGCGGCAAAGCCGTGCCCGAACTTCTCCGGGCGGAGCCCGTGCCGAAGACTCGCGCGCAAACTGTGCAGATGGCGGAGAAGCCGAACGTGACCGTGGTGATGGGCCAAGCGGACGGCCTGCGCTACGCCGACCAGGATGCGCTGGCGCTCCGCGTGGGAACGGCGGTTTTGGGCTCGGGCTTTACCGGCCGTCTCATGGCCAATGTGCGGGACAAAGAAGGCCTGACCTACGGCATCGGCGCCGGCATTTCTAACGACTCGTTCACGGACGGCTCCTGGCAGATCACGGCCAACTTCGCCCCGGATCTCCTCGAGAAAGGAATGGCGTCCACGCAAAAGCAACTCGACGTCTGGTATAAAGATGGCATCACCGAGAAGGAGCTGGAGCGGGTAAAGACCAACTTAATCGGGACGTTTAAAGTAGGTCTGGCCACGACGGACGGCCTGGCGAGCGCGTTGCTCAACGCCATCCACCGCGGCTACAGCGTGACCTGGCTGGATGAATATCCCAAACGGGTGCAGGCACTGACCCTGGCGGAAGTGAACGCCGCGATTAAAGCGCATCTCCAGCCTAACGAGATGACCGTGATCAAGGCGGGCAGCGTGCCGGCGGCCGCGGGCAGCCACTAAGTGGTGGGCGCATCATGATCGCGCGCCTCGCTTTTTGCGCGCTGTTGGCTGCGACCGCCTCCGCACGGGTTTCCGGCGAGCCTGCGCATGGCCGGGCCGCCCACGTGGTCCTGGTGGTTTGGGATGGCATGCGGCCGGATTTCGCCACCAAGGAAAATGCGCCCACGCTTTGGGCGTTGGCGCAGGAGGGCGTGACGTTTCAGCGGCACCACTCGATTTATCCCACCCTGACCACCGTGAACGCGGCGGCGCTGGCGACGGGTGTTCATCCCAGCCGGAGCGGACCCATTGGCAACTACGAGTATCTTCCCGAAACCGCCAAAAATAAGCCCGCCCGCATCGACGGCGCCGAGGTAATTCACGCGAAGGACAAGTCGAGCGGCGGCCATTTCCTGGGCGTGCCGACGATCGCTGAACTGGTGCAGGCGCGCGGAGGCACCACTGCCATCGCGGGAACCAAAAGCGCTCCCCTGCTATTCGATCGGAAGAGCGAGGGGCGGAAAGGGAAATCGGTCACGCTGGTGGAAGGAATCGCGCTGCCGGCGGAGGCTCAGGGCGAGATCGAGAAACTGCTGGGTCGTTATCCAAAGACAAACGAATTGCCGAGCGTGACGGAAGATGCCTGGACGACGCGCGCGCTGACTGAGGTGCTGTGGAAAGACGGCGTGCCGGAATTTTCCGTGCTCTGGATGGGAGAACCGGATCGATCTGCGCACGCGGAGGCGCCGGGGAGCGAGAAGGCGTTGGCTGCGATCAAATCGTCCGATGCAAACCTGGCGGTAGTGCTCAAAGCGCTGGCGGCAAAAGGCGTCCGCGAGCAAACCGATATCCTCATCGCTTCGGACCACGGCTTCTCCACCATTGCCCGCCCTTTCAATTTAGCCGGCCTGCTCGCGGCCGATGGTTTTCCAATCGTGGACGGAGAGCGGAACGCGAAGGAAGCGGGAGCCATCCGCGTGGTCGGAAATGGCGGGTCGATCTTTTTCTACATCGAAAATCACGAGGCGGAGATGAATGCGCGTTTGGTCCGTTGGTTGCAGACTCAAGATTTCACCGGGGTAATATTTTCGCGCGCGACCAGCGCGGGCACGTTCCCGCTCGACGCGCGTCCATCTGGAAAAGCCAGGAGGCCCGGATGTGGTGATGTCTTTCCGCTGGAGCGAGCGACGCAATGATCATGGCGCCGCCGGCATGATCGACGCGAATGGGAAGGGTGACGCAAAGGGCACACACGGCACGCTCAGTCCTTTCGATGTGCATAATCTTTTGCTCGCGGCGGGGCCCGATTTCCGCGTGGGAGTGCAGAGCGATTTGCCGTCCAGTAACCTCGATGTGGCTGCGTCGATGATGCATCTGCTGGGATTAAAGACGGAGCACACGCTGGATGGCAGAGTCCTCACGGAAGCGTTCTCGGAGAACGCTGCCAGCGTTTCCACGAACACGGAGGAGGCGACCGCCGGAAAATGGCGCCAATATCTGCGCGTCTCCAAAGTGGGAGAAACGGAATACCTCGACGAAGGAAATGGCTCCGCTGCGTCAGATTAGCCGACACGAATTCTATGTCCGAAGCCGTCAAAATTGCCGTCGCCAGTGTCAATAATCTCGTCGTCCGCCATGGCACGCAGACGGTGCTCGATGGCGCCACGCTGACCATCCTGGAAGGCGAACGCGTCGGCCTCGTCGGTCGCAACGGTTCCGGCAAGTCCACCTTTCTCCAGATCGCCGCGGGCGCGACGCAGCCGGACTCGGGCGATGTCGCGTTGCGGCGCGATTTGGTGAGCGGCTACATGCCGCAGGTGTTCGATCTGGATGACAGCCGCACCGTCCACGCGAACATCATGAGCGGCGCGCAACGCATTCTCGACCTGCTCGACGAGTACGAGAATACGCCGCCGGAGAGCGCGCAGAGCGGGTTGTTGCTCGAGCAAATCCAGCACGCCGACGGCTGGAGTTTGGAACATCGGGTCAAGTCACTCATCACCAACCTGCACGCGCCGGATGAGGAGCGGATCGTCGGCACGCTTTCCGGTGGAGAGAAGCGCCGCGTAGCGCTGTGTCGCGCACTTCTTCCGCGCCCGGATTTTCTCTTTTCGATGAACCGACCAACCATCTCGACACCGGCTCGATCGAATGGCTGGAAGATTTCCTTGCGCGCTACTCCGGGACCTGCCTCTTCGTGACGCACGATCGCTATTTCCTCGATCGCGTCGCTACTCGCATCGTGGAACTCTCGCGCGGTCAGTTTGCCAACTATGAGGGCACCTACACCGACTACCTGCTCGCGCGGGCGCAACGCCTCTCCGTCGAGGAGATGCAGGAAAAGAAGCGGCAGAAGTTCCTGAAACGTGAATTGGAATGGGTGCGCCGCGGGCCGCGCGCGCGTCGGACGAAGTCGGTCGATCGCATCGATCGCTACTTCGAACTCGCGGCGCAGGAAGCGCCCGAACCGGAACTCGACGTCGATCTGATCATCCCGCCTGCGCCGAAGCTGGCGAATCGCGTGATCGAGCTGCGCGATGTGACGCTGGACATGGCGGGCCGCACTTTGTTTCGCAACCTGAGCCTGCAGCTGCAACACGGCGAACGGCTCGGCATTGTCGGGCGGAATGGTCTCGGGAAATCCTCGTTGCTCAAGCTCATGCTCGGTCAGCTGGAACCGGCGCAGGGCGAGGTCGAAATTGGTGCGCGCACCGAGATCAATTACGTCGATCAAAACCGCATGCTGCTCGATGAGGAAAAGACGGTTTGGGACGAAGTGAGCGACGGCAGCGAGGCGGTGAAACTCGGCGAGGAAACGATCACGCTCCGCGGGTATCTGCGACGCTTTCTCTTCAGCGAAGACCGCATCAACACCCGCATCTCGCAGTTGAGCGGTGGAGAACGCAGCCGCGTTTTATTGGCCAAAATCCTGAAGCGCGGCGGCAACGTCCTCATGCTCGACGAGCCGACAAACGATCTCGATCTCGGAACACTGCGTCTGCTCGAGGAAGCGCTCGTGGCCTTCGGCGGATGCGTCCTGGTCGTTAGTCACGATCGCTATTTTCTGAATCGCGTCTGCACGTCCATTCTCGCTTTCGAGGAGGACGGCTCGGTGCGGTATCATGTCGGCAATTACGATCGCTACCTGGAAATGCGCGCGACGCCTGCGACCGGAACTCCAGGCGCGAAGACGAATCAGTCCCCGGCCACGGCGGCGCAAAAGCCGCGGAAATTGAAATATAAGGAAGCGCGCGAGTTGGAAACGATCGAGGCCGACATCTTGACCGCCGAGAACGAAGCCGCGCGGCTGGAGACGGCGTTTGCCGATCCCGATTTGTTCCTCCGCCCGAAAGAAGAATGGACCGCACTGGAGACCAAACTCGCGGGCGCGCGGCAGCGGGTGGTTCTTCTCTATAAGCGCTGGGAAGAGCTGGAGAAATTAGCCGCCGCAGCCCGCGCGGACGCCTGAGGCAATCCGCTAGCGAGCCTGCGCCACGGACGCGGCCGCGGTGCCGGCGAAAAGTTTATCCAGATCATCCAGGACCGCTTGCGGACCGCGATAGGTCGTCCCGGCGTAGCTGTGGGAAAGCACTTTTCCCTGCGCGTCCACCAGGACGAGGCAAGGGATGCCCGTCCCGGAGAATTGCCGCAAATCTTCGTGCGCGGCGATCTTCTCGAATTGAACCGCCGGCCACGGCATCTTCATGTCGCGCATGTATTTCTGCATTGCGGTCGCCGACCGATCGTTGCTGACAAAAATGATCTCAAACTCCGGATGTGCCTCCGCGATGCGCTGGTAATACGCGACGAGGTCCGGGGTAAACTTACGACAAGGCCCGCACCATCCGGCCGAGAAATAGAGGGCGATCAATTTTTTGCGATCGAGCAGCCGATCATCGAAAGCCTGCGCTGCACCGTCTTTGAAAGTGATGAGGTCGCCTTGCACCGTTTTAGCCAGCACGTGCCCGGAGACCTGCGCTGCTGCCGTAGCCGCCGTGGCCGCCGCGCGCTCGCGGTTCACCTTATCTTGATAAAGCGTGTTCGATTTTTTCGCGTCGGCTGCCATTTCAGCTCGCTGCCGCGCGATCGTTTCCATCTCCTTCTGCACGGCCACGAACCTCCTGCGGCGGCAGAGCGAAGCGTTCGCTCTTCAAGCTCGCGATCAGAGCCGGCGAGGCTCCCACTTCACGCAACTGCTTTTCGGCCGCGGCATCGATGAGGCCGACGAAGTGCCGGGCCGCAAGGTCGCTCTCCACCGCGGCGACCGAATAGCCGCTGCGCAACATCAAACTGACTTCCTTCACCGTCAGCGGCACCAATTTACCCAGCGCCATAACCGTGAAACTAAAGAAGAAGACCGCGCAGTAGCAGGAGCGACGCATCCCTTTGTCTGAGCAGAAGGCGAGCCAGCGCCAGCAGCCACTCGCGGTGGGGTCAGGCTGTCGGCGCGAACGAGGCGGGGGCGGGAATCGAACCCGCGAATAGAGGTTTTGCAGACCCCGACCTTACCACTTGGCTACCCCGCCCTTTGCGCGACCGGAGCGTATGGGCGGCACGAGAAACTGTCAACGCGTGCGCCCGGATTCAACGTTGGACGTTCGGCATCGGACGTCGGACGTTCCTCCGTTTCAATGTCATCTCGCTCCGCCGAACTCTTCGCCGCCGCCCGTCAACGCATCCCGGGCGGCGTCAATTCTCCAGTTCGTGCTTTCCGCGGTTTGGATCGCGAACCGTTTTTCGTGGAACGCGCGGAAGGTGCGCATCTTTGGGATGTCGACGGCAAGGAATACATCGATTACGTCGGGACTTGGGGGCCGGCGATTTTGGGTCACGCTCCAAAAGTCGTCGTCGAGGCGGTGCAGGCCGCGGCCACGCGCGGGGTGAGTTTCGGAATTCCCAATCCGCTCGAAGTGGAAATGGCGGAACTGATCTGCCGCTGGGTCCCCTCGATCGAGAAAGTGCGAATGGTCAATAGCGGCACGGAAGCCACCATGTCCTGCGTACGCCTCGCGCGTGGCTTTACCGGGCGCGATAAAATCATCAAATTTGAAGGCTGCTATCACGGCCACGTCGATTCGTTGCTCGTGAATGCAGGCAGCGGCGCGTTGACCCACGGCAGTCCAGACAGCGCGGGCGTGCCCGCGGCGTTTGCTGAGCTCACCATCTCGCTGCCGTTTAATGACATCGCAGCCGTGCGGGCTGCATTGCGCGAAAATGGAAAATCGATCGCCGCCATCATCCTCGAGCCTATCCCGGCGAACGCCGGCCTTTATCTCCCTGAGGAAAATTTCCTGCAGGAACTGCGTGACGAATGCACCCGCCACGGCGCCCTGCTCATTTTCGACGAAGTCATGACTGGCTTTCGCGTCGCGCGTGGTGGCGCACAGGAAATTTATGGCGTGCGACCGGACCTGACTGCGCTCGGGAAAGTGATCGGTGGCGGGCTGCCGGTGGGTGCGTTTGGCGGCCGGGCCGAGATCATGGATTTCCTTTCGCCAGACGGTCCGGTTTATCAGGCAGGCACGCTTTCCGGGAATCCCGCTCGCCATGGCGGCTGGCCTGGCTCAATTGCGCGAGCTTGAGCGAATTGATGGCTGGAGCATGCTGGAAACCTTGGGCGCTCAACTCGAAGCGGCGACGCGGGAGATCATGCGCCGAACGAGCCAACCGCTGACGTTTCATCGCATCGGTTCCATGTTTTGCCTCTTCTTCACCGCTGGACCCGTCACCGACCTGGCGTCCGCGAAGCGCAGTGATCGCGCGGCTTTCGCGCGTTTCTTTCGCTCATGCCTGGACCGCGGAATCTACTTCGCGCCCTCGCAGTTCGAGACCGGGTTTCTCTCCACTGCGCACACGCTCGCCGACCTCGCGCGCACGGGCGAAGTCGTTGCGGAAGCGATATCCGCGGCCGCCAAAAGCTGAAGCGGCCTAACGCCTTCACATGCAAAACCTTTGCGTCCATCCGGCGCTTGCACTAGAAAACCGGCTGTGACTTCCCCTCCGCTGGGGCGCGTCCGCGCCGTGGCCAAATTCTTCTTCGAGGGCGCCGAAAAATTCTACGTCAAGGGCGTCACCTACGGTCCCTTCCGGCCGGATCGCGCTGGCTATTATCTTGGAACGCCCGACCAGCTCGACCGTGACCTCGCGCAAATGCGCAGCCTCGGGATCAATCTCCTCCGCATTTACCATTCTCCCCCGCTCTGGTTTCTCGATCGCTGCGCCGCCGGCGGGATGCGAGTCCTGATCACTCTGCCATGGGCGAAACACATCGAATTTCTGCGCGAGAAAAAAGCGCGAGACGAAATCGTGGCATCGGTCCGCAGCGCGGTCGCTGAGCACGCTGGGCACCCTGCTATTTTCGGCTACCTCGTCGGCAACGAAATCTCCAGCACCATGGTGCGCTGGCTCGGGGTGCGACGCGTCACCGAGTTTCTCGAGCATCTCATCCGGGTGGCGCGCGCGGCCAATCCGGACGTCCTCTTCTCCTACGCGAGTTTTCCCCCGACGGAATTTCTCCTCCCGCAGAACGTCGATTTCCTCTGCTTTAACGTTTACCTGCATCATCAAGATGAGTTCGAGCGCTACCTTTTGCGCCTGCAAAACCTGGCCGAAGATCGGCCGCTCATGCTGGGCGAGTTCGGCATGGACACCATTCGCCACTCGGAAGACGAGCAGGCCGAAATGCTCGGCTGGCATGTGGAGAGCGTGGCGCGCTGCGGTTTAGCCGGCACCATCTTCTTCGCCTGGACGGACGAATGGTTTACCGGTGAGCAAGAGATCACGGACTGGGCTTTCGGCCTCGTCACGCGCGATCGGACACCGAAGAAAGTCTTCCACCGCTTGCACGACAAGCTGGGACAGAACAACGCCGAGCTTCCCCATCCGGCGCTGGTCGATCCTCCGTTCGTCTCTGTCATCGTCTGTTCTTACAATGGCGCGAAGACTTTGGCCGCGTGTCTCCAGTCGTTAGGGCAAATCGATTATCCAGCTTACGAAGTCATCCTGGTGGATGATGGCTCGACGGATGAGACCGCGGAGATCGCGGCCCGCTTTCCGCAAATCCGCTACCTCCAGCAAACGAATCACGGCCTCAGCCATGCGCGCAACACCGGTGCCGCGGCGGCGCGCGGCGAAGTTTTTGCCTACACGGATTCCGATTGCATGGCGGATAAGGATTGGCTCCGCTACCTCATCGGCACGCTCCTGAGTGGCGACTACGCCGGCGTGGGCGGGCCCAACATTTCGCCCCCGGCGGAGAATTGGGTTCAGGCCTGCGTGGCGGCTGCACCGGGCGGTCCCAGCCACGTTCTCCTGACCGACACCATCGCCGAGCACATTCCGGGTTGTAACATGGCGTGGTATCGCTGGGCTTTCGAAAACGTGGGCGGCTTCGATGTGGAATATCACAAAGCGGGCGACGATGTGGATTTCTGCTGGCGCATCCAGCAGGCCGGGCATCAAATCGCTTTCAGCCCCACCGCCATCGTCTGGCATTACCGGCGCTTCACGCTCACCGCGTTCCGCAAACAGCAGGAAGGATATGGCGAAGCGGAATCGCTTTTGCGTTTCAAGCATCTCATCTTTTTCGGCCCGACCGGGAGCGCGAAATGGCGCGGCCAAATCTACGGCACACCGCGTTTCAGTTGGTTCATTAACCGGCCGATCGTTTATCACGGCGTCTTCGGTGAAGGCTTGTTCCAGTCCATCTACCCCACGCCGCAGTCAGAAATCGCCAGCTACCTGAGCAGCGTGGAATGGTTCGCGCTGACTGTTTTTCTTTTCGGGATCGGCATCTTTGTGCCCGAGGTGCGGATCGTGCCGTATCTGATGTTCGGCGGCACTCTTTGCGTCGCGCTTTCCTACATGATGCGGGCGCGGGTGGAGCCGAAATACGACACCATCGCGGCGCGTCTCCTCGTCATGGCGCTGGCCGTGGCGCAGCCGCTCGTGCGCGGTTGGTCGCGCTATTTCACCTGGCTGCAGTTCAAGCGCACCCCGCGCTCTGTGATCTCAACGCACGAACTGCTGCCGCCCACCGCCGATTTGCGCGGCAATCTCACGCGGCGCAGTTATTGGAGCGAAGAGGGCAAGGAACGTCACCAGCTTCTCGCCTCCATTCTCGCGCTCCTGGAAGAAGAGGGTTGGCGCTTTTCCACCGACACCGGTTGGAACAAGTGGGACATCCAAATTTACGGCAACTTCTGGTGGAGCATCGCGCTGCAAACCGTCACCGAGTATCACGGCGGCCCGAAGTGCCTCACCCGCGTTTCACTGCGCCATCGTTTTGTGACGACCACGGTCATTATCAACCTCGTGATGCTGACCCTCCTGACGTATCACGTGCTCAACACCGGCCGGATTGATCTCCCGATCCTCGCGGCCTACGCAGTCTTCCTCGGATTCCTCGCCTTCCGCGCTCGCGTCTTGAAACGGCGCGTCGCGGAGCTCGTCGATCTCGCTGCCTATCGCGCCGGCCTGCAATGGATCGGACGCGCCGGCGCCGTGCCGAGCGCCACCGAGAGCGTTGCTCTGGAAACCGAGTAAGCGCGACCTGTTCATGCGCATTGCCCAGCTCGCCCGTTTTTTCCTTTATCTCGCGCTGGAGCTCGCGCTCTGCGCCGCGCTCAATCTTTACGACGACTGGACGTTGGCCGAAATGCCCGTCCGCTTCGTCGGCTGTGGTCTGCTCTGCGGCGTGGCCTTTCTCCTCGCGGTCTCGGCGTTTCCAGAATGGATCTCACGCCACCGGCAAGCGCTGCTTTTTTGGGGCATCGCGATCGCGCTCCGGCTGGCCGCGCTCCCGATCGAACCGGGAGACGACTTCTGGCGCTATCAATGGGAAGGGAAAATTCAGCACGCGGGTTTTAATCCGTACGTGCACGCGCCCGATGACGCCGCGCTCACCGACCTGCGCGAGCAATTCCCAAATTGGTCCAAAATTAATCATCGCCACTCGCAGGCCATTTATCCGCCTGGGGCCGAACTGATCTTCGCCGCGCTCAGTCCGATCTCCGAAAATCCGCTCCTCTACAAACTTCTTTTCGCAGCCGCCGACCTCGCCACCGCCGGTCTGCTTTTGCTGCTTTTGCCTTCCGCCTCCCGCTACGCGAGCGCCGCCTGGTATGCGTGGAATCCGCTGGTCGTTTACAGCTTTGCTGGCTCCGCGCACTTCGACAGCCTCATGGTCTTGCCCATGGTGGGCGGAATCGTCTGCCTTACGCGAGTCGAGACGACCACCTCCGCGCGCGCCAAATGGCTCTTCTCTGTCGGCGCGGCCACCTTTCTCGGCCTCGCCATTTCGATCAAACTCATTCCGGTTCTCCTCCTGCCACTTTGCGTTTTCGCGTTGCGCAAAAGAGCCGTCGTTCTCGCCTTGACGCTCGCCCTCCCGGCGGCGCTCAGTTTGCTTTACGGCTGGCCGCAAATCCCCATCTGGGATTCGCTCCGCAGCTTCGCCCACGTCACGCGTTTGAATGATCTTTTTTGGTGGATCATCGAAGAAACCGTCTGGCCAAATCCGCGCCAAAAAAATTATCACTACAACGTCGTCATCGTCATCTCCGTCTGCGCCGTTTCGCTTCTCTTCTTCCGTAATTGGAAACGCGGCATGCTCTGGGTGCTCGGTCTCGCGCTCATCCTCTCTCCGGTCTTACATCCATGGTATCTCACTTGGATTCTGCCCTTCGCTGCCTGGCGCCGGGCGCAGCCTTGGCAAGTTTTATCCGTTTCCCTCTTCGCTTATTTTCTGTTTTGGAACGAACGCCTCTTCCTCCTTCCATGGCATTCGGAGCTTTGGCTGCGCGGAATCATTATCCTCCCGCCGCTCCTTGCCACCGTGTCTTATTTGATCCGAAGTCTTCGCAGTGACGATGTCGTTCAGCATTCTCTCCGCGGTTGAAATTCCGCTCGCCGAACAGGCCCTCGTCGCCAACCGCGCTTTTGCGGGCTACATCGGCGGTTGGACGGATCTGGATGCCGCTGGTTTGGCGCGCTTCCTCTCGCTTCAAGGCGCGGACCTTTATTGCAGCCGGTTTGTGCAAAGCAATACGGAAGGGCTTGCCGGCTTTGGCTACATTAATCGCACCGGCAACATCTCGCGTCTCGCCTGCATGGCTCTCGCACCGAGCGCTCGTGGCACCGGGGCCGCGAGTCATCTCTTGCGACATCTCTGCGACGAAGCCCGCGCTCGCGGTGAACTCGGGATGGTGCTGGAAGTGATCGAGCAAAATCCACGCGCCCACGCGCTCTATCGGCGGGAAGGTTTCCGCGAGAAGGGCCGGTTGAACGGCTGGCGCCTAACGAGTGCCGAAATGAGTGCTGCCAGTCGGAAAGTGGAACAGATTTCCATCGCCCAGGCGCTCAATACACCGACGGCGGACTTCTATCCGGACCAGCCGTGGTCGATCTCCCGCTTTGCTGTGGCCAAGGTTCCCGGCACCCGTGCCTACCGGCTTGGAGAAGTGTCCATCGTCATCGCTGATCCGCTCGTCGAAGGACCCATTCGTGTGCATGGCATTTTCTCCGCGACCGCAGATTGGCCAGCGCGACGCGATGCGCTGGCGGCGACCATCGGTCAATTTCACGGGCGTGAGTTTTTCGCCGTCCCTGTTTTCCCTGAAGAGTTTGGCGTGAAAATATTCCAACCGCTCGGCTTCAGCCGCGAAAAGCTCAGCCAATTTCTGATGCGACGCGACTTCCAGGCGAACGGCTAGCCACGCAAAGCAGTGGTGAAACGCACCACCTCGGCGGCCACCTGCTCGATGCGTTGCACCATCTTCTCATCCGCCGCCTGGTCGCCCTCAAACGCGCTACTCGTCGCGTAGACGAAGCGCGGAACGATGACGCAGCGAAAATCCAGCATGAGGCTGTTCGCGTAGGCCATCACCGACATGTAGCTGCTCATGCCGCCCGCGGCACACAGGAAGCCGACCACCTTGTCCTCCCAGGCGATGCCCGTCAGCTCGATCATGTTCTTGGCCGAGGCGCTCACATCGTAATTATAGACGGGCGCACCGACGAGTATCCCGTCGGCCGAACGGATCGCCTGACTGATCTTCTTTGCTCCGGGCGACGCGTAGCAGGCGTCCGCGTCGCACAGCGGGAGGTCGAGATCGCGCAAATCGATCCACTCACAATCGATCTGAGCTTTCTGCATCCAGGCGAAGGCCAGCTGGCACATCCGCCGACTGTTACTCTTGGGATTTCCGCTCGCACTAACGACTAGATATTTGGCCATGGGATTGCATCCATTTACTCGCGAAAGCGCCCGGCGTCACGCGCGCCGGATTATAACAGTTCCGCCTGCCGCGCAGGCGCATGCGCGATCTGGCGCAAGGCGGCCCGCAAACGCAAGGCCGCATGCGGAGCGTAATCGAGCGCATTGTTATTGAAGACCACGTGCACTTGCTGCGCCTGCTCGGACAGCTTGCGACTGCGCTGCGCCACCTGCGCGATTTCCGCATCGCTGTAATCGTAATAAAAACGCTCTGCCACCGTCTTGCCGGTGGTGTAAGCCTTCGCATCCCGCCCGTGCAAGCGCAGATAGCCGATCCGCGGATCAGTGCTCTCATCCAATTCCGGCGGCATGATGGTGAAGTGCTGCTGCGATGGTGTATCGACCGAAACCAAAGCAGCGGTATGCGTCCGCAAAAACTCGAGCATCTCCACGAGCGAATCGCCTTCCGCCCAATTGCGATTTCGGAATTCCACCGCCAGCCGATATTCCGCCAACGTGGCCAGGAGCGGTCGCAGTTCCTCGAGCCCGTGTTTGCGCGGAGAGAAGGAGGGCGACAGCTGCAGCAAAAGAACGCCCAGCTTTCCCTCCGCCCGCAACAGCTCCGCGACGGCTCGCACTTCGTGCAACATTTTTGCTTCGATTTCCGGAGTCAGGCGCACCTTGCCCTTCGCATCCGTCTCCGCGACGCGCTGCAGGTTTCGCGGCAGCAATTTCACCGCGGTCGAATGCCGCGAGAGCAATTGGTGCAGCTTCACATTGAAGACAAAATCATCCGGCGTGCTCCGGCACCAGCGCTCCACCATCCGCAAATCCGGCACCGCGTAGAAGGTAGAATTCACCTCCACCATTTCGAAGTGTTGCGCATACCAAGCCAGTCGCTCGCCCGCCGGCATTCCCCTTGGATACCAGCGCTGCACAAAGCCAGGATCCGACCAGCTCGCCGTCCCGACGAGGATGTTTCCATGCGCGTCACTCACCCGCTCATGACAGCGCGGTGAGGCAACGAAATCAATCCACCGTTCGGAAAAATTAATGCAGTTGCGCGCGGGAGCGAGCGCGTCATACTACCGATCTCAAGACGCGGGGTGGAGCAGTCTGGTAGCTCGTCAGGCTCATAACCTGAAGGCCGCGGGTTCAAATCCCGCCCCCGCAACCAATTTCAGCACTCTCCTTTTGCGGAGAGTCACACGATCCTGAGTAGCTCAGTGGTAGAGCGGTCGGCTGTTAACCGATTGGTCGTAGGTTCGAGTCCTACCTCAGGAGCCATTATGTTTGGCGCCTCTTCGGTGGCCGGCTACAAGATTGAATCCAGCCGGAGCAATTCGCCTAACGACCACGCTTGGAACGGGCAACCGGCGGGCTTGTGCGGTGCATCGCCGTCCGCGATCTCTGAGATGTGACCCAGCCCAGCCTGTTCGCCGGTGCGCCAGCATGGGCATGATGAAACGTTCGGCCGCCTCTTTTTTCGCCTCGGCGGAATGCTCGCGAACCCTGAGCCAAGCCTCGACGAATGGCCCGATCAGCCAGGGCCAAACCGTCCCCTGATGGTAGGATCGATCGCGTTGCGCAGGGTCGCCCGCGTATTGGCCGACATAGCCCGCTTCCTCAGGTGCGAGGGACCGCAAGCCCATCGGTGTGAGTAAACGCGCTTCGACCGCATCCACCATTTTTCGCGCTTTTGCCGGCGGCAGGAGAACGAGGGGTAAACCGCCCACGGCGAAAATCTGGTTCGGACGGAAGGACGCATCCACGGTCCCGGCGCGGTGTTCGCAATCGACTACATCGTGCAAATATCCACCGTCGGCGTTCCAAAATCGTTCTTCGAAGGAACGGCGTCCGCGTTCCAGAATTGGTTGCCAGCGATCCGAAAAATTGGAACCAATCGCGAGCGCATTCAGCCACAACGCCTGGATCTCCACCGGCTTGCCAATTCGGGGCGTGACTTCCCGGCCCTCGGCGCGCGCGTCCATCCACGTGAGTTGCTGGCCCGGCGCGCCCGCACGCAGCAACCCGTCGGCATCGGCCCGGATGCCAAATCTGGTTCCGTCGTGATAGCCGGACAGGATCGCCTCGATCGCGGCGCACAAGGTGGCCGCATCCTTCCCGCCGCCATGGCTCGCGCGGAGATAATCGCCTACCGCGACTACGAACCAGAGGGACGCATCGACGGAGTTGTATTCCGGTTCATCTCCATGATCGGTGAACCGATTTGGCAGCATGCCTTCTGAGACTGCGCCGGCCCACTGGACGAGAATATCGCGCGCGTCAGCCAACCGGCCGCTCCCAATGCAGAGGCCGCGGATGGAAATGAAGGTGTCGCGTCCCCAATCCCCGAACCAGGGATAACCGGCGATGATGGTTTGCCCCGCTCCGCGACGAACCAAATAAGCGTCGGCGGCCCGGTGCAGCGGCGTCGGAAAAGCGCGGCGTCGTCGCCACTCGGCTGCATGCATGGCCGCGTATCGCGCTTCGACATGATGACCGGTGCCGGGTGATCCGCCCTCCGCTTCCAGGATCAGGATGGCGCGTTTGTGACCGACCGAAAACTCAAAGACACCCGGGCTGGCTAAATCCTCCGCGGCATCCAATCCACGCGCGTTTTCCTCTGTGTAGAAAAAATCTCGATACCACGCGGGCTCGTGCGCGTAGCGTCCATTCGTCGAGACCGAGACTGAGGGCACACCCTCATACGGCCGCCAGACGCAGCGCTCGCCCGACGGTCTCGGGCTCGAAGCGAAAATCCGCGTTTTCGTGATGCAGCGAGTGGAAATCACGCCCAGAGAAAAATGGTCGCACGCGTAACGTGGCGTCACATTTTCCCTCCACAATCTTCCAGGAAAGGATCGCGGACGACTGCCCCGGCTGCACAAAAATCTCCTGCTCGACCAGGAGTTCCTCACCGATACGAAAACGCCAGCGCGGCCACGGCTCATATTCGAACGACTCGATCCTCGTCGCACCATCGGGATGAACCACATCCGGCACGTAACGCTGCGACGAAAGCGCGTAGCTCCCCTGCTCCGTCTCAAGCCACGCATCGAAACCGTTTACCAACACGAGACGACCCGCGGGCGGCGCGGTCGCCGTCAGCAGCAGCGCGTGATAGCGACGCGTGCGAATTCCGGAGACCGTGCCGCTGGCGAAGCCACCGCAGCCATCGGGCTCGAGCCATTCTGCGTGGGGATCAATATGATTCTTGGCGTCGGTCTGCATGGGTCGTTAGCCGCCGGTTTCAAACCCGGGATACAACGTCATCCCGCCATCCACGAAAAGCGTTGTCCCCACCACATAATCGGACTCATCGCTCGCCAGCCAAACGGCAGCGCGGCCGATTTCCTCCGGCTCGCCGATGCGCTGGTAGGGAATCAATTTCATCAGCGCCTCATAATGCTCCGGCGTGTCCCAAGCCTCTGTGTTGATCGGCGTGCGGATGGCGCCCGGCGCAATCGAGTTCACCCGGATGCGATGCGGCGCCACCTCTTGGGCGATGCTTTTCATCATCAACATCACGCCGCCTTTCGACGAGGCGTAGTTCACATGGCCAGCCCACGGGATCACTTCGTGCACCGAGCTGATGCAAACAATCTTGCCCGCAGCGCAAGAGACCTTTGGGTTCACCCCGCGCCGCTTAAACTCCCGGATCGCTTCGCGCGCGCAGAGAAACTGGCCCGTCAGATTCACGTCGATGACTTTCTGCCATTGCGCGAGCGTCATCGTTTCAATCGGGGCGTCCTGCTGCAGGCCGGCGTTATTAATCAAGATATCCACCGTGCCGAATTCATTCCGCACTGCTTCGAACATGGCGATGACCTGATCTTCTTTTGAAACGTCGGCGCGGAAGGTCATGGCCGTGTGTCCGTGGCCGCGCAACTCGTCCACCATCCTTTTGGCTTCCTCATCGCTTGAGAGGTAATTGATGCAGACGTCTGCTCCCGAGTGTCCGAGGGCCAAGGCGATCGCGCGGCCGATGCCGGAACTCCCTCCTGTCACAATCGCCTTCTGGCCTTGGAGCAATTTGCGATTTTCGCCTTTAGGCAAGACGGGCTTCGGGAGATCGGTCATCAGATCATTCTTCGGCGGGTAAGGGGCAGATTCAACTCTCGCTGACAGCAGCAGGCCCGCTAAACTCTGCGTAAACTCTGCTGTGGCGAATCTCCTGAAAAAATATCTCCTCGCGTTTCTCCAGGTGCTGACGCTCGCGGCCTGCTCGCGCTCGACTGCGGTGGATGCGGACCCCGCGCTGGTGCGAGCGAAACTGGAGGCGATTCCCGTTGACCAGAAAGTGGAGCTGACCAACGCCGAGTGGCAGGCCGTTCTTTCGCCCGCGCAGTTTTACGTGCTTCGACGCGCGGGCACAGAACGACCATCCAAAAACGGAAACGTCATCGAGCATCAGACCGGTGCGTATGTCTGCGCGGCCTGCGGTAATCCGTTGTATCTCGCCGGGACGAAGTTCGACTCGGGCACCGGTTGGCCGAGTTTTTGGCAGCCGGTGCGCCCGGACGCCATCCGCACGGCCAGCGGCCTCTCCGCGATCTTCGGTCGTGAAGTTTCGTGCGCGCGTTGCGCGTCGCACCTCGGCCATGTTTTTAACGACGGCCCGCCGCCCACCGGCCTGCGCTATTGCATGAATGCGCTCGCGCTAGAGCATCAGTCAGCGCCGTAGTCGATCGCGTCAGCAAACCCGACGTTGCTGGTCAATTTGAGGTTTTCTCCGCCTCGAAATACTCCGCATGCGCGCCGACTGCGACCAAGGTCACACCGCCGATCACGTTGCCTAAAAGCGTGGGAAGGAGGTAATGCCCGATGCATTCCCCGAAAGAGATCGCGCCGGTCAAAACCAGATAAAATGTTTCCACCGAACCGGCGATGACGTGCGGGAGCTCCGCCAGACCAACGAAGTAAGCCAGAGTCACGATCACCCAGATCCGGCCAGCGTCTGCGAACGGCAGCAACCAAACCATTAGGGCGATCAGCCAACCGGCCACGATTCCGCGCACCAAGAGCGTCCCAAACGCCGGCTCCATCGCCGCTCGTCCGATCTCGCCAAAGATTTTTTGCACCTCTGGAACGAAGGCGGCGGAATGAGCGGCGAGCGTGGCGAAAATAAACGCGCCTACGAGATTGGCGAGCAGCACCATCGTCCACAGTCGACCGACGTGGCCGAGGATCCGAAGGTCCTTCTTTCGGAGCAGCGGGAGAATCACCGTGAGCGTGTTCTTCGTGAATAATTGCTGGCGGCCGAGGATGACAATGAGGAACCCGATGCTGTAGCCGAACTTCGCGATCAACGGCGTCCACCCCGCCGTCGGCAAATAATGACGGAGCAAAGCCTCGCCCATCATCGAAAATCCCATCGAAAGGCCGGCTGCCAGCCCCGAGAGCGCCAACTCCGTCGTATTGCGATGCAGCTCATGCTCGCCCTCCGCGTAGATGGCCTCATAGATCACTTCCCCCGGCGGCGAAGTGCGGTCGATAATTTCTTCTTCCTGTTTTTCCGCGCGCGATTTTGTAGCCATGCCCTAACGACCCTCCAACGAATGATGCATCCAATCAACCGCAGCCGTTTCGCCAGTGTGGCCTCTCCGAGAAATGCCATGGCTGGGCCTGCTGCGAATATTTTCGCGCCACGAACGCGAGCCGTCCGTATGATGCCAACCGGATGACTCCGCCGCTCTCCCACATCCGTATAGCATCGTAAACAGTCCTCCCTCCCTCTCGTGCCAGCATCGCCTCACTAATGCGTTTCTTCGGTCCCAGCTCGACTCCACTGCTCAGTGAAGAGACCGGGCCGATGGTCCGCCGTGCCCTGAAGCGCGTCCGCATGGTCGGCCGTTTCGCGACCGTGCAGGTGATCGTGCAGATCATCGGCTTTGCCAGCGGGATCCTGCTTGTCCGCTATCTGGATCAACGGCAGTACGCCTATTTCACCATCGCGAACACCATGCAGGGCACGATCGCCGTGCTGGCCGACATGGGAATCGGCATCGGCCTGATGTCCATCGGCGGCCGCGTCTGGCAGGACCGATATCGTTTCGGACAATTGATCCGCACCGCACAGGTGTTGCGCTGGAAACTCGGCGCGGTCGCGATCGCAATCATCCTTCCAATTCTCCATCTGATGCTGGTGCGCAACGGCGCCTCGCCGCGCTTTTCTCTCCTCCTCATCGGATTCATTCTCGCCGGGATCATCGCGCAACTTTCCTTCACCATCCTCAGTGTGGTCCCGCGGCTTTGTTCCGATGTCCCGCGCATTCAGCGCATCGACCTCACCGGCTCGATCGTGCGTCTCGTCGTTCTCGTGGGCTGCGCCTTCCTCTTTCTCGACGCCAGTATCGCCATTCTGGTCGGCTCGGCGACGCTGCTGCTCCAGTTCGTGATGATGCGACGCTACGTGGGTGGTGTTATCGATGTGCACGCACCGGAGAACGACGACGATCGGCGCGCCATGCTCGGATTTGTCAAAAATCAGGCGCCCAACGCCATCTTCTATTGCGTGCAGGGGCAGATCACGATCTTCCTGATCAGCTTTTTCGGCCACCACGCCGGTGCCGTGGCGGAGATCGGAGCGCTCGGTCGCCTGGCCATGATCTTCGCCGTCCTCGGGCAACTAATGACGAACATCTTCGTGCCGGCCTTTGCCCGCGCGCAAACCTTTCGGCGCTTGCTGATGCAATACGCCACCAGTTAGCGGCGGCGTCACCGTTTTAGCGGGATTGACGCTCGCCGCGGCGGCCTTTTTTCCCGATCAATTCCTCTTTGTGCTCGGGAAATCGTACGCTCATCTCCACCGCGAACTTTTTCTTATGGTGGCCGGAACCGTGGCCAACGTCATCGCCGGCACCCTTTGGGTCTTGAACGCGGCCAAGGCGTGGATTCGCGGTTCATGGCTCTACATCCCGCTCACCGTTCTCACGCAGATCGCTCTCATTCCTTCGACTGACTTTTCCAGCGTCCACAGCCTCCTTCGTTTCAATCTCATCGCCACTCTCCCGATTCTTCTTTTGAATCTCTTCCTGAGCTATCGTGGGTTCCGCAGTTTATTCCAGCGGGACGCGAGCGAAGGCCGCGCTGCTTAATCCTCATTCGATAATTCTACGGCCAACCGATACTTCCCTCGCCGGATCATGCCGAACGCGTCCGCAAAGCTCTCGCACCGATAGTGAGCGTCCATCCCCGCTTTTCATGCATGCACGATTCGCTCATTGAAAATGCAGCTGTCGCCGAACCGGGCGTGCAGATTTGGCGCGCCCACATCGATGCTATTTCAGCGAGCGATTTCTTAGAGCTGACCGCTTCCTTGGATGACCACGAACGCGTTCGCGCCGGCCGGTTCCATTTCGAAAAAGATCGTCACCGCTACGCCGCGACGCGCGGTCTCTTGCGACGACTACTAGGCGACGCGCTCGGCCTGGCACCCGCCGCTGTAGACCTTTCCTACGGACCGCACGGGAAACCTACGCTTGCCCACGCCTCTCTCCTCCGCTTCAACATCTCGCACTCCGAAGGCTGGGCCCTATTCGCCCTCACGAACGATCGCGACATCGGCATCGATCTCGAATCCGCGGACCGCCTGCCCTCGGATCCCGCCAAGCTCTCCGGCCTGGCCGCGCGCGTTCTTTCGGCGCGCGAATTGACGGCGTGGGAGGACTTGGCCGATCACGAGAAGCAAAGGCGCGCGTTTCTCCGGGCTTGGACGCGGAAGGAAGCCTACGCCAAGGCCACCGGCCGCGGAATTTTCGACGCTCTCGGCGAGGTGGAAGTGGCCCTCGACTGTGCGTCACCATCCGGGATGCTGCGTGTGGCAGGAAACGCGGGCGAAACCAGCGGCGGCTGGATTATTCATGACGTGGTCGCGCCGCATAATTTCGCGGCTGCAATCTCCATCGCGCAAACAGGGGAGTTGCGATAACGCCTCCGCGCGCGCAATTTTCGCCCGTGCATAAGGACAAGCCCCCAAGTGTCTTCGATTTTCCCCGCCGGACCACGCGGCACGCGATTTGGTTCGGGCTGGCTTTCGGCGCAGTGCTTAGTCTGCCGGCGCATGTCGCGGTGACGCTCCGCAACGACGCTGCGCGCGATCGCTCTCAGCCTTCGCTCAACGCCGCCGATGCGGTCGACCGGCAGTTTGCGAAGTTCAGATCCAAGAGTGAATCTCCGCCGCCGCAACGCGCCGACGTGCGCTACTAGGAGGAATTGGACTTCCAGCCTCCGGCCGCAGCGCTAGGATTGGACCTGTGAAGAAAATCGCCATTCTCGTAGGGGTCATGTGTTCCCTTTTTACCGCCTCGGGCCAGCCTACCCCAGAACCGCAAAGCGACTTATCCAACAAGGCCTTGCTGGCCAAACCTGATGCCGCGCAGCTGGCGCAGCAGCGCGGCGATGTCGCAAATCTCCGCCAATTAGCCAGCGCCTATTACGAGTGGCGCAATCAAAATTATCCCGTGCGCAGTAGCGATTCCGGTCTGCACACGTGGGATGATCGCCTGACTGACTTCGCGCCCGGAAGTATTGCCGAGCGCGCGCAGCACGTAAAAGCGCTGCTGGGAAAAATTCGCGCCATGAAAACCGATGCGTGGCCAAAAGACGACCGCATCGATTGGTTTCTCTTCCGCGCCCAATTGGAACGCGTGGAATTCGCCGACCGCATCCTGCGAAGCGAGGAAAGCAACCCGCAGGTTTACGTCAGCGAATGCTCGAACGGCATTTTCTCGCTCCTAAAGAAGGAATACGACACGCCGCAAAAACGCGTCGCCGCTGCCACCGCTCGCCTGAAACAAATGCCCGCAACCTTGCAGCAGGGCCTGAGCAATTTACGGAAACCCGTCAGGCTCTACGCGCGGCTTGCGATCGAATCTGCCCGCTCGATCGATTCGCTCTTCACTGACAGTCTCATGACGCTCGCGACAGACCTGCCGCCTAATGAACGCGATGAACTGATTAAAGCGCGCGACGCCGCCATCGCCGCGCTGCACCGTTATGCGGACGACCTCGAAAAGCGGCTTCCCCAAATGGTGGAGTTCGCGCCCATGGGCCCTGCCAATTACGAACTACTACCTCAAGCATGCCCTCCTGCTCCCGCTCGATGCCACCCAGGTGGAAATGCTCGGCCGCGCGGAGCTGGCGCGTTATCGCGCACTGGAAGCGATGCTGCCTGACCCCTCGTTAGCCGACCCGAACCCAGCCCGCAGCAAAAATATTCCACCCGATCAAGAATCCTTCCTGAAAGCGTATGAAGGCCGGCAAGCGGAGATGATCACGTTCTTGAAAGACAAACATCTTGTCACCCTGCCCGATTATCTCGGGCCTTTTCAAATCCGCCAGCTCCCAGCCGCCTTTAAACCCACCAGCCCGGGCGGCTTCATGAACCCGCCGGGTGTTTATGATAAAGACGCCACCGGTTTCTATTTCATCCCCACTTACAACCCGGAGTCGAAGAACTTCTACATCCGCGCCGCGATCGAAGATCCGCGCCCCATCCTCGGGCACGAAGGCATTCCCGGACATTTCCTGCAGCTTTCCATCGCGAATCATGTGCGAAACGAAATTCGCCGCCAACACGACGACGGCGTCTTCGTGGAAGGCTGGGCGCTTTACGGGGAAGAGATGCTGCTCCGCACCGGGCTCTATCCAGGAGAACTCGCCGGCGCACGGCCAGATTCTGCGTCTCTCGCGTTATCGCTCTGCTCGAATCGGCGTGGACGTGAACCTGCACACCGGCCGCTGGACCTTCGAGGAGGCCGTGAATTACTTCATGGAAGCGGGCGGCCTCGATCGCGAAGCCGCGGAAGGTGAAGCCGCCGGTGCCGCCTCCGATCCCACCCAGAAGATCTGGTACATGACCGGCAAATGGCAGATCATGCAGTTGTTAGGCCGCTACCGCGATAAGAAAGGGCAAAGACTTCGACCTTGGAAAATTCCACGACGAATTGATCAAGTTACGGCAGCCTCCCGCTTTCCATCATCGAGTGGATCTTGCTGGATGATGCCAGCGCATTGCAGAGAGCGCTGGAGTAACGCAAAGGTTCACGGGCTCACTTATTTGCGCCGCATTAGCGGATTGACTCTTTTTTCGCCGGCCACCTAATCTGTGGGCCTAGACCTGCGCGGATGTGGCTGGTGCTCGCGTTCTCGCGTTTCCGGAGGACCCTGATCATGGACGACCGCGCTTTTCTCGCGCAACTCGAAGCCGCAAACGCGGAAGAGCTGGCGCAAATACTCCGCCGGCCGACCGCCGACGAGGAACGCGTGCTCGTAATTTATTTCGGTGCGGAGCGTTTGCAGGCTCTGCGCAGCCTCGCGCTCGGCGCGCAGCGGCGGGGCATCGCTTCACGCGGAAATGTGGTCGTGCTCCACGGCATCATGGGGGGCGAGCTGACAGTTTTCCGCAACTAACGAAAAGAGCCAGTTCATCTGGCTGCATGTCACGCGCGTGATTCGCGGCGCGGTCGGCTGGTTGCGGATGACGCCGGACTTCAGATCTCAGTTCGATGTTCGCGCCGACCGGCATCATCAAGAAATATTACGCCGAGCAATTGCTTCGCCTCGCTGCCGCTGGTTGGAATGTGAAACCGTTTTTCTATGATTGGCGGCAGGATCTGGCCGGCACGGCCGACGCGCTGCGGCGGCAGATCGATTCGTGGTTTGGGCCGGAAGCGGCCGTCCATCTGGTGGCCCACTCGATGGGCGGCCTCGTTTCACGCACCTATCTCCAGCGCCACCCGGAGCGTTGGCGAAAGGGCGGCCGGCTGATCATGCTCGGGACGCCGAATCACGGATCATTCGCTATTCCGCAGGTCATTACGGGCGCGTACGATACCATTCGAAAGCTGGCGCTGATTGACCTCACGCACAGCCGGCGCGAGCTCACCGACATCCTGAACACTTTTCCGGGCTCGCTCCAGATGCTGCCCTCACCACTCCAAATGGAGTCGATGGGAAAAATGTATAACGCGTCTCTCTGGTCGGCATGGGGTGTCCCGCAACGCATTCTCGATCTTGCGCGCGCCAGTCACGAGCGCCTGGCCAAAGTCGTCGATGGCGAGCGCATGTCGTACATCGCCGGTTTCAATCAGAGCACGAAAGTGGACGTGCTCGATTGGTCGCGCCTCGATCGCGCCGATGCGTATCGCGACTCGCTGGAAGGAGACGGTACAGTGCCACACGCGCTGAGCTTTCTGCGCGACGGCAATACGCGCATCCCTACCTATTTTGTCGAATGCTCCCACGGCGCGCTGCCTAATCACGCCGCGGTCATCACCGCGACTGATCAAATTTTGGCGACCGGCAAGTGCACCTTACCGACGACGATTCCGGCGAAACGCAGTGTCGCGGAAACAGCGATACGCGCGTCGGTGAAGAGCGCGCAGCAGGCCGCGGAGGAGGAGACGCTCCAAATCTTAAGCCGCAAAGTGAATGCTCGCTCGCGCGGCGCAGGCAGCGTGGCCGCGACGCCGGTCTCTGCCGAGGAAATGGCGGCGCACGCAATCCTGGTCCGCAGTTTCCTCGAAGATGCTGGGACGACCGCCCCGGTCGAACTTCCTGCCGAGAGTGGTCCCGCGGGTCCAGCATCGTTGCCCCCGCCCAGGACCGCGGAAGCTGTTTCAATCGCGATCGAAGTCATCCGCGGTGGGATTCACGAACTGAACGCTGCCACCCGCACGGCGGATGCAATTGCAGTCGGCCACTACATCGGTGTCGCGCCGCAAAACGCAGAGCTGGCGATCGATCGCGCGATTAGCGAAGTGTTGCCGACAGCCGAGAAGACGGAAACATCGTCAACCGGCGAATTGTTACTCACAGATCTATGCCGCCGCGGCGTGATCGTGGGCGCGCTTGCGCAGAACTTTCTCCTCCCCGATCCGCGCGACCCGCGCCGCTCGATTGTGCTCGCGGGGATGGGCCGTCCCGGCAATTTTCGGGAAGCCGAACTCGCGGTCCTGGCGCGTGAACTGGTGTGGACGCTGGGTCGTGCAGGCCGCAAACACCTTTGCACGGTGCTGATCGGAAGCGGCGCGGGAAATTTGGACATACCGGATGCAGTGCAGGCGTGGCTGCGTGGGGTCCGGCGCGCTCTGCAAGACGCAGCGACAACGGCCGATTTGCGTCTCCAGAAGATCACCTTCCTGGAGTTGTCCGCCGGCAACTTCGTGCGCCTAAATGCGGCTTTGGAAGCAGCCGTTCCGCTTTTCTTGGGCGATCGCGAAGCACCGCTCGTGATCGATTACCACGGCCCGGACAAAGCCGAGCTGACCGCGGCGAAAAAAGCGGCCGTGGCGGCTGCGGGACGGCGCGCAAGCGAAGACACTCGCCAATCTTTCCACGTGCAAACCAGTGCATCCTCCGAGCGCGAACCAGTCCGCCTGACAGTGCAATTATTAGGCGACACCTTTCAATTCGCCGCCCTGACCGCGGAGGCGTCCATTCCGCAACGCGAGACGCGGATCGATCCCGCGCTCGTCTGGGAAGCGAACGCTGAGATTGCTGCGGCGGCCAGCGTCGCGCAGCAACTGGATCGTGGAAATCTTCTCGGTCGCCTTTTGCTCCCGCGCGATATGCGCGAGCTGATCGTGAACGAGCGCGCGCCGGTTGTGCTCGCACTCGATGCCATGACTGCGCGCATCCATTGGGAATCGCTGGCGGTGCAAGCCGCGGAGACGATCACGGATTTCACGCCCGAACTTTTTCTGGGCACGCTCTTTGGTTTGACCCGCCAACTGCGGACGAGCTTCGCGCAATTACCGGAACCGCCGCTTATGAGCGGGCGGCCCCTGCGCGTGCTCGTGGTGGCTGATCCCGCGGAAGACGCGCCGCTCCCCGGAGCCCAAGAGGAAGGCGAAGCCGTGGCTTCGATCTTCGAGGAGTTCGGACGAGAGCACGCCGTGGAGGTAGTGCGGCTTTTCGGGCCTGGTCAGGCGACCCGCGTGGCGGTGCTTCATCGCCTGATCAATCAACGCTTCGATCTGCTGCACTTTGCTGGTCATTGCTTCTACAAGAAGGACGATCCGCCCGCTTCGGGGTGGCTCTTTACTGGTGGCGCAGTCTTGAGCGCGCACGAACTGAATCGCGTGGATCGCATTCCGCGTTTCGTTTTTTCGAACGCGTGCGAGTCCGGCGTCACCCCGGGTGATACGCGGGCCCGGATCGCGCCGAGTTTTGCGGAAGCTTTCTTCGCGCGTGGAGTGGCGAATTTCATCTGCACGGCCTGGGAGGTGGACGATCGCGGCGCGCTCGAGTTTGCGCGCCGTTTTTATCGCGGAATCCTGGGCCTGCGAGGGCCGGCGATGCCAGCGGAAAGCTTGCACGAGGCAATGCGGGAAGCGCGCCGCGAGATCGCACGCCTGGGCGAAGAGGGACTGAAGACCTGGGGCGCCTATCAACACTACGGCGATCCGAACCTGCGCCTCGTCTCGCCGAACAACATCGCGTCGGTTACCCGCGTGAAACCGACGCCCGCTCGAAGCGCCGTACCGCGGAGCACGCGAAAAAAGAAAGTCATGCGACGAAACTAGCTGAGGCCGATAACAGAGGATCTACGAGCACTGCCGTCATTGGCCGCTGAGTTGAGAAATGGGCGGCGCGAAGCCCGCGAAAACCAAATTTTCCACACGCATTTCGCATCTGCCATGAAATGGCTGCCAGCCCCGCCAATTTTTGGATCGGCCGGAGAGAATTTTTCAGCCACGCATTCTGCGGCGACGGAGAACTCCGCGCGCGGCACCGGACATCTTTCAGACCTACGTGGTTATCTAAAAAGGGGCAGCTATCATGCGGTCGGACAAAGCGCGAGAAGGTTGGGGTAAAAATCATCCGCAAAACCTAGGCTCTGGTGAATCTTTTCTCCCACGCAGTCACGTCCACGATCCTCGTTCGCCAGGATTGACGCCTTGCAAAAGTTGTGGAGGCAAGGGGATTCGAACCCCTGACATCCAGCTTGCAAAGCTGGCGCTCTACCAACTGAGCTATGCCCCCGTGGTGAATGCGGATTTTATACCTCGGCGTGCCGGCTATTGCAAACGGAACTCTAGTTTGCTCATGCCGAAACGCGCCGACCGGAGGCAAGCCCCCCAAAGTCTCCAGCAAAGAAAAATGCCGGACCGCGGGGAGGCCGCAGTCCGGCATTCTTATGATGTCAGCAATCAAACAAAAACTGAATTGTGCGCTACCGTTTCGTGTTTCTCTGAGCCCCAACGCGTTTCCTTGTTGAGGGCTTAACGGCATGTCTGAAATCCCGAAAGACCTCAGGGTTAGCCGTCGACCTATTCAATCACGCTTTTGCAAGAGCAAGCTCTCGCGCAGGTGATGAATTTCTCCTTAGAAAGGAGGTGATCCAGCCGCAGGTTCCCCTACGGCTACCTTGTTACGACTTCATCCCAGTTACCGCTCATAGCGTAGGGCGCTGCTTCCATTGCTGGTTGGCGCGCGCACTTCGGCTACAAGTGACTTCCATGATGTGACGGGCGGTGTGTACAAGGCCCGGGAACGTATTCACGCCGTCGTAGCTGATACGGCATTACTAGCGATTCCAGCTTCATGGAGGCGAGTTGCAGCCTCCAATCCGAACTGAGCTCAGTTTTAGTGATTTCCTCCACCTCGCGGTCTCGGATCCTTCTGTACTGAGCATTGTAGTACGTGTGCAGCCCAGGCCGTAAGGGCCATACTGACTTGACGTCGTCCCCACCTTCCTCCCCGTTTCACAGGGCAGTCTGAACAGAGTGCTTCTCAATAAAGAGAGTGGCAACAGTTCACAGGGGTTGCGCTCGTTGCGGGACTTAACCCAACATCTCACGACACGAGCTGACGACAGCCATGCAGCACCTGTGCAAGTTATGTCTTTCGACATTCGCTGGCTTTCACCAACTTAGAAATGCATGTCAAGGCCTGGTAAGGTTCTTCGCGTTGCATCGAATTAAGCCACATACTCCACCGCTTGTGCGGGCCCCCGTCAATTTCTTTGAGTTTTAATCTTGCGACCGTACTCCCCAGGCGGCACGTTTAACGCGTTAGCTCCGGCGCGGAAGGGGTCGAATCCCCCCACACCAAACGTGCACCGTTTACTGCTAGGACTACCGGGGTATCTAATCCCGTTTGCTCCCCTAGCCTTCGTGCCTCAGTGTCAGGAACTGTCCAGAGACCCGCCTTCGCCACTGGTCTTCCTCACGATCTCTACGCATTTCACTGCTACACCGTGAATTCCAGTCTCCTCTCCAGTCCTCAAGCACCGCAGTATGGAATGCAGTTTCGGAGTTGAGCTCCGAAATTTCACACCCCACTTACGGCGCCACCTACGCACCCTTTACGCCCAATGAATCCGAACAACGCTTGAGACCTCTGTATTACCGCGGCTGCTGGCACAGAGTTAGCCGTCTCTTCCTCTTCTGATACTATCAAGTGGCAAGTAGTTACTTCGCCACACTTGTTCTCAAATGACAGGAGTTTACAACCCGAAAGCCTTCATCCTCCACGCGGCGTCGCTCCTTCAGGGTTTCCCCCATTGAGAAAAATTCTCGACTGCTGCCACCCGTAGGTGTCTGGACCGTGTCTCAGTTCCAGTGTGACTGGTCGTCCTCTCAGACCAGCTACCCGTCATCGCCTTGGTGAGCCGTTACCTCACCAACTAGCTGATAGGCCGCGGGCTCATCAAGAAGCGCCAGGTTACCCCGGCTTTGATGTTGGGAAGATGTCGTCCCTGATCATATGCGGTATTAATTCGCCTTTCGGCGAGCTATCCCCCACTTCTCGGCAGATTGCCCACGTGTTACGCACCCGTTCGCCACTAAACTTTTCCAGATATTGCTATCCGAAAAAGTCCCGTTCGACTTGCATGTCTTATCCACGCCGCCAGCGTTCGTTCTGAGCCAGAATCAAACTCTCCGTAAAAATTTGGAGCCGGTGTCATTGCTGACGGTCCGGACAAAGTTTGCGCCCCTCTTCGCTAACGAAGAGGGAGCTGAAATCTGACCATTCTAAACCGACTTCCGCTCGTAAGCAGGAGTCGGGTTCGTCCGATCTTATTCAAAATTAAGATTCCCTCGCGATTCCGAAGAACCGGTCCGGGAAAATTTTTAATCAAAGAAACTCGACGTATAACGCACAATTCAATTTTCGCTGACTTAACCGTTCTGATTTCGCTTCCGTACTTCAGCGCTCTGCTCCTTGCGGTGCGGCCACTGTTTCCGTTTCGTCACGACGAAATTCAGAATCAATATATCAAAGATCGTTTGTCCTTTCCTTAAACTGCCTGTTTGCAAACCGACCGCCGATATTGATCAAACGTGTCGGCTCGGCTTCGAGCCAGAGAGGGAAGAACACATCGGAAGTTCCGATGCCAGCAGTGCTGCGGGACGTGCAAGATAGTAGGTCGGACCAAGTCGTCAACGAATAATCTGAAAATTTTTTAACATTCTAATCTCCCTCGTGAAAAGCTGCCTTTTCTTGGCCGGGCGAGCACTCTGAAACCAGCGGAGATTGCGCATAATGCGATTTGCTCATCGGACACTGAAATCCGTGCGCGCAGCCAGACGGATGTCGCGTTGACCTTTATATGCGAACTCGTACCGTCCCGCCGCATGACTCCTGACGTCCTCAAAGAAATCCGCGGTGCCATCCGCGACGTGCCCGATTTTCCAAAGCCCGGGATCATTTTCAAAGATATTACGCCTGTGCTTTGTGACGGCCCACTCTTTCGCTCCGCGATCGATCTGTTCCTCCAACGTTGCCGGGCGCAACGCATCGACAAGGTGGTCTGCATTGATGCGCGCGGTTTCCTTTTCGGCTCAGCCGTCGCTTACGAACTTGGCCTCGGTCTCGTCCCTATTCGGAAGAAAGGGAAACTCCCGTACAAGTGCGAGAGCGCTGCTTACACCCTCGAATATGGCGAAGCAGAAATGGAAATGCATGTCGATAGCATCCAACCCGGCGAACGAATAGTGCTCATCGATGATCTGCTCGCAACCGGCGGCACCTCGGCTTCCGCCGTTGCGCTCATCAAAAAAGTGGGCGGCGAATTGGTGGAAGCCCAGTTCCTCATCGAACTCAAATTCCTGCAAGGTAGAGCCAAGCTTGAGCCCACTCCCGTGGCCTCCTTTTTGCAATATTAGGACACGCGCATTTTCGCGAGCGCGCAGGAGGAAAACGCATCAGTCCGCGTGGCAGGCGCAGGCGTCGCCGCATCCGCCCGCTTCCGCCACCACCACTTCCATACCGATCTCCTGGAGAGCGAGTTGATCGTGAATCAGCCCGAGTAATTCGATCGCCCGCTCGTCCGGCATCTCTGTGGTATGCAACTCGATTCTCGCCCGCTTGTCCGCCAGCTCCGGATGCTCGGTCGCCATTTCGCCATCGAGCAAAAATGAAGCGTAAGCGTTAAACTTCTCCTGCAATTGGTGCAGGCGCCGATCCGAGCCATCCCACGGTCGCGTCTCATTCATTACCAGCAGAACCGCATCGGTTTTGGCATCGAAGGCGAACAAATCGATCGCCGCCGGATTCGCCACGCCCGTCGCGTGGCGCTCATCGTTTTCCAAGTCGCGCGTTTCCTCGCTCATCATTTCGAAACGTCCAACGCGCAACGTCCGACGTCCAACGTTGAATGAAAATCAACCTGCGACCGAAACCGCGGGAATCGAAGCGTTGGACGTTGCGCGTTGGACGTTGAACGTTTCTCCATGCTCAGATTCCTCCTCTGCCCGCTCCTCCTCTTTTCGTTAGCCGCTGCGGTCGCGCACGCCCAGTTTTCCCCGGCTCTTCTCCAAAACGACGCCTATTGGAACGACGGCAAAGCCGAATTTAGCATTTACGGCGGAGAGATCGCTCGCTATGGCGCGCCGCATCCGAGCGATGTCATCCACATTCTCGTGCGTGAGCCCTTCGATCCGAAACAACTCGTTAAACCGAACGACTGGCAGACGCCCGGCACGGTTCAAGTGCTGAAGATGAACCAGATCCTGCACGTCCCGACTGGCCTCTACGTTTACCAGCAAATGCACTCGAATTACTGGCGCGTCGATAGCGGCCAGTTGGCAAAATTCTCTTTTACGAGCAACGACAGCTGCGGCAATACCTACAAGGAAGCGCGCCGCGAGGGGAATAAACTCCAATACGAATGGCGCACGTATTGGGACGGAATGGCGGGAGGGAATGAGGCCATCACGCCGCCGGCCGATGGCTATTTTTACGACGAGTTGCCCTGGCTCGTTCGCACGATCGATTTCGGCAAGACGAGCCCGTTCGAAATCCAACTCGCGGGCACCGCGATCAATTCGAAAAAAGATTCCTTCAGTTTCCAGCCCGCGAAAGTTTCCTTCAAAGCGAACGAGCGCAGCATCGAGGTGACAGTGGAGCACAAGGGCGGCCGGGATCTCTTCACTCTCGACGTCGATCCGCCGCACCTTCTCCGCGAATGGAAGGCCGCCGACGGCAGCCACCTTAAAATGAAGCGCAACCTCAAGGTCGACTACTGGAACTATCACAACCCCGGCGACCGCGAACGCGCCCTCAATAATCCGATGCTGCGATTGCCGGATTGATGCCGGGCTGCCTTCGCATTACCAAGGACGCGTGAAGAAGACCAAACCGCCCGCACTTTCCCTCCTCGGCCGCAGCGAAGCCGGCCTGCCAGCCTCGCCGGACGACGCCCGCCTCGAGACTTTCCGTTCGCCCGCGAAGCGGCCCTACACCATCCGCTTCGAGACGGCGGATTTCACTTCGCTCTGCCCGGTCACCGGTCAGATGGATTTCGCGCAGATCGTGATCGAATACGTTCCCGACAAACTCTGTGTGGAGAGCAAATCGCTGAAGTTTTACCTCGCTTCATTTCGCAACGAGCGCGCGTTTAACGAGTCGGTCACAAATCGCATTCTGGACGACTTTATTGCCGCCTGCGCACCGCGCAGCGCAGTCGTGACGGCTCAGTTTTCCGCCCGCGGCGGCATCGCGTTAACCGTGCGCGCGGAACATCGCGCCCGGCGATGAAGAAGGAGGCGACCTCTCCGTCGCCTAACGAACAGAACGCGGGCCACATCATCATCCCGACTTTTCGGGAGGCGTTTCTTTTTTGGCTGAAGCTCGGCTTCATCAGCGTCGGCGGGCCAGCGGGTCAAATCGCCATCATGCAAACGGAGCTGGTGGAGAAACGGCGCTGGATTTCGCAGGCGCGTTTTTTGCACGCACTGAATTTTTGCATGCTCCTGCCAGGACCGGAGGCGCAACAACTGGCCATCTACACCGGCTGGCTCCTGCACCGCACGCGGGGCGGCCTTGTGGCCGGCGCGCTTTTCGTTCTGCCATCAATGTTCATCCTCTGGGCGCTGAGCGCGGTCTATGTCGCCTATGGAAATGTTCCGTGGTTAGCCGCGATCTTTTATGGCTTGAAGCCCGCCGTGCTCGCCATCGTGGCCGCAGCGGTGCTTCGTATTGGCCGCAAGACCTTGCACCATCCGATCAAATGGCTCGTCGCCGCGGCGGCCTTTGGCGCGATCTTTATTTTCCACGTCCCCTTCCCTCTGGTCGTTCTCACCGCACTTGCGCTCGGGTTGGTCTGGCGAACCCCGTTCGCCGCGACGTCAGGTGCCGAGGATGCGCTGGAAACGGAGGCCGTCGCGCCTTCTGCAAAACGCGCATTCCTCGTGCTCACGATCGGTCTTGTCCTTTGGTGGACGCCGATTTTGCTCGCCGGACTTTGGCAAGGCTGGGACGGCACGTTGTTCCGCGAAGGCGTCTTCTTCAGCAAGGCTGCCGTCGTCACATTCGGCGGCGCCTACGCCGTGCTGCCGTATGTGGCGCAGCAGGCAGTGGAGCAATATGGCTGGCTCCAAACGGGACAAATGATGGACGGCTTGGGCCTGGCCGAAACCACACCGGGCCCGCTCATCATGGTCCTCCAATTTGTCGGCTATTTAGGCGGCTGGAATCAGCCGGGGAATTTGCCGCCGTTCCTCTCCGCCACGTTAGGCGCGGCCATGACCACCTGGGCGACCTTTGTGCCCTGCTTCATCTGGATCTTCCTGGGCGCGCCTTATGTGGAGCGACTGCGACAAAATGCAAAATTCGCGGCCGCGCTCTCCGCGGTCATGGCCGCCGTGGTCGGCGTCATCCTTAATCTCGCCGTCTGGTTTGGCTGGCACGTCATCGTCCCGGCCGCGCAGGTAATCGATTGGTTCGCCCTCATTCTGGCGCTGTTGGCATTCGTTGGCCTCGTGCGCTGGAAATGGAGTGTGGTCGCCGTTCTCGCGGTAAGCGGAGCTGCCGGACTTGTAGTTCGGCTCGTGGTCTGATCTCCCGAACTATGACAATCCGAGCCCGCGAAAAGTGCTCTCGACGTGGCGCAGATGCGTCTCCATGGAACAGAGCGCCTCAATTTCATCCCCCGGAACCAGCGCCGTGATCTCCGGTTCGGCCTTCGCGTTTTCCGCGAACGAACCTTCGCCTTTCCACGTCCGCATCGCGGCCCGCTGCACTGCCTCGTAGGCCGTCTTCCGCTCCGCCCCGGCGCGCGTGAGCGCGAGCAAAATGGACTGACTGCTATACAGCCCTTTCGTTAGACCAAGATTTCGCTCCATCTGCTCGGGATAAACATGCAACCCGCCTACGAGCTCCCGCAATTTCACCAGCATGTAATCCAGGAGCGTGCACGCATCCGGCAGAATGATGCGCTCGGCGCTGGAGTGACTGATATCGCGCTCATGCCAAAGAGCGACGTTTTCCAAAGCCGTCACCGCAAAGCCGCGAATCACCCGCGCCAATCCGCTCAACCGCTCGCCCGTGATCGGGTTCCGCTTGTGCGGCATGGCGGAGCTGCCTTTCTGGCCTTCGCTGAAAAATTCCTCCACCTCCAGCACCTCCGTCCGTTGCAAGTGGCGGAACTCCGTTGCCCAGCGATCGATGCTGGAAGCGATCAGCGCCAGCGTGGTCATGAACTCCGCGTGCCGATCGCGCTGGATGATCTGCGTGGAAATGGCGGCCGCCTTCAAACCCAGCTTCTCACAAACAGCGCGCTCAATCTCCGGATCCAGATGCGCGTGCGTGCCCACTGCGCCGCTCAGTTTTCCCACGCGCACGCGTTCCACCGTCTGCCGCAGCCGCTCCTCCGCCCGGCCAAATTCGTCATACATCAGCGCCAGCTTCAGCCCGAACGTCACCGGCTCCGCGTGTATCCCGTGACTCCGCCCGATCATCGGCGTCATCTTGTAACGGCGCGCGCTTTCGCCCACCACCGCCCGCAGCTCCTGCAAATCCTCCAGGAGCAAACGTGCCGCCTCCGTCATCTGCACCGCCAGCGTCGTGTCCAGCACATCGGACGAGGTCAACCCCTGGTGCATCCAGCGCGCTTCCGGGCCCACGGACTCGGCCACGTTTTCCAGAAACGCGATCACGTCATGATTTGTCCGCCGCTCGATCTCCGCGATTTTCTCGATCGAAAAACTCGCCCGCGCCCGGATCGCCGCCGCGTCCTCGCGCGGGATCTGCCCCATCTCCGCCATCGCCTCGCAGGCGAGGATTTCTATCTCCAGCCAGATTTCAAATTTGCGCTGCTCCGACCAAAGCTGACGCATCGCGGGACGGGAATAACGGGCGATCACCCGGCGAAGATAGAGCGGCGCCCGGGACCGGAAAGCGTTTTGTACGATTAAACGGCGGCAAAACCGAGCTTCGCGTTGACCCGCGCAATGCGCTCACGCGTCCTCGGATTCGCAATGTGCCTACCACTCCAGGTCGCAAGGATCGCGCAGCCGCAGCAACCGTGACCCGCGGAGGCGTCGCGGTCACTCGTCATGGGCGCGCGCAACTCGGATTGGTGGAGAGCAGCCCAATCGAGAACAAGTCCCACAGCGCGATTTGGAAGTGAGCCGTCGATAATCTGTAGCGTGTCGATGGCTATTTTGGCGACGGCTCCGGCGTAAAGAGCGTGAAAATGAGATGGCGGATGCTCGCCATAATAAATCTGGATGACGATGCCATAAAACCGGCTGACCTCAGGCATGCGCGAGAGAATCGTGTAATGCGGGAAAGATTTCGGCGGCGGACTTGCCCACCATCTGGAGATAAAGCGCGTCCGGGCACAAATCGAGATCGCCTGGCCACTGGAGAGCACCCGCCGAGCTGATTGAAAGTCGCTCGAATACGCCTTCCTGCTGCCAGGCACGGAAAACGCCCCTGCCAGCGAAGTGACTCAAGTCGACAGTTCCCGAAGCGCCGTCATCGAAGCGCAGGAATACGTGGAAATGATCAACGGGTGCCGCCTCGATGATTTTCATGCTTGGAAATTACTCGGCGTTCGTCGCGGTGTCGAGCGGTGCGCCACAGCTGGTAGAGTGAGGGGGCGGAAAGGGTCGCGTTGGCTGTCCACGCAGCCGAAACGGCAAATAACCAGGACCGACCCCTCGGCGGCGCACCGACCCCTCGGCGGCGCACCAAATGTGTGCGCTGAATCTCTCGGATGAGTCGGGGCAATGTTTTTCTTATCTCAAAAGTCAACCGCAGAGCGTCCAGCAGACAGCTTTATCAATCGTAGACACGTTAATATTGATCGAACTCTTCCGCTGGAATTGAGTCAGTTTTAGCCGTCCCGTTGACTACAGGGTGCAGCGTCACGGAGAATTGTGAAGTTATCTGATACTTCGACGCGCCACGAGTTTCAACTTTTGTTGCATAATCAAAAGGTTCCTTGAACTCGGAGAAGCCTAGATTGCGCTGGAAAGACTCAGTTGCCTCGTCAAAGTCGTTCCCCATCGCAAAAAGTAAATTGTAGTGCCCGTCAGGAATATCCCTAAGAGTAAAAGACCCCCCGTGTCGAATGTAGAACACCGCGATCCGCATGCGAGCATTCCGATCAACGAGTTTCGCGAGCGCGTCGCGACTCGAGCCGTTGGTGACGGATAACGTCCCTTTTCCGTCGAGTACGGCCTGATCGATCACAGTTCCATTGTCTAAACTTTTTTCGGGCAACTCCTCGGCAACCTTGGTTATCGCAGCAGGTGAAACAGCTGAGGCTGGAATTCGGATAATCGGATCGAGTCTTGGCATTGAGAAAGGGGTCGCCGAAGCAATGGGAAACGGCTTTGAGGTCGCTGCAGCGGCTGTGACCTTGGACCGTGCGGGACCAGTCGTTGAATCCGTGAAGATCGCGACCAAGGTGAGAGCGATAGCGCCGACGCCAACAACAGAACCAGCGATAATAGGGACATTCGTTTTATCCCTTCCGGCGAGTTCAGCTACCCGAAGCTGGATGTAACGAGCTCGTGCAACTGCCGAATCACCTGCCGCCTCGGCGAAAGCGCGAGTCCATAAGCCGTCCTGCAGCTTCTGAAGGTGAAGCTCAGCAGACACTAGATCATAGTATTTCTGTCGAGCGCCGCTGCCCGTGCCGGACAAATATATGCATACAGAGACGATAAAAGTGTATGCAAATACCCACACAACCCACTCGGCGTTCATTCCGCCCGCGATTAGCGTTGTGATGATGCCAGGGACGAGCAAATACAGCCACGATGACTTTATCTTAACTGATCGAACGAGCATTGCACAGGGGAAGGACAAAATCCCGATAAGAAGGATTGTGATGCCGACAACTTGTTTCACCGGAATGAAGGGCCTCAGTGCCTAACGAGAACAAGATCAGTAATAGCGGACGAGAGCGCTTCGGATCGGAGCGGCCGTGTGGATTTCATCTCACAAGTAGAGCGTGCCGGCGGTTTACCAGTCGCACAAACGCATGGTCAGACCTTTGGATCGACCCACCGCATCTCTTCTTCGTTCCACAAAAGGTCGCGCTTTTTTGCAAGCGCATGAGCCCACTTGTCGGCTTCCTCGTAGCAATCGACGATCGCGAGTGTAACGTAGCCCTCGGCCGTGCCACCACTAAGAAAATCTTTCAAGGTGGCTTCGAGGCTGGAGGTTGTCTGCTCGATGTGAAATTGATGCTCGCGCTCAGACCACTGAACGAAATACGACTCGGTGTGTGTGTTCACGGTGCGAGTATCCGGGACGCGGGGAGCATGCTCAAGGCCCAATAAGAACTAGATGGGACAGAGGACAATAGCGCGCCGACAACGCCGTCTGCCGCTGCGGCGCTGTCCGAGTGCCCACTAATTGGAATCAGAGAAAACAACACGCGGTGTTTTGCTTTAGCCCACGGGCGGTTTGGGCGTCGTTTGGCCGGCCGGCGGGGGCGGTGTCTTCGCCCGCTGGGGGGCGCGCTCGACGCGGCTGGCGGTTTGCCAGACGCGCAGTTTTTCGGGGCGGCGGGCGTAGCGGTTTTGCATGGTGGCGTCGAGCTGCTGCACGTCGAGGGCGGCGGCTTCGAGGATTTCGCCGATGAGTTTGGTGTTTTCGACGCCTTCCTGCGTTTCTCCCTGGTTCAGCTGGTTCGCCTGGCGGAGGGCTTCGCGGTCGGCGCGGAGGTCGGTGACGAAGTCCGAGGCAATTTCGTAGGCGATGAAACGCTGGCGACGGGCGGTTTTAGCCGCTTTTTCTTCGGGCGTGTCGTCGGGGCTGCTTTCGAGGTGGCCGAGGAGTGCGTCGGCGTGGGTGGCGATGTCTTTTTCGGTGAAATCCGCCGGGGTGCGGTAGGCGCTGGCAAAACCGTTCTCGGTCAGAGCAATGGCGCGGGCGGTGCGGGCGATGTCTTTAAAGTCGAGCCAGAGGGCGTCGAGCAGGGTCTGTTTGCTGACGCGTTCCGGGGCCTGGCCGGACTTGGCGGCTTCGAGCGCGGTGATGCGCTGGTCGATGCTGGCAAAGAGGGTGGCCGCGTTGCTGCCGGCTGTGGTGTCGGCTGAGTTTTCGCGTCCGAAGGTTTGGACGCGGGTGAGGCGGTCGTAGCGGCGTTGGTCTCGGTCGTTCATGGGGGGGTGTCCTTTCGTGGGTGGGAGGTGTGTTTCTTCGGGCGGGAGGATGGCAAGTGTGGGCAGTTTTGCCAAGCCACAAAAGGGATGGGCCAGGAACAGCAGCGTTGTTTGGCGACGAGCGCGTCCGGTTCCCCGGGGCGGGGAAAGACCAACCCAGAGACCGACGCGCACCAACCCAGAGACCGACGCGCACCAACCCGGAGACCGACGCGCACCAACCCGCAAGCCGACGTGCGGCGATCCGGTCTCGTTTTACGCGAACCGGAGACGGCCGCGCATCGACCCGGACGGCAGCGCGCACCGGGCCGGAAGCGGATTAACGCAACCCCAAGACGCCTGGACCGGACCGGAGGCCGGGGCGGACCGACCCGAAGAGCGTTGGCCGAAGGGAGGAGACCGGGGCGCAACGACCCGACCTCCGAGCGGACGCGAGCCGAAAAGTCGCGCTCAACAAAAAAAGCGTCGCGCCGGCGGTCCGGGGACCGCCAACGCCACGCTCTTTTCGCGAAAAATTTGGGTAGCCGCAGCCTAGAACACGCGGGCGCGGGCGAAGCGGCCGTTGCTCTCCACGCGCACCTGGCCGGTGCCGAGAAGATTGGCGACCGCGGCGACGGTCTCTTTCGTGCTTTTGCTGCAGGAGGAGACGGCCATGATGAGGTCGCCGAGAGAAAGGGTTTGGCTGGATTTGAGGATCTGCGTGTTCTTTTTCATAGGGTTGAGCCTTTGAAATTAGCAATAACGATGCCAGCCGGGCCTCGGAGATGGCCCGTTCGACAAATTAGGCGTCGGCCGGCGCGTCGCGCGCTGTCTAACTCTGGGCCGGCGCTGACTTCGGCGCGGTCAGTTTCATCGCGAGGAAGTAGAGCACGCAGACCAGCACCACCGCGCCCACGATGGGGAACGACTCGGATTTCGTGGCCCGCACGATGGCCTCGGCGTCTTGCAATTGCGCGGGGGTGAGCTTGGCCCCTACCCGCCCGCCCAGCCACGCCAGCACGGTGCACCAGACCCCGGCGCCGACCAGGGTGAGGATGCTGAATTTGAGGAAGCCCATCCGAATGATCCCGGCGGGGATGGAAATGAGGTGGCGAATGACGGGGAGGAGGCGCGCGAAAAAAATCCCGCCGCCTTCGTAGCGGTGCATGAATGCTTCCGCGCGGGCAAATTTATCCGGCGGCACGAGGAAATATTTCCCCCAGCGGAGCATGGCAGCGCGGCCGATCCAGCGCGCGACCCAATACATGATGGCCGAGCCAAACCAGGACCCGAGCGTGCCGGCAATGACCACGCCCAGCAGGGTCATGCCCGCTTCCTGATTGGTGGCCGCGACGATGGCGGCGGGCGGGATGACGACTTCGCTGGGGATGGGAATGATGGTGCTCTCCAGCGCCATGAGCCAGAAAACCGCGGCGTAGCCACCGGTTTGCACCCAGTGGAACCAGACTTCGATGAGATGATGCATATTGTCATTCCGGAGGAAAACGAGGTATCTCAGGTTCCGCGGGAGCCGCTTAGTTCAAGCCGAAATCCCGAAATCGCAATTCGAATTTCCCAATGTCGATCTATCGTCGCGTGCTCCGCTATTACCGGCCGTTTCTGGGCCAGACGGCGCTGGGCCTCACGCTCGCGCTTTGCGGGATCGGCTTGAATCTGCTCAAGCCGTGGCCGCTCAAGATCATCGTGGATGAACTGATCCCGCGGGCGAAGGATGGCGGCATCGTCGCCGCCGGTTCCTGGAAGGATCTGATGGGCACCGACCCCACGCGCGTTCTCTTCCTGCTTTGCGTCGGGCTCGTCGCGATCCAGCTCCTGTGGGGACTCGCGAATATGGGCGCGAATTTCCTCTTCGTGAAAACCGGCCTGCGCGCGCTCTTCCGTCTGCGCACGGATCTCTACGCTTACCTGCAATCGCTCTCGCTCCGCTATCACGATGCGCGCCGCTCGAGCGATTCCAGCTTCCGCGTGGCTTATGATTCGCAGGCGATCCAGACGATCTACAATCAGGGCTTCACCAACATCTTTACCTCTTCGCTCACGCTTATGGGGACGTTCGTCGTCATGGTCGGGATCGATTGGCAATTGACGCTGCTCTCGCTCGTGGTGGTGCCGTTCGTGGTGGGCGCGATTTATTTTTTCGGCAAACGGATCCGTCGCCAATCGACCACCATCCATGAGCGCGATAGCGCGCTGCTCGCGCAAACGCAGGAAGGGCTGAGCTCGATCCGGATGGTGGCCGCGTTCGGGCGGGAGGATTGGGAAGTGCGGCAGTTTCAAGCTCACGCCACGCGCAGTCTGCAGGCGAATCTGCGGCTCACCCTAACGAACGTGAGCAGCGCGCTGGTCGTGAGCACGCTCATGGTGCTCGGCACGGCGGCGATGTACTACGTCGGCACGCTGCATGTGCTGGCGGGCACGCTCACGCTCGGGTCGCTCCTGGTTTTCAGCGCGTATCTGCTCATGCTCTACCAGCCGCTGGAGTCGCTCACCTACACGCTCTGGGCCATGGAAGGCGCGGCCGCGGGAGCGCAACGCTGCTTCGAGGTGCTCGATCGCGCGGACGATGTGGTGGATGCGCCGCGCGCCATCGCCATCGCGCAAACGGCGGGCGCGATTGCTTTCGAGCACGTGAGTTTTGCCTACGCCAGCGATCAACCGGTCCTCGCGGAGATCGATCTCCAGATCGCGCCAAACCAGATCGTCGGGATCGTGGGCGGCACAGGCGCGGGCAAGAGCACGCTCCTGAGTTTGGTGCCGCGCTTCTACGATCCGACCGGCGGGCGCGTCACGCTCGACGCGTGCGACTTGAAAGAGATCACGAAGAAATCGCTCCGCTCGCAGATCGGCATCGTGCTGCAAGACACGCTCCTTTTCTCGACCACCGTGCGCGAGAACATTGCCTATGGCCGACCCGGCGCGACGCTCGATGAAATCCGCGCGGCCGCCCAGCGCGCGCAGGCGGATGAATTTATCAGCCGCTTGCCGCGCGGTTACGACAGCCCGGTGGGCGAACGCGGCGGGCACCTCAGCGTGGGTCAACGCCAGCGCATCGGGATTGCCCGGGCGTTTTTGAAAGACGCGCCCATTCTTCTGCTCGACGAGCCGACTTCCGCGCTCGACCCGACCACGGAGGCGGCCATCATGGACACCATCAAAGAGCTCATGCGCGGTCGCACCACCTTGATCGTCACGCATCGGCTGGCCACGATTCACGGGGTCGATCGGATCGTCGTGCTGGAGCGCGGTCGGCTGGTGGAAGAAGGCACCGGGCCGGAGCTGCTCGCGCGCGATGGCGTTTACGCACAGCTCTACCGCGCGGGAAATTATCCAGCACCTACCACATGAAAAAGAAACGCCTGGTGGTGATGGGTTTCATGGCCTCCTGCCCGATCGCGGGAGTGGTGTGGCAGCATCTGCATTACATCGTCGGCCTGCAGCGGCTGGGGCATGATGTTTTCTACATCGAGGACTCGGCCACCGTGCCCTACAACCCGATCGCCGGGCAGCCCGAGATGTCGCTCGATTATCCGGCGCAAGTGCTGCGCGAGCTGGCGGAAGAATTTGGCTTCGCCGAGCGCTGGGCCTATGGCGCGCGCTACCTGGAAGGCGAACCCACCGTCGGCCTCACGCGCAAGAAGGTGCGCCAGCTTTATCGCGAGGCCGACGCCATCCTCAACGTCTGCGGCTCGCAGGAATTTCACGAAGATCTGCTGGCTAACGACCGGATTCTCTACCTCGAAAGCGATCCGGGGCTCGAGCAGGTGAAGGTGGATCAGGGTGTGACTTCGACCTTGGAATATCTCCAGCGACATCACGCGCTTTTCACTTTCGGCGAGAACGTCGGGACGGCGCCGTTCCCCGTGCCGACGCATGGTTTAAAGTGGTTGCCGACCCGGCAGCCGGTGGTGCTCGATTTTTGGAAGACGAGCCGGAAACCGAAGCCCGGCGCCGTCTTTTCTTCCGTGGCGAACTGGAGCACAAGCGGGCGGAAGGATTTCGTCTGGCGCGGCGAAACCTATCACTGGAGCAAGTCGGCGGAGTTCCTGCGCTTCGTCAATGCCCCACGCAAAGCCGGCGAGGAATTTGAACTCGCGAGCGATATCCAGCCACCGGCCACCGCGCGGAAATTCGAGCGGAACGGCTGGCGTTTGCGCGATCCGCACCGGCTCACGTGCGGTCATCACGACTACCGGAAATATATCCAAAGCTCGAAAGGCGAATTCACCGTGGCGAAGGATCAATACGTCCGGCTTCAGACGGGTTGGTTCAGCGATCGCAGCGCCTGCTATCTCGCGGCCGGCCGGCCGGTGATCACGCAGGAGACCGGCTTCACGGAGCACTACGGCGGCGAGGGCGGGCTCTTTGGTTTCCGCTCGTTAGGGGAGATCACGGAGGCGGTGTCGAGGATTAATGCGGACTACGCCCATCATTCCCGCGCCGCCCGGGCCATCGCGCAGGAAACTTTCGCCGCGGAAAAGGTTCTTCGCTCCGTGCTCGAGCGCGCCGGAATCTAGCGACGCAATCTCACGGAGAAGGCGACGACTGGCTTTCTCGCACCAGCAGGACGTAACGGCGCGGTTGGCCGTTCACGGTGATGGCGGCGTTGAGATCGGCGCGGGCGGCGTCGCGCAAAATGCCGACGTAGCGGACCAAGTCTTCGTCGGGCAAAACCAGCGCGTCCAGTTCACCCGCATTCCATTGCGCCACGGCTTCGTCGGGTTTTAGGAAACGGGTTTTGCGCAGGTAAAGAAGCAGCCCTTCCTCTTTGCCGCCGGTGACTGCATAACGCCAGCCCCGCGCGGCAGCAACGTGGCGCACGTCTTCGCCAAACTTAGCCAGCGCACCTTCGCGCGTCCGCACCGCGCCCGCGATTTCGCTCGCGACGTATCCAGTCATTCCCAACGCCAGCCAGCACGATGGCTACGTACGCCCAACGCTCCTTCCACGCCGGGGCCCGCGCATATTGCGCCGCGAGCAGAAGACAAAGCGGTGGCACGATCGGGAAAATGCGGTCGACCCGCTTCGAGGGCACAAACGACATCACCAAAAGCGCGCCCACGATCCAGCAGATCAACCACGCCATTTCCGGCGGAAGCGCGCGCCAGCGTTCGCGCCAAGTAACTCCGCCGACCCGCCAGCTCATCACCGCCAGGGCGAGCATGAAAATGCTCCAGGGCGCAAACTTTTGCAGGAGGTGCGGCAGATAAAAATAGAGCGGTTGCGGCCGATGAACCGTCTCGCCAAACCGGCCGGCGAACTCGCGCAACACCACTTGCTCATAGAAATTCGGCACCCACGCGATCCCGCCCGCCGTCCACAAAGCAAACACTGCCAACGCCGCCAGCCACGGCCACCCACCAAACCAGACCGAGCCTTCCGCGTCGCGGCGCAGCCACCAGAAGAGCAACATCCCCGGCAGTAAAAACGCGGCCACGATCGGTCCCTTGATCAGCATCGACGCGGTCAAGAGCGCGCACAGGAGCAGGCGTTCGCGCGCCGACCATACCCCGTCGCCCGCTTGCAGCTTGCGCCAAATCCGCGCTCCGATCAGAAACGTCACCAACGTCAGCGCCATGTCCGTGCGCACCAGCGTGGCCAGGCGCAGCGACAGCATGTTCAAACCGAACGCGCTCATCGCCAGCAAGGCCGCCGCCGCGCTGAAGGACGCAGCCGCGCTCCGGTAAAGGACCGCCAGGATGAGGATCGCCGCCGCCAATGATGGCAAACGCCAGGCGATTTCCCAGTTCCGCGTCACTGCGAAAATCGCCGCCGAGATCCAACCGAGCAACGGCGGCTTGGTCGCAATCTTCTCGTTAGGCGTGTGCTGGTAGAACCAGTGCCCCTGCTCCACCATCTCGAAGGAGGTGAAGGCCTGCTTCGCCTGCTCGTAGTCGTCGAGATGAAACGGGAAGTTCCGCAGCGCGAACAGGATCACGATTACAAACGCGACGATCCAAAACGTCGCGCGTCGCTCCAGCCAGGACTCGCTTTGCGGGTGCGCGCTCAGAATTTTATTCCTGCCAGAGGACCGCGCGCACAGGCGACCCATCGCCGCCGGCAATTTTAAGCGGCAAGGCCGAGAGCTGGTAGCGTCCGGCTGCGACCGCGTGCAAATCGAGCGACTCCAGGATGTTAATCCCGGCCGCGCCCAGGGCGTGATGATTGCGCAAATCCTTGGAAGTAATTTCGTCCACCGATGGGACATCGAAGCCCAGGAGCTTGACTCCCCTCGCCTGCAACCACGCCGCCACGCCATCGGCAATCGTCGGGATTCTTTCCGGAAAAACGCGCGAGTCCTTCCAGACATTTGTCTTCAAGAGCAGGCGCGGCGCTTCCCGGAGCGCGTCGCCTAACGAGACCAGATCTTCCACCGTGATCTGCGGCATCTCGCGGCCCGCATATTTCTCCGAGAGATCGAACACGAGACACGGGCCGAGATAGGTCGCCAACTCCGCCTGCTCCATCGTCCAGCCATCGTCCTCGAAATGGAAACGCGCGTCGGCGTGCGAACCGTTATGCAAACTCATGCCGATCATGCCGAGGTTCACGCTGGAGCCCTGCGGAATGCGCGCATTGAACTGCAATTCCACTCCAACGTCGCCCGGCCACGGCGCCAGGTCTTTCGTTAACGTGCGGGAGATATCGATGATTTTCATGCGGCCTTATTTCTCGATCAATTCTATCAGCTTCATGGCCACGGCATCGACCAACCCCTGATCGGTCAGTTTTAGCGCAGGAATCGGGGACAGGCTGAGAAAGGAGAGTGACATAAACGGCGCTGGCAAATGACTGCCAAGCCGAGCGGCCGCCGCTTTGAGCGCTTCGATCTTCTCGACCACTTCCGCCAGCGGCCGATCCGAGACCAAACCGGCAATCGGCAGGGGCAGCGCGGCCATCTCTTTCCCATCTTCGATCGCCACCTGGCCGCCGCCCATCGTCTGCAAGGCGGCGATCGCGGCGAGGATGTCGGAATCCGCCACGCCGACTACAATGATATTATGCGCGTCGTGCGCCACTGTGGACCCGAGCGCGCCCCGCTTTAGCTCAAAGCCGCGCACAAAACCGACTCCGACATTTCCCGTCGCATGATGTCGCTCCACCACCACGAGCTTTAAAATGTCGGCGTCCGTGTCGGAGACAATGCTGTTTCCCTCCACTTTCGGCGAAACGCTGATCGCGTTCGTCACAATCTGCTCCGGCACAAGCTCGATCACCTTGATCGCTTTCGCGCCGGCGGCGGGCACGGCCATGTCTTCCGCGCCAGCGAAACGGACATTCATGGTATTACGCGGCGCCTTTGCGATTGCGACTTCCGGCCCGCGGTATTCGCCATCCTCCGCCACCAGTTTTCCTTTTTTGTAAACCCGGCGCACCGCGAATTCCTCGAGGTTATCGAGGACGAGAAAGTCCGCCCAGTAACGCGGCGCAATTGCCCCATGATTCCGCAAACGGTAGTGACGCGCCGTGTTGATCGTCCCCATCTGGATCGCCGTCATCGGCGGCAAGCCGAGCGCGATCGCCTTCCGGATGGAATGATCGATGTGCCCTTCGCGCAAAAGATCCCCCGGCAATTTATCGTCCGTGGCGAAGGAGCAATTGGCTGAATTCTGCGGCGTCACCAACGCGATGATATGCTCAAGATTGCGCTCCGTACTTCCTTCCCTAACGAGCAGATGCAGCCCGAGGCGCAGCTTTTCCCGCGCCTCCTCCAGCTCCGTGCTTTCGTGATCCGAGCGCACGCCAGCCAGCGCGTAAGCATTTAAGTTTCTTCCACGCAGACCAGGCGCATGCCCATCAATCAGCTTCCCCTTCCCCGCGCGCACCTTCGCCAGCTCGCTCTCCATCCCCAGGAAAACGCCGGGGTAATTCATCAACTCTGCCACCCCGGCAATGCGGTCATCGTTGATCATCTCCGCCAGATCCGCAGCGTGCAGACGAGCCCCGCTCGTCTCCAGAGGCGTTGCCGGAATACATGACGGCAGCATAATAAAAAAATCGATCGGCAGCCCTCGGCTCGACTCGCGCACGTAATCGATGCCTTCTCGTCCGAGGACATTGGTAAACTCGTGCGGATCGATCACCATGGCGCTGGTCCCATGCGGCACGACCGCGCGCGCAAATTCCGGAACCGTCACCATCGTGCTCTCGACATGAAAGTGACCGTCGATCAAGCCCGGCACGAGAAACGCGCCCGCCAAATCGATCACTTCGCGCGCCTCGTAATCACCGAACCCGATCACCCGCCCATCGTCCACCGCCACGTCTGCCGGATGGATTTCGCCGCTGAAGACATTCACCAACTGCGCGTTGGTGAAGAGCAATTCCGCCGGTGTTTCGCCGCGCGCCACGCTCAGTTTATGTCCGATGTTTCTCATTCGTTAAACGCTTGCTGGTCTTTCGGCTGGACACCAGCGCCGACTCGCCGCCGGAGATTGCGATCAGCGTGCCCGCGGAGAGCATCGCCGTTCTGCGCCAAAAAGATGCAAAACACTCGCGTCTCTGCTTGTCGTATTTCGTGGCCGGCGCGCGCGCTCGCCTACCGATGTCCGCGCTGCTTCGCTTTCGCCACCCGATGAACTGCCAGCGCAGTCAGGATTCCCGGATCGCCTTGCGCCCACGCGTTATCGATCACGAGCCGACTGATGCGCCACTTTGCGCCGTCGCGCACCAGTTCGCCTTCATAACGATTCATCAGGAGCGCATATTCGGTCCCTTGTTTCGGGCCTTCGCCGGGCATGAAATGCTGCGATTCCATGTAGGCATGCAGCGTGGCGGTGTCGCCGTTGATCTCCACCTGGAGATTGCTCGGAGTGTGGCTCGTATCCAACGGACCAATCATCGGCAACAGCGTTTCCAATAATCCCTCATGTCCGTGGAGGACCGGAAAATCGATCCCGAGCTTCCGGCCCGCAGAGGTGAAATCGAGGACGCAACTCGTGGTGAAAGCGGAGGTGAGAGAATCAGGATCGCCGTGATCCAGGCCGAAGGCATAACGAAAAAGCGTGTCGGCTATTTCCGTGCGGTCGTAAGCCAGTTGCGCCATCTCGGCTGCGGTCAATTGCATGCGGTGAGCTTATGGCACTTCCCTTGGCCGAGGTAAAGTCTCCGTGCATGGCGCGGTCATGCCCCAAAGGCGGTTGGTTCCCAGCGTGACTCGGGGGAGCGCGCCGTGCGGTTGACGCGTCGCGCCGCGGGAAATAGCCTCGTCCCATGGCCCACGTCGTTGCCCCGCCCACTTCGCCGTCCGAGAGCGGCGTCGCTTCTTCCGTCCAGCTCCCGATCAATCTCAACGCCTGGATTGAGCAAAACAGCGAGCATTTCAAACCGCCGGTGAGCAATCGTTATCTCTACGACGGCCGTGACTTTTTCGTGATGGTGATCAAAGGCCCGAATGCGCGGAACGATTTTCACCTCGTCGATTCGGAGGAATATTTTTACCAACTCAAAGGCGACATCAAAGTCCGCATTCGCGAAGGCGAGACGATCGTCGATCACCTCGTGCGCGAAGGCGAAACTTTCTTCATTCCACCAAATGTCCCGCACGCACCGGTGCGCCCGCCGGACACCATCGGCGTAGTGGTGGAACGCCGCCGCCCCGCGGGCGAACATGAACACGTCATCTTCTACTGCGAAAATTGCGGCGCGACGGTCGAGGACATCGACTTCGATTGCGCGGATATCGTGCAAGCCTTCAGCCAGGCCATGCTCGATTTTTGGAACGACGACGAACGCCGCACCTGCAAAAAATGCGGAACGCGCGTGGCGCAGCCGGAGCCCGTAAAGCCGTTCTAAGACACAAACTGGCGGGCGCAGCCCACCGCCGCTTCCACTACTTTTCCGCGCTGGAACTTTTTCCCGGCCGTCGCTTCTTCAATCTCCGCGACCAGGCGCGAACCGACGACCGCTGCGTCCGCGTAACGACAAACGCGCTTTGCTTGCGCACCGGTGGTGATGCCAAAACCCACCGCCACCGGCAGATCGGTCAACGCGCGAATTCGCGCGACCAATTCCTCCGATTCGTCTTTCAGTTGGCGCGACGTCCCGGTTACTCCAGTGCGGGCGACGACGTAAATGAACCCGCTCGCCATCTTCACAATCTGCCGCAAGCGAGCGTCGGAAGTTGTCGGGGTGGCGAGAAAGATCAGATCGATTTTTTGCCGCTGCAGTTGGTCCCGCAAGGTGGTGGCAGCATCAGCCGGGAGATCGACCACCAAGACGCCCGCCACACCGCAGGCCGCTGCTTCCCGGGCGAACGCGCTGATCCCGAACTGCAGGATTGGGTTGTAGTAACTAAAGAGGACGATCGGGGCGAGGTCGTTAGGCGAGGCGTTTTGCAGGCACTGGAGGATGCGCGCCAGCGAGGTGCCCCGCTCGAGCGCCCGCTGCGCCGCGCGTTGGATCACTGGACCATCGGCCGTGGGATCGCTAAATGGCACGCCCACTTCGATCGCCACCGGAGCGAGCGCGCTCAGAGCCGGCAAAAGCGCAGAAGTGGTCTCGAGATCCGGATCGCCCGCGACCAGAAACGGAATGAAACCATTACGCCCTGCAATTGCGGCCGAAGTGAAGCTGTCGGCTAATCGACTCATGCGAGCGGCGACACGGTCGCCAGGTCTTTATCGCCGCGACCGGAAAGATTCACGATGATCGATTTGCTCGGCGGGAGTCGACGCGCGAGACGCACTGCGTAGGCGACCGCATGAGCGGATTCGAGCGCCGGAATGATCCCTTCCAAATGCGAGATCAGTGCGAAACCTTTCAACGCTTCCGCATCGTCGACCGAAACGTATTCCACGCGTTTGCTCGCGCGCAGGAAGGCGTGCTCCGGGCCGATCGCTGGATAATCGAGACCAGCGGAAACGGAGTGCGTGTTGGAAATTTGTCCGGCCTTATCTTGCAACACGTAGCTCAAGGTTCCGTGCAGCACACCCGGCTTCCCGCCGCCGCCTTTCAGAAAACGCGCCGCATGTTGACCGATACTTTTGCCTTTGCCAGCTGCTTCCACGCCGATCATGCGCACGCCGGCATCGTCGAGAAAGGGATGGAACATCCCGATCGCATTTGATCCCCCGCCAATGCACGCGATCAGAACGTCGGGCAATTTTTTCTCACGAGCGCGAAATTGACGCCGCGTTTCCTCGCCAATCACCTTCTGGAATTCGCGCACCATCAGGGGATACGGGTGTGGCCCGAGCGCGCTGCCGAGGAGATAATAAGTGTCACGCGCATTCGCCACCCAATCGCGCAGCGCTTCGTTGATCGCATCCTTCAGATGTGCGCGACCCGCTCTCCACCACGCGCACATCGGCGCCAAGGAGCCGCATGCGCAGAACATTCGGCGCCTGCCGGCGAACATCCTCCGCGCCCATGTAAACGACGCAGTCGAGACCGAGCAGCGCGCAAACCGTCGCGGTGGCAACGCCGTGCTGGCCGGCGCCCGTCTCAGCGATAATCCGCTGCTTTCCCATTCGCACCGCGAGCAGGCCTTGCCCGAGCGCGTTGTTAATCTTATGCGCGCCGGTATGGAGCAAATCTTCGCGTTTGAGAAAAATGCGCGCCCCACCGGCGTGCTCCGTGAGCCGGCGGGCGAAGCCCAGCGGCGTCGGACGGCCCGAGTAATCCCGTTGCAGCTCCGTCAGCTGGCTTTGGAATTTGCGATCTTTGGTCGCCGTAAAAAAGGCCGTCGTTAACTCTTCCAGCGGCGCGATCAAAGTCTCCGCGACGAAGCGCCCGCCATACGCTCCCCAAAAACCTTGTTCGTTAGGCTCGGAGTGGAACGCTTTCATCTGGACAAGTCGATTCCGTCCAGCGCGCGAACATTTGCAACAAACCGCCGCACTTTATCCTGGCATTTCTGGCCGGGCGCACCTTCCGCTCCACTGCAGACATCCACCGCGTGGGGACGCACCGCGCGGATGGCGTCCGCGATATTTTCACTCGTTAGGCCGCCGGCCAGGATGAGTTTTTTCACCTGCGGCCGCACTGCTGCGGCCAAGGCCCACGGAAAGGTCTCGCCCGTGCCGCCGGGCGCCGTCCCACTCCAGGTATCGAGCAAGATGGCCTCAGTCGGATAAACGGTTGCATCTACTTTCGTTCGGCCGGAGCCGACCCGCAGTGCCTTGATCACAAACGGCAAATCGAGCGCGCGAACGTAGTCGGGCGTTTCTTCGCCATGCAACTGGACCGCATCCAGCGGCAACTCGAGCGCGATTCTGCGCACCAAATCGAGCTCTTGATTGACGAAAATGCCGACGAATCTGATGTGCGGAAACCGCGCGCGCACCGGCGCGCTGATGGAGGCAGCCGCTTCCGGCGCAATGCAGCGCACGCTCAGCGGCGAAAAGTTCAGCCCGATGATATCCACCCCGGCCTCCGCGCAAGCGAGCGCGTCCGCAGCGTTCGTGACGCCGCAAACCTTGACCGCGACTTTGTGCTCAGATTCCAGCATTTGGAACATCAGGTAACCAGAGAGCGCGTCGCCGCAAACTCGTCAAACGCCCGCGTCACCGTGATCTCGCGCAGAATTTGAATCGCTTCCCAGAGTTCGCTGAAAGTGTTGTAGAGCGGCGACGGCGCGAAGCGGATCACGTCCGGCTTTCGAAAATCTGGAATGACGCCGCGCGCACGCAATGCCAGCGAGATCGCCTGCGCATCCGGGTGGCAAAGCGAGATATGGCCGCCGCGGCGTGCGGGATCCCGCGGGGTGCCGACGGTGAACCCGTGTTCCGCTAGTTCCGCGTCAGCGGCCGCCACGATAAATTCCGTCATCGCGATCGACTTTTCGCGGATGCGCTCGATGCCCGCCTCTTCCACGGAGAGAAGCGCGCCATCGATCGGCGCCATGCTCAAGACCGCGGGTGTGCCGATCTGCAAGGCGGACGCCCCCATGCCAGGAAAGAACTCGTCCGACATTTCGAACATGCTCTCCTTGTGCACGCTCCACCAACCGGCGAGGCCCGCGTCGACCACGCCGTCTTCGTTAAAGTGGCGGCGATTCAAATAAAGTCCGGCCACAGAGCCCGGGCCGGCGTTGAGCCATTTATAGTGACCCCACCCCGCAAAATCCGCGCCCCAGGCATCCAAGGCATGCGGCAGGATGCCGACCGAATGTGAGAGATCGAGGCCGATGATGACACCGTTAGCTTGCGCGGCGCGGCAGATTCTTTCCAAATCCAGCAGTTGGCCCGTGGTGTAAACCACTGATGGAAACAGCGCCATCTGCAATTCCGGATTCTGCAGCGCTTCTTCGATGCGGGCCTCGTCGAGGAAACGCGAATCGCCCGCGGGCACGATGACAATGTGTTCATCGGGATCGAGCCCGCGCAGCTTGAGATGACTGCGCAGAGCGTAGCGATCCGTCGGGAAGCTGTGCGCATCAATGAGGACCTTCGTGCGTTTGGCATCCGGTCGGTAAAGCGTGCACAAAAGTTGGTGTAAATTGATCGTCATCGAGTTGGCGATTGCGATCTCGTCACCGGCCGCGCCGACAAGCTGGGCCACGCGCTCTGCCAGCGCTTCCGCCATGGTGAACCACGGCGAATCGCCGTCGAGCCAGCCGCCGATGCCCCCGGTTTTCCACTGCTCGAGCACACCGAGCAGGCTCTGCTCCGCCTCGCGTGACAGAAGGCCCAGCGAGTTTCCGTCGAGATAAATGCGTCCTTCCGGACAAAAGAAACGCGCGCGGAAAGCGCTGAGAGGGTCGGCGTTGTCCAACCGTTGAGCCTCGGCCAGTGATGGAATTTTAAGAGTCATGAAAGATTGGAAAAACTGAGCGGGAGCGGGCTCCGGGAGATACCGCCGGAAAAGTCGGAGAAAGAAGGTTCGGCAGACGTCACCCCGGCGGATGCGTCGGCTGAGGGAAAGTTAACGCCGCCAACGACCCCGCTCGGGACCGCAGGAGCACGCGGGTCTGTCGCAAAGGTGACGTTTCATCATTTCAAAAAGCGGCAGCTCAAGAGCCGCGACCGGTTTTAATCTGAAGCGAGCCATCCGGATGTCCACCGTTGAATGAAACTCACCGTCCCGCTACATACAGGAAATCGCGGCGATCCTCCGCGCAGATGAAGATCGATCTCCATACCCACATCCTCCCGCGCTCATGGCCGGACCTGGACGCGAAATACGGCTACAGCGGATTCGTTAGGCTGGAGCATCACAAGCCCTGCTGCGCGCGCATGATGCAGGGCGACCGCTTTTTCCGCGAAATCGCCGACAACGCCTGGGAGCCCACGCGCCGGATTGAGGAATGCGATCGCGCGGGCGTTTCCATGCAGGTCCTCTCGACTGTGCCGGTCATGTTCAGTTATTGGGCGCGGCCAGCGGATGCGCTCGATCTTTCCCGCCGGCTGAATGATCACATCGCCGAAGTGGTGCGAGCATATCCGACGCGCTTTGCCGGGCTGGGCACGATCCCGTTGCAGGATCCGGATTTGGCGGCGCAGGAACTGGAACGCTGCGTGCGTGAACTCGGATTACGCGGCGCGCAGATCGGCACGCATGTAGACGCGAACGAATTTTGCCAGGGAACGGAGTGTCGCAACCTGGACGAGCGCGACCTCGACGTCGTCTGGCGCACGGCCGAGAAATTGGACGCAGGCATCTTCGTGCATCCGTGGGATATGCTGGGGAAAAAGCGGATGCCAAAATATTGGCTGCCCTGGCTGGTCGGCATGCCGGCCGAGACGGCGCTGGCGATTTGCTGCATGCTCTTTAGCGGAGTGTTCGATCGATTTCCGAAACTGCGGGTGGCGTTCGCGCATGGCGGGGGCGGCTTTCCATTTACCATCGGCCGCCTCGAACATGCCTTTCACGTGCGGCCCGATTTAGTCGCGGTGGATAACCAGAATAATCCCCGCAGTTACCTCGCCCACGCGGACGTGGCGGGTGCGATTACGCCGGCGCGTTTCTACGTGGACTCGTTAGTCCACGATGCGGGCGCGTTGCAGATGCTGCTCAATCTCTTCGGTGCACGCCGCGTCGCACTCGGTTCGGATTATCCCTTTCCGCTGGGCGAATTGAATCCTGGAGAGCTCATCGAAGCGAGCGTGCATATTTCGGCAGCGGACAAGGCGCAATTGCTCGCTGGCACCGCCCGCGAATTTCTGGGCCTTACTGAACGCTGAGCGCTGGCCGCGCCGGCGTCCGCTGCACCCGCAGAATCATCTCCGCGGCGGATTCCCCCACCTGGAACGTCTCTTCGAGAAGTGGGGCGATGAAGGATTGCTGGACCTCCAGTCGAAAGATGGACTCCGTCAACGCCTGATGCACTTCGTAGAAAAGGCCGTCGAAAATCTGCGCGATGTGAGCCTCAAGCCGATCGCGAAATTCGGTCCGGGATGCTCCCAGTTTCTGCCGGAAATCACGCAGTAAACCACTCCGCCGCCAAAACATGCCTGTGATCACCAGCCCGACGCCGAAGGCAAAGAAAGCGCCGCCCAGCCACGCGATCCAGGAATGAAGCCCGAGGATGAAAACGAGTATTCCGATAATGGCCAGCCCGCTGCCGGTAAAAGTCAGTCGTCGAATATCGGACGCTTCGCCCACGGAATCGTGCACGATTCGGTTGATCTCGACCACGCGGAGGCCGGCGAGTTTCGCTTTTAACTGCTCGAGCATTTCGAGGCGGCCGGCGGTCTGCGGGAGCGAGACGTTCTCCCGCATCCGTTCCTGCCGGCGGAGAATGCTGGTGCGCAATTCCTCGGTCAGGGATTCCATCTCGCTCAGCAAATGCTCAGTCACGCGCGGCGCTTCCCGCGCGATCTCGACGCGGGAATTTTGGAAGCTGTTTCTTAATTCAGCCAGCCAGGCATCGTTATTCTTCTCGCCGGAGAAAGGAATCGCGCGCCGGAAGATTTCGCCGAACCGGAGATTGTCCGCGAACTGATCTTCGGACTCACGCGCGGCGCGGTCGTAGGCGGAAGCCAGCTGGCCCACCAGGGAAAGCTTGAGCGACTTCGCATTCTCCTGGCGGACCTCCACTTTCTTGAGCAGGGCCTGGTAGAAGGCGCGCTCGTCATCCAGCGCAGACATTTCCGCGCGCAGATGGGCGAGGAGTTTGGCCATGACGGAGCGGACGGTTTGATAGGAGCCTTCCACTTTTGTCCGCCAAACTTCGCCACACTCGATGCCGTAGCGAAGGAACTCGCGGAACTCAGCGAAGCCGCTCTCCGGCGAACCTTCGATTTCGCGCTTGGCCGAGAGCGTGAAGACAGTGGGATTCTTGACGTTTCGTTCGCGGGCATACTGCAAGACGTGCGCGCGGTTCGTGGTCAATTCCCGCTCGCTCGCTCGATCCGCCTGCTGCAGGACGAAGACGATTTTGCGATGCCATTCCTTCCGAATCGCGGTCAGTAACTCCCAGGCGGTGGCGGTGTGAGGATTGGTCGCCGAGACCACGAAAACCACCAGATCGCTCTGCGGAATGTAGTTCTCGGTGATCGTCTGGTGATCGTGCAAAATGGAGTTCGTCCCCGGCGTGTCGACTAACGAGAGCTCGCGCAACACCTCCTTCGGCAAATAAAGACGCTCCCACGACGGACCCAGGCTGACGACACTCCGCTCATGCCCGTAGACCAACTCCTGAATGCTGACCGTGCAGGGCTCCGGTGCGGCGCGACAAACCTCTTCCTGCATGAGCGCATTTAGGAAGCTGCTTTTGCCCGCCTTCACCTCACCCACGATCACGAGCAAGGCGGCCGATTGCAGATTATTCAGCCGCGACCGCAAAATCTGTGTTCCCTCGCCCTCAGCGCACTTTTCCACCAGCCAGAGCGCGCGCTGCATCAGCCCGCGCAGGGCATCAAACTGCTGCTTTAATTCCGGACTTAAGATCTGAGGATTCATCGAGCTTGCGACGGGAGTTTGCGGCTTCGCGCCGTTCGAACCCAGTCGTAAGGGCGCGCATCATATTCGATTCGCTGCAATTCTGCCTATGCGGAAATTCGCCGGAGCGCGGAAAATTATTCCCAAGCCTGTCGAGCCCGAAAACGTGCTCTAGCAAGGGGCTCGATCCGCGCCTTCGATCTCCGCCACTCCCGACATCACCTGAAGATAATGCCGGTCCCACGCCGCCGGAATGCTTTCCCGGGGCGAATAAGGCCCGGGCGCATACGCGCGCGAAGAAATGCCCTTTTGGCTCAACTCGCACACGTGCCAATCCTGCCGATTGGTTGTGTCCCAAAACTCCACCGCATCCTGCGGCTGGAAGCCCTCTTGCCCGAACGCATCCGGGTGAAAGAACCAATCGCACTCGACCAAGGTATGGTTAGGCGAACGAGGCGTCAGGCGATGCACCATCACGTAGTCCGGATGCAAGCTCAGGAGCAGATTCGGAAAGATCGAGTAATAGAAAACCCGCGCGTGATCTGCGCTCTCCGCTTCCGTCACTGGACGCGCACACGCCTGGCCGCTCATCGTCAGGCTGGCGCCTTCTGCAATCGTCATAAAGCCGCCCAGAAACGGACCTTCCACCAGATCATTTTCGGCCGAATCCGAGGGCGACACCTTCGCCAGCAACGGATGCACGCCCGGGCAGTGGTAGCACTCCGAGTAGTTCTCGAAGATCAATTTCCAGTTCGCCTGCACCTCGTAATCAATCCGCTTTCCCGGCCGCAGGCGCGGCAAGTTCCAGGACGCAAACTTGTCGGCTAACGGTGCGAAAACCTCCGCCAGCGGCGCCGCCACGGGATGCAGATTCACAAAAATGAATCCTTCCCAACGTTCCACGCGCGCCGGGTGCAACGAGTAGTCGCTCTTGGAAAAACCAACCCCCTCCTCCATCTGCGGCGCCCCGAGCAAGCGGCCATCCAGCGCGTAAGTCCACGCGTGATATGGACACTGAATCGCCGCTGCATGTCCGCGCACTTCCTCGCAGAGTCGGGTCCCGCGATGCCGGCAGACATTGTAGAAACCGCGCACGGCTCCTGACGCATCACGGGTGACGAGCACGCTCTCGCCGGCCACCTCCGCTAAAAAGTAATCACCTGCGCGCGCCAGATCGCTATCGTGCCCCACACAGATCCAATGCGTGGAAAAAATCCGTGCCGCCTCCTCCGCAAAGAGCTCGTCCGCGATAAAATAACGTCGCGGCAGCGTCTTTGCTCCCACGACAAACGACTCCGTCGTCTTGCGAAAAAGCGGGGCTGTAGGCGTGTCCTCCACGATGGGCCATGCTCCGCGCCGCGCCCGCGCACGTCAATCCGCCACGCGCCAAACTTTCGCAGCGTGTTTACCGTGGCCGGTGCCCTTCCTCCCCCTGCTCTGCCTGCTGGCCTTGCCGTTGATGCTTTTGCTGACGATGCCCTTTGCGCTCGTGCAACGCTACCGTCTCGGCAAAGCCCGACGCCCGGCGCGGCGCTGGCTGGCGCGGATCAATCTCGCGCTCCTTTGCCTCTCCCTTGGCCTTTTTGTCTGGTCCGCGGCGCTGACTAATTTTTGGATTCCGAATGCTTTCCATCACGCGCTCATTGGCATTCTTACCGGCTCCGTCCTTGGCCTAGTCGGCTTGGCCGCGACGCGCTGGGAAACGACCGGCACCACCGTCCATTACACTCCCAATCGCTGGCTGGTGCTCCTGCTCACGGTCGCCGTTGCGCTCCGTCTGCTCTACAGCTTCTGGCGTCTTTGGGATAAATGGCACACCGCCGGGCCGGACGGCTCCTGGCTCGCTGCGGCCGGCATCGCGGACTCGCTCGCGGTCGGTGGCGCCGTCCTCGGCTATTACTTTTCTTACGCCGTCGGCCTCCTGCTCCGCTTGCGCCGCCATCGTGTGCGGTCGCTACCTTAACGACGCGCACGCCTCTGTTCTTGGTTTCGCCGGCGGATTTATTTTAACTGCAAGCGTGTCGCATCTTTTCCCGATCGACGATCCCGAGCCCTTCTCGATCGAAGACGAGAAATTCGATCAAATCTATCCGCCAGAGATACGCCAGCTCTCCTCCATCTTTTGGACGCCAGTGGCGGTGGCGGCGGAGGCGGCGCGGTTGCTCGTGGCAGAATCGGGGACGCGGGTTCTCGATGTCGGCAGTGGTGCTGGCAAATTCTGCCTGATCGCCGCGCGCCTCACGGATGGTCGATTCACTGGCGTCGAGCAACGTCCGGAACTCGTCGCCGCCGCCCACACCGCGATGAACGTTTTAAACGTGCCAGGAATTGAATTCCTCCAGGCGAATATCGTGGACATCGCGTTCTCCGATTTCGACGCCTTCTATATCTTCAATCCCTTCGAGGAAAACATGCACGGTCACAAAATAGACAGCACCATCCCGCTCTCCCCGTCCCTCTTCCAGCGCTACACCGCCTACGTCTCCGACGCGTTGGGGGCGCGCCCCCTTGGCACGCGGGTCGTCACCTACATGGGCTACGCGGAGGACATCCCAGCCTGCTACGAATGTGAGCAAACCTTCTTCGGCGATGATCTGAAGCTGTGGGTCAAAAGCCGCGAGTTCGATCCCGCCCTCGAACGGATCGGTCTCGACGCCTCGCGCAGTCAGCGCGCTGCGCTCGGCTGAGCGCCGCCGCATTGCGCAGACAACGACGGAGCACCCGCGCTGGCTGCGCCATAGAAGATGTTTGTGCTTTCTCGCGAGACCACCCATCCTCGGCGCATGGATTGGATGAACGCTATCAGCAATGTCTTGCAAAATTACACGCAGGATCGCCCGGATGCCTCCTCGGAGGACGTCGAACGCCATTATGATCAGGTCGCGCAAGCCGCGCCGCCTTCGGATTTGGCGAGCGGGCTTTCCGGGATGTTTCGCTCGGATTCGACCGCGCCTTTCGGGCAGCTCATTTCGCAGCTCTTCAGTCAATCGAACGGCAACCAGCGTGCTGACATCCTGAACACGCTCCTCGCCAGCGGCGCGGCCAGCGGTTTGTTGGCGCAATTGGCGCGCAGCGCCGGAATCAATCTCGGAGCGGCGGGCAACGGTGGTCAGGTGACGCCGGAAGAGGCGGCGCGGGTCAGTCCCGAGATCGTCGAGCAAGTGGCGGCGCAGGCGGAAAAGCAAGACCCATCCATCATCGAACGCGCGAGCCAATTTTATGCGCAACATCCGATGCTGGTGAAGTCGCTCGGCGCCGTCGCCATGAGCATGTTCATGTCGCACATCGCTAATCGCCGACGTTAACTCCGTCCCGGCGGTCTTCTCCACCGACGTCCTTAACCAGGGCCGGCCATCAACGTTCGCCGATCGACACCTGCGCGCGCAGCACATCGGCCATACAAGTCGCCGCGTGCGGGGGGGGGGCGCGGATGCAGTCGGACCGGAGGATCAAAAGACGCGGGCGTCTTGCAAGATGAGCGACCTGCCCGCCGCACGAGGGTCGCGAACGGCGGCACGACCGCCGCGGAATAAAGTCACCGCGCCCGCGTCTTGTTTGTCCCGCTTCCTCTGCCAATTTTCCATCGACCAATGAACTCTAAGAAACATCTTCCCATCCTCCTGCTGGTCATCACGCTCGCCTTTGTCGGCTATCGCTCGGAGAGCGCCGCATCTGGTAACGCTTGCATGGCGAATGCGATCGCGCTGACGTCGAGCAGCCTGCAAACGATTGCCAATCCCGCGCTCGGTGCGCAAAAGGCGCCGGCATGGCGGTTGCGAAATCTCGATGGCCGATTCGTTCAACTCTCCGACCTCAAAGGCAAAGTGGTGCTGCTTAATTTCTGGGCCACCTGGTGTGGGCCTTGCCGCAGGGAGATTCCCGATCTCATTGCCTTGCAGGCGAAATACGCGGCCCAAGGCCTGGTGGTGGTGGGCGTGTCGATCGACACCACTGGCGCGGCGACGGTGAAGGCGTTCGCGCAGAAAATGAAGATCAATTATCCGATGCTGATGGGCGATGACGAAACTGTTGCTGCTTACGGAAATTTCCAGATCATCCCGACCACCTTCTTCATCGATCGCGCGGGCCGGATCGCCGGCCGACAGGAAGGCGGAGCTGATCAGGCGACATTCGAAGCGGCCGTCAAACCGCTGCTCGGAAATTTACCGGCAAACCTTTAGCTATCGGGCGACAGATCAGAGCGCGCATGAGTAAACGAAAAACCATCGCAGTCCTCGGCGGGGGCTCAGCGGGTCTCACCGCCGCTCGCATCGCGCACAAGGAAGGCGCGCGCGTCTTGTTTTTCATGGGCGATAACGCGGAGCACGCGTCGCTCTGCGTGAATGCCGGCTGCATGCCGTCGAAGGCGCTCTTTGAGCCGATCGACGCCATGCACCACGCCAAACGGCACGGCTGGCTGAAGGTAGAGCCGCACCAGCCTAACGAGTATTTGGCGCAGATCGTTCGCTGGAAGGATAATGAGATCGCCGCTTTCCGCGCCTACCGGCAAAAGGAAATTCGCGAGCTGGCTAACGACACCTTCACCATCATTCGCTCAAACGCTTCTTTTGTCAGCGAGCACGAAGTGCTCAGCGCAGGGAAGCGGCACCCCTTCGACGCGGCGATCATCGCTACTGGGTCCACGACCAATTTCCCGAAGTTCGACGGACTCGATCGCACCTGGGACGGCGTCTGGACGAGCGATGAGATTTTGCATAACACGCAGATCCCAAAATCACTCGCGGTGCTCGGCGCGGGTGCGGTCGGACTGGAGTTTTCGTTGCGCTACGCGCGGCTCGGTTCGCGGGTGACTCTGCTCTCGCGCTCACCGATTCTAAGCCACCTTCCACCGCAATTCGGCGAGCGCCTTGGTTCAATCTACGAACGCGAAGGGCTCGACGTCTTTTTGAAAAAGAAGATCGCGCGCATTACCCGGCGAGACTCTGGCGAATTCACAATCGAAAGCGACGGCCCGGACGCGCCCCCGCCATTGGTGGTGGAAAAAATTCTCCTGGCCACCGGCCGGCGACCAGCCCTTGATCACCTGGGTCTGGAGGCGGCCGGCGTGGAAGTGAATGCGGACGGACGGCTCGAAATCGGAGAGGACATGCGCGTGAAAGGTTCGAGCCATCTTTTCGCGGCCGGCGATGTGGCGGGCTTGCGCATGGTGGTGCATCACGCGCACATCGAAGCAGGCATCGCCGCGGAAAATGCGTGTGGCGATGGCAAACGCATCTGGACCAAACGCTCCAACATCGAAGTCGTTTTTTCGGACCCGGAATTCGCCTTCGCCGGCTGCAAACCAGACGACGCCGAGCAGGCGGGGTGCGAGCTCGTGAGCGCGTCGGCCGAGAGCCGGGATGTCGGCAAACTTCATCTCGCGGGCGACGACTTTGGCTTCGGGGAATTCTGGGCGGAGAAAAAAGATGGCCGCCTGGTGAGCGCGGGTCTGCTCTGCCAGGACGCGGCGAATCTGATTCATCTGCCGGCCTATGCGATCGATCATGAACACTCGATTCATGAACTCGAGGACGCGGAGTTTTATCATCCGACCAAGATGGAAATCGTCTCGGAGATTGGCGACACGCTTTGCCGAAAATTAGGCGGCCATCCTTTCGCGCGCGCGCCGGAATAGTGATGAGGCAGCGCACTCCACGATGAAGATGCCGGTGCACAACGCGCTCTTCGATTACCTCGGGCCCATCGTCATCGGCGCTGTGTTGATCTTGCTTTTCATCCAATGGCGGTGGCCTTTGCGGCGGCAACGTTTTTCCGCAATCCGCCGCTGGGCGCGGAATGGCATCCTGGCCGCGCCCGGCATGCTCGCCTCGCGTCTGGTGCTCGTGCCGATTCCGTTCTTTGTCTCAATCTGGGCCAGCCGAAATGATTTCGGGCTCTTCCATTGGGTTCCCCTCCCGGCTGCGCTTGCCATTCTGTTTGGCGTGCTCCTCTACGATTACGCCTATTATTGGTGGCATATGCTGATGCACGTGGCGCCTTTCTTTTGGCGCTTTCATAACGTGCACCACACCGATCTCGACATGGATGTCACCACCGCGAGCCGTTTCCATTTGGGCGAGGTTTTGTTCTCCATCTTCTTCCGCGTCGCGGTGGTCGGCCTGCTCGGGCTGAACGTCTGGACGCTGGCGATCTACGAATTGATCTTCTCACTCGCGAACCAGTTCCAGCATTCGAATTGGCGCCTGCCCATCGCCCTCGAGCGCGTGCTCAATTTCGCCTTCGTCACGCCGCGTATGCACGGAATCCATCACTCCATCGTTCAGCGCGAAACGAACTCGAACTGGGGCACCGTTTTCTGTTGGTGGGATCGACTCCATCGCACCGTCCGGCTCGATGTTCCGCAGGATGCGCTCACGATCGGCGTCGCTGCCTATCGGGCCGAAGAGGAGCTCACTTTCGGAAAGTTATTCATCCTCCCATTCCGCAAACAGCGCGCCTGGCAGCTGCCAAGCGGAGAGGTTCCGGATCGTCCGATCCATCCGACCGACCAACTGGTCCCCTAATATCATGCGCCCTTTTCTCGTCATTCATCCTTCTCCTCGTGCTCACGACCTTCGCTTTTTCCCAAGGAATCCGCTGGACGCTGGTGAACTGGAAAGTGCGCCACGATTTCCCAAAAGCGCAGCGCATTTCGCCGGAGGAAGTGATGAAGTGGTTAAAGGATTCGCAACGCGAGCAGCCCATCCTGCTCGATGTCCGAACGAAGGCGGAGTTCGAAGTCAGCCACCTCCGTGGCGCACAACGCGTCGAGCCCGGTTCGGAGGCGGACGCGATCGAAATTGCGAAAGGCAAACCGATCGTGACCTACTGTTCGGTTGGCTATCGTTCCGGCGCTTTCGCCACCAAGCTGCAGGAAGCCGGCTACAAAAACGTGCGCAACATGAGCGGCTCCATCTTCGCCTGGGCGAACGACGGCTATCCGGTGGAACGCGATGGTCAACGCGTCCAGAAAGTGCATCCGTATAACGAGGAGTGGGGCAAGCTCTTGCACGAGCCGCTCCGCGCCGACGTTCCGCCCGCCGGCCAGGGGATGTAGGAAGCGCTCCGGGATTGCCGCCTGCGCGTTTCTGGGAAACGATGCGCGCATGCCTGCTTACGGCCGTTTCACATCATTTCTGCTCTTCGCAGTCAGCGCCGTCATTTGCTGGTCCGGGATTGCGCCGAAGGATCGATTAACCTGGTGGCTGGAAGTGACGCCCGCGTTGCTGGGTCTCATCGCGCTTTTTGTTACGCGGAAGAAATTCCGTTTCACTCCGCTCCTGCAAACGCTCATCGCCTTGCATATGATGCTGCTCGCGGTCGGCGGGCATTACACCTACGCGGAGGTGCCGGCTGGCTTCTGGATGCGCGACCTGCTTCATCTCGGACGCAACCACTACGACCGTCTCGGCCATTTCGCGCAAGGCCTCGTCCCCGCCTTGCTCGCGCGCGAAATCATTCTGCGTCGCGGCATCGTGCTCTCGCGCGCGTGGACTGGATTTTTCGCCGTCTGCATCGCGCTGGCGATCAGCGCTGTCTATGAGCTGATCGAATGGATCACGGCGGAGATTTACGGACAAAACGCGGACGCGTTTCTCGGCGGGCAGGGCGATATTTGGGACACGCAAAAGGACATGGCCTGCGCGCTGGTGGGCGCCATTTGCGCGATCGTCGTCTTCCGCCGCTGGCATGAGCGACAGCTGCGCGCGATCCGCGCGTAAATCCTGCCGCTCAATTCGTTGTGATTATTCCGGCGGCGCCGCGAATCACTCTGGTAACGAGATGTTCCACTCCGTCACCAGATGCATACTTCCACCGCGCACATGAGTTTCGCCCCCGACGTCCGGCAGTCATTCGTTGACCTGCTCGAGCAACACGCCGGCATCATCCGCAAAGTCGCGGCCAGCTACAGCAGCAGCCTCGCGGATCGCCACGACCTGGCGCAGGAGATCACGCTCCAGCTTTGGAAAGCCTACCCGCGTTACTCGCCGGAGCGGCCGTTCTCCACCTGGATGTATCGCGTGGCGCTGAACGTCGCGATCTCCTTCCTGCGGAATAACACGCGGCCCGTTCGGCAAACGGTGCCGCTCGAAGAGATCGAAGTGGAAATAGCCGACACCGCCGTCGCGCCGCCCGATGAAAACGAACGCGTCGCGCTCCTGCAAAAAGTGATCGCGTCGCTCGACCCGCTGAACCGCGCACTCATGCTTCTTTTCCTCGACGACCACAGCTATCGCGAGATCGCCGCCATCCTCGGCCTCACTGAAACCAACGTCGCCACCAAACTTAATCGTCTCAAACAGCGCGTCCGCCGCGAAATCACTCGACTCACCGGAGAATAATCACCATGTCATCACTCGAACTCGAAGACCTCAAGTCCGCCTGGCAAACGCTCAACCACAACTTGGAGCGGCAGCACCATCTCGCCCTTCATCAGTTCCGCGAAGGCAAGCTCACGCGGGTCCGTTCCAGCTTCCGAATGTTCGTTTTCTGGCAGACCGTGCAGCTCATCTGCGGATTGGCGTTCGCCGTCCTCGGCGGGAAATTCTGGACCACTTATGGCGAGATCATGCATCTCGCCACCTACGGGATCGCTGTCCAGGCATACGGCGTGATGATGGTCATCTTTGCCGCCCGCGAATTGTCCGCCATCGCAGAAATCGATTACGCGACGCCGGTCCTGCAAATTCAAAAACAGATCGCGCAACTGCGCCGCTGGCACGTGCGCTCGGCGTTCTGGTTCGGCGTCACCGGATGCTTCATCTGGATTCCGTTAATCCTCATGGCCGCTTATGCCTGCGGCGTGGATGTCTGGACGCACCGCCCCAGCGTCGTGCGCTCGTATCTCCTCATCGGCCTGGTGCTGGCCTTATTGCTTACAGGCTTTGTCCTTTGGCTCCGCCGGCCGGGAAAAGAAAACCTCGCTCGCAAAGTGGAGGACGATTCGGCCGGATCCAGTATCCGGCGCGCGGAAGCCATGCTGGCCGAGATCGAGCGTTTCGCGCGCGACTAATCCGCGCTCAGGACCCCGCCACCAACCGAGCAGCCAGAACGAGCCCGAGCAAAGCGAGAAAGCCCAGCACGCTGTAGACGATCGCATCCTGGATTTGCGCCCGGCGCGCAGCCCTCGCGTAGGGGATGCGAGTGAAAGACACCATGGTGTAGAGCGGCAAGTAGACTTTAGGCAGCACGCCTTCGAGAAAGTGATCGAGCTTCTTCTTGGCGCGGAAAACGGGCGACGCTGTTTTGTCGCGCATCTCGATGAAGTTTTGCACCGCCAGATTGGCGAGCGCGTCTGCGTTCTCCTTCCGCCGCGCAGAGTATTCCGTGAAAGCCTTCAGGCGATTTTGCGGAAACTCGGCCAGGCATTCATCAAGCACCACGCAGTCCTCGAAAGCGGCGTTCATACCCTGGCCGTAGAACGGCACGACGGCGTGCGCGGCATCGCCGACCAGCGCGACTTTGTCCCGATAATGCCAGGGCGCGCAGCGAATCGTCACGAGCGAGCCCACCGGGTTCTCGCGAAAATCCTGCGGGAGCGTGGGCATGAGAGGCACCGCATCGGGAAATTCTTCCTGGCAAAAGCGCAGAAAGTCTTCCTCCGTTTTCATGCTGGCAAAACTGCGCGGCCCATCAAATTCCCAGAAGAGCGTGCAGGTAAACGAACCGTCGGGATTAGGCAGCGCAATCATCATGAAACTCTGGCGCGGCCAGATGTGGAGCGCGTGTTTCTCCATCTGCCAGCTGCCGTCGATGCCGGGCGGGATGGTTAATTCCTTGTAGCCATGCGCCAGATAACTCTGGCTGTATTCAAAGCGTTCGAGGCGTTGCATCGCGCCGCGCACGGCGGAAAACGCGCCGTCCACCCCGATGAGTGCGTCGCCGGACACAGTGGAGGTCTCGTTTGTCTCCGTGTTCAAAAGGTGGGCGGTCGGACCGTCGAGCTCGATGCCGCTGCAGCGTTCATTAAAAAAGACGCGCACGTTTGGATTTCGTTTCGCGGCCTCGATCACGGCATTATTCAGCGCGCCCCGCCCGATGGAATTAATGCACTTGTTAGGGTCGCGATCGTAGGCGCTGAAATGGAGATTCCCGGAACGATCGTGAATCATGCGTCCGCGCATGGGGATGGCATGCTGCAAAACTTCCTCGGCAATCCCCATTTTCTGCAGGGCATGAATGCCGCGGGTGGAGAGGGCGAGGTTAATGGAGCGACCGCCCACGAGATTGCCGGCGAGCGGATCTGCCCGCCGTTCGTACAACTCCACCTCGTAACCGCGCTTCCCGAGAAACGCACCCAGGAGCCCGCCTGCGAGACCACTTCCGATGAGGGTGAATTTGGGCACAAGCAGACAATCTATGAATCGGCCAAGGAGGAAAGCAGGAAAGATACGCTCTGGGCCTGCCGAACTATGACGAGCGCGGTGGCATCGCCTCTGCTTTAAGCCTACTCTTCTGAGGTCCCGCAAATGAATCCCGAAAGTCAATCACACGCCTCCGAGGAAGTTCATTCCTTAAATCTGAAGGCGATCCTGCTCGTGGATGATGATCAGCAGCTCGCTTCCGCGCTGCAATGGATCCTGGCAGATGAAAATTATCTCGTGGACCTCGCCTTCGACGGCGAAGAAGCGTTACTCAAGGTAAAAGCGCACGAATATGACGCCGTCATCTGCGATCTGAAAATGCCACGGCTGCGCGGTGATGAGTTTTACCTTCGCGTGAAGGAAATGCGCCCCGCGCTGTCGGACCATTTCATCTTCATCACCGGCTACGCGGGCGATCCGAAAGTGCGGCATTTCCTGACCGAGCAGGAGGTCAAGTTTCTGGTAAAGCCTTTCCCAGTGCTGGGTTTGATCGATTGCGTGCGGGAACTGCTCGCCTAACTGGCCGCGGAGAACTCAGGACTACCCAAGCAATCGCGCAAACCGCCACACTTCGTGGAAGGTGTTATAGAGCGGCGTGGGCGCAGCGCGGATGACGTTTGGCTCGCGGAAATCGCACTTCACGCCCGACGCCTCCAATTTAGCAAAGAGCTCTTTTGGATTCTCGTGCGCGAGGATGGAAAGCTGGCAGCCCCGCGCTTCCGGCGCGCGCGGCGTGATGACTGTGAAACGCTTCGCTGCGCTGTTCGCGATCTCGTCGAGCAGATATTCCAGGTAACCGGTTAGGCGCACTGATTTCCGGCGCAACACTTCCATCCCGCCCGCTTCCTCGAAAGATCGCAAAGGAACTGCGCAGCGGCGCGAGCGAGAAGATCGGCGGATTGCTGATAGCCCAAGCGTCCGCTGAGGGCACCGGAATAAACTCGGGCTCGAGCTGCATGCGGAAACGCGTCGCGGGATCATTCCCCCACCACCCGGCGAGGCGCGGCAGATCGCGATTGCGCGCATGCTGTTCATGCACAAATGCGCCGGCAACCGCGCCAGGCCCGGAGTTAAGATATTTGTAGGAACACCAGACCGCGAAATCGATTTTCCAATCGTGCAACGACAGCGGGAGGTTGCCGACCGCATGAGCGAGATCGATTCCGACCACGCAACCGCGCGCCTGCGCCGCGGCGGTTATTTTCTCGATGTCAAAAAATTGGCCGGTGAAGAAATTCACGCCGGCGAAAAGCACGAGCGCGATTTCATCCCCATGTTTCTCGATCGCGGCTTCGATATCTTCCTGGCGGACGGTGTAGTCCCCTTCCCTGGGCCGCACCAAGATGAGGCCGTCCGTTGGGTCGAAGCCGTGATGGGCGATCTGCGACTTGATCGCGTAGGTGTCCGACGGAAAAGCGGGGTCTTCCATCAGGATCTTGCAACGCGACTTCGTCGGCCGATAAAACGTCGCCATCATCAGGTGCAGGTTCACCGTCAGACTGTTCATGCAGACGACCTCGTGAGGCAGCGCGCCCACCAGTCGCGCTGCGCCCGCGCGCACCGTTTCGTGGGCGGAATACCACGGAGTGTTCCCCTCGAGATGCGCGTCCACGCCCAGTCCCGCCCAGTCGTCCAGCTCCTGTTCCAGGATCGCGCGGGTCGCCTTCGGCATCAGCCCAAGCGAATTGCCAACAAGGTAAATGACCGGTTTGCCGTCCGGACCCGGCGGGATGTGAAATCGTTCCCGAAACGGCGCCAAGCCATCTTCGCGATCCAGTTCCAACGCAAATTCCTCCTCGGCCGAGAACTTCATAAATTCACCTTTAACCCAACCGTCCGCGCCAGTCTCCCTCGCCGGCGGTCAAACCGGAAAAAAGTTCTAGGTCGCCGCCGCGCCGTCGTGCCGCCCGTGGCCTTCGATCCCGTCGCGCTCCAACTCTTCCGGGCTGGCCGGCCCAGCCACTTCTCCGGGCGGATGTTCGTACCAGCCGGGATCCTCATAGCTGCTCAGGTTCTCGCGCACCTTCAGGATATTAAACATCCCGCCCATGGTGATGTAATCGAACGGACCCTGCGCGCCCACCATCGGGAGGCTGTTCTTCGGCACTTGCATGCCCATGTCGCCCATATCGGCCATGCCTTCCGTGCCCATGGTCATGTAACCCGGGAGGAGTGTTTTGCGGATCTTTGCGTCATCGGGGGGCTTCACGCCGATCATGTTGGGGAAGTTGTGCCCCATCTGGTTCATAACGTGGTGGGTCATGTGGCAGTGCATCGCCCAGTCCCCAGGATTGTCGGCGATGAACTCGATCGCGCGGGTCTGCCCCACGGGCACGAGCACGGTCCCCTCGAAGCGCTCGTGGCGGATTGTTTCCGGATCGCTATCGGACGCATCCGTGCCGACTATTTTAAACTCATGTCCATGCAGATGGATCGGGTGATGATCCATCGCCGAGAGATTTCCTATCCGAATGCGCACGCGCTCGCCGCGTTTCACCACCATCGGATCGGTCCCGGGATAAATGCGCGCATTCATTGTCAGGAGGTTAAAATCAGTCATCTCGTTCGGGTTCGGCCGGTGCGTGCCCACGTCCACGCGCCATTCGCTTAGCAGAATGGCAAATTCCCGATCTGGCCGCACGCGGGGCTGACGCGGATGCACGATGAACATGCCCATCAAGCCCATGCCCATCTGCGTCATCTCGTCGTGATGCGAGTGATACATGTTCGTGCTGGCCTGCCGGAGCGTGAACTCGTAGCGGAACGTTTCCCCGGGCTGGATCGCGCGTTGCGTCAAACCGCCCACGCCGTCCATGCCATTCGGCAGCAGGATGCCATGCCAATGCACCGTGGTCGCAGCCGGCAGCTTGTTCGTCACATAAATGCGCACCCGATCGCCTTCCACTGCCTCGATCGTCGGCCCGTGCACGCGCCCATTGTAGCCCCAGCAAAAAGCCTTTAATCCAGGCGCGAACTCGTGATTCACTTCTTCGGCGATGAGATGATAGACCTTCACGCCATCGATCACCCGCCAGGGAAGGCTGACACCGTTTGGCGTCACCACCGGGGTGTAATCCGCGCCCGGTTGCCCGGGAGCGAGCGGCTGGTTATCGCGCCGCCGCTCACGGGAGTTTTTAGCGAGATGATCGGGGGCGTTATCGGCCGGCGTGGCGGAGGGCTGCGGATCCGCCGCGACCGTTTGGTGCAAGAAAGCCGCACCGCCAGCAACGACGCCGGCGCGCGTGAGAAAGTTACGTCGTGTGATCATGCTGTTGCTTGAAGATCGCTCTAGTGTCCTCCGGGTGAAGCGTCTGCCGAGGGCGACGCGGAAGACGAATCGCCATCGTTAGTCATCCGCCGCAGGCCGCCATTGCCGCCATGCAAGGCCCGCTCCAATTCGGCGCGCGCGATCCAATAATCGCGCCACGCTTCGATGTAAGCGCGTTCGGTTTGCAGCTCCCGTTCCCGCGCGTTCAACAACTGGACCGGGCCATCCTGCATGGCGTTGTACTGTAACTGCGTCTGGTGCAGAATCAGTTGCCGCTGCGGAAGGAGAATCTTCCGGTAATACTCCGTGAGATCGCGATTCGCGATGATGAGATCGCGCGCCTGCCGCACCTCCGAGCGAGCTTCCACCGCAGCCGCTTCCAAATCGTTTCGGGCTTGCGCGAGCTGCGCTTCCAAACGCGCGATGCTCGCTTGCCCGAAATTAAAGATGGGCAATTGCACCTCCAGGGTGGGACCCGTGAGGCGCGCGCCGTCAGTTTCCTTCTCGGTGTTAACCCCGAGGTCGAGATCGATCGGGGTGTAGCGCGTGCGCTGCTTCAACGCCAGCGCCATCCCGATTCTGTTCACGCGCTGCCGGGCCGCGGCGATATCCACCCGTTGCGCGATCGCCTTCGATTCGAGGTTCGCGAACGACGGCTCGCTGCCGGGCAAGGGCGGCAATTCATCGGCGACCTGCCAGTTTGTGTCCGCCCCCCAAAGTCCCATCAACCGATTCAACTCCTCCCGGCTCACCCGCATCTGCGAGACGAGCTTGCCCACATCCACGCGAGCCTGATTCGCGATTGCCTGTTGATTGGCGAGTTCGAGATCGGAGATGTTGCCGGCGTCATGTTGCCGTTTCGCCAGGTCGGCGCCCGCTGCGTTGCTCTCCACAATTAACTGCAAACGCCCGATCATTTGTTGCTGCGCTTGGAGGCGGTAAAACGCGCTCTTCGTATCAGCGACGAGACCGAGGACGTCTCCCGCGATGCGAAGTTGCGTAATCAGCAGCTCGCGCTGGGCCACGGATTTCCGCAGCGGTATTAACAAAAGGCCGATGATGTCCTGCGCCACGGAATACTCGATATTGGCCGCGGAAGGCGGGCGATCGGGAAAGCGGAAGCTGGCGGAGAGGCTGGGGTTTTTCGGTAACGACGCTTCGACGTAATCCGCGTGGGAGATGCCTAACTCCTGGAAGCGAGATTGCAGCCGGCGATTGTTCAGGAGCGCGACTTGCGCCGCGGTATCGGCATTAAGGCGTCGGCTGAGAAATGTGCGCACTGCTTGCGTAGCCTCGGCCTTTTCTTCGCCGGAACGGATCCAGCTGACCTTCTTCCCGCTCGCCCCGCCGACTGCTTCCTCCACTTCGCGGAAGGCCGGTTTGGAATTCAGCGCGCACCCGCTCGCCAGCAGACCGCAGAGTCCCACCGCCATGTGCGTCCATGTCCTCATTTCTCGCCTGTTTCCGTGGTCACTGCCGCCCCGTGCTTCATCGGGTGGGCACCGGCTCCGGCCTTTGAGGAGAGATAAGTCGTGGCCCCATCGACCAAGCCCGGCCGGAGCGGTCGGGTAACGGATTCTGGCGCCGACGGATTGCTCGGATCGTCCGCGGCGCTGGAAATTGCAGGCGGAATGTTGGAACACCCGCTTAGCACAGCTGCGGACGCCAGCAGCATCATCGCCATCGCCCCTCTTCCTCGAAAATTTCGATCAATGATCATGATCGGCCTTGGGTTCCGGAGGTGGATCGTAGCGAAACTCCCGGTGGCGAATGCGCCCACCGGCATAGGCGATATAACCTCCCGCCGCCAGGGTGCCGCCTGCCAGGATGACCACGATGAGCGCGATCGGCACCGCCGCGCGGGCAAATTTATATTCCGCCACCACGCCTACCGCCGCCAAGGCTGCGAGAAGATAAAAAAGCGGGATCAATTTATCGGCCCGCTCCATGTGCTCCTGCAGCCACTTGGCGCCGTCGCTATCCGCCATTGCCAACACACGATCGTAACTCTTCTCGCCATATTCGAAGACCGGCCAGGCGGAGAGCGCACACAAGAATACCATCGCCAGCGCCGTGACGCGGGCCGCGCGCGTCCGAGTCAAAAGCGCGATGATCAAGCCCAGCAACCCCACCGCCAGTCCGTAAACCGGCAGTGGGTTCAGCAAAGCGTGGACGTATTCCGGATTGCTGAGTTGCTCGAGCGTGGACATCGCTATTTCTGAATGGTCGCGTTTTCGATCATGCTCACGCCATCGCGTGAAACGACTTTGCCTTCGACCGTGATCGTCTTCGCGGCGTACTCAGCCAGCTCCTTGTTCATCGGCGTGTGATCGCCAATTAGGAGGTAGGTCTTGCCGTCAGCCGCCTTTAGGCCCACCGGCAATCCGCCCTCGATGCATTTCTTCGCGCAATCGGCATGCTTCTCACCGGTGGCGGCGTGATCGACGTAGCAGGCCATATCGACGACTTCGCCGGTGACCTTTTTCATCTCGCCGGAAGCGGCGGCGTCCTTCTTGCCGTGATCGTCACCTTCGTGCGCGAAGATCGGATTGGCGGCGAGCGCAGCCGCGGCCGCGATTCCTAATAATACTTTCATTATTTTCATGGGGTGGTTCTCGGTTGGTTGGTTGATTTTGGACGGGTTACTTTTTGATCGTGCCGCAGCCCAGCATTTCCTTGCCGTAGAAGGGATTCTTGATCTCGGTGGAAGTCTGGACCCAGCTCTTCTTCACCATCGGGCATTTGGCGATGTAATATCCATCCTGGCCCTTCGCCATTTCGACGGCGTCCTCGCTCACCTTGCCGAACTCGGCGCGGGCTGTTTCGATTTTGTCCGCGTCGGCAATGGCCGCGCCTTTTTCGCCCATATCGGCGGCGGCTTTCTTCGCCCCGGCAAGATCGTCCGCGGCCAGAGCTGCGTGGACTTTTTGGTAGCTGCCAAGGAATTGCTTATCCGGGGCGGAAAGTTCCGCGGCCTGCAGGGTGAGCGTGAGGGAGGAGATCGCCAACGCAGCGAACGCCAGGTTTTTCAGTGTGTTTGTTTTCATAAGTTTTTTTCTGAGTTTTGATTTTGGTTGTTGATGGATTCTATCGAACGCCTGAACACGCAGGCACGGGAACGCGCCGGCGCAGGCAGACGCACAGCGTGAAAGAGCGCAAGGAACACGGACGAGCCCGAAGCAGCGGGCGCGTGTGCCTTACGCGAAAGAGGGAGGAGCGTGCGCGAGGACGCTCCGTTGCAGGACTTGCTCCGCGAAAGAAATCCGCGGCGGCCCAGTGTCGGCAAAAATGCCAAGACGGTTTGACGGCAAAATGAGCAGCGCCGTCGGCAGGAGCGCGGTGAGAGGCGGCACGATGCAAAACTGCGCTGGCAAAACTTTCGCCGCGTTCGCCACGGTCGCACGCAAGACCTTGCAACACGGTGAGTCTTCCTTGGCATCTCGGGCCGGTTGATCGCCCTTCGATTCTGCGTCGCCATGACAGGAAACATGCACCGCTGCCGGTCGTGCCGACAAAGTCGCGAGCGCGCAATGATTGCTAATCGCAAACCAGGCCAACAGGGTCACCAGCACGATGCTGACGCGGCTGAAGATGGTTTGCGCAGAATTCATTAGTGAAGTTCGCCGGTGGGTCAGAACCGGGCGCCCAATCTTAGAACGCCAAGCGGCAATTAACAAATGGAGCGGCTTCTCTTTCCATTAAGGGAGCTCGTTGCTGCTCCGGCGGCGACGCCGGCACTGGCGCCGTCCGCCCGGCGCTTGTTCAGCACACGGAGCCACGCCGCCGATGCCGCGCACCGTCTGCTGCTTAACCTTCGTTCCAACCGGCGAAGGAATAACTCAGGACGCGGCCGGCCTCACCGAGCGACTCGTCGTAATGCACGTCCGCGCCATTGCCGATCTTGACCTTGCGGCCGAGGAGCGCGCCGTAGAACTGGCCGCCATAGATGGTGTCTTCCTTGTCCCAATCTTTGGGCTTGAATTCGACATCCCAGTCAGGCGCGTTGATCACCCCAGTGAAATCGGAATCGGAAATAGTCATCTTGCCGCTGCGTTTCTTGGGCGAGTACTCGTCGTCAGTTTCCTTGCTGCTCTCCGCTTTTTCGAGACCGATAATCTGCATATCGGCCGCAAAACCACTCTCGACAAAGAAGCCGCCGCCGTCTTTCTGCGTCTCCTTCACTTCGACTTTGCCTTCGACGAAAATGGTCAGATGGACGCCGTTGGAGATGAAGAGGGAGCCGCCTTTTTCGACCTTCATTTCATCGGTCACCCAGATCTCGGCCCAGCTTTCGGAAGCTCCGACCGGATTGGAGAAGACGAGCGACTCGTCCTTTTTATCGACGCCGATTTTCTTCACCTTGTAACGGGTCGGGCTCGCGGGATCGCTCCCGCCTTTAAGCTCCATGCCCTTGGCCGCGAGGACGGCGGCGGCGGTGGCGCTTTTGGCGGCGAAGATGGCGGCAGGGCCACCGGCCTTGGCCTGCTTTTCTGCGATTTTGTAAGTTGCCTTGAGGCTATCGGGAATCTTGCCGTCCAGCGTATCGATCGTAGTCACGCCCGTGGTCCAGACAGGGATCTTGTTGGTCGGCGTCAGCATGCTGTAGTTGGTCACTTTGCTGCCCTGCACGTTTTCGTAATTCTTCACGTTCTCGAGACTGCCTTTGACGAGCAGGTTGCCGAAAATCGTGGCTTTACCGACATCGAATTTCTCCGCCTCCGCCGACGCGGCATCGGGCTTTTTGCTCTTCTTCCAACGATTGGCCAGGATGGTGCCGCCGTTGGCGGTGCGCTTGGCAGGATCATAGCGGCCGTCGGTCGAAGTGTCGGGGTAACCGGAGTCGTAGCCGTCGATGAAAGTTTTCTTGTTCATCTTGAAGTTAATCTCCGCGATCACTCCAAAATCGAAGACGCTGTTCGGCTTGGCCACCACCTCGACCGTGCGGATCGCTTCCGAAGTCGCGAGCCGGGCTCCGGTGACGCGATCCCAGACCAGGCTGAGGCGGCGGAAATTGGTGTCGCGTTCGTCGTCGGACGCGCGGGCAGGGCCAGGCAACGTGGCCCAGCCGGTGGCGCGAATGCGATAGCTCTGGCTGGCGCGGCGCCCGGAGGCGGCCAGCGTCGTGGGCACATCCACGAGCACGGAATATTTTTGCGGACGCGTTTCGCCCGGCTGCGGCGCCAGCACACCGCTCGCCTTGAGGACGTAAGTTGCTGGCCAACGGCCCGTGCGATCGATCGTCTGCGAAGCCGCGATGGAGCCGTCGGCATTAACTACGGACCAGCCGTCCCAAGCCTGGTCGGGCGTGTCAATGGTGGCGCGCAATTCTGCCATGGCACGCTCGGTCCCGGCTTCGGCAGCGACCAGGGCTTCGCGCCACGCGGCTGCCTGGAAATTATTCTTCTGCTTCACAACCACGGTGGTGAGAATGACGGCGGCCATTCCGGCGAGCACGGTCACGACGATTAAGGCGACGATGAGCGCGCCACCGGCGGTTTGAGTGGATTTCTGGGTGCGGATTTGCATAGTTTTTAGGTCCTTGGATTTCTCGGATAGATCTGCTTCGAAAGCAGGTTGGTCGCTCCCTGGATGTCGCCAATCCGCGGCCCATAGCGGGTGGCAAAAGATGCATTCACGGTGGCCACGCCCTTGCTGTCGATGGAGACGCTGAATTTCGCCACGTCATCGGCAATCCAGGCCGAGGTGATCGTGGGAACACCGCTGTCCACTTGCGTGATTTCGCGGCGAATGCGCGAACCCGTGAAAATGTATTTGATCGTCATCGGCGAGCTCCCGTAAACCGCGCCGTAACGGCCGATCGTCGGTGAGTTCGGCCGGTCGTCCGTGGGATCGGTCGGCGTGCCGCGGCGATCGTAGAAGTCGCCCTTGGTTACCGTCAGCAAGGTCGTGCCGTTGGCTGTGGGATTGATGTTGGTCGCGTTTTGAATGTCGCGCGCCACGTAATCCACCAAGCGATTGATGTCGCCTTCGGCCCGCGCGTAGCGATCGCTCGCGTCGAAACTACGATTGAGGGCCATCGCGCCGGCCAATAATCCGCCCATCATGAGCGAGGCCACGGCGCAGGCTGTAATGACCTCGGTAAGAGTGAATCCGGCACTGCGCTGACGTTGGGAAAGTTTGAGTTTCATGGGCGTGAGTTAGCGGCGGGCGACCAGGCCAGAGACTGCGAGCGAGCGCGGCTGATTCACGCGCTTGTCGGTCCAGGTCAGGCGCATGTCGATGCGGACCATTTTTTCATCCACCAAGTTGGAAGCCGCGGAAGTGAGCGTGGCCGCGGTCGCAGTGCGGGTGACCGCAATCGGCGTGGGCGTAGGCGAGGCGCTGGCCACGGGGCGGAAGGCCGAAATCGTCACTGATTCCACGGCATCCTGCCGGCGCACTTCGATCCCGGCGACAGTGGCGTTTTTCATTAAACCCTCCACGTTTTCCGTGCGTCCGCTCACCGGATCGGTCCAGACTTGATCCTTGAACGACTCGCTATCGGTGAGCGTTTCCCAGTCGGTCGCCTGCAGTTGCTGCATGCGCTCGTGCAAAGCTGAGGAAGCCGCCGAGATGTCGTGCGAAGACTTGTTCAGGCGAATGCATTGCGTGCTGGTTGCGAAAGTGCCGCCGATGGCTGTGAGCACCACGACGCTCGCGATCAATGTTTCGACCAGACTAAAGCCGCCGGTGTTTTTGGTATTTAAGGAAAAGGCCATGTCTCGAAGTTTCCGAGACCTTTTCTAGCAATTATAATGCCGTGCGGCTGCGTTATTTGCTCCTTTACCTCAGTCTTTTAGGGCGACGGTCCGCAGGCGCAAGAGCGTTCCCAATCACCGATACGGAACTAAGACTCATGGCCGCGCCCGCGATGATCGGGCTGAGGAGCCAGCCGAAGAACGGATAGAGCAAGCCGGCGGCCACAGGGATGCCGATCGCGTTATAGATGAAGGCGAAAAAAAGGTTCTGCCGGATATTCCGCATGACGGCGCGGCTAAGGATGATCGCTTTCGCGACCCCACGGAGGTCGCCCTTCAGCAACGTGATTCCCGCGCTTTCCATGGCCACATCCGTGCCGGTGCCCATGGCAATGCCGACATCGGCGGCGGCGAGAGCGGGGGCGTCATTGATGCCGTCGCCCAGCCATGGCGACGACTTTCCCGCTCTCGCGCAATTGCTGGACGCGGGCGTGTTTTTGCTCGGGCGCGACGCCGGCTTCTACGCCATCGATCTGGAGTTGGTCGGCTACGGCACGCGCGGTTTTCTCGTTGTCGCCGGTGAGCATAAGAATTTCGAGGCCGGCTTCGTGCAAAATGCGAACAGCCTCGGCGGTCGATGTTTTGATCGGGTCGGCCACGGCGAGGATGCCGGCAGCGCTTTGGTCGATGGCGAGAAAGACGGCAGTGCGGCCTTGCGTTTGTAACTTCGCGGCGGCGGCTTCGAGTTCGCTGAGAGCGGTGATGCCGTGGCTGCGCAGGAAGTCGGCTTTGCCGATGCGGATGGTGCGGCCGTCCACCTGCGCGGAGACGCCTCCGCCGGTTTCGGATTGGAAATCGGTGGACTCAGGAATCTTCGCTCCGCGTTCTTCGGCGCCGCGGACGATGGCGGCGGCGATGGGATGTTCGCTGTGACGCTCGACGGCGGCGGCAAGGGCGGTGATCTCGTTTTCGTCGAAACCGGCGGCGGCGGTGACTTCGGTTAACGAGGGTTTGCCTTCGGTCAGTGTGCCAGTTTTATCGACTACGATGGTTTGCACTTTCTCCATGCGCTCCATCGCTTCGGCGTTTTTGATCAGGACGCCTTCCTGCGCGCCGCGGCCGACGCCGACCATGATGGACATGGGCGTGGCGAGCCCGAGGGCGCAGGGACAGGCAATGATGAGAACGGCGACGGCGTTGATGATGGCGTGGGCGAGTTTTGGTTCGGGACCGAGCCACCACCACAGGACGAAAGTGAGAAGCGCGGCGGCGATGACGGCGGGGACAAAATAGCCAGCAACTTTGTCGGCTAATGCCTGGATGGGCGCGCGGCTGCGTTGTGCGTCGGCGACCATGTCCACGATGCGCGCGAGCATGGTCTCGCGACCGACGCGCTCGGCTTTGACGACGAAAGAGCCGGTTTTGTTAACGGTGCCGCCGGTGACTTTGTCGCCCTGCGTTTTCTCGGCCGGCATGGGCTCCCCGGTGATCATGGATTCGTCGATCGTGCTCCGGCCTTCGGTGATCTCGCCATCGACGGGGATTTTTTCGCCGGGACGAACGCGGAGGAAGTCGCCGAGTTCAATTTCATCGACCGGGACGTCTTCTTCCCGGCCGTCGCGAACGCGGCGGGCGGTCTTCGGCGCGAGATCGAGCAGAGCGCGGATGGCGGCGCCGGTGCGGGCGCGGGCGCGAAGTTCCAGAACCTGGCCTAACAAGACCAAGACCGTGATCATGGCCGCGGCTTCGAAGTAAATTCCGATCGCGCCATGCTCGCGAAACGACGGCGGGAAAACGCCCGGCAGGAGCATCGCGACCACGCTGTAGAGATACGCCGCACCGACGCCGATGCCGATGAGGGTAAACATGTTGAGATTCCACGTGCGTAAAGAGAGAACGGCACGCTGGAAGAAGGGCCAGCCGGCCCAGAGCACGACCGGCGTGCTGAGCGCGAATTGGATCCAGCGCGACGTTTCGCCCATGAGCCATGCAGGTGGATTCGGGATGAGATGCGCCATGGCCAGGAGGAAAACAGGAAGCGCGAGCGCGGCGCCAATCCAGAGGCGGCGCGACATGTCGTCGAGTTCTGAAGTGTCCTCGTGGTCGCCGCTGGCGACGGATTTCAACTCGAGAGTCATGCCGCAGATCGGGCAATTACCGGGCGTCGGTTGCTCGATCTGGGGATGCATCGGGCAGGTGTAGATCTTCGATTGCGCGAGGCGACCAGGAGGGATTGCGCTCGAGAGCCATGCCGCATTTTGGGCAGGTGCCGGGTTTATCGGATTCCACGCCGGGGCACATGGGACAGAAGTATTTGCTGGCGGGTTTGCGCGCGGCAGCCGTCGCGGCGGCGGAGTGAGGTTCGCTCCCGTGGCAGCAGGAAGATGTCTTGGTTTCGTCGGTCGTTTTCATTTTAGGAAGCGGGAGAGTGCGGATTGGAGCTCATCGAGCAGCTCCTGAGGTTTCATTGGCTGGGCGTGGGCGTGCTCGGAGTCGGTCCCATGGCCCACGACGCAGCATTCGATGTGATTACGCAAAAGCTCGACGCCGAGCGCATCGAGCGCAGAACGCACCGCGGAGATTTGGTTGAGGATATCGACGCAATAGCGGTCCTCCTCGATCATGCGCTGGATCCCGGCCGTCTGACCGGTGATGCGTTTAATGCGGGCGAGCAGTTTTTGACGATGAGCCGACTTCATGAGAGCCAAACAATACCCCCATAGGGTATACATGGCAAGAGGTCCGGCAGGATCAGCGAGGGCTCATGCGGTTTACACGTCGCAGGGTGCTGGTAGGTTTCGCTCCCGCGCCTGGAAACTTCCGCGTGAGCGATTCATCATGGAACAAAACCCACCCTTTCCTTCGCCCGACGAATTAAAATCGAAGCTCTCCGAGTTCATGAAATCGAACTTCGGCGAGAACGTTTCGTTTCAGACTTTTACGCAGCCGGAGACAGCCGAAGCGGACGGCGATGGAAAGTCGCCGTCGGTGTCCGACGACCAATTCGTCTTCGATTTTCTGCCGCGCGACATCAAGGCGCACCTCGATCGCTTTGTTATCCAGCAGGATGAGGCCAAGAAGGTTCTCTCGATCGCGGTTTGCGATCACTACAACCACGTCAACTACCAGCGGCGTCTCGAGAAAGAAGACTCGGCGCGCGCCGAACTGACGGAATACGCGAAGCAGAACGTCATCCTCGTCGGCCCGACTGGTGTCGGAAAAACGTATCTGATCAAGCACATCGCGGAGCTGATCAAAGTCCCGTTCGTGAAGGCAGACGCGACCAAATTTAGCGAGACCGGCTACGTCGGCGGCGATGTGGAAGACCTCGTGCGCGAGTTGGTGCAGAAGGCCGATGGCGATGTGGGGCTGGCGCAATTCGGCATCATTTATATCGACGAGATCGATAAGATCGCCGCCGCCAGCAACGTCTCCGGCCGCGACGTGAGCGGCCGCGGCGTGCAGACGACGCTGCTAAAATTGATGGAGGACACGGAGGTCCCGTTGCGGAGCGCGAACGATCTGCAATCGCAACTGCAAGCCGCGTTCGAATTCCAGAAACGCGGGGGCAAAGCGAAGCGGGAAACGATCAGCACCCGGCATATTTTGTTCGTCGTCAGTGGCGCTTTTGAGCGTCTGAAGGAGCAAGTCTCGCGACGGATGGCGCAAGGGCAGATCGGCTTTAATGCGGAGCCGCGCATCGTCATGGATAACGAATTGTTCCAGTTCGTGCGCACGCAGGATTTCATCGAGTACGGCTTCGAGCCGGAGTTTATCGGTCGTCTCCCGGTCCGCGTGGTCTGCGAACAGTTGGCCGCGGACGACCTCTACAAGATCATGAAATTCTCGGAGGGCAGCATTCTCCGGCAATACGAGCGCGCTTTCCGAGCCTACGGGATCGAGATCAGCTTCGAGGACGAAGCGCTCCGTCTGATCGCGGACGAAGCGGCGAAAGAAAAAACCGGCGCGCGCGGTTTGCTCACGGTTTGGGAAAAACTATTCCGCGATTTTAAATACCACCTTGCGGGTTCCGGTTTGACCCAGTTACGCGTTTCCAGCGAACTGGTGCGGGAACCGAAACGCGTTCTCGATCGTCTCCTGGCAGAGGGCCATAAGCAGGAAGAAGCGGCGCTCCTGCAAAGCGTGCGCGCGTTTGCGGACGAGTTTCAGCGCGAACACGGGCTGGAGATTACCTTTGAAGAAGAGGCGTTCCACCGTCTGATGGAACGCGCCGAGGCCGAGCGCATGACCATGCCTGATCTCTGCGCGCACTTGTTCAAGGATTACCAATTCGGCCTCAGTTTGGTGCAGAAGAATACCGGTCAGAAACACTTCGTGCTCAGCCGCGAGGCGGTCGATGCGCCGGATAAGTTTCTGAGCGAACTGGTGGTGCGCTCGCACTATCCGCTTGCACCAGCGCAGAAAGATTGAGAGCAGTTTGCGCATGAAACGCTCGTTAGTCGCAGCGCTTGTCATTGGCGTGCTCGTCAGCGCGCTGGTGATCGCTGCCCATACGGCGCGAATTTTGGTGCCGGTGGAGGCTGCTTTGACTGGCCTGATCGAGAGCGGACATCAAACAACGCAGGTCACGCGCGCGATCACGCTCTACGCGTTGGTGGTGCTGATTGCCTGCGGCACGGCGTGGCTCATCACTTCGGGTGCACGGCGGAAACGGCTGGCCGGGCCGTTGAGTGTGATTGCGTTGGAGATTCTCGCGGTGGCCTGGGTGTGTCTTCTTTTCAACATATCTTTCCAGCCGTTGCCACCGCTCTTGGCCATGGGATTGGCAGCGCTCGGAGGTGCTGGCTATGCAGCGTTCCGAGGGCGAAGTCGTTCGAGCTTGGCGCGCGATTACTTCTCCGGTCGGATATCGGAAGACCAAATCGGGCGCATCTCTGCGGGTGAAATTCCCTTCTCGCCCGAGCCGAAAAGCTACGAGACGACCGCGGTCGTCTGCGATATCGCGAACAAGCATGATCTCGCCGAGGAATGCGCGCCGGAAGTGCTCGCACAGATTACGCAGAAATTTATGCAGCACGCGACTGCATCTTTCACCCAAGCCGGCGCGTATCTCGACACGATCACCGGCGAGGGCGTGGTGGCGCACTTCGGCTTCCCAGAACCGGACGAGAAGCAGGCGGAGCGGGCCACGCGGCACGCGCTCGCGCTTTTGAACTCATTCGAGAAGATGCGGGAGAAGGACGAGATCTGGAGCAAATTCTCGGTGCATATCGGGATTAGCTCCGGCATGACGATCATCGGGCCGCTCGGAAATGACGAACGTCCGATGCTGCTTTCCATGGGCGAGCCGGTGGAATTGGCGCGCCGCTTTTGCATCGCCAATCGCTTCTACGGTTCCAGCGTCTTGATCGGGCCTCGCACCTTCGAAATGGCCAGCCCCACGGTGGTTTCGCGGCCGATCGATTTTCTCAGCGGAGTGGATGCGCGCGAGCGGCACGAAATCTATGAGCCGCTCCTCCTCGCCGCCGACGCGACGCAGGATCAGATCGCACGGCGCGATTCGTTTTGGAATGGAGTGGTGCTTTACCGCGAAAAGCGCTGGGCGGAGGCGTATTCGCAATTCCAAAAAGCGCGCGGGCCGAACGATCAGGAAGACCAGCCGTTGCAGCTCTATCTCCGCAGGATCGAGCCATTGGCGCTGCATCTGGTCGGTTCGTCGGACGATTAGCGTTCCTGCTTTGAAGAGGATCGAATATCCGGTCGCGCTCCGGGAACTCATTGCGCAACTCCGGCAAATGCCCGGGGTGGGACCACGCTCCGCGGAACGGATTGCGCTCTGGATGGTGCAAGCTCGCGGACAGCAGCCGGATGAAATTGCGCGCGCCATCGCCGCGACGCGGCAATCCATTCGGCCCTGTGCGCGATGCGGCTTCTTTACGATGGAGGAAGTTTGCGAAATTTGCGCGGACCCGACCCGCGCCGCGGACCTGCTCTGTGTGGTGGAACAGCCGACTGACATCCTGCCGCTGGAAAAAACGAGCGCGTTCCGCGGGCGTTATCATTCGTTAGGCGGCCGGATTTCTCCGCTGGATCATGTGGGACCGGAGGATCTGCGCATCGCAGCGCTGGTGAAGCGGGTCGAGAGCGAGGGGTTCACTGAAGTGATTCTGGCGCTGGCGGCGGATGTGGAAGGCGAGGCGACGACAAATTATCTGGTCGAGTTGCTAAAGGGATTCCCGGTGACGCTGACGCGCATCGCCCACGGCCTGCCGGCGGGTGGCGGATTGGAATCAGCGGATGAACTGACGCTTTACCAGGCGATGTCCGGTCGGCGGCCGCTCTGATTCTTCCTTTGAATGTTGAGCGTTGGACGTTGGACGTTGGACGTTTCTCCTTCGGAACGAGAAACGTCCAACGCTCAACGTCCAACATCCAACGTCGAATAAGGGAAGAGGGAGCCGCGTCGGTTTGCTTTTCCAACCCCGGCACAATAGTTTCGCTCCCGATGTCCTGCGCGAAAATCGATCCCGCTCTGCACCAGGCGCAAAAGCCGCCCTGGATCAAAGTGCGGCTGCCTTCGAACCCGAAATTCTTCTCCACCAAGGCGCTGATTTCCGATCTGCGTTTGCATACCGTATGCGAGAGCGCGCAATGCCCGAATCGCTGGGAATGCTGGAGCCAGGGAACGGCTACGGTGATGATCGCAGGCGAACGTTGCACCCGCGCATGTGGCTTTTGTGCGGTGAGCACGGCCAAGCCTTTTGCGTTGGAAGAAGACGAACCAGAGCGCGTGGCGGAAGCGGTGCGGCGGATGGAATTGAAACACGTCGTCATCACCGCGGTGGCACGCGATGACCTGAAGGATGGCGGGGCGAATCATTTCGCGCGCACCATTCAAGCGGTCCGCGAGATGGACCCGACGATTATTATCGAAGTGTTGGTGCCCGATTTTCACGCGCAAGATTGGTGCATCGAGATGGTGACCAACGCCGCACCCGAGATCTTCAATCACAATATGGAGACGGTGGAACGGTTGACGCCGATGGTGCGCTCCCGCGCCAAATATCGCACCTCGCTTGATGTCCTGCGCAAAGCGAAAGAGCTGTCGCCGAAAATCGTGACCAAAAGCGGTGTCATGCTCGGACTCGGTGAGACGGAGTCCGAGTTATTCCAGACCATGGATGACTTGCGGGCCGTCGGCTGCCAGGTTCTGACCTTGGGGCAATATCTTCGCCCGACGCCGCAGCATTTGCCGGTGGTGGCATACATCACGCCCGATCAGTTCGATTCCTACGGCGAGATCGCGCGCGCGAAGGGCTTTGACCATGTCGCCTCCGGTCCGCTTGTGCGCAGCTCCTATCACGCGGCGGATTTTCATCCGGTCGTGCGCTGAGATGGGAGACGCCCGGGGCGCGGCCGTCGCGAATCGGTCCACGGTCGGGGCGGTCATCCCTGCTTACTTCGAGCAAAGGCACATCGCGGACGTAGTGGAACGGACGCGGCGGCACCTGGATCACGTGCTGGTGGTAGACGATGGGTCCACTGATGACACCGCGGCAAACGCGCGGGGGGCCGGCGCGGAAGTGATCGTGCACAAGGAGAACAAGGGTAAAGGCGAAGCGATCAATACCGGTTTGCGACACTGGCAGGAGCGGAATTTGCCGTATGCGTTGGTGCTGGATGGAGACGGTCAGCATCTCCCGGAAGAGATCGAGCGCTTTCTCGCGGCCGCGGCCGGGGGCGCACAGCTCATCGTCGGCACGCGCATGAGCGACACCCGCACGATGCCGCTAGTGCGCCGCCTAACGAATCGCTACATGAGCCGGCGCATCAGTCGGGTCTGTGGGCAGGATATTCCTGATACGCAGTGCGGGTTCCGCATGCTGCACGCGAGCGTGATTCCGGATTTGCTGACGTCGACGGGCCGCTTCGAATACGAGACGGAAATGTTGATCAAGGTGAGCCGTAAAGGCGGGCGCATCGATTCTGTCCCGGTGAGTACGGTCTACTGTGACGAGGTCAGCAGCATTCATCCGCTGCGGGATTCGCTGCGCTTCCTCAAGCTGATCCGGCGCTACGAAAAAGCGTAGGCCCCTTACAACAGTCCGCGCTTTCGCATCTCTCCGATATTGCCGCCGGAGGAACGCTCGATCAGATCGATTGTGAATTTTAGCAGGCAAACTTCCCACGCGTCATCCACGCCTTGGATGACGGCGCTGAGTGGCTCTTGAGAATTTTGCACCCGGTGTTTGGTGCGCTCGACCACGGATTCGATTGATTCGCGGAAAGTGTTCTCAGTCACATCGGTTTTGCGAAACTGAAATCCATAACGCACCACCGCGAATCGGCTCATCCGCTCGCGCAGCTGCTCGACATACTTCTGCGCCTTATCGCCGAAGCCCTCGAGGAGGAGTCGCGCGTAATGCTCGGGGGTGACGATCTGCGGACGTTCCGCGTGAATCCGTCCGTCCCGCACCCGCACTTCGTTTACTTGATCCATCAACTCAGAGATCAGGTAAAAGCGAAAGCTGGTGGAACCAAAGGTCGCGATCTGCTGCTCGGGCGCGAGGATGACCTGCGTATTTTCGGCCGCGTATTGAAAATCGTCCTCGCTCCACATCGTCGCCCAAGATAGGGCGGCCCACCCGGCGGGCAATCGATTACCCGACCTTTCGTTAGTCCGCGATGGGCGGCACGGTGTCCACGCGCCCGCGTTTTGAGCGCCAGAGCCGGATCGTCTCGGAGGTAAAAATAGCCAGCGCCAACCAGATGAGAGCGAAAGTGATCAGATGCGCGCGCGTGAAAGGTTCGTGATACAGAAAAACTCCGAGGAAGAAGGTGCCGCTGGGCGCGAGATACTGCAGGAATCCGATCGTCGTCAGCCGAAGATGACGCGCGGCGTGGCCGAACCAAACCAACGGCAATCCGGTGACGATGCCGGTGCTGATTAAGATGGCGGACAACGCCCAAGTATCCGGGCCAAATGAAAGGGTGCCGTTAACCTCCAGCCGTCCCAGGTAAAATAGCGCCAGCGGCAGCAGCAGGATGGTCTCCAGAAATAGACCTGGAATCGCGGCCGTGCCGGAAATCTTGCGCAGGAGTCCGTAAAAACCCCAGGTGGCGCAGAGAGCGAGCGCGATCCAGGGGAAGCTGCCGTAGCCGAGCGTGAGATTCCCCACCGCGCCCACCGCCAGGAGCACGGAAGCGAATTGCAAACGCGTGAGACGTTCCCGCAAAAAAAGCGCGCCGAAGAGCACATTCATCAGCGGCGTCATGAAATAGCCGAGGCTGGTCTCGAGCACGCGGCCAGTGTTGACCGCCCAGATGAAAGTGAGCCAGTTCAGTGAGACCGCGGTGCCGCTGGCCAGACAAAGCAGCAGAGTGCGGCGCGAGCGCAGGATGGCGCGCACCTCCGGCCAGCGACCCTGCCAGGTGAGTAAGCCGGCGAGGAAAACGGTCGTCCAGACGAAGCGATGTGCGAGAATTTCTGGCGCGGAAATGCCCTGCAGGAGCTTCCAGTAAACCGGGATGATCCCCCAGAAGATGAAGGCCGCGAGACCGGCCGCGAGGGCCGAGCGCTGGGTGCGCTTGTCATTTAATGCGGGCGGCAGCGGCGACACGAGGTCTTCCTATTTCATGGATGCGCGCTGGCAGCAAACGCCACTACCCGGCCGCGATCTCAGGCACGCGAATGCACGCTGCGAAATGCCCCTCACCCCAGTCGGCCAGCGGCGGAACTTGCGTCTGACATTTCGCGATCGCGTACGGGCAGCGAGGATGAAATGGACAACCGACCGGAGGATTCATCGGTGAGGGCGGGTCGCCCGCAAGCACGAGGCGGAGCCGTTTGCTTTCGCGTTTGGGATCGGGAATGGGCACCGCACTAACGAGTGCTTTCGTGTAGGGATGCAGCGGCTGGGCAAGGACTTGCTCGGGATTTCCCAACTCGACGATCTTGCCGAGATACATGACCGCGATGCGGTCGGAGAGATGCTGCACGACCGATAAATCGTGCGAAATGAAAACGATCGTGAGGTCGAGCGTGCGCCGGAGCTCGGCGATCAGGTTGATGATCTGCGCCTGAATGGAGACGTCCAGAGCGGAGACCGGCTCGTCGGCAATGATCAGTTTTGGCTCGACCGCGAGGGCGCGGGCAATCGCGATGCGCTGCCGCTGGCCGCCGGAAAATTCGTGCGGATATTTTTTCATCGCGCGCGGGAGCAGGCCGACTTTGGCCATGAGCTCGGCAACGCGCGCCGGGAGATCGGCGCGGGCGATTTTTTTATGCGCACGCAAAGCTTCTGCCAGCGTATCGAAGACCGTCATCCGCGGGCTCAGCGACGCGTAAGGATCCTGGAAGATCATTTGGAAGTCGGCACGGGCACGGCGGAGCGCGCTACCGTGGAGGCGATTCAGATTTTTTCCTTCCAGAACGACGGTGCCGGAAGTGGCGCGCACCAACTGCAAAATGGTGCGCCCGAGCGTGGACTTCCCACAGCCCGATTCGCCCACGAGGCCCAGGACTTCGCCCTTCCGGAGCGAAAGGGAAACGCCGTCAACGGCTTTAACCGTGCCGAGGCGGCGTTTAAAAATCACACCACGCTCGACGGGGAAGTGAGTCTCTACGTCCTGAAGATCAAGAAAGGCCGACATCTCCGGCGCACTGTATCACAAGCGTACCGAATGAGCGATGGGTGAGCGCACGGCTCACAGCCGTGCTCCCTTCGAACAGTTCGCGCCGCGCGGCCTATTTCTTCGCTTCGAAAAGCGGAAGGAATTGGGCGTAGCCTTCTTCTCCAGCTTCTCGACCGGGACGAAACGGAGCGAGGCGGAGTTCATGCAATAGCGCTGGCCGGTCGGCGCCGGGCCGTCATCGAAAAGATGGCCGAGATGCGCATCCGGCTTTCTTCGAGCGGATTTCGCCGCGCACCATGCCGAGCGATTTGTCGACTTTTTCGACGAGATTCTCTTTCACGAGGGGCTTGGTGAAGCTGGGCCAGCCGGTACCGCTTTCGAATTTGTCGCGTGAACTAAAAAGCGGTTCGCCGCTGATGCGATCGACGTAAATGCCGTCCTTGTGGTTGTCCCAGTATTCGTTGCGGAACGGCGGCTCGGTGCCGTTTTCTTTCGTGACGTGATACTGCTCGGGCGTGAGGCGTTTCTTTAATTCGGCGTCGGACATTTTTTGATCTTCTTCCGTGGGTGTTTGAAATTTTTTCCGGATCGTTTTTCTGCGCCATGCTTTGATGCATGAAAAGGAAGGCGGTCGCCAGGGCCAGGCAGCGCGACGACGATGAAACCGGGTGAGATGTCGTTCTGTCAGTGATGATGTTTTCATAGGGTCTTCTGAATGTCAGAGACATCAGCTCCCTATTTATTCGCGAGATTTTAGCCGGCAGATGCGGCGGGGGTGAGATCGATTCGCCGAGCTGCACGCGCAGACAGGCGGAATCATGCTGGGGCGCGACTTCCTTAAGCGAGAATCTCTGAGGTGACGCATTTCTCCTGCGCGTATTCGCAGCGCGGAGCGAAGGGACAACCCGCGATAGGGCGAGAGACATCGGGCGGCGAACCGGGAATCGTGTAGAGGTCGCGTCCTTTCTGATTCAGCGCAGGAATCGCGCGTTGCAGAGCTTGGTTATAAGGATGCTTTGGCTGGTAAAAAATCTGCGCGGTGGGTGCGGACTCGAGCACGCGTCCGGCATACATGACGAGCACGCGATCGCAAAACCCGGAGACAATCCCGATGTCGTGCGTGATGAGAATAACAGCGCTGCCGAGGTCGCGTTGCATCTTGCGGATGAGCTCGAGAATCTGCGCCTGCACGGTGACATCGAGGGCGGTGGTGGGTTCGTCGGCGATGAGCAGCGCCGGCTTGGTGATGAGAGCCATTGCGATGACGACGCGCTGGCGCATGCCGCCGGAGAACTCGTGCGGATAGGAGCGCATCCGCGTCTTCCGGCTCCTGCAATGCCGACCTCGCGCAGGGCGGCGACTCCCCGGGAAAAGGCGTCCTGGCGTGAAAGCTTTTGGTGGATAACGAGTGGCTCGATCACCTGATCGCCGATCCGCATGTAGGGATTGAGCGACGTCATCGGGTCCTGGAAGATCATCGAGATCTTTTGCCCTCGGATCGTGCGGAGTTCGTGCTCCCGACAATGAAGCAGATCAGTTCCGCCGAACATGGCGCGTCCGCTTTCAAATCGTCCCGGTGGCTGCGGGATCAGGCGGAGGAGCGAATAGCAGGCCACGGATTTGCCAGAGCCGGATTCGCCGACGATGCCGAGTGTCTCGCCTTTCTCGATCGCGAAGGAAACGCCATCGACTGCACGCACGACACCGGCACGAGTGTGGAAGTATGTGCGAAGATCTTCGACGTGGAGAAGCGGATCGACGGGCATGGGAGAAGTTTCAACGTCGAACACTGAACGTCCAACGAGCGCCTAGTCTTTCGAAGCGCGCGGATCGAGGGCGTCGCGCAGACCGTCACCGAGGAAGTTTAAGGAGAAGAGGGTGAGCGCGAGCGCCAGCCCGGGATAGATGAGCAACCAGGACGCTTGCTCCATGTTCTCAGCGCCTTCCTTGATCAAGACGCCCCAAGAGCTCATGGGCGGCTGCACGCCGAAGCCGAGGAAGCTGAGGAACGCTTCCAGCAACATCACGCTCGGCACGGTGAGAGTGGCGTAAACGATGATCGGGCCGAGGGCGTTCGGGATCATGTGGCGGAGGATGATTTGCAGTTTGGGCAAGCCGAGCGCTTCCGCGGCTTCGATGAATTCCATCTGGCGCAGAGATTTGACCTGGCCGCGAACGATGCGCGCCATGGTGAGCCACTGCACCGCGCCGATGGCCGCGAAGAGGAGGACAAATTTCCTCCCGAAGAAGACCATCAAAAGAATGACGAAGACGGTAAACGGGAGCGCGAAAATAATATCGACGATGCGCATCATGATGGCGTCTGTTTTGCCGCCGAGGAATCCGGCGATGGTGCCGTAAAGGACGCCGATGGTCAGTGCGACCGCCGTCGCGCAAAGGCCGACGGAGATGGAGACGCGCCCGCCGTAAAGCAGCCTAACGAGCAGATCGCGTCCGAGCGGATCGGTTCCCAGCCAATGATCTGCGCTGGGCGGCGTGGCGCCGAGCTGAAGATTCTGCGTTTCGTAGGATTGGTGGAGGAGGAGCGGGCCGAAGAACGACGCGAGAGTAGGAGGAGAAGGAGGAGAATTTGCTGCCGGCGACCGCGAGCTTGTTTTTCGCGAGACGGTGCCGAAGCGCAGGTGCGGCGCGTCTCCGTCGCGCCACGAGCGACGGTGCCGTTGTTGGCGAGATGGAGGCTCGGACGCTTTCTCTTCCATCCGGCTGGAGGAAAGCGGCGCGAGGACGCGCCGCACTCCAAGGCAGGCTGCGCGCGAAAACGTCGGAAACGTCATGCGAATTTTTGCCGTGGGTCCATCCAGACGAGAACGATGTCGACGATGAGATTAAAAAGGACAATGAGCGCCGCGTAAAAGAGGACTGCGCCCAGCACCATGGTGTAGTCGCGATTGAAGGCCGCATTTACGAAGTAGCGGCCGAGCCCTGGAATTTGGAAAATGCTCTCAACCACGAAAGAACCGGTGACGAGCCCCGCGACGGCCGGCCCGAGATAACTCACCACTGGCACCAGTCCTCCGCGCAAAGCGTGTCGTGTAACGACGCGAAAAGGACTGCCGCCTTTCGCACGCGCCGTGCGAATGAAATCCTGCGAAAGAATCTCGAGCATCCCGCCGCGTGTGAGCCGCGCGATGTAGGCCGCGTACAAAAGGCCGAGGGTGATGGAAGGCAACACGCGATCAATCCAATCATCCCAACCGGAGACACGCACCCATTCAAAGTGGAGCGCGAAAATCAAGTACGAGCAGCGGGCCAATCACGAAATTCGGGACAGAAATCCCCGCCATCGCCAGCGAGCTGGGAATGTAATCGCTCGCGCTGTTCGGGCGGAGCGAGGCGATGATGCCGGCGGGCAAGCCCAGGGCAAGGGCGATGAGGAATGACCAGAGCGCGAGTTCGGCGGAAACGGGAAACGATTCTGCAATCAACTCATTCACCGTGCGGCTGGAATACTTCGAGGAAGGGCCGAGATCGCCGCGGGCGAGATTTTTCAGGTAGTCGCCGAGTTGAAACCAAAGATTCCGAGGCGTGCCGTCCTCGTTCACCATGTGGTAGTAGCGCTCGAGATTCTTGCGGATTTCCGGGCTGACGCTTTTCTCGGAATCAAACGGACCGCCCGGCGCGAGACGGATCATGAAGAAAGTAATCGTGGCGATGATCAGGAGGACCGGGATCATCTGCAGGAGGCGGCCGAAGACAAAGCGGGCCATCACTCGCCTCCCATTCCTGTTTCAGCTGTGTTCATCCTGAGTGAATTTTCGCTTTTTCCGGCCACAGATTAACACGGAGGAAATGCAGCTGGGAAGATGGACTAGACCATCTGCGCGATGAACTCCCGACCATCGAACGGCTGAATGTCTTCCAACTTTTCTCCCGTGCCGACGAAGCGCGTGGGGATGCCCAGCTCTTCCTGAATCGCGATCACGATCCCGCCTTTGCCGCTGCCGTCGAGCTTGGTCACGATCAAACCGGTGAGCCCGACCGCTTGATGAAATTCGCGCGCTTGCGCAAGCGCGTTGCTGCCAGTGGTGGCGTCCACTACGAGCAGGGTTTCGTGAGGCGCTTTCGCATCATGCTTGGCCAGGCTGCGCTTCACCTTCTCCAGCTCGCCCATGAGATTGATCTTGGTGTGCAGGCGTCCGGCGGTATCGCAAATCAAATACTCGATATCCTGCCGGTCCGCCGCCTGATAGGCATCGTAACAGAGCGCTGCCGGGTCCGCGTTGTATTGGCCTTTGATCACGTCCACGCCGATGCGTTGCGCCCACACTTCCAGTTGCTCGATCGCGGCGGCGCGGAAGGTATCCGCCGCCGCCAACAGCACGGTGTGACGGTTGCGTTTGAAATAATGTGCCAGCTTGGCGGTCGACGTGGTTTTGCCCGTACCGTTCACGCCCACGACCAGAATCACTTTCGGACCAGCGGGCAACGGTCGGATCGGTGGCGGCGCGATTGGCAACACGCGCGCGATTTCTGCCCGGGTGATTTCGTTGATATCCTTGGATGTAACCGAAGTCGTCAGCGCGCGTTCCTGCAGCGCGGCGAGGATGCGCATGCTAATAGGGACGCCGAGATCCGAGCGGATGAGCGCTTCTTCCAGTTCATCCCAATCGACGGGTTTGCCGGTAAATTTTTGAACGAGCGACTGAAGGAAATTCATGTGGAAGCTCGAGAGATTAGCGCAGAGCAGTCTGTGGCGCGCGCGAAGAATGCGCCAAGAAAGGTGCGCGTCGCCGCTTGGGAGATTTTTGCGGCAGCGTGGGCTCCGGGTTTGGATACACTCCTGGAGAATGCGCCCGATCTTTTCCGTCCTGCAGTGCGCGTGCGTGCTCGGATGCCTATTCGAGATGACTGCCTGCCGCAGGCCCATTCCGCCAGCAGCAGAGCGCGAGAGGATTGTGGCAACCGTGCAAGCGTTCCATCAAGCGCTGGAAGAAGGCAACGGGGACGCGGCCATGGCCCTGCTCGCGCCTGATGCTCAAGTGCTGGAGATGGGCGTTCGCGAAACTCGCGAGCAATATTCCGGAGAGCACCTCACGGCGGACATGCGTTTTGCCAGGACGGTCTCCAGTCCCCGCTCGATCATGATCGTGCGCCAGGAAGGGGACGTCGCCTGGACCACGCAAATGAGCCGGAGCCAAGGGTCGTTTATGAGTCGGCCCGTGGACAGCGAGGGCACTGAACTCATGGTGCTGCAGAAAACGGGTGGACGCTGGCAGATCAGGGCGATCCACTGGTCGAGTCATACGCATCGGGCGGCGGATTAATTTATCCCGCCGCGAAGCAGAATGCTCCCGCTGGCTGGCGCGGCCTCGGCGGTTTCGTTTTCCTTGTCGCGGAGCGCGCCTGTTCTAAGTTCGCTCCTTATGTCGCTCGCCCGTCGCTTCTTCCCTGCGCTTTCCGCGCTCCTTTTAGTCACTTTAGTCGGTTCGCTCTCGGCCGATGAAGGCATGTGGCTGTTTAACAATCCCCCACTCCGGCAACTGAAGGAAAGATATCAGTTCGAGCCGACGCCGCAGTGGCTCGAGCATCTCCAGAAAGCCAGCGTGCGCTTCAATTCCGGCGGTTCTGGTTCCTTCGTTTCTGCAAACGGACTCGTGATCACAAATCATCACGTTGGCCTCGATACGCTGCAGAAATTCAGCACGGAGAAAAACAACTACGTGCGCGATGGCTTCTACGCCAAGACCGCCGCCGAAGAAGTGAAAGCGGACGATCTCGAGTTGAACGTTTTGATGTCGATCGAAGACGTGACCGACCGGGTGAACGCGGGCGTGCCTGGCGGCGCGTCGGGTGAGGACGCGAGTAAAGCACGCGCAAAAGTGATCGCGGAGATCGAAAAAGAGAGCCAGGAGAAAACTGGGCAGCGCTCGGATGTGGTCACGCTTTACCAGGGAGGCGTTTACAATTTGTACCGCTACAAACGCTATGACGATGTGCGCCTGGTCTTCGCGCCCGAGCAGCAGATCGCCTTTTTCGGCGGCGATCCGGATAACTTCGAGTATCCGCGCTTCGACCTCGATGTTTGTTTTTTCCGCGCCTACGAAAACGGCCAGCCGGCCAAGGTGGAACATTTTCTAAAATGGAACTCCAAGGGACCGGCGGACGGCGAATTAACCTTCGTGAGCGGTCATCCGGGACGCACGGAACGCCAGCTGACGACTGCCGAACTGGCGGACAAACGGGACAATGAGGTGCCGTATTATCTCAGCCTGCTCTATCGCCGCGAGTCCATGCTCGGCGCTTATGCAAAACGCTCCTTCGAAAATGCGCGCCGGGTGCGAGAAGACCTGTTTGGGATTGAGAACGGACGCAAGGCTTACAAGGGCTTCCAAAATGCTCTCCTTGACCCAGAAATCTGGAATTCCATCGATGAACATCAGATGCAATTACAAGCGGCAATGAAAGCCGACCCGAAGCTGAAAGGCGCGCTCGATGCGTATGAAGGGATCGATAATGCGCAGGAAGCCATGACCGAAATTCTTCCCGCTTACTACTACTACGAAACCTCGCGCGGACGGGCCACCGCCTCTTATCGGGCACCGCGTGGATTTTACAGCACTCTCTTCAAGTATGCGCGCCGACTGGTCCGCGCAGGCGCGGAACGCACGAAGCCAAATGGCGAACGCTTTCCGGAATTTCGCGATAGCAACAAGGAGTCTTTCGAGCTCGATCTCTTCTCCACCGCCCAGATCTACGACGATGTGGAGCAGCTCACTTTGAGCGATTCCTTGACCGACCTCGCTTCCTTCTTTGGCGCCGAGGATCCGCTGGTAAAAGAAGTGCTCGCGGGAAAATCGCCTAACGACCGCGCCGCGGAGCTGGTCAAGGGAACGAAGCTGAAAGATCCCGCCTTCCGCAAGCAACTCTACGAAGGCGGCGCCGCAGCCATCTCCGCCGCCCAGGACGACCCGATGCTCCAACTGGCGAACCTCGTGGATGGTCCGGCCCGCGAAGCCCGCGCTGCTTGGGAAGCGCAGGACGAGGTCAAACAGCAGGCCTATGCCGAGATCGCGCGTGCGCGCTTTGCCACCCAAGGCACGAGTACTTTCCCCGATGCCACTTTCACCCTGCGCCTTTCCTACGGCCCGGTCAGCGGCTACGAAGAAGACGGGAAGCCGGTTCCGCCCCTCACCACTCTAGCGGGTGTCTATGAGCGCTCGGCAGAACACAAAAACGAACCGCCGTTCGATCTGCCGAAGCGCTGGCTCGAGCGTAAAGCAAAGTTGAACCTGAGCACGCCCTTCAATTTCGTCACCACAGCCGACATTGTGGGCGGCAACAGCGGCAGCCCTGTGGTCAACAAAGACAACGAATTCATCGGCATCATCTTTGACGGAAATATCTACTCGCACGTGCTCGACTACATTTACTCAGATAAACGCGCGCGTGCGGTCAGCGTAGATTCCGCCGCCATCACGGAAGCGCTGCGCAAAGTTTACGACGCAACCGCGCTGGCGAACGAACTCGAAGGCGCGAAAAAATAATCGGGAAGCACCGCCCGCATCTCGGACGACGAAGGCAATCGAACGCTCTCCCTACAATTCCTTCAGGAGCGTCTTCCAACGCGCCCAGGCATCATCACGCGCTTTCTTGTTCTCCGGCGACGCATCTGGCGCTTCGCCCGCGCGCATGAAACCGTGGCCAGCGCCTTTATAAATCACCGGCTCGTATTTCTTTCCCGCCGTTTTCATCAATTCCTCCGCCTTCGGGATCGTCGCGTTGACCCGCTCATCCTTCTCGCCGTAGAAGCCGAAAACCGGTGCCCCGACTTTCGCGGCCTCCGCAGCTTCGTTGATCGCCGTGCCGTAGAATGAATAAGCCGCCTTCAGCTTCGGATTTTCCATCGCATAGGCCCACGCTTTTCCGCCGCCCCAGCAAAAGCCGCCCACCGCCAGCGTGCCGTTGCTCGCGGGAATCGTCGCCGCGTATTGCGCAGTGGCATTCAGATCCGCGATGACTTGCGCATCCGGCAGCTGCGAAATCGCCTTCCGCGCACTATCCACATCTTCGTGCACCTCGCCGCTCAGCAGATCCGGCGCGATCGCGATCACACCGTTTTCCGCCAATTGATCGCACAGACCACGGACCCAATCCGTCATGCCGAAAATCTCGTGAATAACCAGCACCACCGGCGCCTTTTCCTTCCGCTCGGGGTAAACCACAAACGCTTTCAGCGAGCGCTCCCCCGACTTGTATTCCACCCACTCGCCGTGGCGCGGAGAATCATTCAGTCGGGCCTTGGCCCACTCTTGCGCGCTCGCCAAGTTTGCGGCGGCCAGCGCGATGAGGGTTAACGTGGTCTTGATCCAGCGGCGTGTCTGCATGCGCAGACCTTAGCCGTTGCTGTCCCCTGCGCCACGTTTGAAGATCAGATTATCGAGCGCGAACGGACCCGGACCGCGGAAAAACATGTAGAGAAAGAGAAAGCAATAGAGGACGGCCAGCTCGCCTTTGTTAATGATGGGCAGCGAACCTTGCGGCGCATGCGCCATGAAATAGCCGACCGCCATCATGCCGCTGGAGAGGAAGGCGGCGGGTCGGGTGAGCAGACCGAAGGCAATCAAGAACCCACCGACGAGTTCGATCGCCCCGCCCAGCATCATCAATCCTTCCGCGCCTCCTTTACCGCCAAACATGCCCAACAATTTCTGCGCGCCATGACAGGCAAACATTAGTCCCGCGACAACACGTAAGAGAGCGTAGAGATAACCAGAGTATTTTCCGAGTGAGTTCACGTCCGGCAGGCTGCGCGAAGGAGTTACCTGCTGTCAAGGCTCTTGCGCGTTGCCGATGGCGCGGCCGGCCTTTCGCTGAACATCCTCCGCCACGAGACTGTCGAACTCGCTGCACGTAAATGACTCGCATATTTTCCTACTGCCTTCTCCTCAGCGCACTCGCTTCTGCTCCCATGGCCGCGGCGAAAAAGGCGCCGCCTGCCCCGCCGCTCCCCTTCCCTCATGAAGGCAGCGATCTCAAACCCGACCCGGCCGCACATTTTGGCGCGCTGCCTAATGGCCTTCGCTACGTCATCCGCTCCAATCATGAGCCAAAGGGCCGCGTCTCCCTGCGCCTGCTCGTCCTCGCCGGTTCGCTTCAGGAAACGGATGAGCAACGCGGGCTCGCCCATTTTCTCGAACACATGGCTTTCAACGGCAGCAAAAACTACCCGCCAGGAACGCTGGTTAATTTTTTCCAGCGCATGGGCATGAGTTTCGGCGGAGACACGAATGCGAGCACCAGTTTCGACCGCACCATATACCAGCTCGAACTCGCGCATCCTGATACCGAGACGCTCACAGAAGGCTTGCGCGTGCTGGGCGATTACGCGGGCGGTTTGCTGTTGAGCAAAGAAGAAATTGAGCGCGAGCGCGGCGTCATCCTTTCCGAGAAGCGCGCGGGAGATTCCGTCGGTTTCCGGATTTTCCTCGCGGAATTCGAAGCCATGCTGGGAAAAACACGACTGCCCAGCCGAGTCCCCATCGGCGATGAAAAAGTCATCACCGAAGCGGAGCGCGCACGCTTCCTCGATTTTTGGAACACCTGGTATCGGCCCGAAAAAATGGTCGTGGTGGCGGTCGGCGACTTTCCCGAGGAAGCGGCGGTCGAGAAATTGATCGCCCAGCAGTTCGGCCCTCTCAAGGCACGCGGTCCCGCGCGAGCGAATCCCTCGTTAGGCGAGCTGCCCCGATTCGACGGCGTGCGCGCGGTCTTCCATGCCGAGCCGGAAGCACCCGCGACCAGCGTCTCCATTAATCGCATAACGCCCTACGCACCGGAGCCCGACACCGTAGCGCGCCAGCTTCGGCGGCTGCCTCGCGGACTGGTGCTCGCCATGTTGAATCGCCGCTTCTCGGTGCTGGCGAAAAAACCAGATGCGCCGTTCATCTCGGCGGCCGCGTCGGTCGCCGAGCGTTTCGATTTCTTTCGCGAGGCCAGCCTCGACCTTTCCTGCAAACCGGAAAACTGGCCGGCCGCGCTGGCCGTGGGCGAACAGGAACTGCGGCGCGCGCTGGAGCACGGTTTCACGGAGGCGGAGCTGGCCGAGGCGGTGGCAAACCTGCAAAACCGTCTGGAGCAAGCAGCGCGCACGGAACCCACGCGGCATTCGGATCGGATCGCGAACGAAATCGTGCAGACGTTGGTAGAGAACGATGTTCTGACCACCGCCGCCGCCGACCTCGCTCTCCTCGGCCCGGCCTTGAAAAAGATCACGCTGGAAGATTGCCTCGCGGCGCTGCGTTCCGATTTCGCGAGCAAAGGCAGCTTCGTCATGGTGAGTGGCAACGCCTCCATTCCCGGGGATGCCGCAGCCGCGATCGGTGCGGCCTACGAAGCGGCTCGCGCGGTTGCCGTCACTCCGCCCGCTCGCGCAGAACAGAAAACATGGGCTTACACAAATTTCGGCCCGGCCGGCGAAATCGAAAAACGCGAACACATCGACGATCTCGGAATTGAGCTCATCACCTTTAAAAATGGTGTGCGGCTGAACTTGAAAAAAACGGATTTCGAAGCCGGACGCGTTTCGATGAGCGCCCGCGTGGGGAGCGGCGGAATCACTGAACCGGCGTCGCAGCGCGGCCTCTCGGCCCTGGCCAGCAGGACGCTCGGCGCCGGCGGCCTCGGCCAGCACAGCGTGGATGATCTGCGCGAAATATTTGCCGGCAAAAATGTCGGCTGGAGTTTCCAGCCGGATTCCGACGCGTTCGTCTTCTCCAGCGGCACTACGGCTGAAGATTTGGCGGTGGATTTGCAGCTGCTCAGTGCACAGCTGACCGATTCCGGTTATCGCTCCGAAGCGCTGCGCCTCGCGCAAAAGAATTTCGAGCAGCTCTATCTTTCCTTCGCGCACACTCCCAGCGGCCCCATGACCATGGAGATAGCCAACCTCCTGGCCGGCGGAGACGCCCGCTTCGGCATGCCGCCGAAGGAGATCATGCTCTCGCGGAAGCTCGAGGAGGTAAAAGCCTGGCTGACGCCGGAGTTTCGGGATGGAGCGATTGAGTTGGCAATCGTCGGTGACTTCGAACTCGAGGCGACGATCAAGGCGGTCGCGCAAACGCTGGGAGCGCTTCCTCCGCGGAAACCGAAGCCTGACCTGCCGGAACTGAAGAAAGTGGCGTTTCCCGCAGAACCATTCGCGAAGGACTACGCGATCGATTCCGAAATTCCAAAAGGCGCGCTCCTCCTTTTCTGGCCCTCGGACGACGCGATGGACGTGCGTCGCAACCGCCGGCTCAGTCTCCTCGCCTCGATCTTCAACGATCGTCTGCGCGTGAAAGTGCGCGAAGAGATCGGTGGGACCTACAGTCCGCGCGCGGGCAGCAACAGCAGCGATACCTTTCCGGGTTACGGCTATTTCGGCGCCAGTATCGATATTGCGCCAAGCGACGCCGCAAAAATGGCTGCGCTGGTCACGGACATCGCCGACAACCTCGCGACGCATGGCGTCACCGCGGAGGAACTGGAACGCGCCCGGCTGCCGCTGCTCACCACTTTGAAGGAGACGCTGCGGAATAATGGCTATTGGCTCTCGGCGGTGCTCGCGCGCGCGCAGGAAAAGCCGGAAGTGATGGATTGGGCACGATCCCGCCAGACCGACATTGAAGGCATCACGACCGCGGAGCTGAGCGAACTGGCGAAGAAATACCTTGGTCGCGCACGCGTTTCGCGGGCCACGATTTTGCCGGAAACGAAGGCAGCCGCTGCGGCTGCGCCCTAGCTCGCCGTGAGCCGCGAACGCATCATCATCGTGGGCGGTGGCGCGGCCGGTTTCTTTGCCGCGATTGCTTGTGCGCAGGCAGCAGCCGGAAAACGAGGTCGCGATCTACGAACGCGGTTCGCACTTCCTGAGCAAAGTCCGCATCTCCGGCGGCGGGCGCTGCAATGTCACGCACACCGCACTGGAACCGCGCGTTTTTGCGGCGCGTTATCCGCGGGGCGAACGGGCCTTGCTGGGAGCTCTGCATCGCTTCTCGGCCGAAGATACGGTCGCCTGGTTCGAGCGCCACGGCGTGCGCCTGAAAACCGAAGAGGATGGCCGCGTTTTTCCGGTGACGGACTCGTCAGGCACGGTGATCGATTGTCTTCTTCATGAAGCGCAAAGTGCGGGCGTTCGACTTTATCCTCGCACAGGGATCGAGAGCGCTCGTCGAACTGAAGAAGGCTTCAACTTGACCCTTTCGAACGGCACCGAGACGACATGCCATCGTCTTCTTCTCGCCACCGGCGGCGCACGGACGGCGAGCGGGGCGCAATTGGCGGAGAGCCTCGGTCATGCGCTCGAGACGCCGGTGCCATCGCTTTTCTCGCTTCATGGCCGGGAAGATTGGCTCCACAAACTGGCGGGCATCGCTGTGCCGGAGGTCGAGGTCTCAGCCGTGGGAACAAAACTCCGTCAGCGCGGACCGCTCTTGCTCACTCATAACGGCGTCAGCGGTCCGGCGATTCTGCGGCTCTCGGCGTGGGGCGCGCGGGAACTGGCGGCTTGCGATTACAAGTTTCCTCTGCGCATCGACTGGTTGCCGAGCATGAGCGCGGACGCGATCCGTGCAGAGCTGCAAGCGCGCCGCACCACGCAGCCGAAACGTCGCGTCGCCGGTTCGCCGATCGCTCCCCTGCCCGCCCGCCTTTGGGAGAGCCTGGCAGAGGCGGCGAACATTTTTGCCGACGCGATTTGGACACAACTGACGCGCGAGCAGACCGATGACATGATCCATCATCTCAAACACACCGAGCTCTGGATTGACGGCAAATCCCTGAACAAAGACGAGTTCGTCACCTGCGGCGGCGTGCGGCTGCGGGAAGTGGATTTTCGCACGATGCAGAGCCGGCTCGTGCCGCATCTTTACTTCGCGGGTGAGTTGCTCGATATCGATGGCATCACCGGCGGTTTTAATTTTCAAGCAGCCTGGGCCACTGGATGGATCGCCGGCCACGCCATGGCAGACGCGCCGTTAGCAAAATGAAGCGATGCCTGAACTCCGAGGCCGCCCTCGCCGCCGTCCGCGCTGTTTACGCAGAATTGGACGCGCGCCCGATCGAACGCAATTGCCTGCGACGCCAGGAATGTTGCCACTTCAAGCTCACCGGGCGCACACCGTATTTGACCAAGGGCGAAGCCGCGGTCGCCGCCCGGGCCTTCCGCGCCACGGGCCGGAAACGTCTGCCCGATGTCCGCGATGGGTCTTGCCCGATGCTCGAGCCGCGAAGCGGAAATTGCCTCATCTACGCCAGCCGGCCGTTCGGTTGCCGCACGCATTTTTGCGCCGCCGCCGGCGGCCCGTTTGCGCGGCGAGAAGTGGCAGACTTGATTCATCGCCTTGAGGAAATTGATCACGAACTCGGCGGGAACGGCGCCAGCATGTTGCCATTTGCCGTCACGAAAGCTCTGGAAGAAATCTGAGAAATTGCGCGCTCGTCTTGCCATTTTCCTTCTCCTCGTGGGCTGTGGCGCGGGCATTGCCCACGCCGGCCTGGACCCCGCCGCTGTGGCGCGCGCGGCGGCCTATTCGGCTGCCCATGGCGGTGCCTCGCTCCTTATTCTCGAATCGGGCAAGACGCTCCTGGAAACTGGTGCGAACGAGCCGCGGAAAATTTACAGCGGGACCAAAGCCTTCTGGTGCCTCGCCGCGCTTGCGGCGGAAGAAGATGGATTGCTGAAGCTGGACGAACGGGTGAGCGAGACCATCCCGACCTGGCAGAAGGACGCTCGCAAATCCCGCATCACTATCCGGCAGTTGCTCGATTTTTCTGGCGGATTGGAGCCCGGCTTCCGTTTGCATGCGGATGATCCCGGGAACCGCGATGCGATTGCCCTCGGGCTGCCGGTGGTCGCGGACCCCGGGAGCGCGTTCATTTACGGTCCGAGCGCGCTGCAAGTTTTCCACGCGGTCCTGAAGGCGAAGCTGCGCGGGCAAGCTCCGCGCGCGTATCTGGAACGGCGCGTCCTTCGACGGCTCGGCCTGGGGCGGCAACGCTATCTACTTGATCGCGCAGGCAATCCCTTGCTCGCCGCGGGTTGGATACTTTCTGCGCGGGACTGGAGCCGCTTAGGAGAACTCGCACTCGCGCACGGCGCCCCGGTGGTTTCCTCGGAGACCTTTGCGCAAACGCAACGCGGCTCTTCCGCCAATCGTGCTTACTCGTTAGGCTGGTGGAATAACCGCGCCGCCGCCGCCGGTGGTCGCGAATTTGATTTCGAGGCCGCACTCTCGTCAAAATGGTCCGCCCAGAATTGGCGGAACGCTTGCGTCTGCCGCGACGCGCCGAGCGATCTCATGTTGTGCATCGGTTCACGCTATCAGCGGCTCTACGTCCTGCCCTCGCTCAACGTCGTCCTCGTGCGCCACGGTAATGGTGGCTCGTTTTCCGACGCCCGCTTTTTAAGGCTGCTCCTCGGGCGCGATCGGTAGCGCCCTTAACACTGGCGTCGTCTCCTCCGCAGCGGCGCCCGGCGGCGTGGCCAGCATCAGCATCCCTTCCTCCTTTTGCCAATGATAACCGAAGGCGAATCCGAGGGGCCCGGGTGGGTTCCGCTGATAAACCGCCGTAAGGTCCCGCTGCGTGAACTTCGCGAACAGCGTCCGGTGCGGGACGTAGCGGCCATAGCAATTGACCGTCCAACCCTTCGGGAAAAGGCGCAGCGGAATCCCGGAATCGTCCTGCACAATAACGCGGCTGTGCTCGAGCAGGAACTGGCGCACGCCGTTGAAATTGTTGCCGTGCATGAGGAAGGACGCAGCCTTGATCAGGCTGAGCCCAGGGCCTTGCGCAGCGCACCATTTCAAAAACACGCTCTCTCCGCCCGCAAGGTTGGTTTTGAAATAAGAGAGCGTCTGCGGCTGCGCCAAAGCGGGGTTTTGAAAGACAATCTTCACGCCTTCCGCCGGGGTGGTGACTGGTTCCACCGTCAGCACTTGGTAGCCGAGGCGGGCGAGAAAAACATACATGATGGGTACTGTGCCCAGGACTTTTCCGTGGCCGATATCCGCCCGCATGTCCTTGGTGATGAAATATTGGAAACGCAGAATGGAACTCAAAGAGGTGCGCAAAGCCCCGAGCTCCGCAGCGAGAGCGGCGGGCGCCAGGGTCGCCACATCGCGCGCCGCGCCGACGGGTTCGAGTCCGGCTAAAATGTAAGCGCGGGCTTCGGGAAAAAAGACGTTCGCGTAAAGACAATCAGGACCCGCGAACATGTAAAACATCGTGTCCGTGCTGTGATGGTAGCCGGGGGCATGGAGTTCCATCCAGGCCCGGATCGGATCGACTTGTTGACTCATCTTGGTGGCCCACGCCTCGTCCATTGCCTTGGCATGTTCCTGCCAGGCGGGCGTCGCCATCAGCGGAGCGAGCGGACCTTCCACCGGCAGGCCCGCGAGGAAGCGAGCTGTCTGGTCCAGGGTCGGTTGCGTCTGCGCGCCGGCCTGCGCGACCAAGAGGAGCCAGGCTAACAAGTGGAGTTTCATGATGGGAGCGGAGGATGGGGAGACGTCTCTTTCGGCGAAAGAAAATATACGACGAGGCCCGCCAGCGTGGTCGCGAGACCGAGGAGTGAAGGACCGCGCGTGTCCGGATTAATGAGCAAGCTGATGAGCATCCAGAAGCTCACGAGGAGGAAGAGCAGAGGCGTCACGGGATAGCCAAATACCTTATACGGGCGCGGTAAATCAGGCTGTCGCCAGCGCAGGACGAAGACGCCGAAAACGGTGAGGGTCGAACAAAGCGTGAGGCTGAATTGCACGTAGTTCACGATCGCCTGGAAGGTCGCGGTCAGCAGCATCACGTTGACTATGACGAATTGCACCAGGATCGCATTCACCGGAATGCCGCGCCGGTCCCGCCGCGAGAGAAGTGAGAAAAAGGCCAGATCTTCGCCCATCGTCACCATCACGCGCGGGCCGATCCACATCATCGCGCTCACCGTGGAAACGAGCCCGAGACAGATAAACACGGCCATGATCTTGCCGCCAGCTGGTCCGAAGATATGCGTGCCGGCGATCAGCGCGACCTGCTGTTTGCCGACCATTTCAGAGATGGGAGTCGTCCGCAGAAAGACCATGTTCAGTCCCACATAAAGCAGCGCCACGACCAGCGTGCCGAGGCCGACGGAGAGCGGAATGTTGCGCGAGGGATTCCGCAATTCCCCTGCGATGTAGGTGGACGCGTTCCAGCCCGAGTAGGCATACATGACCCAGAAAAGACTGACCGCGAACGGGGCGCTCACGATCCGCGCGCCATCGCCCGCTCCGGGAAGAAATCGCACTGGTTCGCTCCCGACGACGTAAAATCCAGCCGCGATGATGAGGGCAATCAGCAGAAGTTTTAGCAGTGTCGACACCACTTGAAACGCGCTGCCCAGCCGCAGATCAAGCAAAAGGACAAGCGTAGTTCCCCAGACAAGCGCAAGTCCCAGAACCAGCGGATTCGTTCCCGGAACCAAGTCGGCCAAATAAGTGCCAAAAGGCATCGCGGCGATCGCGACGGGCGCGGCAAACCCGACCGTGCCGGAAACCCAACCCGCCAGGAAACCGAGCGAAGGATGGTAGATCTCGCGCAAGTAATTGTATTCGCCGCCGGAGCGCGGCAAGGCGGCTCCCAGCTCGGCATAAGAAAGAGCACCGCAGAGCGCGCAAATCCCACCCACAATCCACAAGGCGATGATGGAAAATCCGCTGGCGAGATCGCCCACCTGAAAGCCAAGACTGGTGAAAATCCCGGTCCCCACCATGTTGGCGATCACGATGCAGGTGGCGGTCAGGAGCGATATGCGGAGCTCCGGGGATGGCGAACGCTTGCTCACTAGCGGCAAAGTGAATCGGCGCCAGAAGAGCGTCAACTGACCGACCCCGCGCTCTCGCGGTCATCCCGAGCCGGGGAGACGGCGGAGGGTTCTCACCGAAACAATTTGCGTCACGCGAAGGAGGAACCGCGCAACCCTGCGAACAGGCCGCAAGCAACGAGGAAGCAGAAAGCGATTGCGAGATCCTTCGGCCGTCTGCGCGGCTCGGGATGATCGCACGGCGATTCTGGCGAAGTGGCTCGAGGAGCCTCCCTTTACGCGGCCTTTTTTTGTGTCCGGGCTGTGCGTTTACGCGCGGATTTTGTCTTCTTGCTTCCCTTGGACTGCGCCAGGCTTTCCTGCAGAATCGCCACCAAGTCGATGACCTTTGAGGACGACTTTTTCTCTTTCGGCTTCTCTTCGATCTCCTTGCCGCCGGCGTCGACCTTCTCTTCGATCACGTCGAGCAACGCCTCGCGGTAATCGTCGCGATATTTGGTCGGGTCCCACTTTGAGCTCATGCTTTTCACCAGCGCCATCGCCATTTCCTTTTCACGCTTCCCCGGCTCGACCTTTTTCGGGGACGTTCAGCTTTTCCGCGTCGGACAATTCTTCAGCGAAGTGCATCAACTCGAGCACGAGCGCGTGCTTGAGCGCCTTCACCCCCGCGAGATACTGCCGCGTTTTGATGATGACTTTGGCGATGCCCACTTTCTTCCCGTCGGCCAGCGCAGTCCGCAGCAACGCATAGGCTTTGTCGCCGCCTTTTTGCGGCTCGAGGAAGTAGGGCTTGTAGAAAAACATCGGATCGATCTCATCCAGATCGACGAAATCCTGGATATCAACCGTCTGCGTTGCCTCGAGATCGACCCGCTGAAAATCCTTCTCGTTCAGGATGACGAATTTCCCCTTTTCGTATTCGTAGCCCTTCACGATCTCCCCCCATGGCACTTCCTTCCCATCTTTCTCCGCCACGCGCTTGTAGTTGACGGGGCTGTGATCGCTCTGCCGTAAAAGGCGAAATTTTAGATCCTCCCGACGCGTGGCCGGGTAGAGGGCGATAGGGATATTGACCAGACCGAAGCTGATACTGCCTTTCCAGATTGCACGCATAACAATCTGACTTCGCGTCTCCGGCGGCGCGCGCGTGTCTCTTCCGCTGCTCGACGACGAGTCTTTTAGGCTGCCGCTTCGAGTTGAGCGCGGCTAATCCCACGCAGCTCGAATAAACGCAGCAGAGTCTCTTCGATGAGATTATTCGGACACGAAGCACCCGCCGTGATTCCTACAACCAGCGGCCCTTCGGGCAGCCATTCTTTCGCAATCACCTCGGTTTTGGCGTGCAGATCGTAATGCAAGATTTCGTGCACGGAGTGTAACCGCGACGCGTTCCGGACAAAATAGGTGGGCAGCTTTTCCTCGCCCATCTCTGCCAGATGCGAAGTGTTCGAGCTGTTGTAGCCGCCGACCACGAGCAGGAGGTCCATCTTCACATCCAGCAATTCGCGCAAAGCATCCTGCCGTTCCTGCGTGGCTCCGCAGATGGTGTCGAAGAAACTAAAATTCTTCCCGGCTGTTTCCGCGCCATCGCGGTCGACGATGGCCTGCCGGATGCGCCGCTGCACTTCTTCCGTCTCGCCCCGCAGCATGGTGGTCTGGTTGGCGACGCCTACGGTGCGGAGATGCAAATCAGGATCGAACCCCGCCGAATGCGCATGCTCGAACTTGGCGAGGAATTCCTCCTTGTTCCCGCCGTGGCGGATGTAATCGCAGACGTAATCCGTCTCCGCGAGCGTGAGCACGACCAAATAATGCCCTTGGCCATCGCCGAGCGCGCGCGAGCTGGTCGCCTTCGTTTCCTCATGCTCGGCTTTGCCGTGAATGATGGAAGTGGCGGATTCGCTCGCATATTTACGCACGCGTTTCCAGACGCTCATGACGTCGCCACAAGTCGTGTCCACAATTTGGCAGCCGATCTCTTTGATCTGCTGCAACGTGGAAACCTCCGTGCCGAAAGCGGGCACGATGACCACATCCTCCGGCTTCAAATCGGAAACTTCGGCCTGCTTGTTCGCTCCCATCAAATTCTTGATGCCTAACGACGAAATCTGATCGTTGACCTCGGGGTTGTGAATGATCTCGCCGAGAATGAAGAGCCGCCGATCCTTGAAAACCTTGCGCGCGGCGTAGGCGAGATCGATCGCCCGTTCCACCCCATAGCAGAAGCCAAATTGCTTCGCCAAACGCACCGTGATCTCACCCACTCTCATGATGCCGCCATTGCGGCGGATCATGTCCACGATGTCGCTCCGGTAGTGCGACTCGACCTGCTCCTGCACTGCCGTCATCACCTCCGGTGTGCGGAGGTTCACCCGCTTTCCGACCGGCGTGCCGCTGGAGATCAAGTTTGTGCTCACAGCACACTATCGCGGCAAAGGCCGCGCCATGCTAGTCCTCGAGTAAAGGACCGGCAGGCTTGGAAAAGATCTCGTCCGAAATCGCGAGGCGATTGGGCGGATCGATCGTCTTGGAATCATCCACGCGCTGAATTTTCGGCCCAATGGTCGCGTCTTCCGGCTGCGTGTTTGCGATGTTCACCGGCGTGCCATTGCGCACCAGCGCATAAAATTTTGCCGCAGCTTCACCCTTCAACCGCAGACACCCATGGCTCCGCGGCCGGACGTGGACAAAGCCTTGGTGAAACCCATAGGCAGGTGCGAATTCGCACCAGTAAGCCATCGGATATCCCACATAACGTCCCGGGACATTCGCGCCCGCGGCAGCCGGAACAATCCGATCGCCTTGCACGCGGAACCCGTAGGAGCCGGAGCGCTTTTTCTCGATCTTTTTGTAGATATTAAAGTTGCCGCGCGGCGTCGGATGGTCCGCCGTGCCCACCGTCGTTGCCACCGCCATGAGCGGCCGGTCGCCTTCCATGACGTAGATATTCTGCTGCGCGAGCGAGACTTTCACCCGCACTTTCGACGGATCATTTGGCCGTTTGGCCGTCACACGATAATTGCCGCCGGAAACCATGGAGGTCGTTTCGCAACTGGTCAGAACCAGCGCGGAAGAAGCGGCTGCGAGAAGAAGGAACCGGGAGGTGAGTCGCATAATGACGCCAACGGAATAGCCCCTCAGTGTTCTTGTCAAGATACCCGGGATTCTACACCGTCGGCGCACCCTTCCTTGGGAGCGCACTCCGGTCCAGCTTCGCATAATCCTGACGCGCCGAGATTTGCTCAAACGCGGGCGATTCATTCGCATAAAACGGGTAGCCCGTCGCGCCCACCGGCCGATAGCGCCAGTGTTTATACATCCAAAGCCACGGCGCGGGATTGCTGCGCGCCACCGGCTCAAATGAATCCCAAACAGCCTGCGCGATTTCCTGATGCGTCGCGCCTTCCGGCAACTGAACCTTCGGCCGAGTGACAATGCGATAACGTCCGCCCGGCAGCGGCTCGCAGAAGAGCGGAATAATCGGCGCCCCCGTGCGCTCCTGCAGCCAGGCATGCGCCACCGTCACGCACGTCTTCAAACCGAAACACTCGATCACAACCGTGGGATGATGCGGCGGCAGACTCGTATCCACGAGCAAAGCCGCGCGTCCTTTCTTACGCAGGATTTTGTAGAGCCGGATGATCGCGCCTTCGCGGGGAACTGTCGTATGGCCAGAGCGTTCGCGCAGACTTTGAAAAAAGCGATCGAGGAGCGGATTCTTGAATTCTTGCGTCGTGATTGCGCTGGGAAAACCGGACCAACCGCACGCGAGGCTGAGCCATTCGAAGTTCCCGTAGTGAAACGCGCCGACGATGCAGCAGTTTGACGGCGCGATTTCCTCCTTCGCCCGCTCCACCCCATCGAACTCGAAATAGTCGGCAAAATTCTCCGCGTTCAGCCGCGGGCTCCAAAACAGATCCAGCATCGTGCGCGTGAACGTTTGATAGGATTCCCGCACGATCTCCGCCCGGCGGGCCGGCGAGAACTCGGCGCCGAATGCCGCTTCCAGATTAGCCAGCGCGACCGCGCGGCCTCGCCGATCGAGACGCGCAGCCAGCCCGCCTGCCCAGCCACCCAGGTCGTAGCAAGCGCCGCGCGAAAGCAGCGGCACCACCTTCGTGGCTGCCGTCAGGGCCAGCCACTCCAGCCGATAACGGATTGTCTTCCAAACTGACACGCGCGCAGTTTACGCAATGTTCTCGACGCTCGCGAGCGCAGGCCCGAAAGAAGGTTCATGCCATCGGCGGTAGTGCTCTTAAGCGGCGGACTCGATTCCGCGGTTACGCTCGCGCTCGCGCAGGCGCAAGGCTTCGAAACGCATGCCCTTTCTTTTGATTACGGCCAGCGGCATCGCATCGAACTCGAAGCCTCGCAACGCGTCGCTGCCTCCATGAAAGTGCGCGACCATCGCGTGGCGAAAATCGATCTGCGCGTGTTTGGGGGCTCGGCTTTGACGGACGACATCGCGGTTCCGCACGCGCGTTCGGCCGATGAAATGACGCACGGAATTCCGATCACTTACGTGCCGGCGCGGAACACCATTTTCCTCTCCTATGCGCTGGGCTGGGCGGAGGTGCTGGGTGCAGGCCACATCTTCCTTGGCGTAAACGCAGTGGACTACAGCGGGTATCCGGATTGCCGGCCGGAATTCCTGCGCGCTTTCGAACACCTCGCCGCCGTCGCCACCAAAGCGGGCGTGGATGGCAATGCGCTGGAAATTCACGCGCCGCTCCTCGCGCTTTCCAAAGCGGAGATCATTCGGCTAGGCACCGATCTCGGCGTCGACTTTGCGCTCACCCACAGTTGCTACGATCCGGGCGTCGACGGCGCGGCCTGTGGCAGCTGCGATTCCTGCCAGTTGCGCTTGAAACGGATTCCGCGACGCGGGCCTCTCCGACCCGATCAAATATCAATGAAACGCTGGCTTGCGGTCTTCGAGTTGCCGGTCACAGAGCAGCGAGTCATCATTGCGCTCCTTTGCTTGATCGTGGCGTTGGTCGCCATCAAAAACCGCTCCGAGAAGCAAAAGCACGAAACTGCTGCCGTCGCAGAATCATCCGCTCAGCCGTCGCCGAGCCCGGGAATTCTTCCATAGCCGACAAAAGACGGCTGGCGTCCGCTGGTCTCCGCTTTCCGCGCACGCGGCAGTTTGAAATCGAACACGCCCACCCCGAAGCGCGACTCATCGTGGTAGGTGCGACCGTCACTGGCGCCGACCATCACGCGCCGATCGGTTTTCTTTTCCCGGCCAAGATAAATCATGGTGTGCGTGATCGGTGGATCCTTCTCCGCCGCGTAGGTGCCGGTCCAAAAAAGAAGATCGCCGGCCTTGAGTTCATCGAGTTCGAAAGTGTCTTCGCTGCGGCTGATCACCGCCTGGAAATTTCCCGCTTTCCGCACCCAGGAATACTGCCCGCTCGCATCGCGCGGGACGTCCTTCAGTCCATTTTCGGTTAAGACGAAGAAGACAAATCCGGAGCAATCCAGGCCGCCGCTGTCGGGATCGGCCGAACCGTATTTGTAATCCAGATTTCGCGCGGTCAGAGCAAGAGCGGTCTCGATAACCTTTTTCACCGGCGCCGAATAATCCTCGAAGCCCTTGATGTCGTTAGGCGAGAGAGTCGCGCCGGGAGGCTGCGATTTCTTCGGGCTGGCGCTCGGGGATGGGCTTTCCTCAGGAGAGGGCGATTCCTCCGGCGCAGCACTGGGGGACGGACTCGGAGATTCCTCAGGCTCCGGCGTGGGCGAGGCCTTCTTCTTTTTCTCTGGCGAAGGCGCAGGGGAACTCTTCGACTTCGGCGTTGGGCTCGGGGTCTCGCTCTCTTCCGGGGTGGGGCTCGGTGACGGACTTTTTTTCTTCGAACTGCTCTTCTTTTTCGGGGAAGCGCTCGGAGAAGGTTCTGGTGATGCTTTCTTCTTCGGCGAAGGGCTCGGCGACGGCGTTGGACTCGATTTCTTCTTCGACGGTGTCGGCGACGTTTTCTTGCTGGTGGAGGATATGCGCTTCTTCTTCGGCGGCGGGGTGGGCTCGAAGATGCGCTTGATCTTGTCGCCTAACGACTGCTCACCGCGCAGTGGCGGCGCGGCGGCCACCAGCGCCCCCAGCATCACGCCGACGCCGGCGAGGCGAATCCAGCCGCGCATGCTGCGTTAGCGCGCCAGCTCTTTCAGCACGGCTTTATTTAAGCGAATCCCCGCGTCGAGATTTTCCAGCGGGAAATTCTCGTTCGGGGAATGCGCGCGGCAATCCGACAAAGCCAGCCCAAGCAGCAGCGTCTCCACCCCCATGATGGTGCGGAATTGCGAGGTAATCGGGATGCTGCCACCCTCGCGGATGAGCGCCGGCTCCGCGCCATCGAACGCTTCGCGCAGCGCGCGCTGCGCCGCCTGGCCAACTTCCGAATGCGGATCCGTCAGATACCACGGGCCGCTGTGGCCATCCTTGATCTCCATCGTCACACCAGGCGGTAGATGTTTTCGCAAATGCGCTTTCGCGAGTTCAAGAATGTTGTCGCCCTCCTGATTCGGCACCAGGCGGAAAGTGAGCTTCGCCATCGCATGGCTGGCGATGACGGTCTTGGTCCCCTGCCCTTGATAACCACCGCCGATGCCGTTGATCTCCGCGGTCGGACGCGCCCACAAGACGTTCCAGCGTGCTGTAACCTTCTTCGCCGAAAAGCGCCGGCGAACGAGTCTCGTCGAGCACTTCCTTGTCGCCATCGATCGGCAATTTCCGCCAGGCCTCGCGTTCCCAATCCTCCAGCGGTTTCACATCATCGTAGAAACCCTCGATCGCGATGTGCCCTTTCTCGTCGTGCAAGGTGGCGAGCAAACGCGCCAGGGCGGTGATCGGATTCGCCACCGCGCCACCAAACATTCCGGAGTGTAAATCCATCTGCGAGCTGGTGATTTTCACCTCCAGCGCGGTCACGCCGCGGAGCCCGTAGCTCAAAGTCGGCACGCCTTTCGCGATCATCCCGGTATCGGAAACGACCACGACATCGGAGCGGAGCGCGTCGAGATTCTGCTGGAGGAAATTGCCGAGATTACCGCTCCCGATTTCTTCTTCGCCTTCAATGATAAGATGAAGATTCACCGGCAAATCGCCGTCCTTCTCGATCGTTTCTTGAATGCCGAGAATATGCGCGAGGATTTGGCCTTTGTTATCGGTGGAGCCGCGCGCAAAGACGTAGCCGTCCTTCAACACAGGATCGAACGGCGGCGAATCCCAAAGGTCGAGCGGGTCGGGCGGCTGGACATCATAGTGACCGTAAATCATTACCGTCTTGCGCCCAGGCTGATGCTTGTTTTTCGCCCACACCACCGGATGACCGGGAGTCGGCATCAACTTCGCCTCGAGGCCGATGTCCGTCAGTTTTTCGACCAGCCAATGGGCGCACTCTGCGACTTTGTCGGAGTATTCATCATCGGTAGAAATGCTGGGGAAACGGAGGAAGGCGTAATAATCTTCGAGATGGCTGGCGCGCATGGTCTGTGACCCTAGCGCGTATTCGCTTCTCTTCCATTGAACGTTGGACGTTGAGCGTTGGACGTTGGACGTTTTCCCATCATGCGTCCCGCGCTCATCGCCTCTATCCTGCTCTTAAGTCACTGCCTCGCCTTCGCGCAATCCGATCGCGTGACCGGTCGGACCTTTGCCACGCGCTCTGAAGTGCTGGCCGAACACGGCATGGTCTGCACCAGCGTCCCTCTCGTCACGCAAATCGGGATCGACATCCTTAAAGCCGGCGGCAGCGCGGTGGATGCCGCGATCGCGTGCGACGCCGCGCTCGGCTTAATGGAGCCGACCGGCAGCGGGATGGGCGGCGACCTTTTCGCAATCGTCTACGACGCGAAAACGAAAAAGCTCTCTGGTCTAAACGCGAGCGGGCGCGCCCCACTCGGTCTCAGCTACGAGCAGATGAAAGCGGAACTGGAAAAGCTCAAGCGCACCACCATTCCGCCTCACGGCATGCTGCCTATTTCTGTCCCGGGCTGTGTGGATGGGTGGTTCGAGTTGCACCAGAAATTCGGCAAACTCCCGATGAAACAAGTGCTGCAACCCGCGATCGGCTACGCGAGCAACGGCTTCCCGGTTTCGGAATTGGTCGCGTACTACATGGACCGCAGCGTGCCGGTCCTGAGCAAGCAACCGGGCGCGTTTGTGGAGACGTTTACGATCAACGGACGTGCGCCGGCGAAAGGCGAACTCTTCAAGAATCCAGCGCTCGCCCAGACGCTCAGCATCGTGGCTGAGAAAGGTCGCGACGCATTCTACAAAGGCGAAATCGCGGAGCAGATGGACAAATTTTTCGCGAGCAATGGCGGCTTCCTGCGCAAGATCGATTTCGAAAAACACACCTCGACGTGGGATGAGCCGATCTCGACCAACTATCGCGGCTATGAGGTTTACGAATTGCCGCCGAACGGACAAGGCCTCGCTGCGCTCCAGATGCTGAACATTCTCGAAGGCTACGATCTGAAAACGATGGGCTACAATTCGCCGGAAGCGTTGCATCTCATGATCGAGGCGAAGAAGCTGGCCTTCGAAGATCGCGCAAAATTTTACGCCGATCCGGCCTTCGCGAAGGTGCCAGTGACGGAGTTGCTCTCGAAAAAATACGCTGAAGAGCGGCGGAAATTGATCGATCCCAAACGCGCCGCGAAGCGCTACGACGCCGGCAATCCGGCCTTGAAAGAGGGCGACACCATCTACCTCACCACAGCCGATAAAGACGGCAACATGGTCAGCCTGATCCAGAGCAACTACCGCGGCATGGGCAGCGGCGTGGTCGTGCCCGGGCTGGGCTTCGGCTTCCAGGATCGCGGCGAGCTTTTCGATATGGAGGCGAAAAGCGCGAACGTTTACGCGCCGGGCAAACGCCCGTTCCACACCATCATCCCGGCCTTCGTCATGAAGGACGGCAAGCCGTGGCTCAGCTTCGGTGTCATGGGCGGCGGGATGCAGCCGCAAGGTCATGTGCAGATTCTCTGCAACATGATCGACTGGGGCATGAATGTGCAGGAAGCCGGCGACGCCGCGCGTTGGCAGCATGAAGGCAGTTCAGAACCGACCGGCGAGAAGATGGCCGATGGCGGCTTCGTGAATCTCGAAAGCGGCGTGCCCTATCAAAGCGCGCGCGAACTCATGAACATGGGCCACGACGTCCGCCTCGATCTCGGCGGCTACGGTGGTTACCAGGCCATCATGCGCGATGCGAACGGCGTTTACTACGGGGCGAGCGAAAGCCGAAAGGACGGGCAGGCCGCCGGCTACTAGGCGCAGTCCACCTGCCGCTGCGCCTCGAAAAGCACAATCGCCACGGCCGTGGCAAGATTCAGGCTGCGCGTGCCGCGCATTGGAATCGTGAGCAAATGCTCGCGTTGCTCCCGCAGCAGCGGCTCGGGCAGTCCTCTGGTTTCGCGACCAAAAACAAGGAAGTCGCCCGCTTGGAATGTTTCCGCGTAATACGCGCGTGAAGCTTTGGTGGTGAGAAAAAAATAGCGCGACGCCTTCAGTTGCGCGGCCTGGAGTTCGGCAAACGAGCCCCAGATTTTCACCTCGACCTCCTTCCAATAATCCAGCCCGGCCCGTTGCAATTGCCGATCGTCGATCTCGAATCCGAGCGGTTGCACCAAGTGCAGGGTGGAGCCGGTCGCGAGACAGAGGCGCCCGATGTTGCCGGTGTTAGGCGGGATCTCCGGCTCGATCAGGACGACGTTGAACATCAGGCCACGCCGTCCCCGCGTGCTGCTAAACTTTCGAAGCGACGAATTTCTCCAGCTTCACGATATCGGCCGCGAATTTTCGGATTCCTTCCGCCGTTTTCTCCGTCGCCATGGCATTGTCATTTAACGCGTAGCGGAAAGTTTTCTCATCTGAGGAAACTCTTTTCACGTCAGCTGTCTTCGCTTTCTCGGGGTCGAGTTTGCGTTCCACCGGCTCGTGCGAAGCCGCTAATTTTTCGAGCAGATCGGGACTAATCGTGAGCAGATCACAGCCAGCCAATTCGATAATCTGGCCGACGTTGCGGAAGCTCGCGCCCATCACCTCGGTCTTGTAGCCGAACTTCTTGTAGTAGGTGTAAATCTCATTCACCGACTGCACGCCCGGATCCTCCGCGCCGGCATAATCCCGCTTCTCGCTCGCCTTAAACCAATCGTAAATGCGCCCCACGAAAGGCGAGATCAGCTGGATCCCCGCTTCCGCGCAACGCGCCGCCTGCGCCAGCGAAAACATCAGCGTCAGATTGCAGTTTATGCCTTCTCTCTGGAGCGCTTCGCCGGCGGCGATGCCTTCCCAAGTCGAGGCGATTTTGATCAGCACGCGCTCACGAGAAATCCCGCGAGCCTCGTAAAGCTTGATCAGTTGCCGCCCTTTCTTGATCGAGCCTTCCGTATCAAAGGAAAGTCGGGCGTCCGTCTCCGTGGAGACACGCCCGGGAACGATCTCCAAAATCTCGCAACCAAATTCGACTAACAAGTGGTCGATCACATCCTCGATTTGCGCGTCGCCGCTCAAGCCTGAACTCTTCCGGTCCGCCAGAACTTTATCGAGCAGATGAAAATATTTCTCCTTCTGCGTCGCCGCGTAGATCAGCGAAGGATTGGTAGTCGCGTCGCGCGGTTTGAATTCCTTAATCGTTTCGAAGTCACCCGTGTCGGCTACGACAACGGTAAATTCTTTCAACTGCTCGAGCTGGTTCTTTCCGGTGGACATAATGTTTGGAGAGGTTGCGGCGAGGCGGAGCGCTTTCGCCTGAATCACCCTGAACTCACCTGCGACGCGGAACAACCCAATTTCCACTTTCCTCCCGGAGAGGGGTGACAGAAAACCTCGCGGCGGGTAAGTGAAGCCGCGTGGCAGAGAAACCTACAGTCGTCCTTTTCGCCAACGAGCAAGCGCTCGTTCGGCTCTGCGGGATCTCCGTTCTGGAACGATCGCTCCGTACTCTGCAACGCCTCGGATTTACGCACGCCCACATCGTGGCGAGCGACCCTGATCTCATCGGCCGTCATCTGCGCGCGCCTTCGTGGGCACGGGCGGAAATCGAATTCGAAGTTTCCGCGCGACTTCCAGATGCGGTCGCGGACAAGAGGATGATTCTCGTCTTGCGCGCCGATTTCTACCACGACCCGCGTTTGCTCCAGGCACTGAGCAAACAGCAGGCGGCCACCCTCCTCATCGATTCGCTGCCTCCCGTCCTGCTGGGCCGCGAAACTGAAACTGCAATCGGCCACAACTGCGGCGCAGCAATTGTCCCAATGCAAAGACTCAAAAGCGAAGGGTCCGCTTCAGAGATATTTGCGAGGTTCGCCGAGGAGACACTGCAGGGCACGATGCGGGTTTTGGATGTCGGAACGCTGCCGACTTACCTCATAAATCTGCGCCGCCACCTGCGCCCGCTCTGGTTTCCCGCGCCGAGACCCACGGAGTGTCGCACCGCAGAAAGTCTCCTGCTTGATGCCGCGCAAAACGGCACGCTCGATCTGCCAGCGAAAATCCACGCGCCGATCGAGACCTGGATCATCGCGCGGCTTTGCCGGACCTCGATCACGCCCAATCAGATCACGCTGTTTCACTGCGGTGATCTCCGCTGGCAGTGACCGCTCTCTTCGCCACTGGCCATTTGCTGGCTGGAACTCTGCTCGCGCTCGCGGTCGGCGTGCTCGACGGGCTCGACGGCAAACAGGCGCGGGTGAAAGTGGAAACCACCCCGCTGGGCAAACGCGAACACGCGCTCGATTACGTGCTGGAGCTATCGTGGTGGACAGCGCTCGCGTTTCACTTCCAAAGCATCGGCGCACTGCCGAGCGCATTTCTCCTGCTCGCGCTCCTCGTGGGCTCCGACCTGCTCGACCGCTTCGCGAAAAAGCTCGCGAAAGAAAAAACCGGCGCGCAATCTCGACGACCTCGCGCCCGATCGATCGCTTCGTCCGCCTCGTGGGCGGACGGCGCAATATCTACGTGTGGATGTTGGCCGCCGGACTAGCGTTGGGCGCTGCCGACCAGGCTTTCCGCTGGCTCTGCTACTGGGGCGCCGGCACCGCCGCCGTTCATCTGCTGCGCGTCGTCTGGCTTCGGCGGAGTCATCGCTTGCCGGAATAACGCTGGCACGCGTTTCGCACGCGAGACGATTTCCTTCCCGATCACCTTCGCCGGCTGCTCCACAAGCAGCGAGGTGCTGACCGCGCAATAAACTCCGCAGCCCGTCTGGCAATCCTTCTTGCGATAGTTCGCATACAAATCCGCCAGCGTGATGTCCATGATGTGCTTCTCGGTTTTCACCATGCTGCACTCCCAGAATTTTCCCTGCGCGGAAACGAAGAAGAGTTTGTAGCCCGCCATGCAGGTCCACTCGGTCGGCTCGCCTTTCAGGAGGCTGAGCTGGTAATCGAGGATCGCTTCGTTCGTGTGAATTTTTTCGCCGTTTTGCTTCCGCTGAATCATCCACTCGATGAAATTCTTCAGCGCTTCCGGCGACCCGCGTTGCACGCGGTAGAAGCTTTTCGGGTCCGCGTGCACCAAGCGCACTTCGGTCGGAATGCCGCGCGCCAATCCTGTCTCCAGCACCGCGGTCGATTCCGGCAGCGTGTCCTCACACAAGACGCCAGTGATATGCAGACTCACCTTCGAATCTTTGAAGTAATCCAGCTTCGGCAGAATCGTCTTGAACGTCTTCTTCGTGATCGGGCTCGGCGTCATCCGGTCCACGCTGATCTGCATGACCTGCAATCCGGCCTCCTCCAGTTCCGCCAGCCGCTTGCGCGTAAGGAGAAATCCATTGGTCGTTAGGCTGGTCGCGAATCCGAGCTCGCGCGAGTAGCGCACCAGCTCCACGATGTCCGGATGCAGCAACGGCTCGCCGCCGACGAGAGCGATGCGCATCGTCCCGAGTTCGCGAATTTTCCGCAGCCACATCTTCAGATCTTCCAGCGGCGGATGCGGCACCGAGTTGTCGTATTCGGTGCAATAACTGCAATCGAGATTGCACCGATCGGTCACATACAGGCTGCATTGGAGCGGCTTGCGATCGACCAGGCGACGCGCCGATTCCAGCAAGTTGTAGCCGGAAAATTCCCGGCCGATTTTGTTGAGGAGCTTCATGAGGGGAGAAAGAAGAACGGCGGAATTTCTTAACCGCCCGCTGGCGCCGCGGCCGGCGCCGCTCCCTGAAGAATAGTGTCGATGCGGCCGCAATTCTTCCTCGGTGAAAGCCATATTATCGAGCGCCTTCGCGTTCTCTTCGAGTTGATCGATGTCTGACGCTCCAATTAATGCCGTCGTCACGTCCGGCTGCCGCAGCGTCCAGGCGATCGCCATTTGCGGTAAGGTTTGGCCGCGGCTCTTCGCCAGCTTCGAGCAATTGCCGCACGCGTTCGCGCGTCGCGTTCACGATCTCATCACGCTTCGCCGCGCTCCAGGTGCGCGCGGCGCGCGAGCCTTCGGGAATGCCCTTTTGATATTTCCCGCTCAGCAAACCTTGCGCGAGCGGCGAAAACGCGACCGTGCCCACGCCGGATGCACGCGCCACGGAGAGGATCTCCTGCTCCGCGCTCCGTCGTAGCATATTGTAACCGACCTGTTGCGCGGTGATGGGAGTGAGATTCAACTCCTGCGCCAGTCGTGCGGCCTCACTCAGCTGCGTCGCGGAGTAATTACACAACCCGAGATAAAGCGCCTTCCCCTGCCGCACGATCTGATCGAGCGCGCGCAAGGTTTCTTCCAGCGGCGTGCCCGGGTCAGGAGCGTGCGAGTAAAAGATGTCCACGTAATCCATGCCGAGCCGTTTGAGCGATTGCTCGACACTCGTGACGAGTGCTTTGCGCGACGCGCCTTGTCCGTAAGGGCCGGGGCCAAACGGCAGGCCGGCCTTGGTCGCGATGATCAATTCCTCGCGCGGCATTTCGCGCAAAGTGCGGCCGACCGTCACCTCCGCGCGTCCGGCCGGCGAACCGTAGGTGTTGGCTAAATCGAAATGCGTGATGCCTAAATTGAAGGCGCGAAAAATGCAGCCGCGCGCCAATTCCGCGCCCACGTAACCGCCAAAGGTCTCCCAAGAACCGAGCGAAATCGCCGGCAGCTTCAGCCCGGAACGTCCGCAAGAACGAAACGCCATCGACTGATAGCGATCGGTTTCCGGGGAAAACTGATGCCAGCTCAAACGATCGCGCTGCACCGGTCGGACCCCGGCCTGCGGGATCGGCTGCGCGTGCCGCTGCACTGGCTTCACTCCGGGCGGAGTGCGTTTACTAAATTCCTGGTTACTCATGAATGGAATTTCGGCCTGTTGGTTAGGCCGAGACTGCCTCGCGTCTTTGCGATTTCCGGGAACGGAGCGCATGGCGGACAAAATTGTTTCCGATCTCCCACATCGGACCGGGAAATTTGCGGCATTCTGTGAGGACGGCATCAAGCGCGCTGACAAAGCGGTCGATCTCACGCTCTCCGATAATGAGCGGCGGAAGAATTTTCACCACATCCATCGCGTGCCCCGCGACCTGAGTGAGAATGCGATGCTGGCTCAGCATCTGGGTCACGACCATTTGCGCGAAGAGCACCTTGTCGACCTTGTGCAGAAGCTTCCAGCCCATCTTCAATTTCAACTCGGTCGGTTCCTGGAATTCGATCGCGATGATGAGGCCTTTGCCGCGCACTTCCTTGATGAAGGAATGCTTCGCGCGCAGGGCATCGATGCGTTCCATCAAAAGCGTTCCCATTTTCGCGGAGTTTTCGACCAAATTTTCGGAGTCGAGGACTTCCAGTGCGGCCAGCCCACAGGCCATCGCGAGATTGTTCCGACCGAAAGTGGTCGAATGCACCACGCAGCGGTCCATCCGGCTAAAAGTCTTCTGATAAATTTCGCGCCGCGTCATGATCGCTCCGCAAGGCACATAGCCGCCGCTTAAACTCTTCGCGATCGTGATGATATCGGGCTCAAGATTCCAATGTTGAAACCCAAACATCTTCCCGGTGCGCCCGAGCCCAGTCTGCACTTCATCGGCGATGAGGAGCGTGCCGTATTTCCGACAGAGCGCCTGCGCCTGCGGGAAGAAATCGGCCTGCGGCGTCTTGCAGCCTTTGCCCTGCACCGGCTCAATCACGAACGCAGCCACGTCGCCCTTCTTCAGTTCCTGCTCCAGCGCAGCCAGATCATTAAGCGCGATCCGAGTCTCCCACCCATCCATTAACTGCCCGAAGCCTTCCGTAAAACTGTCGCAGCCCATCAGCGAAAGAGACCCGAAACTGAGGCCATGCCAGCTGCCCGCAAGGGCCAGCATCCGCTTCCGTCCGGTGGCGGCGCGAGCGAACTTCAACGCGCCTTCCACGGCCTCGGTGCCGCTATTGCAAAAGAAAACCGCATCGAGATGCGCCGGTGCGCGCCGAGTCAACGCCTCGGCCAGAAGCCCGCTGAGAAGCGAGCAATCCATCTGCACCATGTTCGGCAGATCAAGTGCGAGCACATCCTCGATGGCCTTCTGCACCACGGGATGATTCCGACCGATGTTGAAAACGCTGTAACCGCTCAGGAAATCGAGGTAATCCCGATCGTCCATATCGTAGAGGTAGGCGCCCTCCGCGCGCGCGTAAACCTTGTCGAAGCCGATCACGCGTTGCGCGGCGACGAGGGTGCGGTTGAGATGCCGCTCATGCAGATCGTAGTTCTCGCCCAGACGCGTGGCGACGATCTCCCTCAGGTCGAATGGCATGGGAGGTTTTATGCGAATTACGTCATGAAAGCAACTCGCCGGGCCATGATCTCGAGGCCCGCCGCCGCCTGATGCGAAGGATTTCGCGACCGCTCTCGGTCTCGCGGCGACACCGAGGCTCGACTCACCCACGTCCCCTAGCCGGAACGCTGGCGCGTTCGCGTTATTCGCCGTCCTGCACGGACTGATAAACCTTCGTCGCGCCGTAGATGAGCACGGCCGGCTTTAGCGCAAAAAGCGAAAGACGCACCAACCCACCGAGAAGGCGGACGACCGGCAGGCGATTGATCACCACTCCAGCGAGCGCAGCATACGCAATCGCGCGGGTCGGGTTCTCCCGCACGTATTCCTCAGTCTGCTCCAGCAGCTGCTCGAATTGCTCTTTCGTGTAGCGGAGGCCGCGCTCCGCGATGTCTTCGTTTCCGGCAAGTTGTTCGTCCATCTTCTGTTAGTTCGAATATTGGCGGGCCTTTGCGTGTTTCAATTCTTTTAACGGAGCGATAACCACACCGTGCGTGCCGCGACCCCCGGCGGAAAATCGCCTGGCTTTGGTTCGCTGTGGAGCGAGCCCGCGCGCCGCGTCGCCTTCAGCGCAAATTTTGCCATCACCTCCAGGCCGCGCTCGTTCAGCGTGGTGCAATTGGTGGAAAGCAGGATGTGCCCTTTCCGCTCCGTCACCTCCAGCGCACTCAGGAGGAGCGACTCGAAATCGCGCTCCACCTGGAAGGCCTTTCCGCGATGCGTACGCGAAAACGTGGGCGGATCCAGGATGACGATGTCGAACTTCTCGCCTTTGCGCGCCAGGCGCGGGAGGAACTCGACCACATCATCCGCGATGAAGCGATGACCCGAGGTGGGCAGCGCGTTCAGCGGAAAATTTTCCCGGCCACGCGCGAGAGATTTTTTTGATAAATCAACGCTGAGCGTTTCCGCGCCGACCGCCGCTGCGGCGACCGAGAAGGCACAGGTGTAGGCAAAACAATTCAGCAAAGTCTTCGGCTTCATCCGGCGCACGAAGCTGCGATTTTCGCGCTGATCGACGAAGAGCCCCACGGAATAGCCAGTCCCAAAATCGATTCCGAACCGGAGCGCGCGTTCCGTGGCCGTGGTCAGCAACGGCGAGCCCGCATCGCCGATCACCAGACTTGGGACATCACGCTCGGCGTTCTTCTTTGGCAGGAACCGCCCGAAGATGCGGGTGAACTGGAAGTCCACCCCCAATGCCCAAAGGTAGAGCTCCGTTTTTATCCGCTCGAGCGCGGCTTCCGTTTTATACGAAATCAGCACGTCGCTGCCGTAACGCTCCGCCCAGCCATCATCGAAACTGCACAAGCGATAGGCATCCGTCTGCTCCTCCGCAAACGCGCGAACTTGCGGCAGCTCGATCCACTGGGCGTGCCTCATGGGCGTGCGCGTTCGTCTTGCCGCCCGAGTGCAGCGCGATAACATTGCGCCGCCTTCCGCTGCCGTTCCGGCCCGCGGGCGCCATCATGCAACACGTCACCGTCCGCGTCCCGGCGAGCACTTCGAATCTCGGCCCGGGCTTCGATTGTCTGGGCGTGGCCTTGCGTCTTTATAATGACGTGACCGTAGAGCGCGGCGCAGGCCGCCGACTCGAGCCGATGGTGCGGGAAGCGAGTGAGCGGTTCTTCGCCGCCGCCGCGATGCGGCGCTTTGCCTTCTCCTGCGCGATCGCGGGTAACGTGCCGGCTGCGCGCGGACTCGGGAGCAGCGTGACAGTGCGGCTGGGTGTGATCCACGGTGTGAACACGCTCGCTGGAAGCCCGCTCGGGCGCGAGGAAATCTTCCAGCTCTGCGCAGATTTGGAAGGCCATCCGGATAATGCAGCGCCCGCGGCCTTCGGTGGTTTCAATGTCGTGCGCGAGAAAAATCGTCAACGCTTTGCCGTTTCTGCGGCGCTGAAATTCGTGCTGCTGATTCCAGATTTCGAAGTGAGGACAGAGGCAGCACGCGCCTTGTTGCCGGCGCGCATCGATCGGTTGGGCGCGGTGGAAAGTTGCGGGAACGCCGCCGCCCTTGCCGCCGCCTTCGCTGCGCAACGCTATCGCGCGCTGCGCGGCAACTTCACTGACCATCTCCACCAGCCCTTCCGCAAACGTCTCGTGCCCTTCTTCGATCAAGCCATCGCCGCCGCGGAAAAAGCGGGCGCGCTCGGCGGTTTTCTCAGCGGATCGGGCTCGACGATCGCAGCGGTGACATTAAACGGAGCCGACCAAGTCGCTGCCGCCATGCAAGCCGTGGCACCATCCGCGCGCGTCCTCGTGACGACAGCCGACAACCGCGGGGCGCGTCGGCTTTTCCCGACAACTCAGGAAACGAAAAACGAAAACCCCGCGTGAGCCAACGTTCCGAGACCCTCGAACAATTCGCGATCGACGTCATTCTCGGGCGGCGTCAGGGCTTTCGCGCCACCGTGCTGCGGGGGCTGCTTTACCTGATGTCGTTCGGTTACGAGCGCGTGGTTTTGCTCCGGCTCTTTCTTTACCGACACCGAATTTTCCGCGAGCGCACGCTTGGCTGTCTCGTCGTCAGCATCGGAAATCTCACGGTCGGGGGCACCGGAAAAACGCCGGTGGTGGAGAAGTTTGCCCGCGCTCTGCGCGATGGTGGCAGACAGGTCGCGATCCTCAGTCGCGGGTATAAAAGCGTGCCGACCGCGGTCGATAAAAGATGGTTCAAACGCTTCCGAAAAGAGTCCCCGACTCCGCCGCGTGTCGTCTCGGATGGGAAGTCGCTCCTGCTCGATTCGCGCACGGCCGGCGACGAGCCCTACATGCTGGCGAATAATCTAAAAGACGTGGTCGTGCTCGTGGATGTGGACCGAGTGAAGAGCGGCCGTTTCGCGATCAAAGAATTCAAAGCCGACACGCTCCTGCTTGATGACGGTCTGCAATATCTCCGCCTGAAACACCGGCTCGATATTGTCCTGATTGATCGCCAGGCGCCTTTCGGAAACGAGCATCTTCTCCCGCGAGGCACCTTACGCGAACCGCCGCGAAACCTGCGCCGCGCCAGTTACATCTTCATCACGAAGTGCACCGGCGAGCCGAACGACGAACTCATCACGCGCATCCGGAAATACAACCGCACCGCCGAAATCATCGAGTGCGCGCACAAACCGTTGCACCTGCAAAACGCGTTCACCGCCGAGCAGCTCCCGCTGGCGAAGCTGCAGGGCGCCTTCATCGGATCGCTCTCGGGGATCGCGGCGCCGGAAAGCTTCGAGGATGGCCTGCGGAAACTGGGTGCGCGAATCGAACTCTCGAAGCATTACACCGATCACCACCGCTACGATGAAGGCGAGCTGCAAACGTTCATCAATCGCTGTCTGCGCCGCGATCTCTCCATGATCGTGACCACGGAGAAAGACGCGGTCCGTTTCCCGCGTCTGATGAATCCCGAGGTGCCCGTCTATTTTCTGCGCGTCGAGATCGAAATCCTCAGCGGACACGAAAGCTGGGAGCATTGCGTCGCGCGCATTTGCCAGCCGCAGCCGATGCTCTCCCCGGCAAGATTTTTTTCTTAATGGAAGCGGCAGCCTGGCTCCTCAGGTCCACGGCGAAATTCGCGAATCGAGCTGGAAAATCTGCCCAGAGACGAACGGCATCGTCTCCAGGAAAGCCACGAAACGTGCTGCCTCTTCCGCGGTATTGAACTGGCCCAGCTCGTGCATTTGCCGCGCGCTCTCCTTCACTTCGTCGGCCATTTCGGCGGTGAACTTTGTCTCCAGGAACCCCGGCAGCACGCAATTCACCCGCACGTTCCGCTTCCCAAGTTCGCGCGCCATCGATTGCGTGAGACCAATTAGACCCGCTTTCGCCGCGGCGTAATTACTCTGCCCGCAAGGCCCGAAACGCGCCGAGAAGGAACCGATGTTCACGATGTGTCCGCTTCGTTGCCGCATCATTTTCAATCCTGCGGCCTGCGCGCAAAGAAACGCGCCGCGCAGGTTGGTGGAGAGCACGGCGTCCCAATCGCTCTCGGACATTTTCGCCGAAACCGCATCAGCGCGGAGGCCGGCGTTATTAACCAGCAAATCGATCTGCGAAATTCCGCCGAAAAAATTCTGCACGCTTTCCGGCGAATCCACGTCCAGCAAATCGCGACCCGGCGCTTGCACGTGCAGGCCGCTGCTTTCCAAGGCCTGCGTGATCGCGCGCGCCAGCTCGCCCTCGCCGCCAGTCACGATCGCCACGCGCTCGCTCATCCGTGCCGCCTAATCGAAGCGGAGCGCTTTCACCGGGTCCAAACGAGCCGCGAAGTAGGCCGGGATAATCGCGAAGACCCAGCAGATGATGAACGCGCCTACGCAGACAATCGCGACATCGCTGCCGACCACTTGCGCGGGAATTTCGGAAAATTGGTAGACCTGCCGTGGGAAAACCTCGATCCCGAATGTGCTCGCCAGCCACCGGCTGAATTCGTTCCGGAACCGGATCAGGAGCATGCCCAAGCCCAGTCCGCTGACGGTGCCGAAGAGGCCAACCACCACCCCCTGCCCCAGGAAAACCCATACGATCTGCCAGACGGTGGCGCCCAGCGCTTTCATGATTCCGATCTCGCGCCGTTTCTGCACCGTCACTGTGATCAGCGTGTTCATGATCCCGAACGCCGCCACGATCACGATGAAGAACAGCAGGAAAAACATCACCGTTCGTTCCAGCCGCACGGCTTCGAAGAACTGGCTGTTCATGTCGATCCACGTCTGCGCGTATTCCGGTTCCTTTAGGAATTTCTGGATCTCGCGTTTCACGCCTTCGGCGGCGTAAGGGTCCACCGTGCGCACGGTGATTCCGTGCAGCGCGTCCTCCAGTCCATAAAGTTCCTGCCCCACATGCACGGGCACGAGGAGGAACTCGGAGTCATGCAGGTAATGGCCGGTCTCGTAGATGCCGGTCACGGTTAGTTCCTTTGGCAAAACGACGTCGCGCAGTTGATCCAGCGCTTCCTGGTCCTTGGCCGCATCGTTACTCTCCAGCTTCTTAATCCCGTCGAGAATCTGCCCCAGATTGCCCGGAGAATAGATCGTCAGCTTGTCGCCCACATCGATCTGAAGTTTCCGCGCCAACTCCACTCCCAGCACCGTGGAATCGCCGTCCAGGTTCAGCTTTCCACGGATGATAAACTTGCCCAGCGGTGTCACCTTTTCCTCTTCCTCGAGGTCAATCCCGCGGATCAACGGCGCCAGCCGCCGCCCCTCAAACTCCACGATCACCGGCCCCTGCACATACGGCGAAGTCGCGACCACACCGGGCGTATTTCGAATTTTAACCGTCAGATCGCGCCAATCCCGCAGCACGTCCCGCGTCGAGACGAGAATGTGCGCGTCGAACTCCATCACCTTCCGCTTTAGCTCGCGATCGAACCCCGTCATGACCGAGATCACCAGGATCAGCACCGTCACGCCGAGCGTGACCCCGAGGATGGAAATGAGCGTGATGATCGAAACAAACGTCCGCTTCGGTTTGAGATAACGAAGGGCGAGGAAAAGGCTGAACGGCAGTTTCAAATCGCGGATACGGTCGGCAGAAACGCCCAACGTGCCAGCGCGAATCCTCGCGCGCGAGACCCAGGCGATGCGCGCTCTAAACCGCGGCCACCACTTTGCCGTCACGCATCTCGATCCTGCGCGATGCCGTCCGCGCCACTTCCTCGCTATGCGTCACGACGATCAGCGTCGCCAATCGATCCGTCCCGATGCGCGTCAGCACCCGGATGACCAGCTCCGCGGATTTGGAATCGAGATTGCCTGTCGGCTCATCCGCGATGAGGAGCGAAGGCCGATGCACCAAAGCGCGGGCGATGGCGGTGCGTTGCTGTTCGCCGCCGCTGAGTTGATGCACGAAATGCCCTTCGCGTTCCCGCATTTCCACCAGAGCGAGCAACGCCCGTGCTCGCGCTTCCGCTTCCGTGTGAGACACGCCCTGCAGCAAAAGCGGGAAGCAGACGTTCTCCAGCACGCTCATGGTCGGCAGAAGATTGAAAAATTGAAACACCAGCCCTAGCCGCCGCCGCCGGTATTCGGTCAGGTCCGCATCGCTCGCGTTTTGCAAAGCGAGACCGTCCACTTCGATCTCGCCACTGGTGGGCGTATCCAGCCCCGCGAGCAAATGCATCAGCGTGCTCTTGCCGCATCCGCTCGGCCCGGTCACCGCCACAAATTCGCCGTCCGCGATTTCGAGCGAGATGTCGTCCACCGCATGCACGGTGCGGTCCCCACTCTTATAATGGCGGGAAATGTTGCGGAGCGAGATCAAGCCTGCCCTATCCGCCAGCGGCGTGGCGCACGCAAATCCAGCGCTCGACTTCGAGATCGTGGCGGAAACAGCCGACTATGCGGTGGTCAACAAGCCGGCGTCGTTACTGGTGCATCCCACGAAACCGGGCGGGCCGCGCACCCTCTGGGATGAATTGCGTGAGCTCTTCGCTTACGAACTCGCAAACGGCGGGCAGGTCTCCATCGTCAACCGGCTGGACCGCGAAACGAGTGGACTCGTGCTCGTGGCAAAGACCGCGGCTGCGGCGCGGCAGTTTGGTCTCGCGATGCAGAACGGACTCTTCGCGAAAGAATATCTCGCGATCGTTTGGGGCTGGCCCGAATGGGAGGCGCGCATCGTCGACGCGCCACTGCTTCGGCAAGGAACGCGAAGCGCCTCGGCCATTCATCTAAAACAAGCCATCCATCCCGCGGGATTGCCCGCGCAGACGGAATTCCGAGTCGAATGCCGCTTCCGACGCGAAACCTCCGCCGGCACGGAATTTTCGCTGGTGCGCGCCTTTCCGCTGACCGGACGCACCCACCAAATCCGCGTTCACCTGGCCTCGCTCGGCCATCCCCTCATTGGTGACAAGATTTACGGCCCTAACGAGCAGTGCTATCTGCGCTTTATCGAAACCGGCTGGACGCGCGAGCTGGAAAACGCACTCCTCCTTCCGCGGCACGCGTTGCATTCCGCTCGCCTTCGCCTTGAACGACGTTGGCGATTGGAATTGCGCGCTGGCTCCAGATCTTCTCGCCTGGCTGAGATAGAGGGGCCGGCGTTCCTACTTCACCTCGATGTTAGTGAACCGAATCACTTTCCCGGCGAACTTGTGCTCGGTGGAAAGATTCAAGCCGCCGAAGCGCTCATATTTATCCCAGGTGCCGTGCAATACATTCTCGGGTTTCGGGATGTAATCCCATGCCCGCACGAGTTTGGTCCGCGGATCGATGTAGAGCAGATATTGATCGCCGGGCGTGAGGCCCACGCCGGCAAAACTGAGGCGCAAAGTTTCCGACATCACGCCTTCTTTTTCCTTCGGCCCTTCGGCCGTGAGCGTGACGCCTTTATCCAGCACCTTCAAAGGCGCGAGCAACCAGTAGGCATCATTCACCCAGCGGGCGTAGGCCGCTTTTGCCTCCTCGTCCGCCGCGGGTTCGTAAATATTAACCGTCACGTCTTTCCCTTTCCACTGCACCCGGTCGGTGCCGGCGGCCACGTTCCAGTCATGCTCGGCGTGCGCCAGTTCCTTGCCGTTCTCTTCCACGATAAAGGTGAAGCGAATTTGCTTCACTCCCGACCAATTCTCGCCGCCACTCGCCTGCCAGACTTCCTTGGCCAATTGCTGCGCTTTCACATCACTCTCCTGGGCCGGAGTCCTCACGGCGAAAGCAAACAGGAGGGGCAGGAGCAGTGCAGTGCGGAAATTCATAGGCGAAACCCTGACAGTGCGTCGGCTGCATTGCAATCGCACACGTCCATCATATCGTAGCGCCCGAATATGACCGGCCGCCGCTTTCTCATCGCGCTCCTGTTCCTGTTCCCGCTCACCCCGTTGGCCCGCGCTGGCGGCGAGGCGGTCAGCTCACGCTTGCGCGATCCGAGCGAACTGGGTGCGCCTTCCTTCGAAATGGCGGCCGAGACCTCCTATCTCTGGGGCTCGCTCGCGAACCCAAACAGCTACGAGGTCGGCGCGCAATTTATCACCGCGCGTTGGCGCTGGGGCACGATCGAGCAGGGCTGGATGCGCGGTTACAATCAAGTCTACGCGCTCGCCATGGTGGAGCCCATCTTCCGCGGCCCGGAGAATTTCTACTACGGAATCTCGCTCGGCTTTCGTTACAACTTCGTGCCGCCCGGCAGCCGGCTGCAGCCTTATATTTCCGGCGGCGTCGGGCTCGGGTGGATCGACAGCCACGCGGACGTTTTCGGTGCGCAGGGGCAGGACTTCACCTTTAATATTTTGAGCGCGATCGGCGTGTCCTACAAAGTAAACGACCATGTGAAAATCAGCGTGGGCGCGCTTTATGAGCATCTCTCGAACGGCGGCCAGACCGACCCAAATCCGAGCCTGAATCTATTCGGGCCGCAAATCGGCGTTACCTACTCCTTCTAGGGAGATCGGATTTGCCATGGCCGCTGCGGAAGAAAATGTCCTCGTCGTGCGGCGCAGTCTCTTTGATGAGCTGGGCAGCTTTCACGGGTTGAAGTTCGAGCCCGAAAAATATTTGGCCGCACTGCTGTCGCGCGGAAACAATTTTTTCCTGCCCCGCAGCGAAGCGGAAAACGATCCCTCGTATAAACAGATCATCCCCTACGCGCTGCTGGTGCATGGGGACACCGTGCTCCATTACGTGCGCGGGAAGAAAGCTGGCGAACAGCGTCTGGTCTCGAAAGGTTCGATCGGCATCGGCGGTCACATGAACGATACCGATGAGTCGCTCTTCGCGTGGGACGAGACGGCTTACCGCGCCGGCGTCGAACGAGAGGTGAATGAGGAGTTGCAGATCGAGACGACGTTCGACGATCGCATTGTGGCGCTCTTAAACGACGACACCACCGAGGTGGGGCGCGTCCATTTGGGAGTGGTGCACATCTTCAAGTTGGCAGAGCCAAAGGTGCAAAAACGCGAGTCGATGATTACCAATCTGGCGTTCCTGACACAGGACGAATTGCGCGCGCGGCGCGAGCAATTGGAAAGCTGGTCGCAGATCTGCCTCGACGAACTCGACACTCTTCTCCGTTCGGCCTAACGAGCCAACGATTCGTCCCGCCAGACCGCCAATTAGTTCGGCAGCGCGAAGACCTCGGCGTTCCGGATATAGACGTGGCGCAGCTGCTTCCCGGTATACATCCCGAATTTGTTGCGGGAGTTGATCTTAAAATCAACGCGGAACCCGACGAAAGTCTTGCCGTCTTTGCCTTTGACGGAGACCCGTTTCGGTTCTGAAGGCCATTCGATCTTCGCGCTGGCGGGATCGATCAGTTGCTCCTCCAACCAACGAGTGATGAGCACCTGATAAGCGATGGGATAAACGCCAAATTTTTCCACGTCAGCCTTCGACTGCTGCACCTGGCCGACCGCACAAATGCTACCGCCGAGCAGAAGGGTTCCGGCACACAACAGCGAGACAAGGGCACGTCCGATCATGGAAAGAACTTAATCCCAACCAGACCGCGCGTCGAATGGCGGCGCTTACCGCTGATCGATCGGCAACGCTTTCTTGCCGACCGGTTCGCCGACGTATTCGCTGAGCGGACGATAGAGGCGATTGTCCTCCAGTTGCTCGAGGACGTGGGCGCACCAACCAGAACAACGCGCGATGGCGAAGACCGGGGTGAAGAGGTCGGTCGGAATCCCTAACGAATAGTAAACCGTGGCCGAATAGAAATCGACGTTCGCGTTCAGGTCCTTCTTTTCCTTCATCAGCGCCGCGATGCGCTCGGACATCTTGATCCATTTCGGATCGCCCAGCTTATCGCTCAGTTTCACCGCCATCTCACGTAGATGCGGCGCGCGCGGGTCGAGCGTTTTGTAAACGCGATGACCGATGCCCATGATTTTCTTTTTCTCGGTCAGCATCCGCTCGACATAGGCGTCGACTTTATCTTCGCTCCCGATTTCCTCCAGCATGTGGATGACGCCTTCATTCGCGCCGCCATGCAGCGGGCCTTTTAGGGTCCCAATCGCGGACGTGATGGCTGAATAAAAATCCGTCAGCGTAGAGATTGTGACGCGCGCGCTGAAGGTGGACGCGTTCATTCCGTGATCGGCATGCAAGACGAACGCTACGTCCAAAGTATCCGACGCTTCTTTTGGCTGCGGCTCGCCGTTGATCAAATAAAGGAAATGCTCGGCCTCAGTGAGATCGGTGCGCACGGGTGGCAGAGATTTTCCCTGGCGCGCGCGATGAAAGTAAGCGGCGATCACGCCGATCTTCGCCGTGATGCTGCGGGCGCGGCGCTCGTTCATCTCACGTGTCGCCTCCTGCTTTATTTCCGCATCGTAAAGACCGAGCATGGAGATCGCGGTCCGCATCACGTCCATCGGGTCAGCGGTTTTGGGCGCGCCCTTGATAAAATCGACTACTCCGCCCGGTAATTCACGTTCCTCGCGCAGCTTCGGCGTGAAGTCCGCCAGCTCCTCGCTGTTCGGTAAATGCCCACGCCAGAGCAAAAACACGACCTCTTTATAGGTCACCTTTCCGGCCAGCTCATTGATGTCGTAGCCGCTGTAAATCAGCTGCCCTTTATCGCCAATCACGTCGCTCAAGCGCGTGGAGTTCGCGACGACGCCTTCCAATCCTTTTGTCGTAACCGCCATGGCTTATCCTCGCTCTTTCATCCGTTGAAGCAACGTGTCAGCCATCGTGGCCGGCGTTTCTGCCACCGCGATGCCCGCGGCCTGCAATGCTTCGATTTTCCCTTCTGCCGTCCCTTTGCCTCCAGAAACAATCGCGCCGGCGTGACCCATCCGACGCCCGGGAGGAGCCGTCGCCCCAGCGATAAACGCCGCGACCGGTTTTTGGCAATTTTCCTTGATCCATTCCGCGGCTTCTTCTTCCGCGCTACCGCCGATCTCGCCGATCAGAATCATCGCGTGCGTGTCCGGGTCATCATTGAAAAGCTTCACCGCGTCGAGGTGCGACATGCCGTTAATCGGATCGCCGCCGATGCCGATGCAGGTCGATTGCCCATGGCCGCGCGAGGTCAATTGCCAGACCGCCTCATAGGTCAGCGTCCCCGAACGCGAGATCACGCCCACGTTGCCCGGCTTATGGATGTAACCGGGCATGATGCCGATTTTGCATTCGCCCGGAGTGATGATGCCGGGGCAATTCGGCCCGATCAACCGGCTTGGCTTGCCCGCCATCTGCGCTTTCACGCGCATCATATCCATCACCGGGATTCCTTCAGTGATGCATATCACCAACTCCACGCCCGCGTCCACGGCTTCGAGAATCGCGTCGCCGGCGCCGGGCGCTGGGACAAAAATAACCGACACATTGCAGCCCGTCTCGCGCCGCGCTTCCGCCACGGTATCGAAAACCGGCACCTTACCCTCAAAGCTTTCCCCACCGCGACCAGGCGTCACGCCTGCGACCACGTTGGTGCCATATTCCATGCACTGCTTCGCATGAAAGCCACCGGTTTTGCCGGTTAATCCCTGCACCAGCAGGCGCGTGTTTTTATCGACCAGGACAGACATCGGTTAGGCCGCCTTCCGTTGGTGCACGAGCAATTTGTTTCCGTCCGGATCACGGAACTGTGCCATCCAGCAAACCGGCGTTTCCATTTTTTCCATGTCGAAAGTCACGCCACGCTCCGTCAGCTTTTTGATGGCCGCGTCGATATCCTCCACTTCGAACGCGATGGTCGTGCCCTCCCGCGAAGGCTGCCATGCCGGATGCTGGCCCACCCCGATCGTGACCGCGCCGACTTCATATTCCACCCAGGGCATTCCTTCCGCGGACATGCCTGTTTTTAACTCCAGCGTCTCCTCGTAAAATTTCCGCGCACGCGCGAAATCCGAGACCGCCACCGCGACAAATGCCACCTCCTTGATCATACGCTTGCCTCTTTTTCCGACGCCGTTTTCCTCTTGTGCAAAATGAGCTTGTTCCCATCGGGATCCTGGATTGCAGCCATCCGGCAAACCGGCGAATCAAACTTATCGAAAGCAATCTTCTTCTCCTCGAGACGCGCGATCGCGTCCTCAAGATTCTCGACCTCGAGCGCCGCGCACGTCCCTTGCTCGGACGGCTTCCACTGCTCGCCGATGCAGGCGATCGCCAGCGTGCCTGCGCCGATCGGATACTCCATCCACATCTCGTTCGTCATCTCCGGATCGGGCACTAACCCGATGCACGCCTTCGTAGAATTCGCGCGCGCGTTTCATGTCGGTCACGGGAATGCCGGTAAAAGCGATCTCGGTGATTTTCATTTTCCCTCTGCTGCCTTCACAGCTTTCTGCGCGGCATCGCCAAGATCATCCGCCGTGGTCACGGGTAATCCCGAGTCCGCGATGATTTTCTTCCCGGCCTCCACGTTCGTGCCTTCCAGCCTAACGATCAGTGGCACGGGTAAATTCACCGCCTTCACCGCATTCACGATGCCTTGCGCGATCACATCACACTTCATGATCCCGCCGAAAATGTTGACCAGGATCGCCTTCACGTTCTCGTCCGAAACGAGCAGCTTGAACGCCTGCGTGACCTGTTCCTCCGTCGCGCCGCCGCCGACATCGAGGAAATTTGCGGGACTGCCGCCATAAAATTTTATGATGTCCATCGTCGCCATCGCCAGGCCGGCGCCGTTCACCAGACAGGCGATATTGCCATCCAGTCCGATGTAGTTGAGGCCGTACTTCGCGGCCTCGACTTCGCGCGGATCTTCTTCCGCGGTGTCGCGCATCGCGGCCACTTCCGGGTGGCGGTAAAGCGCGTTGTCGTCGAAATTAAATTTCGCATCCAGCGCCAGCACTTCGCCTTGGTCGGTCACGACGAGCGGATTCACTTCCACCATCGAGCAATCAAGCGCCAGAAACGTGCGGTATAACCCATCGAACAACTTCGCGGCCGGCTTGATTTGCGCAGAAGTAAATCCGAGCTGCTTCGCCAACTTGCGCGCTTGATACGGCTGCAATCCCGCCAGCCGATCGACCGGTTCGCGTAGAATTTTCTCAGGCGTTTTTTCCGCGACGGCTTCGATCTCCACGCCGCCTTCGGTGCTGGCTACGATCATCGGTCCGCCGGTCGCCCGATCGACCAGCACAGCGAAATAGACCTCGCGTTCGATCTCGACCGACTTCGCCACCAGGACGGTATTCACCACGCGTCCGGCGGCTCCGGTCTGATGCGTGACCAGCGTTTGCCCGAGCATTTTCGAGGCGATCTCACGCGCTTCTGCCGGCGATTTGCAAAGATGCACGCCGCCTTTAAACCCGTTCGTAAAAGTCCCTTTGCCGCGACCGCCGGCGTGCACTTGCGCCTTGATCACAAGGTCCTGCGTGGCCAATTCACGCGCGGCGGCTTCCGCTTCCTCCGCCGTCCGCACAGCCTTTCCGGCCGGGGTGGCGACGCCAAATTTTTGCAGCAATTCTTTCGCTTGGTACTCGTGAATATTCATGGGCGAACGTCCGCGCCCCACTAAGCCGTTGAACCATCGCAGCGGCAATCGCTTTTTCACCGCGCCGGCGAAAACATCGGCCGTCGGGCGCGGAAAAAACCCGTGAGGACGGCCGCAATTCCGTTATCTATCTTGTATGAAACTGACCTATTACGGCCATGCCTGCTTCGCAGTGGAAGCCGGCGGCAAGACGCTTCTCTTCGATCCGTTTATCTCGCCCAATCCCATGGCGGAGAAGATCGATATCAACAAAATCGCCGCCGATTACATTTTGGTCTCACATGGCCACGGCGATCACGTTGCCGACGTCGTGGACATCGCAAAACGTACGGGTGCGAAGGTGATAGCGCCGTTTGAAGTGGGAGATTGGTTCGAATCGAAGCAGAAGCTCGAGAACGTCCAGGGCATGAATCATGGCGGGGCAGCCGCGACCGATTTCGGCCGCGTGAAGCTCACCTCCGCCATCCACAGCAGCTCCCTGCCCGACGGTAGCTACGGTGGCAATCCGTGCGGCTTCGTCGTCGAAACGGCGGACGGAAATTTCTATTACTCTGGCGACACCGCTCTCACTATGGACATGAAGTTAATCGGCGAGAGCACCGAGCTCCGTTTCGCGGTTTTGCCGATCGGCGATTTTTTCACCATGGGAATCGACGACGCCATCCGCGCGGCCGATTTCGTGAGCGTGAAGAAAGTCGTTGGCGTGCATTACGACACGTTTCCACCGATCAAGATCGATCGCGCAGCAGCTCTCAATTCCTTCCGAGCCGCGGGCAAAGAGCTCCTGCTCCCCAAGATTGGCGAGACGATTGACGTTTAAGGTTTCGCAGACTCCTCGGAGTTCAGCGCGCGCAGGCACGGTCCGCCATAGCCTTCGCTTCCGCGTCCTCCTTGGCGCCTTGCGCATGCCCGACGATCCTGGAATTCGCGCCGTCGAGTTTGATAACAAGGAGACACGTTTTCGCACGCTGCGTTTCCTCGTCGTTGCCTTCCAACCGATAGATGATCGCGCAAGGCGTGAACTGGTCGCCCTTCATCACTCCGCGCCACTCCACCACATCGTTGGCTTTGCGAGGAAACGAACCCGGCCCCTCGCGCATCGTCGCCGCGTAGAGATCGGTCGTCCTCCCGCGATAACGCAGATTGATCCAACTCCGTTCGTCGCCCGCAGAATGGATCAGTTGATAACCGCCCAGGCCTGCAAAAATGCCTTCGAATCCTTCCGACATTCCTTCGTCTGCGACGACCTTGAAGGAGATCGCCTTCGCTCGGGCCGTGCTCGTGTATTTGGATTCCATGCGCTCGCCCGCATGCAGCAGCGGCGGCACGGCCAGGACCAAAAGAGCGAGGCCCACGAGTATCGGACGACTCCTCCAGAGCGGGAAAATCATGCGCCGGTCGTAGCAGTCGAGATGGGCGAACGGAAGCCTCACTTTCATTTTCACATCGGAAGTCACGAGTGAAATCTCGTGCTGGTAGTGAAGCCATCGCCAGCAAGAGAGACGCGCACGCGGGACATTCTCGGCGTGGGGTTGCCGGATCCGTTGCCGAATGGAATTCGTTCCCTACTTTGTGGCCCGTGCCGGCAAATCTTCGTCTTCTTAGCACTGATTTTGATGGCACCCTGGTCGCGCACCACAGCGATCCGGTGCTCGATGCGGACTGCATGGCGCTCATCCAGTCTCTGCAAAAGGATGGCGTGATCTGGGCCATCAATACGGGTCGCTCGCGGGATTTACTGGAGTCCGGTTTGGTGGATTTCGATTTTGCCGGTGCACCCGGATTTTATCCTGACGAGCGAGCGGGATGTTTTTCGCCGCGCGCCGAATGGGGAGAGATGGGAGGCGTTCGGCGATTGGAATCAGCGCGTGGCACGCGATCACGCGGAACTCTACTCGTCCGCGTCTTCGATTTTTGCGGAGGTGATCGACTTCGTGCATCAGAAAACGAGAGCCCGTGTGCTGCATGAGACGCAAGGTCCGGAAGGGTTGATCGCGCAGAGTGAAGAGGAGATGGCGCGGATCATTGAGTTCATCGACGAAGCGCGCGCGGCGCATCCGAAGTTTCACTACCAGCACAACACGGTTTACCTGCGATTTTGCCACGCCGATTATCACAAAGGCGCGGCCTTGGCCGAACTGCAACGGCTGCTCGAAATCCCGCGCGAGCAGACCTTCACCGCGGGCGATCATTTTAACGACGTCTCGATGCTGGACGGGCGCTACGCGCAATTTCCGGCCTGCCCCGGGAACGCAATCGAGGAAGTGAAAGCGGTGGTGCGAAGTGCGGGCGGTTACGTGGCGAAGACTCCGTGCGGCGCCGGCGTGCACGAGGCCTTAGCGCATTTCCTCGCTTAGCTTCCGGCACTCCCCTGCAAGCGCAGGTGCGGCTCGTCCGCCAAGACCTCATCCAGCGCCGGCCATTGCACCGCGCTATCCATATCGCGGAAGGCGTGCAGATAGACGGTGACCACCTCGGCCGGATATTTCTCCAACAGCTTTGCAACCGCGGCGGCGATCTTCTCTTTCGGGGGACACGCCGGCAGATCTTCCACCGTCCCATCTTCTTCATGCGCGATTTCGAGCGCATCGAGGAAATCGTTCAACATCGGTTTCTGCGCCGCCAGGAGCCAGCCTTGCAGCAGATGGCTGGCGAGCGCGTCGCTGATGGGCCGGCTGAGCGAATTCTGCAACCACGGGTGCCGCTCGGCCGGCGGCTTCCGTTCGATGAAAACGCCGCGCAGATTTCGCTGATTAGCCAGCCCCTGGATGGCGGCTTTGTAGACCGGCTTTTGGTCGCGTTGGAGAAAGATGAAAATTTCCGCCGCCAGCGCGGGCGACATGTTTTTGAAGATTTCGTGCGATTTCATCGGGCGGCTGCAAACAATACCCTGCGGCCGAATTGTCGAAGCAAATATTCGCGCGGCGCTGGTTGTGGTAACGTCGCGCGTGGCCATTCCCCTCAAACCCACCATCCATTCCATCGTCCTCGAGGACCTGGCCGCGCGGCTGGCCGCGGACGGGCATCGGCCGTATCGCGCGAAGCAAATCGTCGAATGGCTTTACAAAAAACGCGTCGCCCGCATCGAAGAGATGACCGATGTGCCGCAAGCTCTACGTGAGCAGCTGGCGGAGGCGTGGGATTACACCAAACTGGAAGTGGTGCGTGTCCTCGGATCGAGGGACACGACGCAGAAATTTCTCTTCCGCCTGCGCGATGGGAATTTGATCGAGTCCGTCCTCATTCCCGCGTCCGTGGGACTTTCCGGCGAACGTTCGGAGCGTCGGACGATCTGCGTCTCCAGCCAGGTCGGCTGCGCCTACGGCTGCAAATTTTGCGCAAGCGGCCTCGATGGTTGGACGCGCAATCTCGATGCGGGCGAAATCGTTGCCCAACTCCTCGCGGTCGAGGAATACACCGGCGACCGCATCGATAATGTGGTCTTCATGGGGATGGGCGAGCCGCTGGCGAATTTGCAAAACTTGCTCCGCGCCATTCGCATCATCAATGCGCCTTGGGGTCTCGAAATCGGCGCGCGCCACATCTCCGTTTCCACCAGCGGGCTCGCGCCGCAAATTCGGGAACTCGCGGCGGAGACAACCCAGTTCCGGCTCGCGCTTTCGCTGCATGGCGCGACCGATGAGGTGCGCAGCCAGATCATGCCGGTGAACCGGAAGTATCCGTTGCCAGTGTTGCTGGAGGCTTGCGATTACTACGTGGCCCGGAAACGCCGGATGCTCTTCGAATACATTCTCATCGCGGAGGTGAACGATACCGACGAGCAAGCGCATGAACTGGCAAAACATGCGCGCCGTCTCTCCGCCAAGGTGAACCTCATTCCTTACAACACCGTGGAAGGTCTGCCGTGGAAACGCCCCTCGCGCACGCGTCAGCAGCGTTTCCATTCCATCCTGCGCGATCACGGCATCGTCTCCACCTTGCGGCTGGAAAAAGGCCACGACATTGATGCCGCTTGTGGGCAGTTACGGTTGCAGGTGACGCGGGAGACGAACGCGTCACTTCTCGTCGAGCAGCCTCCGTTGCCGTCATCCTGAGCTTGTGTAGCAGGGCGAAGATCTTCGCAGAACGCCGCTCTTCGACTGGCCATCTTTGATTTGTAGAACGCATGACCGCGCCGGCGGGATCCCCCGACCGCCATTGCGGCTCGGGATGGCGGCTGCGTGCGGCGCGCCGATCTGACGGAAAACTGTTTTTGCGCCCCCCGCGAAGCTGCCTTAAAAGAAACTCATGCCGGGCTACGATCACGAGCCGAACCGTGCTTGGGATGAGTACGAGTGGGAACGTTTTCTCCAGCAACAGGATCACAAGACCGAGAAATACATGGAGTTGCTCGAGCGGTATCTCGATCACCCGGAGCGCGATCAGATCATCGCGCGTGAGATGGGCTGGACCCAGCTTTTGAACGGCGAGGAATGGACCCTTGACCTGGATGAGATGATGGCCGATGAAGCCGTTCTCCCCGATCCTGACAAGCCCGCGGAGGAGGATGAAGACGAGGATGATGAAGAGGGCGCGATAAACGGCTTCGAGGATCACAGCCTCTACCGCGCCGCGTTTGCGTTGACGGTCCGCATTGACCGGCTTTTCGACCAAAATACTTCGCTACAGAACGAACCTTCGGCCGTGAAGCTGGCCACGCACTCCGCGCTCGCGAGTGCAAAGCTCGCTGCTGCTTTGAGCGACGATGACGTCGATGAAATCGGTATGACGATCGCGTATCTCAAGCGGGCGCTTAAAGCCATCACTGTTTCGATGGAAGCCGGCCGGCAAATGCTCTCCGAACGTCTCGTGACATCCCGCGAACATTCCGTGTTGGAACAGCGCCTTTTTCAGGTGCGCGACGGCATTATCACCCTCATGGGTGAATACCGCGGAGAGTGGCTGCGACGCTTCGGCAGCCTTTAGAGGCCAGCCGTTGAATGAATTCCGCCGCTCGCTCGTCATAACTCATGCATACGGAAGCGACTCCCGCCCCGGCCGAAATATCGGACGCGGAACTGGTGGAGAAATGTCAGGCGGGTGATACCGCGGCATTCGACCAGTTGGTCGGTCGTTACCGGACGCGAGTATTCGGTATGATTTACAACATGGTGCACAGCGAACAGGACGCCTGGGATTTAGCCCAGGATAGTTTCCTAAAGGCGTGGAAATCGATCGGTCGCTTTCGCGGTCAGTCGTCTTTCTACACTTGGGTCTATCGCATCGTAATGAATGTGACGATCGATTGGCTGCGAAAAAAGCAGGTCAAAGGCACCGGCGCCGAATTCGACGATGCGATCCAGTTGAAAGAAATTGATCCTGCTTCACGCACGTCTCCGAAAGCGCATGCGCTGCCGCACGAGCGGATGCAAGACCAGGAAATCCGGACGCGCATCGACGCCGCGATCGAGCAACTATCGCCCGATCATCGTGCTGTCATCGTGATGAAGGAGCTGGAAGACATGCAATATCACGAGATCGCTGAATCGCTCGGCTGCTCGATTGGCACCGTCATGTCGCGCCTGTTTTACGCGCGCAAGAAACTGCAAAATCTCTTGAGGGATGTTTATGAAAACGTTTGAAGAAAAGTGGACCGCCTGGGTGGATGGACAGTTGTCCGGCGATGAGCTGGCGGAGTTTAAATCCGCCTTGCCTGATCTCGCTGCGGCCGAGGCCGATAAGGAAAATGCGCTCAAGCTGGGTAATCTCCTGCGCGAGAAAATCGGCGTCCGCGCGATGTCGAATCAGGAATTTTTCCAGCATCAATTGATGAAGGAAATCGAGAGCGAATCCCGGGCCGTAAAACCAGTGAAAACGGAGTCGAAAGTTCGCGAGACCTGGTGGTCGATCGGACGGCTTGCGTGGACGGGCGCCGCTTCGCTCGCCATTTTTCTCGTCTGCACGTTCGTGGTTCTCCGGGATACGGACAGCGGCGGTCAATCTGCCTACCTGACCAGGATCGTGAATGCCCGCATTGGCCCCGAGGTGAATCCAGACGCAACGATTTCCATCTTTGAAGCGAAGGAAGACAAAGTGACCGTGGTCTGGGTGGAGGGTTTGCAATCGCTTCCTTCTGAATACGCCGCGAAATAATTCGATCACCATGCCGCGCCCTCTCTCCGTTCTCCTCGCTCTGTTTTGCGCTCTCGGTTTCGCTTCGAGCGCGATGGCCGAGACGGTGTGGAGCGGTCTGGTGATGGCGAACAATGTTCCGCAGCCGACACCTATTCCTGCGGAGTTGAGTCGGCTGGAAGGCACGCTGAAAAGTTTGTTCGGTTACAACCAATTCCAGGTCATCGGCCAGTCGCGCAAGACCATCCGGACCGGGGACGAAGATTGGCTGGCTACGAGCAAATACTTTTCTCTGCACGTTGATTCGAAGGCCGCTGGCGATCCCGCTTCCTACGTTCTGAAGCTGCAACTTTTTCAGGAGAAAAAGATGCTGCTGGAGACGGAAGCGAAGCTCAGCAAACGCAGCCCGCTCGTGATCAAAGGGCCGCAAATCGGGGATGGCCAGCTCGTCCTCCTGCTCGTCGTAGAATAACAAGGGCTGCGCGCGCGGTCGCGCCGAACCGCCGCATTTCCGATGTGCAAAGTGTGGAGTGGCGCTGTTCATTCGACGCATGCGTTTCCGCCTGCCGCTGTTTTTCGCCGCACTCTCCATTAGCTTCGTCGGCATCATGCATGCAGAAGAGCCTTTCGATTTTGCCAGCACGCCCGGGAAACTTCCGAAGCAGGTCGTGCCGCAGGAGTATGCGATCCGCATTACGCCGGACTTCAAGAAGTTCACCTTCTCGGGTTCGGAGACCATCAAACTGGACGTGCAAAAAAGCGTGCGCGAGCTGGTGCTAAACGCACTTGAAATCGAAATCGCCAGCGCCGCGCTCGACGACAAAGCAGTCCCGAAATCCGCGATCAAGCTCGATCCGAAAGAACAGACTCTCACGATCTCGTTCCCAGCGGAGCTGACTCCGGGCACGCACAAGTTGTCTCTGGTTTTCTCCGGCAAAATTAACCAGCAAGGTCAGGGACTTTATCGCGCGCCATACCAGGACGCGGACGGCGGGAAGAAGGTCATGCTGGGTACGCAATTCGAGGCCACGGATGCGCGACGGATGTTTCCTTGCTGGGACGAGCCGATTTTTCGCGCGCGCTTTCAGATCAGCGCGGTGATCCCGGAAAACATGGTCGCAGTTTCCAACATGCCGATTGAGCGGGAAGCGAAAACTTCCGGCGGGAAAGAAGTGCTTTTCGCGATGACGCCTTCCATGTCGAGCTATCTAAATGTGCTCTGCGTCGGCGAGCTGGATGCGATCGAAAAGAAGAGCGGAGGCGTCACTCACCGCGTCCTGGCCACGCGCGGGAAAGCGGAGAAAGGGCGTTACGCGCTCGATAGTTCCGCGCAGGTGACGGAATATTATAACGAATATTTCGGCACACCGTATCCGCTCCCGAAACTGGACGAGATCGCGGTCCCCGGCGGCTTCGGTGGCGCGATGGAAAACTGGGGCGGCATTACTTATTTCGAATCGCGTCTCCTTTATGATCCGAAGCAATCCTCGGCGAAGACGAAGCAGGGCATCTACTCGGTCGTGGCGCATGAGATCGCGCACCAATGGTTCGGCAATCTCGTCACGATGGCGTGGTGGGATAATCTTTGGCTGAACGAAGGTTTCGCCTCCTGGATGGGGAGCAAGTGCACCGCGCATTTCAATCCCGATTGGGAAGTCTGGCTGGAGCGCGATGTGCCACGCGATCCCACCCGGCGCGCGGGTATTCCGAAAGAAACGGCGATGGAAAGCGACGCGCGTTCGACGACCCATCCCATTCAGCAACCCGTCGCCACCGAGGCAGAAGCAAACAGCGCCTTCGACGAAATCACTTACAAAAAAGGCCAGTCCTTCATTCGCATGCTGGAGAGCTTTCTGGGCGAAGAAAAATTCCGCGAAGGCATCCGCAAATACATTGCGCGGCACAAGTTTTCGAACACTACCACGACTGACCTGTGGAACGCGCTCGGGGAGGCGTCCGGAAAACCGGTGGCAGAAATCGCCACCAATTGGACGCAGCAGCCCGGCTTCCCCATCGTGATGGTTTCGCGCGAAGCCGGCGGAAAAATCAAACTCAAGCAGGAGCGGTTCACGATAAACTTCCCAGACGCGCCCGCATTGCTTTGGAAGATTCCCCTCACCTACCTGGCCGCCGGTTCCTCCGAAGCAATCAGCCAGTTAATGGAGGAAGAGACCGCGGAAATCGCCGATGTGCCCGCAGATCGAGCAGTCAAGTTCAATGCCGAGGGCGCCGGCAATTACCGGGTCCAATACGATGAAGCATCGTGGAAATTGCTCCTTGCCGAACTGCCGCGCCTGAGCGTGCCGGATCGCGTCAATCTTCTCGGGGACGCATGGGCTTTGGTGCAGGCGGGCCGAGAACCGCTCACGCATTATCTCGAGCTGGTGGAGAAGCTTCCCAGCAAGACTGAACTCGCGGAACGCGAACAGGTGATGACGGCATTCGCGCACATCGGCGGGTTGCTGGCGAACGAAGCGCAAGCCGCGGCCTTTAAGAAATATGCGCTATCGGTTCTTCGTCCGACCTTCGACGAACTTGGTTGGGAGCCGAAGCAAGGCGAGTCGCCCCGTGCCGCGGCTTTGCGCACGAGTGTGCTGAGCGGACTGGGGAGTTTGGGCGATGAAGAAATTATCGCGGGAGCGCGGGAGCGATTCGACCGCTCCGTCTCCAAAAGCGAAACGCTCCACCCGGATCTGCGCGGCCCCATTCTACAAATCGTGGGTCGCTCGGCGGACGAGAAGACCTGGAACCAACTCCACCAGCTCGCTCAAAAAGCGGGCAGTCTGGAGGAGAAGCAGGACTATTACTCTGCGCTCACTTCCGCGACCGATCCGAAACTAGCGGAGCGGGCTCTCGGGCTCGCGCTTACGGACGAACTGCCGACCAGCCGCGCGGTTTTCGTGGTTCCCGCAGTAGCGCGAGACAGCGGGCAACCCGATTTGGCGTGGAAATTTGCGCAGGCGCACATGAAGGAACTGCTCGCAAAAGCCGACGCGCTGAGCGTGAACAGTTACGCGCCCAGCCTGTTCAACTTCTTCTCCGATCCAGCGCGTATCGCAGAGTTGCAGGCCTACGGGAAAACATCCCTCCCGCCCTCCGCGGCCAAGCCGATCGCAAAGGCGGTGGACGAAATCAGCTTCCGCGCTGAGTTCAAAAAACGCCTGATCGAGCAGATCGATAAGTGGGGCGCCGACGCGCGACCACGCGGCTAGAGCATCGGAGGGCGCGGCTCCGCCCCAGCCGGTTCAAGCCGGACTGGGGACGCCATGCGCGCTTCGCGTTCGGCCGCGGCCATGGCTTGCGCGTGCCTCCATCCTGCCACCGCCTGGCTGATCAGGAAGAACGCCATGATGCCGATCCAGATCGATTGGAAGTAGAGGACCGCCGCCACGCCGGCCAGCGCGCTGCCGACTATTCCGATCGCGCTTGCGACCTGCAGGCTCCGAATTGGCCCGAACGGAAACCAGAGCAACGAGCGCAAGATCTGCCCGCCATCGAGCGGATAGATCGGGAGAAGATTGAAAACCAGCAGCGATAAATTGATCAACGCCACCATGTGGAGCAGTCGGTAGCCATCCGGCGCGCGGAATTGCAGACCCAGCTGCGTCCCCACGATCTGTGCGATGAAAAAAATCGGCAGCAGAACCACGTTTACGAGCGGTCCGGCCGCGATGGCCCAGAGTTGCGCGCCAGCTCGCTGTGGCGGTTGCACGAAGGCGATTCCACCCAAGGGCCAGAGCATGATGCGGTTCGCGATTCCGCCGGTCTGCCGACAGGCCAAAGCATGGCCGAACTCATGCATCAGCACGATCGCGAACAGCGCGAGGTATTCGTACACCGCAAAAACCGGCGAGGTGTAACCGTGCCGCCGCGTGGTCAGCTGATAGGCGGCAATGATGAACCAGGAGAAGTGCAGAAACACTTCGATCCCCCAAGCTTTGAACAGACGTATCGAGCCGCTTTGCATGTGTGCTACATGGTCGGCTGCATGGACCGGTTCCGCCACCGGCATTCCACTGCGGAGAGCGCTAGAGCGTGATTTCGGGTTTGCTGTCGTGCGGCGAAATCAGGAGCCGCATCGGCATCATGGACGATTCGTAGAAGCCGTGCTTCTTGAAGAAAGCCTGCGAACGCAGCTCCGGCCGGTCGGTTAAAAGTGTGATGCGGAGGAAATTTTTCTGCTTCGCGAACTCGATCGCGTAATCCAGCAACATCGAACCGTAGCCTTTGCCCTGAAACGCTTTGTGAATCACGAGATCCTCCAGCACCATCACGAACCCGCCCTCCGCGGTGCTGATGGTGAAGAGCAGATTGATCATGCCCACGATGGTCCGGTCCTGCCGGAGAACGAAGACGCGGCCGCGATTAGGCTGCTCGAAAATGAGGCGGAGGCCGCGCAGTTGTTTCGCCTTGTCCGGACAGAAATCGCTTTCCTCGCTGAAAAGCTCGCCCAGCAATCCAGACAGCTCATCCAGGTCTTCGAAGGTGGCTGGCTCGATTACGACGTCGCTCATCTGGCTTGGGTTATTCCATAAAGGGCGGACGCTGGCAATGGAAGCTTCTTGCGCACGGCGGCGGGCAGGATGGTTGACAACCTCCGGACCCGTCCCTAATGTAGCCGCTCTTCGCCCGCCCCATGGCGGCTTTTGTCCTATGAAACGCACCTTACAACGCTCGAAACGCACCCGGAAAAATCAGCACGGTTTTCGTGCGCGGATGAGCACCAAGGGCGGACGGGCCTGCCTCGCGCGGCGTCGGCAACGCGGACGCAAACGCCTCCTGCCGAAGGGCGCGGAAGTGCAATACGCGCGTCACACGCAGCAGTAATTTCGCTAGCGCTGCAATTCTCGCAGCGGACCGGCGTAGCCGGTTAATTCCAGGTAGCCACGGCCGCTGATCGGCTTTCCCGTCGCGCGTGCCGCTTATTTCTACCGCGCCCTCCCAGTAAGCGAGCGGCGAGAGCGCGAGTTCCTGATTTTCCAGCACCGCTCGCACCTCGAACTGCAACGCCAAACTCGGCAACGCCACCCGCCAGCCGATCGGATATTTCGCCGGCGATTTCTCGCTCCGCCAGAAACGCGCTGGCGTCATCTGGAAATCTTCGTTCCGCAGATGCCGCGAGCGCCCCGCCGGCCTCCACAAATGTGCCGCTCGAAGTCGGATCAGTCGCACCATCGGCCAGCCGCATCCGATAGAGCATCAACTCCGTGCCGTCATCCAAATGCACGGAAAGCCAATCCCAGCCGACCTGCTCCTGGCGCGAGCTGATTGGTCGCCCATTCGTGATCGAACCAGCTCTCGCCCGTCGTCTTGAAAACTCTCGCCGCCCACGCGCACTGACGCCTTCCGTCGCCAAACGCGTAAGCGAATAATAATGCGACGCGTGCCCCTCGCCCGCGGCTTTTTGGCTGATGCCATCCGCGCCATGAATCACTGGCGGCTTGCGCGAAACCAGTCGCAGATCGAGCGCCATTTCCTTCCCCTCCGCGCGCAGACGAAACGCTCCCGCATCATCCATTTTCAGCTCCCATGAATCCAGCCAGGCGAGCCGTTCGCCGTCATCAAATCCCGCCTCGCCGAACGCGCCGCGACTGGTCTTTTGTTCGAAGTGAAACTTCCGTCCCGCCACATCGGTGATCGTGAAATGCGCGAACTTCAGATCGTCCACCACAAAGCGCGACCGCTCCGGCACGCGCTGCGCCGGCGGAATGATTCCCTGTCGAAAGAACGTGAGTTGATAGCCAAATCGCCGGCCGGAAGCGTCCGCGAGGTTGCCGGTAAAATACCACCACTCCGTTTTGAATTCGCGATGCGCGTGATGATCGCGCGGAAACTCGTAACGCCAGCCGGGCTCCGCGATTCTCCAATCCGCCGCCACGCAGCCGACCGCGAAAAGCAGGAGAAGAAATCTATTCTTCACGCAACGCCTCCGCGATGACGAGCCGGCCCGCCCGCCACGCCGGCAATACCCCGGCGAGCAACGCCGCCGCCACAATCCACAGCGGCGTTAGTCGCCAGCGTCCTCCAGGGAAACGCGAGCTGGATCGTCCAGCCGAAGAACGCGCGATTGATCACGCCCGTCAGCACCAGCGACAGAGCCACGCCGGAAACCAGCCCGACCGCCGCCGCCAAGAATCCAATCATGGCCGATTCCCACAGCAGCAGTTTGCGCAGTTGCGCCACACTCCCGCCGATCGCGCGCAGCAGACCCAACTCGCGCGAGCGCTCCGCGATCAGCGTCGTGAGCGTGAGCGCGATGCCCACAATCGCGACCAACACCGCAATCGTCCGCAACACATAAGTGACGGCAAATGTCTGATCGAAAATTTCGAAAACACGTTTCCGCAAATCGCCGTTCGACAAGATCATGAACTGCCCGGTGCGGCTGAATTGCGCGCGAAACTCGCTGGTTAACGACTCCGCACTAGCACCCGGCACGCAGATAAACGGCCACGCTGTTCACGCGATCGTCTTTCCAAAGACGCACGAACGTTTTCTCATTCATGAAGACCACTCCCTGGTCGCGCGTGTAATCGTAAAAAACTCCCAGCACAGGAAACGCGCGCGGGCCTTCCGGCGTCGTCAACTCGATCGCCTCCCCAGCGCGCACGCTGTTGCGGCGGGCGAAACTTTCCGAAACGAGCACGCCTTCCTCATTCGCAAAACGGCGCAAGATCTCCGTTTCATCGCCGCGCAGAAACCGCAGCCGCCGCCGCTCCGTGCCGCGGATCACCGCCACGGCCACGTTCTTGCGCCCCATCGGCAAACGCGATATCGCGAAAAGTATCGATCTCGGCCACCGCCGCGTGCCGGCGAAAAAATTCAATCGCCGCCGGCGGAATAAACGACGACGGCCCCACGATTTCATTCGAAGCCGGCGCGATGAAAAGATCGGCGACGAGCGTCTGATCGATCCACGATTCCACCGTGCGGCGGAACGAAAAAACCATCACGCTCACGCCGATCGCCATCGCCACCGCGGCCGCCAGCGCCGCGATCGTGACCGCATTCCGCACCAACGCGCGGGAAACGTTGGCCGCGGCCAGCCGCGCTTCCACCGGTCCGCGCAGCACCACGACCCGCCACCGCGCTAAAGACCAGCGTGACGCGCGGAACGAGAAACGAAAAACCAGTGAGAACAAAGAACGCCGCACCAAAGCCAAGCCAAGGCGGACCAGTCGTCAACGCGAGGAGCGAAAACGCGACCGCGAGACAAATCGAAAGCAAGCCAGACCAAAACCACGCGGGCGAGAGGTGCTTCGATTGTTCGATAATCGATCCCGCGTGCAAGGCGCGGACCGGATCCATTTTCGCCGCCGCCGCTGCCGGCAACCACGCGGCGAGGACCACGGAAACGAGCCCCAAGATCGCGGCCGATCCCAGCATCCACGGGGTCACCACCACCTCCCTCACGCTCAGCAAAACGTAGAGCGACGAAATCGTCTGCGAAACCGGGCCCACGAGCATGCGCGCGAGAAGCACGCCGCCCAGCAGACCCACCAGCACCCCGCCCGCTCCCAGCGCCAGCGCTTCACCGAGGAAGAGCGCGCGAATTTCATTCCGCGTCACGCCTAACGAACGGAGGATGCCGATCTCATTCCGCCGTCGCACGACCGAAGCCGAGACGGTGTTGTAGATGAGAAACATTCCGACGAGGAGCGAGACCAGGCTCATCGCGGTGAGATTGAGCTGGAACCCGCCGAGCATATTCGCCACCTGCGCGCCGCGTTGCGCGGGCGTGGCGATGGTGGCGTCCGGCGGAACAAGCGCGCGCAAGCTCGTTGTCACCGCTTCGATCTGGCGCGGATCCGTGAGCTGCAATTGGATCGCGCTCAGCTTTCCGCGCCGACCGAGAAGCTCTTGCGCCCAGCCAATATCCATCGCCGCGAAATGCTCCTCCAGTGCAGCCGGTCCACTCGCGCGCAAAAGGAAACCAACTACGAGCGAACGATCCGCGCCGTCGACCTGCGCGCGAAGCGTGTCGCCCGGTTTCAGGCTGTGCCGGCGCGCGAATTCCTCCGCCACCCCGATCGTGTTCGGTCCCGCCAGCCAGCGTTGCACATCGAATTGCCCGGCCGCGAAATCGTTCAACTCGAAGGTGCGAAACGATTCGTTGGTGAAAATATCGAGCCCGAGGATCTGCAGATACTCGCCCGGCAAATCCGGCAAGGTCACAACCCCGCGCACCACCGGCGTCGCCGCCGCGATCCCCGGATGTCGCGCCACTGCGGGAAATACTTCATCCGACAGGCCGCCGCCAGACCCCGTGATTTGCAGTTCGGCCTTCCCCGCCACGACATCGATCGTGGCCGCAAAAGCGCGATTCGCACTGTGGTTGGCGATTTGAATCGCGAGATAAACCGCCACACCGAGGGCGACGCTGAGAATGTTCAGAAGCGCGAGCAACCGATGCCGCGCGGCGTAGCGCATCACCTGCCAACGAAAGAAGCGCAGATAATGAGCGAGCACGTCGACTATGGTCGCGGATGCGCCGCGGGATTCAATCGCGCCGGCAAAAAGAGAGATCGCTCGACGAAAAATTGGGCCCACCAGGATTCGAACCTGGGACCAAGGGATTATGAGTCCCCTGCTCTAACCGCTGAGCTATAGGCCCGTGTCGGAGTGCATTTAACCACGGTGAATGCGCTCTGACCAATGGGGAAAGCAGAGCGGAATTCGCCCCGCCTTGGACTTGAAGAGACGCGCCGGGTAGGCTGGCTGCGAATAATGTCGATGAAAACTCCCACGAGACGATCGCAAGGCGCGGAATTAACCGACGAAGGCGTGCATTATCGGACTTGGTGCAAACATGATCGCGCCGATGTGCTGATTCTGGATGCAAAGGGTCACACGCTGCGCGCTGTTCCGCTCCAGGCCAACGGTGACGGCTATTTCAGCGCGCTCGATGCCGCGGGGCGAGCCGGCGATCTTTATCAATATCGTTTCGGCGATAGTCAGGGCTGGCCCGATCCTGCGTCGCGCTGGCAACCTCATGGCGTGCACGGCGCTTCGATGGTGATCGATCCGGCTGCCTACAAATGGCGCGATGAAAATTGGAGCGCGCCGCCATTTTCCGAGTTGGTGATTTACGAAGTTCACCTAGGGACATTCACACCCGGAGGCACTTTCCGGAGCGCGATCGAGCGGCTCGATCATCTGGTCTCGTTAGGGGTAAATGCGCTCGAACTAATGCCGGTGGCGGATTTTCCGGGAGAGCGAAACTGGGGTTACGACGGCGTGATGCTCTACGCGCCGGCGCGTTGCTACGGCCATCCGGACGATATGCGCGCCCTCGTGGAGGCAGCGCATGCGCGCGGTCTGGCGGTGATTTTGGATGTCGTTTACAACCACTTCGGCCCGGACGGAAATTACGTCAGCGTTTATCACGGGGATTATTTCGAGCCCGAGGCGCAGACTCCCTGGGGGGCGGCGCTGAACTATGCCGCTCCCGCAGTGCGCGCGTTCTTCCTCGAAAATGCTCCGTATTGGCGCCGCGAATTCCACATCGATGGCTTCCGTCTCGATGCCACGCACGAAATAGCCGACAAATCCGCGCGACATCTTCTGGCGGAGATCGCAGCGGAAGTGCATTCGTTAGGCGGTTTCGTCCTGGCCGAGGACGAACGGAATGAACCGGAGCTGCTGCGTTCGCCGGAAGCTGGTGGTTTCGGATTGGATGGCGTTTGGTCGGACGATTTCCATCACGTCATCCATGTGGCGCTGACGGGCGAACGCGAAGGCTACTACGAGAATTTCAACGGCACGCCGCAGGAACTGGCGGAAACGCTCACGCATGGCTGGCTCTTCCGCGGGCAAAAACAGCGCAGCACGGGCGAGCCGCGCGGAGGAGATTCCGCGGGCCTTTCGCCGGAGCAGTTCGTCTTCTGCATTTCGAATCACGATCAAGTCGGCAACCGCGCGCTGGGCGAACGCCTCGGCCATCTCATCTCGCCTGCGGCCTATCGAGCGGTCTCGGCTTTGCTTTGTCTCATCCCGCAGATGCCGCTGATTTTCCAAGGGCAGGAATGGTCGGCTTCCACGCCGTTCCAATTTTTCACCGATCACAATCCCGAGCTCGGTCGCCTCGTGACGGAGGGTCGGCGCCGCGAGTTCCAGAAATTTGCAGCCTTCCGGGATCCCGCGATGCGGGAGACCATTCCCGATCCGCAGGCAGCCGGCACATTTAGGAATTCCAAATTGCGCTGGGCAGAACTGGAACAGCCTGAGCATGCGGGAGTGCATTTGCTTTACCGCGAATGCTTGGCGCTGCGGCAGGCGCATCCCGCGTGGCGATCGCAGCGTGGCCAGCCGGTGCGGGCGGTCGCGCTGACTGATGGCGCCGTGGGGTATTGCGTCGGCTCCGGCGCAGGGCAATGCCTGGTCCTGAGCAATCTAAGCGGGGGATCGATCGGCGCGGAGCATGCAGATTTGGCGCCTCCCAGCGATCGTGTCTGGCAGATCCGTCTCTCGAGTAACGAGGCGCGCTTCGGGGGAGAGGCAACAACAGGGCCGAAAATGCCGACCACCCTGGTGCTGGAAGCGGTCTAACGACTCGGCGGATTGTCTTTCGCGACGAGCTTCATCGCCTCGTCCGACGTGCCGTGCGAGAGCCCGAGATAGAAAACGTCTCTGAGAGATTTTTCGATCGGCACCCATTGGCCGTCGATCTCCACTCGCCTGGCTGACCGGGCCCCGGGTTAAAAAAATATTTCGCCTTTGAGGCAATCCAACGATGGACCGGCGAGCGTTCCTATAACGTGGTCATCCCTCAGCAATGAAAGCGAACGACAACGCCCGCCGCGAAGCCGAAGAGATCGCCAAAGCCGAGGCCGAAATGGAGGGCTACTTTGCGCAGCACCCGCGGAGCCCGAGCGCATTACGGCGCCCGCGGTTAATGCGGCGCGGTCGGACGTGGATTGCCTTATTGGGCAGCACTCTGGAGGATGGCATCGCGGGCTTGGGCAGTTCGGTCGAGGCCACTCTGCGAGCGTTTGACGTGCAGTATCGCAATTCGCAAAAGCCACGCGGGTGAAATCGCGCGCGCTCCCGGACGCGTTCCGCTGGCGACGCTCGTAATCAAATCCGGCGACTGGCACCGCAACTGCTCAATAGGAACCGCTCATGCGTGCCACCTTTATCCAGAAAGTCCTCATCTGCGCGCTGCTTGGCTTCTGCGCCGCCGTTCTTCTGGAATGGGGGAAAGTCTTCGTCACCGGGGCCGACGAGGCTTTGAATGCAGGCTACAAGCGGAGCGCGAGTGACGATCGGGCGGGACGCAAATAGCCGACAGAAAAGCCGTTGCCGCGAGTAGGGTTGCACATACCCTGCGTGCACGGCATGAAGATTGGCTTTGCTCAGATCAATCCCGACGGTGGGCGATTTGAGCGGAAACTTCGAGAAAATCGTCGCGGCCTATCGGGAGTTGGCCGACGCCGGCGCGGATCTCGTGATTACGCCGGAATTGGCGATTGCGGGCTATCCGCCGCAAGATCTCGTCTTCAAATCGCGCTTCGTCCCGCAGAACGTGGAGATGCTCGATCGCCTGCAAGCGGTGGTCTCGGCGCGCGCCGCTCTTCTCGTCGGCTACGTGGAACAGAATACGGGGCGCGGCAAGCCATTCCATAACGCTGCGGCCTTGATCACGCACGACGCGCCCTTGCAGAAAATGCAGAAATCGCTTCTGCCGACCTACGACGTTTTTGACGAAGACCGCTACTTTGAGCCGGCGCGCGCGGTGGCGCCGCTCTTGGTGAAAGGACGCCGCGTCGGGGTGACGATTTGCGAGGATATCTGGACCGAGCGCTACCTTCCGCGCGCCTTCTACGAAGGCGAACCAGCGCAACAGCTCGCAACCCAGGGCGCTGAATTCATCGTGAACCTGAGCGCCTCTCCATTTAGTCTCGGTAAACCAGCCGTGCGTGAGGAGATGGTGGCCGCTCTCGCGCGCAAATTGGGCTTGGCCATTTTCTATTGCAACGCGGTCGGCGGGAACGATCAGCTGATTTTTGACGGCAATTCCTTCGCGGTAAATCGCCGCGGCGAGTTGATCGCGCAGCTCCCGGGGTTCCGCGAAGCGAACGCGATCGTGGACACGGAGGCGAGTCCTCTGGCGCGGCGAGAGCGGGCGCACGAATCGCCCGCAGATTTGCTGGACGCCCTGTCGTTAGGCGTGCGCGATTACATTCGCAAATGCGGCTTCAAATCGGCCGTGTTGGGGCTGAGCGGCGGGATCGATTCCGCGGTGGTGGCGGCGATCGCAGTGCAGGCTTTAGGCGCCGAAAATGTCACGGGCGTCTCCATGCCCAGTCCGTATTCTTCGGCCGGAAGCATCGATGACGCCTTCGCGCTTGCGCGCAACCTCGGGATCCAATGTCTGCGCATTCCCATCGGCGACGCCTTTCACGCTTTCAAAGCCCAGTTCGCCGAAATCTTCGCCGGTTTGCCTGAGGACGCGACGGAGGAGAACATGCAATCGCGCTTGCGCGGTATGATCCTGATGGCGCTTTCGAATAAATTCGGCCACATCCTGCTCACCACCGGCAATAAAAGCGAATTGGCCGTCGGTTATTGCACCATCTACGGCGATATGGCGGGCGGGTTGGCTGTCATCAGCGACGTGCCGAAGACGATGGTTTACGATCTCGCGCGCTGGATAAATCGTGACCGCGAAATCATCCCGCTGGCTACCATCGAGAAACCGCCCAGCGCGGAATTGAAGCCCGATCAACGCGATCAAGACACCCTGCCGCCCTACGAAATTCTCGATGAAATCCTGCGGCTCTACGTGGAGGAAAATCTGAGTGCGGCGCGACATTTCCGCCCGCGGTTTTGCGGAAGAAACGGTGCGCTGGGTTCAGCGACGCGTGGACCTGAACGAATACAAAAGAGCCCAGGCGGCGCCCGGTCTTAAAGTCACGAGCCGCGCCTTCGGCCTCGGCCGGCGAATGCCGATCGCGCAGCGTTACGTCGACTGAGAAATGCGCACTTCGCCTGCGCCGTCCGCGATTCGCAATTTTCACCGATGGACATGGCCGTGTTCGCGGTCAACGGTGCTCGCACGCTCATGAAAGTAGTCATCCTCTGCGGCGGTAAAGGCACGCGGCTCCGGGAAGAAACGGAGTTCCGCCCCAAGCCGATGCTGCCCATCGGCGAGCGGCCGATTCTGTGGCACATCATGAAGACGTACGCGCATCACGGCTTTAAAGATTTCGTGCTTTGTCTTGGATATAAAGGCGAGATGATTAAGGAATACTTCCGGAATTATCTCTGGAATACCTGCGACACCACGCTCTCGTTAGGCGAAAATCCTGCGGTGCAATTTCACACCCGCCATTCCGAAGAAGATTGGCAGGTTACCCTGGCCGATACCGGCGCTGAATCGATGACGGGCGAACGGATTCATCGCATCGAAAAGTATCTCGGAGACGACGATACCTTCCTTCTCACCTACGGCGATGGCGTGGGGAATATCGATATCCCGGCCTCGATCGCGGAGCACCGCGCGCTGGGTAAAATCTGCACGCTCACCGCGGTCCATCCGCCGGGGCGCTTCGGCGAAATCAGCTTGAACAAGGATTCAACCGTCGCCGGTTTTAACGAGAAGCCGCAGACCGAAATTGGCTACATCAACGGCGGCTACATGGTCTGCGCGCGAGAGGTTTTCGATTATCTGGCCGCGCATCCCGGCACCATGTTCGAACAGGAACCGCTCCGCGCGATCACGGCCAAAGGGCAGCTCGCCGCTTATAAACACGACGGCTTCTGGCAGCCGATGGATACCTTCCAGGAGTTCACTCTGCTGAACACTTTGTGGGATGAAGGGCGCGCCCCGTGGAAGGTTTGGTAGCGCATGTTTGACGACGTTTTCAAAGGCAAGAGCATCTGGCTCTCCGGCCATACCGGTTTCAAGGGCTCGTGGCTGGCTGCGTGGCTGCTGGACCTTGGCGCGCGCGTGCATGGCTATGCGCTGGCACCCCTCACCTCGCCCAGCCTTTTTGAACAATTGGGCCTGGCCAAGGACCTCGAACACGAAATAAGCGACATTCGCGATGCGACGGCGGTTGCACGTTCGATCGCAACAGCCAAACCCGACTTCGTTTTCCACCTCGCCGCGCAACCGCTCGTTAGGCAATCGTATCAAGAACCGCGGGAAACGTACGAGACCAATGTCATGGGGACGGTCAACGTTCTCGAGGCTTTGCGCCGGCTCGACGCACCTTGCGTCGCCGTCATGGTCACGACGGATAAATGCTACCAGAATCGCGAATGGCTTTCCGCCTATCGAGAGGATGATCCGCTCGGCGGCCATGATCCCTACAGTTCCAGCAAGGCCGCCGCGGAAATCGCCATCGCTTCGTATCGCTCGTCTTTTTTCAGCGGGAACAAATCGCCGCGCCTCCGCGTTGCCAGCGCCCGCGCGGGCAACGTCATCGGCGGCGGCGATTGGGCCACGGATCGAATTGTTCCTGATAGCATTCGCGCCTTGCAACGCGGCCAGCCCGTTCCGGTGCGGAACAAGACTGCGACGCGTCCGTGGCAGCATGTTTTGGAACCATTGAGCGGTTATCTTCAGCTTGCAGCAGCGCTGTCGGATGCTGACTGCGCTTCCGATTTGTGCTCAGCCTTCAACTTTGGCCCCGCGCTCGGTTCCAATCGCGATGTGGCTGCTTTGGTTGCCGAGATTCTGAAGCATTGGCCCGGCGATTGGCACGACCAATCGGATCCGAACGCTCCGCACGAAGCCGGCCGTCTCAATCTCGCGATTGAACGCGCCTTCCACCTTCTGCAGTGGCAACCGGTTTGGAATTTCGCCGAGACGGTTGAGAAAACGGTCGACTGGTATCGCTCAGCCGACACGTCTGCTGACCTGCGCGCTTTTACACGGTCGCAGATTCAGCACTACGAAGACGACGCCCGCGCAAAGGGTCTTCCTTGGGCAGCGCACCGTCTTGCAGATGAATAAGAATCGCCGGAAGCTTCGAGCATGTGCGTCACGGTCATTAAAGAAGGCGATACCCTGCGGTTGGTGGAATCGAGCGAGCCGATCGCCGATGGCACTGAACTCACGCTCTACACCGAGGCAGAGTTGCGCGCTGTAGATGCCGAGCGCAAGGCGTGGCTCGATTTGCAAATGCCTTCGTTCATCCGCGGCGACGAAGACGAGGCGGCCGAGGATCTGTTTTGAGTCTGATTGGTAAGCTCGTCTATGTCGCTTGGCCGCATTCCGACGCGACAACAGCGAAGGCGCGGCCGGCCCTGATTGTAGATGGCCCGGATCAGCAGGGTGACGTGGCGCTCTTGAAAGTCACCGGGCGTCGAGGCTACGAAAACGCGCTCCCGCTGGAGACGGCCGATCTGGAGGTGGGCGAGATGCGCAAATCGTCCTTCGTTAGAACGGACCGCTTAGCCACCCTCCACGTTTCGCGCATTCAGGAGCGCGGCAAGATTGTTGGCCCCGCCAAGATGGCTGAAATTTTTAAGACGCTGGCGCTTAAGAATACCAAGGCTTTCTCGGGAGTAGCCCATCGCGCCAATCGGCCCGGCATCGAAAATACGGTCGCGTTCCTTCCCGGCAAAACGACCATCCCCTACGCGGGGCGTGTTTTTGACGAGGAAGAAGTGGAGGCGGCCGTTTCCTCCACGCTCGATTTTTGGCTCACCCTCGGCCCGGAAGGCGAGGAATTCGAAGCGAGCCTCGCCAAATTCCTCGGGGTCAAGCGTTCCTTGCTCGTCAATTCCGGTTCCTCCGCCAACCTGGTCGCGTTTTCTGCCCTAACGAGTCACAAATTAGGCGACCGGCGCGTGAATCCCGGCGACGAAGTCATCACCTGCGCGGTTGGTTTCCCCACCACCGTAGCGCCCATCCTGCAGAACGGCGCCGTCCCGGTCTTCCTCGACAACGATCCGCGCACGCTGAACGCGACGCTGGAACGTCTGGAAGAAGCGTACGTGCCCGGCCGCACCAAAGCCGTGATGATGGCGCACACGCTGGGTAATCCGTTTGATCTCGAACGCATCACCGCCTTTTGCCGCGAACGCGAACTCTGGCTGATCGAAGACAACTGCGACGCGCTCGGTTCCACCTACACGATGGCCGGCGGGGCGGACGCCAAATTAACCGGCACCTTCGGCGATCTCTCGACGCAATCGTTTTATCCTCCGCATCATCTCACGCTCGGCGAAGGCGGCGCGGTCAACGTGGTGCGCAACATGCAGTTCAAGGTCCTCGTCGAGAGCTTCCGTGATTGGGGCCGCGATTGCTGGTGCGCGAGCGGGAAGGACAACACCTGCGGCAAACGTTTCGGCTGGCAGCTCGGCGAACTGCCGGAAGGCTACGATCACAAATACATTTACTCGCACCTTGGCTATAACTTAAAGCCGCTCGACATCCAGGCCGCCATCGGTCGCGCGCAGCTGAAGAAATTGCCCGCGTTTGGGGAAGCGCGCCGCGCCAATTGGGAATACCTGCGCCGCGGCCTCGCGCACCTGGAGGAATTCTTTGAATTCCATTTGCCGACGCATGCGAAGTCGTGGACGTCCGATGGCTTCGAGTGGGAAACGGAGACCGGTCCGCGTTGCGCGCCTTCGTGGTTCGGTTTCATGCTGCTGGTTCGACCCAGCGCGCCATTTTCGCGCACGGAATTTGCGCGCCATCTAGACGAGCATCTCATCGGCAACCGCATGCTCTTCGGCGGAAATTTGCTGCGCCAGCCGGCGTTTGTGCAGCTGCGGAAAGGATCGCCCGGAATCGTTCCGCGTGGTGGGCGAAATGATAGGCGCGGACCGGATCATGAACGAATCGATTTTCATCGGCGTCTATCCCGGCCTCACGCAGGCGATGCTTGATTACGTGATCGAGACCATCGGCAAATTTTGCCAGAAATCGTGACCGCGGAGCCAGCCCACGCAAACCCGTTGGCGGAAGATCTGGAGCACATCCTGACGCACACGCGCTCCCTTTGGGAAGCGCTGCGCGGGCGCCGCATTTTTGTCACCGGCGGCACCGGATTTTTTGGGCGTTGGTTGCTCGAAAGTTTCGCGCATATCAATCGCACACTCGCTCTCGAATGCCCGCATGGTGGTCCTGAGTCGCGACCCGGAAGCGTTTGCGCTCAAGGCTCCGCATTTGTCGCGAGATCCATCGATCCAATTCATCCGCGGCGATGTGCGGACCTTCACGGTTAACGATGCGCGCACGCAAAATTGCGAGGCAGCATTCGATTTCGTGATCCACGCGGCGACGGAAGCCAGCGCGCAACTGAATGCGGACGAGCCAGGGCGAATGTTCGACACGATAGTCGACCGGGACGCGCGCAGCGCTGGAGTTTGCGGTCGCGACAGGGGCGAAACGCTTTCTGCTCACCAGCTCCGGTGCTGTCTACGGACTCGCAGCCAAGCGCGCTGACTCACATCCCGGAAGATTTCCAAGGCGGCCCCGATTGCACTCATACCGGCTCCGCTTACGGCGAAGGAAAACGCGCTGCGGAATTTCTCTGCGCCGCGTTTCACAAACAGTATGGGATCGAGCCGCTAATCGCGCGCTGCTTCGCGTTCGTGGGTCCATTCCTTCCGCTCGACACCCATTTCGCGATTGGAAATTTCATTCGCGACGCGCTCGCCGGCGGACCGATCCGCATCGGCGGCGATGGCACGCCCTTCCGTTCCTATCTCTATGCAGCCGATTTGACGATCTGGCTTTGGACGATCCTCTTTCGTGGCACGGCGATGCGTCCGTATAATGTCGGCTCCGCCGGCGACCTGACGATCGCGCAGCTCGCCACCACCGTGCGCGACGCGATAGACAGCAATGCCGAGATTGTGACTGCTCTGACTCCGGATTCGAACAGCCCCGTCATGCGCTATGTCCCCGACAACCGACGTGTGATCTCAGAGCTAAAGTTGGAGGAGTGGATCGATTTGCCTGACGCGATTCGACGCACCGCTCATTTTGCTTCTTTATCATGAACAAGACCGCCCTTCGTGCGTGCCCGATTTGCGACAACCGAGAGGTCGAGCGGTTGCATCATCAGAAATTTGTCCTGCCAGAAGGCAACATCCTGCCCGACGCGTTCGATGTGGTCTGGTGTCCGGTTTGCGGCTTTGCCTACGCCGACACGCCCGCGCAGCAGGAAGACTACGACCGCTATTACGCGGCGTTCTCAAAATATGAGGATAACGAGACGTCCACGGGCGGTGGCGGCTCGGAGTGGGATGCGCGCCGTTTGCGGGAGACCGCGGCGGCCATCGCGGAGATCGTCCCGGATCGCGAAAGCCGAATCATCGATATCGGCTGCGCGAATGGCGGCTTGCTCGGCGAGTTGAAGCATCTCGGCTACCTTAATCTGCTGGCCGTGGATCCGTCGCCAGCCTGCGTCGCAAATGCGCGCCGGCTTTACGATTTGGACGCAGCCGCAGGATCAATCCGAGAGATGCCAGACGGCATTGGTCAATTCGATCTGGTGATATTATCCCACGTCCTCGAACACGTTGCCGATCTGCAAGCGACTTTGCGCGATCTAATCCCGCTGCTGCGCGAGGGCGGTCGTTTCTACCTCGAGGTGCCGGACGCGAGCCGTTACCGTGAGTTCCTGCTCGCTCCGTTTCAAGATTTCAATACGGAGCACATCAATCATTTTAGCCTTTCGGCGTTGCGCAATCTCTTCGCCCGCCACGGTTTTAAAGTCGAATCCAACGGACAGAAAACCATCGAATCGTCTCCCGATTGTCCTTACCCGGCCGCGTTTTCGTTCCTGCGCCAGAGCGCCGCAGCGGACGCGAATACTTACGAAGTCGATCAATCGTTCCGCGAAAATCTGCTGGATTACATCGAGGCGTCCCGAGAACAACTTGCTGAAATCGAACACAAACTCGCTCCCATCTCCGCCGAAGGAAAATCGCTCCTCGTTTGGGGCGTCGGTCAGTTGACGATGAAACTGTTGGCCGAAACCTCGTTAGGCAAAATGCAAATCGCAGCCTTCATCGACAGCAATCCGATTAACCACGGGAAACGCCTCCGCGGTATTGAAATCCTGGCGCCACGGGAAGTGGCGGACCGGGTTACGCCCATTCTTCTTGCCACGCTCCTTCATCAGAAAGACATCACCGCGACCATTCGCGAAAAGTTGAAACTTCCGAATCCAATCATCGCTCTGGGTGGATAATCGCCGCCGCGTGCGCTAGAGCTTTCGCATATTCGTTCTCATGAGCGCACCCGATAACAAAAAACGTCCGCCTCGCCGATTACATCATGCGGCATCTCGCCGATGAAGGGGTGCGCCACATTTTCCTCGTCACCGGCGGTGGCGCGATGCACTTGAATGACGCGATCGCGCGCGAACCGCGTCTTCGTTATCTGTGCAATCACCACGAGCAGGCCAGCGCGATCGCGGCTGAAGGCTACGCGCGCACGGCGAATAAGTTGGGAGTGGTGAACGTGACCGCCGGACCTGGTGGCATCAACGCGTTGAACGGAGTCTTCGGCGCGTTTACCGACTCGGCCCCGATGCTCGTCATTTCTGGGCAGGCGAAGCGGGAGACTTGCATGGCGTCGTTTGACGTTCCCGGATTGCGCCAGCTCGGCGATCAGGAAGTGGACATCATCGCGATGGTGAAACCGATCACCAAATACGCGCGGCTAATTCTCGATCCGCAGACCATTCGCTACGAGCTCGAGAAAGCGATGCATTTGGCCACGAGCGGGCGGCCGGGTCCGTGCTGGCTCGATATTCCAGTGGACGTGCAATCGGCCATGATCGATCCCGATGCGCTGGTGGGCTACGATGAAAAAGCAGGATCCCCTGCCCTACGAGCTGGAGGATTTGCCGGCGCGTTGCCAGTCGATGGTCGAACGCATTCAAGCGGCCAAGCGCCCGTGCTCCTCGTCGGCAGCGGGGTTCGCATCGCGGGCGCGTTGGACGTGCTGGAGGAAACCGCGAAGTCGTTAGGCATCCCGATTGCCACCGCCTGGCTGCCCGATCTTTTGCCGAGCGACAGCCCGTATTACTGCGGACGACAAGGCACCATCGGCACGCGCGCTGGTAACTTCACCGTGCAGAACGCAGACCTGGTCCTCATCGTGGGCTCGCGCATGGCCATCCGGCAGATCAGCTACAATTGGAAATCATTCGCGCGGCACGCTCTACAAGATTCAGGTCGATGCGGACCCGGCCGAATTGCGTAAGCCGACCAGCATCGCGGATGAGACGCTCTGCTGTGATGCGAAGCTGTTTCTCGAGGAACTGCAGCGGCAATTGCAAGCAAAGAAGCACGATCCGCAGCAGCACTGCCGATTGGCTGAAATGGTGCCTCGAGCGTCGCGAGCGTTATCCGACCGTCCTGCCGCGGCAGCGGAGCACGGCTGATGGCATTAATGCCTATTTCTTCATTGAGAAATTATTCGAGCAACTGACGAACGACGACGTGGTGGTGTGCGGCGACGCCACGGCCTGCATCACGCCGTTTCAAGTCGCCCAGATCAAAAAAGGTCAGCGTGTTTTCAGTAATTCCGGCTGCGCTTCCATGGGCTACGATCTGCCGGCCGCGATCGGCGCGGCGGTCGCGCGCGAAGGCAAAGCGGGTCGTCTGTCTGGCCGGCGACGGCAGCATGATGATGAATGTGCAGGAACTGCAAACCATCGCGCACAACAAACTGCCGATCGTCCTCTTCGTGCTGAGTAATGGCGGCTATCTCTCCATTCGCAGCACGCAAAATAATTTCTTCGGAAAACTGATCGGCGAAGGGCCGGAGAGTGGCGTCTCGTTTCCCGACATGCTCAAGCTGGCGGATGCGCACGGCATTCCCGCGCTGCGACTGGAGGGTGAAAACTTTCCACGAGCAAATCGCGGAAGCGCTCGCGCATGGCGGCCCGATTCTCTGCGAAGTGGTGCTGGATCGGTCGCAAAGTTTCGAGCCAAAGTTGAGCTCAAGAAAGCTGGCGGACGGGCGAATGGTCACCGCCCCATTGGAAGACATGGCGCCCTTCCTCGAACGGGAGGAGTTCCTTTCGAATATGATTGTGCCGGCAGTGGAGGACTAGCAATGGCGGAACTTCGCGCTCGCCTGGCCGGCTCCTTGCGACTGGCGGCCGAAGTTGACAGCCGCTCGAAGCCGGGCGAGCTGGTCATCTACGGCGCGGGAAATTCCGGACGCATCGTCGCCGAAACGGCGCAGCAGCGCGGCTTCACGGTTCGCTTTTTTCTCGACGCGCGGGCCGCGGAAATCGCGGATGTGGGCGGTGTGCCATGCCATTTGCCCGCGAGCGAGGCCGCGCTTTCGTCAGCAGCGGAGGGCACGCCGGTGGTGGTGGCTGTCTTCAATTTCGCAGCCGATTTGCGGCCTATTTTGGAGACGACTGCGCGCCGCTGGCTTCAGCCGCATTATTACCTACTACGAAATTCACGAACACTTCGGTTACGAGCACGCAATTCTGGTTAGGCCGATCGAAACGACTGCTCTGGCGCGTGCCAGCAGAAATTCTGGCTGGCTTCGATCTCGTTCGACGACGAAGCGCAGTCAACAAATCTATCACGATCACATCGCGTTGCGGCTGACCTTTGATCCCGAGCTTGCTTGCGCAACCTGATCAAAGACATCAGTATGCGCCGACCGATCTCGCGCCGCCGCAGACGCCCGTGGCGGTTGATTGATGGCGGCGCCTTTACCGGCGATACGATCCAGTCACTTCTGCAACACGGCATGGAGATGGAAGCGGTGGCAGCATTTGAACCTGATCCGGCAAACTTCGAGGCTCTGCGCCTGACGAGCGTAACGAGTGAAAGATCACGTGGCGGAAGTGCATCTCTTTCCTCGCGGGCTTTCGAACGAAAATGCGGTCCTCACCTTCGCCGCCGGCAGCGGAGCCGGCGAGCGCATTCGCCGCCGACGGAGAAACGAAGTTGGAAGTTGTGGCGATTGACGATGTGCTGCCGGATTTTGCGCCCACGTTTATCAAACTGGATATCGAAGGCGCAGAGCCGCAGGCCCTGGCAGGCGCCGCCCGGACGATCTCCGAACATCAACCGACACTTGCGGTCTGCGTTTATCATGCGCCGGAACATCTCTGGACGTTGCCGACTTTGATGCGAGACCTCGGTCCCTGGTTATCGGCTGGCGCTGCGCTACCACCAATTTAACGGCTTCGACACTGTCGCCTACGCGGTGCCGCGATGAGCGGCCGAAAAGGTGGAGGCCATCCTCTTCGATCTCGACGGGACATTGGTCGATTCTCTTCCTGGGATTGAGGCTTCTTTGCAATGGGCGGTGGCGCAATGTCTCCCGGGTCGCACTCTCGGCCAGATACGGGATTTCATCGGGCCGCCCTTGCCGGTGATGCTGGCGCGCTTTTGGCCGGATCTCGCGGAGGAGGAACTGGCAAACGTAGTAGAAACGTTCCGCGCATTTTACGACGAAGAGGGCTGTCGAAAGTCGTTTCTCTTCGCAGGAGTAGCCGACACGCTTGCGAAACTGGACGCGCACGAAGTTGTTTTATTTGTTCTCACGAATAAAAGAGCGGCGCCGACGCGCACGATCTTGGAAATGAACGGAATTCTGGGTCGTTTCCGCGCTGTGGTATCGCCGGATTCGCAAAGGCCGGCGCACGCTTCCAAGCCAGCGGGGGCGCGCGCGTTGCAAGAAGCGCATGCGCTCGTGTCAGGGAAAACGCTGGTGGTAGGCGATGGCGTGGACGATGCCGAAGCTGCGCGCCGATGCGGTTTTCGGTTTGTTTCGGCAGATTACGGCTACGGGCGCGTGACCGAGCGGACTGGACGCAGGCCGTTCGCCGCCTTGAAAACGTTTTCGGACCTCGAACGGATTGTGCTATAGAATCGTCCTCTCCTTTATGATCCACCGTGACTTCTTTGAAGAACTTTTCGTCCTGGAAATGGCCAACAACCATTGGGGTCGGCTCGAGCGCGGGCTAAAAATTATCGCGGATTTTTCGAAAATCGTCCGCTTCAATAACGTTCGCGCGACGATCAAGTTGCAGTTCCGGGATGTGGACAATTTCATCCACAAAGATTTCAAGGATCGAACAGATATTCGCTACATCAAGAAGACGATGGACACGCGTCTTCCGAAGGAAGATTTGGCGACTTTGGTGGATGCAATTTTGCAGGCGGGCTGCATTCCGAGCGCGACACCGTTCGATGAGGCTTCGGTAGATCTCTGCGAGGAATTGAATTTGCCGCTGATTAAACTCGCCAGTTCGGATGTGAACGATTGGTTTTTAATCGAGCGCATCGCGAAAACGCGTAAGCCGGTGATCGCTTCATCGGGCGGATCCTCTTTGAAAGACACGGATGACCTGGTGACGTTTTTTGCCAACCGCAATATCCCGCTCGCGCTCAACCATTGCGTTTCACTCTATCCAACTGAGGACCACGATCTGGAACTGAACCAGATCGATTTTCTGCGGCATCGCTACCCTGATAACACGATTGGACTCTCCACCCACGAGTACAAAGATTGGGAAACGAGCATGGCGATCGCTTACGCGAAAGGCGCGCGCACATTTGAGCGCCACATCGACATCGACGCCGATGGAATCCCAGTGGCGAAATATTGTTCACAACCGAACGAAGTGGATGTGTGGTTCAAGGCCTTTCGGAAAGCGAAGCGGATGTGCGGCAACCCTGGGACAATGAAGCGCCGTTGCGAGGCGGAGGAAATCCAGTATCTGGACGCGCTCGTACGCGGCGTTTACGCGAAACGAGCCAAGAAAAAAGGGCAGACGCTGAATGAGGATGATGTTTATCTCGCGGTGCCGTTGCAGAAGGGTCAGATGTCCTGCCGCGAGCTGATGCGAGGGCAGACGCTGTTGGATGACGTGACGGAGGACAAGCCGCTCATGATCGATCAGGTGGACAGCCCGTACGCATACGACGAAGATTTGAAAAAGGCCATCTACGCTCGCGGCATCTAAAGCATTGCAGGCTATGACCTGCGGTCTCGATTTTCCCCCTAACGACCAATCATGAAGCTCATCAGCGTCGTTACCGGCTGTTATAACGAGGAGGAAAACATCGCAGAGTTGTACTCGCAGCTGTGCGCCGTCTTCGCTCAGCTGCCGACCTACGACTTCGAAGTTATCATCATCGACAATGCATCGACCGACGGGACGGCGAATGTTTTGCGGCAAACTGGCCGCCGAAGATGCGCGGGTGAAGGTCATCCTCAACGCGAGGAACTTCGGACACATCCGATCGGGTTATCACGCTTTCCTGCAGGCCAGGGGAGACGCGGCGGTCATCATGGCCTCCGATCTCCAGGATCCTCCTGATTTGATTCCCACCTTGATTGCGAAGTGGGAAGAGGGGGCCAAGGCGGTGGCGGCCGTGAAAAACGAGAGCGAAGAAACACGTCTTTTCTTCCTCCTGCGGCGCACTTACTACCGGTTGATTCGGCGTCTGGCCGAGTTTGATATCATCCAAAACTTTACCGGCTTTGGTTTGTACGACCGGGCCATTATCGATTACTGCCGCAAACTCGACGATCCATATCCCTACTTTCGCGGGTTGATCTCGGAAATCGGATTGCCGACGGCACGGGTGCCGTTCGTTCAGCCGAGGCGCAAGCGCGGTTTCACGAAAAACAATTTCTACACGCTCTATGACATCGCGATGCTGGGCATCACGAACCACAGCAAGGTGCCCTTGCGCTTGGCGACGATGATGGGCTTCGGCATGTCCCTCATGAGTCTGCTGGTAGCGATCGTTTATATGATCTACAAGCTGATCTTTTGGTACAATTTTCCTATCGGCCTGGCGCCGATCATCATCGGCCTTTTCCTTTTCTCCTCCGTGCAGCTTTTCTTTATCGGAATCCTCGGGGAGTACATCGGAGCCATTCACACCCAGGTCCTGCACCGGCCCCTCGTGGTGGAAAAAGAGCGGATCAATTTCTGACCAAAGCGCACCTCAAGTTCCTGCTCCGCGGACTCGTCTCGTTAGGGCTAATCGCATTCGTCGTGCGAAAGGTGAATTGGACGGAGCTGATCGCGGTGCTCGCGCGCCTGGATTTGCGATGGGCCATTGCCGGCTGGGCGATCTCGTTCCTTATCATCGCCGGGTTGACCCTGCGCTGGCGAATTTTGCTCGCGCAACAGGGTTTAGCCGTGCCGGCCCGCACCGTCTTTGCGTTGACCTGGGGGGGCCAATTTTTCAATTCCATTCTCCCTGGAAGTACGGGCGGCGATGTTATAAAAATTTATCAGCTGTGTCGGCTGGCGCCGGAGCGGAAAGCTTCTGCGGTCGCCACGATCTTCGTCGATCGCCTGGCCGCGCTCATCGCGCTCCTTTCGTTGGCGCTGCTCGGATTTATCTTCGAACCCGTCCCGCTGAAAATCCTCGCGGATGAAGGCCCCGGTTGGACGGCTCCGCTGGTTGCTTCGATTGTTTTGGGTCTTGCTTTCATCGGCACATTGGCGAGTTGGTTTGCTTATTACTTTCTCCGCCGCACTTCGTGGCTGGGGCGAATGCAGCGCATGTTGGCGGCAACGAAAACCCATCTGGCCGCGAGTCCCGCGCTGGCGATGGTTTTTCTGCTCGCCCTCACAGTTCATCTCATCACCTTCACGGTCGTTTATCTTTTCGCTCGTTCGCTCGGCATCAACATCACTTACACCCAGATTATCGTGATGGTGCCCGTCGTTCTCTTCCTGATGCTTCTGCCGATCACGATCAACGGGCACGGTCTGCGCGAGGTTCTGCTAATCGGATATTTTAAGCACATGGGCATTGGCTTGAGCGGTGCCGGCGTCAGCGGAGTGCAGGAGATTGCGGTCGCGCTTTCTCTCCTGCTTGTTTCCAACGACCTGCTGTGGAGCCTACCTGGGGGGATTTGGTATTTCGCAATGTTTCGTCGAGCCACACCAGCCGCGCCAAGAGCGCCGCTTTCGTAAGAAGAAACGCGAAGTTGCAAAGGCTCCGCAGTCGCACAAAGGGAATCCGGAAGGCAGCCAGGGAATGTGCACCGCGTTGGAATCGAACCAACAACCCGCTGATTAAGAGTCAGCTGCTCTGCCAATTGAGCTAGCGGTGCGAAATTTTCCCTTGCGTGTCCGGCATCTCGCAGCGCCGAAACACACGGTCGGAATCGAAGCGGAATCTCAAGCACCTATTCGAATTGGCAATCCGAAAATTGCGCGCGAATCGAAACGTTGGACAATTTCGGGTCCTGCGTAACCGCAGCTATAAACCGTGCCGGGCTGAGATTGATTCCGGCCAGCTTGGAGAGCATGAAGTTCACCACCGGAGGGCCGGAATCTCCATAAAAATCGCTATTTCCCTCAGAATCCGTTGACATCTGTGGGTGGTCTTTTAATAATGCGGCGTGTTAAAAAAGTTCATCCCGCAAAAGCCCCTGTCGTCGATCGGAGAAGGTTCTTTAAGCGCCGGGACTGATGACACAAGCGGCCCCACGCGTCGTGAGGAGCCGCGCACCTCACCATCACTTACCGATCATCAAAAAACTATGGCTGAACATTCCGGAAAAGACATCCTGTCGAGCGATGTCGAAATCAAGGGCTCGATCAAATTCCAAAAAGAGCTCCTCATCGACGGCAAAGTCGAAGGTGAAATCAACTCTGATGGCGTTCTGACCATTGGCGAAAACGCCGATATCCGCGGCGAAATTAAGACAAAATCCATCACCGTCTTCGGCAAGGTTCAGGGGAACATCACCGTCGGCGAACGTTGCGAACTGAAATCGCGTTGCACCCTGCAGGGCGATTTGAAGGCAGCTCGCCTCGTCATTGAGGAAGGCGCGACTTTCATCGGCAAATCCGAAGTCACCAGTGGTGGCGCGGGCAAGTCGGCCAGTAGCAGCAGTGCCAAGCCAGAAGTCGTCCGCAACGACGAATCTGCCGCGGCCCCGAAAGCCGCCTTCGGCTCCCGTTCGTAGCTTCCTCCGGTAGCATCTGTGTCGAAATCGTCGCCTGCAAAACTCAGTGTGGAGTGCCCACACTGCGGTTTTAAGCAGCTGGAGTATGCTGCAGCCAGAAGCACGATGTGCCGGCAATGCGGCGCTTCGTTTGCGCCCGATGCTGCCCCGAAGCCGGAGTTTAAGCTGCGCGTGCGCGAGGCCATGGCGGCGCCGATCGCGGCCGTTGTCGAGGCCCCTTCACTCCTGCAGAAGTTCGAAGGCATGTGGGGGAAGCAGCGCAGCTCGGTGGTCGAATGCTTCGATTGCAAAGCCACGCAAGATATCACTTCCACCGCTACCTCCACGACGTGTCCGAAATGCAGCGCGCACCTGGATTTACGGGATTACAAGGTTACGACCAGTTTTAGCCGGGCCATCCGCACACATGGTGATCTGCATGTGACCGCTCGAGGCGATCTCAGCAGCAGTAATGTCATGTGCCGCTCTGCCGTCATCGAAGGCAAGTTAAGGAGCAATCTGCACTGCGCTGAAACCGCCACGATTAACTTCACTGGCAAGGTTCCTGGTCGCCTGAGCGCGAGCCACGTGCTGGTGGAACGCAAAGCCGACGTGCAATTTTTCCGTGCCGTCCACGTGAAAAGCATCGAAATACGCGGCCATATGGTGGGCGAAGTCGTGGCAGACACTGTCGTCGTCATCCATCGGAATGCCTCTCTCGATGGCAACGTGACCGCGAAATCGATCAGCGTGGAAAAGGGCGGCATGTTTACAGGCCAGCTCATCATTGGTACCAGCGGTCTGCAACAGGCCGAACTTTTGCCCGCCACCCCGGCGAAGCGTGCGGAGCAAATATCGAGCAGGGATGAGGATCTCTTGCCCGGTCTCTTACCGCCCCTGCCTGCGATTTAGAGCCTCCGGGCTGAATGCGAAAGAAGCTGCTCCCGCGCAGTCCCTACGACCGTCTCGGGGGCTATGTGCATCTCCCGCGCCTCATCGATAAGGCGAAGCTGCATCGCCAAGGGCTGCTCCATGGTTACAACTACAAGACGGTCGGCTTTGATAAGCATCTGCTCGCCTTCCTGAAACTCAATCCGGACGCCTTCGAGGAAGCGGCGAATCGGCTGGATGAGGACGACGCCATTCTGCAATGGATCGAGGCGAACGGAGCCCGCCATTCCGAGGCAGAGATCGAAGAGTGGAATCAGGCGATGATCTCCCGCCACCCTGACAGTGCCGAAAAAAAAGCCCGCTTCGTTCATTTCCTGAAAGAAGCGGGCGGCGAAACGCGGTCAGACATCCGCACCTACTTCGACTTGATCGAGTTCGACGAAGGTCGGAAAAAATAACGAAGCTATTCCGTCGCTGCCGGAAGGATTCTACGTCCGCGCTGGCCCATCGCCGGCGTCTTCGTTAGACCGTTCGCGACGCGCGTCCGCCGCAAAACCGAAACGCTCCCGCACAAAGTAGAGCGGCCGCTGTTTCACCTCCCCATAAATACGGCCGACGTATTCGCCGATAATGCCTAACGAAACCAACTGCACGCCCCCCATGAAAAGAATGGCGACGAAGGTCGAGGCCCAGCCGCGCACCCAGTGGGAGGGATCGAAAAAGAACCGGAGCAGAACCGCGTAGGCAATCCCAAGGAAAGCCAGCCCGAGAGTGAAAAATCCGGTCCAGACGGCGAGCCGCAGAGGGACGAAAGAAAAGGAGAGAATGCCGTCCGTCGCGAAACGAATCATTTTTAGCAGCGGATACTTTGTCTCCCCAGCAAAGCGAGCCTCACGCTGATACGGTATGGCGACCTGTCGGTAACCGACCCAGCTCACCATCCCGCGAAGAAAGCGATCCCGCTCGGGCATGCGCAAGAGCGCGTCCACTACCTGACGATCCATCAGCCGGAAATCGCCTGTGTCTGGCGGAATGCGGACCTGCGAAACGCGGTTCACGATATTATAAAAGGCTTTGGCGCTCCAAAGCTTAAACGCGGTCTCGCCTGCGCGATCGGTGCGCTCGGCATAGACCACATGATAACCTTCGCGCCAGCGGGCGATCATCTGCCCGACGATCTCAGGCGGATCCTGCAAGTCGGCATCCATTAAAACCACAGCATCTCCCGTGGCGTGTTCCAGTCCCGCTGTCGCGGCGACTTGCTGACCGAAATTGCGCGAGAGACGAACTCCGCGAACCCGTGCATCAGTGAGGCTAAGTTCGTGCAGAACCGCGGCGGTGGCGTCAGTGCTGCCGTCATCCACGAAGATAAATTCGAAGTGCGTCTCGCGATTCGAATCCGCCATCCGCGCCAATCGCCGATGTGCTTCGCGCAAGACTGCGTCTTCATTAAAGCACGGAAGGACGATGGAGATCATGGGCGGGCCGTTCTTCAAAAAGCCCACGTCCCGTAGGCGAATTTCATCGTGTAAAGCGCGAGAAGGAAGAGCGAGATCACACTGAGCAAAAGTCCGGCGACGGGCCGTTTATGACCGAGACGAGCGAAGAGGATGAAAAGCGGAAAAAGCGTGAGCGTGTAGCGTGGCACGCTGACGACGAAAGACGTGCTGTTCATAAGCAGCCAGTTCAGGCTCATCCAGACGCCGTAGGTGGGGCTCAACCTTAGCCAGCACCAAATGACGCCGACCAAGCCGAGAATGATGAAGAGCAGTTCCAGCAAACCCTCGGTGAGATTGATCCCGGGCGTGCGAAGCCAGACATCGTAAATCCCTACCCAGGGCGGCGTGAACGTCTTAAACCAGTGCTCTTCCATGATCGGAGAAAACGCGAAGGGGTCGCCAGTGACACGGTAGTTCAGCGCCAGGTATGCGAGGAATCCCAGCGGGACGGCGCCCATCCAGAGCCAGCGCCAATCGATCCGCCGGGCCGCGCGATATTGCAGCCACGCCTCCATCAAGAGCGTCGGACCGAGCATGAGGCCATTGACGCGGGTCAAGCAGGCCAGTGCCCCTAACAATCCCGCGGCCGCCCAATGATCCGTCCGCGCGGCCAGCAGAGAGCCCAGCACGAGCACTAAAAATAAGCTCTCGGTGTAGCCGATGTGCAGGAAATAACTCGTGGGGAAAATGAGGAAAAACCAGACTGCCTGGCGTGCCACCGCTGCCGGGTGATCGATCGCTGTCAACCGGCGGAGAAGCAGAGCCGCACCGAGAGAAGCCGCTCCCGAAACTGCCAGCGCGGCCGTAAAATAGCTCTGGGTGAAAAGCGAGAACACTCGGACCATCCACGGATAGAGCGGATAGAAAACGATCGAGAACCGCGCTTCGCCCTCTCCCACGTAGCCATCTTTTGCGAGCGAGAGGTAATGCACCGCGTCCCAACGGTTCCACATTTCCATCATCCCATCATAACGATCGAATAAGGTTCCGAGGGCGAGCGCGGCAAAGAGAAAAAGCAGCGCTTTGACGCCGAGGACGAGCACCGTCGTATCCCGGTCGTCCGCGGACCAGCGCAAGCGTCCGCCCTTGGCTGCGCCTGGCGGCCTTCCCTCCGCATTCGCTTCTTCCTCCCAGAACATGCAGCTCAAATAGCGGAGGAACCCGACAGCGTCGAGCCCGCTTCGGTAACAGCGACCTCAGTGCGAATTCTTGCCGCCCGCATATATTTGGTTCGCCATCCGCCGATCCAGCTCCATATCCTGCAGCGTCTTTCCGACCAAGTTGAAAGGGTTTAATATGATGAAAGCAATCGGCGGAATTGTGTTGGGCTATATCGCGCTGATGATTTTCTTCTTCGGCCTGTTCACCGGCCTCTACCTGGCGCTCGGTCCTGAACGCGTCTTTCAACCCGGAACCTTCCAAATCTCGATGCTCTGGCTCGTGTTGGCTCTGGCCGGAGCGCTAACCGCCGGCCTGCTCGGCGGGTTTGTTTGTTACGCCGTCAGCCACAGCATGCGGGTTTGCCGAGTTTTCGCTATTCTCGTCTTTCTCATCGCGATCGTGATGTGTCTGCCGGTCATGCTGGCGGATCAGAAACCGCGCCCACGCGCGAGCGAGGCCCTGCCCACGATGGAAGCGATGCAGCAAGGCCAGGCGCCGATTTGGATGCACCTGCTCTCAGCCGCGCTCAGCGGGGGCGGCGTTCTGCTGGGCGCACGTGGAAAACGCGAATGACCCCGCGCGGCATTTCGCGACGTCGCGTTACGCAGTGTCGGCATTTCCTGAAGTGATGATCTGAAGAGGCAGCCGAGCTATGGCGCGCTGGTTAATTCCAGCACTTTCATTGCAGCGTTGTGCCCAGGAATACCGCTCACCGCGCCTCCGCGTTGAGCGCTGGAGCCGCAGAAGAAAACGTTCTCGTGGCCGGTTTCCACGCCCCAAGTCCCGGCCGTGTCGTCATTGATCGCGAAAGGGAACGTCGGCGCGTTTTGGAAAATATTTCCGTGGTAAAGCCCTAACGACTCCTCAATGTCCACCGGGCTCTTGCTTTCCAGACACAGACTTCCATCGCGCGCTTCGGCCAGACACTCTCGCAGCGGCTCTTCCAGCCATTGGTCAAGGCTCGCGACAAATCGGTTCTCCGCTTCCTGGCGCATGGCGTCGTTGCGCCCCGCGAACAAGCTCCACGGCGCGTCGAGGCCAAATAACGTCATGGTATGAAAGCCCTGCGCGCGCAGTTCGGGCGCGAGAATGCTGTCGTCCGTGAGGGTGTGACAATAAACTTCGCACGGCGTCTGCGCAGGTAGCCGCCCGCCGGCCGCTTCCTGGTAGCTCCGATTCATCGCCTCATAGCCTTCGTCACTGTGGAACGTCCCACAGAAGGCCTCGCCCGGTGCATATCGAGCCGCCTTCAGCCGAGGCAGACGGCGCAAGAGCATGTTTATTTTGAAGACCGAGCCTTCATCGGTGGCATCCGCGACATGAGTCTCACCGAGCAGATTCGCCAGGACGTTGCGACCGAAATTAGCCAGCAAAAAACGGGCTTCGATGGCCTGTCGTTTGCCATTCAGCTCGAATTCGACGCCGCGCTTTTTCCCATTCACGTCGAGTGCTTGCAGGTGCACCCCGGTTAGCATTTCCGCCCCGCTGGCGCGCGCGGCTCGTTCCAGCTCCGCCGCCACTGCGCCCATGCCGCCCACCGGCACCTTCCATTCACCCGTCCTGTTACCCATGAGATGATAAAGGAAGCAGCGGTTCTGTAGCAGGGTCGGATCGTGCGGGTGAGTGAACACGCCGATTTTCGCATCCGTCAAAACCAATCCACGCACGAGATCGTCCGCGAGGTAGCGCTCGATGCTCTGGCCAATTGGTTCCTCGGCCAGGCTACGCCAGGCCTCGCGGGCCAGGTCATCAGTGGCGAAGCGCTTCCGCAATTCTGCTTTCGATACCAGCGGCTCCAACATGCTGTCCCACGTCCGGTCCGCGAAAACACGTGCCAGCTGATAGAACTGTTTCAACTGCTCATACTCTGTCTCGCTGCCAGTGAGACCGCGCATCGATCGACGATTTTGTTCCTCATCCACGTTGCTTAGAAGCAAGCCATCGTGCCGATCCCCTTTCACGTACGGCGTGAATGAACCCGTGGTGCGCCGGCGCAATTCCAGATTCAGTGCTAGGTCGTGAATGATTTTTTCCGGAAACAAACTGACCAGATAAGAATATCGGGAGAGCCGCGCGTCGTAATCCGGGAACACCTGCTGCGAGGTCGTGGCGCCCCCGATGTAGTCATTTTTTTCCAGGAGCAGAACGCTCAAGCCCGCGCGTCCCAGATACGTCGCCGCCACTAACCCATTGTGACCGGCACCGAGAATGATCACGTCGTATTTAGCTTTCATAGACCTCCGTCATTGCCTCCCATAGAGAAGCGAAACTTCACGGAGGAATGCTGCGCGCGCCAGCAGCCGCGACCTTTTACAACTGCGGCGCCTTCAGCAGCGTGGGGAAGTCCGTAGTCCATCCGCTGGGAACGTTTCGCTCGACTTTGTGGGCGCGCTCAGAGTTATCATGCCTAAGTGAAGGCGAGCTGGCAGGTCGTGTTGGTGGTGATGCTCCTGGGGCTGCCGCCAGTGCGGGCTGCTGACTACTCCGTTCCGCCGATCGTTTCCCGTATCGCACGCCAGTCGGTCGACTCCACCGCGTTGGTCGCCGTAGGTTATAGCAATCGCTTGCACGCACTCGAGATCGAATTCCATGATGGCTCGATCTATCGATATCTCGATGTGCCTCGATCGCACCATGTCGGCCTCATGGCCGCTGCTTCCAAAGCCGGTTACTACAATCACGAGCTACGCGGAAAGTATCGCTGCCTCCGGGTCAAGCCGCGGCGCGCGCGATGAAAGCCCGACTCCGCCAGCGACAACGCTTCGTCCTCACGCCGGAGGAGAAGAAGATCGTCGCCTGCGTCCTCGCTGCCGTGCTCCTCGGCTTGATTACCAAACACTACCGCGCCGCTCATCCGCGCCCGCCCGCTCCTCGGACCGCGCAGGAAGAACGGGCCGCGAAAGCCGCTGAGCGAGTGGCCGCTGCCAAGGCGCGCGCCGCTCGCACTGCAGAACGGGCTGCGCCTCCCACGGCAACCGCTGGTGAAGTCGATGACGACGAATAACAAATCTCGGCGCGAATTCCCACTACGGCACCGGAAGGCGGGGCGGTCGGCTCAGCACCATCATAGCCCCACGACCCAGCACTGCGGCAAGCACGAGTGCGGCGCCCAGAATCGCCCACGGTCCTGGTTTTTCGCCTAGCGCCAGCATCACCCAAAGCGGGTTCAGCACCGGCTCCAACAAAGGAATCAAAGTCGCTTCCAGCGCCGTGACTTGCTTGATCGCGATGCCATAAAGAACGTAAGGCAACCCGAGCTGCACGGTCCCGAGCAGGAGTAACCTCCACCCATCCCCCGCCCCCAGCGCCGGCGCACCCAAGATGAATGGCAAACCTGCGACTGCGACGATTATGTTGCCAAGAATGATTGCCGTCACCGGCGAGGCGGCTCTCTCTTTGCGGAGGAAAATTGCAACCGAGGCGAACGCGAGACCGCTGCCCAGAGCCACGATATTCCCCCAGAATCCCGAGACCGTCAGCCGGTCCATGAAAAAGAGCGCGATGCCCCCCAAGGCCACCGCGATCACCAGCCAATCGATGCGCAGAGCGCGCTCATGCAGATACCAGCGCCCGATAATCGCCACATAAATCGGCGCCGTGTACTGCAGAAAGATTGCATTCGCCGCCGTCGTCATCCGCGTGGCAAAAACAAACAGCACCACTGTGAGCGCGTATCCGATTGCACCGCCGATTTGCGCAAACGAGAAGGTAAACTTCGGTCGTCCCACGAACGCCAGCATCAGTGGAATCGCGATCGCGCTCCGTGCTCCCGCCACGGCCATCGGCGGCCAGTCAATCGACTTGATCAACACCCCGCCCAAGCTCCAACAAAGCGCTGCGAGCAGAAGAAGGAACGGAGAAAGGAAACGCGACGGCATACTACTCCCCATCTCCGACAGCATCCTCGCGGGAGAATTGTTTCAGCGCCCCATTTGGCGGCACGCCTGCGAACCCACAGAAGGCGGCGCGGCATTCGGATATCGTGGGCATGAGGTTAACCGTAGCGATCGCAAACAGAATTGTCGCCTTCGCTGTGATCCGTCCTCGTTCGACGTGGCACGTTAAACGTTGAACGTTTCCTTTCCCAAAAACAATGAAGCTCCTCCTTACCAATGATGACGGCATCGAAGCCGAGGGCCTTGCCGCCCTAACGAATGCTGCAGAAACCGTGGGCGATCCGATCATCGTCGCGCCCGCCGGTCCGCAATCCGGCGTCAGCCACGCCGTCACCTGGCACGACGGAGTGCGCATCGAGCCCCGCGGCGAGCAGCGCTTCGCCATTCACGGCACGCCCGCCGATTGCATCCGCCTCGGCCTGCTGCACCTCGTCCCAGACGCGAAGTGGATCTTGAGCGGCATCAATCACGGCGCGAATCTGGGCGCGGACGTTTATTATTCCGGCACGGTGGCCGCGGTACGCGAAGCCGTCTTACACGGCTGGCCGGGGATCGCATTCTCCCACTACCGCAAGTCCGATCTGCACTTCGACTGGAAACGCGCCACGCGCTGGATCATCCCGATTTTGAAAAACATTCTCGCCCAGCCAATCGAACCGGGGTTGTTCTACAACGTCAATCTCCCGAACCTTCCCGCAGAATTTGAGGACAGCCCGGAGGTGGTCTGGTGTCCATTGGATCCCGCACCGCTCCCGCTAAATTACCGACACGAAGAGGAGAGCGGGCTCTACTTCGCAGGAGATTATCATCTGCGCACCCGCACTGCGGGCGCCGACGTGGATGCATGTTTCGGCGGTCGCATCGCCGTCACGGCGGTGAGGTTGCTCTAGAAATCTAGGACGCGAACTTCCGAAAAAGCTCGTTCGCTTCTTCCAGCGTTTCCTTGCTCCCGATATCGAACCACGTCCCGCGGATCTGGTGCGTGCTCACTCGTTTGCGAGTGTAAAGCCACTGAATGAATCGGCCGGGCTGATCCGGATTATTACCGTCCGCAATGTAGGTGGCGAAAAGCGGGATCGTATCGCGGGAAAAATAATAGAGCGCGATACCGGTGAGCGTGCTTTTTGGCTCGGCCGGTTTTTCCTCGAAGGAATTTAGAATTCCATCCGCGTCCATCGTAATGGCGCTGTATTTTTTGATCGATTCCAGATCACCCACGTCATATGTGGCGAGAGCTGCTTCCGAGCCCCGCGCGTGATTCACGAAGTCCGTCAGCGGTTCACTGAAAAGGTTGTCGCCGGCGATCACGAGGAGATCGTCGGTCGCCAGCTTGTGGCGTTCCAGGACCAGATTGATGTCGCCGATGGCTCCGAGTTTGTCCGAGTCGTCAGTCGACTGATCGTTCACCACTTCCAGCCGGCGCTTCGGATTTCGTTGCTGATAACTCTCGGCCCACTCTGCAAAGTCCTTCGCGAACTTGTTGTTCGTGACGACGTAAACCGTCTCGATATCCTCGACGGGCGCGAGATTATCCATGACCCATTCGATCATCGGTTTGCCGGCCACTTCCAGCAGCGGTTTGGCTTTCGTAAGGGTGAGCGGATAAAGCCGGGTGGCGTAACCGGCGGCCAAAATGAGAACGTTCATAAGGGCCAATCTACGCCACGGAATTTGGTTCCGCCATTTCCGGACCGATCGCGATATCGCGCAAACGCTTTTGCAAGACAGCCAGGCGGCCGAGCTCAGTGATCTTGCCGCGCGTCCCGCTGTCCGTGACGTAGAAGGTATCAATCGCGGCGCCTTTCTCCGTGCTGATTCGCGAGAGAATGATCGACACGCCTTCCGCTCCCAAGCGCCGAGAGCAAATCATAGAGAAGGCCGAGCCGATCCCGCGTTTCGATCTGCAGCAGCGTAAAAAGCGGGTGCGATTTGTTATCCGACGATGATCCGGGTGGGGAACTCGATCTCTGCCGTTGCGGGTTTTTTGATTTGGCGCCGCGCTTCCTCCAGCAACGGACGGAAATCAAAATCTGGCTCGGAAAGCGCGCGCCGCAGCGTGCCTTCCACCAGATCGAAATCGCTCTGGGCCGTGACGGCACGCGCGCTCAGGTCGCAGACGCGGAAAACATCCAGGACGACGTTGTCACCGCGCGTGTAAATGTCCGCGCTCAAAATATTCAGCGGCACGACCGAAAACGAACCGGCGATTTTAGCCAGCAGCTGTTGCCCATCCCAGGTGCAAAGCGAGACCGTGGTGTGCCCTTGCTCCGGCAGCGGCTCCCACGCCACCGCCGGCGTCAGCGGATGGACTCGGCGCAAGAAAAGATTACCGAGAAAACTGCGGAACAACTGCGCGTGGCGCGCGATTTCCTCCACCCCGAACGCGCGAAAATAATTATCCGGCATCGCTTCGAAATGCGCCTCCACCTCCGCGACGAAATCGGGTGAAAGCCGATCCGTCACAGCCTTCTGCAACGACTCGCGCTCGATTTTCTGCTGCGCGAAAAAGCCCGCTTGATCCGCTAGATATTGAGAAGTGCCGCGGTAAAGCTGCCAGACGAGCGTCTCTTTCCAATCCGACCACGCCTCGCCGCTTGTCCCCTGCCCGTCCGCCAGCGTTAAGAGCATGAGCGCGTCCAGGTTTTCCTGGCTCCGCACCATTCCGGCCAACTCCACGATCGTTTCCGGATCATCCAGATTTCGCTGCCGCGCGATGTTGGAGAGCGTCAGGTGATGATCGACGAGCAGGACGAGCGCGCGCCGTTGAGTGGCGTTCAATTCCAGTCGTCGCGCAGCCTGCTGCGCGAAAAGCGCGCTCGCCTCGGAATGTGGCCGCGCCCCCACCGCCTTCCCAGTGTCATGCAGCAGCAGCGCCAGATAGAGAACGAAGGGATCGGCGATTTTTTCAAAGAGCGCGCGATACGGGATCAACTTCGGGTCTGTCGTGGTCGTTAGACCGTCCAGCTTTTCGATGCAGACCAGCGAATGCTCGTCCGCGGTGTAACGGTGAAAAAACTCGTGCTGCACCAGACAGGTCAGAGGTTCGAACTCCGGCAGATAGCGTCCGAGAAAATCGACCCGATGCATCATGCGCAGGACGCGACCCGCTTCGCCGCGACGCGAAAGCATGGCGCGAAACAGCGCGCGCGGCGCTGGCGCACGCGCGGAAATTGCGCGTGACGAACTTTAGGTTTCGCGTCAGCAGATCCTCCAGATCGGGCCCGATCTCGAAGCTGATGTTCCTGCGCCAGGCGAAATACCCGCATGAGCAATTCCGGCTCGCGTCGAAAGACGTCGCGCCGTTTGGCGTAAAGATGTTTACCCCGCGCGACGAACGCCCCGAAATCCTGCTCCGGCAAAAGCTTCGGCCGGCGGAAGCCGAAAAAACGAACGCCGCCCCGCGATGACGCCGGGATTCGCGAACTGCTCCGTGATTCGCTCCGTCACCCGAAAAATATTCCGCGTGTGCGCGTAGTAATCCTTCATCAGCGCTTCGCTCCGCAGTTGCCCGCGCTTGCTGTGGTAATGCAGACGTTGCGCGATGTGATCCTGCGCGCTGAGATGGAGCACATCGGTGGCGCGACCGTTCACGTAGTGCATGTCCGTGCGCATCCGGAGCAGGAAATCATACGCGCGCTCGATTCCACGCTGGTCGGCTGCGCTCAGCCAATCTTTGCCCACGAGATGATTGGTCGTTAGGGCGCCCTCTTTGAAAAAGGTCATCCACAGTAGATTCTGGTAATCCCGCAGCCCGCCGCAGCCGTTCTTCACGTGCGGCTCCTGCATGTAAACGCTATCGCCATATTTCGCGTGCCGCGCGGCCTGGTCGGCCATCCGGGCGGCGAAGTATTCGTTCTCCGACCCTTTCACGCATTCGGCGCGGAAACGGGAACGGAAGAGGCGCGCCACGGCTTCGTCCCCGATCAGATAACGCGCCTCCAGCATGGCGGTTTTGCTCACCATCTCTTCCTTCGCCTGATCGATCGCTTCGCGCACCGACCGCGTCGAGTGCCCGACTTTGAATCCGATATCCCAGAGCAAATACAGAACCTGCTCGACGATTTGCGTGACGTAGGGAGAAACTTTGCCGTGGCCTCCGTGCACAAACATCACGTCCACATCGCTCCACGGATTCAGTTCACCGCGGCCATATCCGCCGAGGGCCAATAACGCCAGCGGCTGGGCCGAGGCTCCGCTTTGCTCATCCGCAAAACGCGCCGCCGCGGCGAAGCTGTGCCGCAGAAGCACGTCCACCAAATCAACGCGCCGCGCACAAATATCGCGCCCACCTCCCCCCGCCTTGTGCTTTAGGCGCAGTCGGTGTTCTTCGATGCGGAGAAATTTCTTGTAGAGCGGCAGGACATCGGTCGGCCGGAGACCGCCCGCGGGCCGCAGTTGATGTTCGGCGTGGGCGAGAACTTTATCGAGATGACGGGACATCGTTTGAACTGGCGACTCTTCGGTTTTCGACTTCATCAGCGAACGTTGACACCGTCACGTCGCTTCGCGTGTCGCACAACCGAATAATCACAACTCGATCGCGTAACGCTTCATCTTATTGTAAAGCGTGGGCCGTTGAATCCCGAGCGCTTCCGCCGCCTTCTTTTTGTTGCCGTGACATTGCGCAAGTGCTTCGAGGATGGCGTTACGCTCCAGCTCGTTGAGGCTCTTGCCGCCGCCGCCAATCTTCGGCGCTTGCCGTTCCGGTTTCTGCAGCGCCACCGGCAATTGCACTTCAGTCGGCAACTCCTTCACCGTGATGCGATTTTTTCGCGCGAGCACGACGGCGTATTCCATCGTGTTTTGCAACTCGCGCACGTTCCCCGGCCAGCTGTAAGCGAGCAATTTTTGGTAAGCCTCCGGCGCGATCTCCGGCTCTTCTTTCCCGAGCTGCTGCGCGAACCGTCGCAGGAAGAGCGTGACCAAAGGAGGCACGTCCTCGCGCCTTTCGCGCAGCGGCGGAATCTCGATCTGGAAAGTGTTTAGGCGGTAATAAAGATCCGAGCGCAGCCGGTTCTCCGCCAAAGCGTCGGTGATCGGGCGATTCGTCGCCGCGACCACGCGGAAATCCGCCTTCAATGTTTTCGTGCTGCCGAGCGGGCGAAACTCGCGCTCCTGCAAAACCCGCAGAAACCGCGTCTGCAAATCCGTGCGGCATTTCCGAAATTTCATCGAGGAACAATGTGCTCCCGCTCGCGGCCGCGATCATGCCGGAAAAATCGCTCGTCGCGCCGGTAAACGCGCCCTTCGCGTAGCCGAAAAGTTCGGACTCGATCATGGCCTGCGGGAAGGCCGCGCAATTTAGTTTCACCATCGTCTGGTTCGGCACGCCGGCTGTGGCTGTGAATCAGATTCGCGACCACTTCCTTGCCCACTCCGCTTTCGCCGGTGATCAAAACGTTCGCATCGGACGGCGCCATCGCGCGGATGAGCTCGTGGATTTCCTGCATCGCCTTGCTCTTGAAAATGGGCGCGAGCCTCGTCTCGGCCAGGACGAGACGCTTCTCCAATTCCTTTGCTTTCACGCGCAGTTGTTCGGTCTCGCGCACGAGCGATTGCTTCTCCAGCGCCTTCTCCACCAGGCTGAGCAATTCCTCCGGCGCGTAGGGCTTGCTGATAAAGTGATAAGCGCCGCGCTTGATCGATTCGATCGCGTTGGCTAACGAGTCGTGCGCCGTGAGAATAATCACCTGCGTCTCGGGATGCTCCCGTTTTATCTGGTCCAGCATCTCCAGGCCTTCGCCGTCCGGCAGTTGCAGATCCAGGAGGACGAGCGCGGGCGGATTCTCCTTTAAGGCGCGGAAACCGAACGACGCGGTCGCGGCCGTCTGCGGCTCATATCCGTGCCGGCTGAGTAACGCTGCCAGCGTCAGCAAGATCGGGCGCTCATCGTCAACGACGAGAATTTTGCGGTTCTCCGCGCTCATCCGATGAAAAAGCTTGCCGCGCTGGAAGTAAAAGCCCGCCAGCGCTGACCAGGAACCACCTCAACCAGCCGTCGCCAGCGGGAGCACCACCGTCGTGACGAGGGATGAAGAATCGGGATCAAAATGCGCATGCAGTTTCCCATGATGCGCCTCGATGATATCGCGCGACCGGGTCAGACCAAGGCCATAATGCCCGTGCTTCATCTTCGCGAAAGGCCGCCTGCCCCAGCTCTCCGTCTCTCCGGAAAAAGTAGTCTTCGGTTCCGTCAACGTGAAGACGAACTCCGCGCCCTTCATCTCCGCGGTGGCGCGCAACGCACCCGCGCCGCGTTCATGCTGGAAAGCATTGGCGAAGAGTTCCGAAAAAGCTGGCAGGAGAATCTGCGGATCGATATTCAGTTCCGCCTTGCCGCCATCCATCTTCCATTCGATCGCATCGCTCTCGTCTCGGAAAATCCATCGCCAATTTACGCCGCAAATCTTCCACAAAATTAACCACCTCATACGGCATCAAGCGTCAGGTTGATCGCGGCCAGCGCCTGCGTCACCCGCTGCAAACTGCCGCTCATCTCCGCCAGCATCGCGCGCAAGCGTTTCACTTCATCCTTCATCTCGCCGTCCTCGGAGAGTTCCCCTAGATAGGAAGCCTGCAGCTCCGCGGCGTTGAGATGATTCCGAGATCGTGGCTTAATTGCCGAACAAAACTGGCGATGTTCGCGAGCGGCACCTGGATTCCCTGGGTCGAATTTTCTCCCGGTGAATCGGATGGAGGATGACATGGGCGAGACTACACCAGCTTGGCCGTCGACTGCTTCCTAACCGTTCAGAAAAAAACGCGTTTCGCGCCGGCGAGTGTCCCGTTGCGGCCGATCTTGGGATCGTTCGCGGCCGCATGGCGTAACACGTGATAGACCTCCTCGGGATCCGCATCCGCGAGTGCCGCCAATTCCTCCGCCGTCTGTCCATCGCCGCTGGTCTAAATACGACTTCAGCTTGCTCTGCAAATTCAATACTTCCGTCGCCGCCTTCTTCCCCGCCTCCACACCGGGCTGATGGTACGCATTGATGCCGACCAGCGAGCCATAAAATCCGACGGCGCGTTCGTAGAGAGCAATCAAGACGCCGATGCTGAAAGCATTCACCTCGCCGATCGAAATCGTGATCGACTCCCTTCCATTCTCATAGAGCGCGGTGCGCGTTCCCCGCAGAAATCCCTGCAGATAATCGCCGCTCGTCACGCCCGGCTCCACTTCAAAGCGCGACGTTCCGCGATCCTTCCGCACCTCGATAAAGGTGGCGAAAAAATTCGCCACGCCATCGCGCAGTTGCTGCACGTACGCATGCTGATCAGTCGAACCCTTGTTTCCGTAAACGGCGATTCCCTGATGGACCACCCTCCCCTGCAAGTCGCGCTCTTTCCCTAACGACTCCATCACCAGTTGCTGCAGGTAGCGGCTGAAAAGCAGCAGGCGATCTTTATACGGTAGGATGACCATGTCCTTCTCACCGCGCCCGTGGCCGGCGTAATGCCACATCAGCGCGAGCAGCATGGCCGCGTTCTCAGTGACATCTTCTTCCCGCGTCCGCTCATCCATCGCGGCCGCTCCGGCGAGGAAGGCATCGATCTCCAGACCTTGTAAGGCGGCCGGCAAAAGTCCCACCGCGCTCATGACAGAAGTGCGGCCGCCGATCCAATCGAACATGGGGAATCGAGCCAGCCAGCGATGCTCCGTCGCATAACGATCCAGCTCGCTGTCGATCCCGGTCACGGCCACCGCATGCTTCCCAAACTCCAATCCCATTTGCGCGTAACGCGCCGCCGCTTCCAGCATGCCGTTACGTGTTTCTTTTGTTCCGCCGGATTTGGACACCACCACCACGAGCGTGCTGGCCAGGTCACCGCCTAGCTCCGCCAGGACGCGATCGAATCCATCCGGATCCGTATTATCGAAAAAATGCAGCGCCATCGGATCGTCGGCGGTGCCGAGCGCATCCGCGACAAACTGCGGGCCCGAGCGCGGACCCACCAATGCCGACCAGCAAGACATGGCGAAAACGCTCCCGCTCCCCAGTAATTTTTCCCTGATGAACCGCGGCCGCGAACTCCCGCATGCGCGAATTCGTTTCCGTAATCTCGGCGCGGATCTGGTCGTTAGGCGCCAGCTGCGGCGCCCGCAGCCAGTAGTGGCCCACCATGCGGTCTTCGTCGGGATTCGCAATCTCGCCGCTGTTCGAGCGCGCGCATGGCGGCAAAAGCCTGCTCAATTTTCGGCTGCAGCCCGGCGAAAAAATCGTCGCCGAAACGCATCCGGCTGACATCGAGCGAAAACCCGATCTCCTCGTACGCGAGAAAGTATTTCTGAAACCGCGGCCAGAGAGATTCGCTCATCGTAAACGACGTCTGCTCGTCCCTCACATGTGATCGATAATATTCTGGCCGAACTCCGAGCACTTGATCTCGGTCGCGCCTTCCATTTGCCGCGCGAAATCATAGGTGACGCGCTTGCTCGCGATCGCGCCGTTCAGGCCTTTCACGATCAAATCAGCCGCTTCCGTCCAGCCCATGTAGCGGAACATCATTTCGCCGGAGAGCACCACGGAACCCGGATTCACCTTGTCCTGGTCCGCATACTTCGGAGCCGTCCCGTGCGTGGCTTCGAAGACCGCGTGACCGGTGATGTAATTAATGTTTCCGCCCGGCGCGATGCCGATCCCGCCCACCTGCGCCGCGAGCGCATCGCTCAGGTAATCGCCATTCAAATTCAAGGTCGCGATGACATCGAAATCTTCCGGTCGCGTCAGCACTTGCTGGAGAGTGATGTCCGCGATCGCGTCCTTGATCACGATGCCGCCACCCGGTTTGCCCATCGGGATTTGGCACCACGGGCCGCCATCGATTTCCTCCGCGCCGAAGTATTGTTTCGCGATTTCGTAGCCCCAATCACGAAACGCGCCTTCGGTGAATTTCATGATGTTGCCCTTGTGCACCAGCGTCACGCTCTTGCGCTGATTTTTGATCGCATAACCGATCGCGCTGTGAATCAAACGCACGCTGCCCGAGCGGCTCACAGGTTTGATGCCCACGCCCACCATCACGTCATCCTTCTCGGGTGCGCCGACCGCTTTCCAGAATTCCGCCGCCTTCTCTTTGGTGCCGAAACGGACTTTGCTGAATTGCTTGGGAAATTCCTTCTCGAGGAATCCCAACACCTTGGTGGCTTCCGGCGTGCCGGCGGCCCATTCGATCCCGGCATAGATGTCCTCCGTATTCTCGCGGAAGATGACCATGTCCACCTTCTCTGGGCGTTTTACGGGCGACGGGACCCCTTTGAAATACTGCACCGGCCGGAGACAGACGAACAGATCCAGCATCTGCCGCAGCGCCACATTCAGGGAACTGATTCCGCCGCCTACAGGAGTGGTCAGCGGTCCCTTGATGCCGACGAGATATTCGCGGAACGCGGCCACCGTGTCATCCGGCAACCAATTATCGAATTTATCCTTCGCGGCTTGTCCCGCGAAAACCTCAAACCAGGAGATCTTCTTCTGCCCGCCGTAAGCTTTTTCGACCGCGGCATCGAGCACGCGCTCGCTCGCCGTCCAGATGTCGCGCCCCGTGCCGTCGCCGCGAATAAAGGGGATGACCGGCTTATCCGGCACGGTCAATTTTCCTTCAGAAATCGAGATCTTGTCGCCAGCGGGAGGGGTGAGGTCTTGGTACGGCATAGGGTTTCGACTTTAGCGCGAGCGCAGCCGACCGCAACGCTGGAGGTCCGCGTTGAGTGAGTATCACCACACGTTTTTTACCCGGTTGAGGACCGTGGCGTGCCGTCCAACATGGAGGCGCGATGACGAAAACGCGGTCAAGTTCAGCGCGCCCGGGGGAAACGTCGCAGTCACGGTGACCGGAACCGGCGGAATGTCTCCCTGCCGAGGCGCGGGGCTGGGGCCGCGTTTCCGAAACCGACCGCGAACGGCAATCTCCCGGAACGCGGAGCCGCCGGCTAAAGCGGCGTCCCCTTTTCTTTCACCACCCGAAGCGGCAGGATCCTCCCGTATTTCGCTCCCCGGTAAATACGTAGCGGAGACCTCGTAGAAATACTTAGGGGTGGTACATAAGTCGCTATCGCTATGGCTCTTTGAGAGCATCGACTTCCATCTCGGGTCTGCCATCGATAAGGGGACTTCTCTTCCTCCCGGCCGTGCTCCTCTGCACCGTGGTCGCCCTTGCGCCAGCGGCTACGATCACGCGCAACGGCAAGATCAATAATCTAAACAACAAGAAAGCGTGGAACGGAACCAGGCTCCCGGGCGCCGCAGACATCGCGGCCTGGGATGCAGGCTCCGCCGGGACCTCCACCTTAGGGGGAAATCTGAGCTGGCTCGGCCTCCAGATTCTCGCCAATGCCGGCCCCGTTACGATCAACGGCACGAACATCCTGACCCTCGGAAGCAGCGGGATCGATATGAGCGCCGCCACGGCGAATCTCACCATCAACTGCGCCATCGCTTTGGGCGCGGCCCAGACGTGGAGCGTGAATGGGGGACGCACTTTGGCCATGACCGGAGTCATCTCGGGCGCCAACAGCCTCACCAAATCGGGCGCGGGCATTCTGATCCTTTCCGGGTCCAACACCTACACCGGCGGTACCACCATCAACGGGGGCACCATCAGCACCTCGAACGCCTCCGCTTTGGGGAACGGCGCCGGTGCGCTGACCATTAACCCGACCGGCACATTTCAGGTGACCAGCACGTTTTCCAGTTCACGCACCGTGACTCTTGGGGGAACCGGCGGGGCGAGCAGCGGCGGGACGTTCGACGTCACCGACGCGAATAATCTGACCCGCACCGCCATCATTAGCGGCAGCGGCAGCCTGACCAAGACCGGCACCGGGATCCTCACCCTCACCGCAGCCAACACCTACACAGGCGAGACATTCCTAAACGGAGGCACGCTCAGCATCGGCCACGCGCAAGCCCTCGGCGCGCTGCCTCCTTCCCTGGGCAGCACACTCTACCGGGCGCATCTTGCCGGCGGCACCACTTTGCAGACCACGGTCAGCACCACGGGCGCAAATCGGCAGCTCGAACTCGTCAGCGGCACCGCCACTTTCGATGTCACCAGCGGAGTCCTCCATCAACAAAACGGCCTGGTCTATGGCGCGGGCGGCTTGACCAAAACCGGCGCCGGCATCGCTATTTTGACGAACGCCAACACCTACAGCGGGCCTACCACCATCAATGGCGGAATCCTCCAAGTGAACAACGCCAGCGGGAGCGGCACCGGCTCCGGCTCCGTGGTCGTGAACAGTGGCGGCACGCTCAGCGGGCTTCCCACCGGAGTCGGCTTCACGGCTGCGGGCTCCATCGCCGGCACCGTCACCGTGAACAGCGGCGGCAATCTCCTCGCCCGGAGTGGCACCACTTTCACCTTTGGCGGATTGACCCTAAACGCGGGCGCCATCTCAAATTTCCAAATCGGCGCCGCCACTTCCGACGCGATCATTAATATCACCGGCATCAACGGCCTCAGCCTCGCGGGCGCGTCCACCATTAACATCTTCAACGCCGGGGGCCTGGCTGCTGGCACCTATCACCTCTTCGGTTACACGGGCACCGTCCTGGCAAACCTGAACAATCTTGCGCTCGGCAGCACTCCCGGCGGGGGCTTCACTTACTCCCTTTCGAATAACCAGACCAACTTCTCCATTGATCTCGTCATCTCCACCGTCAACCAGCAATGGCGGAACGACGCGGAGGGTCTCTGGAGCGCGGCCGGCAACTGGACGAACGCGACAGCGCCCAACGCCATCGGAGCCCAGGCAAATTTCCTCAGTCTTATCAACAGTCCCCGCATCGTCACCGTGGACGGCAACTTCACCGTCGGCAGCATCACCTTCAACAATCTCCAGGGCTACTCCGTCGTCGGCAGCGGTCTCCTCACTTTGAATAACAACGGCGTCGCTTCCATCAACGTCGCCGCGGGCAGCCATGCCATCACCGCAGCGTTGGCCCTGGCCAATAACCTCCAGGTCACCGCCCCAGTCGGCACCGCGCTCAACCTTGGCGGCGTCCTCAGTGAAACCGGCAGCAGCCGAACCCTCGCGACTGATGGCGCCGGCGTCGTGACTTTTAGCGGCGCCGCCGCCAATACCTATACCGGCCTCACCTCCGTGGAAAACGGCACCCTCAATCTCAACAAGACAGCCGGCGTCAATGCCATCGGCACCGGCGGCGTCTCCATCTCCTCCGGCGGCACCCTCGGCCTGCTCGCTTCCCACCAGATTGCCGATACCGCCAGCATCCGCGCCGACGGTATTTTTGCCCTCAGCACCTTCTCGGAAATCATCGGCGGCCTGAACGGCGTGGGCAGCGTCACCACGGGCGCCGGCAGCCTCCTCACCATCGGCGCGTCGAACAATCTCAGCTCCCAGTTCGACGGCGTGATCAGCGGCGCCGGCACCATCGCAAAAGGCGGCACCGGCACCCTCACTCTCACCGGGAACAACACCTTCGGCGGTGCCGGGCAGACGGTCGCCATCAATGCCGGCACCTTGCAGATCGGGACCGATGCCAGCCTCGGGAACGCCGCCAACAGCGTCACGCTCAACAACGGCACGCTCAGCTTCATGTCGGGCATTACCACCAGCCGCAGCGTCAATTTTACCGGAGCCGGCACCATCGATACCGGACCCGACAACTCCACCCTTAACGGACTCGTGCACGGCAGCGGCTCGCTGGTTAAAACCGGCACCGGCACGCTCGCCCTCACCAACACCAATCTCTACGCCGGCGGCACCACCATCAATGGCGGGACCGTGCTGGTAAACAGCGCCTCCAGCCTCGGCGCCGCCAGCGGCGCGCTCACCATCAATGGCGGCACCTTGCAAGTGGGCACCGGGTTCATCAGCACGCGCGCGATCGCGCTCGGCTCCGCGACCAGCTCCATTGCCGTCAATTCCGGTCAGACCCTCACCAGTAACGGCGTCGTCAGCGGCAGCGGCACTTTAAACAAAGACGGAACCGGCACTCTCATTCTCGGCAACTCCGCCAACACCTACACCGGAGCCACCATCATCAACGCCGGAAGCCTCACCGTCCTGGGCCCGAACAACGGCCTCGCCACCACCAGCGCGGTCGTCGTCAATTCCGGCGGCACCCTCCTCCTCGGCGCCAGCGATCAGATCAGCAACACCAGAGCCATCGAGCTCGCCGGTGGCACCATCGCCAAAGGCAACTTCAGCGAAGGCAGCGCCTCCACCGCCGGCTTCGGCGCCCTCACCCTCACCGACGACTCCTTCCTTAACTTCGGCACCGGCACCGTCGGCGTCCTCACCTTCGCTTCCCTCGATCTCACCACGGACCTGAACACCCTCACAGTCCTAAACTGGACCGGCACCGCGAACACTCTTGGCAGCGGCGCGACCGATCGACTCATCTTCAACGCCAGCCAGAGCGCCGCTAATCTCGCCAACATTAATTTTGCCGGCTTCGGCAACGGCGCCACGCAATTTGCGCTCGCCGGCGGCTACTACGAAGTCGTCCCCGTCACGCCCGTCCCCGAGCCCGGCACCTACGCCGCCGGGTTGCTCATCTTCGCCGCCCTCCTCTGGAGCCAGCGCCGCCGCCTCCGCGGACTACGCCGCGCCTGACCCGCGTTTCGGTTGGCTCGCGGAATAAACGCGGCATGGCCCGCGACCGCTCCGCCTCATATTTGCTTGAGTCCATGGCGAAAGCGAAGCGCGGCTCTGCGGAATCCGTTCGCGGTTAAACGATGGTAAGAGTCAGAGCGCGCACTAGGAGCCCTGATCCGCTGCATGCCATCGCGGCCGCGCAAATGCTAAGCCGCACACGTGATGATCGGACCCCGCAGTGAGCACTCCGCAGTCCGCCCCCCCGCGTTTGTCGTCAGCCTTTGCAAGCCCGGCCGTTCCTTGCGATTTAACCACCCGCCGCCGTTCCGCAATCCGCCTTCCGCCATCCGCATTTCTGCAGCCGCTTCCGCTGCGTCCATCCCAGCGCCAAGACCGCGAGAATCCCCGCCGCCCATGTGCCGGGCTCCGGCACCTCCGAGAGATTGAGGTTAATTTGGTCGCCGCTAAAGCTAAACGTTCCCACCCACCCGGGATTATTGATTGACCATGACCCAACGCCATCGGTCGATCCCGGATTCGTCACTCCTGTGATGATGCCGGTGTACATCCCGACCGCCGCGCCCAAATCAATAAAGTGAAACACCTGGTTCGTGGCGAAGCTCAACGACCCGCCTGTCAAGATCGCCAGAGTCGAATGAGTGCCGGAGGCACCGAGCGCCAACTCGATGATTGACCCGCTCGCCATCGTCACCGCGCCGCTCAGGCTGAGGGCGCCGCTCGCAACCGTCCCGTCGCCGCCGCGCAAGGTTGCCGCCGGATTCACCGGACCATTGGCACCGCTGATCGAACCCGTGCCGCCCGAGCACTGTGCCGCTGTTGTTTACTGTCACCGCGCCTGTCCCCGTGGCTGAGCCGCAGGCGTTGTTCGCGAGCAAGGTTCCCGCGGTTACCGTGGTCCCGCCGCTGTAATCGTTCCCGTCGAATTCGACAGAATCAGCGTCCCAGCGCCCGCCTTTTGAACGCTCCGCTCCCCGTCACATTCTCCACTGAAGGTCGTCGTGCCACCGATCGTAACCGCGAGCGTGCCTCCGGTGCCATTCTGTGTCGTGGTTACCGTGGCGCCGAGCGTATTCGTGCCCGAACCGCCGTCGTTGATCGAAAGCGCGCCGACGCTCCCAGCGTCAACTGTGCCGCTCGACGCCGCGGTGCCGGTGATACTCGCGCCCCAGCTATTTAATCTGGCCTGCCCCCCTTGTGAGGTGTCCGCCATGAGTAGCGTAAATTGATTGCTCGTTCCCGAATTCAATGTGCGAGAGTGTATTGGTCCGGTCACCGCTGCTGTAAGGGACGGCGTCGCCGTAGGGATCAACTCCCAGCCTGCCATCCGATTGGAGCGTCGTTTCCGTCGGATAATAGCTGCTTGCGTAGTAGACGTTGTGAGGCGCCGTATCGTCCAGCGTCACGTTGAACGAGCTCAACAGGCTCCCGACGCCATCGGTATTCGAGACTCCAGGTCGGTTGATCAGGACCGCGGTGCTCTCACCGGCGCCCCGTGTAAGGGTCGAATACATGTCGCCTAGAACCATCGGGTTGTTGCCATCCGGACTGCTCAGGTTTAGGCGCACGGTCACATTCGAAAAACTGGAAAGGCCACCCAGTGTCCGCATATCGGTCAACTGCCCGTTCGAAGTGGGCGGATTGTAGTCCGGCACGTTGGTTCCGATGGCGAAGTTGTAATTGAAGGTCAGATCCGCCGACGCCATTCCGGCGAAAGCGAAAAGGCCAAACGCGATCACCGCCTGGAGGGACGACCGCCGTGTCGTCGCTAATAAATGTGTGGTCATCATAGAATTACCTCGTGGCCTGGAAGAGCATGCTCTGGTTCCAATCCGCAGCGTGATCGCCCGCGGCGGTGATTACAACCGAGAACCATCCGCTCGCTCCAGAATTCACCGAGCCCGCGCTGGTCCAGACCGGCATGGCGATGGTGGAGTATTCCAGCGCCAGCGCCTGGTTCGGAATGGTCAAGAATGTCACCGTGATGCTAGTTTGACCGCCTGAGAAGACCGCCGTGGTCCTGGAGATAAACTGAAGACTGAACGTCGCCGGATTGGTGCTCACTGTCACGGTCGCCGTGTCAGTCGAGGTGCCATCGCTCGCCGTGTAGGTGAAGGTGAGCGGATCGCCCGCCGTCCGTGTCGCCGGGGTATAGACGACAAACACTCCCGACATCGTGACCGTATTGCCCATACCTGCCGTCACGGCGGAAATATCCAACCCTGCGCCACCGGAAATCGTCGTCCCGTTAGTGTCCACGCGCTGATCATTCCCGAGCAGCGTCGTCTTCGGAATCTTGATGTTGATGCTGTTGGCCGGCCGCGTGATGGCGGGATCGGCCGCCGCCAGCGGGCCTGTAATCACTAGCGTCCCCGCCGTATAATTGATGGAGTAGTTCAAGCCGGCATCGATGGTGCCCTGTGTGATCGCATATGTACCTGGGGTTTCACCGGAATTTCGCGTCAGGCCGCCAGAGATCGAATCGCCACCAATGAGTCCGCTCGCCATATAGGTTAGCGGGGGATCGCCGGTATCCTTCGCCTTCACCTTGCCGTCGGCCGTTATTCCTAACGGTTTCGGCGTGATGTTCGCGCTTAGACCTGCCGGCTGCGTCAGCGTGTAATTACTAGCACTCGCGCCGCCCAAGGTGCTCGTCGAGGTGACGGCGATTCCGGGAGCGACATTGACGCTCGCGAAGATCCCTGTGCCGTTGAGCGTCACCGCATCGGTTCCGACAATGCCACTCAGCGTCCCGGTGATAACGGCCGCATTCGTTTTATCGTAGGGCTTGTTCTGGGCCGCGGCGCCGGAGACTGTAAGAGCCTTCGGCGTTACTGTCCCGGAAAGCGTGCGCGTCCTGCTAACCGCCCGGTACTGGCCACCGAGAGCGTGGTTCCGAGGGCGGTCGAAGGCGATGTCTCGGCGGCGATCCGGATGCTGAGGGTGCCATTTGCCACCCCGCCGGTCTGCGTAAAGGTCGCCATTGCTCCGTAGTTCGAACCGTCGCTCGAGACTTCGTAGCCCGTTGGCGCCGTCACCGTTACGTCTGCCGTTAGAATTGCGCCTGCAAGCATCACCGTCTGAGCGGCCGATGGCGTCCCGTAAACCGTTGAAAACGCGGTCGGCGTCCCGGAGAGACCGACGCCGATCTTCTCATCCGCTCCGATATACGGGGAGATAGTATTACGCGTTTCGTTGT
>CAVXLV010000005.1:0-14637 GCA_963762685.1 uncultured Verrucomicrobiae bacterium | reverse complement strand
AGGATCGAAGGCGGCAAAGAGATGGTAGATCCAATTCCGCAGGAGCAGAATTCCGATCAGGCCATAAACGACCGAGGGAACGCCCGCGAGCAACTCGATCGCGATCTTGACTGCCAGGCGCGCGCGTTCGGGCAGAAATTCCGCTATGAAAATAGCGGCGCCAAGCCCGAGCGGACCAGCTAAGGCCAAAGCGATGCAGGCGACCAACAGCGTGCCGTAAATCATCGGCCCGGCGCCAAAAGTGAGGGTGCGAAAATACCATTTCGAGCCCGTGACATAGCCGACGCCGGCGTGCTGCCAAACGGGGAAACTTTGCACGAGAAAGATCACGACCAGCAGACGCCCAGCGTCCCGAGCGCGAGCGCGGTGAAGCCAAAACTGGCCGCTCTCGTTAGGCTGAAACGGCTCCGCGGCGAGAATTCAATCCCATGGCCGCAGTTTCGTTCATTTTGCGGTCGGCGTTTCTTTTAATTGAGCCAACGCCAGATAGCCGTGTTTCTGCACCAGCTCCTGGCCGCGCGCGCTGAGCATGAAGTCCACGAAGGTCTTCACCTCGCCTTCCGGTTCGCCATTGGTGAGGAGGAAGAGAGGCCGGCTCATCGGATACTCATGGGACGCGATATTTTCCGGCGTCGGCTGAATGACGTCGCCGCGGTCGCTTTTCAGCCCGAGCGCGAAGACATTTTTCTCATCGGCCCAAGAGGAGGAAAGCTGCGAGATCGCGCCGCGCGTGGAGCCGACCTTGTTCCGCGTCTCTTCGTTGCCGCCGACTTCCGGGAAGCTAACGTTGCGGCGCCTTTTTCGGGTCGCCATAAACCCAATGCGCGAAGACTTCCCAAGTGCCGCGACCTGGCTCTTTGTTGAAAAAAACAATCCGCTGATCTTTCCCGCCAGCATCTTTCCAATTCGTGATTCGGCCTTCGTAAATGTCTCTGATTTGTTCCTTGCTGAGCGCTTTCACGCCGCCGTCCCAAACGTCTTTCGCCACGATCATCGCCACCGCATCCTCGCCGACGTGGATCGGGTTAGAATTTAACGTTCGGGAATTTCGCGCGGTCATCTTCCGAGATTGGTTTTGAGGCCATGCCGATCTGCACCTGGCCGTCGCCCAGCATCGAGATCCCGCCCGAACTGCCGCCCTGCGTGTCCACCTGGATGTCCATGCCCTTTTCGGCGCGAAGAATTTCCGCACCTTCCGCGACCGCGAGATTCACGGTGGTGGAGCCGTTGATTTTGAGCGTAGCAGCGGCCGCGATCGCGGTGACGGTGCAAAACGCGAGGATGGGGAGGGTAATTTTTGGGGAGAGCATTCCAGAGGAGAGGTTTGGTTTGTTACGGACTGCGGCGTGAGGGCGGATGCAATTAAGACGAGGCAACTGGCTGAGCCAAGCGCGCGGATGAGACTGGATCCGTTGACAACATTCCTATACAGGAATATAGATACGTCATGAAGTTGAAAGATCTAAAGCAGACGCTGGCGCTCCATCCCGAGGCGCGACCCCGATTCATCATGCCCGACGGTGATGCGATCCCAGCGCATTTTCACATCACGGAAGTGGGTCACATCGCGAAGCGGTTCATCGATTGTGGCGGGCGGCTGCACGATCGGGTGGAGAGCTGTTTGCTCCAGACCTATGTGGCGGACGATTTGGAACACCGCCTGGATGCGGGAACTTTCGCGAAGATTCTTCAACTGGGCGAGCAGGTGCTGCCGCATGACGACTTGGAAGTGGAGGTGGAATATGAAGATGGCGCGATCACGCAAGCGCTGCTGACCGGGGCGCACTACGAGCACGGGCATGTCGATTTGCAGTTGGGCGCGAAGCACACGGATTGCCTGGCAAAGGAAAAGTGCGGGATCGAAGGCGGCGGATGCGCGACCGCGCCAACGCCGAGCGCGGAAGCAGTGGCGTGTTGTTGCTAGGAGGCGAGATGGATCTGGTGCAAATCTATCAATGCTTGTGCGATCGGACGCGATTGCGGCTGCTCCACTTGCTCCAACAAGGGCCGCTTTGCGTCTGCCATTTTCAAGAGGTATTGGGCGAACCGCAGGTGAAGATTTCCAAGCATCTGAGCTATCTGCGTAGTCGGGGAATGGTGGAGACGAATCGGAGTGGAAACTGGATGGTCTATTCCTTGCCGAAGGTGCGGCCGGGGGCACTGGAGAAAAACTTGGCCTGCCTGCAGGATTGCGTCTCGACGGACCGGACGTTTCGGAGCGACTTGCGGAAGCTGGCGCAATTGCACGCGACGTGTTGTGAGTCTCTGGTGCCGTTACGGCAGGCGAGAGTGAAAGGCGCAAAATGAATCAAAGTCGAATCCTCTTCGTGTGCGTGCACAATAGCGCCCGCAGCCAGATGGCCGCGGCGTGGGTGAACCATCTTTGCGGCGAGCGTTACGCCGCGGAAAGCGCCGGCCTGGAGCCGGGCACGCTCAACCCGCTGGTGGTGGAAGCGTTGCAGGAAATCGGCCTCGATATTTCGAAAAATGAGACACGCGCGGTCTCCGAGGTCTGGAAAGCGGGCGTGCCTTTTCAGTATGTGGTGACGGTGTGCAGCGAGGCGGATGCGGCAGGGTGCCCGGTCTTTCCGGGCTCAGCCCGCCGATTACATTGGCCGTTCGACGATCCCTCAAAATTTACCGGCACGCACGCGGAACGGCTGGAGCAAACGCGCCGGGTGCGCGATGAGATTCGTGCGCAGGTTGAAAGCTTTTGCGCCGCGGAATGAGCCGGTCGCAAGACTGCACTCAGGCCCGGTAACCCGGCCGGAAGAAGACGCGGTAGATGGCGCCGCCTAACAACCCACCCACGATGGGTGCGATGAGGTAAACCGTGAGCCAGCCGATGCCGTTCACGGTAAAGGGGAGGGTGCGCCAGCCGGCCACGGCGGAGAACAAACGCGGGCCGAGATCGCGTGCCGGATTCAAGCAAGCCATGGTCAATGGACCCAGCAGCGAGATGAGAATGGTCACGGTGAGGCCGATCGTCGCGGCGTTTAGGATTTGCGGACGGTTCGCGTTTCGCTCGTCCGTCACGCAGAAAATCACCAGCAGGAGAATGGCAGTCCCGACCACCTCGGCGGCGAAAGCGGCGCCGTGCGTCATGGTAGCGCGGCGGCTCTCCGTCAGCGGCTGGCCGCCGGGGTTGGGAAAATATTCGCCGAAGATCATCGCCGTCGCTTCGCTGCCGGTGGCTCCGCGCACGATCTGATGCTTGTTTTCGTAGGCTCGAATCGACCCGCCAAAGAGCGCGTAAAGAAGCGCGGCTGCGGCAAACGCGCCTAACATCTGCGCGCCAATGTAAGGCGCGACCAACCGTGCCGGGAAACGCGACCAGGCCGCCGAGGCGATCGTCACCGCGGGGTTAAGATGCGCGCTGCTGAGCGAGCCGGTCAGGTAAATGGCCGTCGCAATACCGAGGCCCCAAACGATCGCGACCTGGAACACGCCCACTTGCGCGCCCGTAGCCACCGCCGCGGCCACACTCCCACAGCCGAAGAAGACGAGCAGGAACGTGCCGAAGAATTCGCCGATGGCCCACTTCGGAATCGGGGTCGACGCAACCTCGACATCGGCGCTTACGTCTGGCGGCGGCTCCGGGCGAGTGGCGCGAATGGGCTCATCCATTCCGCCATTAACAACAGCCGCCACCATCACAGCAAGCACTTGCTTCTGTCGTGACATTATAATCCTGGCCTTTGGTTTCCTTCGGATGCCGGAGCGCGGTGCGGGAGCAATCGAACGGCTTCGCCTCCGCGAGCGGAATCTGCGTAAGCGGTTCGATGAATTCGAAGAACGCGTCGTAGGGCGCTTTGCGATATAAATTGTAAGTCTTATCGCAGACCGCGTAGCGATGGCCGCGCTCCATCCGGTGGTTGTCGTCATCGAGCACTTCTTTGAAGGGCCCGCGATAGATCACCGCCTGGTTGCGCTCCACGCAGGGGCCCTGCTTGCCCTTGAATGCCTCGATCGTGACGGAGCGGAACTCGATGCCTTCCACCGTTTGCCATGGCTCGGCGTCGCGCTTCAGAATCTGCACGCCGTAGAAGCCGGCATCGGTGAACGCAGCGATAAAGCCTTCCTCCGTCAGCGCGCCCGAGATGCAGCCACTCCAGAGTTCGGGATCGTTCTGCAAATGCTCAGGCGACTCTTCATCGCTCACGATATCGGAGATGACGGCGCGCCCGCCGATTTTCAACACGCGGAAGATTTCTTCAAACAATTGCCGCTTGGCTTTTGCTTCCACGAGATTGAGGACGCAATTGGAAACCACAACGTCCACCGACGTGTCGGCTACCAGCGGATGTTTCACGCGAATCTCCTGCGCGATCTCATCCGCGCGCAGGAACGAAGCTGCATCGGTGATCGGGCGTGCTTTCAGTTCTTGATCCAGCTTCTCGAGATCGAGAGCGAGATCCTGAATGCGGCCTTTGCGAAACTCGACGTTGGCATAGCCGACACGTTCCGCCACGATGGGCGCGTTCTTGCGCGCGACGTCTAGCATTTCATCGGTCATATCCACGCCGATGACTTTCCCTTTTTCGCCCACCACTTGCGCGGCAATGAAACAGATTTTCCCGGTTCCGCTGCCAAGATCGAGCACGGTCTCGCCGGCGCGCAGATACTGGCTCGGATCGCCGCAGCCGTAGTCGCGCTCGATCACTTCCGGCGGGATAATTTTGAGATACTCGGTGTTGTATTCGACGGGACAGCAGAGCTTTGCTTCCGCGGCTTGGGCGCCAGCCGCGTAGCGTTCCCGAACGGCTGATTCTGCGTTGAGCTTGTTCATAAGTAGTTTTGGATTGTTCGCTAGAACATGAGTTGGAGACGCACGATGACCTCATCGAATTCGCTCTGGCCGAGGGCTGGTCGCGCGTCGCGGAAGTCCGACCAGGTGTGAATGTAGTTCGCGAGCAGCTTGATGTCGTCACCCTTGATATAGTAATTCACGCCGCCGGTGATGGAGTGGATGTCGTCCTCCGAAAATTGGCCGGGATTGAAGCTTTCATACTTCGTCACGACCTGCAGTTTCTTCGGCAGAATGAAATAGCTGCCCTGCAAATAATAGCCGTCCGCGCGGAACTTCATGAAGCCGGGCGCGAGGCCGGTCACGGTGCGCGGGGCGAAACGTTCGCTCAAATATTCGCCGACAAAATCGAAGGGGCCGAAGCGGACTGAGGCGTCGAAGCCGTAGGCCGTGCGCTCCGCGGCAGAAGGAAGGGTGAAGTTTGAGAGTGAGCCGTCGCCACCCACGCGTAATGGACCAGAAGCGCCATTGCCCGCATCGTCGCGGCTTGTGAAAGCATTCGCGCCGAGTTTCACGCCCACTTCCTCATTCAGAATTTTCGATTTCAAGGCCATGACTTCGATTCGTCCGACATACATGAACTCGTTGTTATCGTTCGTGGAAATGTTACGGCCGGTGCCGTTGAAAATGCCGGCCGAGTAGGTGAGCAATTCCTTCTGCTCCGGCCAGAGCGTGGCGAACGGTTGTCCCCAGAGCATGACCCCGATCTGACGCTCGGGCGTGAGCGCGCTCGTCGCGAGGGTGCGCTCGGTCGTGAAGAGCTTCGTATCAGAAGTGAGCTGCTCCAGGCCGAAGGGGGCCTTGTATTGTCCCACCTTGATATTCGCCTCGGGGTAGCGATGCCAGTTCACGAAGAGGTCCGTGCCACCGAAGGAAGTGCGGCTGGAATTCGAAGCGAGGGTGCGGCCATTAGCGTCGCGAACCGTCAGGCTGGTGTCATTCAAACCGAATTCGCCTTCGAGTTTGAAATCGAACTGCTCCGCGTAATCGCCGCTGACATTGATGCGCGCTCGGCGAATGCGAAAGCGATCCTTGATCTCGCCGCTGCCCGATTGAAACCGCCCTTCAAACGCCGCGAGATCGTCCGCCTCGATCTGCGTTTGCATGAAACCGCCCAGCTTGAGTTTCAACTCCGAGCCAGCGGCCACGGCGAAGATCGGCTTCTTCTCCTCTTTCGGAGGTGGCGCTGCCACTGTTGCTTTTCCATCCGCGCTCACCCGCGCGGGCGGGGCGTCGGCGGGTACCGCCTTAGTCTTGGCAGCGGGCTTTCCCTTTAGTTGCGCAACCTCACGTTCCAGTTCGGTATTGCGATCCTGGAGCAGTTGGACGGCCCGCTCCAGCTTATCCAGCCGCTCGGCGTCTATTTCGGCCGCTCGAGCGGGCACAGTAAGCAAAAGCGCCAGCGAAGCGACGAGAGTGAGGAAACGAGTCTGTTTCATGTGGCTGAACTTAGAACTTCCCGCGGGCGCGTTCTTTCATCGGGAGCACTTCCAGACAGGTCGTCCACCATCCGGTCTCGATCGTTTGCACGAACTCCTCCGGCAAATCCTCCGCCCGCATCTCGGCCGCCAGTTGTGCGTGATCGTATTCCAGGGGAACAAAGTCCACCTGAATTTCCGCGTCATCATTTACAGTCAGAAGCGCGTACCAGACGCAGGTGCGGCCATCGTTGGCGGGGCGGCCGATGGCGCCGCAGTTGATGAAATGTTTGCCGTCGGGCAGCGCACGGTGCCAGTGCAGGCCGGTGTGTGTTCCTACGATCACGTCCGCGGCGTGGTCCTCGCAGAGCCGGCTCAAGAACGCTTCCGAGGTGGTGGTTTCCCAGAGAAACTCATTCGTCTTCCGCGGTGAGCCGTGGCAAAGGAGGACGCGCACGCCGTGCAACTCCAACCGCAACTCGTTAGGCAATCCGCGCATCCAGAGCTTGTTCGCGGGCGCCGTCCTGGCGAAGGTGTAGGCGTAGGAGAGCCGCGCGAAATAATTATCCCTCTCGTCCGTGTAGCCGCACTGGCAATCCGCCAGATCGTGGCCGACCGAGTTATCGTAGTTCCCTTGCACGACGGGGACACTCGCTTCGCGCAAGAGCGGGAAGACCTTGTCGGGATGCGGCCCGAACGCGCCCAAGTCGCCGAGACAATAAATGCGTGCCGCACCACGCCGCGGCGCGTCCTCCAGGAGCGCGGCGAGCGCGAGGTGATTCGAGTAAACTCCGCCGAAGATGGCAATGCGTTCGGTCATGCCGCCTTTCGTGCCTCCATCCAGTCCAGCACCGTCTCGATCTGCTCATAGCCGGTGCGCAGAAGAAAATTGGGCGCCCGGCCGTAGCTCTTCATGCCGAGAGTGAAATAGCCGGGCTCGGGATGACGCAACATCTCCGCGCCAAACGCCGGCGTTTTTAGGCAATCCGCGCCCGCTTCGCCGAGGAGCGAGGCCGCGAGCGGATACGTCCCCTCGGTGGCCCAACAAGTCTGCACCTGCAATTCGCGCGTCAGGGCCAGGTCGGGTCGAAAGCCGGTCGCGACGACAATCTTGTCCACCATCAAGGAGCGTTCGCCCTTCTCCAGCGCGAGGGTCACTTCCAACGAGTCGTTAGGCATGGTGATCGCTTCCACGCTGGCTCCGCGATGAAGAGTGACGCGGCCGTCCTGCACCAACTCATTCGCTTTCGCGGCCAGGCGGGCGCGCTCGGGCAGGGGATCGTCGGGGATTTCGGCCAGGGGCAGCGCGCGCTCCTTGCGTAAGACCCAATGAATTTCTGCGGCCGGCAGCGCGGCCAATTCCTTGACTACGGTGGCGCCGGAGTGGCCCGCACCCACCACGAGCACCCGCCGACCCGCATAGCGCGTGCGATGCTGGCCCGCCAGATCGGGGATGCCGTAAAAGATGCGCGCGCCCGCGGCGCGTTCTCCAGGGGCCGGAATCCCTCCATCGCCGAGTCCGTTTGGTTGCGCATACGTCCCCGTGCAATCCAGAACCGCATCGGCCGTCACGGTCCGTTCCCCGTTCCCATCGCTCACGAGCAAACGGAAAGGAGTCGACCCGCGCGTCGGCTCGGAAATATGATCGCCCTTCAAAACACGCGCGCGCCCGATAGCCAGCACCGATGTCTTCTCCTGCAAGATCGCCGCTGGAAGACTCCGGGCGAGGGGAAGCAGGTAACGATCGCGAAACTCCGCGCCGGTCAGATAGCTCGTCCGCTGCTGGTAATTTCTCGCCGCTTCCTTGCAGCCTAACGCGGCCGCGCACCGTGCTGTTCATGCCGAAATCGGAAAACATCCGCACGTGTCCCCACTGCCGGACGGCCTCCGCGATTTCGCCGCGCTCGAAAAGTTGCACCGCGAAACCGCGCTCCAACGCGCTGCGGGCGGCTTCGAGGCCGATCGGGCCCGCGCCGATAATTGCCAGCATCGTATGCGCGTTCATCAGGGATCGGTCGGCGTGGCGCCGAGGGCGGGATTTGCTTCTGAACCGGAACGCGCCAGACGGTTGCCTTCCAGACTGCCGGAACTCGCGTTTGAGCAGAGCGCGCCGAAGCGATAGCAGGTGATGCAAGCCTGATGCCGCAAGCGATAACCTTTCATCGCATCCGCCATCGTCAGGCCGAGACGCGCGTCTGGTTTATCAACGAGAATGGGGCAAACGTGCACGCCGCGATCGCTCACCACGCGGCTGTTATGGCAGAGCAACTGCGTCTCGTCGTAGCCAGCCATCATCGCTTCCGTCACGAACTCGTATTTCCCGTAGCCCTGATCGCGTTTTGCTTCCTGCCCGATCTTGAGCGCCGGCAATAATTTCATCCGTGGGCGCGTGTAGCCGATCTCCGCCAGGCGCGCCTTGAACTCGCGCAGAAACTCGTCGTCCTCATGCATCTCCCAGGAACGCATCGAGGTGATGATCGGGAGAAAACCTGCTGCCACGAGCAAGCGCACGCCGTCCATCGCCTGGTCGAACGTGCCCGGGCCGCGAATCGGATCGTTCGTCTCGGGCGAGAAACCATCGATGCTCACGCGCAATTCGAGCGAATACTCCGAAGCATCGCGCAGCGCGGCGAGGCGGTTGATCTTCTCTTCGTTGAAACGCGTGGCATTGGTCAGCACCGTGGCCGGCCCGACCGCGAGGGTGGCTTCGAGGATGCGAAAGATTTCAGGGTTAATGAACGGCTCGCCGCCGGTGAAGTAATATTCCTTCACCCCGTAGCCTAACGACTCATCGAGATACGGCTTGAACTGCTCATACTTCATCAGGCCGAGCGTGTGATTCTCGGGCGAACAGGAGATGAAGCAGTGATTGCAACGCAGGTTGCAGAGTGTGCCGGAGACCTGAAACCACAGCGCATCCAGCGCCGTGAGCGGGAGCAACGGCGGACGTTCCAGCTCATCCGTGGTTTCGTTTAGCGTGACCATCTTTGCGATTGTTCGTTCCTTGGAGGGGTTGCAGGCAGGCCTCGTCCGGAGAGGAGGCATCGGGCGGAAAACAGTCAGCGCACACCGCAGAGATCTCTGGATCTCGGCCGCTTGATGAAGTGGCTAACCCGCGCCAGCCGGCGGCGGGATTTGCCCGTGCAGACGGACAAACTGCGCGGCTGCATGAAAGATGGGCGCGCGCACGCTAAGGCCGACGCCGATCGTCCGGCGGAGGAATGCCGTCAGTCGCGCAACGCCTTCGTGCACTTGCGCGGCCAATTCCAGATCAGCCCATGAATCGATGTCGTGCTTCATCGGCAGCAAGGCCGCCGCGTCTCCAGCACGCGCGCAAAGTTGCGCGCAATCTGTGTTCTGCTTCCAATGGATGCCGCGGAGCAAAGCACGATCCGCCACGTGGAAAGCGATCAGATAACAGCCGCCGCGATGATCGGGGCCGAGCACGAGGCGACGGCCGTGCAGTTGCTCGAAGGCGTGCGCGACATCACCCGCCGCGAGCGCAGGACAATCGCGACCAACAGCCACGATTTCTTCATAACCAAGCGCGGCCAGCGTCTCGATCGCGTTCTCAAAACGTTCCGCGAAATTGTGGCCGACCTGCGAATGAAACTGCTTGTGACCGGCCGCGGAACCAGCTCGCGAAGCGAACACATGCACATCTGTCTCCGAGAATTGCCCCGGTAGAAATTCGAGCGCACGAAGCAGCGGCAGCGCCGCCACCGGCAACCGGCGCCGGGCCAGATCGAGCCGGGCATCATCGGCAAAAACAAGGACCGCGCGTCTGGGCATCGCCGTGGGAAGCGTGGTGAAGTTCATTTATTCCCAGGAGGATCGGTCTCGGCCCGCAGTTATCCCTCCGTCGCTGATAGGAGGGCGGATGCAGCAAGGCAAGAGTTTTCGCCGGGAAATCAGCTTCTTGATTGCACCCGCACCTGTGGGCGGCTAGCCTCGGCCTTACTTTCCGCTATGAATTCGCCCGAACCCACTCCGCGCTCTTCGTTCATGTCCGCCGAAGCCATGATTGGCACCGGCATTACGATTGCCTCGATCGGCGTGCTTTTTCTTCTACTCGGATGGGCGCAATGGATGCGCCAGGTGCATGATGCCGCGGTCATCCTGCTCGGCCTCGGCGGAGTCCTGTTTGTGCTCGGAACGATCGGCGCCCTCATGGGCCGTTCCGGCAAGCGCAGCTAAGCGACTTCTCTTTCCCGTACGCGGCGCTCTGACCGCCGGCTTCATATTCAGCGTTCGACGTTCAGCGTTCGAACGTTCCGCCGTTTCTGGCCCCCCAATACCAGTGGCGTAATCCACGCCGCCTTCCTCCCCCTTTGGACGTTGGAAGTTGAGCGTTGGACGTTGAACGTTTCCCCGTCCCCAAGATCTGCGCTGTGCCACGCCTCCCGGTCACACCGCGAAGTAACCGCGCAACGCCCGCCCCCGTTGGCGGACGTCGCGCGGAAATTCCCCGTCTTTCTACCGCACGTACATCGAGCTCTGCTCCCGTTTCACCCGGGTCGTCGTCGTGGTGGTCGTGTCCGGCGTCATCGCGCAACCGGTCAGGAATACCACCCCGGCGAGCGCCAGACAGGAAATGGAAAGCAGGACATTACGGCCGAGGGCCGACAACAGATTTGTTTTTAACATCGCGTAATATATCGAACAAAAAACCCACCTCCAAACCGCCCGCCCCTAATCGCCACTCCCGCAACGGAATAAAATTTTCCAGCGCCCGCTGCCCGCCGAGGGAAGTCGATTCCCGGAAGCCGCGACGACATTCAACGCCTCTGCTCCCCCGGGAATCATCACCCCGCCCACGCCCCAGCCACGAAAAAAAACCGGCTGCGGCGGCAGTCAGTTTCGAATGAAGAGCATGAAGCACATCATCTTACCTATCCTGGCTGTCGCCGGGGCCCTCACCCTCGGAGCCTGCGATTCCAAACAGGAGAACGCTCGCCAGGACGCCGTGGAAAAGAAAGCCGACGCCGTGGAAAACAAGGCTGACGCCGTCCGCAACAACGCCGAGAAAAAGGCCGACGCCATGGAAGACCAAAAAAAGATGGCGAACGACCACTCCACTAACGCTCAGTTGGAGAACAAAGCCGACGCCACGCGGAACGCCGCGGAGAAGAAAGCTGACGCCATGGAAAACCAGGCCGACGCCATCCGCGACGGCAAAGCTGCGCCGATGACCACCCCGATGGCCACCCCAAACCCGTAAGAAATCCCTCGCTGCCCTCCGCCAGAAAGCCTGGCGGAGGGACGGCCTCAGCCTTCCCCCCTTGAACGTTGGAAGTTGAGCGTTGGACGTTGGACGTTTCCCATCTCCAAGCCGCAGGTCGCCCTAAGCCTCCCGGGTTCCCCGCGCCCCTCCATTAACCAGTCACAGATAACTAGTAAACCCGCGGCCGCGCTGCCTACCCCGCGTATCGCCGGCAATGTTCCAGATAAGCGCCTTCGTGACTCGTCAGCAGTTGCACCACGCTCGACCACAGCCAGGACGGCGCTTCCAGCGTCTTCGTGCGGCTACGCCTTAGGTCGCCACTCCACGCCTTCCGCGTCGCCTCGTCCATCTGCCGCGCGTGCGCTCGCCCCACCACATGCGCGAGATACCTCGCCACCCGCGTCGCCTCGTCCGGCGTCAGCTTCTCGATCTTGAACTTTAAATCCTGCGGCAATAACTCCCGCAGAAAAACGGCCCGCTCCTGCAGCCGCGCCGCCAGCATCCTTTCGCCCAACGCCGGCGCCAGGTGCCACGCCCCAGCGACCACTCGCTCGCCATTATCCCGCGGGATTTTCGTTTTCGGATAACGAGGCGCCACCGCCGTCGCCCCTTCCTTCACATCAATCAGGCACATCTCTCCCTCCTTCCCGCCGATCCCAACCAGCACCGCGCACCGCAGTCGCCCGAGCGAGCTGCAACCCTTCACCCAGAACGCGCCATCCAACACTTCCACCGAGGCATCGTCATCCCGCGAACGGAGCGAAGTGATCAAGCCGCCGCACCTTTTCCCCCGCGAACAGCTCATCAATTTCCTTCCGCTCCTCCTTCGCCAACGGCCAGAATCGCTTCCCCAGCGGGATCCCCGGCGACTCATCCTCGATCCGTTCCCGCGCCAGATGCCGCCACTTCCGCCGCAGCGCGCTTCGCAATGCCGCTTTCACCGCCGCCGGCTTGTCCGGCTTCGCCGCCTTCTTCCCCTCATCCAGCGCCGCGAAAGCCTCTGCATAACCCGCGATCATCTCCTCCAGCATCCGCGCCGTCGTCACTCCCGGCAGATCGCTCCCGCGCGCCGCGCTCGCCAGCGAAAGACCCAGCCGCACCAGGTCGTGCGCCGGGTTGCCGATCACCGTCTGGTCCAGATCACGGATCTGGATCTCAATCCGGCCCTGCGCATTCGCGATCGGGCCCAGGTTCCCTGCATGACAATCCCCACAAATCCACACCGCCGGTCCCTTCGGGATCGCCCGGCCCGCCTTCGAGTCCAGCCACTCATAGAACTGCTCCGTCTTCCCGCGCACATAGGCATGCGCCGAGCGCGTCATCTTCCGGTTCCGGAGCGCAGCCAGGGCCTCCGCCCGATCCTTCGGGGCAACGAATCGAATATGTTTCGCTTTCATAAGGCCGTGCACTCAAATCGGAGACCGCCCCGCGCCCGGCCTTGAATTGGGCCGCGACGATCGAAAAGTTCAGCTTCAACGGAGCGCGTTCTACTTCGCCTTTCCCCGCCTCGGTTACACCAGCGTCTTCCATCTCCAGCGCGGGACTTTAAATAACGATGAACCGCGGTGCGCCTCCGGGACGCCTCCACGGGGTGAGGCGGCTACAGGAAAGGCGCGCTGAGGGCGGCCACCGAGCAGGCCACGACATTTTAGGATTGTGCATCCTGCCGCGCGCTTGCCTAATGCGCGGCGGCGGTAAAAAGGGGGGAACTTATGATGAATTTGCGAATCAACTTAACGCGCTGGGCGCTCGTGCTCCTGTTGCTAGGCGGCGCGGATTCCACCGCTTCGGCGCAGCTGGTGTTTGGCTCCACCACCACCAACACGGCGAATCCCGCGGCCTTCTATCTCGATGTCACCACCGGCCACGTCACCACCCTGTGGAATTCGGCGGCGAACAAAAAAGTGAACGGCCTCGCCGCCGATCCGGCCGGCGCGCGACTCTATGCGAACGACGCCGCGCGCCTGAACTTCTGGGATTACGGCAGCATCGGCACGGTGCCCACGCTCATCGCCGGCCTCTACCGCAGTAATGGCACCACCACGTCCGCGACCGGTTTCGATGGGCTGGCCTGGGCCAATGGCGCGCTCTACGGCTCCACTTCCTTCGCCAGCAGCACCTTCACGCGCGGGATTTACCGGATTCCCGCTGGTGCCAAACGGGAACAACCAGCTCATCACCACGCAGGTTTGGAGCGATCCCGACCCCACCGGCACGCTCGTCCTGGGCGGCCTCGATTTTAATCCAGCCGACAATCTCTTCTACGCCACGCAGACCACCGATAGCACCGGCGGCGGCGGCATCTTGATCCCCGGCCTCTACACCATCGACGTCTTCGGCACCGGCGCCTTCACCCGCATCGCCGATCTGCCGGCCGGCGCCACCCGCGCCGATGGGCTCGCCGTCGGCGGCGGGAAACTCTGGATTACCCAGCAGAATAGTGCGCTGAACCAAATCTCCATCTATCCCTTCGATCTCGCCACCATGTCGTATGGCACCACCATCAACGTCCCGCTCACCGACGGCACGAATCGCGCCACCGGCGCCACCTGGGCTCCGGGCGCGCTCCCGGCCATGCAGCTCGTCTCCGCCGTCTCGCGGAAGACCCACGGCGCCGCGGGCGATTTCGATATCGCCTTGCCCTTAACCGGAGAGCCCGGCGTGGAATGCCGCTCCACCGGCGGCGATCAGACGATTATCATCACCTTCAGCAACCCGCCCGTCAGCGGGAGCGCCGCTCTCTCCAGTGGGACAGGCACCCTCGCGGGAACCCCCACCTTCAGCGGCAACACCATGACCGTTCAGCTCACCGGCGTCACGGATGTGCAGAGGATTGCTCTCACCCTTAGCGGCGTCACCGATGCTTTCGCGCAAGTGGTGGCCGACACCACGCTCAATCTGAACATCCTCGTCGGGGACACGAACGGGAACAAAAACGTCAACACCTCCGACATCGGGCAGACCAAGAGTGGCTCAGGCGCGCCTCTCACCACGGCCAATTTCCGCACGGACGTGAACGCCAGCGGCGTGATCAACACCTCCGATATCAGCCAGGTCAAAGCCAACGCTGGGCATACGGTCCCCTAGCTGGTGTGTAGCCACGGCACTCGTCGCCGTGTCCCCCCAATGCAGGACTTAGTCCTTCCCCTAATCCGGCACGCCTCGTTAAAACGGCGGCTCGTATGCCG
>CAVXLV010000004.1:0-13833 GCA_963762685.1 uncultured Verrucomicrobiae bacterium | reverse complement strand
GGAGAAAGCGCAGAACGCGGTGGAACAACAGAGGCTGCGGGCGGCGGCGCGGGATGCATTTGAAAAATCCGAAGCCATTTGGAATAGCTTACGAGAAAAAAGAAAAATAACCGATCGCGATGGCGCGAGCATCGCGGAGCTGGCGCAACTGTTGAGCGGTACTGATGCGCCCGCCGCGACACCTTAGAGCAGCGAAGTCGCAGCGTTCGTGAGGTGTGCGGGCAAAAAAGGCGACAGCTTTCATTCGTGACGCGCGAACGATTTCGCCTAGAGTGCGCGAGCCTCCATGCCGCGAAATAACGATCTCAAAAAAATTCTCCTGATCGGCTCCGGACCGATCGTCATCGGGCAGGGGTGCGAGTTCGATTATTCTGGCGTGCAGGCGTGCAAAGCGCTGAGGGAAGAGGGCTACCAGGTCGTGCTCGTAAATTCCAATCCGGCCACGATCATGACCGATCCGGAATTTGCCGACCGCACCTATATCGAACCGATTACGCCGGAAGTGGTGGAGGCGATCATGGAGCGCGAAAAGCCCGACGCAATCCTGCCGACGATGGGCGGCCAGACGGCGTTGAATGTGGCGATGGAGTTGAACCGCAACGGCGCGCTCGCGCGGCACGGCGTGAAATTAATCGGCGCCAATGCGCAGGCGATCGCGAAGGGCGAAGACCGCCAGCTTTTCAAAGAAGCCATGCTCCGAATCGGGCTCGACGTTCCGCGTTCCGGCATCGCGCATACGCCCGCAGACGTCGCGCAAATCGCAGACGACATCGGCACCTTCCCGCTCATCATTCGGCCGGCGTTTACGCTCGGCGGTTCTGGCGGCGGCATCGCTTACAATCGGCAGGAACTTGACGAGATCGCCGGCCGCGGCCTCGAGCTGTCGCCCGTGAGCGAAGTCCTGATCGAGGAATCGCTCGTCGGCTGGAAGGAATTCGAGATGGAGGTCATGCGCGATTGCGCGGACAACTGCGTCGTCATCTGTTCGATCGAAAACCTCGACCCGATGGGCGTTCACACCGGCGACTCCATCACCGTCGCGCCCACGCAAACGCTCTCCGACCGCGAATTCCAACTGATGCGCGATGCCTCGTTCGCCGTCATTCGCGAGATCGGGGTCGAGACGGGCGGCTCGAACATCCAGTTTGCCGTCAACCCCGCGAATGGACGCATGACGGTGATCGAGATGAATCCGCGGGTCTCGCGTTCCTCCGCCCTCGCCTCGAAAGCGACCGGTTTCCCGATCGCCAAGATCGCGGCCAAACTCGCCGTCGGCTACACGCTCGACGAAATCCGGAACGACATCACCCGCGAAACGCCCGCCAGCTTCGAGCCCACGATCGACTACTGCGTGGTGAAGATTCCGCGTTTCACCTTCGAGAAATTTCCCCAAGCCGATCCCATCCTCACGACACAAATGAAAAGTGTCGGCGAAGCGATGGCGATCGGGCGCACGTTTAAAGAAGCGCTGCAAAAAGCGCTCCGTTCTCTCGAAATAAAACGCTTCGGCCTCTGCGGCGACGGCAATGAAAAAAGAGTCGATCCCGAAACGCTGCGCGCCCGCCTGACCGCGCCCAACGCCGAACGCATTTTCCATATCGCACAAGCTTTCCAGGACGGAATGTCGATCGAAGAGGTCTTCGAATTGACGAAAATCGACCGATGGTTCCTGCACAATATCCGCCAGATCGTCGAGGAAACCGCGAACTTGGGATCCCTCGACTTGCGCAAGGCAAAAAAGCTCGGTTTTTCCGACCGCCAGCTCGCGCTGGCGCGGGGAAAAAGCGAAGAGGCGATGCGCGCGGAACGCAAGGCCGCCGGCGTTATCCCGACCTACCGCCTCGTCGATACTTGCGCGGCGGAGTTCGAAGCTTACACGCCGTATTACTACAGCACCTACGGCAGCGAAAACGAGATGCGGCGCAGTGATCGTCGCAAGATCATGATCCTGGGCGGCGGACCGAATCGCATCGGCCAGGGCATCGAGTTTGACTACTGCTGCGTGCACGCGGCTTTTGCGCTCCGCGAACTCGGTTTCGAAACCATCATGGTGAACTCGAATCCCGAGACCGTCTCAACCGATTACGACACGAGCGACAAACTCTACTTCGAGCCGCTCACGCTGGAAGACGTGCTGAATATTTACGATCAGGAGCAACCGGAAGGCGTGATCGTGCAGTTCGGCGGGCAGACTCCGCTCAATCTCGCAGCCGGTTTGCGCGCCGCGAATGTCCCGATTCTCGGCACGCAACCCGAAAGCATTGAGCGCGCGGAAGATCGTAAACTTTTCGCCGCCATGCTCGACCAGCTCGGTCTGCGGCAAACGCCCAGCGGCACCGCCATCAGCGCCGATGAAGCGGTCACGATTGCGGACCGCATCGGCTATCCGGTGCTCGTTAGGCCGTCGTTCGTGCTCGGTGGTCGCGCGATGGAATTGGTTTACAACGACGAGGATTTGCGGCGTTACATGGACACTGCCATCGAGGTCAGTCCGGATCGCCCCGTGCTGGTCGATCGCTTTCTTGAAGACGCTATCGAGGTGGATGTGGACTGCATCGCGGACGGCGAGATGGCGGTCATCGGCGCGATTATGGAACACGTGCAATTGGCCGGCATCCACAGCGGCGATAGCGCCTGCGCGATCCCGACATTCTCGCTGCCCGAAAATGTCCTCACCGAAATCACCCGCGCGACGAAGGCCATGGCGAAAGCGCTGGAAGTGCGCGGCCTGATGAACGTGCAATTCGCGGTGAAAGGCGACGACGTTTACATCCTGGAAGTGAATCCGCGCGCCTCGCGGACCGTGCCCTTTGTGAGTAAGGCAATCGGTGTGCCGCTGGCTAAATTGGCGGCGAAGGTGATGGCTGGAAAAACGCTTACCGAACTCGGCTTCACCCGGGAGATCTTGCCGAAGCATTTCTGCGTAAAGGAACCGGTCTTCCCTTTCCTCCGTTACCAAGGCAGCGATACCGGGTTGGGGCCCGGAAATGAAGTCGACCGGGGAAGTGATGGGCATCGATATCGATCTCGGCCGCGCCTACGCCAAAGCGCAGATGGCAGCACCGCCGGCTTTGCCGAAAGCTGGCAATATTTTCATCAGCGTGAAGGATACGGACAAGCCGCGCGTCGTCCCCTTGGCGCGAGATTTCATCGGCCTCGGGTTCGGCATCATCGCGACCAGTGGGACCGCGGAAACGCTGGAACAAGCGGGTGTCCCAGTGACGCGCGTTTTCAAATTACGCGAAGGCCGTCCGCACATCCTCGACCGGATCAAGAACGGAGACGTCCAACTCATCATCAACACACCCAGCGGCAAGATCCCGCGCGAGGACGAGTTGAAAATGCGCAGCGGTGCACGCTCGATAAAAATTCCTATCATCACCACGATGCGCGCCGCGCAGGCGAGCGTGACCGGCATCCGCGCCCTGCAATCGCACGGTGTGGCCGTGCGTTCTCTCCAGGAATTTCACCAATAAGCGCGCTTCTTCCCACTTATCCGCCCTACCCTTTCCCGCTCGTTAGGGGCGCAGGCGATTGCGTCTTCGATGACCACGGACGGCGCTTTTTCGATTTCTACGGCGGGCACTGTGTCTGCAGCACGGGGCATGCACACCACATGGTCGCGGCAGCAATCGCCCGCCAGGCGAACGAGTTACTTTTCTACAGCACCGCGGCGGAAGTGCCGGTGCGGAACGCGGCGGCCGAGGCGCTGATCCGATTCGCCAACTCGCGAGGCGACGTGGGCATGGCCTCGGTTTTCTTTTGCAACAGCGGCAGCGAGGCGAATGAAAACGCGCTTAAAGTCGCGGCGAAACTCAGCGGGCGTTATCGCTTCGCCGCGTTTATGGGAGGCTGGCACGGGCGTGGAACTCTCCCACTTTCAGTGACGGACGATCCGAAAATCACCGAGCCCTATGCGCCATTTTTAGCTCCGTGCACGCGGTTGCCTTGGAATGACGAAGACGCCATCACGCGCTTCGATTTCCGCGAGACCGCAGCGGTAATTTTGGAACCAATCCAAAGCATGTCCGGCATCCGTGCTGCAACAGACAGCTTTCTCGCGAAGCTGCGCCAGGCGACCGCCGAGGCAGGAACCTTTCTGATCTTCGATGAAATCCAGACCGGCATCGGGCGCCTCGGCCATCCTTTCGCGGCGTCGAAGCATCGCGTGCAACCTGACATGATCACGAGCGCGAAAGGCATCGCGTCGGGCGTTCCAATGGGCGCGCTCCTGATGACGGCAGCGATCGCTGATCGTCTGCAAAGTGGAGATCTCGGCAGCACGTTTGGCGGTTCGCCGCTCGCAGGCGCGGCCTTGCTCGCCACGCTTGAGGTGATCGAGACCGAGGGACTAATGGAACGCGCACTCCAGGCGGAAGAGCAGATTCGTAGGCAGCTGCGGGACTCCTGCGTGGAAGAAATCCGCGGCTCAGGTTTGCTCCTCGGGCTACGCATTCCCGGGCGCGCGAAACAACTTAAGCAGCATCTCCAGGAAAACGGCCTCCTCGTCGGAGGCAGCGGCGATCCTGATATTCTTCGCCTCATGCCGCCGCTCAATATCAGCGACGAAGCCATCGCCGCCCTCGCGGAACAGGTGCATCATTTCGCCTAACGAATGAAACACGCGACCTCCATTGCCGCGCTCGGACTTGAAAACGTGGCCCGGATTCTTGCGACCGCGCACGCCTGGAAAAAGGCGCCGCATCGCCGGCATCTCGAAAACAAAATATTCGGCATGCTCTTTTTCAATCCGTCACTCCGCACGCGGGCCTCTTTCGAGGCGGTCATGCTCCGCGGCGGCGGCGGCGCGATTGTGCTCGATGCCGGCGCCACTTGGAAAGTGGAGGAACGCACTGGCGCGGTCATGGACGGGGATCGACCTGAGCATTTGCAGGAAGCGGTGCCGGTCCTGAGCCGCTACGTCGATGCGCTGGGCGTGCGCACGTTCGCCGCCAACACGGATGACGAAGACGATCATGCGGATCGAATCATTCGCGCCTTTGAGGAATACGCGACCGTGCCGGTGGTGAGCATGGAGAGCGCGCGGGAGCATCCTTGCCAGGGGCTGGCGGACGTGATGACGATCGAAGAAGAATTTGGCACAGCCCAAGGCGTGCCGGTTGCGCTCACCTGGGCGCCGCACATCAAGCCGCTACCCAAAGCTGTACCCAATTCGTTCCTGCTCTCTGCCGCCGCGCGCGGCTGCGAAATTCGCGTCGCGCATCCGCCTGGCTTCGAGCTTCATCCCGGCGTCATTGCGGAAGCGCAACGTTACGCTGCAGCGTCGGGCGGCACGATCACCTTCGGCCACGAGCAAGCCGCCGCCACACAAGATGCGCGCGTCGTTTACGCCAAATCATGGGGACAAGCCACCGCAGCCGGGTTAGCCGCCGATGCGGTTCGGCAGCATCCGGACTGGATGATCTCGTCCAAACAGATGGCACGGGCCGCGGCGGATGCGATTTTTCTACACTGCCTGCCAGTACGTCGAAACGTGGAAGTGGCCGACGAAGTTCTCGACGGAAGGTGGAGCCGGGTGACAAACGAAGCGGAAAACCGCTTTCATGTGCAGCGCGCGCTGCTTGAGTGGTTGCTAAACTAAGATGCCGACTCGCTCCCCCTTCGATCCTTTGAAAGACGCCGCGAAATACGTGCGCGCGTTTCGCGACAAACCCTTCGTGGTCAAGATCGGCGGCGATATCCTGGCCGACGCCGCCATGCGCCAAAGTGTTTGCGGCCAACTCGCGTTGCTTTCCAGTTTCGCGATTCCGCTCGTGATCGTGCATGGTGGCGGATCGGCCGTCGATACGCTCGCGCAACATCTTGGCCTAACGACTACTAAAGTCGCCGGTCGCCGCGTGACTTCTCCGGAGACCTTGGAAGTGGCGAAGATGGCTTTGAAAGGTCGCGCGCAGATGGATTTGATCGCCGATCTACAAACCGCAGGCCTGCCAGCCGTGGGACTTTCGGGCCAGGATAGCGGCCTGCTCCGCAGCCAACGCCGCCCGCCGGTTTCGATCGACGGACAGACCGTGGACTTCGGCTGCGTGGGCGACATCGAGACAGTCGAGCCGCGGCTCTTGCGCCATCTCATCGAGGGCGGTTACGTCCCGGTGATAGCGCCCTTCACCGCCGATGCGGCACAGCAGGTGTTGAATACGAATGCTGACTCAGTCGCGGCCGCCATCGCCGCGGCCCTCGGGGCGGAGAAGCTCTTTTTCGTTCTGCGCGCGCCTGGCCTGCTTTCGAATCCGGAGGACGAGCGGAGCCTGCTCCCGTTGGTCGATTTTGCTCAGTTGGATGAGCTGGAAAGAACCGGCGCGATCCAGAGCGGGATGCGGCCGAAAATTGCGGCCGCGCGTTCGGCATTGGCGGATGGAGTGGCGAGCGTTCACCTCGTTTCCGGCGTGCAATCCGACGCGATACTCGCGGAAGTCTTCACCAACGAAGGCAGCGGGACCATGGTCGTTCGGCAGACGCGCCCCGAATCGTGAAGGCGGCCGAACTTCTCGCTTTCCTGGTCGGCATTCCAAGCGTTTCCGGGAACGAATGTCAGCTCGCGGATCAACTCGAGGAGATGTTGGAAGCGGATGGCTTCCGCGTTGAGCGCGAGGGCGACAGTCTTTGGTTTAGTCTCGGCGCAGAGGCGCGACCGCATCTCCTCTTCGTCAGTCATATCGACACCGTGCCGGCCTGTGCTGGTTGGGCGAGCGATCCCGCGCAACCGGTGCTGGCGGATGGCAAAGTGACCGGCCTCGGAGCGAATGACGCCAAGGGCTGTGTCGCAGCGATGATCCTCGCCGCGCGCGACCTGCGAAAGGTGGACCTGGAAGGCCGCGTGACTTTTGCGTTTGTCACGCAGGAGGAAACTAACGGAGCAGGAATTCGCGCGACGCGACCGAAACTGGGCGAGATCGACGCTGCGGTGGTGGGCGAGCCAACCGGTCTGGAAGTCTGCGCAGCCCAGCGCGGCATTCTGCTTTTACAATGCACCGCGCACGGCGAAGGAGCGCATGTCGCTCACGCTTCGTTAGGCGATAATGCCATCCACAAGGCGGCGCGTGATATCGCGCGGCTCGCGGCCATGAAGTTTGAGCCGCATCCGGTTCTCGGAACGGCTCAGGCACAAGTGACGCAAATCAGCGGAGGGCTGGCGCGCAATCAGGTGCCGGACGTCTGCGAATTCATCGTCGATTTCCGCACGACGCCGAATCTTGATCACGCAGAACTGGCTGCCCAAATCAGTGCCGCGCTCGAGAGCGAAGTCACGATTCAATCGGAACGTTACCTGCCGGTCGCGACCGATTTTGCGGAGCCGATCGTGCAGGCTGCGCTTGCCGCTTCGGGTCACCAGAAGCCAGTGGGCTCCGCCACTGCTTCCGACTGGGCGTTCCTGTCGGATATTCCGGCGGTGAAGGTCGGTCCGGGGGACACCGCCCGGAGTCATCGGCCTAACGAGTATCTGCTTCTGGAAGAGCTGAACGCCGGCACCAAATTTTATAGCGGACTGGCGCGCGCTTATTTTGCACGGATGACGCAGGAGGCGCCGCATGTCTGAGTCGCTTTGGGCCAAAGGCTTGCCGTTGGACGAGCGCATCCACGCTTTCACCGTTGGCAACGATCGGGTGACCGATCTGGCTTTGCTCCCGTTCGACGCGGAAGGCAGTGCGGCGCACGCGCGGATGCTCGGCGAAAGCGGGTTGCTGCCCAGGGAGGAAGCGAAGGCGCTGGTTAAAGCGTTGCGCGATTTGAAGGGCGAAGCGGAACGCGGTGAACTGGCGATTTCAGCGGAGGAAGAAGACGGCCACACCGCGCTCGAGGCCGCGCTAACCAAGCGGCTGGGAACGACGGGCCGCAGGATTCATCTGGCCCGCTCGCGCAACGATCAGGTGCAGACTGCGCTACGTCTGTTCATGCGCGCGCGTTTGCTGGACCTCGGTGATGCGCTGGCGCAATGCGCGACCGCGTTTCTGGATTTTGCGCAGACACACCAGACGACACCGCTGCCCGGTTACACGCACATGCGGCGCGCGATGCCGTCGAATTGGGGAATGTGGAGCGCGGCGTTCGTGGAAGGTTTACTGGAAGAGCTGGAACAAGTGCCCGCGCTGTGGGCGCGGCTCGATCGCTGCCCGCTGGGAGCGGCGGCGGGGTTCGGATCGCCAGTGACCCTGGACCGCGAACGGAGCGCAGAACTCCTCGGATTCTCTCGCGTGCAGCGCAGCCCGATTGACGTGATGAACAGCCGCGGTCGGCATGAGCAAGCGCTCGCGGCGTGGATCACATCAGCGGCTGGGACTCTGGAAAAAGCGCTGGGGGATTTGTTGCTTTGGAGCACGGAGGAATTTGGGTTTGTCCGACTTGCCGGATGCGTTCACGACCGGCTCCAGCCTGATGCCGCAAAAGCGAAATCCGGATGTGCTGGAATTGGCGCGCGGACGGTGTCGGGAGTTGCGTGGCCTAACGAATCTTCTCGGTCAGGTCGCGGGCGGCTTGCCTTCCAGTTATCATCGCGATCATCAGCTATTGAAAGCGCCGTTGCTCGAAATCACGGCGAAGGGCGAAGAGCTTTTCGCGATTCTGGCCCATCTGTTGCCCGGCTTGGAAATCAACGCTGCAGCCTGTGCCGCGGCCTGCACCCAGGAGCTCCACGCGGCGAACGAAGCGTGTCGGTTGGCGGCGGAAGGGATGCCGTTTCGCGATGCCTATGGTGCGGTGGCACGTCAGTTACAGGAGGGGACATTCCATCCGAAGGAAGCGGCCGCACTGCGCGTCGAACTGGAGGCGCCAGCGGCGGAACTGCAGAAAGCGCGCACCTGGTTGGCGGAACGCCGCGCGCTTCTCGCGGAAACAACGGACCGATTATTTACATGGCCATAACTGAAAACGCTCGCACGCTTCTCGCCTTCTCGGGCGGGCTGGACACTTCGTATTGCGTCCTTTGGCTGCGCGAGCAGGGCCGGGAAGTGCACACGGTGACGGTGAACACGGGCGGATTCGATGCGGCGGAATTGCGGCGCATTGAAAAACTCGCGGCTGATCTGGGAACGGCTTCGCATCGGACGATTGATGCACGCGAGGAATTGTTTCGAGATTACCTCCGCTTCCTGCTTTTCGGGAATGTGCTGCGCGGCGCGCTCTATCCGCTCTCGGTGAGCGCGGAACGGGTTTGCCAGGCCCGGCGTGTGGTCGGCTACGCGAACGAAATCGCAGCAACTGCACTGGCGCACGGCTCGACCGGCGCGGGAAATGATCAGGTGCGCTTTGATGTGGCTTTTCGGACGCTGGCTCCGGGGTTGGAAATCCTGGCGCCGATCCGCGATCTGGCGCCGAGTCGCGCGGACGAACGCGCGTTCCTCGCGACGCGCGGCTTCGAGTTTCCGGAGAAGGTCGAGCAGTACAGCATCAACGAGGGGATGTGGGGCACGAGCATCGGCGGGAAGGAAACGCACGATTCCTGGCAGCACTTGCCGGAGGCGGCCTATCCCGGCGGCGCGATCGATCCGGCGCTGGCGCCGCAGATCATCACGATCGGGTTCGACGCGGGCGTGCCAGCGCGCCTGCAGGGCGATTCGTTAGGCGCGGTGGCCGTGATCGAAGAGCTGAATCGCCTTGGCCGGCGCTACGGTATCGGGCGCGGCCTTCATTTAGGCGACACCATTCTGGGGATTAAAGGTCGGGTGGGATTCGAAGCGCCGGCGGCGCACTTGCTGATCAGCGCGCATCGCGAATTGGAAAAACTCGTCCTGACGGGCAAGCAAATGTTCTGGAAGGAACATCTCGGCAATCTTTACGGCGGGCTGCTGCATGAGGGGCAGTTCTTCGACCCGTTGGCGCGCGATTTGGAAGCGTTTCTGCAGTCAAGTCAGACAGCGGTTTCGGGCGACGTGCGGTTGCGTTTGAGTCCAAATACCTTCGTAGTCGAAGGCGTGCGTTCGCCGAATTCGCTCATGCGTTCTGATGTGGCCAGCTATGGCGAAGGCACCTCGCTTTGGACCGGTGCGGAAGCGGCGGCTTACGCGAAAATTTTTGGCGTCCCACAAATGCTCGCGATGACGGCGCGCGCGAAGGAAACGAAATGATCCGCACGCATCTCGACAAGATCGCTTCCGTGACCCGGAATCTGCGGCTCGGCCGCCAGGTAACATTGACCGAAGGCATCGAAGCGCGTCCCGGGGCCGTCGTGGTCGGGCGCATCCATGGGGAGAAGAGCGTTTACAATCAACTCGAAGACGTTCACGGGCGGCTGAGCGTGTTACACGATGGCGATGTCATTGTCGGCGCGCTGGGTCATCGCAACGCGCTCCAGGGTTATGAGGGCGTGATGCCGTCATCCGTCAAAATTGGCGACGTTCTCCATCTTCTGAACATCGGGGGCGTGATCGGACAGGCGATTTCTGGCAGTCCTGATGTCGGGAAACCGTTTGAGGTGGAAGTCCTGGGACAGGTGCTGCTTTTCCCCGAGTTCGGGAGTCGCGTGGGTCAGCCAGCGTCGATTGAATCGTCGGCGATCCTCGGACGCCCAGACGCGAAACCGGTGCCGGTGATTTACATTTCGGGCACGTGCATGAACGCGGGGAAAACGCACGCCGCTTGTGCACTCGTTAGGCGATTGTCGCAGGAAGGCCTCAAGGTTGGCGGCGCGAAATTAACCGGCGTGAGTCTGCTGCGCGACGTGCTCTCAATGCGCGATTATGGCGCGGAGCATGTGCTCGATTTTACCGACGCCGGCGTGGCCTGCACCGGGCCGGAGACCTCGGCGCGGATCGCGCGCGTGATCTTGAGTGAACTGGCGGCGCGCGATGTGGACCTGATCATCGCGGAAACGGGCGATGGCATCATGGGCGAGTATGGCGTGCAGACGATTTTAACCGACGCGGAGCTGCAAGCTTGGGGAAAAGTCCACATTCTGTGCGCGAATGATCCGGTGGGCGTGGCGGGCGCGGTGGAACATTTCCGGCGCGCGTTCCGCCTGGAGGTGGATGTCGTGACCGGCCCGGCGACTGACAATCGCGTCGGCACCCGTTTTGTGGAGACGCTGGGTCTACCGGCGGCCAACGCGCGCTCCAACGCAAAGCAATTGGGCGACATCGTGCTGGCTAAACTGCGACCGCACCTGGAAGCGACCCATGCAACTTGATGTAATCATTCTCGGAGCGTCCGGCTACGGGGGCGGAGAACTGCTGCGCTGGCTTTCGCGCCATCCGAATGTGGCCAGCATCCGCGGGACGTCGCGCTCGTTAGGCGGTCAGAACTTCTCTGTGGCGCACCCGAACCTGCGCGGAATCTTGGAGGGGAACTTCGTGGCCGAGGTGGCCTGGGGTGAATTAACAAAGAGCGCACAGCCGGTGGTCTTTTCCGCCTTACCACATGGAGAACTGGCGAAAATATTAAGGACACTGGAAGAGAAGTGGACGGCTGCTGGTTTCAGCGAACGCGTGCTCCTGATCGATCTCTCAGGCGATTTCCGCGTGCCGGATGCGGCCGCGTTTCAGGAGGCGAACGGTGTCGCGCATCCTGCGCCTGAGTTGCTCAATCGGTTCGTTTACGGTTTGCCGGAGTGGAACCGCGCGGCCTTGCCCGGAGCCAAACGAATTGCGAGTCCGGGATGTTTCGCCACAGCGTTGCAAATCGGGCTGCTGGCTTTCCGCGAAATGGATCTCGGCTTCATCGCAGCGACGGCGGTCACCGGTTCGAGCGGGAGCGGGATGGCGGCCAGCGCGGGGACGCATCATCCCACACGCGCGAATGATTTTCGCGCTTACAAAATCCTCACGCATCAGCATCTGGCGGAAGTGCGAATGGCGATGCGGCACATGCAGGTGAACGGGCAGCTTTCGTTCGTGCCGCAGAGCGGACCATTCGTGCGCGGGATTTTCGCGACGCTGCAATGCGCGTTGCCGCCGGCGTTATCGCCTGCGGATTTTCAGGAGCAGGCCCGGAGGAATTTCGCGGACGCGCCGTTTATTCGCCAGGTCGAGACGAGTCCGCGCCTCTCCGCGGTCGTCGGCAGTAACTTTGCGGACGTAAACGTGACGGCTACGGAGGGCGCCGCCGCCATTACCGTGGCGCTGGATAATCTCGGGAAAGGGATGGCCGGCCAGGCGGTGCAATCGATGAATCTTTCGCTCGGTCTCCCGGAAACGACGGGCCTGCTGCACGCGGCGCCTTATCCAGCGTAAGCGCATGTTAGTGTTTCGCGCGTGGCGGGCCTTGGGGTTGAACCTTGGTCGTTGAACGCTAGGGTTGCGGCCATGAAATTGAACATCCTCGGTTGCCTCGCGGCGATCGCGCTGATCGCACCAATCGCCTTCAGTGAGGACGCCACTCCAACCCCTTCACCCACTGCCACACCCGCTATGAGCACATCACCCAGCCCAGCCGCCAACGAAGTCGCCATCATCAAAACCAGCGAGGGCGAAATGGTCGCCGAATTCTGGCCCGAAGTGGCTCCGAAGACGGTGGAAAACTTCAAGAAACTGGCGCGCGAAGGATTTTACGATGGCACCGCCTTTCATCGCGTGATCAAGGGTTTCATGATCCAGGGCGGCGATCCGTTGACGAAGGATGATTCGAAACAGAGCCGCTGGGGCACGGGCGATCCCGGCTACAAAATCGATGCGGAGTTTAATCCGAAATCGCATGAGCGCGGCGTGCTCTCGATGGCGCGGTCGCAGGATCCGAATTCGGCGGGCAGCCAGTTTTTCATTTGTCACGGCGCACCGAAATTTCTCGACGGGCAATACACGGCTTTCGGGAAGCTGATTAAAGGCGACGACGTTTTGGAGAAGATCGCGACAACAGCGACGACGGCGCCCGATCGCCCGGTCACGCGCATGAACGTGGAGAGCATCAAGATTGTCCCGGCGGATTCGGTGAAGTGATTTTCACCACACAGAGCATCGAGGGCACAAAGATGCCTTCGTGGCTCTGTGTTTAAGGAGATGACAGAGACCACCAAAGTCGCGCTCGTCCAGATGCGGTGCGGGAAAGACCCGACGGCTAATCTGGCGCGGGCGATCGATTTTATCCGGGAGGCGGCGAAACAGGGCGGGCAGATTATTTGTCTGCCGGAGCTGTTCCGTTCCGAATATTTTTGTCAGGCGGAGGATCACGCGAACTTTGCGCTGGCGGAGGAAATTCCGGGACCGACCACGGACTCGTTAGGCAAACTAGCCGCGGAACTGGGCGTGGTCATTGTTGCCTCCCTCTTTGAGAAGCGGGCGGCGGGGGTTTATCACAACACCGCCGCCATTATCGATTCTGACGGCAAATTCCTGGGGAAGTATCGCAAGATGCACATCCCGGATGATCCTTCGTTTTACGAGAAGTTTTACTTCACGCCCGGCGATCTTGGATTTAAAGCCTGGCCCACGCAGCAGGGCCATATCGGCGTCTGTGTTTGCTGGGACCAGTGGTATCCGGAAGCGGCACGGTTGACGGCGCTACGAGGCGCGCAGTTGATTTTTTATCCGACGGCGATCGGCTGGCATCCGGCGGAAAAAGAAAAATACGGGCAGGCGCAGCATTCTTCCTGGGAAACAATGCAGCGCAGTCACGCCATCGCGAACGGCTGCTACGTCGCGGCGGTCAATCGGGTTGGCCACGAAGCGCCAGTGGGCGGACCCGGTCTGGAATTCTGGGGGCAAAGTTTTCTCGTCGCGCCCAACGGCGAAATCCTCGCGAAGGGCAGTGTCGACAAGGAAGAGATCGTGCTGGCGGACGTGGCGTGGGCTGGCATCGATGAGCAGCGCACGCACTGGCCGTTTTTGCGCGATCGCAGGATCGACGCCTATGACGGGATTGAGAAGCGGTTGATCGATTAAGCGCCGT
>CAVXLV010000003.1:0-7983 GCA_963762685.1 uncultured Verrucomicrobiae bacterium | reverse complement strand
TGGATTAGCGTTTCGCGTTCGTCTTCGCAAAGGCGCGCACCGCGTCATTGAACTTCTGGGGCTCCTCCAGCATGAGGAAGTGCGAGACGTTCTCCCAAACCCGGTAATCCACCTGCGGCACGAGGCCGCGGACGAACGCCTCGTATTCCGGCGTCCACGCCGGCTGCTTCGCCAGAATCATGAGCACGGGCACGTTGATCTTATCTGGCAGCCAGAGCTCAGGCGCGGCGGTGTTTTCAAACTCGCTCACCGCCACCTGCTGCGGCGTGGCCAGCATGAGGTTCTTGATCCTCACCTTCAGCGCTTCGTCTTTCATCGGCCGCGTGATCGAGTCGATCAACTTCCCCGCCACCTCCGGATAATTCGCGCCGCGCATTGGCGCGATGACCTTCTCCATGCTCGCCGCGTCCACGAAAGGCCGCAGCCCGCCATCCACCAAAACGAGCCCGCTCACTTTCCCAGGGAACTCGCGATAGAATTGCCGCACCGCCGGCACACCGTTGCTGTGTCCGATCAGGAACGCCGAAGCCACCTGCGCGTCGCGCAGTACGGCGTCGATCGCGCGCGCGTAGAGCGACATCGTGTAGGACATCTCCGGTTTGTCGCTCTGTCCATGCCCGGGGAGATCGATCGTGAGGCAACGCCCCTCGCTCGCCAGCGCCGACACCTGGCCGCTCCAAACCGTCTCGTCGCAGGCCCAGCCATGAATGAAGACGAGGACCGGCTCGCCTTTCCCGTACGCGGTGTAGTGAACCTTGTGCCCATCGATCTTGGCAAAGTGCGACTCGCCCGGCGCCGATTCCGCGCGGAGCGCTCCGATTGCAACGAAACCGGCCACCAACAGAACGAACACTTTCATCGCTCGCGAGGCTAGCTCCGCCGCGTCCCGCGCTAAAGAATTTTCCGCAACGCGGCTGCGTCCGTCACCGGCGCCTTGCAGGTGAAATTCTCGCAGACATAAGCGGTCGCCTGGCCGTCGATCGGTTTCATTTCGCGCAAGACTTCCAAGCGGTCGCCCAGGAATTTCTCGCCCGGTCCGCCGTCGGCCAGGATCAAAATTCGTCCCGGCAGGAAATGCTGGTGCACTTCGCGGAGCAAGGCGCGCGTGCCTGCATCGTCCTGTTTTCCGGCAATGACGATCTGGCGCGGTTTGCTCCAGCTTTGGTCGAGCGCTACCAGCATCTGCGGCATCGCGTTCGGCACCCGGCTTAACGTGGCGCTGAAGGCGGCGATTGTTTTTTCGGCGCGTTTGCTGAAGGCACTCTCGGCGCGGAATTGCGCGAGACGCAGTAAGTTCAGCGCAGCCACCGAACTGGCGGCCGGCTCCGCGCCATCGTTATCCTCCTTCATCCGCAAGAGGATGCTCGGATCGTTCCCAGTCCCGCTGAAATAGCCACCGTCACTCCGCGTCGAAAAACAGCCGATCCTGCGTCTCCTGTAATTGGAGCGCAAACTCCAGCCATGCGATCTCGAACGACGCCTCGTAGAGATCGATCATGCCCTGGATGACGAACGCGTAGTCATCCGCGAAATCCTTCCACCGCGCTGCGGCCCTCGCGATAATTGCGCACCAACGTCCCGCGCGCCTCCTCGAACAGCTGCGTGCTGCACACAACTGCGCCGCTCCTCTCCGCCGCTTCGAGGTAATCCGCGTCGTCCAGCACCTGCGCGGCGCGCGCGAAGGCGGAGATCATCAAGCCATTCCATGCCGCGATAATCTTGTCGTCCAGGTGCGGACGCGGACGCTGGGCGCGCGCCGCCAGTAAAGTCTCGCGCGCCGCCGAGAGGAGCTCACGCACTTCGTCTTCCGTCTTGTCGAAGTGCTCTGCTGTTTCCGCCGCCGTGTGACGCTCAAGCAGGATATTTTTGCCGACGAACTCGCCATGCGGGTCGGCTCCCGCCGGCGCGTTCCCTTTCTCTTCTACTCCATAGTGGAAGCCGAAGATCTCCGCCTGCTCGCCTAACGAGTCGTCAATTTCCTGCTTCGTCCAGACGTAGAACGCGCCTTCCGCGTGCTCCGGTTTGCCGTGCGCGATCAGGCTGTCGGCATCTTCCGCGGAATAAAAACCGCCCTCCGGCGCGGTCATGTCGCGCCGGACATAATCGAGCACATCGCGCGCGACCCGTTCGAACTCCGGCTCCTGCGTGATCTGAAACGCGTCCAGATAAGCGCTCGCCAGTTGCGCTTGATCGTAGAGCATCTTTTCGAAATGCGGGACGTGCCAGTAGGCGTCGACGGAGTAACGCGAGAAGCCGCCGCCGAGATGATCGTGCATCCCGCCCGCCGCCATTTTGCGCAGGGTGAAGAGCACCATCTCCAGCGCGTGTTTGCCCATCGTCGTTTCCGGATGGCGGGCGTGAAGGTGGAGCAGGAAATTCAGCACTACCGGCCGCGGAAATTTCGGCGCACCGCCGAAGCCGCCTTCATGCGCATCGTAGCTGCGCGCGATTTGCTGGTAAGCCGTCTCCAGCGTCGTTTCGCCGAGCTCATCCCCGCCTGTCGAAGGGCTGCTGGCCGCTTCCATGAGCGCCTCCACGATGCGGGTGCCCTGCGCAGAGATCTTGTCGCGATCCTGTCGCCAGGCCTCCGCGATTCGCTCCAGAACTCTTTGGAACTTTGGCTGCCCGTAGCGATCCTCGGGCGGAAAATAGGTGCCGCCGACGAAGGGTTTCAGCTCCGGCGTTAACCAGACGCTCATGGGCCAGCCCCCGCTCCCGGTCGTGGCCTGGACGAAAGTCATGTAGACGCGATCCACGTCCGGACGTTCTTCCCGATCGACTTTAATGTTCACGAACTCGCGGTTCATGATCGCCGCCGTCGCCGGGTCCTCGAAGGACTCGTGCGCCATGACGTGGCACCAGTGGCAGGTCGAGTAGCCGATCGAAAGGAAGATCGGCTTCTGCTCCGCGCGCGCTAAAGCGAAGGCCTCCTCGCCCCACGGCAGCCAGGCAACGGGGTTCTCCGCGTGCTGGAGGAGATAGGGAGATTTTTCGTGGGCGAGTTGGTTGGGCATGAGGAGAACGGGAACGTCTAACGTCCCACGCAGAACGTCCAACTTTTCAAATCAATGTTCCAACCGCGGCGCCCGCTCCGGCGACCAGGGGTTAAGCGTAAAGTCCGACGCGGTGATCGCAGCGATCTGCTCTTCCAGGAGCGTAAGCAATCCCGCCACCTCAAATCCGTGCCGTCGCGGCGCGAATGGCGTGAGATTTTTCTCCGCCAACCGAAACAGCCGCACCGCCGGTCCCAGCCGGCGACCGTGGACGCGATGCGACGGATATTGGAACTGCAATTGCAAATGCACGAACCCACCCGCGGCCTGGATCAACCCCTTGAAATAAGCCCAATCCTCCGAGGTGGTCCGCAGCCAGAGATGCTCGAGCACATCGTGCGCTTCGTAATAGCGCTGCTCGTTCCAACAGCGGAAAAAGCCGCGGTAACAAGGATGATCGGCGATCGCCGCTGTTTCCTCCGCAGGCCGGGTGCTCGCTTCCGCCGTCCCCTCGAGTTCCGTTACGAAACGCGAAATTCTTTCGCCTTTGGTCATCCTGGCCTTAGTCTCTCTGCGTCTGAGATGAGGGGCAAACCGGCACGCTACATTTTCCTGCAGGGGAACTGCGGATGCGACCGGAATTGGGACGCCGCATGACGGCAGTGGGTCTGATTATTCTCCTCTCGATCATCGCGGGGCTCATCTTTCTCTCCGCCATTTTTTCCGGTCTGGAGACCGCGCTCTTCGCTCTGAAAGCGCACCAGCTTCGCCGTCTCGAAGAAGCGCATCCCTCGTTAAAAAACTTCATCCAGGCCTTCCGCGATAATCCGCGACGCGTCCTCAACGTCCTCCTCCTTAGCGACGCCGTTGTTAATGTTCCCCTCGTCGTCCTCTGCCTCTATCTGGTCTGGGATGGGCCGCTCGCGTTCGAGCAAACGCCGCAATGGCTGGCGGCGATCGCCATCCTCGCGCTCGTAGTTTTGTTTTGCGATTTAATCCCCAAAGTCCTCGCGCTTTCCGCGCCTTACCGCCTCTCCGCGATCGGCGTTTTCACGCTCCGCGCCTTGATGCCGTTCCTCGATCGCGTGGGGAGTTTTCTGGAAACCATCAGCCATGCGATCGTGAACCGGATCGCGCCCGAGCATACGCAAAAGCGCGTCGCGATTAGCGATGACGAGTTGGAGACGCTGCTGGAGATGGGCGAAGAAGAAGGCACCCTCCACGAAGCCGAGGGCGAGATGATTCAAGAGATCATCAAGCTGGGCGACAAGACGGCGAAGGATTGCATGACGCCGCGCGTGGATACCTTCGCGTTGCCGGATGATCTCGGGAACGAGGAGGCCATCGCGCAGTTGCGCGCGAAGGGGCATCGCCGTGTCCCCGTCTATGCCGAAACGCCGGATCACATCCTCGGATTACTCGAAGTGAAGCAGTTCCTGCTCGACCCAACCGAGCATTACACCGAGCACCTTGTCCCGCCCTCCTTCGTTCCGGAGACGATGCGCGCGCCGGAATTACTCGCGAATTTCCTCTCCCGCCCGCAAGGCATGGCGATCGTGGTGGATGAATTCGGCGGCACGGAGGGCATCATCACCCTGGCCGATATTATTGAGGAGATCATGAGCGATGCCGCGCCGCTCGGGCAGGCCGATCTTTACATCGAGCCGCTTGAAGATGGCCGCTTCCTCGTGAGCGGAAACGCGCGGCTCGATGATCTCGCGGAGCATCTCGGCTTCGAGTTCGACGCGGATGGGATCGACACCATCGGCGGGCTTATCTTTACCCGCCTCGGTTACCTGCCGCCTTCAGGAACGCAGGTGGAGCTCCCGCGACTCGCCATCACTGTGCGCCGGACCGCGCGGAAACGAATCGAAGAAATGGTGCTCGAGAAATCCACGAACCTCGCCGGCGACCGTGACGATCGCCGCGCGGGCGGTTTACCTCCCGGAGGTGCTCACACATGATCTGGCTCGCCGTCTGCGGTCTTTGCGCGGTCACGTTTCTCTTCGCCGGGATCGAGGCCGGCCTGCTCTCGATCGATTTGGTGCGCCTGCGCCATCAAGTGAAACAACAACTCCCGGGCGCCGCGCGCCTGGCGCGTTTATTGGAAGAGCCGGAGCGCTTGCTTGTCACCGTCCTGCTCATCACGAACTTCGCCGATATCCTGGCACTTCTGTTGGCCACGCGTCTGCTCGTGGCCTCGTTCGGCGACCTGGGGTATCTCGTGGCCGTGGCGGGCGCGGTGCCGGTGCATCTCTTCCTCCTCAACGTCCTGCCGAAATCGCTCTTCCGCCGCTTTCCCCTCCGCGCTCTGGCTGCGCTCGGTGGCATTTTGGAGAAGGCTTCTTTCGTCCTTTGGCCGCTCCTGGAGGCTGGTCACCGCCTGGGCCGGCTCGTTCTTCCCCGCCGCCCCTCCGATCAACGTCGGCTCTTCGCCGCGCGGGAGGAATTGAAACAGGTCGCGGTGCAAAGCGAGCACGAGGGTTCTCTTACCGCCACTGAGCGCGCCTTGATCCACAACGTGGTCGATTTCCGAAACGTGCGCGCGCGTGATCTTATGGTCCCGCTCGTGCGCTGCCCGTCCATCCCGGCCACGAGCGAGCCAGCGGCTGTCCTTCAGCTGAGCCGTTCCTCCGGGCTCGATTGCTTTCCTGTCGTGCGCGACCGCGAGACCATCGGCCTCGTCAGCGCACTCGATATTCTGCTGGATGGTCGCGAAGGAAAATCTCTCGCGCACTATACTCGCCGCGTCGTAACCGCAGCCGAGAACGAGCCGGCTTACCGCGTTCTCCGCCGACTTCGAGCGGCTCGCCGCAGCCTGGCCGCGGTCGTGGATGGCGAGCGGCGACTTATCGGTTTTGCTAGTGAAGAAGATTTGCTCAAACGCCTGCTCCGGAGCGCCTAACGAATCGCGCCACCCAGGAACGAACAAGGTCTCCAGTCCGCGCCAGATGCCATCCTTCCGGGAGGGCGGAAGACAAGAGAGGTTTTGCCACTGAGGAGAAGCCGGTCGCTAGTCGCGTCGATAAATCCATAGCCCCTTCGACGGCGCTTGCGCGGCGAGCGCGAAATCGTAGAAGAGCGCGTCGCGCCATTCCTGCCCGAAGACGTAGTAGCGATAACCTTCCGCGCGCAGAAGCGGCAGACTGGGCGGGAGTTGCACGGCGTAAAACTCCGCCTGCAAAAGCGTGAAGCTTACCTCCTCGGGAAAAATCTTCATCTCGCAGATGATCCACGCGTAGCGATTGTAAACCGACTCATAGCTACCCGACGGATCCAGACGGAGCAGGAGCGGAAGATCCGGCACGATCTTGGTGCCATTAAACACCGGCGCGCCCGTCGCTTTTATCCACTGGCCGGTGACATAATCACCGTAGGCGATCCACTTCCCTTCCGGATCCGCCGCGTGGATGCGATCGACCTCTCGAAAGGCCGAAGCCTCAGTCAAGGCTCCCAGCCCTTGCATGAGAGGGTTGATCAGGCCGTTGCTGTAGATCAAAAGAGGCGCCAAAAGCGCGGGTAGCCAGCGCCGCGCCCGATCCCAGAGGAACACCGAAACGATCGTGGCGTTCACTCCCAGGAGAAGTGCAGCTTGCAGAGGTCCTGCGAAAAATTGCGGGTCACGCGATTGGATCGCCTGGTGAAGCATCGCCAATCCACCCGCCGCGGCCAGCCCGCCGCACAGCCCCCAATACTTTCCGAAAACCGCCTCGCGATAACGATCGAGAAACAGGCAAACAAGCAGAATGCCCGCCAGTCCCACGCTCAGCAGGACGCGCGCTTCATGCACCGCCGAGAAAAGCGTCGCGCGCAGAAGCCATTCCGGCAGCCGCACCACGCAATAAACATGCATCGCCACGAGGAACAGCGTCAGTCCGAGAAAGAGCGGAGCGATCGGATGCTGCTTGCGCCTCCAGGCCGCAAGAAGGCCGAGGACCGCCAGCGGCCAGAGCGGATAGAAATTGCTCGCCTCGCAAATATTCGGGAAGTCCGGCGGGATCTTGTTCTCCGCTTCAAAAAATCCGACCGCCCCGGCAAACATCTGCCAGAGTGCGTAGCCACCGCCGGTGTTGTGTCGTCCGCCGGGATACTCCGTTTGCGCGACGATTTGAATGGTCGGCCAAGTCGCGAGCGCGAACGGAATTAGAAGGAGACCGATCGCCACGAGAGCCGAAGCGACGAGCAGCAACGCGCGGACCGTGCGCGGCAGCGGCGTGCTCTTCCGCTCTTCCAGCCAAAGCCCAGCCAGGAGAATAAGTCCCAGAAAGAGCAGCGGGATCTGAAACGGTAAATAAAGGCAGAGCGCGAAATTAATTCCAAAAAACACGAAGCCCAGGACCGCAATAGCGAGGCGCGACCGGCTCGTTCCCCGCCAAAAAAACAGCGCGCAGCCGAGGCACATCGCCCAGCTTGCTACCATCTCCGGGAGCATCGCCGGCGAAGAGAACCACCATTGCGTATAGCTGGAAAAGAAAATCCAGACCGCGCCCAGCGTCGCGATCGCCGCGACTTCGAATTTTCAATTGCCGCAAGAGCCAGACGCTCGCCAGGAGCAGCCCAAAGATCTTCGCGCACCAGTAAAAGGAAAAGCCACGCTCGAAATCGAGCAGGAAGAATCCCCAAAGTTGCGGACGAAAAAGTGTCGTGTAATAGGCCACCGGCACACTCATTAAAAGCGGGGCGCGCCCGGCCCCGAGGTTCGCGTTCTCGATCGGGAATGCTGGCGTATGCCGCGCCTGCGCCAGGATCGATGGGGTCCAGACCACCCACTCATCACTTCGAATTTTCTTTGGCTTGGACAGGAGCAAGCCGCGGATCGGTTCCCGTTCTCCTAATACTTCCTGCCAGCGGCCGATGGAAGAGCCGTTGAAGCGTAACGCCACGCAAAGCAGGAAGAGAAGCGCGGCCCCCACCCACCACCAACGCTGGAACATTTGTTTCATGGGCGAAGTGACCGGAGGAAATCGATGCCGGAAATGTGGCTCTACGG
>CAVXLV010000002.1:0-91529 GCA_963762685.1 uncultured Verrucomicrobiae bacterium | reverse complement strand
CGTCGAACGAAACTTTCTTACCGGCGTCCATACGCGCCATGCGCTCCGCGAGCATCGCCCGATATTCAGGATCGTCGCGATGCATCAAGACGGTCAGGTAGGAGGCCGCAAAGAACCGTTCCTCCGCGGTCATCAACTCAAGGGTTCGTTTGATCTCCGCTGTGCTCATGGCGCCAAAATTACTGCACCCTCCAGCAGACAGCAAGGCCTTGGACGGAGATGATCGCTTCGCTCAAGGTAGTTGAAGTTGGAAGTTCAAGTTGAAGGAGGCTAGCTCATCGATCGGATCAAGCCCCAAAGCATCCGCGCCAATTCACGACATTCTTCGATGAAGCGGTCAGCGTCGATCGCCGCAATGTAGCCCAGGTCCCGGCCAATCATAATCTGCGTCCGAAGCTCTCCGGCTGATCCTTTGGCGTAACCAAGGAACTGCCGAAACTCCGGCTTGCTATTCCGCTCGGCACCCTCCGCGATATTCGAGGGAACAGAGACGGCGCTGCGGGTGATTTGATCGCGAAATCCGAAATCATGGCAGCTCCGGAAGCGCAAACAGACATCAACCGCGAGCGTTTTCGAGCGCTTCCAGACCTCCAGATTCTCAAAGGAGCTGTCCTCCATGTCTTCAACTTAAACTTCCTGCTGCAACTGCCGGCGCTCAAATGACGTCCGCAAACGTCTTTTCCGTGCGGCGGAAATACCAGATGCCGAGCCAGAGGAAGAAGGCGGTGACGACGCATGGAGAGTGCGAAAGTGGGAAGGTTGAAAGGGGCCTGGCCGCGGCAGATGGCCCAGCGGAAGCCGTCGATGACGCCGACCATGGGGTTGAGCGCGTAGAGCAGGCGCCATTTTTCGGGAATGACGTCGCTGCTGAAGCCGACCGGCGAGATGAAGAGGCCGAACTGGACGATGAAGGGAATGACGTAGCGGAAGTCGCGGTATTTGACGTTCAGCGCGGTGAGATAGAGGCCGGGGCCGAGCGCGGCGAGGAAGGCGATGATGGTGAAGGCCGGCAGCGTGAGGATGCGCCAATCGGGCATGAAGCCATACCAGAGCATGAGCACGCCGAGCAGGACGAAGGAGATGAAGAAATCCACCATGCTGGTGATGACCGCGCCGGCGGGGATGATGAGGCGCGGGAAATAGACTTTCGAGATGAGGTTGGCGTTGCCGACGAGGCTCTGGCTCGCTTCGGAGAGCGAGGTGGAGAAGAACTGCCAGGGCAGCATGGCGGCGAAGACGAGGATCGGATACGGGATGCCGTTCGAAGGCAGTTTCGGCGATCCGGCCGAAGACGACCGTGAAGACCACCATGGTGAGGAACGGCCGGAGCAGCGCCCAGACGACGCCGATGGCGGTCTGCTTGTAGCGGACGAGGATGTCGCGCCAGGCGAGGAAGTAGAAGAGCTCGCGGTAGCGCCACAGGTCGCGCCAGTAGTTCTTCTCCGTCCGGCCGGGTTCGATGATTAATTCGTGGGACACGAATGTGGGAGATGGAAGTTGGGAGATGGAAGATCGGATGGGGAAGATGCCGTTCAGCCCAGCATTTTACGTTGCTCTGTTGCGTCGAATGAAGGCCGCTGGCCAGCTTGCCGACAGCAACCGCTTGCTCGCGCAGCTGCGATCGCAGCGGCCGCCGCCTCGGGATAGTTGTCTTCGACGACGTAGAGAAGGGAACGCGTTTCGCCGGTGGAGGCTCGGGCTATATTGTAAAACTGCAGCTTCTCGGCGAGGTGCACTCGCTCAAAACCCTCGGCGACGTTTGACATGATTGACACGGCGGATCGCTGGATTTGACTGCAAAGCCCGAAGTCGCGGGCGAGGTCGTTACTCTTTGTAACGAGATAAATCTGCCGCACGAGCCGGCGAGCAGCTTGCCAGGCTTCCAAATCTTCAAAGGTCATCATATTTTGTAGTTGGAAGCTGGAAGAATCGAAGATGGGGAAGCACGAATCCCGGTGTTTTCATCCCGCCCGCATCTCCTTCCAACTCCCATCTCCCATCTTCGCTTCGCGAAAGACTCTCGTCACCCCGCGAGCTTTTGTTCGCAAAAGCGATAGACTTCTTCCGCCATGCGCAGTGCGTCCTCCGCTTCCTCCGCCGTGGGCTCGGAGACGTCGCCGGGGTAGCGGAATTCGCTCCGGCCAGAGGGGTGAGTTTCTCGCAGGCAGACTGCAGCGTTGCGAAGGAGCTGTGGAATGGGATACAGGAAGCGAGAAGCGTTTCCAAAATGTGAGTCTTAGGGAAAACGCAATCCTTCGCAGTGAGATAAGCCTTCAGCGCCTTCTCCGCAGCCTGCTGGCAGTGGTATGCGGCAATGTCCAGCAGCCGTTTTTCCTGAAGGATGAGCAGCCGCGCATTTTCCAAATCATGCCGAGCCTTGGCAAGCCACGCGCGGGCAAGTTCTGCGCTCCTATCGGCCACTGAGAAGTCTTCCTTCGCGTTTTACGGTGCTGGCGAGCGAACAGACGGCGCCGAGGTCGCGCTCCCATTCGCCGCGGGTCATCACGATGATATCGGCCGGAAACGAAATGCCGCGAAGATACCCGCGGGCTTCGACGGCGCGCTGATAGCGCGTCTTGTTTGACTCCGGCACGACGACAAGAAAATCGAGATCGCTATCGGGACCTGCACTATCGCGAGCATAGGAACCGAAGAGATAAACATAGTCTGGCGAAAGAGCCTCCGTGAGCCGGCGACTGATGTCGGACGCTGCGGACGGAATGCTATTTCGCGGAGTGCCACTTTCGCCGTCTACTTCCGCTCGGTGTGAAAAAGTATCCGCCGGGGGCGCAGTGGGTGTGCGCTCGATGAAGAAATTTCCGAGCACGAGGACGTCCATCTTGGTGCGGAGGAAGCAGTCGAGCGCTTCTTCGGGACGGCAGACGACGGGTTCGTTTTCGTTGAAGGAGGTGTTGAGGACGAGCGGGACGCCGGTCTGAAGGTAGAAAGTAGAAATTAGGAGGTGGTAGAGGGGATTGATCTCGTGATGGACGGTCTGGAGGCGGCCGGAGCCGTCGAGGTGACAGACGGCGGGAACGAGGGAGCGCTTTTCTTCGCGGATCTGGAAGACTTCCATCATGTAGGGGACGTCGTCGTCCTGCTCGAACCATTCGGCGACGTGCTCGCGCAGGATGGAGGGCGCGAAGGGACGGAAGGATTCGCGCCGTTTGATCTTGGCGTTGAGGATGTCTTTCATGTCGGCCCGGCGCGGGTCGCCGAGGATGGAGCGATTGCCCAAGGCGCGCGGGCCCCATTCCATCCGACCCTGGAACCAGCCGACGACTTTGCCTTCGGCGATGGCGGCGGCGGTGCGGGTGCAGAGGGTGCGATCGTCGGCAATCTCGGACAGGTGACAGCCGGCCTGGCTGAGCTGGTCGCGCCGGGGATTGAGCAGGCTCCAGCAGGCGGCATTCGAGAACTGGGGGCCGAGATAAGGAGAGAAGATGCCGGCGGCGACGGTGCCGGCGAGGGTGGGCGCGGGCTGGCCGAGGCTGGAGCGCGGGGCGCCGGTAGCGGAATTTCGGATTGCGAGATTGCGGATTGCGGAAGTTTCCGCCGTCGGCGGAAGATGGGAGATGCGGAGATGGAAGTTGGGAGATCGGAGATGGAAGATGAGCGGATGGAGGCTGCGGGTGCGGACGCTGTGGTCGGGGCCGGTGATGGTGCCGGCGAGCCCGGCGGCGACCATGGCGGCGGCACCGATGGCGCCCCCGGCGTCGCCGGCCGCGGCGGGGAGATACATTTTCTTGAACGGGGTGTTCAGGTAGACTTTGCCGTTGGCGACGGAGTTCATGGCGCAACCGCCGGAGAGCGCGAGGTTGTCGCTGGGATGACGTGCGTGCAGCGCGTGCAGCAGGGCGAAGAAGGCTTCTTCGTACATGGCCTGCGCGGAACGGGCGAGGTCCTTGTGTTTTTGTTCGAGCGGCTCCTGCGGCGAGCGGGCCGGGCCGAGCAGGGAGCTGAGAGCTTCTCGTGTAGAGGATACCGACCTCTGGCGAACAATCGTTCCAGCTGTAGGCGACGTTGTCGGTGTGGTGCCGGAAGTATTTTAGGTTGAGCCGAAAGGTGCCGTCGGGTTGGATGCGGACGAGTTCGCGCATCTGCTCGAGGTATTTCGGCTCGCCGTAGGGAGCGAGGCCCATGACTTTGTATTCGTCGCCGTAATGCGGGAAGCCGATGAACTGGGTGATGGCGGAATAAAAAATCCCGAGCGAGTGCGGGAAGTAGATCCGCTGATCGATCTCGATCCGGCCGCCACTGCCCCACCCCAGCGCGGTGCTGGCAAAATCGCCAAAGCCATCGACCGAGAGGCAGGCGGCTTCCTTGAAACCGGAGAGGAGGACGGCGGAGGCGAGATGCGCCAGGTGATGCTCGACGTGATGGATCTGCGCGGAAAGCTGGATGCCATACGCTTTTTCCAGGGCTTCGCCGGCGGAGGAGGCGCTGCGCATGTTCTGCACCTTCTGCCACATGAGGCGCGGATCGGGCAGATGGGTGAGGACGAAGGCGAGCCGGCGCCAGTTGTTCGCGCCGGGTTTGCGGTTGAGCGCGATGTGGTCGACCTGCGCCAAGCGTGGCGCCGCCTTCGGCGAGGCAATAATCGATCGCCTGGGTGGGCAGCCCGGCCCAGTGCTTGATCCGGCGGAAGCGCTCTTCTTCGGCCGCGGCGATGAGTTCGCCATCGCGGAACAGGCACGCCGCAGAGTCGGCGTGGTAGGCGTTAAGGCCGAGGATTAACATCTATTGAAAAGCTGACATGCTGACATGCTGACATGCTGACGTGCTGACAGGACTGAATCTGCGTCGCGTGAAGGAGCTGACATGCTTTCACATGCTGACATGCTGACATAACTGGCTTCGAAGAAACGTGCCGGGCTTTCAAAGGCTGACATGCTGGCGTGCTGAAAGGCGGTTGACGATCGGCGACCATGTCTGGATCGGAGAGGACGTGGGCATCCTGAGCCTGGCGCTGGTGCCGATTGGTTCGAATGTCTGCATCAGTCAGCGGGCTTATCTCTGCACCGGCTCCCACGATCATCGGCCGGGAGGATTTCAGATTGATCACGCGGCCGATTACGATCGAGGACAGCGTTTGGGTGGCGGCTACGGCTTTTATCGGGCCGGGTGTGACGCTTGGCACGGGCGCGATCGTGCCCGCCGGCAGTGTGGTGATGAAAGATGTGGCGGCGGGAAGTCGCTGGGCGGGAATCGCAACGTCGAAGGAATAACAGGATGAACGCTTCGACGTCCCTTTGGTCATCGTTGTGGCAAGGGCTCAGTGTGAATCCGATTCCTGCAGCTGGACTGCTTCAATAAGAGGACAAGCGTCCGCGCCCGAGATCTTCTAGAGCAGGATGGCGATCCCACGGTGAGAGATCTTGATCTTGCATTAGGAGAACGCGATCTCAGACCCTGAGATTGCGTTCCCATCGCAAGAGATCGCGTTACCAAGGCGAGAGATTGCGATCTCGCATTGTGGTAATCCAACCCCAAAGGACGAGAACGTGATCTAGAAGTCCAAGATCCGGCATCCGAGGCCCACCCTTCACTAAGACTCCGCTGAGAGGAGGCAGCGATAACGATGATAAATAGTTCTCCCGCAGACGCTTATCCTACTTTATGTTTCACATTAGTAATAAGACGCGCTACACAGGATACTGTGGTCATCAGATTCATAACCACACCGGATGGTAGATGGCTGTGCGATTTTGAAATATAGAGGTTGCCGAAAATCCACCCACCTGTTACAACCATACCAACGGCACGCAGTGTGCCTAGCGTCATCCTGACGCAGAAAGGAGGTGAGGAAGATTAAGACTCCAAAAGAAACATCGGAAAAGATAGAGAAAGTGATCGACGCCTGGAGTGATTTAGCGCCGGACAAGAAGTTCGGGCTGATGACGCTCGAAGAGTTCAAGCAGCGGGTAAAACCGTCGCTTGAGACCCGGCAGTCGCTGAGAACCCTGAAGGATACGCAAATCAATGCGTTGACGACCAGGGCCCACAGTGACGAGGAAAGCCTAAAGGCTCTCCTGCTGGTGGTGAATGCGATCAAAGGTGATCCAACCGAGGGCGAAGACAGCGCGCTATATCAAGCGTGCGGCTACGTCCGGAAAAGTGAGCGGAAGAGCGGCCTGACCCGTAAAAGCAAGACCGCCCAACCGCTGGCACCAGCGGCCTGATTAAAATAAACAGGCCGTTCAACCGAGGCCGGGCTGCTCACGCGGCCCGGTCTCCTCTTTTTAGTAAAGACACTTTCTCGGATGACCGGAAGCAGATTCTTCGCCGCGTCGGCGAATTCGGACATCCCCATCTCCATATACTAACATTGACCTTCGCATCCTGGGATTTCCCGATCGCCCATCTCCGAAATACGATCTTCAGGTCGCGCCGCGACGCCCGGGCATGCTGCCGCCCTTGGTCAAAGTGACTCGCTTTTTGCGAGTCGCCGGCCGGGCAGGTGGTCATGGATGTTGCGGAGCGCAGTCGTCGAAACGTTTGCGCTGGCTCTTGTGTATCCTGCGCGCGGCAGGGGTCAACGATGTATATATATACGGTTTTTCTAGGGAGAGATTCGCGTTTTTCTTCGGCGCGGGCGCGGGGCGCCGGTTGGCGGACGCGCAGCGCGCGTTATCGGGTGCAAGTTCGAGAGCCGGGATCAGCGATCCCAGCTACAACGGCGTGTTCCTGAGAACCCGGCGCGGCCGTTAGCCGGCGGTGCGGCTGAACCCGCCGGCGCCGGAGGGCGCGCGCGGGTTGGCGGGGATGGCGCTGGCGGCGTCGATTTCGATTTCGCGTTCCTGGCCGAGGAATTCCAGCAGGACGGCGACGCGCTGGTGCGCGGGGATGATCCGGGTGACCAGGACCTGCAATCCGCGCAGGGGGCCTTCGATAATCAAAACTTCTGAGGCGGGCTCGGCGATGCCCGCGATCTCGACCACGCCCTCGGGCCCGATCGCATCGCGCAGGGCGGCCATGGCTTCATCGGCGAGGATGGCGGCGTGCTCGCCGAAACGGACAATGCTGGAGACGCCGGCAAGCGCGCGGATCTGGCGGTGGGTTTGGAAGTAATCGAACCGGGCAAAGACGTAGCCCGGGAAAAGCGCTTCGGTCCACCAGATGGGGGTGCCGGCGCGGCTGCGACGGAAACGGATTCGAGGCGCGTAAACTTCGACCGCGCACTCGCGCTGGAGCAAGAGGGCGACTTTGTTTTCCTGCTTGGGCGCGGTCTGGAGGCAGTGCCAGTTTAGGGAAGACATCTTTTGAAAGGCTGACAAACTGAAATGCTGAAAAGCTGCCGTAACGGATGCGCAGAAACGGCCGGGCTTGCAAATTGGGAGGGGACTGTCCGTTAGCCGTGAACGGCGGTCCCGGCAAATCCCGCCTTGGTCGCGGGCGCGGGTTTAGGGCTTATCCGCCGATGGCGCAGACTTGATCCCCCCACGCCGGAGTGCGCCTAACGAATCGACCAGCCACGGGCAGCCAGGTGGTTGAGGGCCTGCTCGAAGGTTCGAAATTGAAAATCCGACCCCCTGCGGGTTCGCAGAATGGCCTCTCCAGTCACCCAGGCCGTGCGTGATTCTGCGACCCCGCTGGGGTCGGGTTTCTTTCTCTCATCGGTTTCCGGGGGTAGTCGCTTCGCTCCACCCCCGGCTAATCTCTGGTCATCCCTCCGGGATGCTGGAAACGGGATCAGCGGCTTTTCTGTTGTTTTTTCAATTGTCGGTTAGGGGAGTTTCACAAAGCGCAGAGGCGGCAGTCGCTGCCCGTATTGCGCGATGAGCTGGGGTAGAAGGCGGGCTTTCCACAGGCGTGGGAGAAAGGCGCGGGGCTGGGAGAGGAAGCGGAGGAACCATCCAAGGTAGAGGCGATCGGCCCAGTCGGGGATCGCAACCTGGTCGCCTGTGATGAAGCCAAGCGCGCCGCCGATGCAGTGAATGGACGGCGCCGAGGGCGCCGGGTCGTCGGTTGTTAGGGAAGGGTTATTGGGAGATTGCGGAGTGCGAATTGCGGAGTGCGGATCGGACGGATTCGGCGAAGGCGGATTGCGGAGATTTTCGCGCAGATACCAGCCGAGCTTTTCCTGGGCGCCGGCACCGATCGCGATCACGATGTGACGCGGTTGTCGTTCGCGCAGCCGGGCAAGGAGCGCCTCATCGGTGACTTCGAGGTCGTAGATGGGCGCGAGATAGCAGGCGGAGGGAGAGACGGGAAAATGCGGAGTGCGGAGCGCGGATTGCGGAATTGGGAGTGCGGAGGAGGGAAATGCGGAAGGCGGATGGCAGAGGGCGGAATTTGGGAGTCCGCTCCGGCAAGGTCGCGCGACCAAGCGAGGAGGCGGTCCTGGGCGCGTGCATGCGGCAGGATCCAGAAGACTTCGCGCAGGTCTATCGTGGCCAGCAGCTTTTGGATGTAGGCGTAGCCGGAGATGCGGTTGAGGGCACGGCCTGTGAGCAAGGTCCAGAGCGCGACCATGGCGCCGCTATCTGGCAGCGCGAGATCGGCGGAAACGATGGCGCGGCGGTAGGCCGCATCCTCGAGGAAACGCTCGAAGCAGGTGCCCGAAGGGGCGACCACCAGGCCGCCGCCGCGCTGGTCGCGGAGTCGACCGCTTCGGCCACGCTGCCGTGGAAGAATTGGAGGCCGAGAATTTGCTCGGTGGCGTGGTGCGGGGGGCATCAACGTCCAACGTCCAACGTCCAACGTCCAACGTCCAACGTCCAACGTCCAACGTCCAACGTCCAACGTCTCGCCGGGCGGGTCAGGTTATTGGGGAATTGTTATTTAGAAAGGCGGAGTGCGGAGGGGTGGCGGGCGCCAAACTACTAACACAATAACACTTCTCCCATAACCCGCGCGCAGCGCGCACGCTTCAGCTTTCCGGCGCATCCGCGCGTTTCGCCTGCTGGCGCGCTTCGCGGCTGGCGCGAAGCGAAAGCGTGAGCGTTTCCGCTTCCTCGAGCCATTCGAGTTTTTCACGAAAGGTGAGTCTCCGATCAAGCAGACGATCCAGGTCGCGGCTTCCCTCTGAGGTGCACCATTTCCAATCAGGCAGAATGACGTCGCCTTCCTTCATCGCATCCGTTGCAGTTCCTCGATATCCAACAAGTCTTGCGGCCGACCGGCGATGCGTTTCATCTCCAGGAGCGTAGGGAGCGAGACGACCGGCGCGCAAAGGCCGGGGCAAATCTCCAGGCGCTCAACCTTCGCCAGTTCGTCCGCGAGGGAAAATGGCTCATAGACAAAAATATCGACCGGAGTTCTCCGATGTTCGTCGCTCCATAGCTTGAGCACGATCATTTCCTTCGCGCGCCGCCAACCTTCCCGGATGGCAGGATCGGCAAAATCTTCGGGGGGCGCAGGAATCGACATTCGGTAACCCACCTCGAGCAAGGCACGCAATCCACGAGTGGCATTACTCGGCTCAAGGCCGAGGACGATATCGACGGCGCGCGTCAAGCGCACGTAGCCGTGCGCATTCACGGCCAGACCGCCGACGATCAGATATTGGACCTCGGCGGAATTGAGGGCGCGCACGATCGCTTCGACGCTGCGAGTTTCCATCCGGTCATTCTGTATCACGTTCGCGGGGCGCCGGCGAGCCGCCGGCGGTGATCGAGGAATGAGGGGTAACGCGGAAGGCGGAACCCAGCCTGTCCGCCGAGGCGGGAACGCCGAACACAGCCCGCCCGCCGCGGCGGGAACGCCGAACGCCGCAGAACGCCGAACGTCGAACGTCGAACGTCGAACGCCGAACACAGCCCGCCCGCCGCGGCGAACGCCGAACGCCGAATGCCTTCCGACGACCAGGCAAGAACAACGCGGCGGAGAAGAGCGCGGCTGCGTTCATCCGCAGCCCGCGGCCGAAAAGCCGTGAGAAGCTCGTCCACGAATTTTTCTTCTCCGTGAAATCCGGTGAGCAGCGTCAGGTCGGCATCTTCGGTCTGCCGCGGATCAGCCCAGCGCTGGACCGCCAGACCACCGATGAAACAGAATCGCCAGGCGCGCGCGCGGCAAAAGCGCTCGATCTCGGCCGCGGCGCGAAAAACGTCATTCACCGGAACGTTTCGCCATGAGCTGGAAAAGCCGCTGTTGCTCGATCAGTCCTGAACTCGGATTCGGTTCCTCGGCTGGATCAGCGCGGGCGGCGCGTGAATCCATCACCCGAAGGGCCCGACCTGTCCCTTCCTTCTCCGTCAGCGCGCGCAACTCGCGTTTTTTTATCTCTTCCAACTCGGGGCCAATGCGTTTCCAATTTTCCACCCAGGCGCGCATTTGCTCGTGGGGAGACATTTTTGCTACTTCTTTCCAATCCACGCTGCCAATACAACGGGAGAGGCGGGAGCTGTCCCGTTCATTTCCTTTCTCCGACGCGGAATCTGGACGACACGGCGGTCGTCCTTCCATTAAGGTCGCGCTGCGTGAACACCGCTGTTCCCTCCCCTTCCCCGGCTCTGAGCGAGAGAGCGTCGGCGCCTCCGTTGGCGGTGGCTTCGGCGGCTCTGCTGCTGGGGTTGCTCTGGTTTATCCTCTGCCGGCAGTTGAGCAATGAATGGTCGGCTAACGAGCAATATTCCTATGGTTGGTTTGTGCCGTTCTTCGCCGCGTTTCTCTTTTGGCTGAGGTGGGAAGATCGGGGAGAAATGCGGACTGCGGAATGCGGACTGCGGAACGTGGCAAACTCAAGGCCGGCTATCGCCGGATCGAGAAACGTCCAATGTCCAACGTCCAACGTTCAACTTCCAACGCAGGCCATTCCGCAATCCGCAATCCGCGCTTCGCAATCCCCCGACCTTCTACTTTCTACCGTTCTACTTCCTACTTTTGGCGGCCTTGCTGCCCGATTCGCCTTTTCGAGGTGGGGAATCCGGATTGGCGGCCGCTGGGTTGGGCGCATGCGCTCGTGGTGGTGAGCCTGACCTTGTGGGTGATCCAAAGGTGGGGCGGGTGGAGGGCGGTGCGGCATTTTGCTTTTCCAGTGGCGTTCATTTTCGTGGCGGTGCCCTGGGTTTCGCCAATCGAGGCGCCGATCGTGCAGGGCTTGATGCGCACGGTGGCGGCGATCGCGACGGAGACGCTGGCGCTCCTGGGAATTCCCGCGCAACTGGAGGGCAGCGTGATCCGGATCAGCAGTGGCGTGGTGGGCGTAAGCGAAGCGTGCAGCGGGGTGCGCTCACTCCAGACCTCGCTCATGGTCGGCCTGCTTTTTGGCGAACTGAAACGGCTGAGCGTGCGGCGGCGGTGCGCGCTGGTGGCGGCGGCGGCGGGGATTGCGTTGGTGGCGAATTGCGCGCGGACATTTTTCCTGGTCTGGATCGCGACCCGCGATGGAGTGCCGGCGGTGAGTCGCTGGCACGATATCGCCGGCTACGCGATTCTCGGGGCGGTTTTCCTCGGGACGATGGGGGTTTCTGCCGCTCTGGGAAGAGCGACAGAAAAAGTAGAAGGTAGAAATGATAAAGTAGAAGTCGGAGGCGGAAAATCGGGAGTCGGTCAGGCCGTTCCGCGATCCAAACTTTCTCCTTCCTCCTTCCTACTTTCCACTTTCCTCTGGCTTCTCCTGGTGGAAGGCGGGGTCGAGCTCTGGTATCGGGCGCACGAGCGCGAGCTCGTGACCACCGCAACGTGGAGCGTGCGCTGGCCGGAAAGCGTGCCCGGTTTTCGCGAGATGGAAATCGGGGAGGATGTGCGTTCGACGCTGCGTTACGATAAAGGCCGCGAAGCAGTCTGGCCGACTACGCTCGCGGATCCGACGCCTAACGAGAAGATGACAGGCGGCGGCGGCAGCAGCTCGATGTTTTTCTTCCGCTGGGAACCCGGGACGACCAACATCTTGCGCGCGCGTGCCCATCGCCCGGATGTCTGTCTGCCGAACACCGGCTGGCGCATGGCGCAGGATCACGGCGTGCGCGATTACGAGACGACCGAGGGCGGGGCGCTGCCCTTTCGGCACTTCGCGTTTGTGCGAGACACGCCGGGCGGAAATGGCGTCACCGCGCATGCTTTCTTTTGTCAGCGCGAGGATCGAATTCCGCAGGACCAGCTTGCCCGCAGCAATCCGACGGGCGGTCCTCTAGGCGAATGGGGACGCTCCGATCGCGTCCGGGTGGTGCAGCAGGGCATCCGCAATCAAGGCCAGCAAGTGCTGGAAATTGTCCTGACCACGGCGCAAACGGTGGACGGCGCGGCGGCGGAGGAGTGGTTTGCGCAATTGGTGCCCGAGATCGTGACGAAGGGCGATCGCTGACGCGATCGGGTTGTTGGTTCGTTCGTTCCGGAGCGTCATCGACAGCCCGTGGGATTTCCGCCAAGCTCATCGGACAAACTTATGGGCACCCGCTATCCGGCACGTCGGAGGCGACCTGAGCGGCCACGGGGACATTGACCATTCCGCATTCGCCGGTAACCAATAACCGGCGTGACCCGCGCGCCATCCCCATGTCGAAGACCTCCGATTTCATGCTCACCGCCGAGGAGTTGCGCGCGAAACGGGCGCGCCGGCGGCGGCTCGTGTTCCTGGGCGCGCTCGGGCTCGTCCTTGGGCTGCTGCTCTTCTTCCTCGCGCGGCCCGCGCGGAATGGAATCAAAGGCTGGCAGGCGCGCCGGCATGCCGAAAAAGCAGCGGCGCTGATCGAGCGGGAACAGTGGAACGACGCGCGCGCGGAAGCGGTGGCGGCCTATCAACTGCGCGCGACTGAACCGGCGGCCGTGCGCGTGGTGGCGCGTTTTCTCTCCCGCACCCGGCAGCCGCAAGGGCTCGAATTCTGGGAGCAACTGGCCCGACTCCAGCCGCTGACGCCGGACGATCTGCGGGAGGAAGCCGCGCTGGCCTTGAGCGCCGGGGAGCCGGCGCGCGCGAGCGCGGCGGTCGCTGCCCTAACGAGCGGTGAGAAAGCGCCCCCCACGCCGCGGGATTGGCTGCTCGCCGCCCAAGTGTCTCTGCAGCAGCGCGCCCAGGAGAAGGCGCGAGAGGCGTTGCAGAAAGTGCTGACCTCCTCTGCGGCCACCCGCCGGGAACAACTCCAGGCCACGCTTTTGCAAGCGCAAGCCAGCGCGGGCGCCGAGGGGGAAGGCGCGAAGACGGCGCAGGAAGAATTGCTGACGCGAGTGACAACGTTTGCCGACGGGGAAGACGACGTGGCGCTGGATGCGCTGGTGCTTTTAACGCAACGCGCGCTCAGCGGCGCGTCGCCTAACGACACCACCCCGAACGGGACGGCAGCCGGCCTTTCATTAAGCGAGCGCCTCGAGCGACATCCACTGGCGCGCGCGCCGCAGAAATTGCTGGCGCTCGATTTGAGAATCAAAGCGCAGCCCGCGGACAAAGAGGCGCTCATCGCCCAGGCGATCGCGCAGTGGAAAACGGGGGACGCGGAGGCGGTGAGCACGCTGGCCACGTGGCTGAATGGCAAAGGCGAGCACCAGCAAATGCTCGACGCGGTCCCGATCGAGAGAGCCCTGCAAAGCCGCGAAGTGTTTCTGCAATATGTGGACGCACTCGGCGCGCTCGGGCGCTGGGGTGAGATCAAGCAGTTGCTGGAGAGCGAGCGCTTTCCGCTCGATCCCTCGATGCAGCGGATGTATCTGGCGCGTTGCAACGCGCAGCTGGGCGAGACGACGGCGGCAGAGAATAACTGGACACGTGCGCTGGAAGCCGCGGCGGGCGATTTGCCGAAGCTGATGACGCTGGCGCCCTACGCGGAGAAAAACGGCAACGTGGAGATCGCAGAGATCGCCTACACCCAGGCGGCCACGGCGGCGCCGAATCTGCGGGCCGCGCAGGAAGGCCGGCTGCGGCTGGCCTCGGGCCGGAAGGAAACAGCGAAGATGCATGGCGTCCTAAAGGAAATGCTGCAGCGCTGGCCTAACGACACCGCGATCCAAAACGACGAAGCGTATTTGCGGCTGCTGCAGATCACGGCGCCAGCGGAGGAAGAGAGCAAAGAAATTGCCGAAAGAGCAGAGGCGCTGGTGGCACAGGAACCTGCGAGCCTGCCGCACCGCACGCTGCTGGCGCTGGCGCGTTTGCGGCAGAATCGCGCGGCGGACGCGCTGAAAGTTTACGAAAATATCCAGACGCCGGAGCGTGCGCTCACGCCGTCGGCACTGGCGGTGCATGCGGCCGTGCTGGCAGCAAATGGCCATCCCTTGGACGCGCAAAAAGAGATCGCGCAAATCCCGCCGGAGCAGTTGCTGCCGGAGGAGAAAGCGCTGATCGCGAATCTTTAGCCAGCCCTCGCCGTCACTGCCGCAGAGCGTCGAGCAGATCCGCTGGATCGCGAAAGAGCGCGCTCGCGCCCGCGGCGCGGAGTGTCTCCGCGTCCGTCGTCCCACCACAAAGAAAGCCGATCGACGTGAGCTTCGCTTTCCGTGCTGCCTCCATGTCGAAAGGCGTGTCGCCGAGCACGACGGCGTCCGCTGTTTTCACACCCTCGAGCTGCGCGAGCGCTGCCTGAAAAATATCCGGCGCAGGCTTTGATTCCGCGACGTCATCGGCGGTGGTCTGGCCATCGATGAGCTCCTCGACTTCGAGGAGCTGCACATAATGTTTCGTGACCGAGGCTTCGCCGGAGGTGGCCAGAACGATCGACTTGCCGGCTTTCCGCAGCGCTTCGAAAAGCTCGCGCACGCGAGGAAACGGCTGCACGCGCTCGAGATACTCGCGTTCGAAAAGCTCCGAGCGATATTTATCCAGCTCCTGGCCGAAGCGTTCCATCTCCTCTTCGGCGAGGAATTGCGGCAGATATTTATCGGATCCCTGGCCGACGTTGGCGCGGAGTTTTTCTGCCGGAAAGATCTTGCCGAAATACCGGAAGGCCCGATCCCAGGATTCGACGTGGTGCTGGTTGGAATCGACGAGGGTGCCGTCGAGATCGAAGATAAAGGCGCGAAAGGATTGGAGGAGATTCGACATGGCGCTCGCGGGAGACTCGCCTGTAATCGCGTGCGCGCGGCGTCCTGGCCTTGCGGCGTTCCCATCTCGCCGGGGCCTGCCCGCAGAGGAGGCCGCACATTTTCGCACGCGCAGACGCGGCTCACCTTCCGATGTTCCCTTTGTGCAGATTCTATTGCTCGAGGACCACGGGGAAAGCCGGACAGTCATCACGAAGTTGCTGACCCACTGGGGCCATACCGTGCTCGGCGCGGAGAGTCTGGAAGCGGCGCGGGCACAGATGAGCGGGCAGCCGTTCGATCTTTTGCTGTCGGATATCGGGCTGCTGGATGGCGACGCTTACGAATTGGTGACGGCGGCAAAAGAGGAGCACCGCATCCGCTGCGTGGTCGCGCTGACCGGACGCACGGCTGAGGAAGATCGAGAGCGCGCACGGCAATCCGGCTTTGATTATTATTTGACCAAGCCGGTGGACTTCCACGAATTGCGTTCGCTCCTGGGCGAACTCGAAACTGCGGGAGAAGCGCCCCGGCCGGCTCCGCTCAATCCCGGTGAAAGCTCGCTGGGGTTTACGGGCTGATTCGTTAGAAATCCTTCAGCTACGTCGGGCGTCTAACGGGCCTGTCGGTTTCGCGCCCGCATCCTTGCGGCGAGGGCGGAGGCGTTGGACTATAGGGCGATGGCAGTCAGCACTCAGATCGATAGTGCGCGCAGGGTGGTCACCAGTATTGCCTCGGGAAATCTCACCGACGAAGATCTGCAGGAGGCCCGGCGGCTCATGCTGGAGCACCCGGATTTCGATGCCACTTATGACCGCGTCTGGGATTGCAGCGAAGTCACGCAAGTGGAGGTCCACGATAACGTGCTGACGCCGCTCATTTCCGTCTCGCTCTCCGAAGATAATATCTACCGCGCGATTGTCTGCCGCACCGCCGCCCCGATGGCACATGTGCTTGCTCTAATCGCCCAGGCCCGCCGGAATCATCGCCCCATCGCGGTCTTCCCCACGCGCGCAGATGCGGAACGCTGGCTGGAAGCGCAGCACGCTGGAGAGCCAGCGTAAGGCCGCGCCGCAGCACTGACTCGCCGAGAAGGGCGTCGCCAACGCAGCAAGCCCACCTGGCTTGGGCAAACATCAAAAGGGAGACCGGGAAAGGTCTTGCATCTTGCGGCGCGAGGCTCATCTTGGCCCCATCAACATGATGCTCCTCGCTTTCATGAACATCGGTGGACAGGAACTGATTCTGATCCTGCTCATCGTGCTCGTCCTCTTCGGCGCCAAAAAATTGCCCGAGCTCGCTCGCGGCATGGGACAGGCCATCAAGGAATTCCAAAAGGCCAAAGACGAGTTCAGCGATGAGCTGCATTCCGCGAGCAAGCCCGACGTGGCGGCCCGGCCGGCCGTCGTCGACGGTCCCGACTGTGCCTCGGATCGAAAACGCGGGTGGCATTGGCACCGTGCGGACGGGCGATGAGCAGGCCGCGGAGCCCGGCAGCAGAATCTAGTCGAACTTCCGGCTGGCTCGGATTTGCCTTGATGCGCCGCGCGTTGGCGCTGGTTGACATCCTCACTCGTTGCGACACCTTCGCGGCTCGCGTTTTATGTCCGACCCGAACCTCCGCCAAAGCATTAAAGAAATGCTGGTCACAAACCTGATGCTGCAGACGACGGCGGATCAGATCGGGGATGATCTGCCGCTCTTCGGACCGGAAGGTTTGGGCCTGGATTCCATCGATGCGCTGGAGCTGGTGGTGAGCATGGAGAAAACCTTCGGCGTCGGCGTGCCGAATTCGGAGGTGGCTGCGACCGCCCTCCGGAGCGTGAACACGATCCACGATTACATTTTGGAAAAGAAAGCGACGACTGAGTCGTCGTAGCGGAAGCCGCTGGCTTTTTGCCACTGTTACAACGGCGCCATTGCCGTCTCGATCTCCGAGTTATTGATCGCGTCGATCAATTGGCGGAAGCGCCCAAACGCCCGCCGATGCGGAGAAAGAATCAACCGCGGCAAACTCAGGATCGCCGGCTCGTTTTTCTCCTGCCGCAGGGCGGTGCCTTGCCGGATGTCGCCCGTGCGCACGAGGTCGGCAAACTTGTCGTTCAAAGCCACGATCGCCCCTGGCGTCAGCCGGTTCACGAGACGGATGACCAACTGATCGCCCACCCAGCGCGCCGAGTGATACACCTTGTAGAAGTGCAGGATCTCCTGCACCGCCTTCGCGCGCATCGTGCACGATTTTGAAAAGATGGAAATCCTCCTCGCCGATCAGCCCCAGCTTGAAAAGATGCTCGGTGAGAAATTTCATCCACGTCTCCCAGTAGGTCCCGTTCGGCCGATCCACGAAGACCACGGGGATGATGCGCGCCTTGCCCGTTTGCATGAGCGTGAGCGCTTCGAAGCCTTCGTCCATCGTGCCGAAGCCGCCGGGGAAAAGCGCGAGCGCGTGCGTTTCCTTCACGAAGTTTAATTTGCGGGTGAAGAAATAATTGAAGTTCACCAGCTTCGCGTCGCCGTGGATGGTCTCGTTCGCGCGTTGTTCGAAGGGCAGGCGAATATTGAGCCCGAAACTGTTTTCGCGTCCCGCGCCGCGTTGCGCCGCACCCATGATGCCGTCGCCGCCGCCGGTGATGACCATGTAATGCTCCGCCACCATCAGGCGCGCGAATTCTTCCGCGACGGCAAACTCCGGCTCAGTCGGCAAAGTGCGCGCAGAACCGAAGACGCAGACCTTCCGGAATTCGCGATAACCGGCGAAGACTTTGGCCGCATAGCGCATTTCCTTCAGCGAACGATTCATGAGCTTGAGGTCCGCCGTCCCCATTTTGTCGCGCGCCATTTTCAACGCGGTCATGATCATCTCCTCCACCAGCTCGGGCGATTTCTCCGCGCCCCAGTCCGCCACCAATTGATGAATGCGCTGGTCCCATTCCGGGCCGAGGGATGTTTGCCGGCGGGACGGCTGATTTTGCGTATTGCCTGCGGTAAAATCTTCCACGCCTCAGTTTCCACGGGCGCCGTAAACTCGCACGGAAAATATGCGGCCTAGTTCGCGACCAGGTCGCGCAAGATTTCCGGCATGTGCCGGATCGGGCAGCGAGTAATGCCCGGCATCCTCGACCACCTTGCAGGCGACAATTTGGCAGCCGTCCGCTGAATTGTCTCGGCCAGACGCAAGGCAAAGGTCCGGTCCTTCCGTCCGTGCCACATTCGCACCGGCCGCGTCACTTCCTCCGGCTCGAACCCCCATGGCCGCGCGTAAATTTCCGCGTCCGCAATCACGCCGCGCGCCGAGCCTCGCCAAGCCCGCCGCGCGCTCTCGAAGCAGGCCTCGAAGGCTGCGCGTTCGCGCAAGACGGCGGCATCGCACGGTTGCAGAAAGCGCAACAGCATCGGCCGCAAACGCAACGGCGGTCGCAGCAAGGCAAACGGACGCGCCACGTGAAAGAGCGCGCGCAGGATTTCTGGTCGCCATCCGTAAAGCGCAAGCAAACGCCGATGCACCGGCAAGAGCCCGCTGTGATCGTCCAACTCCGCCAACGGCGGCGCGCCACTGACGATGGCCAGCGCTTTTACCTGCTGCGGCAACGCCACCGCGGTGGCGTAGGCGTACGGCGCGCCCCCGGAAATCCCCAGCAGATGAAAACGTTCGATCGATAAATGCGCGGCCAGCGCCTGCACCATCGCCGGCCAATCCAGGAGCGTCCGTCCGGCTTGAAACGAGGACCCGTTTATCCCCGGCCGATCCGGCGAGATCAGGCGCACGCCGCATTCCCGCGCGGCCGGCTCGGCCAGTCGCGCCATGGTGCGCGAACTCGGCCAGCCATGACAAAAAATAACCGGCACGCCTGCCGGATCGCCATACTCATCGAACGCGAGGTGCCTCCCCTCGCCCAGCGGCAGAATCGCTCCGCGGACCGGCGCGGTTGCGCTTTGCGCATCGGACGTTCGCCGGATATTTTCTTTCATGCGTTCAGTCAGTAGCTGTCCTGCGTATAGATATTGTGAATATGAATGAGCACTCGAAATCCGGCGTCGGCAAAATCTCTCTCCACGGCAATGGCATGGGCGCGGCCACGCCCGAGATGATTGAAAAACGGGCGCGCGAAATCGCCCTGATCAATGAACGGCGCCCCGCACGAATATACCGACGGCGACTGGGATCAGGCGCGGAAGGAACTGCTCGGCCTGGAGGAAATCGCCGCGGCTGACGACACCAACGAGATCGCCGACAGCATGAGCGAGCGCGATGAATCTCCGGAGGAACACGGCCACCGCGTTCCGCGCGAGGGCGGCGTGGAGGACGATGACGAATCGCTCGGCGCGCATCTGGTCGCGGACGGACTCGAAGAAGCGGTGCACGATCGCATGGTGGAAGCGGCGCGCGAAGATCAAGAGCAGGAAGGCTGATCTCGGATGGCGTCCACGCTCGTCTCTCCGGCCCCCGGCGTCGCAAAGTCCGAGCGCGCGGCCGCGCTCTTGCGGCGCTTTCGCGCGACGCGCGATTTTAGCCTCCGCATTACTCAGGGCCTGCAGCCGGAAGACTTCGTCGTGCAATCCATGCCGGATGTGAGCCCGACCAAATGGCACCTGGCGCATACCACCTGGTTTTTCGAGACCTTCGTCGTCAAACAATGGGTCACTGGTTATCGCTCCGAAGTTCCGGAATACGCCTACCTTTTTAATTCTTATTACAACGCCGCCGGCTCGATGCATCGCCGCGATCTGCGCGGTCTGATTTCCCGGCCCACCGTGCAGGAGACGTTTCGCTTCCGGAAATCGATCGACGATGCCGTGACCAATCTCGTGGAAGGCGCGGACGAAGCGCTTTTGGCGGAAATCGAACCGATCGTGATCCTCGGCATCCATCACGAGCAGCAGCATCAGGAACTGCTCATCACCGATATCAAACACGTCTTCGCGCAGAACCCGCTCCATCCGGTTTTCGAGAAGAACGAAAGCGCCGCGGTATCGGATCAAGTATCGCCGATGCGCTTCATCGAGTTCGACGAGGCGACGGTCGAGATCGGCCACGCCGGCGCAGAATTTTCCTACGATAACGAAGGCCCGCGCCATCGCGCGTTGGTGCTGCCGTTTTCGCTCGCGCATCGCACGGTCACGAATGGCGAATATCTCGCCTTCATCGAAGCGGGCGGTTATGCGCGATCGGAATTCTGGCTCTCGTTAGGCTGGACCACGGTGCAGGAAGAGCGCTGGGAGGCGCCGCTTTATTGGGAAAAGAAGGACGGCCAATGGTGGAACTTTACGCTCTCCGGATTTCGTCCGATCGAAGCCGCCGAGCCCGTCACGCATCTCAGCTATTTTGAGGCGGACGCGTACGCAAACTGGGACGGTGCGCGTTTGCCGACCGAGTTCGAGTGGGAACACGCCAGCTCGGGTCTGGCCGATCGACGGCAATTTCGTCGACAGCCATCGCTTTCATCCGGTGGCGGTCGAAGGCGGGGAAAACGGCTTGCAGCAAATGTTCGGCAACGTGTGGGAATGGACGCGCAGCGCCTATCTCCCCTACCCCGGCTATCGCGCGGCGCCGGGCGCGCTGGGCGAGTACAACGGCAAGTTCATGTGCAACCAATTCGTCCTGCGCGGCGGATCATGTGCGACTTCGCAAAACCACATGCGCGCCACTTACCGCAATTTCTTCCAGCCCGAAAAGCGTTGGCAATTTACCGGCCTGCGCCTCGCGCGGGACCTGACATGAGCGGCGTCGCTGGCGGGATTGCCGTCCTCGATCTCGAACCGGCGACCTCCGATTTCCTCGCGGAAGCGGTAGCGGGTCTCTCCGCGAATCCACGGACCCTGCCTTCGAAGTTTTTCTACGACGAGCGCGGCTCCGATCTCTTTCTCGAAATCTGTGAGCTGCCGGAATACTACGTCACGCGCACGGAGACGGACATTCTGCAAAAGCACGCGCCGGAAATGGCTGAATCGATCGGCGCGAATGCGGAATTGGTGGGCTTCGGCACCGGCGCCGGGATTAAAACGCGCCTGCTCCTCGAGCATCTCGAAACTCCGATCGCATATGTGCCGGTCGATATCTCCAAGCAGCGCCTGATTGAATCCGCGGAGGCGTTACAAGCGCGCATGCCGGCCCTGGAGATTCTGCCGGTCTGCGCCGACTATCTGCAGCCGCTGCGTTTGCCGACGCCTTCGCGCCAACCGGAGCACATCGCGGTCTTTTTTCCGGGCTCGACCATTGGCAATCTGCAGCCGGACATGGCGGAGGATTTTCTTCGACGGATTTGCCGACTCTCCGGTCACAGCGGCGGGCTCATCATCGGCGTCGATCTGCAAAAATCTGTCGAACGTCTGGAAGCGGCCTATAACGATCGCGCGGGCGTGACCGCGCAATTCAATCTCAACCTGCTCGTGCGGGCCAATCGCGAATTGGGCGCAGATTTCGATCTCGCGGCCTGGCAACATCGCGCGATTTATAATCACGACGTCCACCGGATCGAGATGCATTTAATCGCGCAGACAGCACAGACGGTGCATCTCGGCGGGCGCAACTTTGAATTCGCCAGCGGGGAAAAAATCATCACCGAATATTCCTATAAACACACGCCGGAGGGCTTCGCCGCGCTGGCCAGCCGCGCCGGCTTTAAACTCTCGCGTCATTGGACGGATGCGGAGCAGCTGTTTGCCGTTTTCCACTTCGTCGTGGCAGACTAGCCGCCGGTGAGCGCGCTGGTTGAACTGGTTGGCGTCAGTAAAGAATACGGCAAAGCGACGGCGCTGCACCCGCTGGACCTGAGCTTTGCGCCCGGGAAAACGACGGTGCTGATTGGCCCAAGTGGTTGCGGGAAATCAACCATTTTGCGTTTGATCATCGGGCTGCTCGAACCCGACGCCGGCACGGTCAAGATCGATGGCGAATCTCTCTCGCCCGCGAATCTCGCGCAGTTACGTCGGCGGACCGGTTACGTCATCCAGGACGGCGGATTATTCCCGCATCTGACCGCGCGGGCGAATGTGCTGCTGCTGGCTCGACATCTCGGCCGCGCGACCGAGGAACTGCAAAAGAAAGTGCACGAGCTTTGCGAACTGACGCGGTTTCCGCAGGACGCGCTCGATCGCTATCCGGGCGAGCTTTCCGGCGGCCAACGTCAACGCGTCAGCCTCATGCGCGCGCTGGCGCTTTCGCCCGATCTCCTCTTGCTCGACGAACCGCTCGGCGCGCTCGATCCGCTCGTGCGCGCCGCGCTTGCAGACCGACTTGAAGGAAATCTTCGCGCGGCTTGCAACAGACCGCGATTCTCGTCACCCACGATTTGGCCGAGGCCGCCTATCTGGCAGACCACATCGTCTTGTTAAACGAAGGCCGCATCGCGCAGCAGGGCACGCTCGCCGATCTGCGCGACCGGCCCGCCAATGCCTTCGTGACGAATTTCATTTCCGCCCAAAGGAGTGTCGCCTTCGCATGAAAGCATTCTTCTTCCGATCGGCTTTGAGCCTCCTTTTCTTCATCGCTTCCACGCAGGCGGAGCCGACCCTCATCGGCTCGAAGAAGTTCACGGAATCGTATGTCCTGGCGGAGATCGCGAAACGCGCGCTGGAGTCGCAGCAAATTCCTGTCGAGCACCGGCAGGGAATGGGCGGCACCATTATTCTGTGGGAAGCGCTGCGGACGGGACAGATCACGCTCTACCCGGAATACACCGGCACCATTGCGGAGGAGATTTTGAAAACGCCAGGCGCGATGACCCCGGAAGCGCTCCGGACAGAGCTGGCGAAATCCGGCGTCGGCATGACGAACGAACTTGGTTTTAACAACACCTATGCACTCGTGCTGCGGAGTGAGGTTGCGCGGTCGCGCGGCATTCGAACGATCAGCGATCTGCGCGCCCACCCGGACTTGAAGTTCGGTCTGACGCACGAATTCATCGAGCGGCGCGATGGGTGGCGAGCGCTGGCAGAACGTTACCATCTGCCCGCGCAGGAAATGAAAGGCATCGATCACGGCCTCGGCTACGAAGCGCTGCGCAATGGCTCCATCGACGTAAAGGACGCGTATTCCACTGACGCCAAGATCGCGGAGAACGATCTCATCGCGCTCGAAGACGACCTGCATTTCTTTCCGCAATACGAAGCCGTCTTTCTTTATCGGCTCTCGCTCGCGCCGCGGGCGTTGGCTGCGTTGCGGCAGCTCGAAGGAACGCTCGACGAAGCCCGCATGATCCGGCTGAACGCACGAAGCAGAACGCACCAAGGATTACTCGCGTGCGGCCGCCCAATACTTCGGCGATACCGGCCCCGCGAGTCGCTCCGCGCTCCTGCCAAAGATCGCGCGCTGGACGGCGCGGCATCTTGAACTTGGCCGGCATAGCTTTGCTGCTCTCGATTCTGGTGGGCGTGCCGCTGGGAATTCTCGCCAGCCGCGGCGGCGGATCGGGACAAGCGATTCTCGCCACCACCAGCGCGGTGCAGACGATCCCGTCCCTGGCGCTTTTGGCACTACTGGTGCCGGTTCCATTTTTCGGCATCAGCGCACGCACCGCGATCGCGGCGCTCTTTCTTTACGGCTTGCTCCCGATCGTGCGCAACACCGCGACCGGCTTACAAGACATCGCCCAACCGATTCGCGAATCTGCCATCGCGCTTGGCCTAACGAGCCGTGCGCGCTTGCAGCAAATCTATCTGCCCCTCGCTTCCCGGACCATTCTCGCCGGGATCAAGACCAGCGCCGTGATCAACATCGGAACGGCCACGCTGGCGGCTCTGATCGGCGCGGGCGGCCTGGGCGAGCCGATCATCAGCGGATTAAATCTGAACGATCACGCCACCATTCTGCAGGGTGCCATCCCGGCGGCGCTGCTCGCTTTGCTCGTGCAATGGTCGTTCGAACTACTCGATCGCCTTTTGATTCCGAAGGGGCTTCGCCTCTAGTTTCCGCCATGGCCATCACCTCCCAGAATCCCGCGACCGGCGAAACGCTGCGCCAGTTTGAATCGTTAGGCGACCAGGCGATCGAAGAAAAACTCGCCCGGGCGGCCGCCGCTTTCTCCAGGCATCGCCGCTCCAGTTTCAGCACCCGGAGGCAGGCGATGAACGCCGCTGCGCAAATCTTCGAAACGGACACGGAGCGCCTGGCGCGCATCATCACCCTGGAAATGGGCAAGCCCATCCAGGCCGCGCGCGATGAAGTTTTGAAATGCGCCTCCGGCTGTCGCTATTACGCCAGCCACGCGGAAGACCTGCTGGCGCCGCAGGAAACTCTCGCTCCCATGGGCCGCCGTTACCTTCGATTTGATCCCATCGGGCCCGTCCTGGCGGTCATGCCGTGGAACTTTCCATTTTGGCAGGTGGTGCGTTTCGCGGCGCCGGCGTTGATGGCCGGCAATGTGGGATTGCTCAAACACGCGGGCAACGTTCCGCAGTGTGCGCTGGCGCTGGAGGAGGTTTTCCAGCGCGCGGGTTTCGCGGAAGGCACGTTTCAAACTCTCCTCATCGAAGCCGAACAGACCGCGGCCGTAATCGACGATCCTCGCATCAAAGCGGTCACGCTCACCGGGAGCGAGAAGGCTGGCGCGGAAGTCGCGAGCCGCGCGGCGCGGCAGATCAAGAAGAGCGTCCTGGAACTGGGCGGGAGCGATCCGTTCATCGTGATGCCGAGCGCGGATCTCGAGCAAGCCGTCGCCACCGGCGTGAAATCTCGCACGCAAAATAGCGGTCAGTCTTGCATCGCGGCGAAACGTTTCATCATCGCAGAGGCGATTTACGGGCGCTACGTCGAGCAGTTCGTCGCGCAGATGCATGCCCTCAAGTTGGGCGATCCGCTTGAGGAAACGACGGATCTCGGGCCGCTCGCGACCGCGGAGATTCGCGAAAGCGTTCACGAGCAGGTGCAGAAAACGATCGAAGCGGGCGCGAAGCTTCTGCTGGGCGGACGCAAGATCGACGCGCCCGGCTTTTACTACGCGCCGACGGTGTTGGTGGACGTGCCGCTGGATTCGCCCGCGGCGCGCGAGGAGATCTTCGGACCGGTGGCGGCGTTCTTTCGCGTGCGCGATACGGAGGAAGCGATTGCGCGGGCGAACGACACCACGTTCGGGCTGGGCGCGAATGCCTGGACGACCGACGTGGAGGAGCAGGAACGCTTCGCGGAGGAGTTGGAAGCGGGATTGGTTTTCATCAACGGCATGGTCGCATCAGATCCCGGAATTGCCTTTCGGCGGGGTGAAGCGCTCCGGCTTCGGTCGCGAACTCGGAGCGGAAGGCATCCGCGAATTCGTGAACGTGAAGACGGTGGTGATCGCCTAACGACTCGACTGTCCTCCCGAGCCGGCGGAGCGCGGTCGAGGGATCGCTCCGACGCAGAGAACGTTTTCCGTTATCGAGGAAACGTCGATCGCGCAAAGATCGCGCGGGCAACCCGCTGCTGAAGCTAGCTCGTGGTGGAGAACTGGTCCGCTTTCTCCTTGAACAGGACGTTGAAAGTGGTGAGCGATCCGTAGCAGCGCGTGATGTATTGCTGGAGATCGAACTTGTCCGCGTCGCTTAATTTCTCGTTCGCATTCACCTTCTGCTCCAGCACGCGCAGATTGTTCCGGATCATGACGATCTTGTGAAAGAACGTCTCCAGCGGCACTTCCTTCGGCTGCAAGGAAGTGTCGGCTGATTGCATAACGAGCGTGCCGCTTTGCCAGCGATTGGCGAGACCTTCGACGACGCTGTCCGTCTTTTTCCAAACCCAGCGCCTCGACCATCGCCTGCGCCGTCTGGCGCATGAGGGACTCGAGTGGAATTTGTTGATCGGTGAGCGTGGCGGTCGGTTCCGCGGAAGTGAGGTCGCTCGACTCCGGCGCGATCGTGCGCGGCTGATCATCGAAAGCGATCTCCGCGGTGTGCTCCGTGAGGGCGCGCACTTTTCCAACGCCGTAGCGCGGATGCAACACCTTCATGCCGATGTGCAGGCTTTGAATTTCCAGGGACATGCGAATCATCCTCTCGGAAGCCATCGCCAGCGCAAGATGCAATTCCTCACGCCGAGGGTGTTTTTGGATTGTGCGGACCCACCCTCCACCACATGCTCGCCGCCGAAATGCCCGAGGCCGAGTTGCAAAAATATCCGCCTGGCTTCCGCCCACGCCGCGGCCTGAACTGGTTCATCATCGGCCTCATGTACGCGTCGTATTACATGTGCCGGTATAATTTCCGGTTCGCCACGCCGGGCATGGTGGAGGAGTTCGGTTTCAGCACTCTGCAAATCACCGGCATGCTGAGCGCGTGGTCGATCGCCTACGGCACCGGCCAGCTCGTGAACGGCCTCCTGACCGACCGCATCGGCGGCAAGATCGCGATGCTCATCGGCGCCGCGGGCACCATCGCCGTCAACCTCGTCTTCGGGTTCGCCTCCTTCGCCGGGACCTTCACCACCTTCGCCGCGATCTGGCTGTTTAATGGCTACGTCCAGTCCTTCGGCGCGCCCGGGATGATCAAGATGAACGCGGCGTGGTTCCGCAGGACCGAGCGCGGCACCTTCGCCGGCATCTTCGGTTTCATGATTCAGATGGGGCAGTTCGCGATCAATAATCTCGCGCCCATCATTCTCGCCGGCTTTACCATCGGCATCTGGATCGGTGGCGAGGAACGACTGGCATTATCTCTTCCGCATCCCGCCGCTCATCGTCGCCGCGGTCGCGATCCTGCTCGCCATTTTCGTCAAGAACACGCCGGAAGAAGCCGGCTATCACGGCTTGATCGAGACCGGCCCCGGCGCGGCGGATACCAGCAGCCGCGCCAGCATGCGGGAATCCTTCACCACCATTTTTACTCATCCGCTGATCTGGTTTTACGCGATCGCCTACGCCTGCACCGGCGCGGTCCGCAACAGCTCGGATCAGCTCATGATTCTCTATTTTCACGATCAGCTAAAACTCAACATGGCCGACAAGCCCGCGGCGGTCCTCTGGACGGTGAATCTCATGCCGCTCGTCGCCGTGCTCGGTTCTCTCAGCGCCGGGATGATTTCCGATAAGTTTTTCAAAGGCCACCGCTCGCCCGTGGCCATGACGCTCTATTTCGTGGAGTGCGCCGTCATCCTCGTCGCAGCCGTCGTCATTGCGATGGGATTGGTGGGGCCGACGCCGCTCGGTGTTTTCATCGGCTGCCTTTTTTTGATTCTGGTCGCGCTGACCGCGAACTCCACCCACGCCATCGTCGGCACCGCCGCGCCGATGGATATCGGCGGCCGGAAAATGGCGGGCTTCGCCTCCGGCGTGATCGATTCGTTTCAATACTACGGCACGGCGATCGCGCTGCCTTTCACCGGCTGGATGATCGATCGCCACGGCTGGGGCGTCTGGTATCCGATCATGGCCAGCTTCGGCGCGATTGGCGGCTGCTCCATGCTGCTGGTGATGCGGAAACAAAAACGGATGATCACCGCGGGCGACGCGCGCGCCATCTCGCGCTAACGAGTGGATGAGCGTGATGGCTACAAGAGCGTGAGCTGCTCCACTCGTGGGCGAAAAGCCGCGGTGGAAAGTTTCGGCCGCCCGTCCATGCCAGCCCGCCGGCGCGCGACGCGGAACATCGCTTCGATCTGCTCTGCGAAAACGCCTTCGCCCGTCTGCCGTTTTCCCCATTGCGCATCGTAAAGCCTCGCCTCCGCGCAGGCTGCGCAACCGTCCCAGCACCTTCTCTTTCCGCTCTGGGAAATGTTCGCCTAACCAGCGCTCGAACAGCGGCGCCACGGTCCACGGCAACCGCAGCACGACATAGCCGGCGAATTGTGCGCCCGCCTTCCCGCACGCCTCCAGAATCGCCGGCACTTCGTGATCGGTGATGCCGGGAATAATCGGCGCCACCATCACGCCCACGGGAATGCCAGCCGCGCGCAAGCGCGCGATCGCATCCAGCCGCGCCTGCGGCGGCGACGTGCGCGGCTCGAGGATCTGTTGCAGTTTCCGATCGAGCGAAGTGACGGAAAGATTCACCGCCACCGCGTTGTGTTCCGCCAGCTCGCGCAACACATCGATGTCGCGCGTGACGAGTTTGTTCTTCGTCACGATGCCGACCGGATTGCGAAATTTTGCCAGCACTTCCAGACAACGGCGCGTGATCCGCAGCCGGCGCTCGACGGGTTGATAAGGATCCGTCACGCCGCTCAAGACCACGGTCTGCGGCTCCCATTTCGGCGAGGAAAGCTCGGCCTCCAGCAGCTCTGCCGCGTTTTCTTTCACCATGATGCGCGTCTCGAAATCGAGCCCGGCGGAAAACCCGAGATATTCGTGCGTGGGCCGCGCGTAGCAATAGGCGCAGCCATGCTCGCAGCCGCGGTAGGGATTCACGCTCGCCTGGAAACCGATGTCCGGACTGTCGTTGCGCGCGATGATCGACCTGGTCGCATCGCGAAAAAACTGCGTCGCCACCCGCGGCCGATCCAACTCCTCGGGATCATCCGTGGGATCGATCTCGACGTGCAATTTCTCGAAGCGATTCGCCGGATTCCCGGAAGCACCGCGCGTTTTTACCGGCGCGGTGAACTCCGAGTCCGCATATGCCTCCCACGCTTCGGTTGGGTTCGAGCGCTGCGGCATGCAGTATGTTCAACCGAACACTCACGATGTCCAGCGTGATCCGCGGGCGTCATCTTGATCATCGCCGCTTCGGTGGAACACTAACCACGCCGTAACTGGAGGGGTGGTCGAGCGGTTGATGGCTCCGGTCTTGAAAACCGGCAGGGCGAAAGTCCTCGTGGGTTCGAATCCCACCCCCTCCGCCAGCGTGTGTGCGAATCGCCGCGAAAACTCCTAAAAGTTTCACCGCGCCCGCGGGTCTAAGCTTTTGAAGGTACCGCAGTCGGACTCGAGTTCCCGGCGCGCCCGATTCCAACCGTAACCAACCACTGGCCCCACCAACACCGTCGCCGCCATCCAAACTATCGTCGTCACCGACCCGTCGATCCAATGCGAGAACGCGCCGAGCGAGCCCGACCAACTGATCGCCCCCATCGAAACCGCCGCCATCATCCCGCTCGCCCACACCCCAACGGCGTAACCAATAAACCGGTCCCGGGTAAAACCGCGCACGCCCTTCCGCGTGCGCAGCCACGCCACCAGAAGGAAAATAACCAGCGCCAGCAGGCAAACGCCGCACCAGACCAACGAGCAAAGCCAGACCGCCGCGCCCGCCGGGAAGAGGCCGATATCGCTCACGGCGCCAGTCTGCCCACGCGCGAACGCGTATCGAGCATGTTCCGGGAGATGAATCGCCACGTCACCAGCGCAGCCAGCACGCCGATCAAGCGCGCCGCCGATCACATCAGAGAAATGGTGCGCGTTTAAATAGATGCGCGAAAGCGCGATCAAAAGCGGTATCGGGAGCAGTAAAATCCCCACCCGCCGGCGGGCCAGAAAGAGTGTCCCGAAGACCGCCACCGTGGCCGCAGTGTGACCGGAGGGGAAAGAATTGTATTTGGAACCGAAGCGCGGGCCATTCCAACCGGCATCCTCCGTCACCGTCGGACGCGCACGCCCGCTGGCTATTTTTACCGCACGATTCACCGTGCCGGCCAAGGCGCACGCGATCACCATCGCGGCGCAAATCATGATCCAGCGCCGGCTGCCGAGCGCGGACGCGATCACCGCGCCGAGGAGCGCCGCGACGATATGCGGCGGCCAATCGCCCCACCAACTCACGCGTTTCATGAAACTCGCCAAGCCGCGATCCTGATGATGCGAAACCCACGCCTGGACCGGAGCGTCGAGATAGAAAGCCGCGCCCGAGCGCCAGCGCGCCGAGCAAAAGCCAGAGCGGCCAGCGGAGCGGATCGTCGCCACGTCTCACGACAGAAATTCCCGTTTGTCTTTCAAGCGCGTGTATCTTTCAATCCGCCATTGCAACCTGCAATCCGCAATTTCGCGCTTCTTTTCCTCGGCACCCTGCTTTTTCACATCGCCGGCTCGTGGACCTTGCCGCTGATCGATCGCGATGAGCCACGTTTCGCGGAGGCTTCGCGGGAGATGCGGCAGCGGGGCGATTACGTCGTTCCGTATTTCAATAATCGCTACCGCTTCGATAAGCCGCCGCTGACTTATTGGTGCCAGAGCGTGAGCTATCGCGTCTTTGGCGCGAACGATTTTGCGGCGCGTTTGCCGTCGGCTATCGCGGCGGCGCTGACGGCGGTGGTGCTGCTGGCTTGGGGGCGGCGGGTTGGAGAGGAGCGTGTCGGCTGGTGGGCGGCGCTCATCTTTTCGCTGTGTTTGCAGACGTTTATGCATGCCCGCGCGGCGGTGGCGGATATGTGGCTGGTTTTTTTTATGACCAGCGCGCATTGGGCGGGATATGAGCTTTTGCGCGAGTCGTTAGGGGAGAAACGTCCAACGTCCAACGTTGAACGTCCAACGTTCAATGAAGAGGACGCCTCGTGGGCGCAGCGTTGGTGGTGGATGTTTTACGGCGCGCTGGCGCTCGGGTTTCTGGCGAAAGGGCCGATCGGGTGGATGCCGCTACTCACTTTGGGCGTGGTGCGGTTTATGGTGCCGGATCTTCGGCTGGCGCGACGGTTTCATTTCTTCGCGGGCGTGTCACTCGCGCTGCTTCTCGTCGCGCTTTGGGGGATTCCGGCGCTTTGGCGGACGGAAGGGTTGTTTCTCGATGTCGGGATTGGGAAACATGTCGTCGGTCGCTCGCTCGTGGCGATGGAGGGCCACGGCGCGGCGAAACTTTGGAGCTACCTGGCCACGCTGCCGTTTTACTTCGTGCTTATCTTTGTTTCGTTCGCGCCGTGGTCGATCAAGCTGCCGTGGCTGGCGCAGAAACTTTGGCGGCAGCGCGACGCGGTCGATTGTTATTTGATCGCGGGCGTGGCGGTGGTGTTCGTCGTTTTTACTTTGGTGAAAACGAAGCTGCCGCATTACACGCTGCCAGCGATTCCGCTGCTCGCGCTGCTCCTGGCGAAGGCGCTGGATGCTCTGCCCGGTAGCCGACGTTTCGTTAGGCGCACGGCCATCAGCGGCGGAGTGGTGGCGGCGCTGGCGCTGGCCGTCACGCCGGTGGTGGCGCATTTCTCCCCCACCCTGCAACTGCTGCACGCGGCTCGCGGCGATCTCCGGCGCGAGATGGAAATCGGCGCGCTCGATTACCGGGAGCCGAGCCTGGTGTGGTATTTCCGCAAATATATCGATGGCTGGATGGTGAACTTGAGCGCAGAGGCGCTGCCTAATTTCTTCGCGAAACCGGGCGGCCGCGTTGCCGTCATGTCGACCGCAATCGCGCTGAAGGCGTACCCGATTTTGCCCGCAGGCTGGAAAAGCCATCGCGCGCAAGGGCTGAATACTGCCACCGGTAAATGGGTCGATCTCACTTTAATCGTGAAGCCTGCGCGGTAGCGGTGGCGGCAGTTTGCGGATTGCAGCGCGTCTGTTACCCGTTGCCAGCATGATCACCTATCTCACCGGCAAGCTCGCCGCCGCGCTGCCCACGCAGGCCATCGTCGATGTGAGCGGTGTCGGTTACGAGCTGCTGATTCCGCTCTCGAGTTACGATCGCTTGCCGCCCGTAGGCGACGCCGTCCATATCCTCACACATCTGCACGTGCGGGAAGACGCGCACATTCTTTACGGCTTCATGAGCGCGCTGGAGCGGGATCTTTTCCGACTGCTCGTGAACCACGTCAGCGGCATCGGCCCGAAACTCGCGCTCGCAGTTTTGAGCGGAATGAGCGTGGGCAATTTCAAAAGCGCAGTCGTGAACAACGACGTGGCCTCACTTTCGAAAATCAGCGGTCTGGGCAAGAAAACCGCGGAGCGGATCGTGCTGGAATTGAAAGACAAACTCGGCGTGTCCGCGGTCTGGGAGGCAGCCAGCGCCACGCACGCGCCCACGGCCGAGGAGAGTCAGGCGAATGAAGCGGTGCTCGCGCTGATCGCGCTGGGCTACAAACAAGTGGATGCGCACAAGACGGTGCGTGAATTGCAGGAACGGCAGCCGGAGATCAAGTCGGCGGAGGAATTGGTGAAGAATGCGTTGAAGCGGATGGCGGCGGGCCGTTGAGGAAGAAGAGAAACGTTCAACGTCCAACGTTCAACATCCAAGGTTTCAATTAAGAAGGAGCGACTCTGAGTTGAGCGTTGGACGTTGAGCGTTGGACGTTGGACGTTTCCCATTGCGATGCCAGCCACGACCGACAAACTGCCGAACATCCGAGCCGCCTTTCCTGCCGAGGGCCTCTTCGCCGAAAAGGATTTCCTCCTTTCTCCCGAGCCGTTCCCGATCGACGAAGCGCTGGCCAAGGATCTCGAGAAACTCGGCCACCAACTTTTCGTTTTCCAGCGCGCCTGCAATCAGCTCTACCACCAGAGCGTTAAAGGAAAACAGCCCGACTGGGTGGCGCGTTATCTCGATGCTGGAAAACCGGCGGAGCTGATCGAGTTCTCGCGCAGCAAACAATTTCGCGAGGATTTGCCGGCGGTGATCCGGCCCGACGTGATCCTGACCGAGGAAGGCTACACCCTCGCGGAGATCGACTCCGTGCCGGGCGGGATCGGGCTGACGGGATGGTTGAATCAGACCTACGCTTCGTTAGGCGACGATGTGGTCGGCGGCGCGGACGGGATGATCGAGGGCTTCAAATCCGTCCTGCCGCATGGAGGCGACATCGTTATTTCCGAAGAATCCGCGACCTATCGGCCGGAGATGGAATGGATGGCGTCCAGGATTCCTGGCCTGGAAGTGCACGCCGCGGAATCATACACGCCGAAACACGGGCGCGATGTTTACCGCTTCTTCGAACTTTTCGATCTGCCGAATCTGCCGCGCGTCTCGGAGTTGATGCGCGCAGTGGACGCAGGCGAGGTGAAGGTGACGCCGCCGTTCAAACCGTTTCTGGAGGAAAAAATGTGGTTCGCGCTTTTCTGGCTGCAACCGCTGCGGGAATTTTGGCGCCGCGAATTAGGCGACAAATATTTCACCAAACTGCAGGAGGTAATCCCGTACACCTGGCTGCTCGATCCGACCCCGCTGCCGCAGCATGCGGTGATTCCGCGGCTGGAGATTCACGATTGGCGGGAAGCCGGCAAGCTAAGCCAGAAGGAGCGCGAACTCGTTCTGAAGGTGAGCGGATTTTCGCCCCTCGGCTGGGGCAGCCGCGGCGTTTCCGTGGGACAGGATTTGCCCTCCGCGGAATGGCAGAGCCTGATCGAGGATGCGCTGGCTAATTTCGCGACGGCTCCAAAAATCATGCAGCGCTTTCACAAGGCGCGGCTGGTCGATCAGCCCTATTGGGACGCCGAGACTTCGGAAGTGAAGACGATGCGCGGGCGCGTTCGTCTTTGCCCGTATTATTTCGTCGAAGAAAAGAAGGTCGTCCTGCGCGGTGCGCTGGCGACCATCGTGCCGGCAGACAAGAAACTGCTGCACGGCATGCGAGACGCGATTCTCGCGCCCACCCAGGTGAAAGCGAATTCTTAACCGCAAACTCTACTACGAGAAGGCGGAGGCGATGCGGCCGGCGAAAAATGATGATGCAATCCTGCGCTGGACCACGTGCGCTCGGATTATCGAGAAGAATAAGCTGGTGCCGCGGGAAGAAGACAGGGCCGAACCGGCGTTCGATTAGCTGGCCTTTTCGGTTCGTTAGACCGACGACCCTGCGGGAATGGTCTCGGGCGCCTGGTCGGCCGGCGGTCGTCGCAGACAAAAGGAGAGCGCACTCCCGATAACGCAGAGAAGAGCCGCAGCGTAGAAAGGCGTTTCTCCGTAGTGCGGGACTGGTTTGGCCAGATCGAGCATGAGCAGCGAACCGCCGAGGAGCGGGCCCAGCAAACGCGCCGTGCTGCCGGCGGATTGCATCACCCCGAGCGCGCGCCCCTGCCAACTGCGATCGATCATCTGCGAAGCGAGCCCATTCAACGCCGGGCTGGCAAAACCGCTCCCGCACGACAAGCCCACGCAGGCGAGAAGGAGCAAAGGCAGTGTGCCGCAGAAGGGTAGGAGCGCGAGCGAAGCCGCCGTCAAGATTAAGCCGGTGCGGGCGAGATTGGTCTCCCCGAACATTTTCACCAGGCGACCGATCAATCCGCCTTGAACGATGACCGTAACGATCCCGATGAAACCGAACAGATAGCCGGTGGCATGCGCATCGTAACCGAAGCGCCGCGCGGTAAAGAGCGCGAAGAGCGTGGTCATGACAGTAAACCCGGCGACGAGGAAGAAGTAAGTCGCGACCACGAGCCCAAACATCCCGCCGCTGCCGTGACGGAAGACTTCGATGGTGGACGCGTCTTCGTGCGGTTTGGCGCGATGTTCCTTTGGCAAGCTCTCGGGCAGGATGAAGTAAAGGAGGACGACGTTTAAAGCGGCGAGGACGGCAGCGAAATAGAAGGGTGCGCTGTACGAAACGCGGCTCAGGATTCCGCCAATCATGGGGCCAAACGTGAAGCCGAGACCAAACGCGGCGCCGATCATGCCCATCCATTTCGAACGCGTCTCCGGGGTGGTGACGTCTGCGATATACGCTTGGGGGATGGAGATGTTGCCGCCGGTGATTCCGGCGATGATGCGCGCGACAAACAGGAGCAGAAGGGTTTGCGCCCAGCCCATGAGCGCAAAGCCGAGCGCGGTCCCGGCCAGGCTCAGCATCAAAACAGGCCGCCGCCCGAAACGATCCGACAACCGCCCGAGAACCGGAGTAAAAATGATCTGCATGCCGGAGTAGATGCCGGTGAGCCAACCAATCTGCATCGGCGTGGCGTGGAAATGCTCCGCGTAGAGCGGCAGGACGGGGATGATGATCCCGAAACCCACCATGTCGATGAAGACGGTGAGAAAGAGGACGAAGAGCGGCGAACGGAAACGGGACATGCGAGCGGGTAAGTTGTCGCAGAGAGCCGGATCCGCAACGGGCCGCGGGGACGTTTTCCTCTGACACTTGCTCTCAAACTTTCTCCTGGTTTTCCGCGATGCGCTCCGAGTGAGAGGAGGTTGGGAGCAGGAGTCGGATTAAGATAAGGGATCAGGAATGCCGGCGGTTAAAACGCGCGACTTCGCGCTCGGTCTCGCGATCAGTGGCGCGTTTTTTCAGATCGGCGCGTTTATCGTGGGCGACTTTTCCCTGAGCGACGCCGATCTCCGCCTTCAATTTCCCTTTTTTCCAGTAGATGCTGAGGATCACGAGCGTCCGGCCCGCGACCGCGGTTTCGACGTAAAGCTTTTCGATCTCTTGTTTATGCAGGAGGAGACGACGGACGCGTTTCGAAGGTGGAACTTCGATGCTGGCCTGCGCGTAGGGCTGGATGTCGGCGTTGTGCAGAAAGGCCTGCCCCCTTTCGATGCGGGCAAACGCGTCGCCGATGTTCGCTTTGCCAGCGCGGATGGATTTGACCTCGCTGCCTTTGAGTTCGATCCCAGCCTCGTAGCGCTCGAGAATGTGGAAATCGCGCAGCGCTTTCCGGTTAAGAATGGAATCCGTGGCCATGATACGAAGCTCAAGCGGACGCCGCCGGCATCCTCAACCCCAAGAGACCGGCAGCAGAGCTTACGAGCCCTCGGCCGGCTTGCTCTCCGGCGTGAGCTCGTAGGTGAGCTTGCCGCCGATGATCTCACGCAGAGCGATGTCGGTGAGAGAGGAACGCGGAGTTGCCTCGACCAGAGGGCGATGTCCTTGACCGAGCTGCCGCACCCGCCGGGAAACAACGTTGATCAGCAACTGCTGATTGGGAATCACTAGGGCTGCTTCCTGGAGGAGTTGGGTGGTCATATTGCGCAGGGAACGGACGGCGCTGCTGGTGCCCGTCGGAAACTGGAGGATGGCCGAATTGTCGCCAGAAAGAACCGGGGAAATAATCTTCGAGGCAATCATCGGCAGGAAAAGCGAATCGTGATTCTGCGGGCGGAGCACGAGGCTGTCAAACGGGTTTTCTTCCGGGAGAGCGAGCATCCTGGCGTGTGACCTGATGCCAGTTGAACAATCCGGCCTGGGCTTCCAGCCTTCGGGCCGGACCCATAAAAAAATGAAGATTTTTATTGCGGATGATTCGCCAAAACTATTAAAACGTAGTCGAACTAAAAATTGGCACGGAAGCCAACCTTGATCGTGAGGAACTGATCGTCAGAATTCCGCAAATAATCCGCCACTAATATGAAATCGTTTATATCTCGTAAAACCTTGGGCAAAGCCCTTCTCGCCGCCTGCGCGCTTTCCGCGTTCGCAGTCGCGCCCGCCAATGCGGTCGTCGTCACATGGGATTTCAATCCGGGCGGCCAGCAGGGGAACGCTGGCGCCAGCATGCTGACGTACACACAATCTGGCTACAACCTCACGGTCCGTGGCTATGACAACGTGGCCGGCGCCGACCCGCTGCGCGAACTCTACTACAAGAACGAGGGCCTGAGCGGCGGCGCGACGGAGCGCGGACTTGGTTTAGTCGGCACGGGCAGCAACGAATTCACCGAAGACGGTAACGGTAATCCGTTAAATTACCTCCAACTGGATCTCCGTTCGCTGGTGGGCTTCACCAATGGGATGATTCAAGTGGCGAGCCTGCAGGCGGGGGAAGGCTATTCTATCTTCGGATCGAACGCGCTTGGAACCTTGGGCGTGCAACTCGGGGGCTCGTTCGTCGGGCTCGCTTTCGATAACGTCTTCGTCGCCATCCCAGACTTCGGAGCCTACCAGTTTATCTCCATTGCGGCTGCGTCTGGCCGGGTGCTTCCAGTCGCCTTCCGGGCGGACATCACGCCGATTCCGGAGATGAGCGTCATCTTCCCAGTTCTTGGGTTGCTGGTGGCGGTGTCCGCGACTCGGGTTTTGCGCCGGCGTCGTTCCGCGCAAGGGGTCAACCTGTAAACAACTTTTAACTGCTGCTTGGAGCGGCCGTCTTCGCAAGGAGACGGCCGCTTTGCTTTCGACGGTGCTCCAACTGCACGCGGTTCTCCGCGGTGGACAACGGTAGGACGCCGCTAGCGCGAGCCGCCATCGACTTTCGGACCACACTGGCCATTGGTGAGGCCGAGGTGGAGCGCCACCCTATTCAGCGGCGGGCGGGGCAATCTTGCTTCGCGCTTTTTCGATCAGCGCCATCTCTTCCGGCAGCAATTTTCCCTCGGTGCTCAACTGCAAGTAGGCCCAAGCTTTCTCCGGATCACCGGCCGCGGTGAGGAAAACACCATAGTAGGCAGCGTAGGCGGGCTCGCGCAGTTTTTCTTGAGGGAGTGTCGCCATCGCCTCCACCGCCCCAGCCGCGTCGCCTTTTGCATACAGTGAGAACGCGTAGGTGGAAACGAAGGCCGGATTTTCCGGGTGCTTCTGATACAGGTCCGCCGCGATCTTCCGCATTCGTTCTGGTTCCGCTCCCAGGAGGAGGCCGAGTTGCGCCATATTATTTCGGAGCACGAGATCCTGCGGCATACTTTCGACGAGGCGCAGCAACGTCCGAAACAAACCGCCCGTGTCGCCGGATTCCGAATAAAAACGGTAGAGACTGCTGAGCGCTTCCTCCTTGGCCGTCGGGTCCTTCGTCAGGGTCCAAAGTAGATCGGCCGCTTCGTCCACCCAGCGCCACTCGATGATCGTGCGCACAAGGGCCGAAACCAGTTTCGCCTGACCCGCAGCTTCCTTTTTGGCCGCATTCCACTCTCGCTCCGCCGCCGCGCTCTGCTGCTGCTCACGGAGAGCGCGGGCCAGATAAGCATGGCGGAGAAATTCGAAGCCCTCCCAGGTTCGGCCTTTCGTTAATCGCTCCAAGCCGGTCCAGTCTGCGAGGTTGGAATGAGATTCCGCCAGAGCGAGTGGGACTGGCCAGGCGTCCAACGGCTTAGAATCGAGACCGCTCGTGTAGTTCAAGGCTAGCGCGCTCAGTTTGTTCTTGTTCATCCACGAGATGAGGAGCGCCAGATCGTTGGTCTGGAGAGGTGCTCTCGCTTCAATCTCGGTGAGGTAGGAGGGATAAGCGGCATGCCGCAGTTGCTTCAGGATATCCAGGTAGAGGAGAGCGTCCTGAAATGAAGCGTCTGGGTATTCCGTCAATTCTCGCGCCAGCTGTAGGACCTGATCGGAACTCCGCCGATTGGCGGCGTCCGCAATGAGCGCACGGGTCGCGGTCGCACGCTGCTCGGGCACGTTTCGCAGCATCTCCAGCGTAGCCCGCGCCTGGTCGCGCGCGGTCGAATCAGGCAGCCGCAATTCCACCGACGCGTGCCGCATCCGATACTCATCGGTGCCAGGGGCCAGCTGCATCGCGCGCGCCCAGTGTGCGCGCGCTTCTGGCAGCTTGTTCTGCGCTTCGGCCAACTGTGCGGCGGCCGCGTAGTATGTGGCCGTCTTCTCTTGCTCGCTGAACTCCGCCAGCGCCTTCACTGCTGTGGAGATCTCAGCGAACTTTAACGCACACATCGCCAGGGCGATCCTATCGCTCCCAGAGGCTGGCGCCATCTGCACGGCCATTCGCCGCCAATCCAGAGCCGACGGCAACGCGGCAGCCTCGTGCACCGTGGCGAGCATGCGCACAGCTTCCAGGCTTTGCGGATTGAGTTGAAAGGCTCGGCGCGCGCTCAAGGCCGCCGCCTTCGCATCGCCGCCGCTTAAAAAGGCGGCGGCCTGCCGAAGCGCATGCCGTTCCTGCCATGCTCCGTAAAACTTTACCCCACCCCAAATGAGGAAAACCAACAAGACGATCCCGGCGATCGATCCCCAAACGAACCGCGCGATGGTCTGATCTGTTCTGCTGACGCGCTTGTACAACGAGTGAAATTTTATTCGAGTGGCTGTAGCGAAGAAATAGTCGGCATCGACCATCCCCTGCTCCGAAACGCCTCCGAGAATGTAGGCCGGGCTGTGCCGCTCAAGCAATGGGGATTTAGTCTCTGCGAGGCACGGAGTTCCGCTTGCTCTTGCACTTTAATTACGCAAAAGTGCGGCCTGTTCGGGCTGTGGCTCAGCTTGGTAGAGCGCCTGTCTCGGGTGCAGGAGGTCCAGGGTTCAAATCCCTGCAGCCCGATTCCCTCCTTCGGCCTGTCGCCTTGCGCTTGGAACGGCCACGCGTCCGATTACGACCAGCCCTATTGCGCACGAGGAGATGAACGAAACCGCCCTGACTGCGATCGCGATCACTGGATTCGGCGTCGCCTTTTCACATGCCGCCATTCCCACGCATTGGCTGCCTTTCGTTCTCGCCGCGCGCGCGCAACGATGGAATTACGCAAAAACGCTTGGCGTGACCGCGCTCGCCGGCACAGGGCATGTTCTAGTCACGGCGGCGCTTGGCTTTCTCATCGCGTGGTTCGGCATCGTGATGAATGAAAAAATCGGACCGTGGTTTCCCCGCATCGCGGGCGGAGTCCTCATTTTACTGGGCGCGTTTTACATTTATCGGCAACTCAGCGGACGCGGGCACGCGCATCACCATCTTTTTTGTGGCCATGCTCATTCTCACGAAGGCGAGTTAGAACAGGAACACGATCACGCCTCACCGCCGATTTCCTCCCGCGCGCCGGCAGCGTCTGATCGCGTCGCCATCACCAGCCTGCTCGCGTTGCTGACGTTTTCGCCCTGCGAAGCGTTTCTGCCGATTTACGCGTCCGGAGTCCAATACGGCTGGATGGGATTCGCGTTGCTGACCGCGATCTTGTCCATCGGGACCGTTACGGGGATGGTTATTTTTACGGCCCTCACGCTGGCCGGCGTGCAAAAAATCCGGCTCGACGTCCTGGAAAAATACGAGAGCGGTTTGATCGGCATCCTGCTTTGCACTGTGGGTATCTTGATAATCGTCTTCGAGAATTGATGGTGTGAAGATCATGGCCAACGAATTGCAAGCAGGCGATGCCGCACCGCCCTTCCGAGCAACCGCAGTGGGCGGCAAATACAAATCCGGCCAGGAAGTGGCGCTGGAAGAGTTTCGCGGGAAAAAGGTGGTCCTGTATTTTTACCCAAAGGACGATACACCGGGATGCACCACGCAGGCGTGCGAACTGCGCGACGCGTGGCCGGAGTTGGGCGACCGCGCGGAGATCTTCGGCGTCAGCGTTGATGCACCGGGCAGCCACGAGAAGTTTATCGCGAAGTTTAATCTTCCCTTCCCTCTCCTCGCGGATGTCGGGCGCGAACTTGTGGAAGCCTACGGCGTCTGGGTTGAGAAAAGCATGTACGGCAAGAAATACATGGGGGCGGAACGGAGCACGTTCATCATCGATGGCGACGGAAAAATCTCCGCAATTTTCCGGAAGGTGAAACCGACCGAGCATGTCGCGCTCTTACGAGGGGCGCTGGGAGAATAGTTCACCGGGAATGAAGAAAGAGAGTTGCGGTGGCTCTCATCCGATGCTTGCATTGCGCTCCGCAAAAGCGGGATACAGCCAAATACCATATGGGATCACTCAAGAAGCGCCGGAAGGCGAAAATCTCCAAGCATAAGCGCCGCAAGCGCATGAAGGAGAATCGCCACAAAAAGCGTCTCCGTTACAAATCGTAACCGCGCCGGGCGCGTTGGAATCCCTTTCCCGCGGTGCTGCTACTGGTGGTCGAACGTATCCCTGCGGAAGGTTTGCGCCCGCTTGCACGCGCCACTAAACTTCGTGGCATGAATCGGAAGCAACCGTGGTTGGTGCTTTTCGTGGGCGCGGTTCTTTCGCCATCGTTGCTTGGCGCGCTCCCGCTCGCTCGCCGGCTTCGTCGACGGGCGTCGATCGACGATTCGTTGCGTCTAATTCCGCCGGCGGATCTCGCGCTCGCTCCGACCGGCGCGCGGAAAGCGGACGCGCTGGCGAACTTCATCGAAGGTGCGCGTCTCGAGGAAGCGGGCGAAATCGACGCGGCGCTGGAGGTTTATCAGAGGGTCCTCACGGTCGATCCCGGCGAAATCGAACTCGCTTCGCGCGTTGCCTCTTTGCTGACTCGGCAGGAAGATTTTCCGCGCGCGATCGATGTTTTGAAGGACGCGATCAAAGCGAATCCGAAAGAAACGGCGCCTTTTCTCCAGCTCGCTTATCTGTATTCCAAGCATCTCCGCAAGCCGGACCAGGCCATAAAATTCGCCGACCAGGCGATCGCTCTCGACCCGGATAATATCGACGCCTATCAGCGCATCTACGAAATCGAATCAACGCGCGGCCGCCAGAAAGATGCGCTCGCCACGCTGGATCGCGCGGCCAGGATTGAAAGCAAGGATCCCGCCTTTTGGACAAAGCTGGGCAAGCTCTACGCCGCAAATTTATTTCAACCCGACATCGAACCCGCGCCGGAAGTGCTCAAGAAGGTCAACGCCTTTTTCCGGCGCGCAGCGGCCGTGGCCGGTGAGAACGATTCTGCGCTCAAGGAAGTCGCTGACTACTTTGCCGCGACCCAGCAAATCGACGAAGCGATCCCGCTTTACCTTAAAGTCCTGGAATTAGAGCCCGAGGACTCGAACGCGCGGGAGAAGCTGGCCACGGGTTTTGTCATGACCAATCAACGGGTCAAGGCCATTGATCTGCTGGAGAAGATCATCGCGGACGCACCGCAGAAATATCAGCCTTATGAATTGCTGGCCCAGTTGCAGGATGAGGAAGGCCGGAACCTCCTGCGTGCGAATGAGGAGAAGGCGGCGCAAGCAGAATTTTCGAAGGCCTCGGCCAACTATGAACAGAGTTTGCTGATCAACCCCGGCCGCGCCCAGACCTATTTGCGCGTCGCAGAAATACTTCTCGGTCCACTTCGCGAAAGTGTCCGCGCCGAAAAAATTCTTCTCGAGGGACGGCAACGATTTCCAAACGCGCCCGAGTTTACCTATTTCCTCGCGATCGCTCAGCGCGAATCGAAGCATGCGCAGCAGGCCGTCGTCACTTTCGAAGAAGCGCTGAACGAAGCGGAACAGGACGCGAGCGAACTCCTGACTGCGAGATTTTATTTCGATTATGGCGTGGCTGCGGATCAAGCGGGTCTCTACGACAAAGCGGCCGATCTCTTGAAACGCTCCATTGCGATCGATCCCGGCAAAGCCGGTGAAGCCTGCAACTATCTCGGCTTCATGTGGGCGGAACATAATCTCCACCTGGAGGAAGCGGAGGAGATGGTGAAACAAGCGCTTCTACTTGATCCAGATAATGGCGCCTATCTCGACAGCCTCGGCTGGGTCCACTATCGCCGAGGTCGTTTCGAGGAAGCGCTGAACGATTTGCTCCGCGCCGCCCAGAGCTTGAAAAAAGACGATCCCGTGGTCTTCGATCATATCGGCGATACGCTGGCAAAACTGAGTCGCGTCCCGCAGGCGTTGGAGTATTGGCAAAAAGCCGCTGCTCTCGATCCCGAAAATAAGGCTCTGACCGAAAAAATCGAAAACACGCAAACCAGGATGAGCAAAAGCAGTCCGATCAAACCGCTCCCGCTCCCTTGAGGTGGTCCCGCACTGCTCTGATCGCCAGCAGGTCGCTTAACGAATGCCATCCCTTAGGCGCCCTCGCGTTTTTCGTGGGAAACGCGGCGCGGGAGAGTTGTTGCGAAATCGCTGCGACGCTGGGATAAGGAGGCGCGCGATGGCAAAACAGGGAAAACGTGTCCGACGAAAGAGAACGAATTCCGTCTTTCGTTGGAAAGTCGCGCTCCGCCACGTCCGCACCCAGATTTTCCTCGGTGCGGTTGCGATCGGCTTCGTCCTCGGATTTGCGATTCTAACCTACGCCCCCCGCGCCTACGGCACCTGGAGGGAAGGCCGCCTTTTGCGCCAGGCGAATGCCCTCTTGCAGAAGCAGGATCTCCAAGGCGCCACGCAAGCGGCGGAGTTGATGTTGCGCCGTCGCCCATCGTCCCTGGCCGCATTTCGGGTCCTGGCCGAAACCACGGAAAAGCAGAACCGTCCCGAGACGATTACCTGGCGGGCACAGATTGCGCGTGCTCTTCCGGGCAATCTCGACGCCCAGCTTAACCTCGCTTCCGCCGCGCTGCGCTTCGGCCAACTCGATACGGCCCGCACCGCACTCGAGAGCATCCAACCCGCCGATCGCGACAAGGCCGCGTATCATGTGGTCGCCGGCTGGCTCGCTCGCGCCCAAGGCAACGACAAAGCGGTCGAAGATCACTTTGCCGCCGCGCTCCAGCAGGAGCCGGCTAACGAGTTGTATCAGTTCAACCTCTCCGTGCTCCGCCTTCGTGCGGTGGACCCGAAGCTCCATGACGAAGCCCGCGCTGCGCTCGAACGCCTGAGCAAAGTGCCCGAATTCCGCGCCGGCTCCCTCCGCGCGCTCTTGACCGACGCGATCGAGCGCGAGGATCTCCCGCGCGCCGATAGCCTGGCGCAGGATTTGCAAATGACCCAGCAGGTCACGTTCGCTGATTACCTCCTCAGCCTCGACTTTTACCGCAAGCTGGACCAAAAAAAATTCGCCACCGTGCTGGAGAGAATCAAACCCGTCGCAGTCCGCAACGGCAACGACCTGGCCAGTCTTATGCACTGGATGATCCAGAACAGTCTCGCGGGCGAAGTCTTGCAATGGGCGGACAAACTGCCGGCCGAAGTCGCGACCGTCCCTCCGCCGGCGATCGCGATTGCGGAAGCTTTTGCCGAAGTGAAAAATTGGTCACGCCTCAAACGCTGGACGCGCAGCGGCGCTTGGGGCGATTCCGATTACCTCCGCTTCGCCTATCAGGCCTACGCTTCCCGCCAGGCGAAACAATCTGGCGTCCGAAGCCGAGTTCAATTCCCTCTGGCGCATGGCGGAGCGTAACGCCGCCGAAAAGCCGGAACGCGAAGCTGCCCTCGCGCGTCTGGCCATGCACTGGAATCTACCCCTTGCCGCGGAACAGCTCTGGCAGCGGGTGGCCAAACATGCCCCGATTCGGCGCGAAGCTCTCGACGCCTTGGCCCGCATCTTCCGCGCGAATAACGACCTCCCGCACCTCCTCGAGATCTACAAACAGTTGCACGCCAGTTCTCCGCGCGAGCCAGCGTTGGCCGCGAATTACGCCCGCCTCGCCTTATTGATTGCGCCCAGCACGCAAGAAGCACAGCGCCTGGCCCGGGAAGCCTACGAAGCTTCGCCTAACGATGTAAACGCAGCCGTCACCTACGCTTTTGCACTTTACGGCCTGGGTCGCACCGCGGAGGGAGTCGAGATTTTAGCCAGGCTTCCGCATGATGCCCTGCTTGACTCCCACGCCGCCGTCTATGCCGTGGTCCTTTTGCTCGATGAGGACAAACATGAGCAAGCGCAGGAATATGAAGCTGCCGCTCGCGGCGGGCCTCTCTTTCCGGAGGAAAGAAAACTCCTCGACGAAGCGCTCACGCGTTCCAAGAAATCGGCGGCTGCGCCATCGCCGACCCCGGCGCCGGAGCCACCCGCGGAAGCATCTCCCACGGCGACGCCCGCGGCCCCGAATTCTTAGCGTCGATCAGATGGCGTTGCTACAAACCCGCCATCGCCTTTTCCATCAACCGCGCCGCCATCGGTTCAGTCGCGCGGTCCAAGGCGGCGTTCGCCTTCTGCAAGCGCTGCAATTCGCCGCTCGCCAGCGCGGCGCGGAGCTCAGTCAAAAGTCTTTCGATTTCCTCTTTCTCCACCGTGCTGATTATCCCCTGCAAAACGCCAAACGCGCTTTCCACCGCTCGCTCCATTTCCTCCGCTTTCAATTTTGCTTCCGTCCAAATGCGCTCGTTCATGTCGTCGAAGGCGTGATCCAGTGAATCTGCGATCATCGCTTCCACCGCCTCGTCCGAGACATCGACCGCGCTGTTGATCTCCACAATTTTCTCGCGCCCACTTCGCGTATCGCGCGCCAGGACATGGAGAATGCCATTCGCGTCGATCTCAAATTGCACGCCCACGCGGGCCACGCCTTTCGGCGCCGGCTCGAAGTCCAGGTCAAATTCGCCTAACGGCCAGTTGTCCCGCGCCATCTCGCGCTCGCCTTGTAAAATCTTGATCCGCATCGCGCGCTGCTGATGGACCGCGGTGGTGAACATCTCCCCCGCCTTTAGCGGAATGGTCGAATTGCGCGGGATGATCACGTTCATTAATCCGCCGAACGTCTCAATGCCTAACGAAAGCGGAGTGACGTCGAGCAGGATGACATCCCGCACCGCGCCGGAAAGGATTCCCGCCTGGATCGTCGCCCCCAGCGCGACGGCTTCGTCCGGATTTTGCGATGTGTTCACGGCCCGTCCGAAAATCTCCTCGACCATCTTTCGCACCAGCGGCATTCGCGTCATTCCGCCCACCAGAATCACTTCGTCCAACTCTCCCGGCGACAGCTTCGCGTCCGCCAGCGCGCGCAAGCAGTGCGCGCGAGTTCGTTCGATGATCGGCAGGGCAATCGCGTCCAGTTCGGCACGCGTTAGTGCGTGCGAAAAACTCCGTCCGTCCGCGTGGAAAAATGGCAGATCGATCGGCGTTTCTTCACTCGTCGAGAGGCGATGCTTCGCGTTGATCGCCGCCGCGCGCAGAGTTTCTCGCTGTTCCGCCGTCAGCACGTCGCCGGCATGTGCGGTCAACCATGCCACTAAAGCGTTGTCGATATCATCACCGCCCAGCCGGGTGTTGCCATTGGTTGCCAGCACCTCAAAGAGCCCGCTGTTCAACTCCAAAATCGAGACATCGAACGTCCCGCCGCCTAAATCGTAAACCGCGATCTTCGCCCGGCTCTGCAGCTTATCGAGTCCGTAGGCCAACGCCGCCGCGGTCGGCTCATTCACGATTCTTTCCACCGAAAAACCGGCCAGCTCGCCGGCGCGTTTCGTCGCTGTCCGTTGGGCGTCGTTGAAATAGGCCGGCACGGTAATGACCGCCCGACTCACCGTCCGGCCCGAGAGCCGCCTCCGCGTCCGCTTTCAATTTTCGCAGAACGACGGCGGATATTTCCTCCGTCGCATAATCGACGGCCTCCGGCGCGAATGCGCACCGCCTGTCCCTGTTCGCGCTCCAACTCGTAGCCGACCTCGGCATCTTCCTTCGCGCAGTTCATCCCCGCGCACAGCCGATGAAGCGCTTCACAGAATAGATCGTGTCTGCGCCGGCGTCAGCACGCGTTGCCGCACCGCCGGCGCTCCCACCAATGGCTCTTCGTCCTTTGCAAAATGAACCACGGAAGGCGTGAGTCGGGCGCCATTCGCATCCGCGAGCAAGATCGGAAATCCCGCCTCCATGATGCCAATCGCGGAATTGGTCGTTCCCAAATCGATGCCGACTATGTCTTCCATTTCGATTTACTGTTCCCCGAGCCGAGCGTCCGTCTCAAGGAGCGCGTCGCTCCAGAGGCCGCGCCGGCATGAAGCGCCACGCCTCCACATCGGCTCGCTCTTTGATTTGCGCCGGACAAACGATCGCCTGCAACGAATCGAACATCGACCGACTCGGAATGGCATTTCGATTGCCCGCGCCGATTCGATCTTCTCCGCTTCGGACATGTGCGCATAAATCAAACTCAGATGCGGATCGAAATGATATCCGCCGCTGCCAGCACCAGTGGCAGTCGCGATTTCTCGCGCTGAGTTCCTTTGCTTCGGCGGATGGATGAAACTGCACGAAGAGCGTCTTGGTAAATTCTTCGGAGAACGCGACGCCGCTCGATCCGCAATCGCAATGGTCGTCGAGAGGCGACCGCGTCAACACCTGAGCCGCCCGCTCCGCCGTCATCACACCGCCATGCAACGTCACGTGCGGCTCAAAAATCGGCGCGTCGAAACGGGCCGCCAAATCGCGGATCAAGTTGGAAAAAAATTCGCGTCTCGTTCTTCGCGGGCAGAAGCCAAAACGCCATGAACTCTTCCTCATTCGCCATCCCCGCTCGGATACCATCTCGACTCGCCGCGCGCAAAAAGCTTCCCACCGTGTGCGACCTCGATGCTATGCTCCGCCGCATGCCCACGAACGTTCTCGGCACCGAACTGCGGTCCTGCTGCCGCGATCCCATGACGGGCTTTTATCGCGACGGTTTTTGTCGCACCGGACCCGATGATTTGGGGCAACACACCGTCTGCGTCCAGATCACGCGCGAGTTCCTCGATTTCTCGGTCCTGGACGGAAACGATCTCGTCACGCCGCACCCGGAGTATGGTTTCCCCGGCTTGGAACCCGGAGATCGCTGGTGCGTTTGTGTGACGCGATGGAAGGATGCGCTCCAGCGCGGTCTCGCCGCGCCCGTGGATCTGGCAGCGACGCACGTCTCTGCCCTGGAGTTCGTTTCCTTGGAAGAATTGCAGGCTCACGCCATTGCGGATTAGAGGTGCGCAGCGCGCGGGTGCGCGAGTTTGAGGTTGCGAAACAGCGCGCCGTGGCTTGCATAGGCGCATGCGCAGTTTCCTTATCCGCTTTTCCGGCGTTTTTCTCCTTCCTGGGCTGGCGGTGAGCGCGTTTGCCCAAGGCAAAGTTCCGGCGAGCGCCGCCAAAGCCACGCCGCGCCCGCAAACCACCAGCCGCCCTCAGCCAGCCGCGCGGCCCCAGTTTCGCCCTGCGGTTCTTGGCACCGACCCGGACTCGCTCATCAATCGCATCGATAGCGCTGAGTTGTTGAAGAAGGGGCAGAAAAACGGCGCGGTCATGTTTTGCGTCAGTCGTCGCTCCGAATGGAGATGCCGCCGCGGCCTGGACCTACCGCCCGATGCCCGGCACCGAAGCTCTGCAGCAGGAGCTGGAGAAACGCCTGGTTGGCGCAAAGTTCACCCCGCCGATCTATCAATACCAACCGGTCAGCGTGCTGCTTTTTGGCACCGCGATTTTTTCCGCGATCAGTGATCCACACATTCAGATTTTCCTGAATCAGGATCCGAACGAGATCAAAGCCGCGAGCGATTTCATCGCCCCTCAACCTGTTATTGGCGGCGATTCGCAATTTCGATGGCCTCACTCCTCCGGAGGGCGGAACGCCCTGTGCCGTTGACTGCCGTGGTCGATCTGCGGCTGAAAATCGATCCGAAAGGTGAGTTGCAAGACATCGAAGTGGTGGCCGAGGAGCCACCGATGCTCGGATTTGCCGACGCCGCGATGGCGGATTTCCGCGAGGCGAAATTCGTCCCCGCTTTTCGTTATGGCGATCCAGCTCAAGCCGAAGTCATCCAGCCGATCTGCTATAAGCCGGTCGAGTAACGAACTCCGCGATTCGCGACCCGGCGGACGGAACGATCTCGGGGGGCATGATCGGTGCCGCGTTTTTCCAGCGCGACCCGCTGGTCTGCGCGCGCGATCTCATCGGAGCGCGCCTCGTCTGGGGACGCTGCGCCGGAGTCATCGTCGAAACGGAAGCCTACCTGACGGCTAACGATGATGCCTGCCACACCTTCTTTCGCGCCAGCGCGCGCAGCTATGTGGAGCGGAATCACGGCGGGCGCCGCCTACATCTATCTCAACTACGGCGTGCACTGGATGCTCAATGTGCTTGTGAAAGGCGCGCCGCGGACCGGGTTTGTCCTGGTCCGTGCGATCGAGCCGACTCACGGTCTCGACCTCATGCAGCGCCGGCGCGGCGTGAAAAATATCCGGCAGCTCTGCTCCGGCCCGGGCAAACTGACGCAAGCGCTTCGGATCACCCATGCGCGATCACGAGATCGGTCTTTGTATTGATCCCAAGCGCTGTTTCCTCGAACGAGAATCCGAGCCGGAAGTGGTCGCGGACCCGCGCATCGGCATCACGCGCGCGGCGGATTTGCCATGGAGATTCACACTCCGCGGGAGCCACTTTGTCAGCCGGCCGCCCGCCGCCGGGTTCCTGGCCTAGGTTGACGCGCCGCCTGCGGCGTCCCACTTTGCGGGCGCATGTCCTCGAAAAAACAACGCGTCCTGCTCGGCATGAGTGGCGGCGTCGATTCCAGTGTCGCCGGCTATTTGCTGCGCGAGCAGGGCTACGATGTCGTGGGCGTGACGATGAAAGTCTGGCCGCAGGATTGCGTCTCGCGGGCCGAAGATAAATGCTGCGGCCCGCAAGCCGTGGCCGATGCTCGCGGCGTCGCGCATGCGCTCGGCATTCCGCATTATGTGGTCGATGAAGCGGACCAATTCGAACGCCTGGTGATCGATTATTTTTCGGCCGAATACCAGGCGGGTCGCACGCCGAATCCCTGCGTGATGTGCAATGAGAAGGTGAAGTTTGGGAACCTGTGGAAGAAAGCGGAAGCGCTCGGCTGCGATTACATCGCCACCGGCCATTACGCGATCATCGAGCATCAGCCGGATTACGCTGTCCTGCGCAAAGGCGCCGACCCGCGGAAAGATCAGTCGTATTTCCTCTTCAGCCTGCGCCAACAGCAGCTCCAGCGCGCGCTCACTCCACTCGGCGCGATGGCGAAATCAGAAATTCGCGAGATCGCGCGCACGCTCGGTCTGCGGGTCGCGGAGAAAGTGGACAGCCAGGAAATCTGTTTCGTGCCGGGTAATGACTACAAGGCGTTTCTCCGCTCGCACCTCGGCGAAAACGATTTCCACGAAGGCGGTATCTACGATTTATCGGGGAATTTCGTCGCGCCGCACGAAGGGATCGAGATGTTCACCATCGGCCAGCGCAAGGGTTTGCCGGGTGGCTCGCCGCAACCGCGTTACGTGGTGGACATCGATCCGCAGAACAACCGCGTGATCGTGGGGACAGCGGAGGATTTGGTTTCGGAGGAATTCGAAATCGATCGCGTGAACTGGGTCAGTCGCGGAGTTTCCGAGGAGCCGATCGAGGTGACGGTTAAAATTCGCTACAGCCATCCCGGAACCCGCGCCACTCTCTACCCGCTGCCTAACGAGTGTGCGCGGATCGAATTGCACGAGCCGCAAAAAGCGGTCACGCCCGGCCAGGCGGCGGTCTTTTACGATGGCGACGTTGTCCTGGGCGGCGGCTGGATTTGCCGCCAGGTCGCACTCGCGCCGGCGTAAAGTCTCACCGGCCGGTCGGCCGCCGAGGGTCAGTCCGATTTCTCGCGGCAGGCTGCGGCACATTTCTCGGGAGCGAGAGCGGCGTCGCCGGAAGCGCTGCCGTGGGCAGTCCCACCAGCGGGCTCCGCGTCCCCTTCGCTGCCCGTCCGCGCCCGACAATCGTCGACTTCCGGGATGGAACTGTAATCTTTCCAATCCCTCGCCACGAAGTGCCACCACTCGTTCCGCATCCCGTAAAAGCCGGCCCGCGCCATGGCATTTTGCAGCCGGTAAAGATTGCGGCGCACCTCCTCATTGTTCCCGGTGTAAGTCAGCATCGCCGCCGCCGAAAAGTCATCGAAATCTGTCGGCATCGGAACATCGCGACCCATGTTATCCACCAGCGTCGCATCGACCGCCGCGCCGTAGGTGTGCAGTGATCCGCCCGCCGCCGGATCGGCCACATAATCCCCGTTGCGCGCATATTGCCAAAGCTGATCGTGCGCGCTCTTCGGACGATACGCGTCCCAGATTTTCAAACTATAACCGCGGTCTTTTAAAATAGCCTGAGCCCTTGCCAGCCGCCGCGCCACTGCCGGTCGGATCAGAGCCGGCATATTCGACGGATACAGCGGGCGACCCGCGATGTTGCGCGTGGAAGCGTAACGCAGATCTACCATGATCGTTTTATCCACGCTCTTGATCGCGACCAAGTCTGGCTCCTCCGCCGCCAGCCCGCGGAGGACAGGGCTGAGAAGGCTCGCGAGCAGGAAAAAATTGAGAATGAAATGCTTGCTCACGCGCCGGAAAGTTGTGCCCTGCAGCAGCAGAAACCGTGCGCCGGAACAACTTCCAGCGAGGCCTACTGGCCCGCGATCGCGGGCGAAGCGTTTGTCTTTGCAATGCGCTGCAAAAGAAGTCGAGCACTATTCTCCGGCACGTTAAAACGCACCTCCACGTCTCCTTCCTGCACCAGCACCTCGGGCGGCTGCGAGTAGAGGAGGAACTCTGAGTCCTGCAGGCGCAGCCAGCGTTGCGGTTCATCGCGGATTTGCTGCGCCAGTTTCTCCGCCACGTTGTTTGAGCCCAGGTGAAGCAGGAGCCGCCCCTTCACTGGATTTTCCAGGGTCAGACCCGAGCCCAAGAATCTGCGTCGCATCCAGTAATTCGCGCGAAAAAATCGGATCGAAAAAACGCGTGATACTGGACGGATCGCGGGAGATCAAACGGATCGCGGTCTCCTGATCGAGCGCTTGGAAACGATCAAAAAGACGGCCCGTGATCTTGAGATCCTGCTCCACCCCGAGCCGAACGCGGACCAGTTCCTTCACCTCCTCGCTGCCCACCCACGGCCAGCGTCCGCGGGCCCACCCGCGCGAGGGCAAAATCCGTCTGCCACCAAAACGGAAGGCCATTGATGGAGTTCTGCGCGTAGCCGGTCTTCTTATCCACCGCGCCGATGACCTGCGTCACATCGTCCTTGGTCTGGATGAGGATGAACTCGCGCACCGACGCCGGGCGCCGCGCCCGTCAGCGCCCGCGTCACCCGCAGACTGTCGCGGGAAAGATTCAGCACCGGCGTGAGCTGCGCTTTCGCAAACAACCCCATCCAGATCCCGCGCCACTCCTCCGGCTGATCCTTGGCCCAGCGTTTCGGCAATTCATCCTGCTGCAGCTTCTGCGTGTTGATGGAAAGGATTGCCTCCGTTTCGGCGGGCAGCCATTCGCGTTTAGACGGCGTCTTCAGCACCAGCGGCAAAATGAAGCCGAGCAAGATCAAAATCGACGCGGCGCTGAACCAAAATCTTCCGCAGCTCCTGTTTGTCGATCTGGCTGGAGAGCACCGCCAGCTCTTCCTTGTGCTCCGTATGTTTCCGCATCGCGGCGCGATGACGGCTCACGTCTTCCAGCAGATGCGGGGCGTTTGGCGGCGCAATTTCCTGCGTGGCCAAGTGGCGGCCGATATTCAAATACGCGGGATTTTTTCGCTCCTCCACCGTCTGATGGTGTGTCCGCGCCTCTTTCAAAATCTCCTGCTGCGTCCGGCTGCTTTCGTTCAGCGTCCGGTCGCGTCCCTCGAAATCAGCGCGCACGGCGGCGATGCGTTTGTCGATTTCGTCCAGCTTCGCCTGGTGCTGATCCAGTTTTTCCTTCGCCATCCGGCACGCTTCCGCGCTCCCCGCCCGCGCGCGCGTGATCTCCGCTCGCTGTTCCGGTAAATGGGCCCGCCGACTGCCCAGCGCGCTATTTTGCGCGTCCAGATCATCTGGCGGTGGCGTTTTCTGCTGCAGCGCAGTCAGCGCTTGCAACAGCTCCCGGTCCGCTCTGTCGTTTTCCTCCAGGCGGCGGTCCACTCCGGACAATTCGCGGTCGCATAAATCGGCCGCGGCCTTGGCCTCGTTACGCAGTTGTTGGAGCGGCGCTTTTTCCTCCTCCAGAGCGCCAAGCGCCTGATTCTGCTCCTTCGCATTCTCCTGGCGCTGCTCTTCCAGTCGCTTCAATCCCTCCTCGACCTGAGCGATGCGGATGGCGACTTCTTTTTGCTCCTGCTCGAGCTTTTTTAAGCGCCACGATTTCCGTGCGCAGCTCGGGAAAATTCACCGCCTGCGCCACTCCCTCGCGGCCCAACGCTATCTCGCACTTCTGCAAAACGCGCTGCTCATGGCGCAATGCCATCCGCGTCTTCTGACGACGGACCTTCAGCCCCATTTCGCGAAAACCGGTCCGGATAAAACTCACGCGCTTACGCTACCCTCCCAATCTGACATGCCAAGCAGCGCCTTCCCTCGGCCGCGCGACTTACTCGTCCTCTCGCAACTTCGCCAACACGCCGAAATCCTCCAGTGTCGTCGTGTCGCCGGTAACCGTTTTTCCGCTCGCGATTTCTTTCAACAGTCGGCGCATGATTTTGCCGCTCCGCGTTTTCGGCAACGCTTCGGCAAAGCGGACCTCATCCGGCTTGGCGATCGCGCCGATGTGCGTGCCCACATGCGCCCGCAATTCTTCCTTCAGCGCCGGGGTCGCCTTCACCCCACCCTTCACCGTCACAAACGCGACCACGCCCTGCCCTTTTATCTCATCCGGTCGTCCCACGACCGCGGCTTCCGCCACCTTCGGATGGCTGACCAATGCGCTTTCGATTTCGGAGGTGCCGAGCCGATGCCCCGCCACGTTCAGCACATCGTCAATCCGGCCCACGATCCAAAAATATCCGTCCTGATCGCGGCGCGCGCCATCACCTGTGAGATAGCTCCCTTTGAACTCGCTCCAATACTGTTTCCGATAGCGCTCCTTGTCTCCGTAAATGTTGCGCAACATCGACGGCCACGGCCTCCTAATGATGAGTTTGCCGCCAACGTTCGGCCCCACTTCCTTGCCCGCTTCGTCCACGATCGCCGCATCCACGCCGAAGAACGGCAAGGTCGCGCTCCCGGGTTTCGTCGGAGTCGCACCCGGCAGCGGCGTGATCATGATCGCCGCCGGTCTCCGTCTGCCACCAGGTGTCCACGATCGGGCAACGCCCGCCGCCCACCTTCTCGTGATACCACATCCAGGCCTCGGGATTAATCGGCTCGCCCACCGACCCGAGCAGGCGCAACGAGGAGAGATCGTGCTTCTTTAACCACTGATCGCCCCAGCGAATAAACGCGCGGATCGCCGTCGGCGCGGTGTAGAGAATGTTGACGCTGTATTCCTCCACCATCCGCCAGAAGCGATCGGGCTCCGGCCAGTTGGGCGCGCCTTCGTACATCAGCGTGGTCGCGCCATTCAGCAGCGGACCATAGACGACATAGCTGTGACCGGTGACCCAGCCGACATCCGCCGTGCACCAGTAAACATCGTCATCGCGCAGATCGAAGACGTACTTGGTCGTGCAATAAATCCCGACCATGTAACCGCCCGTCGTGTGCAGAATGCCCTTCGGTTTCCCGGTCGAACCGCTGGTGTAAAGAATGTAAAGCGGATGCTCGCTCTCGAGCGGCACCGCGGGACAATTCGCATCCACATACTCCAGCTCGCGATGCCACCAAACGTCGCGGCCTTCCTCGATGTGGACATCGTTTCCCGCCCGCCGAAAAACGATCACGCGCTTGATCGTGGTTTCGCCGCGCAAGCGCGTCGTCGACATTTTTCTTCAAAGGCACGATCGCCCCGCGCCGATAGCTGCCATCCGCGGTGATCACCGCCACCGCGCCGCAATCCGCGATGCGATCGCGAATGCTATCCGCGCTGAAGCCGCCAAAGATGACCGAGTGCACCGCGCCGATCCGCGCGCAGGCCAGCATCGCAATCGCCGCCTCCGGAATCGTCGGCAAATAAATAATCACGCGATCGCCTTTGCGAATCTTGTTTCGCTTCAAGACATTCGCGAACCGGCAGACATCGCGATGCAACTGCTGATAAGTCAGCGTGCGCTTTTCGCCCGGCTCGCCTTCCCAGAGAATGGCTGCCTTGTTCCGATTCGGCCCGTGCAGATGTCGGTCGAGGCAGTTCTCCGAGAGATTCACTTTCCCGCCCACGAACCACTTCGCGAACGGCGCCTTCCATTCCAGCACCTTCTTCCACGGCGCCTGCCACGTCAGCTCCTTCGCCTCGCGCGCCCAGAATTTCTCCGGCGACTTTAATCGATTCCCGATACATCCGACGGTAGTCGTCCAGGCTCTTGATGCGCGCTTTTTTGGCGAAAGCGCGCGCCGGCTTGAAGACGCGCTTCTCAATCAGGTGCGACTCGATGTTCTTCTCCATGGCCTACATTAGCGCCACCTGAGCATCCCCACGCAAGCCCAGCGCGCGCGGACCGCGCAGCCGCTGGCTACCGTTTGGCTTCTCCCGAAGAGCCGGGGGACGCAACTCCGCGATTGAGCCGCATCCTGCTTCGGCTAACGTGCGCAGCACATGCCTTCCGCTCCCGCACCGGCAATTTCGCCGGAAGTTATCGCCAAACACGGGCTCCTCCCGGACGAATTCGCACGCATCCAGAAAATTCTTGGGCGCGATCCAAATTTCACCGAGCTCGGGATCTTTTCCGTCATGTGGAGCGAGCATTGCTCGTATAAAAATTCGCGGCGCGAGCTGAAAAAATTTCCCACCACCGGCGCGAACATTCTTGTGAAAGCAGGCGAGGAAAACGCGGGCGTGGTGGACATCGGGGACGGCTGGGCGGTGGCCTTCAAGATGGAGTCGCATAATCATCCGAGCGCGATCGAGCCTTTCCAGGGAGCGGCCACCGGCGTGGGCGGAATCATCCGCGATATCTTCACCATGGGAGCGCGTCCGGAATTCCTGCTCAATTCGCTCCGCTTCGGTCCGATCAACGGTGACAGCCCGAATGTGAAAACCAACCGCCGCCTCTTCGCCGGCGTCGTTTCGGGGATCGCGCATTACGGAAATTGCATCGGCCTCCCGACGATTGGCGGCGAGATCTATTTCGACGAAAGCTTTGAGGGCAATCCGCTCGTGAATGTCTTTTGTCTCGGGGTGCTGCGACATGAGCAACTGGCGCGTGGCGCGGCCAGCGGAGTCGGCAATCCGGTATTCTACGTCGGCGCTGAGACGGGACGGGATGGGCTGGCCGGCGCAGCTTTCGCCTCGCGGGAGTTGACCGAAGAATCGCGCGAAGATCGGCCAGCCGTGCAGGTGGGCGATCCGTTTAAGGAAAAGCTTCTCCTGGAAGCCTGCCTGGAATTGCTGGCGACCGACGCCGTCGCGGGCATCCAGGACATGGGCGCGGCCGGTCTTACCTGCTCCACTTGTGAGACGGCCAGCCGCGGCGGCACGGGGGTGGAAATTGATCTCGCGAAAGTGCCGAAGCGCGAAACCGGGATGACGCCTTACGAAACTCTGCTGAGCGAATCGCAGGAGCGCATGCTCATCATCGCGCACAAAGGCAAGGAAGATGTCGTTAGGGGAATCTTTCGAAAAATGGGACGTGCCCTGCGCGGAGATCGGGCGGGTGACCGATGACGGCATGATGCGCGTGCTCGACGCAGGCGTGGTGGCGGCAGAAATCCCGGCTAAGCCCTTGGCCGATGAAGCCCCGCTCTACGAACGCGAAGCCAAAGCCCCGTCCGCTGCTCCGGCGCTGGATCTCACGAGCCTGCCGCAGATCGCCGCCAAAGACGCGCTGCTTCAGTTGCTCGCCGATCCCACGATCGCTTCGAAAAATTGGGTCTATCGCCAATACGACCACATGGTGCGCACGGGCACCGTGGTTTTACCCGGCTCCGATGCCGCGGTTTTCCGCGTGCGCGCAGCGGACAAAATCCTCGCTGCAACTTCGGACTGCAATTCGCTCTATTGCGCGCTCGATCCGCGGGAAGGCGGACGCATCGCCGTCGCGGAAGCCGCACGTAACCTCACCTGCTCGGGCGCGGTCCCGCTCGCGGTGACGGATAATCTGAACTTCGGCAACCCCTACAAAACAGAGAATTTCTGGCAGCTGCGGGAATGCGTCGAAGGCGTGGCGGAGACATGCCGAGCCTTCGACACGCCCGTGATCGGCGGAAACGTCTCGCTTTACAATGAAAGCCCGGCCGGCGTCGTCGATCCCACCCCGACGGTCGCGATGGTGGGCTTGATCGCGGAGGAAGCGCACATCACCACGCAATTCTTCAAGAACGATGGCGACGTGATTATTTTAGTGGGCGAAGTCGGCGACGAATTAGGCGCCTCGCGATTCCTCAAGGTCTGTCACGGACGCAAGGCCGGTCTGCCGCCGCGTTTGCATATTGAACGCGAACTGGCGGTGCAGAAGGCGGTGCGCAATTTGATTCAAGCTGGGCTGGTGCGCAGCGCCCACGATTGTTCGGAAGGAGGACTCGCCGTCGCTCTGGCGGAGAGTTGTTTCAATCCGAACGGCCTGCGTGGCGCTGAGATCAATCTCGCGGAAGCAGGAACAGCCGGGATTTCCGCCGCCTTGTTTGGCGAAGCGCAGTCGCGCATCGTCATCTCCGTGGCGAGCGAAGACGTGGCGCGCGTGCAGAAAGAATTAGCCGACATCTCCCATACGGTGCTCGGTACGGTGGGCGGCTCCGAGTTGAAGATCCAGGTCGACGAGAGCCGGTATTCCTGGCCGATCGCCGAGCTGCATGACACGTGGTTTCACGCCATTGCTCGCGCTTTAAAATCCGATTCCGCTCCTGCGCAAATTCCGAGTTTGTAAGTTGGCGAACGATTCGTTGAATGCACGCCCCTGCTGGTGAACTATCACGAAAGATGACCGCCGATTTCCTGACCGAAGCCGAGCTGCCGGACTCCGCCGTGATTCCGCAACACGAGTGCGGCATTTTTGCCGTCTTCGGCCATCCGAACGCGGCGGTGCTGACCTATTACGGGCTGTTCGCGCTCCAGCATCGCGGGCAGGAGAGCGCCGGCATCGTGACCTGCTGCGGGAAGGATTCTTCCTTTCAATTGCATCGCGATATGGGCCTCGTCTCGCAAGTCTTCGGCGCGGAAGCGCTGGAGCGTTTAAAAGGCACGCGCGCGGTGGGGCATGCGCGTTACTCGACCACTGGTTCCAGCACGCTAAAAAACGCGCAGCCTTTCGTGGTCGATTGCTTTCGCGGCCAGATCGCGGTCGCGCATAATGGCAATCTCATCAACGCCGCCGTCCTTCGCGATGAATTGGAGCGCAAAGGCTCGATTTTCCAAACCACAGCCGACAGCGAAATCATCCCGCATTTGCTCGCGCAGCCGCTGAATAATGGCGGAAGCGCGCTGAGTGTTCTGCGACGGCTGGAAGGCGCTTTCAGTCTCGTCATCATGAGCGAAAGCGAGATCGTGGCCGTGCGCGATCCCTTTGGTTTTCGCCCGCTCGTGCTCGGCAAACTCGACGGAGCCTATGTGGTCGCGTCCGAGACGTGCGCGTTCGATCTCGTGCACGCCGAGTTCATCCGCGAGATCGAGCCGGGGGAGGTTCTCATCATTAGCGAAGACGGCCTCCGCTCGGAGTGGCCTTTCCGCGATGAGCAGAGCGCGTTTTGCATGTTCGAATACGTTTATTTTGCGCGCCCGGATAGCATTCTGGGCGGCGTGAATGTGGCGAAAGTGCGGACCGAGATGGGACGTGAACTCGCACGGCGTTTCCCGGTCGAAGCGGACCTCGTGGTGCCGGTGCCCGATTCCGGAAATTATGCCGCGCTCGGTTTCGCGCAGGAATTAAGCATCCCCTACGAGCATGCGTTTGTGCGCAATCACTACATTGGCCGCACCTTCCTCCAGCCGAGCCAGCTCATCCGCGATTTCGACGTGCGCGTGAAGTTGAACCTGATCAAGGAAGCGGTGGAAGGAAAACGCGTGGTGGTGGTGGACGATTCCATCGTGCGCGGGACGACGGCGCGGGCGCGGGTGGTGAATTTGCGCGAGGCTGGCGCGAAGGAAGTGCATATGCGGGTGAGCTGTCCGCCGCATCGTTTCGCCTGCCACTACGGCATCGATTTTCCCGACCCGGAAAAGCTGATCGCGAATCAACTTTCGATGGAAAAGATCTGCGAATACCTCGGCGTGGACAGCCTCGGTTATCTCGATCTCGACGGGATGGTCCGGGCGACCGGAAAACCGGCGAACGAGTTTTGCCTCGCATGTTTCACGGGGAATTATCCCCTCCCCGTCGATCCCGAACTGGACAAGTTCATCATGGAAAAACGTGGCGGCCGCTCGAAGGCGCTGGCGGCGGAAGAAGCGCATCCGTCGCTCTTCGCCGACTTGAAGTAGATTGGGCCGCTCCGCGCTCTGCTTGGGATGAGAAAAAAAGCCTACGCGCTCGCCGGGGTCGACGTGGACCTCGGCAACTTCGTGAAGAAGCGCATCCAGGCGCGCGTAAAAAGCACGCACGGACCAGAAGTGCTGGGTAAAATCGGCGGCTTCGGCGGTTTGTTTTCGCCAAATTTCTCCGGCATGCGAGAGCCGGTTCTCGTCGCCAGTGTCGATGGCGTGGGGACGAAATTGAAGGTCGCCTTCGCCCTGGATCGGCACGACACGGTGGGCGCGGATCTCGTGAATCACTGCGTGAACGACATCGCGGTTTTGGGTGCGCGCCCTTTATTTTTTCTCGATTACATCGGGGCGGAGCGTTTGGAGCCGCGCGTCTTCGATCAAATCCTCGCCGGCTTTACCAAAGCCTGCCGCGCCGCTGGCTGTGCGCTCATTGGCGGGGAAACGGCGCAGATGCCCGGCATGTATCGCAAAGGCGAATACGATCTCGCGGGTTGCATCGTGGGCGTGGTCGATCGGAAAAAAATGATCGATGGCAGCCGTATCCGCCGCGGTGACGTCATCCTCGGCCTGCCGTCGAATGGGCTCCACACCAATGGTTATTCGCTCGCGCGTAAGATTCTTTTCCAGCAGATGCGCCTGAAACCCGACGCGAAGTTGCCGGGACTGGATAAGTCGTTAGGCGACGAACTCCTCCGCACTCACACCAACTATCAGCCGCGCCTCGCCCGCGTCCCACTCACACAAATCCACGGCCTCGCTCACATCACCGGTGGCGGCTTGATCGATAACTTGCCGCGCGTGTTGCCGAACAGTTGCGATGCCGTGATTGAGACCTCCGCGTGGAAGGTGCCTGCGCTCTTTTCGCTCCTCGCGCAAGAAGGACGCGTCCCGCGCGAGGAGATGTATCAGGTATTCAACATGGGCATCGGCATGGCTGTGATTGTGGCGGAGAAGGACGCGCGCGCAGTCGCATCCACCCTGAAAGCGAAGCGCATCGGTCGGATCGAGAACGGGAGCGGGAAAACTCGGCTGATTTTTTAGGTTTCGGCTCCGGATTGAACGACAGGCAATTCACCCGGCGCCGCGGGGTGCGGAGGAAATACTTCGCACATCTTTTTGGTCCGAAAATTGAAGATCCGTTCGATCTCCGGCCGCACAAACCAGCGGTGCATGATGAAATCGAAGGGCACCGCATACTGCACCCGATCCAGGATGATGGTTTCGCCATTTTCCTCCTTGAACTGATGCTCGTGCCGCCAGAGCCGATACGGCCCGCGGCGCTGCTCATCGACGAAGCGAAACGGCGGCTCCCAGACCGTGATCTCGCTCCGCCAACGCATCGGAAGCCCGCGGATGACGATGCGGTAATCAATCAGCGTCCCCACCTGCATCTGAATCGGGCGCGGAGTGAGAATGTGAAACTTCAGCGAGGGCGGCGTGAGTGTCTCCAAGTTCGTCGCGTCAGCAAAAAATGGAAAGACTTCGGCGCGCGGTCGGGCGAGGCGCAGTTCGCGATTTAGTTCGTGGATTTTCATGCGGAAGGGGTGCGCGGGAGGCGGCGGAGATGGTCGAGCAGGGTGCAAAATTCGTCGATGCCGTGGGTTAATTGCGCGCCGATTCGCTCGAGCGTTTCGCGATAAGCGTGTGCAGCGCGCCCTCCCACCAGAATCTGCGTCCCGCTCGGGAGGAAACGATGCAAATTAATCAATTCCTGCGGAAGGTTCGGATCGTCCTCAGGATAGACGATGCTGAGTGCCACGACCCGCGCCTGTCGTTGCCGGACTGCGCCCGCGATCTCGGCTGCAGGAAGACTGGCGCCCAGATAAGTCGTTCGCCAGCCTACCTGAGCGGCGGCCGCATTGACAATCACGGCGCCGAGTTCATGCAGCTGCCCCGCCGGCGTCGCGATTACGATGCAAGGAGCCAGCGCCGACATGGGAAATTCTCCCGAGAGCTGACCGAGGAAAACCGTCAGTCGAGCCGTAAGAAAATGTCCGTGGGCGGCGGTGACCGTCCCGTTTCGCCAAAGTTCGCCGATGGTTTGCACGAGCGGCCCCGCGACCTGGCGTAAAAGGCCTTGATGGCCGAGAGCGATGACGGCTCTTTGCAGAGCTTCATCCAGGCGGTTTCCATCCAGCTCCTTGACGGCCGCCAGACAAGAATCGTGGAAAGACTGCGCGGGTGACTCCATCGCACGCGGCTGCGCGGAGCTGGCTGCACCGACCGCGGCGCTTGAGACCATTCGTGCGAGTTCCGGCGTGGGCAGTTTGGCAATGTGTCCGATGCTGTGGCCGGAAGCCGTGGCTTGTCGCAGCAGCTTTAGCCGCTCGATCTCCGCGTCGGAATATCGTCGGCGATTAGTCGGCGTGCGATCGGGCTCCACCGCGGCGTAACGCTTTTCCCACACTCGAATGACGTGGGCGGACAGGCCCGTCATTTTTGCGGCCATCTTGATAGAGTGATAAACGGCTGCCATGTTGCGGTGCGATTATTAGACAGAACTGCGACATACGCAAGAGACAACTCTATCAGAAGCCGATCACCCACGCTACACAAGGCTGCGTCCGAAGTTGAGACGGTACATTGACATTCTCGACATTACGTTGTACAACACTCGTATTCGCACTCCACAAAAGAACGCAAAAGGGAGGACGACCCCAGATTTGTCCAACTTCCCCTGCATCGATCGGGACGGCTGCGGAGTAATAGAATCTGTGACTCGCGAAACCAATTCAGCCCCCCAACCATGAGCAAGAACGTCATCATTATCGGCGCGGGACCCGGTGGCCTGGCCACGGCGATCCTTCTGGCTGCCGCCGGCGTCAAAGTGAAAATCATCGAGCGCCTCCCTACGATCGGCGGGCGCACTTCATTAATTGAAGCGGACGGCTTTAAGTTCGACCTCGGCCCCACCTTCTTTCTCTACCCGCGCGTGCTCGAGGAAATATTTGCCGCGGCCGGCACGTCGCTAAAGGACGAGGTGAAAATGGCGCGCCTCGATCCGCAATATCGAATCATTTTCGGGCAGGGCGGAGAGATCAACGCCACTCCGGACCTTGCGCAGATGGAGCGCGAGATCGCCGCCATTGCGCCGGCGGACGCGCCGGGTTTCCGACGTTTCATGAACGAGAACCGCGCCAAACTCGAGCGCATGGAACCGTGTCTGGAGAGCTCGTTCCTCCGCTGGCAGGATCTGATCAATGTCCGGTTGCTCAAGATGCTCCCGATGCTTCGGCCGCATCAATCGCTCGATACCTACCTCGCCCGATTCTTCAAAGATCCGCGCGTCCGCCTGGCGTTTTCGTTTCAATCGAAATACCTCGGGATGTCACCGTTTCGCTGCCCGAGCCTTTTTTCGATTCTCTCATTTCTCGAATACGAATACGGGGTCTTCCATCCCATCGGCGGTTGTGCGGCGGTGACCGCGGCCATGGGTCGCGTCGCGCGACGACTGGGCGTTGAAATCCGAACCGACTCGCCGGTTGAAGAAGTGCTGTTTACCGGCAAACGCGCCACCGGCATCCGCACCGCTGCCGGCGACAGAGAAGGCGGACGCGATTGTGATGAACGCGGATTTCGCACGGGCGATGCAGCGTCTCGTGCCCGATCGGCTGCGCCGGCGCTGGACGGATCGTAAAATCGCCGGGAAGAAATTCTCCTGCTCGACCTTCATGATGTATCTCGGCGTCGAAGGCACATTCGATCTCCCGCATCATAACATTCATATCGCCGCCGATTACGCGCGGAACCTTGATGAGATTGAAAATCAGCACGTGCTCTCCGACGATCCCTCGTTCTATGTGCAGAACGCCTGCGTGACCGATCCGACCCTGGCGCCGCGCGGGATGAGCGCGCTCTACATCCTCGCACCCGTCACCCATCAGCACGCGAACGTGGACTGGTCCCAGGAACGCGATCGTTACCGCGCGAAGATGCTGCGCCAAATCGAGAAAGCCGGCTTCACCGACGTCGAGCGCCGCATCCGCTTCGAACGCATCATTACGCCGGCCGATTGGGATACGAAATACGAGATCCACCAGGGCGCGACCTTTAATCTCGCTCATAGTCTGGACCAGATGTTGCATCTGCGACCACGGAACAGGTTCGAAGATGTGGACGGGATGTATCTCGTCGGTGGCGGCACGCATCCGGGCAGCGGATTGCCGGTTATTTTTGAATCAGCCCGGATTAGTTCGCGTCTTCTGCTGACTGATCTCGGGATCGCCCCCGCGACTGCCACCGCTCCGAACGAAAGCCGACACGCCTTAAACTTGGAGCCTGCCTGATGCATGCGATAGCCAAGCCCGAGACAGCCCGCTCCTATTTTGCGCACGCCGCAGCGCGTCAGGCCCAGTTGCGCTGGTCTAACGAGTCCGATTTCCGAACGACTGCGCATCATCCGGAAGACTTCGCCATGCTCTCGCCGCGCAAGGCGATCGTTTCGCGGAGGCTGCCGCCGCCGTGAGCAATCGGCCGATCGCGGAAAAGCTCGTTTCGGAAGTTCTGCCTCTGGCGGACGCTTGCCGTTGGCTGGAGAAAAATGCCGCCCGCGTCCTCGCGCCTCGACATGCCGGCAGCAAAGGGAGGCCGTTTTGGATGCAGGGCGTTACTTTCGCAGTGCACCGCATGCCCGTGGGCCTCGTCCTGGTCATCGGACCCGGAAATTATCCACTCTTCCTGCCGGCCGTTCATTCGCTGCACGCTCTTGCTGCAGGCAACGCCGTCCTCTTGAAACCTGCCCCTGGCACACGCGCGGTGGCTCTTCTTTTCGCTGAAACCGCGCGAGCCGCCGGCCTTGATCCTGCGCTGCTCACCGTCTTGCCGGAAAACGCGGAAGCGGGCAGAAAGCGATCGATGCCGGCGTGGATAAAGTCATTTTCACCGGCTCTTCGCAGAATGGTCGTGATGTGCTCGTTAGGCTGGCGGAAACGAATACACCATCCGTGATGGAGCTTTCCGGCGAAGATCCGGTGCTCGTCTTCGCCGATGCCGATCTGGCGCTGGTCGTCCGAGCGTTACGCTTCGGCACCCGGCTTAAATGCTGGTGAGACTTGCATTGCGCCTCGCCAACTCATCGTCATGGCTCCTGTCGCCGACGCTCTCCAAGAACGTCTGGCCGCCGCGCAGATTTCCGTTCTCCAGATCGACTCTGTGGCGAGCGAGACCGCGGCCATCGAACTCGCGAATGCCTCCGAATTCGGGCTGGGCGCATCGATTTTTTCCCGGGACGTCAGCCGGGCCCAAGCCGCAGCTCAAAAAATCAAAGCCGGCTTCGTTCTGATCAACGACCTGATCGCGCCCACCGCCGATCCGCGCATGCCTTTTGGCGGAGTGAAAGCCAGTGGCTTCGGCACCACCCGCGGCGAAGAAGGCTTGCTCGAAATGACGTTCCCCCATGCCGTGGCCGTGCGGCGCGCGGGTCGGCACGCGCATCTCGAAGAACCGGCCGCGGATGACGCGCAACTTTTTTCTTCATACCTCCAGGCAGCACATGGCGAAGGCTGGCCGCGCTTCCGCGCCGCCCGCGCTCTCATTTCGCGCGCTGCTGGCTCGAATCAAAACCACGAAAGGATCGCAATGAAGCAAGTAGGAATCATCGGCGGCGGTCTGGGTGGACTCTCGGCTGCCTGTGTCTTGGCGGCGCGGGGACATCAACGTGACCCTTTTCGAGCGTAACGACTGGTTAGGCGGCAAAGCCGCGCAATTGCAGGAAGGCGGGTTCCGTTTCGACATGGGGCCGACGATCGTGACGGTTCCATCGGTGCTCTTCCGCATCTTCGAAGAGGCCGGCGCACGGCTGGAAGATTACCTCGAACTCAAACGGCTCGATCCGCAGTGGCGCTGCTTCTTTGAGGACGGCTCAACCTTGGACCTCGCGCAAGATCCTGCCGTCATGGCGCGCACGCTCGATGCCTTCGTTCCGGGGACAAACTCGGGGCAGCGATATCGGGATTTCATCGATTACAGCGCGCGCCTGCACGGGATCTCGAAGCGCCACTTTTTTTACAAATCGATCGGCGGGATCCTCGACATGTTCGACTTCAAGGCCTCGTTCGATCCGAAAATGCTCGGCGACGTCCTGGCTCTGCGGATGGGCCATTCGGTTGCCGGGACCGTGCGCAAGTTCACGCCCGACCCGCGTGTGGCGCAGATGATCGACCACTTCACGCAGTACGTCGGGTCCTCACCCGCAGGATCGCCCGCGGTGCTCTGCGGGATCGCGCACATGCAGACGGAAGAGGGAATATGGTATCCGGTTGGAGGCACCCGCGCCGTGCCGGAAGCATTAACAAAACTCGCTTCGGAGTTGGGCGTGGAATTCCGCACAAATACCAAAATCGACAAAATCCTAACGCGGGCGAAACGCGTCACCGGAGTTCTGACCGACGCGGGCGAAGAGATTTCGTTGGATGCCGTCGTCTCCAACAGCGACTCCGTTCGCACCCATCGTGAGTTACTGGAGGATTCGTTAGGGAAAGCCTTTGCTCATCGGCGCAAATATGAGCCCGCCTGCTCCGGCGTCGTGCTGTATCTGGGCCTGAACAAACGCTACGAACATCTCGCGCATCACGACTTCGTCTTTAGCCGCGATCCAGAAGAAGAGTTCGAGTGGATCTACAAAAAGGGCGAACCGGCGCCCGATCCTACCTGTTATCTCGCCGCGACTTCCGGCACCGAACCGGAGACCGCTCCGCCAGGCGGCGAAGCGCTCTATGTGCTGGTGCACGCGCCCTATCTGCGGCCGCATCATGATTGGAAAACGATGCTGCCAAAATATCGGCGCGTCATTTTGGAGAAGCTGAAGCGCACCGGCAAAATGCCTGATCTCGAGTCACGCATCGTTTACGAAAGCGCGCTGACTCCACAAGACATTCACGATCGCTATCATGTGCTCGACGGCGCGATCTATGGCCTGGCCAGTCATGGAAATTTCTCGGCGCCTTTAAGCCCGCCAATCGCAGCCCCGACGTGCGCGGCCTCTATCTCGCCGGCGGCGCGGCGCATCCGGGCCCGGGAATGCCGATGGTGCTGATGTCGGGCTGGATCGCGGCGGATGCTCTTGATCAGGACGGCTCTGGTGCAATTTCAGCCCGGCCGTTGCCAGAAGCCGAACTACAGGCAGCGCGATGAGCGCTGTGCCACGAATCGCGCGGAGCCTGCTCAACGCCTTCGCAGCCTACACGCGCCGACTGGTCCGACGTCGTTTCCATGCGCTGCGAATTCTCCACGATGGATTGCCGCCGCAGGAATCTTCCCGCCCGCTCGTCATTTTTCTGAACCACGCTTCGTGGTGGGATCCGCTTGTTTGCCTGCTCCTGGCGCGCCATTTTTTTCCGGACCGCGATTCCTTCGCGCCCATCGAGGAAACCATGCTGGCGCGATACAAATTTTTCCGTCATCTCGGATTTTTCGGTGTCGAGGCATCGGTGCCGGGTGCACTGAAGTTTATGCGCGCCTGCCGCGCGATTCTTGAATTCCCGCGCAGTATCATCTGGCTAACCCCGCAAGGACGTTTCCGCGATGTGCGCGAACGGCCGCTGAATTTGCAGAACGGTTTGGGCGCGCTCGCCGCGCAAACCGAAAATGCGCTTTTCGTTCCCCTCGCGCTGGAATACAGCTTCTGGCACGAAGCGCGCCCGGAGATTTTGGTATCGTTCGGCACACCCATCGCCGCGAGCTTCCGATCGCCGCAGCTTCCGACGAGTGGACGGAAAATTCAGCGCCGCGCTGGCCGCCACGCAGGACAGACTCGCGGCACGCTCCGGAAAACGGAACGCGAACGATTGGCTCGTGCTTAACCAGGTTCCTCAGGCGTGAACGTGTTTTACGATTTCTGGCGCTGGCTACGGGCGCGAATTCGCGGGCAGGAATTCGTGCGCGAACATCCGGCCGAGGTGACGCGGTGATCGACTTGGATTTCTGCTCGCCAGTTGTCTCCTTGCAGTCGCCCCCGCCATTCTTTTCCTCCGCAATCTTCCTGCGCTATAGGCCGTTGCCCCCGAGTGACACGCGCCGTCTCGCGTGTTCCGTGTTCATCCCAGCGCGCAATGAAGCGGCCAACATTGCCGACGCGGTGCAGTCGGTTTTAACCAGCGCCGATATCGAATTTGAAGTCGTCGTTCTCGACGACCAATCGCAAGACGAGACAGCGAAAATCGTGCGCGCAGTTCGCGGAAATGGACCCGCGCGTTCGGCTCGAAACCGCGCAACCGCTGCCGGCCGGCTGGGTTGGCAAAAATTCCGCCTGTCAACAACTAAGTGCGTTGGCTCGACATCCGTTCTTTGATCTTTATGGATGCTGATGTGCGCGTTTCGCGACCAGATTCCCTTGCGCGGCTTGCACAGTTTGCTGAAAAAAATGGAGCCGCTCTCATCAGCGGTGTCCCGCGGGAAGAGACCGGGGGGCCTGCTTGAGAAAATGATCGTGCCGCTAATCCATTTCGTTTTGCTCGGTTTTCTCCCGCTCGGCCGCATGCGTGCCACTACCGATCCGCGCTTCGCCGCCGCCTGCGGCCAAATTCTCGCCGTGCGACGTGCTGCCTACGAACAAACTGGCGGCCATGCGGCCATCGCCAGTCACATCCACGATGCGGTCGCGCTGACGCGGCATTTTCGTTCCCACGGTCTAACGACTGATCTCTTCGACGCCACCGACACGTTTCATTGCCGGATGTATCACCGCGCCGCGGACGTCTGGCAGGGTTTCGCGAAGAACGCGCACGAAGGTTTGGGTTCTTCCCGACTGATCGTCCCTGCCACGCTGCTGCTGCTCGGTGGTCAGGTACTCCCTTTGATTCTTTTGGCTGTCGCGCCTTCGTTTCTGACGCTGGTCGCTTCCCTGGCCGTGTTCCTCCCGCGCCTGATGGCGGTCGCACGTTTCCGGCAATCACTTCTCGGCGCGATTCTCCATCCTCATCGGAATTTGCCTGCTGGTCGCCATCCAGTGGGACGCTTTTTTTCGTTCGTTGCGCAAGCGGCCTGCGGTTTGGAAGGGACGCTCCTACTTGCCCGCGGCGGTCGCGTAAAATCGTTGAGCCGGAAACTCCTTCGTCTACGCTGGCGTTGGAATGGAAACACGACAGCTCGGCCAGACAGATATGCGCGTGTCGGTGCTCGGTTTCGGCGGAGCCGAGATCGGATATGAGGGCATCGCCGCAGAGACAGTGGAGAAATTGCTCAATAGCGCGCTCGATGCCGGCTTGAATTTGATCGATACGGCCGAGTGCTACGAGACGAGCGAGGAGTTAATCGGGCAGGTCGTCAGCCATCGGCGAGATGAATTTTATCTGTCGACTAAAGTCGGCCATCCACGCGGTGTGGGCAGCGAAGACTGGTCGCCCGCTTCCATTCTCGAGAGCATCGAACGCAGTCTGAGCCGGCTAAAGACCGACCGGTTGGATCTCGTGCAATTGCACACCTGCTCCGAGAGCGTGCTGAAAAAAGGCGACGCCATCGCTGCACTGCAGACCGCGCGCGACCGCGGTCACACGCGTTACATTGGCTACAGTGGCGATAGCACGGCGGCGAAATTCGCGGTGGAGTCCGGTGCGTTCGATACCTTGCAGACTTCGGTGAATATCGCCGATCAGGAAGCGATCGATCTCACCATTCCCCTCGCCCGCGAACGAGGAATGGGTGTCATCGCGAAACGCCCCATCGCCAACGCGGCCTGGAGAGCCAATCACAAGCCGATCGATTCTTATCACCATCCCTATTGGGATCGGCTGCGAAAGTTGGACTACGACTTCATTCAGCGGCCGTTCGCTGGAGCAATCAATCGCGCATGCGCTCCGTTTCACCTTAAGCACGCCCGGCGTGCATACCGCGATCGTGGGCACGACCAAACCGGAACGCTGGCAGGAAAACGCGAAGTTTCTGGAGGCCGGGATGCTGAGCGAATCCGACTACAACACAATCCGCGAACGGTGGGATGATCTCGCCGCCGCGGACTTGGATCGGACAGACATGAAGCAACGAAAACTGGGACGCGGCGGGCCGATGGTTTCCGCCTTGGGGCTTGGCTGCATGGGCATGTCGGATGTCTATGGCGGACGCGATGAGACGGAATCGATCGCCACGCTCGAACGCGCGCTTGATGGCGGAATCACGTTTTTCGACACCGCGGACGTTTATGGTCCGCACACGAACGAGGAACTTCTCGGCCGGGTGCTTGAAAGGGAAACGCGAGCGCATTGTGCTGGCGACAAAGTTCGGCCTTATTCGCGATCCGGATCAGCCGAAGTTTAACGAGGTTAACGGCAGCCGGAATATGTCCGCCGCGCTTGCGATGCGAGTCTGCGACGTCTCGGGATCGGCACGATCGATCTCTACTATTTGCACCGGGTCGATCCGGCGACGCCGATCGAAGAGACGGTCGGAGCGATGGCAGAGTTGGTGCAAGTCGGGCAAGGTTCGCTATCTCGGATTGTCCGAAGCAAGCGCCGCCACCATTCGCCGCGCGCACGCGATTCATCCGATCACCGCAGTCCAATCCGAGTATTCGCTTTGGACGCGCGACCCGGAAGACGAAGTGCTGCAGACATGCCGCGAGTTGGGGATCGGCTTCGTGCCCTTCAGTCCGCTCGGGCGCGGATTTCTCACCGGCCAGATCAGACGTTTCGAAGATCTCGAGGAGGGAGATTACCGTAGCACCTCGCCCCGCTTTCAGGGCGAGAATTTTCAAAGGAATCTCGAGCTGGTGCAGCGCGTTAGCGAGATCGCGCAGGAGAAAGGCACTGCACGCCGGCACAACTGGCGTTGGCGTGGGTGCTGGCGCAGGGCGAAGACATCGTGCCCATCCCCGGAACGAAACGGCGTCGTTACTTACAGGAGAATCTCGGGGCCCTGGAGGTTCAGCTAACCAGCGTGGACCTCGCCCGGATCGAAGAAGCGGCCCCGCGAAATGCATTCGCAGGGCCACGTTACTCAGCAGCCATGATGGGGATGGTGAACCGCTAGGCCGCGCCCACGCGCGGCCCGCGGTGTTCCAACAACCGTCTCTAGCTGGCGCGACGTGCCGCCCAACGCGCTTTCATTGATTCGGAAAGCCGTTTCCGGCCTGCCGCAGTCAAACCGCCGCCTTCCGCTTCGGTGCTCCTCCGCTGGCCGCCACGGGGCCCAAGGTTGAACCGCTGCCCTGACTCGCCCAACGCGCACGCGCCGCGGCGGAGAGTTTCGCCCGAGTAGCGGCCGACATAGGACGACGTCCACCGGAACGGGCCGAAGGCGAGGTTGCTGGTTGCTGTCTACCGACCGCTTCCGCCGCTGCTGCTGCGGCTACCACCACCAACTCCGCCCAAAAGGGCGTGAATACGCGCTTCCAATACCTGGATTTGTTCGCGCAGTGAGACTGCTTCTTTCAACTGTTCTAAGGATAGGTCCATCCCTGTAAGTAGCTTAGCCATATCTAAAGGCAAGCCACCACTTCTACCGTGGCAAAATCCGTTTCCGCAGCGCAAAAAGAAACGTTCGGCAGGCCGGCCCTGCGCTATAGTGCGCGACCCGAGGGGCAGTTAGCTCAGCGGTAGAGCGGCTCGTTTACACCGAGTTGGTCGGGGGTTCGATTCCCTCACTGCCCACAGATTTGTTTTGCCGTTACTCCGCCAGCGAGTGATCCGCGCTGGACCTTTCACGTGAGGCGGCGCAATTGCCAACGCGGCAAATGCTCGAATGTCCGGGCGCGGGGCGCAAAGCACGCGAAGATTCAGCGCGAGTTTACAGGAAATTCCGCGCGCACGCGCTAGATTGCCCGGATGGAAGAGGAAGATTCGGCTTTGGCGGAAAGCCTGCAGGTGCGCAGCTATTTTGTGCGGGACCGCAACGCGCTCCTCACGCGGGCGGATTTCGGCTCGCTCTACGTGGATTATTATCTGCACCAGGGGCAATACGGATATCACCACGCGCCCGGCCACGATGGGATGCTGAAGGAAGCGCTGGCGGCGCTGACGCTGCATTGCGCCTCTCGACCGTGGAACGAAGCCTGGGCCTGGACGATCCATTTCCAGGAGCCGCTTCTGAATCTGTTTGTGACCGGCGATAATCGGCGCGGCCTGATCGTCGGCCAGATTTTCACCGAGAATGTGAAAGACGATGGCCGCAATCTCTTCTGCGCCGATCTCGTGCGGGAACGGGCGGATTCGCGCCGAAGCACGATTGAGTTTACCGCGACGGAACCGTTCTCCATCGTGGAGGAATATTACGCCCGGAGCGAGCAGCGGCCTGCGCGCTATTTCCGGCATGGGCCGGAAGACTTTGTCATGATCACGGCGCAACCGGATTGCGACTTGGATTGGCTGCGTGCGCTGACCGACGGCCGCGTGCGCGATCTTGATCGAACGGAAACACTCAGCCTCTTAGAGGAGCGCACCTATCGCTGGGGCTGCGGCTGCTCGCAGGAGCGCATGTTTAACATCCTGGCGCCGATCATGCGCAGCGATCCGGTGGATCTTTTCGGCGAGGAAGATTTGCTCCGGATGAGTTGTCCGCGGTGCGGCGCGCTCCATCTTATCACGCGCGAAGCGATGGAAGCCTACCTTGCTGAAAGCGCCTGAGCGCGAACGCTCGCACCTTCTGCGCAGAATAACGCCAGACCATGGATTTTCATGTGTATTTGAATGGAGCGCGGCGCGGGCCTTTCTCGGAGGAACGCGTCCAGTCCTTTCTCGATAGCGGCCTGCTACTGCCAGCCGACCTCGCGGCCGATGAGACGACGATCGAATGGAAGCCGCTCTCCGCGTTTCCGAGGTTCGAGGCCAAGGCGGCGACGCCTCCGCGCGCTGGCATCGAAGCGCCGACTACGCCTTTTCCGCCTGTCGCAATCGTGCCGCCGCCACCGCCTTTCGCCGTTACCCCAGAGGCTTATGCGTCCGGGTTGGACGCCAGCGCGCTCGGCCCCTACGCTCGCTCGACGCTTTCGCCTAACGAGAAACCCTGCTTCCTCACCTCGCTGCATTGGTTCATTTTCGTGCGCTTTGCCCTGGCAGGTATGGCACTTTTTGTTTTCGCGGCGGTGCCGTTCGCCATCGCCGTGCAGGCTTTGACTGGGTCGGAGCTCGGTTGGTGGCTGCTGCCGTTCCCGACCTTCCTGCTCCTGGCTCCCACGGTGGCTTACGCCAGCAGCGAATTTGTCATTACCGATCGACGCGTTCTGATCAAAACTGGAATCATTCACCGAAAGACCGCGGAAGTTTTCATCTCAAAAGTGGAATCGATCTCGGTGGACCAAAGTTTCATGGGGCGAATGTTCGATTTCGGTACGGTGCGAATTCGGGGCACCGGCGGTTTTGAAGAAGCTTTCGCTGCCATCGCGCATCCGTTTCAGTTCCGGACTTGGGTGCAGCGACTGCAGAGCGGCGAGGAGCTCGACCGTTCGAGTGGGCCGGGGCCGTTTCGGTAACGACGTTGCCCAGAAAATCCTCGTAACTCGTGCAAGGCATGTCCACGCAAGATTTTACCTTGCTGTTCGAGGCGCCACCGCGCATAAAGTCCTTGTTCCGTTAATCCTAACCCCTCACAAATCTCCCTATGAAAACCAAAACCGTTGTCACTTTCGCCATCAGTTGCGCCCTCGCCATCCTCCTCCGCGCTGCCACCCCCGCACAAGAAAAGGCCTTCTGCGACAAGTATAAGACCGCGTTCGAAGCGGGCGACAAAGCCACGCTCGAATCGCTCCTTTACACCAAAGGCGCTCATCCCATGGCACTCGAGTTCTACAAGATGATGATGACCGGCGAAGCTGGTCAGAAAATCTCAAAAATCGAACTCGTCGACTTGACTCCAGAGGACGCGAAAAAGGCCTCAGAGATGCAGGAAGGTCCCGGCGGTGAAAAAATGGCAATGCCGATCAAGCCCACGAAAAAACTAAAGATCACGATCGAATCGAAAGGCGAGAGCGGCAGCGGCTCTAGCACGAGCGAAAGCTTCGTGGCCGAGCAAGATGGCAAACTCGTGATCCCTGTCCCCGGCCCGGCTAAGAAATAAGCGGCCGTCGCTACCGTCGCCCCAGCCGCTGCCTGGGCCTGGTTCCTGCTTTTCCGGGGAGACATGAAGAGTCTCCAAAAAACGGACGTCGCTCGTCGGACGGATAGGTGATCGCGAAATGGTCGACGGGCTGAATCACATCCTGGAGAATAAATACGGCCGCATCCTGCGCACCGCCGAGAGGGAATGGACCCGGCGGTTCGCCGGTCGCGATCCGAGCGATGCCTGTGTGAGCGTCCGCATTTCTTCCTGGGGACGGGTCCTTTCGGGCGCAGAAGGCCTGCGCCTCGCTCGTTAATTCTGCCGAACAGCTAGACGCGCCATCCAGCCGACCGCCGCGCCGCTCTCGACAAGGCAGAGCGCGCGGGTTAATCTGCACCAGCAGCGCCCATAGCTCAGCCGGATAGAGCATCGGATTTCTAATCCGACGGTCGCAGGTTCGAGTCCTGCTGGGCGCGCCCTACCAACGATGAAAAGCCGGATGCCCTTCCGTGACCGCGACAAACGTTCCGCGGCAAGTCGCACAGATTTTTCCACCCGCGGTCAACGTCCCCTCTATCGTGGCGCGCGTCGCCGTGGACTCCACCACCTTCGCGGAGAGCAAAACCGGACCGTCCGTCGGCGTCGGGCGCAATAACTTGATCGCGTAATCCGCCGTCACCGTGCACGGCGGATGATCCTCCCCGGCCGCTTTCATCAAGTGATAAGCCGCCGTCCAGTTGCAGTGACAATCCAGCAGCGTTCCGATAATCCCGCCGTTCAAGACGCCCGGAAACGCCTCATACTTTCTGTTCCGGTTGCCACTCGGCCACGACCTCAGCGTCGCCCTGCGGAAAGCTGCGAATGCGGAGACCTTCCGCGTTTGACGGACCGCAACCCCAGCACGCATTAGCCGGCGCATAGCGCTCCTGCAGCGATGGCTCCGCGTTTTGCACGACTACTTCTGGCCGTTGCTCGCCGTGCCCGGATAGGCTCGCTCCTGCGGCCCCACGTAGATGGAACGCGGACGAATCAGTCGGTTGTTATCGTGCTGCTCCGTAACGTGCGCACACCATCCCGCCACCCGCGAGACCGCGAAGATCGGCGTATTCAATTCCGACGGGAACCCGAACATCGTGAAAACCGGCGCCGCGTAGAGATCCACGTTCGCGCAAAGGCCCTTCTCACGTTCCATCGTCGCTTCCAGTTTCTCGCAAATCGGCACCCAGTTTTCCTTGCCGCTGCGTTGGCCATAGTCGCGCGCAATGTCCCGCATGATCGGCACGCGCGAATCGCCTTCCTTATACACGCGATGCCCGAAGCCCATGATTTTCGCCTTTTTCGCCAGCGCATCCATCATCCACTTCTCCGCGTTCTCCGGCGTCTTAATTTCGTCCAGCATCTTCATCGACTCCTCGTTCGCCCCGCCGTGCAACGGTCCCTTCAGCGTCCCGCACGCAGACGTCACCGCGGCGTACATGTCGGATAAAGTTGAAGCCGTCACGCGCGCCGCAAAGGTCGACGCGTTGAAATCGTGATCCGCGTAAAGAATGAAAATCGTATCCAGCATCCGGACCTGCCACGTCTCGGCCTTTTTGCCCGTCAGCTTGTAAAGAAAATTGCCGGCATGCGTCAGATCGTTGTCGTCCGCGATCAACTCCTGTCCCTGCGAAATGCGCCACGAGTCCGTGATTAAGGACGAAACCCGCGCAATCAGGCGGATCGATTTGCGCACATTCGCCGCATGCGAGTGATCGTTTAGATCCTCGTCGAACCCCGCCAGCATCGACACGCCCGTGCGCAAGACATCCATCGGATGCATCGTCTTCGGCAGCAGGCGAAGCATCTCGATCACCGGCCCGGGCAACGCGCGTTCCGCCGCGATCTGCTTTCCAAAATCCAGCAACTGCTGCGCGTTCGGCAGTTCGCCATTGATCAGCAAATAAGCGACCTCTTCGAAGTTCGCCTGCTTCGCCATTTCGTGAATGTCGTAGCCGCGATATGCGAGACCGGCATTCGGATCGACCCAGCAAATCGCGGTTTCGCCAGCGACAATGCCGGCAAGTCCTGGGCTGTACGGTGGTTTGGTTTCGGTAGTCATATCAGTTTTTCTGCGTTTTCGAACTAACGTCCAACGTTGAACGTCCAGCGCGCAACGTCCAATTCAGAAACGTGCGACGCCCAAATTCGTCCAGCGTGTGCTCCCCTTCCCTAGTTGGAAGTTGAAGGTTGAGCGTTGGACGTTGGACGTTTCCCCGTCCCATCGGCCGACGGATCATACTCCAACAATTCGTAAAGTTCCTGCCGCGTCTGCATCCGATCGAGCCAGCCTTCCTGCGTCCCGGCGCTCCGCAAATCGCGCAGCATTTCCCCCGCGGCGAACATCGTCACCCGAAACGCCGTCTGCGGGTAGATCACCATCTTGTAACCAAGCTCCGTCAACTGCTCGAGCGTCAGCAGCGGGCTTTTCCCGAACTCGGTCATGTTCGCGAGCAACGGCGCATCCACCGCCTGGGCAAAATTCCGAAACTCCTCTTCGTTTTGCAGCGCCTCCGGAAAGATCGCGTCCGCGCCGGCTGCGAGATAACTCTGCGCGCGTTTCACGGCCTCATCGAAACCTTCCACCGCGCGCGCATCGGTCCGCGCGATGAGGAGGAAATCTTGATCCCGTTTCGCTGCCGCCGCGGCCGAGATCTTCTCATTCATCTCCTCCAGCGAGACGAGCGATTTCCCCGCGAGATGCCCGCAACGTTTGGGAAATTCCTGATCTTCGATGTGGCAACCGGCGAGTCCTGCGCGCTCAAATTCCTCGATCGTTCGCGCGGCGTTTTCCGCGCCGCCAAAGCCCGTGTCGGCGTCCACGATGCACGGAATCTTCACCGCTCGCGCCACGTAGCCGGCGAGCTGCGTCACTTCCGTCAACGTCAACAAACCAATATCCGGCACGCCGGCGGTCGCATTGCACAAACCAGCGCCGCTAATGTAAACGGCCGGGAATCCCGCGCGCTCCACCATCCGGCCCATGGAGGCATTAAAAACGCCCGGCATCGGCACGCAGCCGTCACTGATCAATTCCCGTAGCTTTCGACAGACGCTCATAATGTTTTCATGCAGAATTCCAGCCACGGATGAACACAGATTTCACGGATGAAGAAATAGCTTTTCCGAATCCGTGTTTCATCCGTGTGAATCCGTGGCTTAAAACAATCACGCCGGCATCTCGAGCGACTTCATGATCTGCGACACATCTGTGGCCTCATCGAGTTTCCACCCGAGCTCCATCACCTTATCCGCGCCGTCCTTCGTGATCTTCGGCGCCGCCAGATTGAGAAACTTCCCTTCCAGCTGTTTATCGGTCAGCCGGTTGTTTGCGTTCCCGAGCGGGAAATCCACCCGCTTGGTCAAGGTCGTGCCGTCAGCCAGCGTCACATGCACAATGTTCGCGACCGCGTTCGCGTAGAGCGCCGTCAGTTCATCATTCCGCTCCACTTTCACATTCTGCAGGAACGAAATAATGCCCGTCTCCGTAAACCGCTTCGGCTCGAATTGCTTGTCCGTGACCTCGCCATCGATCAACGCCACCGCCGTGATGTATGGCAGGCTGTGATCCGCCGTCTCGCGCTCTTGCGGGCGCCACTTCTCCGGCTCGCTCCCGATGATGTCCACCGACGCATCGTGCGACTCGATCACCATCGATTTCACCTGCTTCAGGTCCGGAATTTGATTCCGCAAATGCAACGCCGCCTCGATCGCGCTCTGGCTGTGATATTCGGCCGGCCAATACTTGATCGACGTCTTCAAAATCATCGACGCCGGTCCCTCGCCCGGCATCGCCTCAGCCGTCTTCTGGAAAATCGGCCTCAGGTCGCCTAACGACACCCCGAGCTGCTTCTCGAATCCCATTTGTCCTTCAAAAATCGGCGCCGGTCCCGTCATCCCCGCCCGCGCCAGCAGCGCCGAGTAAACGCCGTGCCGCGCTGCATTCGCAAAGGCCACGCCCTTCCAGTGCGAGAGCTCGCCCACCCGCGATTGCCGCATCCCCATCCCGGCCACGCCCGCGATGTTCACCGCGTGCCGCGTCCGTTCCGCATCCAGCTTCATTAATTTCGCGCAAGCCAGCGCAGTCGAAAACGCCCCGTAGGTCGGATGATCCCAACCCTTCGCGCGAATGCTCGCCGCATCGCACAGCCGGCACTGCACCTCATACGCGATCGCCGTCGCCAGAATGATCTCCTTGCCCGTCGCGCCCACGCTCTCGCCGATCGCGAGCACGGCCGCGAAGTTATCGCTCGGATGCGCCGGCTCTTTGGAGAGGTAGGTGTCGTTGTAATCGAAATAACGGATACAGCAGCCGTTCGCGAAGGCCGCCCAATCCGGCGGCGCCTTCTGCGAAGTCCCGATCACCGTCGCCCCATTCTTCGCCGAAAAATCCGAGACCACCGTCCGCGCCACCGTGCACGGCTCCTCATTCCACGCCCCCAGCGCACAGCCAAACGAGTCGATCAACCGCCGCTTCACCTCATGCACGGTGTTGGACGAGAGGTCCTCGAATTGCAGGGAACAGGCGTAATCGGCGAGCGTGTGAGCGAGTGAATTGGACATAAATTTTGAGCCTGCAAGGTGGCGAGGAATCCGGGAACGGCAAGAGCGCTCGGCCCGCCCGCGCCCGTGATCCGTCAGACCGGAGCCCGCTATTCCTGCGCGAAAGTCGCCCGCAACTTTTCCTTTTTGGCCTCGCAATCTTCCTGCAAGCGGCGCATCTCGCTGGCGAGTTGTTGCTTGAGGCCCTCGGCTTCCTCCAGGCTCTTCGCCTGGCGAATTTGATCCGTTAGAAAGAGTTCCTTCTCTGCGATCTTCGCGCGGAAACTGGAATCGATCTCCGCCATCTGCGTTTTCTGCTCGTCCGTTAGAGAAACGGTCGGGGCGCTTTTCTCCAACCGTTCCATCGCCAGCTCGTATGCGGATTTCATTACGCAAACCCTTCGGCCGCGCCGGAAGAAGCGCAAACCGGAACGCCGGTTCAGAGCTTCTACCTCTCTCGGTAAACGCGACCGTCCAAACGCGCCCCGACAAACGATTCTCTGCACACACCTCACATCATGGATTCCATCAATCGCAATCAGGCAGAAGAAAATCGCGCAGATCTCCACGGGCCGGAGGCCATCGGTAAAATCAAAGAGTTGATCGAGAAAGCGAAGACCTGCTTCTTTTGTACGGAACCTGCGACCGGCGATTCGAGCGGCGCGCGCCCGATGAGTGTGCAGAAGGTGGACGAGGCCGGTCACCTCTGGTTCCTCAGCGCCGACGACAGCCACAAAAACGAAGAGATCAAAATCGATCCGCACGTCCGCCTGTTTTTCCAAGGCTCCCCTCATTCCGATTTCCTCATGCTCCGCGGCACGGCCACGACCTCGCGCGACAAAGAGAAGATCAAAGAACTGTGGGAGCCGATCATCAAAACCTGGTTCACAGGAGGCATCGACGATCCACGGATCACGGTCATCCAGTTCGCGCCGAGCGAAGGTTATTACTGGGACACGAAACACGGCATGGCCGTCGCCGGGATTAAGATGATGCTCGGCGCCGCCCTCGGGAAGACGATGGACGATTCCATCGAGGGCACGTTGCAGGTCGGTTAAAACTGGCACCGCGGAATCAGCGGGAACCAGCCGTCGCGTGGCCGCCGGTTACAGGATTCGCCCGAAGTAGGCGGACAAGAGAGCGAGCCGTCACATTGACGCACCTCGCCCCCCAGCACTTTCCTCTGCGCCGTCCAGATGCCTTTGGCTACCCATTCCGCCGCCCGTTTTCGTTGGCCCACCGGCGCGGTGGCGAACATGCTCATCGCCACGCTCGCGTTCGCCACCATGAACGTCTTCGTGAAGCAACTCGATCGCATCCCCGCGATGGAGATCGTCTTCTTTCGCTGCCTCGTTTCCGGCGTGATCTGCGGGATCGAGATCGCGCGGCGCAATTACGATTGGAAAGGGAACAACCATGCTCTCCTCCTCGCTCGCGGCACCTTCGGCACGATCGCGCTTTTCTGCTTCTTCGTCACCCTCCAGCACATGCGCCTCGCCACCGCCGTCACCATTCAATACCTCTCGCCCATCTTCACCGCCCTCATCGGCGTCTTCGTCTTGCGCGAGATCGTTCCGCGCCGCCAATGGCTCTTCTACGGCATCGCCTTCGCCGGCGTTTTCATTCTTAAAGGATTCGACGCGGACATCTCCACCTTCTACTTGCTCGTCGGCATCCTCTCCGCGGTCTGCTCCGCCATGGCCTACAATCTCGTCCGCCGTCTCCGCGACCGCGAAGAGCCTATCGTCGTCGTGCTCCACTTCCAGCTCGTCGGCATCGGAGTCGGGCTTGTCTTCACCGTCTTCCAATGGATCTCGCCGCTCCCGTGGGAATGGTTTTGCCTCCTCCTGAGCGGCGTCCTCACCCAGATCGGTCAGGTCTGCCTCACGAAGTCCCTCCAATCCGAGCGCATCGCGCAAGTCGCCGTCCTTAATTACATCGGCCTGCTCTACGCCCTCCTCTTCGGCATCACCCTCTTCGGCGAACGCTACACCCTGCAAACCGTCCTCGGCATCGCTCTGGTTGTAGCCGGCGTATTGCTCTCAGTTCTCTTCGGCAAACCCAAGCCGCCCGCAGTCATCGAAGAGACGGAGACCGCGGTCGTGTAATCACACGCCGCATCTTGCGAAAAAGATTGCCAGCTCCCACGCCTCCGATGGCTTTTCACAAAAGCGCCAAAACTGCCCGGCGTAAGTCTGGCACGTCTTTCGTCGCCACCTCCCACAGTACTTCGTCAATTACCTCGTCGTATCCGTGGATCATCACATTCCGCATCGCGATAATCTGACGCCAGGGAATCGCGGGATGCTCGGCCCGCCAAGTCTCCGAAAGGCGCGACGCCGCTTCTCCGATGAGTTCCACACAACGTTCCAGTGCACGTCGGAACTCGCGCTTCGTCCTCAAATCGTCTCTCACGCGGGTCGCCACCAGCGCCGCGACTTCATCTGCAAACTCGACGATCTGACGGAGCGTCAGGTCCGGGTCACGCCTGCTCATAAAGTTTCATCGCTTCCCTGCTCACTCGCTCTCGCAGCAGAGGATGGAGCTGCGAAGAAAAGTCCACTCGGTGACCCAGGATGGCGGCCAATTCCTGCGCAAAATCAAAGTAACCCAGACCAACGCCTCTGAGGGCTCCAGGCACGAATTCAGCCAGCACATCGATATCGCTCCGCTCGGGATCAAAGTCCTCGCGCAGGACTGAGCCAAAGAGCGAGAGAGAGCGAACGCCTCGCTCCCGACAAAATCGGGCGATCCGCTCGTGATCGATCACGATGGGCAATTGAGCCGTCGTCATAGCCGAAAAAGTTAACACCCGCCTCTCCGCATGGCCAAGATTGAATTGAGAAACCAAGCTGCAGGATTGGCGCTCATCCTCCGAACCACGCCCTTTCAGTAACCACGCCGCCGAGCGACGTGGCCCCTCTCTTCCTGCACGCCTACTCCGGTTCCGCAGCATTACCGCCGTTCGGTCCCGCGCCATCGCCGCGCAGAAGGCCGACGATGCTCTGGCCGTCGGAGTAATTGATATCAGCGATCTTCCAGCCCTTCTGCTTATTCTGGTGGAACCGATAAACGATGCTGCGCGGCTTGCCCGAATCTTTAAAGGTCACTTCCACCACCGCCAGGCCGTCTTCGGGTTCGTTGCCATGTTTGACGATGCCGCCCCAGTTCACCTCGCCCACCTTGAGGCCCGTAATCACCGGGTCCTGCGATTCGTAAAGCGGGTCGAACTCGATCGCGCCCATCTCCCCTTTCGAGGCCACAGCGTCTTTCACAATCAACCCGCTCAACTCCTTGGTGAAATATTTTTCAAGACCGGCACGCTTCGTTCGGTCGGCGAACGGACCGTTCTCGGTGTCATGCACTTTGTAGAGTTCCCGCAGCAGGGCGTCGGGATCGGGGCCGGTGGATTCGGGTTTCGCCGCGAGGCTAAGCCACGCGGTAGCAAACAAAACGGAAACGGCGACCGAGGCGGAGCGAAAAATCACGGAGCGCATTCTCGTTGGGATCGACGCAGTGACGAGACATTTATCGCGGCGGGCGGAAATGACTCACGCGTTCGCATAGAGGCCTCGATGCGATGGAGGGATGGGCCCCGTCCCGTCCAGGAGGCTGGACGCCACGGCGGGCGTCCCTCCATCCGCTTCGCCAGCTCTTTACCGCCCGGCCGATTCCGCCACCGCGGTCACGCCCGCCAGCAATCCCTGCGCGAAGATCTTCTGGTTCGCCGGTTCCTTGATCCACTTCGCATCGGCGGGCTGCGCGAGATTAACCATCTCCACCAATACCGTAGGCACCTTGCTGTAGATGGAACCCGTCAGCGCGCCCTGTTTGCTGCCGATGAAAGTCTGCTCGTCGCCGCGGATGCCGTTGTCTTTCAACTGGCCCGCCAGCTCCGCTTTTAAGCCGCGCTGGAAAGCTTTCGCCGCGCGCTCCGAGGCTTCGATCATCGCCGGCGCTGGCCCGGTCACGCCTCGCACCGTGCCCTGGCGGCGCGGGAAATAAACGGTATACCCGCTCGCGCCGTCCGAGTCAGCATGCAGGCGGAGCATCAAATCCGCCGCCGCCTCATTCGCGATCTCGGCGCGCCGCTGGTTTGTGACCAATTCCTTGAGCGAAGATTTAGTCAGCACCACCGCGAAGCCCTTTGCCTCCAGCAGCGGGCGCAAGGCCTGCGCCACCGCCCAATTCACGTCCACCTCGCGCAGCCCGTGCAAAAGTTCGCGGCCGTCGTTATTTTCACTGGGATGCCCCGGATCAAGGCAGACGCGGAAGGCATTCTTCGCACGCGGCTCCGCGGCGCGGGCAACAGATGGAGCGCCCACTGCGGTGAACGACAAGGCGAGAGCCGCCGCGAAAAAAAACCGAGAAGCGAAACGATGCATAGCGCAGGAAAAAGGAACACGTTGTCGTGCAGGTGCTCCACTGGTCGGCTCCTGCACTGCTTTCCGCAAACCGCTGATCCTTATCCCATGCCAGAAATCAGATCGAGCCACCCCGCCGCATGCACGCTCCGCTGACTCTGGAACACCTGCGGCGTTACGCGGTGGCGCGTTCGCTCTTTCCCCCGACGACGCTGCCTCGCGCGCTGGCGCGGCTGCGCTTCGTGCAGGCCGATCCCATCCGCGCGCCGGCCCGTGCGCAGGATCTCATTCTGCGTCTGCGGGTGCAGAATTATCGCGCCGGCGAGCTGGAACGGCGCTATCCCGCGCTCGGAGTCGAGGAAGACTTCTTCATCAATTACGGCTACGTCACCCGTGAGCTGCAGGCGCTCATGCATCCGCGGCCGAATCTGCGCTTGTGGTCTGCGGACGCTCCGCCGCTCACGCCCGCGGAGAGAAAACGCGAGGCCGGCTTGCTCGAGTTCGTCGCCGCGCGCGCATGCGTCCATCCGCGCGCGGTGGAAGATCATTTTGCCCACGGCACGGTGCAGAATTATTGGGGCGGCTCTTCGCACGCCACCACCCAGATGCTCGACCGCTTGCACTACCGCGGCTTGCTCCGCGTGGTGCGACGCGAAAAAGGCATCCGCCTTTACGGCCCGCAGCAGCACGCGCCCGCGCTCCTGGACGAAACGGCGCGCCACGCGCGGCTCGATGCTTTGGTCGATGCGCTGGTAAATGTCTACGCGCCTCTGCCGAGTGGGAGCCTCTCCTACTACATCCGCCGCCTGCGTTACGCCGTGCCGCAATGGGCGCCTGAGATCACCGCCGCGCTGCACCGCGCACGCACGCGTCTGGCCCACGCGCGAGTGGAAGGCGTGGATTGGCTCTGGCCGCAGGACGAGAATCCACGCCGCGCACAAGCACCCGAAACCGTCCGCCTGCTCGCGCCCTTCGATCCCGTGGTCCACGATCGCAAACGCTTCGAGCTCCTCTGGAATTGGTCGTATCGCTTCGAGGCCTACACGCCCGCGCCGAAACGGCAGCTCGGCTACTACGCGCTCCCGCTCCTCTGGCGCGAGCGCGTCATCGGCTGGGCCAATCTCGCGGTCCAGGAAGGTCGCCTAACGAGCAGCCTCGGCTACGCGGCTGGCGGCCCGCCGCGCCCGAAAGCCTTCCGCCAGGAACTCGCAGCCGAGCTGGAACGAATGCGCGTCTTTCTCGGCGCGCTTTCCTAGATCAAACGCGGACCGGTTGTGCGATGTCGAACCCCCGCGGAAAGTTCGCGCGCCGCGGCGAACGAGCCGGTTATTTTTATGAAAACCCCCTTCCTCCTGGCGCTCTTCGCGCTGGTTATTTTCGCCCCACCAACCTTCGCCGAGGCTAAGGCCGACGAACTCAAACAGCGCCTCCTCGCGCAGGCGCAAAGTTGCGGCCCGGACGATTACGCCTTCACCCGCACCACCCGCTCCGCGCAAACGTCCGGCGGCCAGACCGAGGAGACCGTCGTCGTGGAAAAATTCGATCCCGCGAAGACAGGCGATGCGCGTTGGCTCCTCGTTTCCAAGGACGGCGCACCGCCGCCGGCGAGCGACACCGAAAAATACCGCCAGGGCTCCGCCAAGCGCCGCGTCCCTGGCTATCACCGCCTCGCCGGTTACTTCGGCAGTCCCGCCACCGCCACGACCGATGCGCAGGGCCGCACCGTCTTCCATTTTGCCACCCTGCCGAAGGAAACCCTCATGGTCATGGGCAGCGACGCTTCGGCGAACGGCACCATCGATGCCACCACGGGCGACGCGAATGGCACCCCCTTCATCGAGCAGGTCCGCGTCACGCTCCGGCCCATGCGCGTCAAGCTCATCGCAAAGATCGAACGTTACGAAGCCACCAATCGCTTCCGCATGAGTCCCGAAGGCAAACCGCTCCTGCTCGAGCAAGTCTCCGATGTCTCCGGCTCCGGCCTCGGCAAAACCGGCAGCGTCCACACCGTCATCACGTATTCCGATTACCGGTCGTTAGGCAAAAAGTAGGGCGACGCCGGCCGCCATCCGCCTCCCGCATTCCCCCCCAATAACCAATTCCAAATAGCCAATAACCCGGCGCAGCCGCCCGCGCTCCGCCCACTCACGGCGCCGCCGCCACCTAAAGCGGTCACAACGCCAAACCGCCAGCGCATAAGCCGCTCAAGCCGGAGGCTTGCCAGAAATTAGCCGGGGGTCGAGCGAAGCGATACCCCCGGATAGCCGTCCCAAAAGGTTCTCCTGACCCCGGCAGGGGTCACAGCCGCCACCCGACCCCTCAAGCCGTTGTCTTAAGCCCGACCCACGATTCCTCTAATGTCTGCGCGCGCCGCCCACTCACGGCGCCGCCGCCCCTAAAGCGGTCACAACGCCAAGCCGCCTGCGCACTCAGCCGCTCAAGCCGGAGGCTTGCCAGAAATTAGCCGGGGGTCGAGCGCAGCGATACCCCCGGATAGCCGTCCCAAAAGGTTCTCCTGACCCCGGCAGGGGTCACAGCCGCCACCCGACCCCTCAAGCCGTTGTCTTAAGCCCGACCCACGATTCCTCTAATGTCTGCGCGCGCCGCCCACTCACGGCGCCGCCGCCACCTAAAGCGGTCACAACGCCAAACCGCCAGCGCATAAGCCGCTCAAGCCGGAGGCTTGCCAGAAATTAGCCGGGGGTCGAGCGCAGCGATACCCCCGGATAGCCGTCCCAAAAGGTTCCCCTGACCCCGGCAGGGGTCACAGCCGCCACCCGACCCCTCAAGCCGTTGTCTTAAGCCCGACCCACGATTCCTCTAATGTCTGCGCGCGCCGCCCACTCACGGCGCCGCCGCCACCTAAAGCGGTCACAACGCCAAACCGCCAGCGCATAAGCCGCTCAAGCCGGAGGCTTGCCAGAAATTAGCCGGGGGTCGAGCGCAGCGATACCCCCGGATAGCCGTCCCAAAAGGTTCTCCTGACCCCGGCAGGGGTCACAGCCGCCACCCGACCCCTCAAGCCGTTGTCTTAAGCCCGACCCACGATTCCTCTAATGTCTGCGCGCGCCGCCCACTCACGGCGCCGCCGCCTGCGGCCAGTGCAGCTTCACCGCCGCCGCCTGCGCACTCTGCGGAAAACGCGCCAGGAAATCGCGCGCCACCGCCGCCGCTTTGGCGTCGTCATGCAGCAGCTCGCCATAGAGGCTGATCTGATTAAAAAGGCTGTTCTCGTGCTGCGGGTCCAGCTTTTGCGCCAGCTCATACTGCTCCAGCGCCTTCTGCGCCTGGCCCAGAAAACGATGGCAATTGCCCAGATCCGTCCGCACATCCGCACTCTCCCCGCCCCGCGCGATCGCCTCCTCGTAGTGCTCGATCGCGTGCGCCCAACTCTGCCGATCGTAATTCCAGTTCCCCAACGTCCGCGCCGCTTCCGCCGGCGGAAGCTGTGACACCTCCGGCGGCACCGCCGCCGAGGCCGATCCCGGCCCGCCCGGCATTCCCCCGGGCGCGGTTGCAGGCGGTGGCGGCGGCAGACGCGTCACCGTCGCCGGCGGCGGCGGTGCGGTCGCAGCCGTCCCCCGCATCATCAGCCACGTCACCAATACCCCCAGCCCGAACGCCAGCACGATCAGCAGCGGCACCGAAATCTCCGAGCGCCGCGCGGGCGGCGGGTTCCTGGTTGGCTTCGCCATAATTCCCGGCACTCCTTGCCGCGCTTCGCCCAGAGATCAAGTCCGGGATGGAGCCGCGCGGCCAGCACAGCCGGCGCGCACGGGTTTCCCCTTTACACTCCCCATCGCGCACCGCAAAAATCCGCCATGACCGTCACCCTCCGCGAAGTCACCCAGGAAGATCTGCCGCTTTTCTTCGAGCATCAGCTCAATCCGGAGGCCACGCAGATGGCCGCATTCCCCAGCCGCGACCGCGCCGCTTTCATGGCCCACTGGGCCAAAATCATGAGCAACGAAAGCGCGACCGCAATCCTGAACACCATCCTCGCGGACGGCGCCGTCGCTGGGAACATCGTCTCCTGGGAAGCCGGAGGGGAACGGAACCTCGGTTACTGGCTCGGTCAGTCCTTTTGGGGGAAAGGAATAGCCAGCGCCGCCCTCGCCCAATTTATCGCCCGGATCGAAGCGCGCCCCCTTTACGCCCATGTCGTCCGGCACAACGTCGCCTCCATCCGCGTCCTCGAAAAATGCGGCTTCCGAAGAGCCCCCGAAGAAAAATCCGAAGGCGACGACATCGAAGAAATCGTGATGGAGCTGCGCTAAGCCCACCGCCCGCCTCCCCTCCAATAACAATTCCCCAATCACCAGTCACTCGGCGCAGCGCCCCCGGCAAAAATGCGCGAGTCGCGCTCCGCCGACGAATCCAGCGCGTAGCCCAGCCCGATCATTGGGAAATAAAAAGTCACCACCAAGAGCACGACCGTGACCGCGGCAAAGATCCCGCGGGATATCCTGGTGGCGGTGAGCGTCATAAGATGGATTGCCGTCTCCGGCCGCAGCCCGGCCCGGTCACGAGCGCGGAGAGCCATACCACGGGATCGCCCTCTCGTCGCACGCTCCAGCTTTGAGATGCGAGGATGCCGGGTCCTTCAATCCCCAAGCCACGTGACGCAGTTTTACGTGGTTTTTCCTTCGCTTGCGGCGGCTCGCCGTATAAAACCACGGCGCTCAGCCGCAATTTGAGATCTGATGGCCATCAAGAAATCCGACCTCTACTCCTCCCTCTGGGCCAGCTGCGATGAACTGCGCGGCGGCATGGATGCCAGCCAGTACAAGGACTACGTCCTGTTCATGCTGTTCATCAAATACGTCTCCGACAAATACGCCGGCCAGATGACTTCGCGCCGCCGATCACCATCCCGAAGGGCGCCAGCTTCAAGGACATGGTCGCGCTCAAGGGCAAGCAGCGACATCGGCGACAAGATCAACAAGCAGATCATCGCAGCCGCTGGTCGAGGCCAACTCGCACCTCGCCCGCAGCGACTTCCCCGACTTCAACGACCCGAACAAGCTCGGCGACGGCAAGGAGATGGTCGAGCAGCTCACCAACCTCATCGCCATCTTCGAGAACCCGGCGCTCGATTTCTCGAAGAACCGCGCCGAGAACGACGACCTCCTCGGCGACGCCTACGAATACCTCATGCGGCACTTCGCCACCGAGAGCGGCAAGAGCAAGGGCCAGTTCTACACGCCGTCCGAAGTCAGCCGCATCATCGCCAAGGTTATCGGCATCTCGCCGGCCAACACCACCGCCGCCACCACCGCCTACGACCCCACCTGCGGCTCCGGCTCGCTGCTGCTGAAGGTCGCGACGCCGAGGCCGGCAAGCACATCACGCTCGACGGGCAGGAGAAGGACGTCGACCACCGCCGGTCTCGCCCGCATGAACATGATCCTGCACGACTTCCCGACGGCCAAGATCTCTCGGGCAACACGCTCTCCGATCCCAAGTTCAAGGACGGCGAGCAGCTCCGCACCTTCGACTACGTCGTCGCCAATCCGCCGTTCTCCGACAAGACGCTGGTGCACCGGCCTCGATCGCGGCGACGGCGGCAGCTGGCGACCGCTTCCAGCGCTTCACCTGGGGCGTGCCGCCCGAGAAGCAGGGCGACTACGCCTACCTGCTGCACATCCTCCGCTCGCTGAAGAGCACGGGCAAAGGCGCGTGCATTCTCCCGCACGGCGTCCTCTTCCGCGGCAATGCCGAGGCCGTCATCCGCCGCAACTCGTCCGCTCGCGGCTACCTCAAGGGCATCATCGGCCTGCCCGCCAATCTCTTCTACGGCACCGGCATCCCGGCCTGCATCGTCGTGCTCGACAAGGAAAACGCCACCGCCCGCAAGGGCATCTTCATGATCGATGCCTCCAAGGGCTTCATGAAGGACGGCAACAAGAACCGCCTCCGCGAGCAGGACATCCACAAGATCGTGGACACCTTCACCCGGCAGGCTGAGAGTGCCGCGCTACGCCCGCATGGTGTCCGTCGCGGAAATCGCCGACCCGAAGAACGACTACAACCTCAACCTCCCGCGCTACATCGACAGCACCGAGCCGGAGGACTTGCAGGACATCGACGGCCACCTGCGCGGCGGCATCCCGGAGCGCGACCTCGATGCGCTCGACCGTTACTGGAAGGTCATGCCCGGCGTGCGCGCCGCCTTGTTCGAGAAAGCTCGACCGCCCCGGCTACTGCCGCGCTGCAGCTCCCCATCGCCGAGGTGAAGCCCGCCATCTTCGGCCACGCCGAGTTCACCGCCTTCAACGCCATCGCCACCCAGCTCTTCGACGCAATGGCAAGACGGCCACCGTGCCGCTGCTCAAAGGCTTCGCCAAGGACGGCCATCCCAAGCCGCTCATCGAGACCATCGCCGAGGATCTGCTCGCCACCTTCCAGACCGCGCCGCTGCTCGACGCCTACGATGTCTATCAGCACCTCATGGACTACTGGGCCGAGACCATGCAGGACGATTGCTACCTCATCGCCGACGACGGGTGGCGCGAGGCCGCGCAGCCCCGCGCGATCGTCGAGGTCAAAAACAAGGAAGACAAACTGTCTGGCCCGACTTCGACGACTTCAAGAAGGCAAGCGCCGGTTCAAGTCCGACCTCGTCCCGCCGCGCTGCTCATCGCCCGCTACTTCGCCGCCGAGCAGGCGATGCCATCGACGCGCTCGAAGCCGAGACTCGCCGGCTCGAGCAGCAGCTCGACGAAACGCGCCGAGGAACAAAGCGGCGAGGAAGGGCTGCTCGCCGAAGTCGATCGAAGCGAAGGCGAGAAGCAGAAGAATCACCGCCAGAAGCCGTGAAGGCCCGCCTCAAGGAAATCGGCGGACGAGCCCGGACTACGCCGAGCGAACGCCAGGCTCTCGAAGACTACTGCCTGGCTGCTCGACCAGCAGGACCGACGCCAGAGCACGGCTCAAAGCCGCGCAGGAAGACTCTCGAAGCCAAGTCGCCGCCAAATACCCCAAGCTCACCGAGGACGAAATCAAGACGCTCGTGGTGGACGACAAATGGCTGGCCACCATCGCCGCCGCCGTGCAGGGCGAGCTGGACCGCGTCTCGCAAACCCTCACCGGCCGCATCCGCCAGCTCGCCGAACGCTACGCCACCCCGCTGCCGCAGCTCACCGACGAAGTGGCGACGCTCGCCGCCCGCGTGGACGGACACCTCAAAAAGATGGGAGCGGTATGGAAGTGAAACCCGGCTACAAACAGACCGAGGTCGGCGTCATCCCGGAGGAGTGGGAGGTGAAGCCACTGTTCGGCGACTCGAGCGACTGAAATCGGCGGACGGCATTCACGTCGCAGTGGCCGAACTTACGGCAAATCCTCCGGGTTCCATTTCGTAGACGGCAACAACTTCGGAATGACCGCGATTTCGATCGACCGATAACGCCATCGATGCTGTCGAGCGAGGCCGAATGCAAGACGCTGCGGAAGAGCGGCTGACTGGTCGAATGCTACCTTCGTCTGCGATTGACGGCGCGATTGGTGAATCTTGCCGATCTACGATTGCGAACAAGTCGACTGGCAATGAGCGCGGCATACGATTAGCGTCGAAAGAGCGTCTCTAGCGATTCATTTCCTATCGTCTAACAAATCGTCGCTTCACGAAGTCGTATGTCGACAACGAGTTGACGCGGTACAACACTCAGAAACCTTGCGCTCAATCGTTGCGAGATTCGCCAATCCCGTTGCCGCCGACCCTTCCCGAACAACGCGCCATCGCGACGGCGTTGAGCGATGTGGATGGGCTGCTGGGCGGGCTGGACCGGCTCATCGCCAAGAAGCGCGACCTCAAACAGGCCGCCATGCAGCAACTCCTCACCGGCCAAACCCGCCTCCCCGGCTTCCACGGCGAGTGGGAGGTGAAGCGGCTGGGTGAAGTCGGCGAATTTGCGAAGGGCAGCGGAGTCGACCAAAGACCAGACACTGCTGGAGCGGAACGCTTGCCTGCGTTCGCTATGGTGAACGTTACTACACAACACAATGACGTGGTGCGGGACTTCCATTGCGTGGATGACGCCCGGAGTAGCTGACCACTGCATGCGGCTGAGCAAGGCGACATCTTGTTCGCGGGCTCGAGGTGAGACGCAACGAGGCGATCGGCAAGTGCGCCGCATTCGATCAGCGACATCCAGGCGTATGCAGGCGGCGACATCGTGATGCTCCGACCACACGACAGCGATTCCGTGCTATTCGGCTACTACTTCAACACCGCCTCAATCAGCTCGGCAGAAGGCGAGTCGCGGCCAAGGCGATGCAGTCGTCGACATCAGCAGCTCCGCTTGTCACAGACGTTCGTGATCCTGCCCTCCGTACCCCGAACAAACCGCCATCGCCGAGGTGCTGACGGAGATGGACGCGGAGCTGGCGGCGTTGGAGCAGCGGCGGGAGAAGACCCGCGCCCTCAAGCAGGCCATGATGCAGGAACTACTCACCGGCAGGACACGACTAGAATGACGGAAGTTCATTTGGAGCCGAACTATTACCTCGTCCGCACCACGCCTGCACTCGTGGAGCAAGGACTTGTCGGCGTGGGCTGGTCGAAACTCGCTTTGACCAGATCGGCGATGCGGAAGCGGCGATCCAGGCCATTATCGGCGACTCGGGGAAGTGTGCGACGCTGGGCAAATCAGATCCGCCGTTTTTATGACATTCATGGAAAAAGGATGTGGTGGTGGCTCCTGTCCCCTACGCAGTGGCCATTGGAACGGCGATCGGCGGTCTTCTTTTCGCCGAAGCCAGCGTCGCGACAGATCGGGCCAATCAGCGACGCGTGAATTTTCCGCGGGATGCTGAAGGCCGTGTCATCACGATCCCGCGAACGTCCTTCTCGGAAGCCTTTCAGCGACGCCTGCGGGTGCAGGGTATGACAGTGAATGACCTCGAAGAGTTTGCCGATGAGATCGAGGAGGCGCGCGCCAGCCTGTCGAGCGGTGCGGATTACACTTGGCAAAATCAGGTTCTTGCGCAGCTGAGCAGACAACAGGACGCCTTCAAACAAAACCTGCTGGCGAACATTCAATCCGGCAGGACGAACCTACAGACGGGAGGCGTGGGGCTGGAGCAGCTCGTGCGCGAACTGCTGGAGACGGAAGGCTACAAGGCGCGAGTGCTTTCAAAGCGCCAGTTTGGCAGCTACGCGGACGCGGATGTACAGGCGTCGCGGGCGGACCGATGCGCTTCAGTCAAGCTGCTGGTGCAGGTGAAGCACCACCAGGGCTTCTCCAATGACGGGGGCATCCGGCAGCTTGAGGAGATCCGGAAAGCGCACGCGGGAGAATACGATGATCACGAGGTTGTCTTCGTCACCTCGGCATCCGTTTCCGAAGAACTGCGGGAGGCGGCTGAACTGGCCAATGTCACAGTGCTGGCCCGACTGGAACTCGTGGACTGGATCAGCGAGCAGATCGATCGCCTCGCCGCTGAAACCAAGCTCGCGCTAGGGATTTATGAAGTGCCTGCTGTGATCAAATCGATAACCGCATGAGCGGCGTGGGCAAACCCGAGCGCAAGACGCAGAACCGCTTGATCGCCCTCTTCCGCGACGAGCTGGGATACCGCTTTCTGGGCGATTGGTCGGAGCGACCTTCCGAATACCAACATCGAGGAGGGAATGCTGACGGCCCGGCTGAGCAAACGCGGTATTGCCGCAGCAAATCAGTCGCGCGATTTACCTTTTCCGACCGAAGCTAGACAATCCTGACGCGCAGCTTGTACGACAACAATCGCGCGGTTTACAGCCATCTGCGCTATGGCGTCCCGGTCAAGATCGAGGCGGGCAAGGTGACCGAGACGGTGAAGGTGATCGATTGGGAAGACCCGGAGGCGAACGATTTCGCCCTCGCCGAAGAGGTTACCCTGCGCGGCGATTTCGAGCGGCGTCCCCGACCTGGTGCTCTACCTTAACGGCATCGCGGTGGCGGTGATCGAGTTGAAGAACAGCTACGTCTCGATCGGCGACGGCATCCGGCAGTTGCTCTCCAATCAGCAGAAAATTTCAACGGCTGGTTTTTCACCACGGTTCAGATTGTCTTTGCCGGCAATGATTCCGAAGGACTCCGGTTCGGCACAATCGGCACGCCCGAGAAGTTTTTCCTGAAGTGGAAGGAAGACGAAGCGGACAACACCCGCTTCAAGCTCGACAAGTATCTGCTCAAGATGTGCCGCAAGGAGCGCTTGATCGAGTTGCTGCGTGACTTCGTCCTCTTCGATGGCGGAATCAAAAAGCTGCCGCGCGCCCAT
>CAVXLV010000001.1:0-136383 GCA_963762685.1 uncultured Verrucomicrobiae bacterium | reverse complement strand
ACGCATCTCATGGGCCCGCTGACCGAGCTCGGAATGCTGAAGATGGATTTCCTGGGCTTAAAAACGCTGACCGTGATTGAGGACACGGTGACGTTGATCCGGGAGCGCGAGCCGGACTTCGCGATCAACAAACTTCCGCTTACGGACGAGGCCACATTCGCGCTGCTTAATCGCGGTGAAACGATCGGCGTTTTCCAGCTCGAATCCGGTGGGATGACGAGCCTTTGCAAAAACTTCGACGTGCAGAAAATAGACGACATCATCGCCTTGATCGCGCTCTATCGGCCGGGTCCGATGGAGCTGATTCCCGGACTTCATCAAGCGGAAGAAAGGCCTGACGAAAATCAAATATGAGCATCCGCTGCTCGAGGAAGTTTGTGCGGATACTTACGGGCTCATGATTTATCAGGAGCAGGTGATGGCGGCGGCGAATTTGCTGGCTGGCTTTTCGTTAGGCGGTTCGGATTCACTGCGGCGCGCGATGGGGAAAAAAGATCGCGCGAAGATGGCGAAGGAGCGCGAGAAATTCATTAGCGGATGCGCAGACGACGAACGGGATCAAGGAGAAGAAAGCGAACGCGATCTTCGATTTGCTGGAGAAGTTTGCTGGTTACGGATTTAACAAAAGCCACAGCGCCGCCTATGGGTTGATCAGTTATCAGACGGCGTATTTGAAGGCGAATTATCCGGTAGAATTCATGGCCGGATTGCTCAGTAACGAGATCAATAACACGGAAAAGATTTCGATTTTCGTGGGCGAGTGCAAACGGATGGGTATTCCCATTCTGCCGCCGGATGTGAACCGGAGCGGGCTCAAATTTACGCCTGAACATCGCGAGGGCGGGGAAGGCGACGGCACCGCCATTCGCTTCGGGCTCGCGGCGATCAAGAACGTGGGGCAGGGGGCCATGGAGGCGGCGATCAGCGAGAGGCAGAGCTGGGCCGTTCGCTTCGTTGGAAGATTTTTGTGCGCGGCTCGATTCGCGGGTCGCGAATCGAAAAATGCTGGAAAGCCTGGTGAAATCCGGCGCGTTCGATTTCCTCGGACGCGATCGGGCGGAGCTGTTCGATTGCATCGAGGATTCGCTGGCGGCGGCCTCGGCTTCGCATCGCGATCGGGCCAGCGGGCAGGTGTCGCTCTTTGATGATTTTGAGGTCTCGGTGCCGGCGGCGAAGACTGGCGCGCGCGCAGTGGACCCGTGGACGCAGCACGAGGCGATGTCGTACGAAAAGGAGCTGTTGGGATTTTATGTGACCGGGCATCCGCTGGATGCATACGCGGGTGTGGTCGCGACGGGCCAGTATCAGACCATCCTCTCGTTAGGCGAGATGGCGGATCGCTCGACCTTCCGCATCGCCGGCGCGGTCACGCAGGTGGACAAGAAGTTCACGAAGAAGGAAGGCAAACCGTTTGCCGTGGTTTTTCTGGAGGATGTGACGGGGCAGCTGGAAGTGGTGATTTGGAATGAGGTTTACGTGAAGGTCATGGAGACGCTGGTGCCGGGCCGCGTGATCGCGATCAAGGGCACGCTTGATATGCGGGATGATTCGCTCCGGGCGACGGCGCAAAAAGTGAAGGCGTTGCAGCCGGACGCGAACATGCCGTTACCCGAGGTTCTGGCGACCAATGGGAGCGCGACGAAGGGGGCCGATATCAGCGCGTTTGTTTTGCGTTTCGCGCCAGAGACGACGGCGGAGGATTTGAAGGAAGTGCGGGAGATTCTGGCGGGTGCGCCGGGCTTCACTTCGGTGCGGTTGATGATTGAGCGACCGGATGGTGAGATTTGTCGCGTAGACGCCGGGAATCGATGGCGAGTGGAGGCGACGGAGGAGTTGCGGGAGAAACTTTCGCGCTGGTTATAGCGTCGCGCTTGTTCTCCCGAGCCGCGACCGCTTTACGGTTTCGACCACGTCTTTGAGCGGGAAGGCGAGACGGATCGGCTGCGACGCTCCTATTCTTTCTTCGAGCTGCTGTTTGAGCGTCACTTCAGCTTCAGCGGTGAGGCCGCTTTGTTCGGCTTTCTGGCGGGCGAGATTTGGCAAGGTGGCGAATTCTTTTTCCAAATCTGCGGCCGACATTCGATTCCAAAGCCCGTTCTGGAATTCGAGAACGTCGACCTGCTTTTGCTCCACCGTCAGGATTTTAGCGTGCGGGATTTCGATCACGATTTCGTTTTCGCGCACATCGACGGTGAGGTTTTCCCGCAGATCGAAGCCAGCTTTGACGGCGAACGTGCCGTGGAGCTTGATCCGTTTCGTACTGCCGGCCCAAGTGTGGTTGAACTCGTGCTCGACTTCCGTCTGGCGTGAGAGGACGGCGAGCTCGGCGACTGCGCTGGTTTTCTCGAAATAGACGCGGTCGTGAATGGTGACGCGCGGTTGCAGCTGCGCGATCTCGAGAAAGGCATCGCGCGCTTTGCGACCGAGACGCTCCAGTTCGGCGCTGGCAGCTTGCGCGTTTCGGGCAGGCCAGGTCTCCACGCGCCAGAAGATGAAGGCTCCGATGGAGGCGAGGAGAAGGAAGATGAGGACGAAGGCGAGCGGCCAGGAAGTTCTTCCTCTGCGATGGGCGTCCTTCATCAACGTCGAACGTCGAACGCCGAACGCTGAACGTCGAATGAAGAAAGAGCGGCGCAGCGCAGGGGAATTCTGAGTTCGATGTTCGACGTTCAGCGTTCGACGTTTCCCCCGTCAGTCCAAAAAAGTACCGCCCCCCGCGCCCGAAGGACACGAAGGGCGGCTGTTCCCCCCAGAACAATCTTCTAAATCTGCGGACGAAATAAACGTGATGGTCCGGCGTCGCAAGAAGTTTCTCGGAAGTTTGCGACGCGCGCAGAACTTTGTCCTAAACTCCCGCCGTGAAGCTCGGTCTGCGCTACCAAACCGTTTACCGCTATGAGCAAGCGGTGGGCTTTTCGCCGCACGCGTTGCGGCTTTTTCCGCGCACCGATCGCTTCCAGCGAGTGCGTCGTTTCTCCTTCACACCGAATGGAAATGCGACGGTGCGGTATGCGCGGGACGTCTTCGATAACGTGGTCGCCACTTGTTTCTTCCCGGAGAAAATGGAGGAGCTTTCTTTCGGACTGGAGGTCGATCTGGAGCTCGAAGAAAAGGACGCGTTCGACTTCATCCTCGATGAAGGCGCGGTCGATTTGCCATTTTCTTACGAGGAAGAATTAGCCAGCACGCTGGCGCCATATCTTCGGCGGCAAACGGACGGCGCGCTGGACATTCCTGGCTGGAAGGCGCCGACTGCGGCGGAACCGTGCGGGACGGTGAGCGCGTTGGTCGGACTAAACCAGGCGATTTACCGCGGCATTGATTACCAACGCCGCGAAGAAGGCGCAGCGAGATCTCCGCGCGAGACGCTGCGGAGTGAAAGCGGTGCCTGCCGGGATGTGGCGGTCTTGCTGGCGGAAATCCTGCGCGCGCACGGGCTGGCGGCACGATTGGTGAGCGGCTATCTGCGCGAGGCAGATGCCAAAGTGCGGCGCGCAGAAGGTTCGCTCCATGCGTGGACGGAAGTTTATTTACCTGGAGCGGGCTGGGTGGGGATGGATGGCACGAACGGAATATTTTGTAATCACAACTTCATCGCGGCGGCGGTGGGATTGCGGCCGGCTGACATCACGCCGATCGACGGGAAGTATTTGCACAACGGCCGCGTCTCCTCGGAGATGACGTTCCGCCTGGAGTTGCTGCAGCTGTGAGCGGTCCGAGCGATGTCGCTACGAAATGCTGACTGAATTGCAGTTGCGGAACTTCCGCTGCTTCGAGGCGTTGCGAGTGGATTTCGCGCCGGGTTTTAATTTCTTTCTCGGCGCGAACGGGCAGGGGAAGACTTCCATCCTGGAAGGCGCGTGCGTGCTGCTGCGACTGCAATCCCAACGCAGCGCGACGCTCGCGCCATTGCTTCGAATGGGAGACAAATCTTTCTCGCTCGCCGGCGCGCTGGATAAACATGCGCTGGAATTCCGCTACAGCGCGCTCCGCCGGAAGCTGTCGTTCGATCACGTCGAGCAAAAGGGCGTGGCGGAATATCTGCGGCTGGGTCGCGTGGTCTCACTGGCGAATACGGATATCGAAATCGTGCGCGGCGGCTCGGAGTTTCGCCGGCGTTTCCTGGATTTTCTGGGGTCCCAAATCGAGCCGGGTTATCGGCCGACGTTGCGCGCCTACGAGCGCGCATTGCGTTCGCGCAACGCGCTGTTGAAATCGCCTTCGCCGAAGCCGCGCGAGCTGGCTGCTTACGATGTCCCGTTGCTCGAGCACGGCGCGAAACTCTCGGCCATGCGCGCAGATTTGGTGGCGCGTCTGGAGGCACCGGCGATCGCAGCGCACCGCGAGATCAGCGGGGCAAGCGAAACGCTGAAGCTCGCGTTTGCGCCGGGAAACGCGGAGGATTTTCCAGCCGATCTCGCCCGCTCCAGCGCGCAGGAATTGCGGCTGCGCCAAACGGTGGTGGGTCCGCATCGCGATGACGTGACGTTACTGGTGGATGCGAAACCGGCCGCCCAATACGCTTCCGAAGGGCAGCAGCGCACGTTGGCTTTGGCGTTGAAGATCGCGCAGGCGCGCGTCTTCGCGGCGGAGGAGGGGACGGCGCCATTGCTGCTGATCGATGATGTCTTTGGCGAGCTCGATCCGGCGCGCAGAAACCGATTGCTGGAATCTCTGCCGCGTGAATCGCAGAAGCTCGTGACCGCGACCGGCATGCAATGGCGGGAGACGCCGGTGGCGGGCCCGGTGTTTACCCTGCGTGAACGCCAGCTTTTTCGCACGGCGGATGGCTGAGTGCGCGGCTACTTGCGAAGAGCGGAGACGAGCCTTCTAGTTTTCCATGCGTAAACACGGTGAGGGCCTTCCGCTCAGTCTCGCCGGCTCGCTTTTAGTGGCGCACCCGAACATGCTTGACCCGAATTTTCGGCGGGCGGTCTTGTTCATTTCCTCGCATGAGCAGGCGGAGGGAGCGATGGGCGTGATCTTGAATCGGCCGCTCGATAAGCAGGTGGCCGATCTGGTGGGCGATGCGCCACCGGATGGATTGCAGGATGTGCCCGTGTTTTTGGGCGGCCCGGTGGGGAAAAATCAGCTGATGTTCGCGGCCTTCGAATGGGAGGCGACGGACGGTCTACGGCTGAATCACAATGTGGATGTGGAAGAAGCGCACGAGCGCGTCGAGGAAGATCCGGCCTCGATCCGCGCCTTTGTCGGCTATGCCGGCTGGAGCGCGGGCCAACTGGAAGCGGAGATGAAGGAGAACGCGTGGATTTTGCAAAAACCGACGCGGGCCGCGCTCACGCCCGAGCATTTACCGAAACTCTGGTTCGAGATTATGCGGGGTCTCGGGCCGTGGTACAAAATGCTCGCGGCGATGCCGGACGATCCGTCTTTGAATTAGCGCAGCGGGACGCGTGAGCGGCGCATTGTAGTTTTCCCTCGTCGCGCTCTATTCTCCCACCTATCACTGTTCCTTTCTCACCCTCAACTCCTCTCAAAAAATGATCATCGGCGTCCCGAAAGAAATTAAAGCGCAAGAGCACCGCGTCGGTTTGGTGCCATCCACGGCGAACACGCTCACCAAGCGCGGCCATCAGGTTTTGGTGCAGAAAGACGCGGGCGCAGGTTCCGGTTATCCGGACCAGGATTATGTGGACGTGGGCGCGGTGATCATCGAGACCGCGGAAGAGGTTTTCGCGAAGGCGGAGATGATCGTGAAAGTGAAGGAACCGTTGCCGGCCGAGTACGCTCTGCTGCGCAAAGGGCAGATCCTGTTCACGTATTTGCATCTGGCGGCGAGCCGACCGTTGACGGATGCGTTGCTCGCCTCCGGGGTCACGGGTGTCGCTTACGAGACGATTCAGGTGGGTAATAAATTGCCGCTGCTCGAGCCGATGAGCGAGATCGCGGGCCGCATGTCCGTCGTGATGGGCGCGTATTATTTGGCGAAGCACAATCAGGGCAACGGCGTTCTCCTCGGCGGCGTGCCGGGTGTGATGCCGGGTCGGGTGGTGGTGATCGGTGGCGGAACATCCGGCGTGAACGCAGCGCGGATGGCGGTGGGATTAAACGCGGACGTCACCATCCTGGAAGTGGATGGCGAACGGATGCGTTTCCTCGATCTCACGATGCAAAACGTGAACACGCTTTACTCAAACGAAGCGAACCTGACCAGCATGCTCGCGACGACGGACTTTTGATCGGTGCGGTTCTCGTCCCGGGAGCGAAAGCGCCCAAACTGGTGACGCGCGCGATGTTGCAAAAGATGCGGCCGGGGAGCGTGTTTGTGGACATCGCGATTGATCAGGGCGGCTGCGCCGAGACGTCGCGCGCCACCACGCATCACGATCCGGTTTACATGGAAGAGGGCGTCATTCACTACTGCGTGGCGAACATGCCGGGTGCGTATGCGCGCACTTCCACGCAAGCGTTGAGCAATGCCACCGCCCGCTACGTGGAACTGCTGGCGGACCATGGTCTCGAGGCCGCCTGCAAGAAGATGCCAGCGCTCACCGGCGGGATTAATACGCGCGACGGGCGCCTCACTTTGCAAGCCGTAGCGGACGCCCACGGGATGTCCTACGAATCCGCATTCTAGAAGAGTCGTCGCTGGTCAAGACCTGCAGCGCGTGGCAGATAACGACATAAAGTAAGGCCGAAACGAAGTGTTGCTTCGAATCAGCCTTCGTCCAGAATGTGGGCACCAATCCTAAAAACTATGAAGAAATATATCTGTATCCTAGCCAGTGCTGCGCTCTTTACCGCGTGCGAGCAGAAAACTGAAACCGTCACTCCGGCCGCTCCGGCTGATGCGACTCATCATGACACGACGATCGTGACCCCGCCGGCCGACGCGACCAAGTCCGAGACGAACACGACGATCGTGAATCCGACGCCGGCTGAAACCAAGCCCGACACCACGACGACCAACACGACGATTAACACCACGGCGCCGAGCCCTGCGACGACGACCTCGACTCCGAATCCTTAAATCCCACACGAGGGATTTTTTTCCTCCACATGAGTCTTCCCGTGGCTTCGGCTGCGGGAAGACTTTTGCTGTACAGAAGCGGTGTCCTTTTGGCGCGTCCGTGGTAGGAAGCTTCGGATGAATGACGATGACCGCCGCCTCCCCCGTTTGAGGTTTGGGCGAGATCGCCGTCTTCTCGGGACGGCAGAATTTGCGCGAGTCCGGGTGGAGGGCAAAGCGCAGCGCGGCAGTTTCATGATCCTGGGAGTGCTGGAAATCGGGGGCGCGCTGCCGTTCCGGGCGGGCTTTGTCACCTCCAAGCGGGTGGGGGGAGCGGTGGTGCGAAATCGGACACGCCGCCGCTTGCGCGAGATCGTCCGCTGGCATCAACACCAGGTGCGGCCGGGAATTTGGCTCGTCACCATTGCCCGGCCGGCGGCGGCTCGCGCCAGCTACGTCGCGCTGAAAGATGAGTGGTTGCGTCTGGCAAAGCGCGCTTTTATCCTAGCGCCCTCATGCGCCTGATCGTCCGATTTTTCATTCGTGCCTATCAAGTGATGATCTCGCCTGTGCTCTCCTGGCTGGGTGGACCTGGGAGCGGCTGCCGTTTTCAGCCGACCTGTTCGCAATATTTTCTGGAGGCGGTGGAGACTCACGGAGTCGGGCGTGGAAGCTGGCTCGGGCTGAAGCGATTGGGGCGCTGCCAGCCATGGGGCGGGGAGGGATATGACCCGGTGCCGCCAGTGCATTCTCACAGCTTAATTTGTGAATAGCCGGTCGGCACACGCGTATGGACCGACAAGCATGGATTGCCGTTACCCTTTGTGTTTTGGGACTCGTCGGCTGGCAGGTTTACATGATGCGAACGGCGCCGCGCGTTCCTGCATCCGCAGTGGCCAGGGCGAACGCATCGCCGACGCCTGAGGCGGCAGTCCCCGCCGCGTCTCCGTCCGCATCGGTAGGAGCGCCTCCTTCCTCCTCCACCGCACCCTCAGCCGTTGCCACGACAGAGCCAACGCCCGCCGCTTTCGCAGAGCGCGTGGAAGTGCTGGCTAATTCTGACCTCGAACTTCGCCTAACGAGTAAGGGCGGCGGCATCCGCGAAGCGCGTTTGCTCCACCACGCTGGCGAAGGCGGCAAGGGCGAAGTGGTTTTGAACGCCGCGGATTTGTTGCCGATCGGCGCGCTCATCGAGCAACCGTCCACGCCCGCGCTGTCTGAGTTCGTCCTCACGCGCGAAGCAGATGGGAGCGTGACGGGCGAGCGCAAAACGCCAGAAGGCGTCACAGTGCGGAAGCGTTTTTCCTTCCCGGCCGCAAAAGGCGCGAAAGATAATTACGCGATCGATTTGCAGGTCGATTTCCGGAACGACGGCCCCCAAGTCTACACAAATCCTGGCTACTATGTCGCGCTCGGCTCCACCATTCCCATCCATCCGAGCGACATGCCCACCTACACGCGCGTGGTCTGGCTGCTCGATGGGAAACCGAAATCGACGGATGTAAACTGGTTTGCCGCGCAGAAGTATCCTGTGCTCGGGATCGAGCGGCGGGCCGAACAGAAAGTTTTTCAGCAGAAAGTCAACAGCGCGGCGTGGGGCGCGATGAGCAATCAATTTTTCGCCACGATTGTGACCCCGCTTGATGGGCCTGCCACGGAGATTTGGGCGCGCCCGTTTGAAGTGCCGCATCAGGGTTCGGCGCCGTTGCGCGGAATGGAGGGAGCGATGGGCATGCCCGGCTTTGTGCTGCAACCGGGGCAGGCCAGCACGCAGCGGTTCCAGATTTACGCCGGGCCCAAGCTTTACGCCCAACTGGCAAAATTCCAGCACGGCGAAGCGGCGATCATGGACTTCGGCATGTTCAAGATTGTTTGCCAGGCGCTCCTGAATTTCATGAATTTGCTTTACAGCTTCGTGGGCAACTACGGAGTGGCGATCGTGCTCATGACCGTCTGCGTGAAGGCCGTCCTCTGGCCGCTGCAAAGCAAGGCGAACAAGTCCATGCGCAAGATGTCCGCCCTCGCGCCGAAGATGCAGGCGCTGAAAGAAAAATTTAAGGACGATCCGACGAAGATGAACACCGAAGTCATGAAGCTCTACAAGGAGCACGGCGTGAATCCGGTCGGCGGCTGTTTGCCGATGTTGATCCAGTTTCCGATCTTCATCGGTCTCTTCACCATGCTCCGACAAGTGGCCGAGCTGCGGAATGAATCCTTTCTCTGGGTGAAAGATCTTTCGCAACCCGATACGCTCTTCACTATCCCCGGTCTCGGATTTATTCCTGTGCTCGGTACGCCCGCGGGTTTGACGGTGAACGTCCTGCCGATCCTGATGGGCGCGACCCAATTTTGGCTCATGAAGATGACGCCAAACACCGGCGACGCGATGCAGCGACGCGTGATGATGTTCATGCCGCTGATTTTTTTGGTTTTCTGTTACAATTTCGCCGCGGCGCTGGCATTGTATTACACCACGCAAAACCTGCTCTCGATTCTCCAGTATTGGTACAATCAGAAGCAGATGCCCCCGGAATTGATACCGGCGGTGGTGGAGAAAAAGCGTGCGGGAAAGGGTAAAAAATGACGCCGAAAGAATTACTGGATACGATCCTCGGCTTCCTCGGTTTCGTGGTGCAAATCGAGGAAACGCGCAGCGAAGGCGGGAATCTTACACTGCAGATCTACACCGAGGAAAGCACCCGCATCATCGGGCACGAAGGCGAGACCTTGGAAGCGATCCAGTTTCTGCTCAATCGGATGATTCAAGCGAAAGATCGCGAGGCCGAGAAGGTGATCGTCGACTGCGAAATGTACCGCTCCATGCGCGAGGATCGCATTGTCCACCGAGTGCGCGAATTGGCGGAGCGGGTGCGGATTAGCGGTCGGTCACTCCAGCTCGAGCCGATGAATTCCTACGAGCGCCGCATCGTGCATAACGCCTTTAAGGACGATCCGGATGTGGCGACGTGGAGTCCGAACGATTCCGCACGGATCAAGCAAATCACGCTCGTGAAGCGGAAGCCGAAGCAAGAGCCTGCGGCGCCGTAGGCAGAAGGGGCCAGCGGTGTCGGCCCCTAAGAACAGGGCCATTTTCGAGACGACCGAGCGCAGCTGTTGGCGACCCTACAACCGAAAAACGATCTTGCCGTGCCGCTTGTTCTGCATGGCGTGGCGGATTGCGGCCTGCACCTCGTCTAACGAGTAGACGGCATCCACCTTTGTCCTCAGCAAGCCCCGTTGCGCCATTCGGAAGAGCGGCGCGAAGGTCTCGGCGCGCTCATCGGCGGTGGCGGCGTCATACCATTTGTTCACCCAGAAGCCGGTAAACCTCAGATTTTTAAAAATCAGCATCCCATTTGGGATCGTAATGGGGTGCAAGCTCATCGCCCCGTAAGTCACCATGGTGGCGTCCGCGGCCAGCGTCTTCGCCATCCTCAAGGCCGACGCGCCGCCCACGGCGTTCAGAGCTAGTCGGATGGCCGCACCGCCGGTTTGTTCCGCGACTTCTTCTCGCAAAGCATCCCCGTCCACCAGCACCACATCGCCCCCCTCGGCGCGGAGTTCCTCCACCAGCTCAGCGCGCCTAACAACATTCACGCTCTTGTAGCCCAGCTCGCGCGCGATCTGAATCGCCGCTCTTCCCGCCGCGGAATTCGCCGCGTTTTGAATAAACCAATCGCCCGGCCCCAGCGGGGCAAAATCATGCAACATCCGCCAGGCCGTGATGGGATTGACCTTCAACATCGCAGCCTGCACCGGCTCGATATCTTTCGGCACGACCACCAGCTTTTCTGCTTGCGCGACGCATGCTTCCCGCCAGCTCCCATGGTTGTGCGGAATGATGACGAGATCGCCGACCTTCACCCCGCGCACGTCACTTCCGATCTCAGCCACCACGCCCGCGCCCTCCATCCCCGGCGTCGCCGGCAACGTCGGCCGCACGGGATATTTTCCTTCGATGGAGTTGAGGTCCGCCGGGTTGAGCGGCGCCGCTTTCATCCGCACGATCGCTTCATTGCTGGCGATAACCGGCCACGGTTGTTCGATCACACGCAACACCTCCGCCGGATTTCCGTGCGCTTCGTAAACCACGGCGCGTATAGTCTTGCTCATCGAAATGTCTCCCCTCGCTCAGACTACTACGAACGATTCGGTGGGCAATTTGCAAAGCGGCGCGCGCGTGGCGTTGCTCGGGATGGCGATTAATGCCGTGCTCGCGTTCGCGAAAATTTCGGCGGGTGTGCTGGGCAATTCCTACGTTTTAATTGCGGACGGAATCGAATCCACGCTCGATATCGGTGGCTCGATCGTGATTTGGGGCGGGCTGAAATTTGCGGCACGCCCGCCGGATGAGACCCACCCGTATGGGCACGGTAAAGCGGAGCCGGTGGCGGCGGCGATCGTTTCGTTCGGCGTGCTCGCAGCGGCTTTCTTGCTCGCGATCCAGAGTGTGCGGGAAATCTTCATTCCGCATCACGCGCCGGCGCCGTTCACGCTCGTCGTCTTGATCGCGGTGGTGATCGTAAAGGAGATGCTCTATCGCTTCGTGATCCGGATCGGACGGAACGTCGAAAGCACCGCCGTGCAAACGGACGCGTGGCATCATCGCTTTGATGCGCTGACCTCCATCGCGGCCTTCATCGGGATCTCGATCGCGCTGATTGGCGGCGACGGCTGGGAAAGTGCCGATGACTGGGCGGCTCTATTCGCGTGTGCCTTCATCGCGATGAACGGCTACCGAATGCTTTCGCCGGCTTTGCACGAGATTCTCGATACCGCGCCGCGCGGCGATATGGCGCAAAAGATCCAGCAATTAGCCTGCACCGTCCCTGGCGTGTACGAGGTAGAGAAATGTCTGGTGCGAAAGATGGGTTTAAATTTCTACGTGGATCTGCACGTGAAAGTGGATGGCACGATTTCGGTGCGGTCGGGGCACGACATTGCCCATCAAGTGAAGAACGCCATCCGCGCCACGGAAGCACGGATTGCGGACGTGCTCGTGCACGTGGAGCCGGCGGCGAGCAATTAGCCTTCCGAAGGGAGGCGCTGGATCACGGCGGCGAGCCCCTCCGCCAAGGATGCGCGCGCGCTGTTAATGGCACGTGCGAAAGAAACGAAGCGCGGGATCGAGGCCGGTCGCAGCAGCAGATATGTGAAAAGGGGGAGGAAGGGCGTGCGCTGCTGCTCGACATCGAACAGGATATGTGGCGGCGCCGGGAAGGGGTGAGCGGGCGTGTCGCTAATGACGCGAAGCGAAAGCATCGGCACCCCAGCAGCAAGGCAGGCTTGCGCAATGAATTCCGTTTCCATATCCACCGCATCCACGCCGGTTTGCGCCCAGGTCAGCCGCTCGTTAGGCGCATCAATCACGGACGACGCGGTGGCCAGTCGGCCAGCCCGATGTTTGGGAAGGCCGAGCTCTTCCGGGCTGGTTGAGTAATTTTCCGCCCTGATCATTTCGCCCACTTTCCAATCTTCGCTTAACGCGCCCGCGAAGCCGGAACTGATCAGAAGGCGCGGCGTCCGCTCGTGCAGAAAGTGCGCCAGGCGCGCGCGGGCGGTTTTTTCTCCGACGCCGGTATGCAAAACGCAAACCTCTCGACCGTGTAAAGTCCCGCAGAGGGTATGCGGGTCGGCGGTGTCGCGCGCTGGCTGTTCGAGGAGACGAAGGAAGGCGGAGCTTTCGTTCGCGAGCGCGAACGTGACCGCAATCATGGCGCCGCTTCGGCGATGCGCACCTGCACGATGGATCGTTGATTAGGAGCAATCGGCGGCGCTGTGGCAACGCCCGCGGCTGGAGGTGGCGAAATGGCGGAGATCGAAGTCACAGCGAGGCGGAATTCTGCTTCCCGCGCGGAAGGAACGTCAGCCAGCACCAACATCATCTCCTCGTTAGGCAGGCCCTTTTGCGCATCCCCGCCCATCCCTACGGCCGCGGCCATGACGCGGCTGGCCACGCTCTCCCATTCTGCCCGCGGGGCAGTGATCTTGATTTCTGCAGGCACGAAGGTGGGGATCGGCAGCGCTTTCTCGGCCGCACCGCCGATAGAAGTCGCCACCTGTTGACGAAGCGCATCTTCTCCGCTGCCCGCAGGGGCCGCTTTTCTATTCTTGAAAGCGATAAAAGAAAGCCCGCCGACCACGTTCGCGAAAACGAGGGCGATGGCAGCGATGGCAATACGCCGCCCCAGCCGGCCGCCGCGTTCGGGGTCATCCGGGATGATCGTTTCGCGGCTGACTCCGCCGCCGCGATGAATCTCCCGGGCAATATTAAATTCCCGGCGCAAGTGCTCGTCCGAGATGAGTTTTTCTTCCAACTGTTCCCGCTCGCCCGGCGGGAGTTTGCCGTCGAGGTAATCAAAAAGTTTATCGGGATTCATGGCGGGGGGATCGTCACGTCTGGCGTGCGGATATGCAACTAAGTGACCTTCTGGACTCGGGGCGACGAGGCCGGAGTTTCATGCGTCCAGTTTGCTCTTTAAGTCCGTAGAAATAGATTAAAACCTTCGTGGATGAAAACGGCACCGCTTCTGTATCTGCTGGGCGCGTCTGGCTCAAAAGAGTCGGAATCGCGTTTGGCATCGTCGTGCTGTTGGTAATCATCTTTCACCGTCCCGTTTTGCAAAACATCGGTCGCCGCGCGGCGATTCATTTTGCGGCGAAACAAAATCTAAAACTGGATTTGCGGGTGGAAGGCTCGGTGTTGGGCGGGATTACCTTGCGCAATGTGCGGGTGGTGGCCACGGGTCCGTCGGCACTGCAGTCGGCGGATGTGGATCTGCTGCGGGTGGATTACAGCCTCTGGGGCTACCTTCGCGGCGGCATGGTGGATCTCTTGCAGGACATTGAACTGCGGAATGCGACGATAGTTCTCGATCCAACAAAGGCGCCTCCCGCCGAAAAACTGGTGCAGGAAAAGAAGATCACCTTGCCGGCTTTTTTCCCAGACCGTCTCACCATCGCAGACGTGAACGTACGGGTGAAATCAAAGCCGGAAGACCTTGTCCTCGAGCATCTCTATCTGGACTTGAGCCCGAAAGCGCCCGGGGAATTGCGCATCGCGATGCTCCAGCTCACGAGTGGACGCGCGTGGAAGACCGTGACTGCGCAAACGTCTTACGAGAACCACAATCTCTTCCTGCGAAATTTGATCCTGGATGAAAAGACTCACCTCGAAGTGGTCAACCTGGACGCCTCCAAAATCGGGACGGGTCAACTGGACGTCGCGGTCAAAGGCACGTTTGCAGGCGCGCAATTGAACGGAAATTTCTCGTTGGGCGAAGAGGCGAAGTCGCTTGGAACAAAAATCGATTTTACCGTAGCCGACACCTCGCTTGAAGCGGTGACGGAATATTTCGAGCCGCCCAAACTCGAGGACGGGAGAATCAAAGCTCCGGAGATGGACGCGGAACATCCCGAGCCTTCGAAGTTGAGTGGGAAAGTGGAACGGCTGTCGATCGTGGGACAGGGCCGGCTGGATGCGCCCAATTCCTGGAACGGGACAATCAAAGGCGAGATCACAAATCTTGGTTTGGGCGGGATGATTTTTGACAACGTCTCGTTAGACGTGGAGGCCGCGGGCGGGCGCGCCGAGGTCAAGAACCTCGTGCTCAGCCGCGGCGCGAACAAGATCACGGTGGAGGGCACAGCTGATTTGCCAGCACGCACGGAAGAGTTCGGTCGTGTGCCGGCTGTATTCAAACTCAGGGCTGATGTGCCGGAACTTGGATCGCTCACGGCCGGAATGGCGCAGCCGATTACTGGCCCGGCGGAAGTAAATGGCCAGATCAGCGTGCGCGATTCGGCCATTAACATCGATCTCGCCGCGGTCGCAGGTCCCGTGAATTTCGGAACGGGGTCGGTCGAGCGCGCGGTCGTCAAACTTCAGGCCGAGAAAAAAATGCCGCCGCCAATGCCAGACGAAGAAGATGTCGGCGGCGAAACCGTGCCGCCGCCCTATTACGCGAACCTGACTAGCGAGATTGCGCTCGAAGTGAGCGCGGTGCGATTCGGTGAATACGCGGTCGATTCCCTCACAGCGAAGGTCGCGACGAAGGAGAAGGACGTAACGCTTGACCAATTGATAGCGGTCCGTGCGGAGAACCGCTTATCGGCGACAGCTCGTTACGAGTTACCGCTCGATTTCGGGGCCGCGCTGGCACAACCGGGCCGGATCGAAGGTCGGTTAGAGGCGCCTCAGATCAGCGATTTCTGGGTTGCGGAAGCGGAGAAACCGATCGCCGGAGTTTTGGATCTCTCTTTCCAAACCGAGTTGGGGCCGAAGCTGAGCGGCGGTTCCTTTAAACTCGCCGGGAGGAATCTTTCGGCGCAGAAGCTGACGATTCCGCAGATCAACGCCGAGGGGACGATCGCGGAGAATGTCGTCTATTTAAAAGATCTGACGGCGCAGTTGAATGAGAGCGACTTCATCCGCGCGCATGGTCAGGCATCGCTGGACGAGCCGCACCCATACGCGGGCAAGCTGGAGCTGAAGGTGGAAAATCTGGCGTCGTTCGAGCCTGTGCTGCGAGCGATGGAGAATACGAGCGAGCTGGCTGGTTCGCTGGCCGTGAATTGGGAAGGGAACGGCACGGTGACCGGCTTCAAGAATTCGGGTGATCTAAAGCTAAAACTTGAGAACGGGCGCTACGGGAATTTGAAGAAGCTGGAGGCGACCGTGGATGCGAATTACACGCCGCAGGAATTGAATGTCCCGATCGTCTATTTCTCCAGCGATAAATTGATGATGCAGGCCATAATGCAGGCGAAGGAACGCACGCTCGAAGTCACGCGCCTGCAGATCGATCAAGGCGAAGCAAAATATGCTTCCGGTTATGTCTCGATCCCATTTGTGTGGGAAAATCTGGGCACGGAGAAACCGCTTTTCCCGAGCGATGGAAAGGTGCTGGTTAATTTCCAAACCGAGAATCTTGATCTGGAGAAGCTCGCGAAAGATCTCGGGACCACGGCGCCGGTTTCGGGTCTGGCCAACCTGAAGCTGGATGCGACGGGCACGCTCAACGACCTGCATGCGACCTTCGGTTTGCAGCTCACGGGATTGCGCTCGGAGCAGTTGACCGATTTTCAGCCCGCCGTTTTTAACGTCGGCGCGCGGCTGGAAAACAGAGAACTGGTGGTGGAAGGAAAGTTTGAACAGGCGCGGATCGAGCCCGTGCAGATCAAGGCCAGCCTCCCGTTTGATCTGGCCAGGATGTTGGAAACAAAGGAATTTGACGAGAAGACGCCGATACGGGCGAACGTGAAAATGCCCCGCAGCTCGGTGAATTTTATCCGTCAATTCGTGCCGGCCCTGGAGCGCATTGATGGCAGCCTGGCCTTGGACGTAAACGTGGACGGAACGATCGCGGATCCGGCTTTGAGTGGGTCAGCCGACATGACGATCAACGCGGCGCGCTTCAGCAATCCGACGATCCCGACGGTGACCAACTTCAACGCGCGGCTCGCTTTTACGCAGACGCGGCTGGATCTCGAGCAGTTTCGCGGCGAGCTGGCAGGCGGCCCGTTCACAATTGCAGGTCGTATCACTTTCGAAAAATTAACGGAACCGGTGTTCGATTTGCAGGTGAAAGCCGAGGCCATCCTGGTGGCGCGAAATGACGACATGACCGTGCGGACCGATGCAAACATCAGCATCACCGGACCGCTCGCGAGCGCGACCGTGGCGGGCGACATCGCGCTGACCAACAGCCAGTTTTTGAAGAATCTCGATCTCATCCCCATTGGCGTTCCAGGACGACCAGCGCCTGCCCCGGAGCCGCCCTCGGATTCGACGGGGTTGTCCTTTCCGGAGCCGCCGCTGCGCGATTGGAATTTCAATATTGCGATCAGGACGAAGGACGCCTTCAAGATTCGTGGGAATCTCGCGCACGGCGGCGCGTTGGTGGACATGCGCTTGACCGGGACGGGTCTGAAACCGCTGATCGATGGCTCCGTGCGTTTGCAGAATGTGGAGGCAACGCTGCCGTTTTCGCGGCTCGAGATTAACCAGGGATTCATCTACTTCAATCCGCAGGATCCGCTGAATCCCGGGCTCGATCTGCAAGGCACCTCTTTGATCCGTGATTACACGGTGCGGGTTTACATCTATGGGACGGCGAATTCTCCTGAAGCTGTCTTTACGAGTGAGCCGCCGTTGCCGCAGGAGGAAATTATCTCGCTCCTGGCGACGGGTGTGACGCGGGAGCAATTGGCCAGCGGAGGGAACGTGCTGGCGGGGCGGGCGTTGATGTTGTTAGGACAACAGCTCTATCAAAAGGTTTTCAAGAAAGGGAAGTCTGACAACACGAACTCGATCTTCGACAAACTGCAGGTGGATGTGGGCGGGGTGGATCCGCGGACTGGTCAGCAGACGGCGGTGGCGCGCTATCGGGCTACAGATCAGGTGCAGTTAATCGGCGAAATCGGGGTGCAGGGTGACTTTCGCGGCACGGTGAAGTATTTGATTCGCTTCCGATGAGAACGCGTCGCGCCATTCCAGACAAGACATTCGCTTTGTCGCGCTGCGTGACCGCTCGCGCAGTAATTCTGAGTGTGTGGCTGGCCTCGATGATTCCGGCGCACGGGCAACGTGAGGTCGACCCGGCGCAGGTGACGGAAAAGAAGAAGGCCGAGAAGGCGGAGACGAAGCAACAAGAACGGGTCGCGCAGAATTCGGACGTCACGATTGCAGGGGCGACGGCCTTTAAGGAAGACGAGCTGCGTTCGCAACTGAAAGAGCAGATCACCACGATCTCGGAACTCGGCCTGACGGCAGCCCGCGGGGACGATGCGGCTTTTCTCCTCGAGCTTTTTTATCGCAAGCACGGCTACGAAAAAGCAAACGTGAGCTACACGATCGACGGCAGTCGGTTGCGCCTCGACATCGATGAAGGCGTGCGCGTGACCGTGGGCGAGATCGCCTTTGTCGGGAACGAACACATCCCGCACGAGAAGCTGTTCGAGTTCGTGATCGGGCCCACGCGGGAGCGTTACGGCAAGACGGAGAAGAGTCTGCCGTTTGTGAAGAACGATTTGCAAGAGGGCGTGGAATTGGTGCGCCGGCTCTACATCGCAGAGGGTTACTTGCACGTGATTGTGCAGGAGCCTAACTACTCGTTCGTCCCAGAAGGCGCGCAGGTAAATCTGACGATCGCGATCGTGGAAGGCCGCCAGTATGAGTTCGGCCCGCTCCGTTTTAGCGGCACTCCCGTCTTTGCCGCGGAAGAATTGCAGCGCGAACTGGCGGACATCTTGCAAGAGCCCTACACGGATCGCCGCCTCGCAGACATCCCGCGGCGATTGCAGGCTTACTACAAACAGCACGGTTATTACGATGTGAAGGTGGACGCGACCGGAAATCCAGGCGGCGCGTCAGGTGGGCGCGTGCCGGTGGTGGTAACGATCGCGCCGGGTCCGATTTATTATTTTGATGGCTCGACCGTGACCGGCTTGAAGCGCTTGCGGCCGAGCTACGTCACGAAGCGTTTCCAAAAGCTCAGCGGGAAGCAGTACAACCCGAAGGTCGTGGACGAAAAATTCCGCGAGATGATGAAAACGGGCTTGTTCAGCGTGCTGCAAATCAAGCCGGTGCAAGTGGACGGCGATCGGCTGCGCATGGACATCACGGCCGAGGAGGCGAAGAGCAAGGAGTTTGGCTTTTCGCTCGGCTACGGAAGCTTCGCCGGGTTGATTGTGGGAGCCTCTTATCGCGATCGAAATCTGTTTGGTTACGGCCGGCCGGTAACGACCTCGGCCGAATATTCGAGCCGGGGTTACAAAGGTGAGATCGCTTACGAAGATCCCTATCTTTTCGAGACCGAGATCCACTTGAAGACTCGGCTTTCCGCGCTCACCTACGATTTCGATGGCTATTCGAAAAGGGAGTTTGGGCTTCGATTCGACCTCGAGCGCGAACTGACGAAACAATACAAGCTGGGCGGCGTCTTTAGCGCGCGTAATGTCGACATCACGAGCGCATCCATCGACCCGATTTTTCTGGGCCGCACCTCGTATCAGGTAAACTCGATTGGATTCACGCAAACGCTGGATTTGCGATCCAGCCCATTGGCGGCGCCGCGCGGCCTGGTGGTGGACAATACCTTCGACTACGCAGGAGGCGCGTTCGGGAGTCAGATCGATTTCGTCCGCAGGACCTTGCGCGCGACCTACTACATTCCTTTCTCCCGCGACGACAAAATCGTGAAGATAAATCCGACCGGGAGCGAAGGCGCGGAGAGCAGTTGGGAGCGTTGGTTCCGGCGCACCATGCTGGCGGTCGGCGCGCGCTCGGGGGTGATTCAAGGCGTGAGCGGAAGCTCGATTCCGATCGATGAGCGTTTCTTTAACGGGGGTGCGAATTCGGTCCGCAGTTTTGCCGAGCGCGACCTGGGGCCGAAAGACCGGGGTAATCCGATTGGCGGCGAATATTTCAGCGTTTTCAACGTGGAGTACACCTTCCCGGTTTACGGCGAACTCAATCTCGCCCTCTTCGTGGATGCAGGAAATCTGTTGCCGCGCGCGGAGGATGTCGGGTTTGATAATCTACGCTATGGGGTGGGGCTGGGACTGCGCTATCAATTGCCCATCGGGCCGCTCCGTATCGACTATGGCGTGAATCCGAATCGTCGCCCGGGAGAAGCGTTTGGAGCGTTCCACTTCAGTTTCGGATTCGCGTTTTAACGGGGCTTTGGGACGAGGCGAAATGGCCCGGGCGATTTGCGAGTCCACTAGGCCGCTCCTATGTTTGCGGTCTCGCCGCAGCAAGCGCGCAGTTAGTTCAAAGCAGAAAGCATCTTCCTATGAGCACCACGATTGACGAACCACAAAAGACCGGAACGATCGCCGACCGAATGAAAGCCGAGCATCAGCCGGAGGAAGATTTCCTTCCGTTGCAGGGGACCGATTACGTGGAGTTTTATGTCGGAAACGCCAAGCAGGCCGCGCATTTTTATAAGACAGCGTTTGGCTTTCAAAGCCTTGCCTACGCGGGTCCAGAAACCGGCGTGAAGGACCGCGCGAGCTACGTGATTCGGCAGAACAAATTGACGTTCATGTTGACGACGCCGATCCGGAAAGGGAACCCGATCGCGGACCATATCGCGAAGCACGGGGATGGCGTGAAGATGCTGGCGCTGAAAGTGAAGAACGCGACTTCCGCGTGGGAAGAAACCACCAAGCGCGGCGGCAAAAGTTATCTGGAGCCAACGATCCTTTCGGACGACGACGGCCGCGTGGTTATGAGCGGCATCCACACTTACGGGGAAACCGTCCATCTCTTCATCGAGCGCGGCGATTATAACGGCGTCTTTATGCCCGGCTTTCGGAAATGGGAGAGCAATTACAATCCGGCCGAAACCGGTTTGCTTTATGTCGATCATTGCGTTGGGAACGTCGGCTGGAACCAGATGAATCCGTGGGTGAAATTTTACGAAGACGTGATGGGCTTCCGTAACATTCTGAGCTTCGACGATAAGGATATCTCGACCGAATATTCCGCGCTCATGAGCAAGGTGATGAGCAACGGGAACGGGTTTGTGAAGTTCCCGATCAACGAGCCGGCGGAAGGCAAAAAGAAGTCGCAGGTGGAAGAGTATCTCGATTTCTATGATGGCGAAGGCGTGCAGCATTGCGCGCTCGCGACGGCCGACATCGTCAAGACGGTGACCGATTTACAAAACCGCGGCGTCGAGTTTCTCAAGATCCCGGCGAGCTACTACGAGACGGTGCTCGATCGTGTGGGCAAAATCGATGAAGACCTCGAGCCCTTGCAGAAACTCGGAATTTTGATCGACCGCGATGAGGAGGGCTATCTCCTGCAAATCTTCACCAAACCGGTGGAAGATCGGCCGACGCTGTTTTTCGAGATCATCCAACGCAAAGGCGCGAAAAGTTTCGGCAAAGGAAACTTCAAAGCGCTCTTCGAAGCGCTGGAGAAGGAACAGGACGCGCGCGGGAATCTTTAAAAGGGAAAAGGGGAGAACGGTATGCCGCAGTATCTGAAGCTCGGGGAAATCCCTCGGAAACATCACGTCTGGTTTCATCGCAATGGCGCGGGACCCGGCTATAAGAACGAAGGGATCTACTACGAGCACGTCATCACGACGGAGGGCTTCAATGAAGCGTATTCGATCATGTATCACCTGCGCCCGCCTACGCGCGTGCGCAGCGTCGAGCTTTTGAAGTGTGAGGAGTTGAAAAAGGTGACGGATGCGCCGCTGCGCCATCATCACTTAAAGGCCGCCAATGTACCCCGGCAGGGCGACCTCTATACCGGCCGCATTCCCGATGCTCTTCAACCAGGACATGATCGCGTATCGGCACAAGCCCGCGACCGCCTACGGCGAGTACGAATATTTCCGCAACGGCGGCGCGGACGAGATCATCTTTGTTTTTCACGGCGCCGGGACGCTCGAGTCGCCGTTTGGGAAGCTCCGTTACCGAGCCGAGGATTATATCGTCATCCCGCGCGGCATCACTTACCGGCTCGTGCCGGATAATGTTGAGGTGGAGGATTATCTAATCCTCGAATCGACGGGGCCGGTGCGAATCCCGGAGCGCTATCTGAATCATCAAGGACAGATCCGGATGGGCTCGCCCTACTCCGAGCGTGATTTTCACGGACCAACGGAGACGCTGGTTATCGATAAGGACGAAGACGTGGCGGTGCTCGTGAAGGATGGCCCGCGCTGGACCCGGGTGGTGCACGCGCATCATCCGTTCGATGTCGTGGGATGGGATGGCTACGTCTATCCGTTTACCTTCAATGCGCAGGATTTTGAGCCGATCACCGGCTTCGTCCATCAGCCGCCGCCGATTCATCAGACGTTCGAAATTCGCGGCTATGTGGTTTGCACGTTTGCGCCGCGGTTGCTCGATTACGGTCCGGACGCGGTCAAAATCCCGTGGGTGCACGACAACGTCGAAGCCGATGAAGTGCTCTTTTATGTCCGCGGAAATTTCGGTTCGCGTAAAGGCATTGAGGCCGGCTCGATGACTCTCCATCCGCGCGGTATTCCGCACGGCCCGCATCCCGGCACGATCATGGCGAGCAAAGACGCGACGCGCACGGAAGAGCTGGCGGTCATGTTCGACACCCAGCACACGCTGGAGCTCACGGAGCAGGCGGTCGCGCTCGATGACGAGAAGTATCCGCTGAGCTGGCTGGATTAGTTTTGCGCATGTCGAAGCAGGCCGGCGATTCCGAGTTGGAGATCAGCGAGCGTTTGACCCGCCAACCTAACCGCGTTGACGGAAGCGCAGATGAATTCGTTAACCGACTCGTTTCACCAAATTCTGGAGGCGATCGGGGAAGATCCGCAGCGGCAAGGCTTGGTGAAAACGCCGGCGCGGGCGGCCCGGGCTTTTGAATTCATCACCCAGGGTTACCGCCAGAGCGTCGAAGAAATCGTCAACGAAGCCATCTTTGATTCCGACGCGAGCGAGATCGTGCTGGTGAAAGACATCGAGCTCTACTCGATGTGCGAGCATCATCTTTTGCCGTTTATCGGCAAGGCGCATGTCGCTTACATTCCGAACGGGAAAGTCATCGGGCTCTCGAAAGTGGCGCGCATCGTGGATGTCTTTGCGCGGCGGTTGCAGATCCAGGAACAACTCACCACCCAGATCGCGGACGCGATCATGGAGACGTTGCACCCGGATGGCGTAGCGGTGGTGATCGAGGCGAAGCATCTCTGCATGATGATGCGCGGGGTCGAGAAGCAGAATTCCACCATGACGACTTCCTGTCTGCTTGGGTCCTTTAAGGAGGACGGGCGCACGCGTTCCGAATTCCTTTCGCTGCTCAGATAGCGGGCTGGCTGTCATGTTTTTGACGGTCAGCAAACGCCTCGAATTTTCGGCGTCCCGACGGCTTTTCGTTCCGGATTGGTCGGACGACCGCAACCGACAGGCCTTCGGCGCGGAGTCGAGCGCACGCTACGGAGCTGGGCGAAATTACGTCGCGTGGTTTGCTTTCACCGGCGTGGTCGATGCCGCCACCGGCATGCTGATGAATATCAGCGAAATCAAAAAGCGCGCCGGCGCGGTCATTGATGACGGATACGACCACAAGTTTCTGAACGAAGACAACGCAAATTTCGCCGGGGTGGTGCCGACGGCGGAAAAGGTGGCGCGCCAGCTGGCCGAAGATGTGGCGCCGCTTTTTCGCGGCTCCGGGGCGGAACTCACAGCGGTTTATCTGGAGGAAACGCCGACGCGCAGCGCGACCGCCTTCGTCGATGGCAGGATCGAAGCGAATTACGAATTCCGGTTTTCTGCCGCCCGGCAGACGATGTCGCCAAATTTATCCCAGCAGGAAAACGAGGAGCTTTTCGGCGTGGCTGCATCGCCCCATGGGCACGGCCATGATTACCGCGTGCTCATGACCGTGAAATCGAAGGATGGCGAGGCGCCTCTCGTTTCCGAAGGGGAGGTGCAAGCTTGTATCTCTGCGCTCGTGCAAGAGTTGGATCACCGTAATTTAAACGTAGAGGTCAGCGGCCTCGCGCAGCGCCCGAAGACAACGGAGGTGCTGGCGCAATATCTCTTCGAGCGCGCGAGTGCATGGTTGCCCTTGGCACGTGTGCGCTTGTACGAGCGCGCAGATTTTTTTGCGGAATATCACGCTTCTGGAAAGAGAATGCTGGGAATGCAGATGCCCTTCAGCGCGGTGCATCGTTTGCAGAGTTATGAGTATTCGCCCGAGCAGAATGAGGAGATGTATGGCAAGTGCAATAACCCCCGCGGCCACGGGCATCTTTACGTCAGCGAGGCGAGCATCGGTGGAGACTTTGATGAGCGCTCTGGGACCCTGTGTCACTTCACCCAGTTCCAAGGTGCGCTGCGCGAAGCTGTGGCGGGCTGGCATAACCGCCATCTGGATCTCGAGACAAGCGAGTTTCGCGAACGTCCATCGACCGGGGAAAACATCGTGCAGACGCTGTGGGAAAAGATCAATCCGTTGGTGCAAAACCGCTTGGAACGGCTGCGGCTTTGGGAAACGGCGAATAACCGTTTCACTTTGCGCCGTCAGACCTAAGTGATGCCCTGAAGTCCAAGGGCTGCCGGATGCGCGAGGCATGAGTCTTGTGCATTAACTCTGCTCGCGTTGGCTAGGCTGCCTTGCTACAAACGTCGCCAGTGTCGATGCAAAATCAGCCCAGGGAAAAGGTGCGGATGGAAATCGCGCACGTCCTCTTTGTCGACATTGTCGGTTACTCGGAGCTGCTCATGGACGAGCAGTCCGAGGCGGTCGGCCAACTGAATCGACTGGTGCGAGATGCGGAAGCGGTCCGAGCGGCGGACACCCGCGGCCATTTGATTCGCTTGCCGACGGGTGATGGGATGGCTCTGGTTTTTACCGATTCCCTGGAGACGCCGGTGGAGGCGGCGCTACAGATCAGTCGCGCCTTGCGGAAGGAGCCTGGGCTTGGACTGCGCATGGGGATTCACAGCGGCCCGATGCAGCATACCTCGGACGTTAACGACCGGGCGAACATCGCCGGCGCCGGAATCAATATCGCGCAACGCGTGATGGATTGTGGCGATGCCGGCCACATCCTGATCTCGAAGCACGTGGCGGAGGACCTCGAGCATTACGGCCACTGGAAGCCGCACCTGCATCCACTGGGCGAGTGCGAGGTGAAACACGGCCTTCGCATCTCGCTGGTAAATTTCTACTCGGATGATTTCGGCAACCCGGATCCCCCGCAGAAATGCGGGAGCCAGCGGACGCAACCCGATGTCGCCGGCACGCGCAGGGTGTCGGAGTTGGATGGCAGCCGCGATGGCAACGCTCTGCCTCGGAGCGGCAGTGTATTGGCTTCGCCCGGGAGCCGCAGGCGAACGACGCCGGCTGGCCCATCCGCCGTTTGCCGGACCGGTCTCCGAGAAGAGCATCGCCGTTCTCCCGTTCGATAATTTGAGCGACGAGAAGGCCAACGCATTTTTCGCGGATGGGATGCAGGATGAGATCATGACCCGCCTCTCCAGGGTCGCTGATTTGAAAGTGATCAGCCGCACCTCGGTGACACAATACAAGAGCGGGACGGCGCGGAACCTGCGCGAGATCGGGCAGCAGTTGGGGGTGGCGCATTTGCTTGAGGGCAGTGTGCAGCGATCCGGTGGGAAAGTGCGCGTGAACGCACAACTAATCGACGCGCGGACGGACGGCCATCTCTGGGGGCAAGTGTATGATCGCCCGCTCGACGACGTTTTCGGGATCCAAAGCGAAATTGCGGAAGCGATCGCGGACCAACTACAGGCCAAGCTTTCGCCCCGGGAAAAAGCGGCGGTGTCGAAACCGCCGACCGCTGATTTGGCGGCATTTGAACAGTACAGCTCGAGCCAAGACCTTGCTCCTCACGGGGCTCTCGACGACGCAGAGCAAAAGCTTTCTGCAGGCGGCGGAGTTGCTGGAAAGCTCGGTGAAGCGCGACCCGTCGTTCTATGCGGCCTGGTCTGAACTCGTCTTCGTGCATGACAGCCTTTACTCACAGGGCCACGATCACACGCCGGCACGGCTGGATGCGGCGGAAGCCGCGCTGCGTCATCTCGTAGAACTGCGTCCCGATGCGCCCGAAACACACCTGGCTCGAGGGTGGCATCTCTATTACGGGCTGCGAGATTACGAGGGCGCGTTAGCCGAAATGCAAATCGCGGGGCGCGGTCTCCCGAACGATCCGCGCGTTTTCGAAGCCACGGGTTACGTCCTGCGCCGCCAGGGAAAACATCAGCAGGCCGTGCGCACACTCGAACGCGCGGTTGCGCTCGATCCGCGCAATGTTTTCGTCCTCGCCCAACTGGCCCTGAGCCATCAGTTGCTTCGGCAATATGCGGAAGAGAAAAAGATCCTTGATACGATTCTGGAGATCACGCCCGAAGACATCTCGACCGCGACGAGCCGGGCTGGTCTGGACCTGTTCGCGCGGGCGGACACCGCGCCCTTGCATCAAACGGTCGAGCAAGTGCGCCGCGAACAACCGGCACGCATGAGCGAAGCGGCGGTCGATTGGCTGCTTTGCGCCCTGGCGGAACATGATTGGCCGGCGGCCGAGCAGGCGCTCACGGCGCTCGGCAATGATCCGTTCATCGTCGACTGGTCCGTGCGCTTAAGTCGCCAGTTTGCCGAGGGCCTGCTCGCGCGGGCGATGGGGGATGAGGCGCGGGCGCAACGGGCCTTCCAGTCGGCGCGTCTCGAGCAGGCAGCGATTGTACAGAAACAAAGGGATTACGGCCCCGCGCTCTGCGTTTTGGGATTAATCGACGCAGCCTTGGGAAACAAAGAAGCCGCCCTCAGCTCCGGGCGGCGGGCGATGGAAATGCTCCCAGTAAGCAAAGACAGCAATGACGGGCAGCGCCTGCAGGTTTATTTTGCGCTGATTGCCGCATGGGCGGGGGAAAAGGATCTTGCTTTGGAACAACTGGCCGCCACGGCTTCAACCCCCGGCGGGAGCACGATCGCGAGTTACGGATTCCTGAAGCGGATGCCCTTCTGGGATCCCATCCGCGGCGACCCGCGATTCGAGAGCATTCTCGCCTCGTTGGCGCCCAAAGACCGATAGCACACGCTCCGGCCGCCGGATAAATCTAAGCCGCTGCGCCGTAGCGCTCCGCTGAACGCGCCCGCGCCTTGGCCGCTTCCACCTCGCGATCGCGCGGCGGAGCATTTGTCACGAGCGACGCGAGGAGCGCGCGCGCCGCGGCGGCTACTTTTTCGACGGCGAGTGTAAACGCCTCTTCGTTCGCCTGTGAAGGCTTCGTAAAGCCGCTCAGCTTGCGCACGAATTGCAGCGAAGAAGCGTGGATCTCGTCCTCGGTCGCAGGCGGCGCGAAATTATGCAGCGTTTTAATGTTCCGACACATGCCGAAATGTCTTCCTCCGCTGGTGAAAGGCAAGGCGCTGCTACATTCCGCGATGGTTGAGGATAGAAGCGCCGCTGTTTTGCGCGCCGCGACGCGCTTACGCAAGGCGGCGAATGCAGTGCAACCCGCGGCGCCGGTCGCCTTCACCTACAATCCGCTCGATTACGCCTGGGCCGCGCACGAGCTCTACGTGCGGCGATACGCTCGGACGCGGAAGCGCGCCCTCTTCTTGGGTATGAACCCCGGACCATTCGGCATGGCGCAAACCGGCGTGCCCTTTGGCGAGATCGCCGCGGTGCGCGATTGGCTCGGAATTAAAGCAGTCATCACCAAACCGGTGCACGAGCATCCGAAACGATTGATTACGGGATTTGCTTGCCCGCGTCGTGAGATCAGTGGCCAACGGCTGTGGGGCCTTTTTGCGCAGCGTTTTCGGGACGCGGAAGAGTTTTTCGCCACGAACTTTGTCGTGAACTATTGCCCGCTCGTTTTCATGGAAGAGAGCGGGGCAAATCGCACGCCCGAAAAGCTTTCCGCGCACGAGAAAGCCGCGCTCTTCCGCGCTTGCGATGAGCATTTGCGAGCCGTCGTCGCTGCGCTGACTCCGGAGTGGATTATCGGCGTGGGTCAATTCGCTGCGGTCCGAGCACAGGAAATTTTCCCTGATGGAGAGCCGAAAGTCGGTCGCATCCTACACCCCAGTCCCGCGAGTCCCGCCGCCAATCGCGACTGGTCCGGGCTCGCCACCGCAGAGCTGAGACGGCTCGGCGTTTGGTGAGCAGGGCCAGCAAACGCAGCGGTCGGAAAATTACCGTCTTTGTGGACGAACCGATCGTTCCGTCAAATCGTGCGCGAATCGTAGGCCCAGTGCAGCAAGGCCTGCCGTTGCCTGGGGCGGCAACCAAGATCGTGAGGCGCGCAGTTTTTCTTTACCTGCGCAATGTGGCGCCGCACTGCACGCCAGCGTTTGATCTGGCGTAAATCATCTTCGCAACGCCGGCCGGAATAATACCGACAGTACCACTGGAACCAACCGCGCGGATCCTCTTCGTAAATCCAACCCTTCTCGCGCCAGACCGCCAGTGGCTGCGAGGCGTTCACGCCAAAAAAGTTTAACGATGGGTCGTGGCGCGCCGGGCAAAGCTTCGCCTTCTCAAACCAGCTCGCCGGAAATTCCTTTTGGCAATCTGTCAGGTAACGCCCGCCAAAGACGCCGAGCGCAAGCATCTCTTTCGGCGTCAGCTCTGGTTTAAAATCGGCGCGAAAGTCGCGCCCCATCGCCTTCGTCCGAAAATATTCGTAGCCCTGCTGCATGGTGTCGTTCACGAGGACGCGCACGGGTTTCATCTGGCCGACGCCTCCCGGAATGAGCGCTGGAACCACGCGACATCGCGCCACGCGCCGAAGGTGCCGCCGATCGGCTTGGCCATTAACGGGGTCACGAAACTGCGGTTTGCAAACTGGTCTTGTGGTAAGTGACCAACCGGAAGCCCCAGCCGATCAGCGTGGCTTTTTCTTTGTCGACTAATTTTTTCTCATTCAAGAAAGTGACGAGCTTTTGCTTGAGCGCGTTTTGTTCGCCGGCGTCATCCAGTATTTCGAAAATCTCCATCGAGAGGAGCCAATCATCACCGTGTTCGGCCTGCTGCGTTTCCCAGATTTCGCCAAGGCGTTCATAGCCGACTTTTCGTTCACGGATGTCGCGGACCTGTTGATAGAGGCTCTCGAGTTTTTTGCGTTTCGTATCCGAGACCACTTTGATCGTGCGGTCTTTCGGGACGAGGGCGACCTGGTTGAAAGCGTCCTTGTCGGCCGCGCCGTTGAAGACGGAACTAATTTCGTCGCCGACCGCCATGTCGTAGGTGCCCCAGGCGGGATCAAAGAGGACGCGATCACCCAGCCGCGCGGTGCAATCTTTGAAAGTGATCAACTGCAACTGGTCGTTAGTGCGCAGGATCTTCTCCACCATGCCTTCCACCGTCACGCCGCTCTCGAATTCGAGCCGCGCCGCTTCCCCTTCACGCAGATTCGTTTCCTTCCAGCGCCCGATGGGAGAACCGAAGCCTTCCGCATGGTAATCGCGGCCGTGGCCGGGCAATTGTCGATCGCCCACCGCTAAAGCAGTGGGTCCGGTCGTGCGGAGATAAATGGCCTGCCCGTTTTCGCCGGTCAGCACTTCCGTAAACGTGCCGCTGACTTGTAAACCGGAGGAGTACTCACAGGTGGTGGTATTCTGGCAGGTGATCGCCTTATTGATCCCAGCAATCCCACCGACGCGGAAGGCCATCCCATTCGCAAACTCTTCCAGCACCTCTGTGAGGTGCGCGAAATCACGACAAACGAAAAGCTGAGGCTGCTTGGTGGTGATGTCGAAGGCGGTTTGTGCGGCGTGCACCGAATACCACTGCTTCTGCACGTGCGACTCGAGACAGGAAACGGACTCGCCGATGGAGGACAACAAGCCCGCCCCGTAAATCTTCGGCTCCTCCAACGTGCCGATCAGTCCATACTCCACGGTCCACCAATGCAGTCGCGAGAGCAGCGCCATCTCTGACGGTTCGCCGAGATCACGCTGCCGATCTTCCACCAGCTTTGGTGGCAGCAGCCAGTTCCTCGGGATCGGAATCTGGCAGCTCTTTCAGAATCGAGAGCCGCCGAATCGCTTCGTAAAGTTCGAAGTCTTTCTTCGATTGCATCGCTTTCGCGCCCACTTCGCCGAAGCGCTGTAGATAACGCGAATATTCCTGATCGACGATGATCGGCGCGTGCCCGGCAGCTTCGTGGACGATATCGGGCGCGGGCGTGTATTCGATGTGATGGATCTGGCGCATATCGCACGCGATCACGAGCACTTTGTAAGCTTGGAATTCCATGAACGCGGCGGGCGGAATGAATCCATCCACCGCCACGGCGCCCCAGCCGATCTTGCCGAGGATTTCGTTCATCTCGCTGATCCGCGGGATGCGATCGAACGAGATGCCCGTCTCGAGCAGACCTTGGAAGTAAACCTTGTGCGCATACTCCTTCAGGAAAAATGCGTTCTGCCGCATGATGAAACGCCAGACCGCATGATCGACCGGCGTGTAGTCTTCGTAACGCTGATCCACTGCGAATTGCAGGAGGTGTTTCGGGAGCGCGGCGACGGCCGCGTTATCGAGAGAAATGCCGTTCGAGATCATAAGAAAGAAGGCCGCTTGGGCCCTGGTATTTTAACGTAGGAACGCGGGGCGGGCGAGCAAGAGCTTTGCCGAGATCAAGCGCAAGCGCGGTCGCCTCCGTGCTGCTTAATTTAGCCGGAAGATGTGCCTTGGAAGCCAGCGCCGCCCCACTTATCCTCCGCCGTCGCAGACCGATGGAACGCGCGATGTCGAATTATCAACCCACCTCTCGCCGGCCGATTGCCGATATTTTCCGCACCACCGCTCGATTCGCCACTGACTGGTGTGTGCGCAGGGGAATTCATCCGGACGCGATCTCGTATGGCTCGATGGTCTTCGCACTACTCGCGGCTATTTGCTTCTGGGGTGCGGGCACGAATCCTTGGCTCTTATTCATCGCGCCGCTGTTCTGTTACCTGCGGCTCTGGTGCAATATGCTCGATGGCATGGTCGCGCTGGCATCGGGGCGGGGAAGTTTACGCGGCGAAATTCTGAACGACCTGCCAGATCGAATCTCTGATGTGATCATCTTTGGCGGCGTGGCGCACAGTGGATTGATGAATCCGTTTCTCGGCTACTGGGCGGCGATCTTCGCCCTCTTGACGGCCTATGTCGGCGTGCTCGGTCAGGCGGTAGGAGTGCGTCGTGAGTTTGGTGGGCTGATGTCGAAACCATGGCGCATGGTCGTCCTCCATCTCGGAGCGTGGATCGCTTTCGTCATGATCTGGCAGACCGGCGCGCTCCGCCTCGGCGCGCTGACGGTGCTGGATTGGAGCTGCCTGCTCGTCGTGGCCGGGTGCCTGCAGACGATCGCAGTCCGTTTGCGTCGCACGCTGAATGCGTTGGCGATTAAACACTAGATGACGCCGCCAGCTGCGCTGCACGATCCGACGTTTCGCGCCTACGTCATCATCGTGCTGGCTGTGCTCGTGGCGGGGGGAACCGTGCTGGGTCTGGTGCAACTCCTGACGCGCAAGCCGATCGCGTCCATCTGGCAAACCTACCGCGCCTGGCTCGTCATGGCGCCGCTCGCGCTCGCGGTCATTTTTGCCGGCCGCGTGCCATTTATTTTCGGCGTCACTTTGCTGGCAATTTTTGGCTTCAAGGAATTTGCGCGCGCCTCCGGGCTTTATCGCGATTGGTGGATGACGGGTGCGGTTTACGCCGGAATCGTGACCGTGGGAACGGCGGCAGCGATTCCGCATCCCCATGGCTTCGAGCGCGGCACAGGTTGGTATGGACTTTTCGTCGCCGTGCCGGTCTTCGCGATCGCCCTCATTCTGCTTATCCCGATTCTGCGCAATCGCTTCCGCGGCGAACTCCAGCGCATGTCGTTAGGCATCGTCGCCTTTATCTACATCGGCTGGATGTTCGGACATCTCGGCTTTCTCGCCAATTCGCTCAATGCCTACGGCTATCTTTGTTTCGTGATCTTTGCCACGGAGGTGAATGACATTGCCGCGTTCACGTTTGGCCGCCTCTTTGGTCGTCATCCGTTGCGGGATCAGATCAGCCCGAAAAAGACGTGGGAAGGCGCGCTCGGCGCACTCGCGGTCTCGATGGCCCTGCCATGGCTCTTGCGGTTCTCTTTGCCGGAATTCGGGACGCAAGAGTTGATTCTTACAGGCTTGATCGTCGGCCTCGGCGGGCAGCTCGGCGATCTCTCCATCAGCGTGATCAAACGCGATATCGGGACGAAGGACATGGGCGCCTCCATTCCCGGCCACGGCGGGATTCTCGATCGGATCGACAGCCTGATTTACGTTGCGCCGCTTTTCATGCACATGGCTGGCTACTATCACTCCTTGCGATGAAGCGCTGGCGCTACATCCCGGTCAGCGATCTCGATCAATCCATGGCCGAGCGGCTGCGGAATTTTCCTCGCGAGCCGGACATGCTCATTTACGGGTTGCGCTCGTTGGTCGCGCTGATCATCCGCGCGGCTTTGCGCATTTATCATCGGCTCGAAATTGTGGGCGCAGAGAAATTGCGACGCGACGGTTCATTCTTACTGGTGGCAAACCACGCCAGCCATCTTGATACGGTCTGCCTCTTGGCGGCACTGCCATTCAGTCGGTTGCACCGCGCCTTTCCGGCGGCGGCCGCGGATTACTTTTTCAAGAGTGTGCCGCGCACCTGGGTGGCCTCGATCGTCGTGAATGCGCTGCCATTTGCGCGGAAGGCGCAGGCGCGGCAAAGCCTTGCCATTTGCACGGAACTGCTCGCGAATCCGGGCCACGTGCTGATTATTTTTCCCGAGGGAACGCGGACGACGACGGGCGCGGTGCAGGAATTCAAACCCGGCATTGGCGCGCTGGTGGCGGGTCGTGATGTGGATGTGTATCCGTGCCATCTCGAGGGCGCGTTCGCGGCTTGGCCCAAGGGGCGCAGTCTGCCGCGTCCGCGCAAGGTGCGCTTGCGGATCGGCGCGCCGCGCAATTTTTCGGATCGTCCGGCCGGAAAGGCTGATATCTCTGCTATCGCTTCGGAACTGCGGACTGCCGTAATAGAGTTGGGACAAGCGTATGACCACAGCCGAACACACGATGCAGAGCTTCGACGGGACGGAGTTATTCTACCGCTCGTGGATTCCGGAAACGCCGACCGCTAAGGCGCTGCTGCTCTTTCATCGGGGGCATGAGCACTCGGGGCGCTGGCAGGAGGCAGTGGATCTTCTGGGGCTCGATGACGTGGCGATTTTCGCGTGGGACGCACGCGGGCATGGACGTTCGCCGGGGCCGCGCGGCGGGGCGGAAAACTTCGCGGTCACGATCAAGGATGTGGACGCATTTGTGCGCCACGTTTCGCGTGCGCACAGTTTTGCGTTGCAAGACATCATCGTCCTCGCGCATAGCCTCGGCGCAGTGAGCGTGGCGGGTTGGGTGCACGACTATGCGCCGCCGATTCGCGCGATGATTCTCGCCACGGCCGCCTTTCAAGTGCGGCTCTATGTGCCACTGGCGCGACCGGCTTTGCGGCTGAAGGAGAAGTTGTTCGGTCCGGGTCATGTGCAGAGCTATGTGAAATCGAAAATGCTCACGCATGATCCGGTGCAGGCGGCGAGTTATGATGCCGATCCGCTCATCTTCCGCGGCATCCCCGTCAACATCCTGCTCGACGCGCACGAAACCGGAAAGCGCCTCATTGCCGATGCCGGCGCGATCCATTTACCGACACTCATGATCGGCGCGGGCACGGATTGGGTGGTGAGTCTGAAGGCGCAGCGCGATTTTTTCCACGGGCTCTCATCGCCGGTGAAGCAGATGCATGTTTTCCCCGCCGCGCACCACGCCATCTTCCACGAACGCGAACGCGCGGACGTGATGGAACGTGTGCGCGACTTCGTCATCGATCGCTTTGCCGAAACGCCTAACGAGACATCGCTTCTGGACGCCGATCGCAAAGGCTACACGTGGGAGGAACACGAGCGGCTGAAGCTCCGCGGCGGCCCACAATTTCCACTCATCCGCGCTGCGCTGAAAACTGGTGGCCGGCTCAGCGGGGGGATCGATCTGGGCTGGCGAAGCGGTTTCGATTCCGGCCTGGCGCTGGATTACGTTTACGAAAATCAGCCGCATGGTCGAGGGCGGCTTGGGCGCGCAATTGATTCGGTTTATCTCGGGAGCATCGGTTGGCGCGGAATCCGGCAGCGGAAAGTGCATCTCGAAAAATTGCTGCGGCAGACCATCGCGCAGACCCAGGCGGCCGGGCGGGCGGTGACAATCCTGGACATCGCCGCGGGTGGCGGCCGCTACGTCTTGGAGACGATGCGTGCGCTTCCGGAAACGCCGATGAGGGCCACCTTGCGCGACTACAAGCCCGAAAATGTGCAAGCGGCTCGCTCGCTGGCGGATCGTTTCGGGCTCACCGGGGTCGTGGTGGAGCAGGCCGATGCATTCGATCGGGAGTCGTTAGGCGCGATTCGACCGCGGCCGACCATCGGCATCGTCTCGGGGCTTTTCGAGCTGATCCCTTCGAACAAGCTAGTCGGCGAGTCGCTCGCGGGTCTGGCCGATGCGATCGAGCCCGGCGGGCATCTCATTTATACAAATCAGCCCTGGCATCCGCAGCTGGAGTTCATCGCGCGGGTGCTGCGTAATCGTGAAGGCCAACCTTGGATCATGCGTCGCCGGACGACAGCCGAAATGGATCAACTGGTCGCGCGCGCTGGATTCGAGAAGATTGAAATGGAGATCGATCAATGGGGAATGTTTTCCGTTTCAATCGCGCGGAGGATCGAATCCGTGTTTATCCGTGGCCAATAACCTTTTTGGGAAAGCGTCGGTCTCAGCCGGTTTGTCCGCGCTCTTCCTGCTTGTTTACGGCGGCTGCAATTGGATCACCGCGCAACGCGCGGATGTCGGCTCGATCTTTCTCGAATGGGAGCGGCAGTTGCCATTCGTCCCGCTCCTGATCGCGCCATATCTCTCGATCGATTTGTTTTTCGTTGCGGCGCCGTTCCTCTGCGGCAGCACGCGTGAGCTGCGCGTTTTTGCGCAACGAATTGCCAGCGCCATCCTCGTGGCCGGGCTTTGTTTTCTCGCGTTTCCATTGCGGTTCGCCTTCGTCCGACCGCAAACCGGTGGCTGGCTGGGTGCCGTCTTCGATTGGTTCCGCGCCATGGACGCACCGTTCAATTTGTTTCCATCGCTGCATGTCGCGCTCAGCGGATTGCTGGTGGTCACCTACGCGCGACACACTCGAGGATGGCTGCGCGGAGTGATCATTTTTTGGTTCGCGCTCATCGTCACTTCGGCGGTGCTCACCTATCAGCATCACATCCTGGATGTGGCCGGTGGTTTCGCTCTGGCCGGGTATTGCTTTTATTTCATACGCGAGAGAACACCGGCAAACCTCTCCGTCATCCAGCCTGCGCTTGGTCGACGGTATGCGGCGGGGGCCATGCTACTCTCCGCAGCCGCGCTGGTGCTCTGGCCTTGGGGAGCGATTCTTTTTTGGCCCGCGACAGCTCTCGCGCTTGTGGCCACGGCCTACTTCACGCAGGGCCCGGAAATCTTCCGCAAGACAGACGGTGTGTTGCCGTGGAGTACGATTTGGGCGCTCGGACCGGTACTGGTCGGTCAGCATCTCTCGCGGTTCTATTACCGCCGGCGGTGCCGGGCCTGGGATGCGGTGACGCCTAACGTCTGGATTGGGAGTGCGCCCACGAATCGGGAAGCGCGGGCGGCCGTAGCTGCAGGTGTGACGGCGGTGTTGGATCTGACCGCGGAATTTTCGGCCACGCGAGAGTTCCGGCAGCTCCGTTATCGCAATCTCCCGATTCTCGACCTCACGGCGCCGACGCGGGCGCAGTTGGGTGAGATGGCGCGTTTTATTACGGAAGAAGGGCAACGCGGGATCGTTTACGTGCACTGTAAGATTGGGTATTCCCGGAGCGCGGCGGCGGTTGGTGCTTACCTCTTGCGTAGTGGTCAGGCGGAGCGCGCGGAGGACTGCGTGGCAAAACTGCGCCAGGTCAGACCATCGATCGTTGTCCGCCCCGAAATCATTCGGGCGCTGGAAGATTTCCAGGCAGAACAATCGGCCGTTCTCTGAGCGATCGTTCGGCGTTGGACGTTCGGCGTTCGGCATTCGACGTTCCCGCCGATGCGAATCGACATCCTCACTTTGTTTCCCGAGGTCTGCCGGGCGCCGTTGCACGAGAGCATGATGAAACGCGCGCAGAACAGTGGCGCGCTCGAGCTGCACATTCACGATCTGCGCGCGTGGACGACGGATAAGCATCGCTCTGCCGACAGCGCGCCATTTGGCGGCGGGCAGGGAATGGTGATGAAGGCGGAGCCGGTGTTCGCGGCGGTGGAGGAACTGCTTGGTTTAGGGGAAACGTCGAACGCTGAACGTCGAACGTCGAACGTCGAACTGGGGAGGCCGAAGGTGATTTTGATGTCGCCAGCGGGGCGGCGGTTCGATCAGAAGATGGCGACGGAGTTTTCGCGCGAGCAGCGTCTCGTCATTGTTTGCGGGCATTACGAGGGCGTTGATCATCGGGTGACGGAACATCTGGCGGATGTGGAGATTTCGATCGGGGATTACGTGCTCACGAACGGGGCGATCGCGGCGGTAGTGGTGGTGGATGCGATCGTGCGGTTGCTGCCGGGTGTGTTGGGACATGAGTTGTCGGCGGTGGAGGAAAGTTTTGTCGGCGGTTTGTTGGAAGCGCCGCAGTACACGCGACCGGCGGATTTTCGCGGCTGGAAGGTGCCGGATATTTTGCTTTCCGGGAATCACGCGGAGATCGCGGCCTGGCGGAAAGAGCAGGGTTTGCAGCGCACCCGCGAGAACCGGCCGGACTTGTTAGGCGAACACGAAGCCTGACTACGCGCTTTCCGTGTAGCGCCCCAAGACCACGCAGGAATTGATGCCGCCAAAGCCGAACGAATTACTTAGGACGTAATTCAACTTCGCCGCCCGACCGTGATTGGGGACGACGTCGAGGTCGCACGCGGGATCTGGGATTATCGCGGTTCAAGGTCGGCGGCAGCCAGCCATGTTCGATGGCCAAGGCGCAAATCGCTGCCTCCATCGCGCCGGTCGCGCCGAGCGGATGCGCGGTGAACGCCTTCGTTCCACTCACAGGCAATTTTCTGGCATGTGCTCCGAAGACTTCTTTCAACGCCATCGTCTCGGTGCTGTCGTTGAGCTGGGTGGAGCTGGCGTGGGCGTTGATGTAATCGATTTGCTCGGGCTCGAGGTTCGCGTCGGCTAACGATTCGCGTATCGCGCGGATGCAGGATTCGCCACCCGGCAGCGGCGAAGTCATGTGGAAGGCGTCGTTGTTCAGACTGTAGCCGAGCACTTCCGCGTAGATGTGCGCGCCGCGTTTGCGGGCGTGTTCCAACTCTTCGATCACGAGCGAAGCGGCGCCTTCGCCCATGACGAAGCCGTCGCGCGCGAGATCGAAAGGGCGGCACGCTTGCGCCGGATCGCCGGTCCACTGACTCATCGTTTTGATAATGGCGAACGCGCCGTAGGTGAGAGGACTGAGCGGGGCTTCGGAGCCGCCCGCGATGATCACGTCGGCAAAATCATCGCGGATGTAACGCAACGCCTCGCCGACCGCGACGGTGCCGCTGGCGCAGCTATTCGAGTTGGTGGTGCCGACGCCGCGAAAGCCGAATTCGATCGCGATATTCGAATGCGCGGAGCCGCCGAAAACCTGCAGCGCGAGCGTTTGCTTCACGCCGCGCGTGCCCTTTTTTAGGAAGTAGGAATGCTGCGCTTCGGCGTTCGCAATTCCTCCGAGCGCGGTGCCGTAGCTGACGCCGACGCGGTCCTGCGGTTGCTCACGCGACCAGGGAAGTTTCGCGTCCTCCAGGGCCATGCGTGAAGAAGCAACGGCAAACTGCGCATAACGATCCAGCCGCTTCAAGCGGTGTGGCGGGAAGTGATCCTCCGGCACCCAATCGCGGATCTCGCCACCGCAATGCGCGTGAAACGGGGTGGTATCGAAAGCGCTGATCTTCCGGATGCCGCTCTGCTCGGCGAGGATCCCTTTCCAGAAATTTTCGCGTCCGGTCCCGATACAGGTGATCGGCCCGAGACCGGTGATGACCGCGCGTCGTTGTTTGCCGTTACGCATGCCTTTAATTCCGCGCCTCCAAATAAGTCTTCATGTGTCGCAAAGTTTCGCTCGCGATGTGGTGGATGAAAAAATTGCCGATGATTTGATCGGCCACCGGCGCGAGCGCCGGGACGCGGAAATTCAAATCATGCACAATCGCCACGCGCACGCCGGCTACCGTTTCATCGAAAGTCCAGACCACGCGCATCCCTTTGGTGAAAGCTTTGAGATGATGGAAGCGCACTTCCCACTTATCGCGGTCGATCTCCTGCTCGGATGTCCACGCGATGGGAATGCCGGAACGTCGTCGCTGCCATCACGACGAGGTTACGCGTCTCGCCGCGTTCCAGATACGTGATGTAACGATAATGCGGCAAAATTTTCGGCCACAATTCGAGATTGGCCGCGGTCTCGAAGATCGTCTCCCGGGGCGCCTGCATGATGATGGAATTCCCGGTGTGCATCGGAGGCAGCCACAATCCCGGTGGGCCGCCGGCAACGCAAACGCGGAGGCAGATTTCTGATCAGCGCTGGCTAAACTCCGCGCGACTTGATGCGATAGGTCAGGAAGCACTCGTCGCCGACGGTGCGCATATCGGTGAGCGTGAAACGCGCGCTCGCGGGCAGAAAGGCGCTGCTTAATCCCGTCAGCGTCGGCGCGCCTTTTCCGCCGAAGAGATAGGGCGCGATGGTGAGATTGAGTTGGTCGATCAAGCCCAGCTCGATCATGGACCGGAAGAGCGCGGCGCCGCCTTCGCAATCGACAGTGCGCACGCGATAATGCTGCCGCAATTGCTGCAACATCCAGAGCAGATCCACGCTGCCGGCATCGCTCAGGTGGAGCGTGGCTTTCTCACGCAAGGTCTCCTGATTGCGCTTTGGCATCCGGGTGGTGGAGAAGATGACGATGGGAGCGACGGTGGAACCGAAAATCTTCAACGCGGGATCGATCTTGCCCTCGTTGGAAACGATCACGCGGAGCGGGGACTGCGTCTGGCCGCGCGCCAGTCGTTCATCGCGCAATTCGCCTTTCGGGAGCGCGAGCCGCACGTTGTCTTTCTTCAACGTGCTGTGACCGACAAGGACCGCGTCCGCCAGCGCGCGCTGCCGGAGCAAATGCATTTTGTCTTCGCGCGAAGTGAAATCGACCGGCGTGAATTTGCGCGTCGTGATACGGCCATCCGCGGTCATGGCGAAGGTGGCGGCCACGAACGGTCGCCGCGTCGTACTCGACTTGCGCGCGCTGGCCATCCGCGCTGGCTAGGGTTCCTCCCGCTCGACGATGTCGTGCTCGAGCGTTGCGACTTCCTGCCGCATTTCTTTCATCTTCACGTGTCCGCCGGCGTCCGCTCGGGCGATACAAAAAGTAAACCAGCCCGCCCGGCAACGCGCAGATGAGCATGATGAGGAAACTCAAAGAGCCGATCAGATTTGCGATGCCTTCTTTCACGCCGGCAAGATTGTGGAGCAAAATCTGAAGAATGATTTCCCGCCAGCCCGCTCCGCCAAAACTGATCGGGAGCGAGGAAATCGTGCGCTCGATCGGCATGATGGCGAAGAAATCGATCACCGGCACGGGCGTGGGCGGGGTGGCGCGCACATCCACCGCGTGCAGGGCGTAGGCGACGCAAAGAAAGGTCGTGAAGGTGGCGAGATGCGCGATGACGGACATCCCGAGCGCGACCAGCGTGGCTTTCCAATGGCGTGCGTAGAGATGATAAGCGGCGGAAATTTCGATCAGCTTTTCGCGGCCGGGGAATCGTTGCGGCAGCCAGCGCAGAAGATTGAATCCGCTGATCATGAATGAGGTCACCAGCGCGAGGACCGAGCTGCCGAGAATCAGCATCAAAAGGTAGAGCAACTGCCGCGTCTCGCGCACGCTGGCCAGCCAATCGTAACGCATGGAAATCAGCACGCCGGTGATGCCGATCAACGCGACCAGTCCGATCACGCGATCGAACATGACCGCAAGGAGCGCGCCCGCTTTTTTATCCGGCGTCTCCTTTAAGAGGAGGTAGCTCTTGATGATGTCGCCGCCGGTGCCGCCGGGCATGAACTGATTGTAGAACATGCCGATGAGGAAGAGGGCGCCGACACGTAGATTGCTCAGGCGAATGCCCTGCACGCGGAGCAGGACCTGCCAGCGGATGGCGGCCGCCAGTTCCACGGTCGCATAGGCGACGATGCCGAGGAGCGATCCACCAATAGTTGGCCAGTTGGAGCGCTGTCTGCATCTGCGCGCGTTTGCCCGGATCGCGGAAGACGAAATAGAGCAGCGCGATCGTGACCGCGATCTGCAGCGTGGTGAGGAGAATTTTTTTCATTCGCCGTAGCGCGCTTTCCAGATCTCGACCGAGCGGCAAATTTCTTCGGCGGTCTTGCGCGGGCTCATTTCCCAGACAAACAAGCAGGTCGGGGGGAGGAGCGGAATAAGTTTCTCCAGATCCACATGGCCGGCGAAAGGCGGTTGGTGATCCTGCCCCGGCCAGATCACGTCCTGCAGATGGCAGCCGAAAGCGCGCGGGCCGATCAGGCGGAGCCATTCCTCGTGATCGAGGAAGCCGAGGTTTTCCTTGATCTGGATGTGGCCGAAATCGTGCCAATAGCCGGCAAGCGGCGAATCGAGTTCGTCGAGCAACGCGGGCAATTCGCGTTCGTTAGGCATTTCCTCGTAGCCGCGCCGGCCTTCCACGCCGAGGCGGATGTCTTTCTCGGCCGCGTATTCCACGATGCGCTTCAGGCATTCGCGCACGCGCTCAAGATGCCAGACCGCGCCTTCTTCGCGCTTCTTGCACCGCTTTGATTTTGCGGCGGACGTATTCGCGGGAATTCAGCTCGCCCTTTTTCGCCAGCGCGATCAACTCATCGGTGATCGGGTTCATCGGCACTTCGCCGCAATGCAGGACGACGTACGGCGCGCCGAGGCGCTGCGCGAAATCGATCGTCTGGAAAGTTTGCTTCACCGCGCGTTCGCGTTCGCGCGAAGTGCCGGCGGAAAATTTGTAGCAATCGGGCGAAGCGTGCATGACCTCGACGGGGAGGGGACAGTAATTGTGCAGGCTGCTGAAGGTGACTTCGCCCGCCTCATACATTTTCTGGATGCCGGGCATGAGGGAGATGCGGATGCCGTGCCCGAGTTCGATGCGGTCGAAGCCGAGCTCGCCTTTGATCTCGCGCAGCATTTCCGCGCCGTCGGTGTGGCGGCCGGAATTCCAGCAAGTGGAGAAGGAAATCGGGTAGGCCATGTCAAAGGGCGGCCGCAGCGGCTGGTTCCGCCTCCGGTTCGGGAATCGGATCCACGGGCGGGGCCGCGACCGTTCGTCCGGCGAGATTCATGACCACGAGCGCGCCGATGCCGAAGCAAATGGCAGAGACCATGAGCGCGGTGCGCATGCCGATCAGGTCAGACAGCCCGGTGGTGAGAAGCCCGGCGAGGGGCATCAGGCCGAAAAAGCTCAGCCCGAAAACGGCGGAGATGCGTCCGCGCAAATGAGACGGAGCGCGCTCCTGCACGATCGTGCCCGCGAGCCCGAAATTCGTCGAAAGCGCCGTCGCGAGAATGGCCATGCTGATGGCTGTCAGGTAAAAGCTCGCCACGCTGGGACATGACAAATAGTGCGCCGCTCACGATCACGGCCGCGCCGGTCATGAAACGAAAGCGCCAGGCGCGTGCGATGCTGAGCAAGCCTAACGAGCCAACGAGCGAGCCCACGCCGGAGACGGCCATGAGGATCCCCATCCGATCCGCGCCGAGATGGAGAATATTCCGCACGTAAAGCGGGAGCATGACCGAGAGAAACGGAAAAATGAAAATCGTGGTCAAGGCGATGAGCCCGATCATGCAGAGAATGGTCCGATCGTGGCGCACGTAGCGCAGTCCTTCTTTGAATCCGCTCTTGCGCTGCTCTTCCTCCTCGGCTGTCCCGATTTTCCGGGCCGGGAGCGTAAGGAGCGCGGCCATGAGTGCGAAAAAGGAGAGCGCATTGGCGTAAAACGCCACCGCGGCTCCAGCCCATGCCACCATCATCCCCGCCACCGAAGGTCCGATAAGGCGCGAGCCGTGGAAGACAGAACGATCCAGCGCGATCGCGGTCGCGATTTGTTCCTTCTCCACCAACTCCGGAACCAGCGCGGAGATGGCCGGCATTTCGAAAGCGATACAAACGCCGAGGCACGCTGCCAAAACGATGACGTGCCAGACTTGGATTAAACCAAAGAGAACCAGCGTGCCCAAGATGGCAGCCAGAATCGACTGCACGATCTGGGCGGCGATCAGGATTTTGCGTTTGTCGTAGCGATCCGCGGCCGAGCCGCCCACCATGGTCAGCAGGAGCGTCGGGATGCCGGCCGCGAAGTTGACCATGCCGAGAAGCAGAGCTTTATCCGTGAGCGAACTCATGACCCAGGCCTGCGCCATGACCTGCATCCACGTGCCGGTATCCGAGACGGCCGAGCCCATGATGTAACGGCGGAAGGGACCGGCGCGCAGGAGTTCCAGCGCGCGCTGGCGGAATGGGAGTTCGGCGGCCGTTTCCATCTTGGGGGAGACAGATACGCGGGGAGCGCAGGCCTCGCAATCGCGCACCCCGGGGCCGCGCCGAAAGCCCGAATGTTATCCGAGCCGCGCAGACGGCCGGGAATCTCCCCGATGCATTTTGCGCTGACAGCCTAATCCCAGTTGCCGACGAAACGTTGCGGAGAGAGATCACTCGGCCGTCTGCGCGCCTTGGGGTGACAGTTTGACGTCGCTCCGAGGTTGGCGCCCGCCGTCAGGCCCGTTACCGCATGGTATTCGTGCGCTGGATGAGCTCGTTATACTTTTTCGCCAATTCCCCGATTCGCTCCCCGTATTCCTGGCGATCGCGCTTGCTCGCAACCAGCGCACGACGCAGGAATTTGCTGGCGGCGAAGAAATCTTTCACGCTCGATTCCACGAAACTCGCCAGCAGGACTTTCTTCACTTCTTCCGGCTTCTCTTCCCCGAACGCGACGAAGCCATTGTAGGCCGTCTCCAGGTTCCCGTAGCGTTTCTGATAAGTGTCCTGGTCAATCGATGGCGCCTCCGCATTTGCCGGCACCAGATTGATCAGGGCTTTCGCGGCCAACAGATAATTCCGCAGGTGCCATTCGTAATTCTTCCCCTTCGCTTTTTCCAGGATCGCAAGCTGTCGTTGATCGACCTGTGTCTTCAGTTCATCCAAGCCTTGCCGCAGTTCTGCTTCCGCACGGAACGTGGCCTGGAAGAGTGGCAGCATGCGCGCGTGGAATTCCTTTGCGCCCTTCGCCTGGTCATCGCGGAAATCCTCCTGCTCGTAGTAATCGGACGCCTTTTTCACGATTGGCTCCAGCGCGGCGAAAGATTCCGCCATGCGCGCAACAATAGCCTCCAGTTCCGGCAACGGTGGCGACAGGCCGGGCCCTTTTTTTGCCGCGGTCATGACATCGTCCACGGATGACTTGCTGATATCGTAGAGGCCGTAAGTGATATAGCGCTCGTTCCCGGTCGGCCCCTTTTTCATATCCACCCAGGAGGCGTAGCGATCGTAAGTGCGCTGCGCCCCGGCCACCGAGTTCAACGCCTTCACGTAAAGATTCGTCTTCTGCACCAGACTTTGGAATTCCGTTTCCGGCATCTCTGCGGGCGAGACCGTAGTCATCGGCTCGGGCGCGGCCGCGGCCAGGAGGGGGAGCAGGAGAGGGATCACCAGGAAACGAAGCCAGCTCGCGAATTTCATCGCGGCATGCTGCCGCAGGCGTTCGCGGTCGTCACGTCGAATCGTTAGACCCGGCTCACCGCCGGGCGGAATGCGCAGCGATGCGCGCGCTTGACCTGTCCGGCAAAACCGCTTTACCTAAACGCCCGGGCACTACCGGGAAAAAATCGATGGAACTCAAAGATATCAAAGCCATCATCGACCTGATGAAGCGGAACGACCTTTCCGTTTTTCAGATGGAGAAAGACGGCTTCAAACTGAAGCTGCAAAAAGGTGCGGGAGAGCAAACTTCCTTTTTACCTGCCCCCGCTGCACCGGCTCCGTTCGCCTCGGCCCCCAGTGGCCCCGCCACTGCGCCCGCGCCGGCTCCGGCGGCTCCGGCGCCTGCTCCGAGCGCGAATTTACGCGACGTTGTTTCGCCCATGGTCGGTACCTTTTACCGAGCCGCTTCACCGGATTCGCCCCTCTTTACCGACATCGGGAAAAAGGTCACGGAAGAGAGCGTCGTCTGCATCATCGAAGCCATGAAAGTCATGAACGAGATCAAAGCGGAAGTGAGCGGCGAGATCGTGGAAGTGGTGGCGGAAAATGGCAAGCCGGTGCAATTCGGGCAGGTGCTCTTCCGGGTAAAGTAGGGCCAGGGTCCCGCTTGCGTAATTTTGTTCTCAGCTGGCCGGTCGGCCGGCGCACTTTATGTTTGAGAAAATCCTCATCGCAAACCGCGGCGAAATAGCGCTCCGCGTCATCCGCGCCTGCAAGGAATTGGGAGTTCGCACTCTCGCGGTTTATTCGGAGGCAGACGTTGATTCTCTTCACGTTCAATTAGCCGACGAAGCCATCTGCATTGGCGCCGCGCCCAGCTCCGAAAGCTATCTCAGGATCGATCGCATCATGAGCGCGGCGGAAGTCGGCGACGTGGATGCGATTCATCCGGGTTATGGCTTCCTGGCCGAGAACGCGCACTTCGCCGAAGTTTGCGGCAGCTGCCAGATCAAGTTTATCGGTCCGTCGCCGGCCGCCATGCGCGCCATGGGCGACAAAAACTCCGCCCGCGCCTCCGCGCGCAAAGCCGGTGTCTCCGTTACCCCGGGCAGCGACGGCATCGTGGAGACTGAAGAGGAGGCGATCAAGGTCGCGAAGAAGTTCGGCTTCCCCGTTATGATTAAAGCCGTCGCCGGCGGCGGCGGACGCGGCATGCGTGCTTCGCATAACGAGGCCAGCCTTCTGCCGATGTTTCACGCGGCGAAAACTGAAGCCGAAAAGGCTTTTGGCAACGGCGACGTTTACATCGAGAAACTCATCGTTAACCCGCACCACATCGAGTTTCAGATCATCGCCGATAGCTACGGCAAAACGGTCCATCTGGGCGAACGCGATTGCTCCATCCAGCGCCGCAACCAGAAGGTGATCGAGGAATGTCCTTCACCGCTTCTCACGCCGGCTCTGCGGAAAAAGATGGGCGCGGCCGCAGTCAAGCTCGCCCAATCTGTCGGCTACGAAAACGCGGGCACGATGGAGTTCCTGGTCGATGCCGCCGGGCATTACTACTTCATCGAAATGAACACTCGCATCCAGGTGGAGCACACCATCACCGAGGAAGTTTACGGCTGCGATCTGGTGAAGGAGCAAATCAAGATCGCCGCGGGCGAACATCTCTCGCCGCACGTAGCCAATGCCGTTCCGCGCTCGCACGCCATCCAGTGCCGCATTAACGCGGAGGATCCGGAGAAGAATTTCCAGCCCTCGCCCGGCAAAATCGCCTTCTACTATGCGCCCGGCGGGCGCGGCGTGCGGATCGATTCCCACGCTTACACCGGCTACGTTGTCCCGCCGTATTACGATTCCATGATCGCCAAGCTCATCACCGTCGCTGCCACGCGCGAAGCGTGCATCGACCGCATGCGCCGCGCGCTCGACGAGTATTACGTCACCGGCATCAAAACCACGGTTCCATTCCACAGCGCCATGATGCGCAACGCCGACTTCCGCGCCGGCAATTACGACACCGGTTTTGTGGAGCGCGTCATGAACTCGGACAACTTCGAGATCAAGCCCACGCCCACGCGGTTGCACGAGTAGATCGTCGAATTGATCACAACGTCTGGTTGCGAGGCGTCGCCGCGCCCATTTCCGACATCCAATTTGGCCCGAAGAAACGCGCAGGCATGACCACATCTTCCCCTTCGTCAGTTCCCGATCTTGGCTCTGCGTTTTCGCCCGAGTCGGCTCGCCTGAAAGTCGTCTTTGTCGGCCATGTGGACCACGGGAAATCCACCCTCATCGGTCGCATCCTGCACGACACGGACTCGCTCCCAGAGGGAAAACTCGAAGCCATCCGGCAGGCTTGCACCGCGGAGGGGATGGAATTCGAATACGCGTTTTTGCTCGATGCTCTCCTGGAAGAACAGGAACAGAACATCACGATCGATACCACGCAGATTCCGTTTCGAACCGCGCGCCGACCCTATGTCATCATCGACGCGCCCGGTCACAAAGAATTTCTCAAGAACATGATTACCGGCGCAGCCAGCGCTGATGCGGCCATCCTCGTGGTCGCGGCGAATGAGGGCGTGCGCGAGCAAAGCCGTCGGCACGCCTACTTGCTCAGCCTGCTCGGCGTCCAGCAGATCGTCGTGGTCGTGAACAAAATGGATTTGGTTGGCTATGCGCAGGCGACGTTCGACGAGATCGAGCGCGAGTATCGCATCTTCCTGCAATCGCTTGGGCTGGCCGCGCGCCTCTTCGTTCCGGCCGCGGCGCGCGCGGGTGCAAACGTGGCGCAACGCCAAGCTAACGTGCTCGGTTGGTTTGAAGGGCCAACCGTAATCGAGGCGCTGGATCAACTGGAACTGCCGCCGCCGCCGGTGCTGCAACCGCTTCGCCTTTGCGTCCAGGATGTTTATCGATTCGATGAGCGCCGCATCGTCGCCGGGCGCATCGAGAGCGGCACCTTGAGGGTGGGCGACGAGCTCGTTTTCTCACCCGCCAACAAAACGGCCGTCGTCGCCAGCATCGAGACTTGGAACGCGCCGCCGCGCCTGGAAGCGATCGCCGGCGATTCGGTCGGGATCACCTTACAGGAGCAAATTTTCGTGGAGCGCGGTTACGTTGCTTCGCATCTGCAGGACACGCCTATCCAGGCCAACCGTTTTCGCGCCGACATCTTCTGGCTCGCTGAAAAACCTCTGCGCAAAGACGCGCACTGTGCCATCCGCCTCGGCACGCAGGAAGTGCCCTGTCAGCTCGTGAGTATCGAGGAAGTGATGGACTCTTCCAGCCTCGCCGTGACCAGCGGCGAGGCCGCGCAGGTCGAGCGCAACCAAGTCGGTCGCGTGACTTTGCAATCACGCGCGCCGCTTGTTTTCGATAATCACAATCGCGTCCCCACGCTCGGCCGCTTTGTCGTCGTGCTCGATGGGAAAATTAGCGGCGGCGGGATCGTGTTCGGCGGGGTTTATACCAACCGCTCCGAAGTGAAGAGCAAGAATATCTTCTGGAGCGAAGGGAAGATCACTGCGCAAAAACGCGCGCTGCAAAATGGCCATCGGGGGGCCGTGGTTTGGCTTACCGGACTCTCCGGCGCTGGGAAATCCACCATCGCGCAAGCGCTGGAGGGTGAACTCTTCGCCCGCGGCATGCACACCTACGTGCTCGATGGCGATAACATCCGGCACGGCCTTAATTCCAACCTCGGCTTCTCGCCTGCGGACCGGGAGGAGAACATCCGACGCGTCAGTGAAGTGGCGAAGTTGCTGGCTGACAGCGGCGCCGTGGCCATCACCGCTTTCATCTCGCCGTATCGCGCCGATCGGACGCGGGCGCGTGAGATCGCGCTGGAATCAAAAGCCGACTTTATCGAGGTCTTTGTCGATGCCCCGTTAGGCGTCTGCGAAGAGCGCGATCCGAAAGATCTGTATAAAAAAGCGCGCGCCGGGAAGATTCGAGATTTTACGGGCATCGACGCTCCTTACGAAGCACCCGACAGCGCCGAAATCACCGTCCGCACCGCGGAGCAGACGGTGGAAGAATCAGTCGGCGCGATTCTGGAGCAATTACTGCCACGCTTGCGCTCAGCCGAGTAAGTCGGCGAGACGCGCTTAAGCCGCGGGAGTTTCGTTTGAAGTGGCCTCGCGGAGCGAGCGGGTCAGGTCGCCTTTCACCCGATCGAGAATGCCGTTGACGAATCTCCCCGAGTCCGGTCCGCCGAAGGTCTTCGCCAGTTCGATCGCCTCGTTAATCGAGACCACCGGCGGGATGTCATCGCGGTGCAGCATTTCGTAAATAGCCAGCCGGAGCACATTGCGATCGACCGGCGCGATGCGGTGCAGATTGAAATTTTCCGCGTAGCGCCCGATGCGCTCGTCGATCTCTGGAAGGTGCGCGACCATGCCGTCGATGAGCGGCTGGGCGAACTCGCGCACGTTTGGTTTCGCCGGACAGAATTCCCAAAAATCGTCCATCTTCTCAGGCGCACCGTCGCCATGCAGGTCACGCCAGAAGTGAAATTGGACGGCAGCCTGCCGTGCCATGCGACGTTTTCCCATACGCCTTACTTTGGCCGCAATTCGGCCATCACGCTGCTGATTTCGACCGCGGCGCGCGCGGCTTCGATCCCGCGATTGATTTCTTTCTCCAGGCAACGCTCACGCGCCTGGTCTTCGTTTTCCATGCCGAGGACGGCATTGATTACCGGGATGCCAAATTCGAGCGCGATCTGCTGGAGTGCATTCGTGACGGAATGGCTGAGGTGTTCCGCGTGATTGGTGCTGCCTCGGATGATCACGCCGATGGCGAGGATGGCGTCGGCTGTTTTCTGGCGGGCCACTTCGCGCACAACGATCGGAATCTCAAACGCTCCCGGCACTTGATGCAAAGTAAGAACGGCTCCCGGGACGAGCGACCGCAGTTCCTCGGTGGCGTGATTAACCAGCCCCTGCACGTAGGTCGCGTTAAACTTGCTCGCGACGAGCGTGAAGTTGCGTTTCGTCACCGAAAGGCGCGGGCGCGGCGGAAGGGCGTTGGACATGGGCGAATGGAACCAGCTCCGCTAAAGCAAGTGCCCCATTTTCACGCGCTTGGTTTCCAGGTATTTCGCGTTGTGCGGATTCGCTTCGCTCCGGATTGGCACCTGCTCGACCATCTGGATGCCATAGCCTTCCAAGCCGACGACTTTCTTGGGATTATTCGTTAGGAAACGAAATTTCCGCACGCCGAGATCGAACAAGATCTGCGCGCCCAATCCGTAATCGCGGAGATCGCTGCCGAAGCCGAGCTTCACATTCGCCTCCACCGTATCGAGACCTTCTTCCTGTAATTTGTAAGCGTGAATCTTGGCCGCGAGCCCGATGCCACGGCCTTCCTGGCGCATGTAAACGAGGACGCCATTTCCTTCGTCCGAGATCTGTTGCAGCGCCGCGTGGAGCTGGTTCCCACAATCGCAGCGGCGCGAGCCGAAGACGTCGCCGGTCAGACACTCGCTGTGCACGCGCACGAGAACCGGCTGGTCTTCCGAGATCGTTCCTTTCACCAGCGCGAGATGATGCGCGCCGTCTAATTTGGAATGATAAAGATGCAGATCGAAGTCGCCGTATTCCGTCGGCAATTTCACGACCTGCTCGCGCTCGATTAACTTCTCCCGCACGCGCCGATGCGCGATCAGGCTTTGGATCGTGCAAATGCGCAGCCCGTGTTTCTTGCGGAACTCCATCAGCTCGGGCAGGCGCGCCATCGTTCCGTCATCGTGCAGGATTTCGCAGAGCACGCCCGCTGGCTGCAAGCCCGCCAGCCGCGCCAAATCCACCGCCGCTTCTGTGTGCCCCGCACGCCGCAAGACACCGCCGTCTTTTGCGCGCAACGGAAAGATGTGTCCGGGTTGCACCAAATCCTCCGGCACCGACGCCGGGTCTGCGATCGTTTGAATCGTGGCCGCGCGATCGTGTGCGCTGATGCCTGTGGTCACGCCGCGCGCCGCATCCACCGAGACGGTGAAGTCCGTGCGATACATCTCACGGTTCTGCGCCACCATCCGTTGCAAGCCCAGTTGGTCCGCGCGCTCGCTCGCTACCGGCACGCAGATCAAGCCGCGCCCATGCATGGCCATGAAATTGATCGTCTCCGGCGTCGCCTTCTCCGCCGCGAGCACGAGATCGCCTTCGTTCTCGCGATCTTCATCGTCGGTCACGATCACGATTTTTCCCTTCGCGATGTCGCCCAGGACATCATCGATCGTATCAAACTCAAAGGCTGGAGGTGCTTCCGCGAGCATGCCTTACCATTGCCGCCGCCACGCCTACGGGCAACGCGAAATCCTTGGGGATTATTCCTCCGCGCTGGAGCCCACGATTGCCTCCGGCTGATACATGTCGCGATTGTTGCCCTGGAATTCCGCTTTCAGCTTCACCGAAAAATTCGCGAGATCCACGATGTCCCAGCGCGTGAATTCCCAGTGCCCAGCGTTCCGTGGCTCGTGTTCAAAACCTAGAATCAGGTGCACCGCATCGTCCTGCACCTTGTTCGTGGACCCTTTCGGTTCGTAGTAAAACGTGCGGAAACTGCTCGCGCGGCTCTTCCCGGCAAAGAGCTTCGGATCGAGGTAATAGACGCGTCCGCTGGCATCATCCACCAGTCGCAGATCGGGATAACCCGAGCGCTGCACGCGGCCGGCCGTCGTCTTCGGGAAATCGCAGGAAAGTCCGGGTGCGGCATCCAGTAGTTCGCGGATCATATCCTCGAAGGCGCTGCTGACCTCGTTAATCCGGCCCGCGCTTTGGACCGGGGAATCGGGCGCGTTCATCTTCGCCACCACGGTATCCAACGTCTCGCCGATCTGTTTCAGGACGCGCTGATCCGTTTCATTCCCCCGATCAATCGCGAGGACCTTCTTGCCGGTCGCGTGAAAAATGACCTCATTGAAGGCCAGATGGCTGAGCGCTTCTTTCTCCTCCAGCAGCCACGGGATAAATGTCGCAAGCGGCGAGGCGGGGGACGCTGACGGTAGCGGCGAGGGCGAAATGACCGGCTCGCGCGCGCCCGCGGTCACGACATGCGCGAGCAGGAACAAGACAAGGACACGACGCATAAGAACCGAATTCAACGCAGCCGTCCGTTTTTTCACAAGGCCAAATGCCCCTCCGCTCGCGGTGAAACTAGGAGCTGATGGCCGCGGCATCGCGCAGCAGCTGGAAAACATCCGCGAGGTCGGGCTCACTCCCGGCATGAACGAAAAACAGCGGCTCGCCCGCTTCCACCGTTTCGCCGACTTTTCTTATTTCGGAAAAGCCGACCGCGAAGTCGATCTCGTCGTCGAGGTTCGTGCGGCCGCCGCCAAGGAGAACGGAGGCGCGCCCGATGATTTCAGCGTCCATTTTCTGGACGACGCCGGCTGCCGGGGCGGGGAAGGGATGGATGAATGGGGCGCGGTGCACCTCGGTGATCTTTTCCAGAGCGGTGGCGTCCCCGTCTTGCGCGTAAACGAGAGCGACGAACTTTTTCCAGGCGGTGCCGTCCTGGAGATGTTGCGCCAGCGTCGCGCGCGGAATGGCGGAGACTTTTTCGGCGAGATCGAGGGTGAGGTCGATGACGTCCTGCGGGCCGCGACCTTGCAAAATCTCGACGCATTCGGCGACTTCGAGGGCGTTGCCGACGGCGCGGCCGAGGGGTTCGTCCATGGGGCTGAGCAGGTGGGTGGTCTGGACGCCCATGAGCTGGCCGACTTCGCACATGGCGGCGGCGAGTTGCTCCGCTTCGGCGCGGGTTTTCATGAACGCGCCTCGGCCGAATTTCACGTCGAGCACGAGGCGGTCGAGGCTTTCCGCGAGCTTCTTGCTCATGATGCTGGCCACGATGAGCGGCTGCGAAGGGACAGTGCCGGTGACGTCGCGCAGGGCGTAGAGCTTTTTGTCGGCGGGGCAGAGGTCGGCGGTCTGGCCGATCATGAAGAGGCCGATTTCTTCGAGCTGCTGGAGGGCGCGGGTTTCGTCGAGGTGGACGTTGAAGCCCGGGATGCTTTCCAATTTATCCAGCGTGCCGCCGGTGAGCCCAAGGCCGCGGCCGGAGATCATCGGCACCCATAATGGCTCGCAGGCGAGCAGTGGGGCGAGGATGAGGGAAATCTTATCGCCCACGCCGCCGGTGGAATGTTTGTCCACTCGCGGCGGGGATCCAGGTGGATATGAGAGCACGCTCCCGCTCTCCATCATGGCGGTGGTGAGTTGCTGCGTCTCGCGCGGCGTCATCCCGCGGAAAAAGACGGCCATGGCCCAGGCGCTCATCTGGTAATCGGCCACCTCGCCAGCAGTAAAACCCTCGATCAACTCGCCAATTTCCTCCGCGGTCAGTTCATGGCCGTCGCGTTTTTTCTCGATCAGGGAAGGGATATGCATGGGTGGCGTCACAAGATGGAGCAACCCACGGGCCATGGCGTGGAGAGTCGAAAATAGGCAGCGAGAGTGGCGGCGACGTCGGCAAAAGTGGCGCGCGTGCCGAGATCACGAACCTCTTCGCGATGAAGCAGGAATAACGGAACCTGCTCGCGCGTGTGATCGGTCCCGCGAAAGGTCGGGTCGTTCCCGTGATCGGCGGTGATTATGACGAGATCGTCCGGCTTTACCGACTCGAGGAAATGGCCGAGCCAGCGATCGAATTCCGCAAGGGCGCGGCCGTACCCGGCGACATCGCGTCGATGACCGTAAAGCATGTCGAAATCAACCAGGTTGGCGAAGAGGAGACCGTTTTCCAATTCAGGCCAAAGCGCTTCAATGCGCTCCATACCTTCGTCGTTCGAGGCGGTCGGGAACGATTGCGTGACGCCTTCATTGGCAAAGATGTCGGCTATTTTGCCGACGCCGATCACTTCGGCGCCACTTTCGCTGAGCGCGTTGAGCACGTTGCGCGGTGGCGTCATGGAATAATCATGCCGCCGCGCTGTCCGCCGGAAACTTCCCGGCGCACCGTCGAACGGACGCGCAATGACGCGCCCGATGCGAGCCGGATCGGCGTGGGCGCGGGCGACTTCGCAAATTTCGTAGAGGCGCTGGATGGGCAGCACGTCTTCATGGGCGGCGATTTGCAGAACGGAATCAGCGGAGGTGTAGAGGATGGGCTTGCCCGTGCGCAGATGTTCCGCGCCGAGTTCTTCCAGGATGGTGGTGCCGCTGCGGGCGTAGTTGCCGAGGAAGCGCACGCCGGCTTCGCGCTCGATCTTTTGCACGAGGTGAGCAGGGAAATGTTCGAAGACGGCGAATGGTTCTTCCAGAATAATACCGGCTAATTCCCAGTGCCCGGTGGTGGTATCCTTACCGGCGGAACGCGGCTGCATCCGTCCGTGACTGGCGCGTAAAGGTGGCTCCGTTTGTTGATGGCCCAAAACAACGGAGAGGCCTAACGAGTCCAGATTGGGCAATCGTAAAGCGGGAGTTTCGGCCAGGATATGGCCGAGCGTATTCGCGCCGGCATCGCCGTAACGATCGGCGTCAAAAGCGTTCCCAATCCCGGCGCTATCGAGGATCAGAAGGAGCGCACGCACGGCGAACTAGAGGCCGATGGGATGCCACGCGGTCTTCATTTCCACGCTGTCGAGGATCCAGTAAGGATTCTCCGCCGCGGCGCCGCGCCACTCCGCCGCAGTCAGGTTGCGGGCGGCATAACGCTTGACGTTAAACTCGCCGCCGCGTTGCAATTCGCGCGCGATTTTTTCGTCTCCGGAACCGTCAATGATGGCGTTGATGTCCATGTGACTGGCGATGTACGGCGCTAGCTCAGCCCGCTCGCCCGAGAGGATATTGATCACGCCGCCCGGCAGATCGCTCGTGGCGATGATCTCGGCAAAAGTGAGCGCGGCGAGCGGTTGCGTGGGAGAGGGAACCACGACCGCCGTATTGCCCGCAAGAACCACGGGCGCGACGAGCGAGACCAGGGCGAGGAGTGAGGGCTCGTCGGGACAAAGCACCGTCACCACGCCGGTCGGCTCGGGCATGGTGAAATTAAAATGCGAACTGGCGACCGGGTTCACGGTGCTGAAAAGCTGGCCGTATTTATCCGTCCAGCCGGCGTAATGAACCAGGCGATCGATCGCGAGGGTGGTCTCGTCGTTTTTTCGGAAGAGGCTGGAACCTTGGGCGCGTTCCAGTTCGGATTCGAGTTCGCCGCGCCGCATCTCCAGCATCTCCGCCGCGCGGTAAAGAATCTGGCCGCGAAGGTAGGCGCTTTGTTTAGCCCAGCCCGGAAAAGCGCTCCGGGCCGCGACCACCGCATCACGCAAATCCTTCCGCGAAGCGCGGGCGTATTGTGCCAGCACCGTTTTTTTAAAGTCGAGCGCCGGAGCTACGCGGCCGCTCTCGCTCCGCACGAATTTTCCGCCGAGGTAGAGCTTGTAGGTTTTTTGGACGGGAAGTCTCGATTCGCGCTGGGCCACGAAGTGAGGATTGCGTAAGGCCCGAAAAAAGAAAATGGTAATCGCGCAGCGGCCCCAATGGACAAAACAGACAAAATATTTGTGGCGGGACATCGCGGTCTCGTCGGGAGCGCGCTGCTCCGGAAACTGCACGCGGAAGGATTTAGCCAGGTCCTGACGCGCAATCGCACGGAACTAGATCTGGCCAACACGCCCGCTGTGGAGGCGTTTTTTGCGGCGGAGAAGCCCACGGTGGTGGTGGTGGCGGCCGCGCGGGTCGGTGGGATCAAGGCCAACAGCGAGCAACCAGTAGAATTCCTCCTGGAAAATCTGCGCCTGCAAAACAACGTCATCAGCGCCGCGCACACCCACGGCGTGCGCAAGCTGCTCTTCCTCGGCAGCTCGTGCATTTATCCGAAGCACGCGCCGCAACCGATCCCGGAAAGTGCGCTCCTGACCGGTGCCTTGGAGCCGACGAACGAAGCTTACGCCATCGCCAAGATCGCCGGGATTAAGCTCTGCCAGGCCTACGCGACCGAGTATGGCGCGACCTTCCTCTCCGCGATGCCGACCAATCTTTACGGCCCGAATGACAACTTTAATCTGGCTTCCTCGCACGTGCTGCCGGCTCTTTTGCGCAAAGCGCACGAAGCGAAGACAAGCGGCGCGAGCGAGCTGGTGGTGTGGGGCACGGGCTCGCCGCGGCGAGAATTCCTGCACGTGGACGATCTGGCTGATGCCTGCTTGTTCCTGCTGCGAAACTACGATTCGCCGGAGATCATAAATGTCGGCTGTGGCGAAGATGTCTCCATCCGCGAATTGGCGGAACTTATTTGCGAGGTCGTAGGATTCACCGGTCGGCTCGCGTTCGATGCCACGAAGCCGGATGGCACGCCGCGAAAATTGCTCGATGTCTCGCGGCTGCACGCGCTCGGTTGGCAGGCGCGCATGCCTTTGCGCGAGGGAATCGCGCGCACTTACCGATGGTTTCTGGAACAGGAAAATGCGGACGCGGTCACAGCCTCATGAACAAAATACGAGTCGGAGTCGTCGGGGTTGGTCACATCGGAAAAAATCACGCGCGGCTCTATGCGGCGCAATCGGCGGCGACCTTTACTGCCATTTACGATACCGATCGCGAGAAGGCGGAAGCGTTGGCGAAGGAGTACGGGTGGCGGCGGTGCATTCGCTGGAGGAATTCGCCGCGCAAGTGGATGCCGCCTCCGTCTCCACGCCCACGAGCACGCACTTCGAAATCGCGCGCACGCTCCTCGAGCACGGGAAACATCTGCTGGTCGAAAAACCGATCGCGGAGAGTCCAGAGCACGCGGCCACGCTCGCCAATTTGGCGTCGAAGCGGGGGCTGGTTTTGCAAGTGGGGCATGTGGAGCGTTTCAATCCTGTCCTCAGCGCGCTGGAAGAACGCCTCACGCGTCCGCGTTTTATCGAGGCTCATCGGCTCTCGCCGTATCCGAATCGCAGCACGGATATCGGCGTGGTGCTCGATCTCATGATCCACGATCTCGAAATCATTCTGCATCTGGTGCGTTCGCCCGTGCAGACGATCGATGCCGTGGGCGTGCCCGTCTTGAGTCGCGGCGAGGATATTGCGAATGCGCGGCTGCGTTTCGAAAACGGCTGCATCGCGAACATCACTTCGAGTCGCATCAGTCCCGAGCGCATGCGCAAGATTCGCGTTTTTCAGGAGGACGCTTATCTCTCGCTCGATTACCAGACGCAGACCGGAGAAATTTATCGTCGCTCCGCCACTGGCATCACGAAAGAAGACGTCGCGATCGAGCCGGAGGAACCGCTGAAAGGTCAACTCGCCTCGTTCCTGGAATGCGCCTCTACGGGCGACACGCCGCGCGTTTCGGGCTTCCAAGCCACGGCCGCTCTGGAGCTGGCAATCGAGATTACGAAGCGCATCGATTCCGCGCGTGGTGTCTAAGCGTCTTTACTTCGTCGCGGGCGAAGCCAGCGGTGACACGCATGGCGCGGCCTTGATGGCGGCTCTGCGCAACCTCCAGCCCGAGACGGTTTTCACTGGGCGCGGTGGGCCGCGCATGAAAGCGATGGCAGGCGGAGATTTTCTCGATTGGAGCCGCCACTCCGCGGTGCTCGGGCTCTGGGAAGTGCTGAAAAAATACCGCTACTTTCGGCGGCAGTTTGCGGCGTCGCTGCGCTACATCCGGGAACAGCGGATCGATGCGGTGGTGCTGATCGATTATCCCGGTTTCAACCTGCGCCTGGCCCGCGCGCTCCGGCGGCAAATGCCGGCGCTGAAAATCATCTATTACATCAGCCCGCAAGTCTGGGCCTGGAATCGCCGGCGCATTCCGAAGATGGCGGAGTGGCTCGATCTGATGCTCTGCATCTTCCCTTTCGAAGCGGATCTCTACAATCAATCCGGCCTGCGCACCGTGTTTGTCGGGCATCCGATGATCGAAGCGCTCGGCGCCAGCGCGGGAACAGAAGAACGACAAGCGGATCTGGTCGCGCTCCTGCCCGGGAGCCGCTGGCGGGAGGTGCGGAAGATTTTACCGGTAATGATTCGCGCGGCGGAACACATCCAGCACGCAATGCCGCAGATGCGATTCGAAATCGCCTCGGCTTCGGCCTCATTTTCGCGGGAAGTCGAACGGCGGGTGCGCGAATCGCGCCTGCCGGAAAGCTCGGTCCAGATCACCATCGGGCAGGCGGAAGCGGCCATGCAGCGTGCCAACGTGGGCATCATCGCCTCGGGCACCGCCACCCTTCAGGCTGCCTATTTTCGGCTGCCGTTCGTCCTCGTTTATCGTGTGGCCTGGCTCACCTATCTGGCCGCACGCATGGTGGTAAAGGTGAAATATCTCGGCATGCCGAACGTGCTCGCGGGCCGCGAAGTGGTGCCGGAATTTATCCAGCACCGCGCCGATCCGCGCGCGATCGCGAAGGCTGCGCTGCAGTTGCTGCGTGACCAATCCGCGCGGGACGCGCTCGTCTCCGAGTTTGATCGAACCATCACGTCTCTGGGCGAAGACGGCGCCAGTCTGACGGCGGCGCAGGCGATCGTGGAAGAGTTGGACGAACCGGCCCGCGCGCCTCAATAGCCTAACGAATAGAACTGCCGCAGCGCCGCCACCACCGGCCCTTGGTAAGCGGTATTTGTGATCGTGTTCTGCGTTTCTTCGCGCACAACCTTGGCGTCTTTTTTCAAGCGTGTGCCATACCAGGCGTGGAAAACGCCGCCGCTGATGGTCGGGAAATGCGGATGCCCAAAGGCGAAGCGTCGATAAGCAGCATGCGGATGTTCCGACGCCAGGCTGGAACACGATTCCAGCGGGAGCGCCTCGATGGTTTTGCCTCGTTCCAGCAGCCGAATGGTCGCTTCCTCACCCGTGTCCGTCGTCTCGCCGCGCAGCTTGTGCAGGATCACATCGCCGCCGAGATCCGCTTTGAAGAAGACCATGAAATGCGGGTGCACATACCATTCAAAAGGATTGCCGCGATGCTTGCCGACCACTTTCGGCCCGGCCAGCCGGCACTCGTCGCTCAGCAGATCCGCCGTCCGAGTTAACCAACCTGCCTCAATCGGATGCGCGTCCGAATCCAGAAACGCGATGATCTCATAGCGCGCGGTCGCCATGCCGCGCTCCGCCGCCTTCCCATGCTCATGATTGGCGCGTTTTTGCGGGACCTTTACCACCTTCACGTCTGGCTGCTCCGCGCACCACTCCAGCGTCCCGTCGCGGCTTCCGCGATCCACCACGATGATCTCGTACTCCCGTTGACCGATGAATTCGCGCACCTTTTCCACCAGCAACCGCAGGAAGAAATAGGTGTCGAACGTGACGGTTACGATACTGACCGCGGGCAAAGTTCGCGCAGGCGTTTCCACCTTTGGATATTGCGCTACGCGCTGGCGAAGACAAACGTCTCCTGCTATTCAAGTGCCCCGTGGATACTCCTTTGCTCAAGCTGCGAAATTTTATCGGTGGTGAACTCGTCCCGCCGGTCGGCGGCCAATATCTCGACAACATTGAGCCCGCCACCGGAAAGCCGTATTCGCTCGTGCCAGACAGCGACGAGCAGGACGTCGCCCGCGCCGTCGCCGCGGCCGAGAAGGCTTTCCCAGAGTGGTCGCGCACGCCAGCCGCCGATCGTTCCCGCATTCTCCTGCGCATCGTCTCGTTGATCGAGCGCGACCTGGAAAAGCTGGCGCGCGCCGAATCCATCGATACTGGCAAACCGCTCTCGCTCGCACGCAATCTCGACATCCCGCGCGCGGCCTCGAACTTCCGTTTCTTCGCCACCGCCATCTTGCACACGGAGAACGAAGCGCACGTCACCGATGGCGAAGCGTTCAACTACACCCTGCGCCAACCCCGCGGCATCTGCGGATTGATCTCGCCGTGGAATCTGCCGCTCTATTTGTTGAGTTGGAAAATCGCGCCCGCCCTGGCCTGCGGGAACACCGCGGTCGCGAAACCGAGCGAGCTCACGCCCATGACGGCGTATCTGCTGTGTGAAATTTGCCGTGAAGCGGGCTTGCCGGCGGGCGTGCTCAACATCGTGCACGGCACCGGGCCGAACGTCGGCCAGGCGATCACCGCACATCCGAAAGTTGCCACGATCTCGTTCACCGGCGGCACCGTCACCGGCCGGCGCGTCGCCGAGACCTGCGCGCCCATGTTCAAGAAAGTCTCGCTCGAACTCGGCGGCAAGAATCCCAACATTATCTTCGCCGACGCCGATCTCGACGCCGCGATCAATGGCAGCCTGCGCTCATCCTTCGCCAATCAGGGCCAGGTTTGCCTGTGCGGCTCGCGCGTCTTCGTCGAGCGACCGGTGTATGAGGAATTCGTCAGCCGCTTCGTTGCGAAAGCCGGCCAGCTAAAACAAGGCGACCCCCTGGAAGCTGGCACCGATCAGGGCGCCATCGTCTCGCAACCGCAGCTCGAGAAGGTGAAATTCTATGTCGACCTCGCGCAGAAAGAGGGCGGCAAGATCGCGCTCGGCGGCGAAGCCCCGGAGAAAGTGAACGACCGTTGCGCGGACGGCTATTTTTTCCCGCCCACAGTCATCACCGATCTCCCGGTCGGCTGCCGCACGAACCGCGAAGAAATCTTCGGCCCGGTCATTTCCATCACGCCGTTCGACAGCGAAGAAGAAGTGCTCAGCTACGCGAACGATACCGAATACGGCCTCGCCTCCAGCGTCTGGACACAAAACCTCGGCCGCGCCCACCGCGTGGCCGAGGCGATCCACACCGGCACCGTCTGGGTGAATTGCTGGCTCGTGCGCGATCTGCGCGTCCCCTTCGGCGGGATGAAGCAAAGCGGCGTCGGCCGCGAAGGCGGCAACGAAGCACTCCACTTTTTCACGGAGCCGAAGAACATCTGTATCGCGCGGTAAAGCCAGGTCAAAACGTCCGTCACGGGGGAGCGCTGCGGGGCGTGCGTGACGGACTGCATTTTTCCTCTTCCGGACGCGCGCTTTGGCCGCTAAGGATGACGGCATGAGCAGCGTTCGAGTTTTAGTTGGAACGCGAAAAGGCGCGTTTATTTTGACCGCGGATGGCCAGCGGCAGAATTGGAAAGTGGATGGGCCGCATTTCGCCGGTTGGGAAATGTATCATCTGAAAGGCTCACCGATTGATCCGAACCGCATCTACGCGTCGCAATCGAGCGGATGGTTTGGGCAGATCATCCAGCGCTCGGATGATGGCGGGAAAACCTGGAGCACGCCTGGGAGTAGTCCGGCGGATTTGCAGGGCGAACACGGGATGCCAAAGGGTGAGAGCAACAAGTTTGTTTACGATGGCGTGCCGGGGACGCACATGTGGTACGACGGGACGCAGCATCCGTGGGAATTTAAGCGGGTCTGGCATCTCGAGCCTTCGTTAGGCGACCCGAATCACGTCTATGCCGGAGTGGAGGATGCGGGGCTGTTTGAGTCGAAGGATGGCGGCGCTTCGTGGTCGGAATTATCCGGCCTGCGCCAGCACCATACCGGCCCGCAATGGCAGCCGGGCGCGGGTGGAATGTGTCTGCACACGATTTTGATCGATCCGAAAAATCCGCAGCGCCTTTACGTGGCGATCTCGGCCGCGGGGGCGTTCCGGAGCGATGATGCCGGGCAAACGTGGAAGCCGATCAACCGCGGGTTGGTTTCGCAGTTCATGCCCGATCCTGACGCGGAGGTGGGGCACTGCGTGCACCGAATCGCGCTGCATCCGTCGCGCCCGGACACGCTCTTCATGCAGAAGCATTGGGACGTGATGCGGAGCGATAACGCGGGCGATAAATGGAACGAGGTGAGCGATAATTTGCCGACGGACTTCGGGTTCCCGATCGACGTGCACGCGCACGAGCCGGAGACGATTTATGTGGTGCCGATCAAAAGCGACTCGGAGCATTTCCCGCTCGAAGGCAAGCTGCGGGTTTATCGAAGCAAGAGCGGCGGCGGCGAATGGGAGGCCCTAACGAATGGCCTGCCGCAGAAGGATTGCTACGTGAATGTGCTGCGCGACGCGATGTGCGTGGACACGCTGGATGATTGCGGAGTGTACTTCGGCACGACGGGCGGGCAGGTTTATTGCTCGGCCAATGGCGGCGATACCTGGCAGGCGATCGTGCGCGATTTGCCGCCTGTCTTGTCGGTCGAAGTGCAGACGCTGCCATGATTCGCGTCATCCTGCCGCATCATCTCCGCACTCTGGCGCGGGTGGGGGATGAGGTGGCACTCGACGTCGCGGGAGACGTCACGCCCCGCACCGTCCTCGATGCACTGGAAGCGAAGTTTCCGATGTTGCGCGGGACGATCCGCGATCACGGCACGTTGAAACGACGTCCGATGGTGCGCTTCTTTGCCTGCGGTGAAGATGTCTCGCACGATTCGCCGGATGCGGTGCTGCCAGACGCGGTGACCAAAGGGACGGAGCCGTTCATTGTCCTGGGCGCGATTGCGGGCGGGTGAGCCATATTTTTTCGCCACGGATTAACACGGATGAAACACGGATTTAGAATCCCGAAGAATTGGCTTCTTCCCTATCCGTGTTTGATCCGTGTTAATCCGTGGCTGAAATGATCTGCCAATGAGTGAATCCTTTGAAAGCAAACGCGCGGCCGAACCTGTGGGCGCGTTTCCGCACGCCAAACGCGTCGGTAATTTACTTTTCCTCTCCGGGATCGGTCCCAGGGTGCGGGGGAGCAAGGAAATCCCGGGAGTGACGCTCGATGCGGAACGCAACGTGGTCAGCTACGACATCGAAAAACAGTGCCATGCCGTTTTCGAAAATGTGCGGCTGGTGTTGGAAGATGCAGGCGCGAGCTGGAACGACATCGTGGATGTGCAGGTTTTTCTGACCGACATGAAAAAGGATTTTGCGACCTTCAATCGCATCTATCCGGAGTACTTCGCCGGCGAAGGGAAACCGAACCCAACCCGCACCACCGTACAAGTAGTCGCGCTGCCAACGCCGATCGCGATCGAGCTCAAGGTGATCGCCGCCGTCGGGTAAGCGCGCCCTTGCTTCGTTGGCCGCGGCGCTGGCAATCGCACCGGGATTGTAGGTGCGCCATCATCTGAGTTGATCTGTGAACGGATGTCGCGCCGGCAGAAATCGCCGGTTCGGAGGCGCTTCGCGGAGCGCGCGTATCGGGCTCTCATTTAGGGATTTATCCTATAGCGCGGGTAGGGGGCGCCCCAATTGTCGGGCGGATGCGTTTCATAGAGTTTCATCTGCGAAACAGGGACGAGGACGCGAATCCTCCTCGCCCTCAAACAAGATGGAACTTCACTAACTATGATCACACCCACCTTATCAGATCTTCGTGTTGCGGACGGACCCTCGGATGAGTTCCTCATGCAAAGAATCTCCGAAGAGGAAGCTTCGGGTATGGCGTCCCTTTATCGGCGGCACGCGAAGACGTTGAAGAAAGTCATTTATCAAGTGTTGCAAGACGAGGCCGAAGCGGAGGATGTCTTGCAGGAAAGCGTGTTGCAGATTTGGCGTGAGGCAAAAAGCTATTCCGCCGCGCTCGGAAAGCCGCTCGGGTGGCTCGTCACGATTGCGCGCCGCCGCGCCATCGACCGCGTGCGGAGACGTGCTGCCTATTCGCGAGCGAAGGACCGTTTTGAGACTTATGTGGAAACAGAGCCACGCAGCTGGTTGCAGGGTTGCACGGAGGAGGATCACGCCGCGTCGGACATTCGCCGCTTCCTGGAAAAGGAGATGCATCGGCTTCCAGAGTTCCAGCGTCAGGCCTTGGAGTTATCCTTTTTCAACGGCTTGAGTCATCGGGAAATCGCCTCGCACACGCACACGCCGCTCGGAACGGTGAAGACGCGTTTGGAGCTGGGCTTGCGGAAGCTTTCCTCCAGCGTGCGCGCGCAGCGGAGCAAGATCTAGCGGACGGCGCGGAGCGGCAGAATTAGCGCTGCGAAGTCACCCACGTCGTCGCGAAACGCGCGACTTCGCGCGCGTTTTTCAGGTCGAGCTTTTCTTTTATGTGTGCCCGGTGCGCTTCCACCGTTTTCGCGCTCACGTGCAGCTTGAGCGCGATGTCGCGCACTTCGAGGCCTTCGCCGATCAGCTGGAGCACCTCCAGCTCCCGGTCGGTTAGGCGATCCACCGCGGAACGCGATTCCCCGTTCGCGCCCACATGTTCGGCGATCATGCGCTTCTGCATGGCCGGGCTCACGTAGATGTCTCCATTCAATACCGTCCGGACCGCCGCGATCACGGAATCGAGCGCCTCGCGTTTCATGAGGTAACCCCGCGCCCCGGCCCGCAACGCACGATCCGCGTATAACGACTCGTCGTGCATCGATAAAACCAGCACGGGCGTCTGCGGATGCTCGGCTTTAATCGCTTTCGTTAACTCGATGCCATTCGTGCTCCCGTGCAATCCGATATCGACGATCGCCAGATCCACCGGTATTCGCCGCATCGCCTCCAGTGCTGCCGGGCTGCTCTCGGCCTCGGCCCGCACTTCCAGGTCTCGCTCTGCGCTCAGCATCTGCACCACTCCTTTGCGGAAAAGTGGATGATCGTCCACCACGAGGATGCCGCGACGTTTGGAGGCTGGCATGGGCGCTTTCATCGACGGTTCGGAATGACGCAGGTGATCTCCATCCCGCCCCGCTTCCGCTTCGAGATCTTTAATTCGCCGCCGAGCACGTTCGCCCGGTAGCGCATGATATGGAGGCCCAATCCTTTGCTGCGGCGACGGGGCGAGAAGCCCTTGCCATCGTCCTGCACCGTCACGCAGACGTTCTCGGAATTTTTATCGAGCACGATCAGCAGATTCTTCGCGCCGGAATGTTTCACGGCATTCGTCACCGCTTCCTGCGCGACGCGGTAAAGATGCAACGCCACGGTATCATCCGTCACGCGCACGCCCTTCGCCGCCTTGAAGTGGCACTTCACCTCGCTCGTTTCCGCGGCCTGCGCGCAAAGATCGCGCAGCGCTTCTTTTAACCCCGAGCCCTTTAGGTCGGCCGGCTGTAAGCCCCGGGCGAGGTCACGCGCCAGACCGACGTTGCGATTCACGATCTGCGCCGCTTCGCCCAAGGTCTGCGCCGCCGTCGGGCTTTCCTCCTCCACATTTTTGGCGGTCGATTTGAGGAAGAGCGCCGTCGCAGTCAACTCCTGGCAGACAATGTCGTGCAAATCTTCCCCGATGCGGCGCTTCTCCCGCTCGCTGATTTCCAGTAACTCCCGCTCCAGTTCCTGACGTTGGGCAATGGTGCGAGTGAGTTCCTTGTTTGCCGCCACCAGCTCCTGCGTGCGCTCCACCACCCGCTGTTCCATTTCGTCCCGCGCCCGCAAGAGATTCTCCTCCGCCACATGCAGGTCCGTCGCATCGCGCGCGATTTTGGCGAAGCCTCGCAACGTCCCATCCGGATGATCCAACCGGCGCATCACGCCATCGATCCAGACCCGCTTCCCATTTTTCCGAAGATGCCAGCGCCGATCCGGCGCCACGCCTTCATTCATCGCGATCGTCATTTCCGTCTCCACCCGGCCGGCGGCGCGATCCTCCGGGGTAAAAATGAGTGCCCCCCGGCGGCCCACCGCTTCCTCGGAAGTCCACCCGAAAACCTTCTCCGCGCCCGCGCTCCAGAAAGTGATGGTATCGTCCTGATCGAGCAGGACCATGGCGTGATCGGGCGCGCCTTCCACCAGCAGATGGAAACGCTCGTCGCTCACGCGCAACTCCTCCGCGTGCCTCTCTTCCTCCGTCACATCCTGCGCCATCCCCGCCACACGCGTGATCGCGCCGGTTTCATCGGCGATGGGAAAACCAATATCGCGGATCCAGCGCACCTGGCCGTCGGTCGGTCGCAGGATGCGATACTTGCGCGCAAAAGTTTTTCCCTCAACCGCGTCGGTTAATCCCGCCGCCGCCTCGGCCCGATCTTCCGGCAGCACGAGTTCGAGCCGTCGTTTCCGGTCCTGCAGTAGGACCTCGGTCGACTGGCCAAACATCTTTTCGTAAATCGGATTCACGTATTCCAGCCTCATGGTTTTCGCGTCCAGAATCCAAAAGACGTCCGACGAGTTTTCCGCGAACTGCCGGAAGCGCTCTTCGCTTTCGCGCAAAGCTTCGTGAGATCGCCGGCGCTCCGTGATGTCACGCGTCACCCCGCCTACGCCCGTCACGCTCCCGTCCTCCGCCAGAAGCGGGAAGAAAATGTATTCGTAGAGACGCTCGCCCACGGTGCTCGAATAGGGCGTCTCGTCTTTGAGCTGTTGGCGCGTCTCGAGCACCTGCGCGATCTGCCCCTGCAACCGCGCCGCCAATTCCGGCGGGTAACCCAGCTCGTGGAAATTTTTCCCTAACGACCCCTCCCGCGGCCTTTGCCAAAATTTCAGGAGCGACTCGCTCACGTAAGTAAACCGCCCCTCCAGATCGAACTGGTAAATAAAATCCGGCACCGACGACATGACGGAATTGAACTGCTGCAACTGCGCCGCCATCTGCTGCGCCATCCCTCGCAGTTCCTGCTCCGCCAGCCGGCGCTGCGTAATATCGATGAACGTCGCGACCACGCCGGCGATGCGATCTTCCTGCGTGCGATAGGGCGCGATCCGCACCGAGTACCAGCTGGCGTCATCGCGCTCCACCTCGCGTTCCACCGCAGAGAGATTATCCAGCACCTGCTCCGCATCCCGGATCAGCTCGGCGTAAACCAGCTGGTGCGTAATGTCGGAAAGCGGGCGCCCCAGATCCGCCGGGATGAGATTGAAAATCTTCTGCGCGCTGGGCGTGAAACGCTGGATGCGTAACTGCCGGTCCAGGAAAATGGTCCCGATATCAGTCGAGGCCATCAGGTTGTTCAGATCGGAATTCGTCCGGCTCAATTCTTCCACGTTGCTTTTCAGCTCGTGGTTCACCGTGCTCAACTCCTCGTTAACCGACTGCAATTCCTCTTTGCTCGTCTCCAATTCCTCCGCCGCCGAACGCATCTCTTCGTTCGAGGCCTGGAGTTCTTCGTTCGAGGCTTTCAGCTCTTCGTTAGCCGCTTCGTATTGCTCAACCGTCGCGCTCAGTTGTTCCTTTAAATACTGGATCTCATCGTCCAATCCGCGCGTCACATCGGCGTGGCGCTGCGTCCCCGGAGCCGAAGCCGACGTCTCCGTTTTCTCGAAGAGCACGAGGAAAAATCCCTGCGCCGCATCGTCCGGTTTCACCGGCCGGACCTGGATCGTCACTTCCTCGCTGGTGTGATCGACCTCCACCATTTGCGGCGCGGCCGTGAAAGGCGCCCCGTCCTGCGCCGCGCGAAAGAGCGCCGTGCGCAACTCGATCCGCAAAGCCGGATGCACCATCGTCATGATATCCGCCGTCGGCTCGCCCGCGCCGAATTGCAGATAGCGGCCGCCGTGTTGCGAAAGATGGACGATGTCGTGGCTCTCATTAATCACCACGGACGGCGGGCCGTAATCCTCCAGCATCTTTAAATGCAGTTCGCCGAAGAGGATCGCGCGCCGTTCCTGCCGGCCGCGCAGCGCTTCCGGCGCCTCGCTCTTCGCATCGGCCGCCTCCGCCGAAGTCAGGGCTGGCAAAGTGCGCGCCCGCGCGGGCAGGGGACCGAGGCGATTCTGCGTCGGGCCCGGCAAAATCGGAATCCTCCACGCCGGTCGCGGGACCGAACGCCGGACATAGATCCGATGCGGCGCATCCACCGCGGAGAAGAGCGACTCTACATTTTGACTGCTCTCCGAGCCGCCCACAAAAAGCAGCCCGCCCACCCGCAGCGCGAAGTGAAAAATATCGAAGACCTGCTCCTGCGCCGGAGGGGTCAGGTAAATCAGCAGATTCCGGCAGGAGACCAGGTCGATCCGGGAAAACGGCGGATCGCGCAAAACGTTATGCGATGCAAACAGCACCTTCTCCCGCAATTCCTTCCGCACGCGGTAGCGCCCGTGATCCTGCTGGAAAAATCGCCGCAGCCGTTCCTGCGAAACATCCGCCTCGATCGTGGTCGGGAATAATCCGGCCCGCGCATCCAGAATCGAGTGCTCATCCACATCCGAGGCGAAGAGCTGGATCGAGGGCGGATGAGACAGCCGCTCCGCGTGTTCGCAAAGAAGCATCGCGAGCGAATACGCCTCCTCCCCCGTGGCGCATCCGGCAATCCAGACGCGAATCTGATCCTCCCGCGTCTTCCCCGCGAAAAGCTGCGGGATGTGCGCTTCCAGCGCCGCAAACGCCGCCTGGTCCCGGAAAAAATGCGTCACTCCGATGAGCAAATCCTGCAGCAGCGCGTGGCATTCCGCCGGGTGTTGCTGCAGGAACTTCAGATACGACGGGATGTTCTCCAGCGAGTTCACCTGCAACCTGCGCGCGATCCGGCGCAGCACCGTCGCGCGTTTGTAATGCGCAAAATCATGTCCTGTCTGCGCGCGCAGATGCTTCAGCACTTCCACAATCGCGTTCTCGTGCTCCACCTCCCGCGTCTCCCTCGCCACCGTCTCGCCGCCCGGAGCGTTCGCGTCCTTCGCATCCGGCTTCCCGGCTTCCGGCACCTCCGGCGGAATCGTCATCCGGCGTTCGTTTCGCACGAACTCCATCAACTTCGGCGCCATCTTCGCCACCGGCAGCACCCAATCCACCATCCCCGTGCTGATCGCCGTCACCGGCATGCTGTCGTACTCCGCCTCGTTCGGATCCTGCGCGATCGTCACCCCGCCTTGCGCGCGGACGTGTTTTAACCCGATCACGCCATCCGAGTCCGAGCCCGAAAGAATCATTGCCACCGCCTGCTGCCCATAGGCCTGCGCCAGCGTGCGGAAAAAAAGATCGATCGTGACCCGCCGCCCCGGCGCCTGCTGCGGCTCCTGCAAATGGAGCGTGCTCCCCTCGAAGGTCAGCTGATGATTCGGAGGGATCACGTAGACGTGGTTTGGCTTCACCTGCACGCTCCCCGCCACCTGCTCCACCGGCATCGTCGTCTTCTGCTGCAAGATGGCCGCGAGGTTGCTCTCGTAATCCGGCGAAAGATGCATCACCACCACAAACGCCAGCCCGCTTTCCGCCGACATCTCCGCAAAGAATTGCTGCAGCACTGCCACCCCACCGGCCGAAGCCCCCATCCCCACCACCGCCAGCGGCTGCTTGGGATCCCGCCGCCGCACCGCCCCACCGCGACTCGACTCCAGCGGCGCATCAGAAGAAGCAGGATCGAGCAAAGATTCAGGAGAGTCAGCCATGTCAGAAAAAATTCACGCGCCCCGCGCGCGCACGTCGAACGTAACGCCGCCCGCCGCGCGCTCCTAGTGGAAACGCAGCCCGCCATTTTCGTGGCCGGGCGATCATCAGCCAGCGGCTGCAAGCCCTCTGTTCCCAAGTCGCCACGTATTCCTCGTTCCCAAGTTGCACTTGGGAACGCACCCATCCCAGAAGCTGCGCTTCCCTCACCGCCACTCATCACACCGCAACAACGCCCGCGCTCCCGGGAGCCACGCATGCGCCGACGAGTAAACCCAATGCTCCGGCGCCGCGACCAACCCGCGTTTCACCGGATTGCCATGCAAATAATCCAGCTTCTGCAGCATGATCGCATCGGTCGGAATCGACTGCGGGTGAAACCCCTCCTGCCAGACTTGATACTCGCTCTCGGTCTTGTGCGCCGCGCGCTCATAGCGCAGTTGCCGCAGCAGCCACTCCGCCCGCTCCTCCTCCAGCGACTCCAGCAACCGTCGCGCGGTATGCCGTTTTAAGTCGGCCATCACCCGCGGCAGATCAGGCGCGGCCAGGATGGCGTGGAAATGATTTTCCAGAATCACCCAGGCGTAAATCTTCAAGCCTTTGTGCGCCTGACAGTAGGTGAGCGCTTCCACGATGAGATCGCAGCGCGCGGCCCGGGTGAAGATGGGAAGCCAGCCCGACGACCGTCGAAGTCACGAAATGCGCGCGATCGTTTTCGTGCACGCGGTAGCGGCTGCGCATGCATCGCAGGATGGAGGAAGCACAGCTTCCAGAGCAAGTGCGTTCCCAAGTGCAACTTGGGAACGAGGAGATCTCACCAATGATCTCCCGCAGGTGTGAATCCCTGCCGACGCGCCGTTTTTTTCTCTCTCTCGTTCCCAAGTTGCACTTGGGAATGCACCCATCCCGGAAGCTAAGCTTCCCTTATCGCCACATCATACCGCAACAGCGCCCTCGCGCTCGGGAGCCACGCACGGAATTTCGCTCCCCGTTCGTTCTAATACAGCGGCGAATCAACCAAAGAAGACTTGACCACTGGAATCGCTCTATAGCGCGTAACGCTTCGCGATTTCCTGCGCCAATTCAGCAATCCAATCGGGCGCATCGGGCGCGACTCATATGCGTTCAATGAGAGATGAGTGATCTACCTCGTGCAGGGCGTTTTGGGTCCACGGAAGCGGGCCTCACAGATGGATCAGGCTTAAGCTTTCTCCAGAAGGTCGAGCCGATATTTATCCGCTCGAGTCTTGCGCAACGAGCGCCAGCTGCGACCGATCCAAGCGCTGAAAAAATCGTGCACTTCATCGGCGCTGAGCGGGTAGTTCGTGGGGCCGGTGTAGTGCACTAGAAGCAGGTGACCTCCCGGAAGCAAGGCGTCGGCAATCCGCGCGCGCAACGTTTCGAGATCGGCCATGGAAAAGTAATAGGCGACCTCGGAGACGAGAATGAGATCGAACGAGCCCGCTGGAAAATCCTGGGTCAGGTCGCATTTCTCAAAACGCGTTTGGGTAAGGTTCGCGCAGCGGATGCGTGCCTGGGAAAGCGCGCGGTCGGAAATGTCAGTCGCTAAAAGGTCCTCACACCGCGCGGCCAATCGCTCGGTTAAGACTCCGATGGAACAGCCGAGTTCCAGGGCATGGGCGTAGCGCGGGCGCGGCAGGGCCGCCAACGTGGCCGCGTATTTCGATGCTTCATAGACGCTGGTTTCAAACTCCCACGGATCGGCGCGCGCCTCGTAAAGGCGTTCGAAATAATCCGGCGCGAGCGATCCGCCCGTGTTGAAGGTCGGCTTGATTTTTGGGGTTAGGTCAGACATCGGTTGGTTCGAGAAACAGCTCCCATCCGCGCGCAAAGTGCGCCAGCATTTCCGGGGCGAGACAGAACCCAGTGGGATCGTCGTGGATGATTTCACCGAGCTGCGAGCGATGACGCGCGATGGCCCGCGCTTTCCGCGCGAGCACAGCGGAAATATCGAGCCGCCAGGCGTTGCCTTCGTTAGGCTGCGGGGCCGTGGTGGCTTCCGGTTGCGTCCAGGCCCAGACCGGATATTCCAGCCAGCGCGGCGCCAGCGGGGAGCTTGTCACGGCGGCGCGCCAGAGGGTCCAGGTCGCCTCATGATCGCAGTGCGGATCGCGTCGCCACGGCACGACCAAGGTATCCGGGGCTATTTCCAAAAGAATCTTCTCCAGTTCGACGACCGCACTCGCGAATCCTGCGCTCGCCAGCGCCGGGAGACCGCAATCCGGATGGCGTAGAAAAATCGCGGCCGCGGCCGGGATTCCCAACTCCGCCAAAGCATCGAGTGTCTCTTGCTCGCGCAACCGGGCGAGCTGCGCCGCCGGATGAGATTTCGATCCCGGATGCGAGCGGGCGCCATCCGTCATCACGATCACTTTGACCTCATTTCCGTTTTCCTGCAGGAGCGCCAACAACCCGCCGCATCCTAACGACTCATCGTCTGGGTGCGGTGCGACGACGACGGTGGTGCCGAGCGCGCCCGCCATGGCAGAGGAATGCAGAGGGTGCCGCTCCGGTTGGACCAGCAAGGAAGCGTGCTCTGGGACAGGGATGGTCACGACGAAAGTTCCAAAGCGAGCTTCGGGGTGGGTGAGGCTGGCAGCGTGGTGGGAGAGGCTTCGAGGCGTTTCAAGAAAGGAAGCCGGCGCAAGTAATCCAGACGCTGACGCAGGGCAGCGAGCGTGGTGCGAATGTCCGCGCTCTCATCCGGCGACACTTCATCGGGCGTGGTCGTGAGCGTGGCCGGCGGCACGGCGCCTGGATTTGCGAGGCACCAAAATCCCAGTGCGCGGAAACGCGCCTCCGCAGCGGTCGCGGATTCCACTCGGACGCCCGTGGCAGCCTTCACTTGCGCGTTCCACCATCCGATCGCGTCCGCCAATCCCCCGTGGGCTCGGCCCTTCATTCGACCGGAGGTGTAAACTCGGACGTTCTCGCTGTGCCGGAAGCGTCCTCCGGAATCCACGATCGCGCGATAGAGCGCGACATCCTCACGAAAAGGGCGCAGGGGCATTCCGCCCGCGCGTTCGTAGGCGCTGGCCGTCACCGCCAGGCTGCTGCCGAAATGCTGGTGATGCCGCGGGAAAGGGTCGTGCCGGTTCGGTGCGTAGAGGTCTTGCATCTCTTCCAGGGCCCGTCGGTAACCGATATCGAGGAGGAAAAACTTCCGCACCTCGCGCGGGAGCGCTGCCAGATCTTTTGGCTCCAGCAAAATCCGTCCGCCCACGCCGTCGACGCCTTTCGCGATTTCCGCTTCGTTCTGCGCAATCCAGTCCGGGTTCACTCTGGAATCGGCATCCATGGATAGGATGAGGCCACGAGGTCGTTCCAGGAATCGGAACCGGCGAGACGCCGCTTCGAAAAGCGCCTGCCGCGCTTTCCCCACGTGATCCTCCGGCGGTCGGTATTCCGTCTCGGCGACGTGCAGCTGGAGCTCGGGATAACGCTGTCGCACCTTCCGCGCGATCTGCGCCGTGCTGTCATCGCAGTTATTCAACAGAAGGATGATCTCGAAAGAGACCAGAGGAAGCGGAGCGCCGGCTAAGTCGCATTGACGGGCGAGCGCTTCGAGGCAGCGAACGATTCTTGCCTCTTCGTTACGCGCCGGGATGACTACGCATGCCCGCAGAGCGGGCGGCGGTGCGGCCAGCGCCTTCTCCCATTGACTGACCGAGGTGCGAGTTTCAAGACCTACAATTTCCACGCAGACCAATCGCCCGCGAGACTGCGACCGAGTGCAGCTAAATCGTGCTCGGCATGACTCTGGCGCAGGAAGACCGGCAAATCCGCGCAGCGTTGCGCATGAAGAGCGTCGCCACACAGCGGGCCGGGGCCGAGCGCGCGTCCGGTGCGGAGGAGCACTTCATTCGCCGTCATTTCCACACTCGCCCGCAGGCGCAACGCTGGAGCGGAAGCATCCGCGGCCGGGTTTGCATCCATCCACGCCGCCGTCTCCACCAACAAGGCTTTGGTTCCGCGCAGCGCAGAATCGACGGCACCGAGATGGGCCGCGGCGTGTGCGTTTTCGTCCAGCTTCCTGGAACTGGCGAGTGTTTGGCCGATCGCGACCGCGCCGCCGTACCACACCGCCGCGATCCCGGCCCCTCCTTGCCAGAAGCCGGGCCGCGCCACGTACGCGCCGGGCGCACCGACCGCGACGGCCTCTGCTTGCCGAAAAATAACCGCCACGCTCTGTGAGGCGGCCATTCCGACTGCGTTCCATCCGCCGTTTTCAATTTCCACGCCGGGCTGGTCCAACGCGACCCGCACGAGGATGGGCTCCCCGCTTTCTGTCCAGGCCGAAACCAGCGCGTAGCCCACCACCGCCGCGCCCGAGCACCAGAGCTTGCGGCCGGATAGAGTCCCGCCGGCAAACATCACTCGTGCCTGCGGCGGCTCGGCCGCCCAGACAGCCCCGAGCCCTTCCGGCTGGTCGCCGCCCAGCTCCGCCAGGATCGCGACCGCGTCCGTGTGGCCTTCGTAGATCTTGGCCAGCGAAAGATCGCACGCGCCGACTGCCGCCAAGGCACGCCAGCGCGCTAAAGTATGCCCGCTACCCGGCAGCGGCAGGTCGTCTTGTCTCGCCTCTCGCAAACGCTGCATCGCCACTCCCAAGTCCTCCACCCGCCGAAAAGGTCGCGGGAGATTTGCCAAGGCCGTGAAGAAGCTTTCCTCGTTGAAGCTCGTGAGCGACATCTTTCCACCGTAGCACAGACAGCGTGTCGGAATGCGCTTCCGTCCGGATCTTCGTCTGGGAGAGTTGCGCCAGACTTATTGGCGAGGCGGCTAAGCTGGGGGCTGCAATTCCCGCGCGCACACCATCGGGTTTTCTCGTAGGACGAGACGAGAGTCTTGTCCTATTTACCGCCCGCCCATTCGGCGACTAGCTGCTTCTCCCGGCAATGACGACACATCTGCTTCCGTTAGGGTCTGAGGCCAAGCTGGCTGCTCTGCGCCAGTTGGATGGGTTGCGGCCGTGGAACTCGCTGGAAGATGTGCGGCATTGCACGCGCTGCGGGCGGCTTTTTCACGGACGGGAGATTCAGATTCTGGTGCGAGTGGATGGTCCCGGTCTCTTGCTGGCGCGTTGCCCCACGGAGGGTTGCGGGGCGGAGCCGGATGAGTGGGTTTGCCGGCGCGATGAGCTGATGGTGCCGGGGGCGGAGGAGGAAGTGGTCTCCGAGCCTCGGAGTTTTCCCTACACTCCCTTAGGATAGGGGACCGATATACGGCCGAGCGCTCGTTCTGTCATGCTCGGGGCATGGAAGGCGATCTGATCCTATCGCTGACGGATTCGGAGAAGCTGGCTGCTCTACAGGAAGTGGATCTGCACCGCCCGTGGCGTTCGCTGGATGATCCGCGGCGCTGTCTGGTGTGTGGGCATCGTCTTACAGGTCGCCAGATACAGATCGTGGTCTACCTGGATGGAAGCGGCCCGCTGCGGGCGCGTTGCCCTACGCCAGGATGCTCTGCGATTCCGATGGATTGGGCGCTGCCGCGGGATGCGTATCCGATCCTGTGGAGAATGGAACGCGCCGCGACGGAGTCGGACGCGGCGAGATAGTTTTTTCGGGAGCCAGCGCACCCTGGAGGTGCGGTGGATTGGCTGCCCGGCAGTGGTTTACTCCGCTGCCGGGTTTTTCTTTTTTTCGCTAACACAGTCAACGCGAGCGCGATCGCGCCGGGCCAGCCCGGGGTCGCGATCTGCAGACATCCGCGATCGAACGCGAGCGCGTTTCTTGGAGGAAGTTCAATCACAGGAAAAAGAAAGACAAAAACATGAGAGCACTGGTTTGGCACGGCAAAGGCGACGTTCGTTGCGACACGGTTCCCGATCCGAAGATCGAGGAACCGGGCGACATGATCGTGAAGATCACGTCGACCGCGATCTGCGGTTCGGATTTGCACCTTTTCGACGGCTATATGCCGATGATGGAAGAGGGCGATATCCTCGGGCACGAGCCGATGGGGATCGTGGAGGAAGTGGGCGCGAGCGTGAAACGCTTCAAGGCGGGCGATCGCGTGGTGGTGCCGTTTAATATCTCCTGCGGCACCTGTTTCTTCTGCGAGAAGGAACTTTACTCCTGCTGCGACACGACGAATCGCGACAAGGAGAAGGCCGAGAAGATGATGGGCCATGCGCCGGCGGGCTTGTTCGGTTTCTCGCATCTCACCGGGCACTATCCCGGCGGGCAGGCGGAATATCTGCGCGTGCCGTATGCGGATGTGAGCCCGCAGAAGATCGAGAACGATTCGCTCACCGACGAGCAGGTGCTCTTCCTCTCGGACATTTTCCCGACCGGCTACATGGCGGCGGAAAATGCCGACATCGAAGACGGCGACACGGTGGCGGTGTGGGGTTGCGGGCCGGTGGGGCAGTTTGCCATCCAGAGCGCGTGGATGTTTGGCGCGGGCCGCGTGATCGCGATCGATCGCGTGCCCGAGCGCCTGGCGATGGCGGAGAAACACGGCAAAGCGGAGGTGATTAATTTCGAGAAAATCGACGGCAGCGTTTACGATCGACTGCAGGAAATGACGAACGGCCGCGGGCCGGATCGCTGCATCGATGCGGTGGGCGCGGAAGCGCATGGCACCGGCAGTTTCGATGCGCTGATGGACAAGGCGAAAGCGGCCGTCTTCCTGGCGACGGATCGCGCACATGTCTTGCGCGAAGCGATCTTCTGCTGCCGCAAGGGCGGCACGGTCTCGATGCCCGGGGTTTATGCCGGAATGCTCGATAAACTTCCGATGGGCGCGTTTATGAACAAAGGCCTCACCTTGAAGAGCGGCCAGACCCACATGAAGCGCTACACCCAGCCGCTCCTCGACAAGATCAACGCCGGTGAAATCGATCCGTCCTTTATCATCACGCATAACCGACCGCTGGAAGAAGGACCGGAGCTCTACAAAACCTTCCGCGATAAGGAAGACGGCTGCATCAAGGTGGTCTTGAAACCGTAAGGACGAGCTGGTTTTCGATCGCTGTTCGCTGGGGAAGTCCAGATAGGGCAGACGTTGTAGGGTCGCGAAGAAGGAGATGAACTTGGAGGTCCGCTTACCACTCGCGCCGATGGAGGCGCTTTCCGTGGATACAATTCCGGAGGGCAATGAATGGCAGTATGAGCCGAAGTGGGATGGCTTTCGTTGCGTGGCTTTTCGCGAGGGGACGAAGATCGATCTGCAGTCGAAGTCCTTGCAGCCGTTGGGCCGATACTTTCCGGAAGTGGCGGCAGCGTTGTCTCAATTGAAGGCGAAAAGCTTCGTGCTCGATGGAGAGATTGCAGTGCCGGAAGGCAACGGCTTTTCCTTCGATGCCTTGCTCCAACGCATTCATCCCGCAGCCTCGCGGGTGAAGCGGCTGGCGGCGGAAACCCCAGCCATCTTTATTGTTTTCGATCTTCTGGCGGGCGGTGATGGCCGCTCCCTTATTCCGCGGCCTCTGAGAGAGCGGCGGGCGAAATTGGAGGAGTTTGCGGCGAAGTACTTGCCCGACGGCGGGAGCATTCGGCTTTCGCCGGCCACGCCCAAACTGGCGCAGGCGAAGAAGTGGCTCGCGCAAACCGGCGCGACGTTGGACGGCATTATCGCCAAGCGCCTGCGATCTCGATTATCGCTCCGGCGAGCGCGATGGGATGCAGAAGATCAAGAACTTCCGCAGTGCGGATTGCGTCGTGGGCGGGTTTCGCTACGGGGCGAAGACCGAAGTGGTGGGCTCGCTCCTGCTTGGCCTTTACGACGAGGAGGGGTTGCTGCATCACGTCGGTTTCACGTCAGGCATCGCCATGGCGGATCGACCGGCGCTGACGAAGAAACTGGAGAAGCTCATCGCGCCGCCGGGTTTTACCGGCAAAGCGCCCGGTGGGCCGAGCCGTTGGAACGCCGGCAAAGAAAACGACCTGGCAGCCCCTCAAGCCCGCGCTGGTCGTCGAGGTGTGCTACGACCACGTCACCGGCGGGCGTTTTCGCCACGGCACGAAACTTCTGCGCTGGCGGCCCGGACAAAGTCTCCCGAGCAATGCACGATGGACCAGCTCGCGCAGAAGAAATCGGACCTGCTTCGTTTGCTCAAGTAGAAACTCAGGCCACGGAGCGAAGGCTCGGCAGGCGTTGCTTCAGCGTCAGCATCGGCGCGAATAAATCGCCGTGTTTCTCCACTCGCTTGAGCACCGCTTCGCTGTCGAAGACGAGGCGGTCTGCATCGCCTTTCTTCGCCACGATTTCCACTTCCGCCCACGTGACTGGCGTCGAGACGGTCGGCTGCGATTTTGCCCGCAAAGAATACACGTTCACCGTCGTCTTGTGCTCATCGTTCTGGCTCCAGTCGATGAGCACTTTGCCTTTCGCAGCGCTTTTTGCATGCGCGAGACGACTTCTTCGGGATGTTCCCGCTCCATTCGCTGAGCCAGCGCATGTGCGAATGGCTTCGTCTTCTCATAACTCGTCGCGGTGTTGAGCGGAACGAAGATTTGCAGACCTTTGGAGCCGGAAGTTTTCGCGAAGGACTGCAAACCCAGCTCATCCAAAATCGCCCGTAACCTCAGCCCGACGCGGCAGCACCGCACCATGTCGGCCGGTGGCCCCGGATCGAGATCGAACGCGATTGACGTGGGCCGCGTAATCGCCGGCGCGCGGTGTAAAAAGGTATGCAGTTCCAGGTCGGCCAGGTTCGCTGCCCACACGAGAGCGGGCAGGTCGTTCATCAAACAGTAGTCGATCTTCCCTGCCTCCCGCCGCGAAGGCACCTCCGTCGTCTTCACCCAACCCGGGCGGTGCGAGGGACACTGCTTCTCGTAGAAGAAGAAGCCCTCCACGCCATCGGGGTAGCGCTTCAGGGTGATCGGACGATTCTTGCAAATGCGGCAGTAAGACGGGCGCGATGCGGATGTAATAATCGATGACCTGGCCTTTCGTGAAACCAGCCGCCGGATACAGCACCTTGTCGAGATTCGAGACCGTGAGTTTCTTTCCGGCGACTTCGATTTCGGTCTTTTTGCTCATGCTGCGGGAAGGAATAGAGGGCGGGCTTTTCCATGAAAACGCTTTCACGTAAGGCGTTGGCTGGGGCGAAATCGGGAGAGTGCGCAACGCTGAAACAGGCAACGGGGCACCAGACTACGGCCCGAGGGCGGGCCGCCTCCAATGAACGCCACGGCATTCTTTTTCGCCCTCGCTGCGAGATTACTCTGCGATGGGGGCCTGCCGGTCGCCTCTCGTGAGGGCGCGGAAGATGGGATAGCTCAGGAGCAGAAGGAGTATGGAGGCCAGGCTGTTCCAGGTGTCCGCGAACAACGCGCCGACGAGCAAGCCGATCGAGATGAGCAGGACGAGACTGGTCGTCCACGGATGTCCCCAGGCGCGATAGGGCCGCGGCGTTTCCGGTTCACGCCTGCGTAATGCGAAAAGGCTCAGATAGGTGAAAGTGTAATTGGCGACAAAGAGGAAGGCGGTGACCGCGATGACGCGTTCGTAGCCGCCGCTCAAGACGAACCCGATCGTCGCGATCGCGCTGATCAGCAGCGCGATGGTTGGGGTTCCGCCCCGGTTGACTCGCTGTCCGGAGGCGAAGCCTGTGGCTCCGCTCAAGGCATAGAACACGCGCGAAGACATGAGCAGCCAGGCGTTGATCGCGCTGAGCAGGACGAGCACAACCAGCCCGCGCAAAATCAGTTCGCCGCTCGGTCCGAAGATGAGCGCGACGGCACTGCCGGCGGGCAGGGGATCGTTCGCGATCCGCTCGATCGGGAGCACGTGCAGGAGCGCCAGATTCACGAGCAGATAAATGACAATCACCGCCGCCACGCCGCCGAAAATGCTGCGCGGTAATTCGCGCGCCGGATTTTTTAGTTCGCCCGCGAAATACGCGGGCCCGACCCAACCATCGTAAGCGAAAATGGCCGCCTGCATCGCGAGCACGAGCGCCACGAAAAGCGGCATGCCGTGCGGCACGAGCGGTAACTCGGCGGGCGGGCCCGGGCGTTCGCCCTTCCAGAAAAAGCAGACGACCACGAAGGCGAGAAATGCGAGCGCCTTGAGAATCGTGGTGACGTTTTGCGTGTTGCCGGCGGAGCGCACGCCGCGCCATTGCACGAGCGAGAAGAACAAGAGCACCGCGGCGGCCACGAGCGCGGTCTTCGGTCCGCCGCCGCCCATGAGGACGTTGATCGATTCCGCCATGAAAATAGCGGCCGCAGAGGTGCTGGAGCAGGTCGATAGCCAGTCGCTCCACCCCGCCACGAAACCGAGATACGGTCCCAGCCCGCGCCGCACGAAGACGGTGTAGCCGCCCGATTCCGAAGTCATGGCTGCGACTTCCGCGACGGCATTCGAACCGAGGAGCGCGTAAACGCCGCCGGCAATCCAGACACCGAGGAAAAGCGTGATCGACGGCAAGTGGCCCGCGACTTCGCCCGGCACGCGGAGGATGCCGGAGCCGATGGTGTTGCCGACTAGAATCGCGACGCCGAACCCGATCCCAAGCACGCGCAGAAGGACGCCGGAGTTCGCCGTCGTGTTGTTTTCTAAAGCCATCGCTCGGGATGCAAAACTACCAGCATTCTACGGCAACGCCACGGGCGGATGGAGACTGGCTTCCTCGAGCGCGGCGATTGGCCAGCCGCCTAATTTCGCGGCGGCCTCGTAGGTGCTTTGGGCGAAATCGAGCAGGACTTCATCAGGAGACGAGGCTGTGCGCACGTCTTCATAGGGCAGGATGAATTCGTGCATCGCGCTCGAGTAGGAAGCAGCCTTAGGCAGCACCTTCGCGCCGGAAAACCCCGGCGGCTCGGGATAAGCATAGGAGTAAAAAATGGGCGTAGGATTTTCTGCATTCCCCGGCCAGAACCCGAGGCTGCTGACCTCTTGCGAATAGGCCTCGCGGGTCACCCGATCCGACAAATGCGGCACGCCCCCCGGATGCATGGGCGCAGCCCGGCCCGAGAAACGCGTGACGGCTAAATCAAAACTGCCCCAGAAAAAATGCACCGGGCTGCACTTCCCGCAAAAGCGGGAACGGAAGCGATGGAAAACGCGATCGCATTGTAAAAGCACGCGCCAGAAACGCTCGGCGGCCTGCGGGTCGTAGCTGCGGTGCTTCTGATCCTGGTCGAAGCGGATCGGATTTGGCAGTTCGTTAGGCAGCGGATGGATCGTCACGGTCAGATCCATCTCTTGCAGCGTCCGCAGCAGCGTCTCGTAGAATTCCGCGACTGATTGCGCGCGGAGCGGCAAGACGCGCCGCGCGCCGTCGCTTTTCTCCACCGTCAGTTCGTGCGCGATAAAATCGAAACGGATCTCAAAGGCGTGCCGACCGTGCGGAATCGAAGTGGTCGTTAGGCCGCGCGGCGTCAAATAAAGGGTCACGTGCCAGGAATGATTAATCCAGGGCGAGAGCGTGCAGCGGATTTTGCCCACAATCTGGGTCCAAAGATGCAGCGTTTCCGCCGTGGCCTGCCACTCGGAGTAGGGTAATGCCGGCCAGAATTTGTCCAGCTCTGCGCGGTCGATTGTCATCGCCGGCGATTATCGGCCATACAAATCCAGCCGTCGATGCGCGAATACCGCCATGCGCCCGCGGACGGACTCGAGAACGTCGGTCGAGAGTTCCGCCATGAGCAAATGCTCGCGCTCGGCCGAGGCGGCGGCGATGCTGATTCCCGCCGGATCGATGATCGCGGACGAACCACAGCAGCTGACTCCCGCATCCGTCCCAATGCGATTCGACGAGATCAGGTAGCTCTGGTTTTCGATCGCGCGCGCGGTGGCGAGAACGCGGAGATGTTCTACGCGCGGAAACGGCCAGGCCGACGAAACGACCAAAACGTTTGCTCCCTGTTCGCAAGCCAGCGCCCGGTAAATTTCCGGGAAGCGAAGATCGTAGCAGATGCTCAAACCGACCCGCCACGGCCCGAGCGCGAAGGTCGTGAAGTCGCGGCCGGCTTGGAATGTTTTGTCTTCGTCCCCCGGGGCAAAGAGATGCGCCTTCCGATATTTCGCGACGATCTCGCCGCTCGCATCGATGGCCACCTGCGCATTAAAGATATCGTCGCCTTCTCGTTCCGAGAGTCCGCAGATGATATTAAGCGAAAGCGCGCGCGCGGTTTCGCGTAGCGCCGGCACCGCGCCCTCGCTCCACTTCTGCGCGTGGGATTTAATCACCGGCATCGAGTAGCCGGTGTCGGCCATCTCCGGGAAAACGATCAGTTCTGCGCCGCCTGCTTTCGCCCGTGCGCAGAAGTCGCGCATCTTTTCCACATTCGCCGACACGTCCCCGAGGACGCAGGACATCTGGGCGGCTGCGACTTTCATAACAACAAGCTGCAGGCGTGCTGGCTAACGCATCCCGCTATCGCAATCGATGTTCTTCTTCGTCATTTTACCGGCCTCCACCGTCACCGGAAAAGGCCCCCAGCCGCCAAACTTGTGCTTCTGTTCGCGCGCCAAAACCTGATAATCGCCCGGTGGGAGGGCCACCTGAAAACGCCCCTGGTCATCCGAAGTGAACCGGGCCACTTCCGCGTCCCCCTGGCGGACAATAAATGCCGTGTTCGGAAGCGGCCGCGAGGAATCTTCGCCCTCGCGAATTGGGCCCCCATGAGTGGGGCTGAGGGTGATGACACCTTCGATTCCAGTTTCCGGTTTTGGCGAAGGCTCGGCCGACATCACGCAAGTCACTGCCGCAAAGGATAGCGCAAGCAAAGGCAATAGAAGTCTCATGCCGCAACGTGCCGCAGGAAGTCGAAGAGGGAAAGGCGCCTGGAATCCGGAACCATCGAACGCGTTCGCGCTACTTAAAGTGCAAGCGAAGCAACTGCGCCGGCGCGCCGGGAAGGACAAGAAAGAGGTTGTCGTAGTCGGATTCTCCGATCGTTAGGGGCGTGGTCACGCCGAGGGCGGCGATGATTTCCGGCAGCGTATTGGAATGCCCGACGATGAGGACATTTCCGCTGGCTGTTTTGATTTTGGCGACGAGCGCTGGGGTTTCTTTGGCGGGGACGGTTTCGATTTTTGCCTGAGTGGCGTCGGCCAGCGGCTGCGCGGTATGCTGGGTGCGCTGGAACTCCGAGGCGTAAATGGCGGTGAGAGGAACGTCGTGCAGCAATTCTGCCAGGGTCGCCGCCCGGGCGCGGCCGGCTTCGGAGAGTTCTGGATCTTTCAGGTCGCCGCCGGTGGCTTTCTCGGCATGACGAACGAGAAAGATCGCGGTGGGCTCGGCGAACGCGTTCGCGCTGGTGAAGAGAGTTGTCAGGAGAAAAAAGATCACGGCTCGGCTCATGCCCGCAGGTTACACCGGAGCGATCGCGGAACGCGAGGTTTAGCCTGGGCGCGCTGATTGCCGCGCGTTCGTGACGATGTCACCTTGGCGGATGCGTAATTCTGTCCGGCTGGTTTTCGCGTTCCTGCTTGGCGTTCTTCCGCTTCTGCCCGCGAGCCCGAGTTCGGCGGCGGCGAAGCGCAACATCACGGAAAAGGATCTCTTTGATTTCGTTTGGATCGGGGACATGCAGGTGTCGCCGGATGGGGCCCAGGTGGCGTTCGTGCGCGTATCAGTGAACGGGAAGAAGGATGGCTACGACACCGCGCTTTGGCTGGTGCCAACCGCGGGCGGGGAGGAGCCGCGCCGCCTAACGAACGGAACGCGTGACAGCTCGCCGCGCTGGTCGCCGGATGGGAAATATCTGGCGTTTGTGCGGGCGACGGAGAAGGACGGAAAACCGGAGCCGGGTCAGCTGCACATGCTGCCGATGGGCGGCGGAGATGCGTGGCAATTCACTTCGCTGCCAAAGGGAGCGGGCGGGATCGAGTGGTCGCCGGATGGAAAAACGATCGCGTTTACCAGTGGAACGAATGCGGAGGATTTGGCCAAGGAGGCGAAGAAAAAGCGGAAGGAAGAGTCGGCCAAGGAGGCAGCCGGCGTGCCCGCTGGCGCCGCCGGCGCGAAGCCAACCCCGCTCGCGATTACCGGCAAGGACGAGGATGCGCGGGAGAGCGATGTGCATGTGATCACGCGCGCGGTTTATCGCTCGAATAGTGATGGCTATCTGGACCCGAAACGGCCGGATCATCTCTGGACGATCGCCGCACCGAAGACGGCGAACGAGAAAGTGGAACCGAAACAGTTAACGAGTGGTCTTTTCGATGAAGCTGACGCGATCTGGTCGAAGGACGGGAAGCAGATTTACTTCACCACTTTGCGGGTGCATGAGCCGTATTACGATTTGCCGAAGACGGAAATTTACTCGGTGGCGGCGACGGGCGGCGAGCCGGTCAAGATCAACTCCGTCGACCTGGGCATGGAAGGGTTGGCCTTAAGCCCGGATGGCAAGCGCCTCGCGTTTATCGGGTCCGTGAATGAGCCGGTGAATTCCTACACCCAGCCGGATCTGTGGGTGATGGAGCTTACGCCAAACGCGCAGCCACGGAACCTGACGGCGGAATATGATTGGGATGTGGGCGCAGGCGTCTTCGGGGATAACGGCGCCCCCCGCGGCGGAGGCGGCAATCCGCCGATCTGGAGCGCCGACGGCCAGAGTATCGCGGAGATTGTGTCCAAAGAGGGGCGCACCAATCTGGTCCACATCAACGTCGAGACCGGCGCGGTGGAGGAAGTGACGAAGGGCGATCAAGCGGTGGTGCGGGCGCGGCTCTCCGCGGATGGAAAGACGTGGTGGCGCTGGTCTCCACGCCCACGCGGATTGGCGATCTGTTCGTGGTCGAGAGCGACGCGAAGCTTCGACAGATCACGGATGTGAACCGCGAGCTCTTTAGCCAGCTCAACCTCACCGAACCGGAGGAGGTTTGGTATCAATCGTTCGACGGGAAGAAAATCCAGGCCTGGCTGCAGAAGCCGCCGGGTTTTGAGGCGAACGAAAAAATATCCGCTCATCCTTAACATTCACGGCGGGCCACACGCGGCGTATGGGTTCGTCTTCGATCACGAATTCCAGTGGATGGCGGCGAAGGGTTACGTGGTGCTTTACCCGAACCCGCGCGGGAGCACGAGCTACGGGCAGGAGTTCGGGAACGTGATCCAATACCATTATCCGGGCGATGATTTCAAAGACCTGATGGCGGGTGTGGACGACGCGATCAAGCGTGGCTACATCGACGAGAAAAAGCTGGGCGTGACCGGCGGCAGCGGAGGCGGCTTGCTCACGAATTGGGTGATCACGCAAACGGATCGTTTCGCGGCGGCGGTCTCGCAGCGCGATATCGCGGATTGGGCCAATTGGTGGTACACGGCGGATTTCACGCTCTTCCAACCGCGCTGGTTCAAGGCGCCGCCGTTTGAGGATCCGGAGGATTACCGGAAGCGGTCGCCGATCACTTACATCAAGCAAGTGAAGACGCCGCTGATGTTGATCCTGGGTGAAACGGATACGCGGACGCCGATGACGGCGGGCGGCGAGGAAATGTTCCGCGCGCTGAAGTATCGCAAGATCCCGACGGTGATGGTGAAGTTCCCTAACGAGACACATGAGCTCTCGCGTGCCGGGCAGCCCTGGCATCGGGTGGAGCGGTTACAGCACATCGTGGGCTGGTTCGATCATTGGCTGATGGGGGTGGCGAAACCGGAGTATGAAGTGGCGCCGGAAATCTCGACGAAGGCGGACGAACTGCCCGGGAAAGCGAAACCGGGCGGGGAAGGGAAGCCGCGGTAGGCGCGCTGGCTGGGCTTGAAGAGGCGTTTTCCGAAATACCGCGGCAGCTTGGACGAAATCCGCTTCTGGAGAGTCGTGCATTTGCGCTGTCTGCTATGTTTTCAATACGATGAAAACTGTCCACGGACTCCATCACATCACGGCGATTTCCGGGCCGGCGCAGGAGAATCTCGATTTTTACGCGGGCGTGCTGGGGATGCGCTTGGTGAAGAAGAGTGTGAACCAGGACGATCCCGGGACTTATCATCTCTTCTATGCGGACGCGGAGGGGCATCCGGGAACAGACATCACTTTTTTCCCATGGGCGCAGATGGCGCCGAGCCGGGATGGCTCTGGTCTGGGCACGGAGGTTTCGCTGGCGGTGCCGCCTGGGAGTCTGGTTTATTGGAGCGGGCGTTTGCAGCGTTACGGAGTGGAGGTGGGCGAGCCGGAGGTGCGATTTGGCGAGCATGTTCTTACCATGCAAGACCCGCACGGCCTGCGCGTGGCGCTGGTGGAGAGTAAGAGCTGCGTTAGACCGTCAATTCACGCCGTGGGAAGGCGGCCCGGTTCCAGTGGAGCACCAGATCCGCGGACTGGAAACAGCGCGAATGGCGGAAGCGAGTTTGCCGGTGACGGCGGCGTTTCTCACGCGCGCGATGGGCTTTCGGGAAGTGGGAACGGAGAATGGCTGGCACCGTTATGCAGTGGGCGAGGGGAGGTCGGGCCAATATGTGGATGTGCGGGAATTAGCCAGCGCGCCCCGCGGCGCTTGGGGAACTGGCAGCATTCATCACATCGCCTGGCGAGTGGAGGATGATGCGCATGAGGCGGAGGTGCGCGAAAGCGTGGCAGATGCGGGCGCACATCCCACCCCGGTGATCGACCGGTTTTGGTTCAAATCCGTTTACTTTAAGGAGCCGGGCGGCGTGCTCTTTGAGCTGGCCACAGATGGGCCAGGCTTTGCCGTGGATGAAGACGCGGCGCATTTGGGCGAGACGCTGGTCTTGCCGCCTTGGTTGGAACCGGAGCGCGCGGCGATCGAAGCCGCTCTGCCGACGGTGACGATGCCGACGAAAGATTGAGCGATCTTGCAGGGCGCACTTGTGTCGGCGACGTGGGCTGGCTAGAACGCGGTTATGAATCGCCGACATATCCGCTGGTTGCCCATCGTCATCGCGATCGTGATCTTCGCCTGGCAGTATTTCAGCTCGGAGAAATTCACTAATCCGGAGACCGGCCGCACGGCGCACGTGGGCATGTCGCGCGAACAGGAATCGGCGCTCGGTTTCCAAAGCTACAAGCAGGTGCTCTCGCAGGCGCAGACCGTCGAATCCGGACCGGAAGTGGAGATGGTGCGAAATGTCGCCAAGCGCCTGGCGACAGCGACGGGAAAGTCGGGTGAAGGCTTTGAGTGGGCAGTCTCCGTAATCCGGGACGAGCAGGTCAACGCCTTCTGCCTACCGGGCGGCAAAATCGTGGTTTACACGGGCATCCTCCCCGTTGCGCAAAACGAAGCCGCGCTCGCGACGGTGATGGGCCACGAGATGGCGCACGCGACCTCGCGGCACGGCGCACAACGCGTGCTGCAACAGAATCTGACCCAGACCGCGATGACCGGTGTGGCGGTTTCGTTAGGCGACCTGGATTACGATAAACAACGCGCCATCATGGGAGCGCTCGGTGCGGGAGCGCAATTCGGTGTGCTCATGCCCTTCGGCCGCAAACATGAAAGCGAGGCGGACGAGATCGGTCTCTACTACATGGCGCGGGCGGGCTACGATCCGCGCGAGAGCATCCAGTTCTGGCAGCGGATGGATAAAGCCAGCCGCGCAGGTCCGCCGGAGTTTCTCTCCACCCATCCGTCGCACGGCACGCGCATCCAACAGCTTCAGGCGCTGATGCCGAAAGCAGTGCAGGAATACGAGCAAAGCCGGAAGCAGTGAATACGCGGCGACCGCCGGAGCGGTGGAGGCGAATGACCGGCCGGACTATTTCGTTTTCGTCCGGATGGTAACGGCGGAGACGTGTTCGAGATCGACGACCGCGTCGTAGAATTCCGCGCCGGTGAGAGCGGAGAGATGCACGAGTTTGTCGGTAACTTTCTCCACTTTACCGCCCATCTTCTCGCCGGATTCCAGGCGCAACTCCACGATTTGCCCGACTTGTTTCTCCAGCATTGCCCGCATGGTGTCGTTAGGCTGGATTTCAATTTTGGTCTGACCGAGCGCAGTCGCGCAGACCGCGCAAAGAAGCGTGAGGGGGAGGAGCAGATGTTTCATAAGAGCAGGACTTTACGCGCAGAGGAGGGACATTAGCCAGCTACACTTCTCCTGCGGGCGGACCTTCTTTCTCCGGACTGCGCTGACTGCCCGCGTCATAGAGCGCGGTGTAGAGCTGATCGAGCAGGACTGGTTTGCCCAAGATGGCCACAGCCCCGGCGCCACTGATTTCTTTCGTCGGAGCCGCACCGGAGATGAGGATCACGCGCGCCGCAGGATCACGCGCGAGAATATTACGGCAGGCGGTGGCGCCGTTCAGTCGCGGCATGGAGTAATCCATTAAGACCACATCCGGGTGGTGCCGGGTGTAGGCATGAATGGCTTCCAAGCCAGAGCCGACAACCTCCACGACCTCGTGCTGGCACTTCTCCACCAGCGCCGCCAGGGTAATGCCCACGCTTTTTTGGTCGTCAGCAATCAGGACGCGCACGGGTCGAATTCCAGAAGGTTCCAGGCCAGAAGGCAAGCTCGAAGGCGGGCCGGCGCCACCGCCTTACTTCCGGCGATACTTCTCCAGATACTTGTCGCGCAGACGGGTTTGGCGATTCGTGAGATCAATTTTCCGACCGTCGATATAGGCGGCCTCGACCGTGGTGGGCAGATCGAGGGGATCGCCATTGGTCACGATGAGCGTCGCGGCTTTCCCGGCCTCGAGGGAACCAAGGCGATCGGCCACCCCGAGCAGTTGCGCTGGGTAGAGCGTGATCGCTTTGAGCGCTTCCTCTTTCGGCAAGCCGAACGCGGCGGCCATTGCCGGCTTCGTAGGGAAGATTGCGTTCATGCGCGGCTTCGGATTCACGGCCATTCGTGGAAATACAGAAGCGGACACCGGCTGCGGCGAGACGCGCCGGAGCGGCGAAGGAAGCATCGTAAGCATCGCCGCGGCGGGGAGGCAACGCCGTGGTCAAGGCGAGGATGACGGGCGTCTCGGCGGCCTTTAGCTGCGCGGCCATCCGCCAGGCTTCGCGCCCGCCCACGAGCGTGAACTTCATTTGCGCAGCCTTCGCCCACGCAAGCGCGGATTCGATTTGCGCCACGGAATTCGCATGGATGAAAAGTGGAAGCGTTCCCTCGATCACCGGCGTCATTGCTTCCCAGCGAAGATCAGATTTGAAACCGGCGGCCGCGTTTTTCCGCGCCAGGGCGTAGGCACGCGCGATCTCGAAAGAATCGCGAATTTTCTTAAGGGCCTGGTCGATCTCCTTTTGCTGGTCCTCCGGTTTCTTCGGCGCGCGCGGATCGCGATCGATCGCCAGATCCGGCCATTGCAAATGCATCGCCACGGGGGCCTGGATGGTGAGATCTTCCGGCGTCCAGCCATCCAGACGGATGACCGCGGATTGACCGGTGACTAATTTTCCGTCCGGCACGATGTGTTCGGTGAGGATGCCATTCCGGCGTGTCACCGGGATCAATTCACTATCCGGATTCACGCTGCTAATGCTGCGCGCGTTTGGATTGATCGCGCCGACTTCCTCGAAATCGAGCGTGGCGCGCACGGCGCTGATTTCCGTCAAGCCGAGGATGCTGTTGGCGTTGATGAGGCCGGGATAAACATGTTTGCCGGTTACGTCGATCACCTCAGCCCCTTCTGGAACCGCAGCGTCCGGGCCGACCGCGGTGATTTTACCGTCAGCAAAAACGATCGTGCCCGATGGAATATCCGGCCCGCTCACCGGATGAATCGTCGCGCCTTTGAGTGCGATTGGCTTCGTCTGCGGCGGCGCGGGAATGATATCCGATCCGTCTGCGCGGACGCTTAATCCGAGCAATGCCGCGGCGAGGAGATAGAGAAGCGATCTATTCATGCTGGGTGCATTCATAACGATCGGCCCCATCGCGATAGACGCCGTCCGGCTTTTTCTCGTCGTCCTTCTTTTCGTCGCCGCCCTTGGCCAAATCCTTGACCCGCTGCGCGAGCGCTTTCTGCACCAGCGCCTCGCGTTGCTGCGCGAAGGCCTGCTGCGCGGCCGCGTCCTCGGCGCGGTCGAAATATTTCCGACCATCGATCCATGTCTGCTCGACGCGCGAGTAATTGGAGAGCGGGTTGCCGTTCCAGACCACGAAATCGGCATCTTTGCCCACCTCGAGCGAACCGGTCTTCGCCTCGATGTGTAGCTGCTTCGCGGGATTGATCGTGACCAACTTGAGCGCGTCGTCCGCGGACATGCCGCCATATTTCATCGACTTGGCTGCCTCGGTGTTCAGCCGGCGCGCCAGGTCGCCGCTGTCGGAATTGACCGAGGTCAAAACTCCACGGCTCTGCATCATGGAAGCGTTGTCGGGGATGGCGTCGAAGGCTTCAAACTTATAACCCCACCAATCGGCAAAGGTCGAAGCGCCGGCCCCGTGAGCAGCGATCTGGTCGGCTACTTTGTAACCCTCCAGGATGTGTTGCAGCGTGCCCACTTTGATTTTGAACTCGGTCGCCAATTGCAGGAACGCCAGCACTTCATCCTGCCGATATGAATGGCAATGGATGAGCCGCTTTCCGCTCACGATCTCCGAGAGCGCCTCGAGTTGCAGATCGCGACGCGGCGGCAGGCCGGACTTGCTTTTCCAGGCGGCATCATACTCCTGCGCCGCCCGGAAACGATCGCGCATCAGTTGCTCCACCCCCATGCGTGTTTGCGGATAACGAGTAGTAAAACTATCGCCCCAGTTCGCTTGCTTGACGTTTTCCCCGAGAGCGAATTTCACTCCCGGCATCGCTCCAGCGAGCTTCAGCTCTTCCGGAAGCGCACCCCAGCGGAACTTGATCACCTGATTTTGCCCGCCGATCGGATTGGCCGAGCCGTGCAGAAGATTTGCCGCCGTCACGCCGCCGGCGAGCTGGCGGTAGATGTCCATATCGGTCGCATCCACCACATCGCCGATGCGCACTTCGCAGGTCACGGCATGCGTGCCTTCGTTCACGCCTTTGCTGATCGCGGTGTGGGAATGGCAATCCACGATTCCCGGAGTGACGTGCATGTTTTTGCCGTCCACCACCGTGGCTCCCGTTGGTCCTTTCAAACCCGAGCCGACCGCTGCAATCTTCCCGCCACTGACGAGAACATCCGCGTTCTGCAAGGTTCCTTGCGGGCCGGAAGTCCACACCGTCGCGCCCTGAATCAGCAGCGCGCCGGGAGCTTCTGGCGGAGCCATGCGGCCGAATGCGCCCGCGGGAAATGTCTCCGGAAAATCCGAGACCAGGTCGAGCGGTGAAGGCTTTTTGTCCTCCGGTTTCGGCGAGAACGCGGCGGTGCGTTTCGCGCTCCACTGGATCGCGCCGCCCGTCGGCGGGACATCCCCGCGGCCGACCATGACCTCGCCTGCGATCCGTCCGGATAAGCGCAGCGCGCCATCGCCTTTGCCAAGAACTTTTGCCGGCGCGACCAGCAGGACTGCGTCGCCATTTGCCTGCAGCGTCACCTTCTCCTCCGCCAGTTTCGCTTCCGGCTTTCCCAGCTCGCCTGTTACGGCCAGCGGGAAGGTCTGGCCTTCAACCGTCACTTCCCACGTGCCGCGCAGGTCGCGTTCGTTCGCCAAATCCGTCTCGTAATAATAGCCGTCCACCCACGTAGTCAGCACCTTCGCGTCCTCGGTGAACAAATCGCCGCTCGCCACCACCAGGTTCGCGATCCGGCCGGGCGCGATGGTTCCCATCCGATCTGCCACGCCGAACATCTCCGCCGGAGTGGTCGTTAGGCCAGCGAGCGCCGCCTCCTTGCTCAGACCCCGCCGCACCGCCAGCCGAAGGCGCGCCCAGAATTCCTTTTCCGGTTTATCCAGTCCCTCCGTCGAGAACGCAATCGGGATTCCCTCCGCCGCCAGGAGCGCGGGGTTGCTCGGCGCGCGATCCCAATGTTGCAGCTCATGCAGCTCGTAATCGAGCGCGCGTTCCGGCGTTTCGATCCTCGGCACTTCGGGAAAATCCAGCGTGAGAATCACCGGCGTTTTCGCGAGCGATTTCCGCACGCGATATTCGTAACCGTTGCCGAGCAGGATGGGCTTGAGCTTGAATTCCTCTGCCACTTTCAATGCCCGCAGGAGGTCCAGTTCGTCCTCCGTTTCAAACACTGCCGGCTGCTTCCGCTGCGTGAAATCGGCCAGCGCGGCCAGGCTGGCGTTTGCTTCCGGTCGCTCAGTGGCTGCCGGGCTTTTGCGATAGGCGTCCTGCGCCGTTTGATACCACGCCGCGTCGAGCAGCGTCTGCCGAATCAAGGCAATGCAACCCATGAGCGACGTCGGGTAACCCGCACCGCGTCCGCGATTCAGATCGAACGCGATGTGCTGCGCGACCTGGGGCGCGACCACGAGCGTATTCGCATCGGCCTCCTGCAAATCAACCAGCGCGCTCGCTCCGCGAAAAATTCCGCGCCCCGGCACGACCAGCGCGCTGGTAAACCCGAGATCGCGTAATTTCCGGCTCGCCTTTTTATCCAGCCGGAGAACATCGGACGCCTTGCGTTCCGGGGTTACCTTTGGATTCCAGGCGTGCGTTCCCTTGACTGGCTCGCGCGGAATTTCTTTTGGTTTTGCGTCCGGATTATCTTCGTCGCTCTCCCGCCGCAACGGCTCTGGCTGCAGCGTCTCCGGCAAGCCCACGCGGCTGTAGGCGTCGATAAATCCCGGGTAGATGGTCTTCCCCGCCAAATCCCAAATGCGAGCATCGGCGGGCAATTTCACGCTGGCGCCCGCTTCCATGATCACGCCATCGCGGATGACGACGGTTCCCTTTTCGATCGTCTTCCCTGGCGCGGTCACGATCCGCGCGTTCAGCAGCGCGTGCACCCGCGGATTGTTCTCACGCAGGCCTTGCGTTGGAGTAGTGGAAATCTGCGCGCTTCCTGTGGCCGGCAAACTCAGCCACGCCAGGAAACCGAGCGCGCAGAGGAGGTGAGAACGCGACGGAAAAATCATCGGAGCTTTGCAGGCTATCGCGCCGATCGTGTGAGACAAGCCGCTTTCCCTCCGCCCTTAAAACTCCGCCGCGCCTTTAGACAAACGCGGCGATGCCAGTGATGTGCTGACCGAGGACGAGCTGATGGATATCGTGCGTGCCTTCGTAGGTCTTGACGCTCTCCAGATTGCACATGTGGCGGAAGCATTGATGCGAATCGAGGATGCCCACGCCGCCGAGGATGTCGCGCGTAGTGCGGGCGGCCTCGAGCGCGATTTCGACGTTGTTCATTTTCGCCATTGAGATGTGGTAATGCTTTGCCGCACCGGCGTCTTTTAACTGCGCCAGCCGGAGTGCCAGTAACTGCGCTTTGGTGATCTCAGTCAGCATGTGCGCGAGCTTGGCTTGCACGAGCTGGAAGCTGGCGATGGGCCGTCCGAATTGCTCGCGCTGCATGGCATATTGTCGCGCCTCGTCGAAGCAGGCCATGGCGGCGCCGATTGCGCCCCAGGCGATTCCGTAGCGCGCGTGGTTGAGGCATTCGAGCGGGGAACGCAGGCCGCCGCTCTCCGGCAAAAGCGCGCTCGCCGGGACCTCGCAATTTTCGAAAGCCAGCTCCGCCGTCAGCGCTGCGCGGAGCGAAAGTTTCCCTTCCATGAGGGTGGCTTTGAAGCCCGGTGCGCTCTTTTCCACGAGAAAACCGCGGACTTGTTTCGCTTCCTCGCCCTCGAGTTTTGCCCAGACAATTGCGACGTCGGCAATGGTGCCGTTGCCGATCCATCTTTTCGCGCCATTGAGCGAATAGCCGTCAGCGGTCTTCGTCGCGCGGGTTTGCATGCCGGCAGGATTCGAGCCGAAGTCCGGCTCGGTCAGCGCGAAGCAACCCAGCTTTTCCCCGCGCGCCATGGCTGGCAGCCAGCGCTCCTTCTGTTCGTTAGACCCGAAGAGATCGATCGCCATCATCGCGAGCGAACCCTGGACGGAAGCGAAAGTGCGCAGACCGCTATCGCCGCGTTCGAGTTCGCGCATGATTAAGCCCGCGGCCACGCTGCCGAGACCGCCGCAGCCGTGACCTTGAATGGAAGGTCCGAAGGTCCCGAGCGCGGCGAGCTCCGGGACCAAATCGAGCGGGAACGTGCCGTCGCGATAGTGCTGCGCGACGACAGGAAGGAAGCGGCGATCCACCCATTCGCGAACGCGATTACGGAGAAGCAGCTCTTCCGCTGTGAGCAGCTCGTCGAGTTGATAAAAATCCGGCGCGTCGAATAAGGGCATGCTGTATTTAATCTTGTGCCGGGCGTTCCGCCATGAACGATCGCACCGCATGAGCACGGGACTGGCGCGACAGCTGGGTTGGTTCGGCACCACCATGGCCGTGATGGGCGGCATCATTGGCGCAGGGATTTTCATCAATCCCTATCTCGTGGCGCAATTGCTCCCGAGCGGTCCGCTCATTCTGGCGGTTTGGATCGCCGGTGGATTGATCGCGCTCGTGGGCGGCTTCATTTATGCGGAACTGGCGGCCCGTCTGCCGGTCGTGGGCGGACAATATGCGTATCTGCGCGAAGCGCTCCATCCGACGGTCGCGTTCATGTATGGCTGGGTCTTGTTGCTTGTGATCCAGACCGGCGGGATGGCGGCGGTGGCGGTCACGTTTGCCCGCTATTTTTTGGAGCTGACGCATTGGCCGGTGAACGACTCGTTAGTCGCGGCGGCGGCGCTGGGCTCGCTCACGGTGATTAATTGCCTCGGCGTTCGTGCCGGCAGTCGCGTGCAGTCGGCCATGACCCTGACGGCCATCGCGGCCATCGGCGTGATTGTCTTTGCCAGTTTTTTCTGGCGGGGAACCACGGTGCCTGTGCCCGCGACCGCGCCGCTGCCAGCGAATCTTTTTCTCGCCTTCGGCGCGGCGATGACACCGGTGCTGTTTGCCTACGGCGGCTGGCAAACCTCGAGCTTTTTGGCGGGCGAAGTGAAGGACGCGCGGCGAGTTTTGCCGAAGGCGCTAATTCTAGGGGTGATCGGCGTGATCGCGGTCTACACGACCGTAAATGTTGCCTATTTGCGCGTGCTCGGTTCTGGCGGATTGGCGGCCACCACCACGCCGGCCTCGTCGGTGATGCGCGAATTGATGGGCGCGGGAGGCGCGCGCTTCATCGCCGCAGGGATCGCGTTTTCCGCCTTTGGTTTTCTGGCGCAATCGATGTTAACGGCACCGCGCGTTTATTTCGCGATGGCCGGAGACGGCGTTTTTTTTCGCAGGGTCGCGTGGGTGCATCCGAAAACGCAGGCCCCGGTGATCGCCATCGCGCTGCAAGGCGCGTGGGCCATTGCCATCGCGCTCACGGGCACGTATGCGCAGGTCGTGAATTACGTGGTGGCGATGGACTGCATTTTCTTTGGACTGACGGCGATCTGCCTCTTCGTTTTGCGGCGGCGCAATCCGGAGGCGAGCGACTTCCGGGTGCCGGGTCATCCCTGGACAACGCTGCTTTTCATTGCCGCGCAATGGCTCATCGTGGTGAGCACGTTTGCGCATGATCCGTTGCGTTCGTGCATCGGGCTCGGGCTCGCGGCGGCAGGTTTGCCGGCGTATTATTTTTGGCGGGCGAGACGCCAGAGGGGGGAAGCAAATTGAGCAAACGGAACATGCGGTCGCATTACATGGAGTGGGCCAAAACGCGTTCGAGCGCGCGCTTCAATCTGGCCACGAGCGGCATTCCAAATGTGCCGCTGAGCGAATTTCCGCTCGCGGTCGAAGACCTGGAAATCACGGTGGCGAAAGGTGGCTACGGTTACGAGCCGCTGCTCGAGCGAATCGCGCAACACACCGGCGCGCCGCGGGAATGCATCGTGACCACCATTGGCACGTCGCTCGCCAATCATCTGGCGATGGCGGCGGTGCTGTCTCCCGGCGATGAGGTTCTCATCGAGGAGCCAGCCTACGGGCCGCTGCTCGATGTGGCTGGTTATCTCGGCGCGAAAGTGACGCGTTTCCCGCGGCGCTTTGAAAATGATTTCGCGGTCGTCCCGGAGGACGTCGAGCGAGCGCTCACGGAGCGGACGCGGCTGGTGGTGCTGACTAATTTTCACAACCCGAGCGGCAGCTTGATTCCGGTGGAAACCCTCCGGGCAATGGGCGAGAGCGCGCAGCGGGTGGGAGCGCGTGTCCTGGTGGATGAAGTCTATCTCGAAATGATTTTCGAAGGGGGCGCACCGTACGCGTTTCCGCTCGCCGATGCGGCCGATAATCCGTTCATCGTCACCAGCAGCCTGACGAAGGCTTATGGGCTGAGTGGATTGCGCTGCGGCTGGATTCTGGCAGCGCCCGCTTTGGCGGAGCGCATCTGGAAGCTGCACGACCTTTTCGGTTCGGTGGTGCCGCACACGGCTGAACGGATGTCCGTGATGGCGTTCGATCACCTGTCGCAATTTCGGGCGCGAGCGGCTGCGCTGATGGCTACGAATCGCCCTCTGCTCGACGACTTTCTCGACGCGCACGACGAGTTGGAGTGCTTCCGTCCGCCGTTTGGCGGGATCGTTTTTCCGCGTTTGCGGAGCGGGCGCGTGGACGAGTTTCTGCAAGTGCTGCGCGATAAATATGAGACCAGTCTCGTCCCCGGCCACTTCTTCGAGATGCCACAGCATTTCCGTCTTGGAATCACTTGCGACCCAGCCACGTTGCGCGCCGGGCTGGAGCGGGTGGGCGAGGCCTTGAAAATGTTCCGCTAAATTCCTACCGTCGGCGAGCCTGCGGACGCGGTTGCTTTTCCAGCGTTTCCGTTTTGTCACCCCGCGAGGCTGGCTATGGTGCGCGGATGAAGGTTTCTGTTGCTCTCGCGGTTCTGGCTTTGCAGGCGTTCCAGCTTGGCGCGCTGGCCGATAATAGCGTGGTCAATCTCTCGCATTACGATCTGATGCGGCCGGATTTTGATCAGATGCGCCAGCAGGGCATCCTCGGGATTATTCACGAGTCCAGCTATCCGAAGTACGTGCGGGACGCCAAATACCTGGAGCGCCAAAATGCCGCGGTGGGGGCGGGCATGCTCTGGGGCGCCTACCATTTCGCCGATGCGACCGACCCGGTGCGGCAGGCCGAGCATTTCCTGGAAGTGGTGGAATCGAGTTGGCGGCACGCGCGCCCCGGCGGCCGGCCTAACGAGATCTTGCTCGTGCTGGATTTCGAAAAAAACGGGCACTATCCCGGCGGGACGATGCGGGTGGAGCAGGCGGCGCGCTTTGTCGAACAGGTGCATCGCGCGCACGGGTCGCTATCCGGGTTTGTATGGGAGTGAATATCGGCTGCGGCAGGTGCTGAACGCCAAAACTGTGCGCCCAGCCGATCGGGAGGTCTTGAGCCGTTGCTGGCTGTGGGTGGCAAATTACCACCACACGCCCGGCCCGGTGCCGCCTTTTCGTAACTGGCAGATGTGGCAATACACCGGCGATGGGGTTTGCGATTTGCCGCGCTCGTCCCACCCGAAGAGCATCGCGAATATCAAGAATGCGGAGCGCAACATTTTCCGCGGTGGCACCGAAGCGCTGCGCCAGTTCTGGCAGGCGAATGGCTGGAAGCCGGGCTCGGAGTAGTTTCTGGCCGTGTCGAATCCCCGGGTAATCATCGCTCTGGCCCTCGCGCTGGTCGCCGCGGTGGTGCTGGTGGTGTGGGCGCTGATGCCGGGTTCCGGAATCTCGCGCACGCCGCCGCGAAGTGTGATCAGTCCCGAGGCGCCTTCGTCCCCTAACGAAGAGTCCACCAGGACGGCGGCAGTGCCGAGGACGGAAGCGAGTCCGACTCGTGACGGCGCCTGCGCCTCCCGCAGGATCGATCCGAATGACGACGTCACCCACGGGCGCGAACTACGCGCTCTTCCCCGGGGTCCAGGACAAAATGCCGCCGCCCGCGACGCCGCCTCTGCGCGTGGGCGTGACGCCGGTGGAGCTGCGCGATCTTCCTCCGGGGGAATACACCATTTTCTTCCAATATCTGGATTGGCCGGTCGAACGAACTGGCATCACACTCGCGGCGGACACGGTCTTTCCGGTCGATTTCATCTTTCCTTACGGGTGCGCGGTCGTGACGAGCGAGCCGGATGGGGCGCAGATTTTTCATGGCGACCGGTGGCTGGGAAAAACGCCGTTAACGGCGGAGCTGCCGGTGGGCTCGCAGCAGATTGGTCGCGCGCATGAGCGATCGGCCCGAGCGGCAACAAAGGGTCACGATCGAGCCCCTTGGCGACACGGAGGTGGCGTTCAAAATTCCCACGGAAAGCAGCCGATCGCCGAGACGCAGAGCCACGCCACCGCCTTCGGTCTTGGAGAAATTTGGGCGGACGATGAAAAAAGTTTTCGCGCCCAAGCCGACGCCGCGCAGGAAAAATTAGGCGCAGATCGCGCGCTGCTTTCACGAAGCGGGCCGGCCGCGATCGAGCAGAATGGCGACCAGCATATCACTCATCACGTTCACGCCAGAGCGGGCACGCGCGATGATCCAATCGACCGGCAGGATGAGCGGAATCGCGACCACGATGAGCTGTTCCGGCAACCCGGCGGCGGCGAGGACGAGCGGTAAGACGATTAATCCGGCTTCCGGCACGCCGGCCACGCCGATGCCCGCCATCAAGGAAGCCAGCACCACGACGGCCTGTTGGCTCAGGGTCAAATTGAAGCCGTAGGCCTGCGCCAGGAAGAGAGCGGCCATCGCTTCGTAGAGCGTGATGCCGTCGTTATTCAAATTCGTGCCCACGCACGCGGCGAGGCGCGATGACTCATCGGAGACGCCCATTTTCGCGAGGCAGCGCAGCGTTACCGGCACGGTGGCGAGACTGCTGTTGCAAGAGAGACCCGTGAGAATGGCGTCCGCGCCTTGGCCGAAATAGACGCGCGGCGATTTCCGCCCGACCAGCCACGCCATCAGCGGATAGTAGAGGAGGCTGTGCACCGCCAGCCCGAGAAGGATGACGACGAGAAAGCTGCCAAGCGCGTGAAAGACGGTGATGCCAGAACGGCCGACGACCTGCGCCACGACGCCGAAAACGGCGAACGGGACCGCTTCGACCACCCAGGTCAGCATCTGGATAATGGTCTGGTAAACGCCGGCGACGAAATTTTCCACCGGGGCGAACTTCTCTGCGGTGCCATCGGCTTCCTGCCGCAATTTTACCTGCCGCAAAGCCGCGCCGCCTAACAAGCCGAGCAGGACGACAGTGATGACGTTATTGCGCGCGAAAGGCTCCACCAAACTCTCCGGCACATAGCCAGCGATGTTCTGCAATGGATCGAGCGTCACCTTCGGCGCCCCGCCCTCCGCAGCCGCCCGCGGCTTGGCCTCGTGCTCCACGATGCCGGCTATTTCGTTTAGCCGGCCGCGCCATTGATCGCCGGGCCGGAGGGTGTTCATCAAGGTGAGTCCGATGGCGAAGGCCACCGCGACGTTGCGCAGGCAGATGAAGATCAAACGCGCGCCGCTCCGCGCGGAGATGTGAACGCGCAGGAATGCATCCAGGATGGCGAAGAGGATGAGCGGCACGGCCAGCGCCTTGAGCAGGCGGATCACGAGAAAACCAAGCTGCCCGAGATCTTCGTTATCTACGCCGAAGACGATGGGACCTGTCCCAAAGATGACGCCGAGCGCGATGCCGGCGGCCACGCCAATCAGCACCCGTACGGACAAAGGCAGGTGAAAGGTCCGCCTGGGCGTCTGGGGAAGTGATGGTTGTGCGCTCAAGGGAGCCGGTGATCTACTCCTCCGCACCGCCAGCCGCACCGAGTTCTCCGAAGAAGGCGCACGCGGTTTTCTGGCCCAATAACTCCAGCCGCCAATTTTTGAAATCCTCGGCGTTGTGGCAGCGGTTTCCGCGGCCTTGAAGGATGAGGACGTAACGCAACGCGCGTTCTCGGAAAAATCCATCAGCCGCAGCCCGGCCTTCGAAACGCCACTCCTTATAGAGAAGCGGTCCGCCGCCGCCGCTTTTCTGGCCGTCGTGAATGTCGACAGCGAGTGTGGTCATCTTGGGCGGGAACGGCAGGATGAGTTTGCCAGTTTTTCCATCCGCAGCGCGGAAGGTCATTTGCCATCCTTTCGCCTCCACCGAACCCGAGATGGCATATTCCGAAGTCACAACGTCCAGCCCTGTGACTTCATCTTCGCCCGCATCCGTCAGGTAAAGCTGCGCGGTGGCGGCGAACTGCATGGAACGCAACTGCGCGAGCTCATATTCACCGGGCTTGGCACTCGTTAGGGAATGATCGCCATCATCCGAGCAACAAGCGCAGGCGGACGCGTCTCCGAGCAGCAGCGAACTGATCGCAAGAGCGAGAGCGCCGCCGAAAAGCCAGCGCCCATCATGGCAACGCTTTCTCGAGCAAATCCGCCAGCCGCCAGCCGGCCAGGTGAATTTCTTCGCGCACCACTTTGGTGGCCCAAGCCGTCATAGGTTTGGCCATCCGGCATCGGCCGCTCGTCCGCCGCTCCGACCGCGAGGACCTCGTCATTTTGTTTCCGGGGCAACGCAGCGGTAAACACGAGCCGACTCGTGTGCCTCCCGCGCCAACGGCAGGATTTCGTTCGCCCAAGTTTCGGCGTAATTTTCCAGCTTCACGTCCGCAGGCAGCTGCCAGTTCTTGGGCTCTTCCCGGGCCAACTCCTGGGCGAGAGACTTGCGCGCAGCGTCCATCTTTTCGCGCCGCTCTGCCTTGGGCAGCGCGGAGTAATCCGGAAACAATCCATCCACGGTGAGACCATCCCAAAAGGCGTGGAGCTTGGAATAGGCGACCGCGAATTTGGTCGCCGCCGCCACGGTATGCCGGAGCGTGATGGTATTACCGCCCTGATCCTCAAACGCCTCCCCGCCTTGATCGGGATCGGTCGGCTTGCCCTTCGCATCGAAAAACTGCGCGCCGACATGGAGCGGCTGATGAATATCGCCCAAATAATGTGCGAGCAGAATAATCGCGACCGGCTTGGTGATCTTGCGCGGCGTTGTCTTCCGGCTCTTCGCCGCGCAGGACGCGCACGCAATAGCTGATCATGTGCACGATGTCCCATTGGCTGCGCCCGACCTTGCCATCGGCATATTTGGCCGCGTTCAAAATCGGCACGTCGGTGTAATGAAACCAATGATGCGACGGCACGGCGGAAGCGTGGTCGCGCGTGGGCGGATTGGCGCGCCAGAAGTCCGCCAGTTGCGCATCGATCAGCGGTCGCGCGGTGTAGCGAAAGATGCCCGGATCATCCACGCCCTTTTTGTCCCAGCCTTTAATTTCGTCGGGAATCACCGCCGCCTTTTGCAGCGAGAAACCCTGCAAGAGGGTTCGAATTTTTTCGCCTACGGGAGTGTTGGCGAGACGTTCATCCGCAATCGCTCCGACTAATTGATGCCCTTCTGGTCCGTAGGCGCGAGCGCTGGAGAGGCGACGCAGAAGAAGAGCGCGCCGAGGCAGAGTAGAGAGCTTCATCTCGTCATTAACAAATCGGAGCGATCGACGCGTTCGCCTTTGAAAAAGACAACGGAGACAGCGGAGAGCGCACGCACATCCTGCAACGGATTGCCATCCACCACCAGCAGGCTCGCCTCCTTGCCCTCCGCGACCGTGCCGAGGCGATCATCGGCTCCAAGTAATTTCGCCGCATTCGCCGTGGCCGCCTGCAGCGCCACTTCCGCGGGTATGCCCGCTGCCACCCAGAGCTCGATCTCGTGTTGCACCGTCGGACCGTGGAGGACGAGGAAATTGCCGGCATCGGATCCGGTCACCAGCATCACGCCCGCCTGCCAGGCGCGCACGAGATTCCGGCCCGCTTGCTCGACCGAAAGTGGATAATGCGAAATGCCGGCGCGCATGGCGGCCGTTTTCTCGCTCTTCAAACTCGCGTCCGTGCCGGCGAGCAAATCTTTCGGCGCCACTTGTTGGAGGAGCGAGCGTTGCAGAAGCGAAGCGTCGCCGCGTCCGAAATTGGCGAAACCTTCCGCCACGCTCAGCGTCGGATCGAGGGCGACTCCTTTTGCTTTCATCTCCGCGAAAACAGCCTCGGGTATATCGTCCAGGAGCGAGCCGTGCTCGATCGAACTCGGAGTCAAGGCGACCGCGTCCGCCACGTCGCGCGCGTTCCCGGTGTGAATCGAGCTGGGTAAATTTTTGGCGCGAGCTTCGTTTACGACCGCGCCCAGAATCGTTCAGGTCCATGCGGTTGAAGGCGTAACCGGGCACGCCCGCTTCCAGCACACCTTTGATCGCGTTCACGCCTTGCGCCGCGAGTTCGTCCACTTGCTGGCGCGCTTCGGCTTCGGTTTTAGGAGTGCGGACGAAACCCTGCAAGAAACGCCGGCCGCATCGCGTCGGGCATAAACTTCGCGTATTCCGTGCCGTGGCCGCCTTCGGTGGTAAAAAGCGGACCGCAAAGGAACAATTCCGCACCGAGCGCTTCGCCGCGCCCGAATTTCGCCCGCAGCTTCAGCATGTTGTCGAGCGTATCGCCCGCGCTGCGCACCGCGGTCACGCCACAATAAAGGTAGGCCGCGCAGCGCGCGTTCCTGATTCTTCGGGTCGAACGACTTCTCCTGGTCTTCGTAAAACCCGCCCGTCGCGCCGAGATGCACGTGCATGTCGATCAAGCCCGGCAGAATGGTTTTGCCCGCCGCTTCGATTGCTTCCGCGTTAACCGATTTCGCGTCCGGCGCAGGGCCTTCGTAGATTTTTTCGATCCGACCTTTCCGGATGAGCACCGAACCCGACTCGATCACTTTTCCGTCGCCGACGAAAATGCGGCCGTTCTGCACGAGATAGGACCGGCCGCGTTTGAGTTCGCGGTTCAGGATTTTCGCCTTCGCCAAATCCTCGCGGCTCCAGGCTTGGTAAGCGCCGAGAAAGAGGAACGGCACGAGCGCCACCAGCACCCAGAGTTTGGCCGCGGGGCGAAGTTTTTCGCTCCTTCTCCCAGCGGAAAAGTTTCGTGGCCACGAAAGTGGCAATCGCGGTGGTGACGAGCAACGCCAGGATGGCCGGCCAATTTTGCCAGACCGTTTCGTTGCGCATGATGATCCCGGACATGCCTGACATCAGATGAGTCGCGGGGATAAATTGCGTGACGCTCTGCAGCCACTCCGGAAACACCACGATCGGGATCGTCATTCCGCTCAGGAACAGCATCGCCATGTAGAGCGGCTGAATGAGGAGATTGCTTTCCTGCGAGGAATTGACCACCGAAGCGATGATCAAACCGATGGAGCGAAAGGCGACCGCGCCCACGGCGACGAAGACGAAAAACGAAATCAGATTCGAAGGAATCGTCATTCCGTAGAATTGGTGCGCGAGGAAGAGCGTCAGGACGACGGCCGGAAAATAAAGCAGCACGCCGGTCGTCATCGAGGCCACGAGCAGCGGCACAGGAGAAATCGGCGTCACCTTGTAGCGCCGCAGGACATTGGCCTCGCGATCCATGACCGCGCGCATGCCCGCGCCGAAAAGCCCGTTCCCGAGAATGCCGAGCGCGAGCACCATCGTGACCACCTGGTTGATCGCCGCGCCCTGTTGCGCTTTGAACAGGAGCGCGAAGACGAAGAAGAAAATGAGCGGGAAGAAGTAGTTGAAAAAGAGGACCGCCTTGTTCCGCAGGGCCAGCTTCAGATCGATCCGCATGAGGGCGAGGAGTGCTTTCATGTTAATCGCGCAGCTTCTTCCCGGTTAATTCCAGAAACACATCTTCCAGCGTCGGCCGTTTCAAATGGACGTCGTCCAGTTCGATCCCGTGGCCATCGATCCACTTCACCATCTCGACCAGGGTGCGGCCGGGCCGCTTGGAACTGATGGTGAGATGGCGGCGGTCTTCGCTCAATGTGCTCCGAATGGCTTCGGCGAATTCCGGCAATTCGCCCGCGGGCGCTGGTCGGCTGAGAGTGGCCTCGATGCCGGACTGGCTTTCGCTTTTTTCCTGCAACTCGCGCGGACTGCCGATGGCGATAATTTTCCCGGCATCGATGATCGCCACCCGATCGCACAAACGCTCCGCCTCCTCGATGTAATGCGTCGTGAGCAGGATGGTCCGCTTCTCCGCGCGCAGTTCCTCGATTAGATCGCGAATCTCGAGCCGCACTTGCGGATCGAGTCCGGTGGTCGGCTCGTCGAGGAAGAGCATTTGCGGATCGTTAATGAGAGCGAGCGCGAGCGCGAGACGCTGTTGCTGACCGCCGGAAAGCGTCTGGTAGAAGGCGTCCTTTTTTTCCCAAAGCTGCAAGCGTTTGAGCAGGCTCTCGCCATCGAGCGTGCGCGAGTAGAGCGCCGCGAAGAGCCGCACCGCTTCGCGCACGGTGATTTTATCCGGCAGATTCGTCGCCTGCAGACAAACGCCGATGCGGTCCTTCAGCTTTTGCTTTTGCCGATCCGGATCGAAATCGAGCACCCGGACCTCGCCGCTGGTGCGCCGACGCAGGCCTTCCAAAATTTCCACCGTGGTCGTTTTGCCAGCGCCATTCGGCCCGAGCAGGCCGAAGACCTCGCCGGCGCTGCACCTCAAAGCTGATGCCCTTCACGGCCTCGAAGCCGCCGTAGTTCATGCGCAGATCGCGCACAGAGATGGCGAGAGTTTCGTTCATGGCAGCGGCGAGATCCTAGAGCGTGACGGCCGTGGTTGCCGATCTTTTTACTTTCGAACGGAGCCGGCGCCAGGCGATCCAGAGGACGGTCAGAGCCGCCACGCCGCAGCAGATGCGCTCGAACAGTTCGCCGTGCCTGACGTAGAACGTGGGCTGGTAATCAGTCGGCACGCGCACTTCGCCGCTCAAAATTCCTTCGGTGAACTGGCTGCCGGTATCGTCCAGCAGCACCTGTGTGACCCGTCCGAATTCGTTTACGAAACAGGTCACGCCGGTGTTGGCCGCGCGGACCAGCGGCAGACGCGTTTCCACGCAGCGAAAGATGGCGTTCGCGAGATGCTGCTGCGAGCCGGCGGAGCGCTGGAACCAGCCGTCGTTGGTGACATTAACCAGCACGTTCGCGCCGCCGAGGACGAACTGACGCGTGAGCTCGCCGATCGTGTCCTCGAAACAAATCAGCGGAGCCACGCGGACATCCGCGCGGGTTAACTGGAAGACAGTGTGCTCTTTTCCAAACGAGAAATCGCTCGGCACCTGATCGCCCACAATCGCGCCGATGCCGGGAAGCGTGTGACGACCAGGCACGTATTCGCCGAAGGGAACGAGGTGCATTTTGTGATACATCTGGATGCGCTGGTCTTCGGCGGAAACGAGCAGCGCCGCGTTATAGTCTCCGGTTTCGTCGAGGTCGAGCGCGCCGAGGAGCAGATCAGTTTTCGCCGCGGCGGAAAATTCGGTCACGAAGCGATAAGTCCCTTCATCCTGCAAAACCGGACCGGGCATGGAGCTTTCCGGCCAGACTAACAAGTCCGGCTTTGATTGCAGCGCGAGCTGACTGAGGCGGGTGAACTTATCGAAGGTGGCCTGGGCGAACGTCGGCGTTGAATTTTTCTTCGCGCGGGATGTTTGGCTGCACGGCGGCGACTCGCAGCTTGATCCCGGGGGAGGGGTTCTGAAGCACGCGCAAACCGAAGCCCATCACGCCCAGGATCACCGCCATCGTCAGCGTGAGATCGTAGTGCGGGCGGACGGGCTTGACCTCGGTTTCGAGCATGAATCGCCGCACGGTGGCGAGGATGATGACGTTGACAAAAACTACGAGGAAGGAGAGCCCGGGGACGCCGGTGAACTCCACGATCTGGATCATGGCCCACTCCGCGTGCAGCGCACTGCCGATGCTGTTCCAGCCCCAACCGGAGAAGACGATGCCGCGGAGCGCTTCCACCGCGACCCAGGCGCTGGCGACCAGAAACGCCAGGCGCAAATTGCGCACGGAGCTGAGCCAATCGGAGCCGGCCAAAGGATGTGGCGAGTCATTTGTTTCGCCCACCAGGATGCCTTTAGTCGTCGCGCGCTTGGCTGCGATGCGCTGCGTCACCGCATCCAACCCAACCGGCGCTTTCGCCGAAACTTGGCGCAGGCCCGGGCGTAGGACACCGCAGAGCCAGGCCCACGCCGCCATGTAGAGCCCCATGTAAAAACCAATCAGCACCAGGCCGGGCGGCGTGACGGTAGTGAGCCAGGAAAAGACCCCCCAGAAAAAGATCGCACCCGCCAGATAGCCCAGGAGCAAATCGCGCAGCCAGCGCCGCTTCGCCTCAGCCCCGGAAAACCAGACCGCCGCCAAAAGCGGGGTCAATGCGAACCAGCAAAACCACGCCTGGTCGAAAGGGGCAAAGCAAGCGCGATACAGAAAGCCGCTCGTCGCGGCGGCGAGCCACGGCCAAAGCCGCAGCATTTTTTTTAACCAGTCCACGCCAGAAAAATCAGCTCCTGCGCTGGCGGCGATCCCGCGCCTGGGCTCGATCGCGCGATGGACTGAGCGCATCGCGCAGGTTGCGCGAATTTGCCGGCGAGACGCGAAAGGACGACGTCTTCACATCATCGATTTTTCGAATATCGACCTTGCTCGAGAGGACGTAATCCTGCGCCAGCAGACCTTGCAGAAGATCGATCACCTCGGCATCCCCCAGGTCGTCCACTTTCTTCAATAAGTTCGCGCCGGACATCGGGGCACCGCCAAAGCCGAGAGTCTTCAAGATGGTGATTTCGCCGCCGGTCAGGCTGATGTCTCTCCCCATGGCTGACTTTGAACAGGGATTTGCAGGCTGTCGAGGCTCGAGGTTTTACGCGCGGCGTCAGGCATCGGCGCGCGAGCCTGCGGGCTCCAGTCGTTTTTGCGCGTCCTCCTGCAGCCAACTCCAGACGCGTTCCAATTGCTCGCTCACCTTGTTTTTGATCTGCACGAGCTCTTCGCCAGCCCAGCCGCCAGCTCGCGGATCGCGTTGGGCGAAGAGGTAATACTTGATCTTCGGTTCCGTGCCCGAGCCGCGCACAGCGATCCGCGTGCGATCCGCCAATTCGAAAATAAGCATCTTCTCCTTCGGGATTTCGTCGCCTTCCACATCGCGGAAAGTTTCGTGCTCGAAATTTTTCACCGCCGTCACGGCCGACCCCAGCATCTCCGCGGGCGGATTGCTTACATACGATTGCAAAAGGCGTTTGATCTTATCCGCGCCTTCCGCGCCCTCGAAAGTCATCGCGCCATTCTTCTCCAGGTAATAGCCGAAGGTCGAATAGACCTCATCGAGCAGGGCATCGAGCGTGAGCCCGCGCGATTTCGCATAAGCGGCCACTTCGCAAAACATGATCGCGGCCCCGTTGCCGTCTTTATCCCGCACGAAGTCTGCGCCGCTGTAACCGTAGCTTTCCTCGCCGCCAAAGATGTAGAAAGAAGAATGCTGCAAACGCAGCGCGCGCGTTTCTTCCTCGGAGAGCGTCGGATAACGAGCGGTGACTTTGTCGCCTAAACCTCGCTCATATTTGCCCAGCTTCGCGCCGATGTATTTGAAGCCAGTCAGCGTTTCCACGCAGCGCAGGCCGTAGTGTTGGGCGATCGCCTTTTGCAGATCGGTCGTGACGAAGGTCTTGATGATGACACCACGCGCCGCGTTTTCTTTCGTTAAAATACCGCGATCGAAAAGAGTCTGGGCGCGATAAAACGCCATCAACGCGCCGATCTGGTTCCCGGTCAGCAGCTTCATTTTGCCATCGGTCGATCGCACCGCCACGCCCACGCGGTCGCAATCCGGGTCCGTCGCGACCACGAGATCCGCATCCTCCTTTTCCGCTTGAGCAATGCCGAGACGGAGCGCGTCGGCGTTTTCCGGATTAGGGGACTGCACCGTCGGGAAACGTCCGTCGAACTCATCCTGTTCCGCGACGACGCTGAACTGGAAGCCGAGCTTTTTCAGCATCGGCTTAATGATGACCCCGCCGGTGCCGTGGATGGGGGTGAAAACGATGCGCAGGGCGCGTTGGGCTTGCACCATCTCGGGATCGAGGATGAGAGTCGTTAGGCGATCCATGTAGGCCTGGTCGATCTCGGAGCCGAGCGTAATGAGCTCGCCGGCGCCTGCGGGCGCGGCGGACAAGCCGGCGCTGGCCGCGTTCACTTTCGCAATGATTCCGCTGGCGTGCGGCTCGATCACTTGTGCGCCGTCGTTAAAATAAACTTTGTAGCCGTTGTCGTGCGGGGGGTTGTGGCTGGCGGTGATGACGATGCCCGCGCTCGCTTGCAAATGGCGCACGGCAAAAGACAATTCCGGCGTCGAACGGGGCCCGTCGAAAATGCAGGCGTCGCACCCGTTTTCGGTCGCCACCTGCGCGGCGAGCGCGGTGAATTCCTTCGAGAAAAAACGCGTGTCGTGCGCGATGACCAACTTCGGTGTTCCGGCTTTGCCTTCGCGCTGAAACCAGTCGTGCAAATAGCCGACCAACCCCAGCGTGGCGCGTCGGATATTGTAAAAGTTCATCGCGTTCGTGCCGACGCATGGATGCTCGGGCTGCTCCGCGCTGCCTGTGCCGATTTCCGCGTTTGTAACCACCTTGCCGATCGTACGACCGCGCAACCCGCCGGTGCCGAACGCGAGCGTTTTGTAGAAGCGATCGTTTAGCTCGGACCACGCGCCCGACTCGACGAGTTCCGTCACGACGCGCGCGGCGAAATCTGCCTCCGCGCCCGCGAGAAGCGCGGTGATATTCTGCCCAGCGGATTCCATCAGTCGGTCTTCCGCGACGGCCTGCTCAATTTTTTCGCTCAGCGTCTTTGCCATTGATCGCACCATTCCGGCGCGCGCCTGCTTTGCAAGCCTGGATGCGCCTCGCTGAATTCTGCGCAAACTTCGGCTCATGGATGCCGAGACGAACGCGACGGCTAAGGCGCAGTTGGAACAGATCGCGCGTTATCACATGCCATTCGGAATGTTCGGTCCGAAACACTACCCGCCCAAGGGCGTGCCGATCTACGATTTGCCGGCGGAGTATCTGGCGTGGTTCGCTCTGAAAGGTTTTCCCGAAGGGCGGCTGGGGGAGCTCTTGCGTCTGGTTTATCAGACGAAAGCAGATGGCTGCGACGGGGTCTTTGATGTCATCCGGCACCAGGCTGGCGGCCGTTTCAAATTGCGCCAGCCGGCGAAGCGGGAGTGGAAGTTCGAGTAAACTGCGACGCCGCCTGAAGCGGAGGTGCATCTTCTCGTTCAGCCCGGACGATTTGACGTCACCGGGAAAGCGCCGGTGAATCTCTTCATGCGCTTCTCCTTGCGGCTTTGGCCGATCTTCGCTCTCACCGCTCTGCTACCATTCGCTGCCCTCCGGGCTCAAGCACCTCAGGTGCCGCCTTCGCCGATGCCTTCGCTGGCGCGACCAGCGGCTCAGCCCGCGGCGACTCCGGCACCCGCGGTGGCTCCAGCGCAGCCGACCGCCCAGTCGCAACTGCCGAACACGACGCGGCTGCTGCGTTTCCCGACGACGAATGGTGCGCAGATTGTCTTTTGCTACGCGGGCGAAATTTACACCGTCGGAAAAGAAGGCGGCATCGCGCGTCGGCTCACGAGCGGTCCGGGTTACAGCTCGTTCCCGCATTTCTCGCCGGACGGGAAGCAGCTCGCTTTTACTTCGCAATATGACGGGAACACCGAGGTCTACGTCATGCCCGGCGACGGCGGGGAGCCGAAACGCCTAACGACCACGGCCACCCTGGCGCGTGATGACATTTCAGATCGGATGGGGCCGAACAATATCGTGCTGGCCTGGCAAAATACGCAGCCGCGCGTGGCGTTCCGTTCGCGGATGAAATCGTTCAATTCCTTCAACGGCGATCTCTTCACCGTGGGGATGGAGGCGGATTTGCCGAAGCCAATGCCGATTCCGCGCGGCGGTTTCATGTCCTTCTCGCCGGACGATTCGAAGATGGCGTTCAACCGCATCTTCCGCGAGTTCCGCACCTGGAAACATTACCGCGGCGGAATGGCGGATGACGTTTGGGTTTTCGATTTCAAGACGGGGGAGACCGTGAATCTCACGAATGATCCGGCCCAGGATATCTGTCCGATGTGGGGGCCGGATAATCGCGTTTACTTCATCTCCGATCGCGATGGCCGGATGAATCTTTTCTCGACCGATCTGACGGGGAAGGACACGAAGCAGCTCACCACCTTTAAGGATTTCGATATCAAATTTCCGTCGTTAGGGAAGGACGCGATTGTTTTCGAGCAGGCTGGCTATATCTGGCAGTTTGATCTGGCGAGCGGAGAGGCAAAGACGGTGCCGATCGAGATCAAAGAAGACTTGGCGTCGGGTCGGGCCGGTTTGGTGGACGCATCGAAGCACGTCCAGACCGTGCATGCGGCGCCGGATGGCGAACGCGCCATCGTGGTCGCGCGCGGCGATTTATTTTCGGTTCCGGCGAAGGATGGGACACCGCGGAACTTGAGCAAGACCTCGAACGCGCACGAGCGCGACGCCGTCTGGTCGCCGGACGGTAAATGGATTGCCTACAACTCCGACGTGACAGGTGAGAACGAACTCTACGTGCGCCCGCAGGACGGGAAGGGCGAGCCGGTGCAGATCACGAGCAATGCCGACACTTATTTCTACGCGCCCATCTGGTCGCCCGACAGCAAGAAACTTCTGTGGAGCGATCGCCTGCAACGCTTGCGTTTCGTCGAGGTGGCGAGCAAAGCGATCGTGCAAGTGGATCAGGATCCAGAGGGCGAAATCGCCGGTTATGACTGGTCGCCGGACAGCCAGTGGATCGCGTGGTCACGGCCGGAGCATAACAATGGGCTGAAGGTTTATCTCTACGCGCTCGCGGACAAAAAGATCACGGCGGTGACGGATAATTGGTACTCGGCGAGCGAGGCGACTTTCAGCGATGACGGCAAATATTTGATGTTGGTTTCGAGCCGTGACTTCAGTCCGACTTTCGGCCAGGACGATTTCGCCGAGGTCTATCGCGACATGAGCCGGGTGTATCTCGTGACCCTGGCCAAAGGGACGGAAAATCCGCTCGGGCCGCGCAGCGATGAAGTGGGCCAAGGCGAAAAGAAAAAAGAGGACGACGCGAAAAACGCGGGCGACAAAAAGGGAGAAGAGAAGAAAGGCGATGCGAAGGAGGCGAAGAAACCAGTCACGGTCAAAATAGACCTGGATGGAATTCAGGATCGCTTGATCGCGCTGGAGATTCCGCGGGGCGATTACCGGAACCTGCGCATGGTGGGCGACCGCATTTTCTATCTGCGCCGGACGCTGGCGGATGACAGTGGAGGCGACGATGAAGACGGCCCGGATGGCAGCCAGGTCTCGCATCTTTGTTCCTACAGCCTGGAGGATCGGAAAGAGACGGTCTTGGGCGATGTGAACGCGTACGAGATCACGGCCGACGGCAAGAAAATGCTGGTCAAGATTAAGGACGACTACGCGATCGTCGAGCTGCCGAAGGACAAGCTCGAGATCAAGGACGAGAAGGCGAAGAAGGACTATACCCTGAAGTTAAAAGGGCTGGACATGCAGCTCGATCGACACGCGCAGTGGACGCAGATTTACCACGAAGCCTGGCGGCAAATGCGGGATTTCTTTTACGCGCCAAACATGAACGGCATCGACTGGAAGGCGATGCACGACAAGTACGCGGCGCTGGTGCCGTTTGTGAATCATCGCAACGATCTCACCTACCTGTTAGGCGAGCTGATCGGCGAATTGAACAATGGCCACGCCTACGTGGGTGGGGGCGAGCGACCGGAGACGCCGCGGATCAAGCTCGGCTTGCTCGGGGCGGAATTTTCGCGCGATCCGGCGACGAAAACATATCGGATCGATCGCATTTTGCCGGGCGAGAATTGGGATAAACACACGCGTTCGCCACTGACCGAAGTGGGCGTAAACGTGAAGGAAGGCGATTACATTCTCGCGGTTAACGGGACGCCCGTTGCCGGGTTGGCGAATCTTTACGATGCGCTCATCGGGACCGCGGACAAGCAAGTGATCCTGCGCGTGAATTCGAAGCCGACCGAGGCCGGCGCACGTGACGTCACCGTCGTGCCAACGGCGGACGAGGGGCCGCTCTATTACCTTGCGTGGGTGCGAAAAAATATCGACGACGTCTCAAAGAAAACGAACGGCGAGGTCGGCTATTTGCACATCCCGGACATGGGGCAGGGCGGGTTGAATCAATTCACGAAGCTCTACTTCCCGCAGGTGCGCAAAAAAGCGCTCATCATCGATGTGCGCGGCAATGGCGGCGGCTTTGTTTCGCCGCTCATCATCGAGAAACTGCGGCGCGAATTGGTCATGGTGGAGATGTCGCGCAACGGGACCGCGCAGACCAACCCGCCGAATACGTTCCTCGGGCCGATGGTGACGTTGATCAACGAATTCTCGGCTTCGGACGGCGATATTTTCCCCTTCCGTTTTAAAGCGAATGGGATGGGCAAATTAATTGGCAAACGCACCTGGGGCGGCGTGGTGGGCATTCGCAATCCGTTGCCTTTGGCGGATGGCGGCCAGCTTTTCCGGCCGGAGTTCGCGCCCTACTCGAAAGACGGCAAAGAGTGGCTGATCGAGAGCCACGGAGTCGAGCCGGATATCATGGTCGATAACGACCCGGCGAAGGAATATAAAGGTGAAGATCAGCAGCTCGATCGGGCGATTCAGGAGATCCGCGAAGAGCTGAAGACGAAGAGCTACGATCTGCCGCCGATCCCGCCGTATCCGAACCGAGCGCCGTCGCCGGCGCGGTAGTCGCCGGGTGCCAATGCTGGAGCGCTTGACCGTCGCGCCAGCCCGGACTGCAGTTCATCAATCAGGCTTCCGCGCGAGGATCGGTGGGTCCCGCGTTTCCTTGCAGCGCCTGGGCCACGCTCGGGGCGATGCTTTGCAAATGCAGCGTGCGCTGTGGATAGGGGATTTCGATTTGCGCCGTGAGCAGCGCCGCGTTCGTGGCCACCGCGACATCGCTTTTGATTTGCGGCCAGTTATCGAAATCATCCGTCCAGAAAAGGAGCTCGAACATCAACGCGTCGTTTCCGAACTCCTGGAAAAAGGTGCGCGGCTCTGGATTGGTCGCCACGAGTGGATGCGCGGCGGCGGCTTTGGTGAGCAGTTCGATCACGCGCGTGGGATCGGTGCCGTAGGCGACACCAATGCGCAATTCCATGCGCCGTTGCCGATTCGAGAGCGTCCAGTTACCGACCTTTTCCGAGATGAGCATCCCGTTCGGGACGATGACCTCCGAGGCGTTCGCCAGGCGGATGACGCTGGCGCGAATGCCGATACGCTGGATCGCTCCAGTGGAGCCGCTCACTTCCACCACGTCGCCGACTTGGACCGGGCGTTCGAAGAGCAGGATTAACCCCGAGACGAAATTATTGACGATGTTTTGCAGGCCGAAGCCGATGCCGACCCCGAAAGCGCCCGCGAGGACGGTGAACTTGGTCATGTCCATGCCGATGGCGGCGATGGCAGCAAAGAACCCGAGAAGCAGAATGACGTAATGCAGAATGGTGGAGACCGCATAGGTCGAGCCGCGGGTGAGATGCAAACGATCGTAAATATCTTCCTCGAGCAAAAAGCGCGCAAAACGCGAGAGAAGAAGCGCGAGCCAAATCGTGAGGACGAAAGCGAGGACAGCCCCTAACGACAAGTGAAGTGATCCGATGGTGGCTTGGGCGTACAGGATACCGCGCACCCGACCGACGACGGATGAGCCAAGAGAAAACGCCTGCAGAGTTGTGAAAGCCCAAATGACGACAGCCGCCAGGACGAGGAACCGTCCCACGCGCGCACGCAAGAGCGGGCGGTGATTACGGACCACGCGCAGCGCCGCGAGCGGTCGAACCTGGAGCGCGAAAAAGAACAGTCCCTGCAGAATGCCCACCGCCGCATAAAGGAAGATCGCCAGGTAGGCCGCAGCCAGCGCGCCTGCGCCGAGGTAGTTGGCCAGACCGACGTAGCCGAACAGGTTGGCCGCGAAAACCACGCAGAAAAGAATCAGCCCGGCGCGGGCCGCGGCGCGGGTGGCTTTGCGCGAAACCGTGCCGTGCTGCGCGCTGCGCGTGGAGCGAATAAACCAGAGGAGAAAGATCGCGCCGCCGACCATTTCCAGCAGAAGCATCAGGCGCGAGATGACTGGCAATGACGCTGCGAGAGCGCGGAGTTGCGCGACGACGTAGAAGACGACGAGCGCGTTGAGAATGGGAAACAAATAGCGATCGAGCAGTTGGCGGAGAAGGATCACCATCGGCACGAGCGCGAGCGCGGCGAGGGTGACCCAGAAGAGGCGGGGCGCCTGTGCAAAAAGAGGGCGGACGAAGAAAAAGGTAAGGACGCCGGCGGTGGCGAGCGGGAATTGCAAAACGCGGTTGGCGCGGTCCAAGGCTGGGTCTTGCTCGATCCAACGGGCGATCTGCCACTTGATCTTGAAGAGCACGAAAGCCAGCGCGCAGAAGATGAGCGCCAGATAAAACAGCCGGCTGCCTTCACGCGCGATGTAAGCGCGAAGTTGGAGGATCTGGGTGCCCAGGGATGCCTGGCTGTGTTCCACCAGATCTGCCGTGGCCGCGGCGCGCACCTTCGGGCTCCATATCGGCGCGCTATCCTGGACGAAAAGGCGCCCCACGGCGGCATCTTGTTCGGCTTTCAGCGCGCGCAAGGTGATGCTCACGCGCTGCGCTTGTTCAGCCACTCGGCTTTGCAGAGCGAGGACAGATGCGCGCTTCTTACGCAGCGCTTCCGCAGTGGTGTCGATAGCCAAAAGCAATGCCTGGATTCTCGAGATCACTTCTGGTGGCGCTTCTGAGGACTGCGCGTCAGCCAGCGTTTGGCTCCAGGTGGATTTCCAATCGGGGACGCGCGCGAGTTCCTGGTCGAGCAAAGTCGCGCTGGCCGTGAGCTCCCGGCTGTGGGCCGCCAATTCTTCTTCCAGTTTGCGCCAGTGCCCTTCGAGATCGCGAACGGTTTCAAGGGCGACGCCCGGGGCGAGGGCGCGGGTGCTTTCGGCCTGGAGAGCGCTGATCTCCTCGGTCAATGGGCCCAGATTCAATGCGACTCTCTCGTTGGTCCGATCGGAGGCCAGGTCTGCCTGGATTTGCTGCAGAGTCGTGGCGGTGCCATCCGCGGTTCCGACAACATCAGCCAGCGGAACGGGCGTGGGCACCGAATGCGGCGCGGCCGTGGGACTGGGCGATGCGGACGGCGAGGGTTCGACCGCAGCCGGCACGGGAACCGCAGCCAGGATGGCGAAGAGAACGATGATCCAAAGCGGAAACCGCCGCTGTGCGAGATCGCTCATAGGTTGACTGCGAGACATGGAGATGGCGGACGCTCGGGCTGGGTTTGGCTTCGCGTCTGCCCGGTGATCTCAGGGGAAGCGTGCATTTATCTGGTTCGCCTTCGCCTGCTCACGGAAGTTGTCAATCTCGCTGGGAGTAAACAGCGCGGACGTTTGCGCGCAAAATCGGCGCGACGCAGCTCCCTGATTGAAAGCAGCGCTGTCGGCGGCTATGGTTCACGCATGTTTATGCCGAACCAAACGGTGGTCTGCGTGGATGGGAAATTCCCGCTCGGCATCGAGAAGTTCTACAGCGAATTGCCGAAAGAGGGCAGCACCTACACGATTCGCGATATCGTTCCCGGCGTGGGTTTGACCGGCGAAGAGGGCGAGGTCGCGGTCTATCTTTGCGAAATCAACGGGCCGTTGAATGCGCACGGAATCGAGCGCGGCTTTCGCGCCGAGCGGTTTGCGCCTCTTTCCACCATCGAGGAGGAAGCGGAAGAAGAGATTTCGCTCGGGCTGCCAGAGCTGGTCCCGGCCTGACGGCGGCCGGGCTGGAGAGACGGACTCTTAAAGCAGATCCGGCGGCGTCGGGTGGTCGGAAATTTCGTCGCTGATGACGAGGAACTTCTGCAAGATCGCGCGCCCGAAATTAGTCGTTAGGGCCACGTCCGCCGCGTCGCGGCCTCGCGCCATCACGATGCGACCAATGCGTGGTTTGTTGTGCCGCGCATCGAAGGTGTACCAACGCCCGCCGAGATAGGCCTCGAACCAGCCGCTAAAATCCATCGGTAAAACCAGCGGCACGCCGATGTCTCCCATGTAGCCGGTGGCGTAGCGGGCGGGAATGTTCATGCAGCGAAAAAAGGCAATCGCGAGATGGCTAAAATCGCGGCAAACCCCGCGGCCATCGTTGTAACAATCGAATGCGGACTTGGTGGAATCCGCAAAGTGATAGCCAAACGTGATGTGATGGTGCACCCAATCGAGGATGGCCTGCGCGCGTGACCAGCCGGGCTGCGTCTGACCGAAGAGCTGCCATGCGATGTCGGATAATTTATCGACCTCGCAGTAGCGGCTGGTGAGGAGGAACGGCAAAACGTCATCAGGTAAATCCTGGACGTTATGCTGGATGGCATCGAGGCAAACCGGATCGCGCTCGCCGCTGTCCTCGATCGTAGTTTCGAGGGTGAGCCGGATATTTCCCGCCGGAGCGAAAAGACGGGCGCAGCGGTTGCCGTAGAGGTCGGTAAAATCTGTGATCGGGACCTCAGGCTCGACTTTGATTATTTCCTCGCCGCGCAGATCCGCCTGCCGCGATGGATGCACATAGAGCATCAGGATCATCGGCGTGGGGCCGGGGAGTTCGAAGGCGATGTCGAAACCGATTTTGATGAGCATGATGAGAGGCCGCCGGGGCGGCGGGGCTCGCAACATACATTCGGCTTCCGTTTTGTCACCCGGGGCCAATAGAAGCGGCGACGCTAAACGCCGAACTCAGCCTGCACGCTGATTCGATCGCCGGCGGCCAAGCGCACATCGCGCAGTCGAATGTCGCCCAGCGGCAATGCCATCAGTGAAAACGCGCGGCCATTGAGCTTTTGCAAATGGGGCGCGAGCACGCTGCACGCGAGCGTGCCGATGGTTCCTTCGCCGTTGCAGACGAGGCCGGAGAGCGTGGCCTTTAATTCTTCGTCGAGATCGAGTTGGGCCGCGATCCGGATGACGGTGGAGAAGAATAATTTGCGCGCCTTGACCTCCACCTCGGCGCTTAAGCTGCGCGGGCCGCGCTCGTGGAGATGGAGTCGCACGCCTTCGATGGTGACGCCTTGTCTGCCAGCTTCCACCGCGGCCAGCGCGGCGATCGCTTTTTCGATTTCGGCTTTGTCGGCTGCGATCGAGACCCGGCCTTCTGCCGCACTGCGGAGAACGAGAACGATCTCGTTTTTCTCGTCGCGGCTTTGATCAAGGCGGACGTCGCGGGCGGTTAGTTCGAGATCGGCCGTCGCGGGCCCGAGGGAAAGGCGCGATCCGCTCAGAGCCAACTCTGCGACTTGCAATGCAGGCGAGGAATCTCCTGAAATTGCGGGAGGGCGGGGAGGAACGGGCCGAAGTTGAGCGCCATCCAGCGTGATGCGGAGGGATTGCAGCGCAGGATAGGAATCGCTCTCGATCGTGACGGGCTCCGCTTTGGTAATGAAAATGCGCTGGAGACTTTCGCTCAACAAGCCGGCCAGGTCGGGCGCGGAGCTGGGAAAGGTGGTCGCGGAGAGAGGAAACATCGCGGGAAACTTCCAACCTTCCGCCCACCTGCGCAATGCGAGGGCGCTGCAGAACGCGACGATGGAGAGAATCGGAAAATCTGTTTGCAAACCGGGCGAAGGCCACTACTTTCCGCGTTCCTTTTTATGGCGAAGACTTCCTGGTTGAATCGAAACGAACGCAAACGCGCGACGGTGAAAAAGTATGCCGAGATTCGGGCGGAGTTGAAGGCAAAGAAGGACTACGCAGGTCTCTCAGCCCTGCCGCGCGATGCCAGCCCCACGCGGGTGGTGAATCGTTGCCTGGTCAGTGGACGCCGCCGTGCATTTATCCGCCGCTTCAAGGTTTCTCGTCTCACCTTTCGTGAACTCGCGTCCGCCGGATTGATCCCGGGCGTGACCAAGTCGAGCTGGTAGAATCCGCCGCGGAGGCGCGGACTTCGGATGCGAGGGTCGCGTCCGTTCGATGAGTATTTCATCTTCAGTTTTAGCAACCGACTGGCCGCTCGCCGTCGTGAGCGCGCACGAGTCGGACTCGGCAGGCCTCATCTTCGTTAAGTTGGGCGTCATCGTCCTTTTGGTCGCGCTGAACGGTTTCTTCGTCGCGGCGGAATTTGCCTTGGTGAAAATACGCGGCAGCCAGCTGGAGACGCTTGCGGCGGAAGGGAACAAGCGGGCCATCACTGGGCAGCTCGTGCTGGGAAACCTCGATGCTTATCTCTCCGCATGTCAGCTCGGGATTACCCTGGCCAGTCTGGGACTGGGTTGGGTGGGGGAGCCATTCCTGGCGCAGATGTTGCAGCCCGTTTTTGCGCTTCTGCATATCGCATCGCCCGCGATCATTGCGGGGATCTCTTTCGCGATCGCTTTCTCGGTCATCACATTTCTCCACATCGTCCTGGGCGAACAGGCCCCGAAGATTCTCGCCATCCGCAAGCCGCTGCCGGCGACGCTTTGGGTCGCGGGACCGTTGCGTTTCTTTTACGCGATTTTTAGCCCGGCGATTTGGTTTTTAAATGCTTCTTCGAACTGGGTCTTGAAAAATGTTTTGCGGGTGCAACCCGCGACGGAAGGTGAACTTTCGCACAGCGAGGAGGAGCTCCGCCTTATTCTGGACGAGAGCGAAAAATCTGACGAAGTCTCGACGCTCGGTCGCGATATTTTGGTCAACGCGCTGGATATGCGACGCCGCGTGGTGCGCGATATCATGACGCCGCGGGGCGATGTGGTTTCGCTCGATCTCGAACAAACGTTCGAAGAAAACGTGGCCAAGGCGCTGGCCTCGCGGCATACGCGCTTCCCGCTTTGCCGCGGGCATCTCGACAACACGCTGGGGCTCATTCACATCAAGGAACTCGTGCCCATGATGCGTGATCCAGAGCCGGATCTTGCTGCGCATCCGTCGGGACGTTCTCAACGTGCCGGAGATGATGCAGCTCGAGAAATTGCTGAACATGTTCCTGACCAAGCACGCTCACCTCGCCGTCGTGGTGGATGAGTACGGCGGCACGGTCGGAATGGTCACGCTGGAGAACGTGCTGGAGGAATTAGTCGGCGATATTCAGGACGAATTCGACACGGAGAAAGCAGAGTTTCGTGAGATCAACGAGAACGAATTTTCCGTCGAAGGCGCGGTCGGTTTGTATGAATTGCAGGACATGGCCGATCTCACCCTTGAGAGCGCTGATGTCAGCACGATTGGCGGTTATGTGACGCATCTTCTCGGGCACTTGCCGAAGCAAGGCGAGCAGGTGCAGATCGAAGATTACCTCGTCACGATTACGAAATCGGACGGTCGCCGAGTCGAGGAGTTGCACTTCCAAAAAGTGGGAAACGAAGCGGCGGCGGAGCAGGCAAAGCAGTCGGACGCAGCTGCCTAACGAGCGTTCCCGATGGAGTTGATGATCGAGACGGACATCGCCTGTCCGCATTGCGGGGAATCCTTTCCGCTCCTGATCGATACGTCACAAGGCGAGCAATCGTTGACCGAAGATTGCAGCGTCTGCTGTCGTCCGATTGAGTTAACGATCGCCTGTCGCCCCGGTGAGATCCTCGAAGTCCGCGAGTCGGATTAGGGTCGCCGGAGACGCCGTTCCAGTTCCTCTTGTTTCGCGCGACGCTCGCGATGCAAGGCGGCGAAATCCCGCCGGCAGCGCACGATCCTTCCCGGCCGCAGCGGGCTCGGGTGATAGCCGATTTTCTCCAACGCGTAAACGGCGGCCCCGCGGAGCGAGCTTTCGAGTTCACGGCAGACGCGGAGGTCGCGCCCCAGACAATCCGCGAGAATAGCCAGCGCGGGCGGCGAATTCAGCACCCCGCCCGAAACGATGACTTCGGATTCAGGGGCCGGATGGAGCTGATCGAGAATGGCGGCCAACCGATAAAAACTGGCGGTGGTTCCGGCGCGGAAAAGATCACGGGCTCCTGTGGTCGGTGTTAAACCGACGATGGTCCCACGCAAATTCTCGGGCCACGTCGGCGCGCGCTCGCCCACGAGGAAGGGCAGGATTGTTAACGAGTCGTGTGCCGCCGCGCGCCGTGAGAGCGCGAGCTCCTGCGGCAGCTTAAATTCGCGGAGAAACCACTCGCGCAGATTGCCTCCGTTGCTCACAGCGCCGCCCAGAACCACGCGGTCGTCGTCGAGCACATACTTGAAAAGTCCAAACGGAATCCGGGACCGCGCTTTTTCTCCGGACAAGATTTCGCGGACGGCACCGCTGGTTCCGATCGTGATTGCAATCTTGCCCGCGTGATCAGCGCCGGAGCCGAGATTGCTCGCAGCGCCATCGCCGATAGCGGAAAAGACTTGGACCCCGCGCAGTTCCGGGAAAGAAGCGGCGAACGTTTCGGTCCGGTCCGCCAGGAGATCGAATTGCGCGGCGCGAACATGGCAGGAGCGCAAAAGCTCGTCGTCCCAAGTGGCGGTCTTAAGATTATAGAGCCCCGTTCCGCTGGCCATGGAATGGCTGGTAATCTCACTCCCGAACAACTTCCGGTGGATCCAATCCGCGGGTGAAATCCACCTTGCGGTTCGTTTGAAAAGTGACGGTTGAGTTCTGCGCAACCAGCACAGCTTCGCGGGCCAAAAGGGAGCGCGCAGCATGCATCCCGTGCGCGCATGAATCTCCCGTTCGGAGAAGCGATGGCGGAGCGTCGCGGCGTCGGCCGCGCTGCGCGTATCCGCCCACATATAAATCGGCGTGATGGGCTGATGGTCAGAATCAAGTCCAAGCAAACTGTGCCAAAAGCTGGATCCGGAGATGGCAGCTATTGGGGCGTGACGATGCGTTTTCGAATCACGTCGCCAGCGTAATGTTTCCCGCAGACAGCTTTTCGTGGCGCGGAGAATGGTGGCAGGGCCCAACTCGGCGCCGCCGTCTGCGGAATATGCGACCGCATATTTCCGACTGGCGCTGGAGGGCAGGCAGCGCTGACCATCCGTTGAAAAAAAGGCGGTGCGGACCGAGGAACTCCCGATGTCCATCGCCAGGACGAGCGGAGTCGCGCGCATCATAAGCCAGCCGATCAGCCTTTGGAGCCGGCCAGCTGGGCGAGAAAGGCGGGCCGGCGGCGAAGCTGCGCGGTGAGGTTTTCGATCGCCCGCAAGGTGGGCGGGCTGATGTGATGCTCCATGCCTTCGACGTCGTGCTCGATCACCCTGGCGTCGAGGCCGAGCAGTTGCAGGAACTCTGCCAGCAGCTCGTGCCGCCGCGCGATATTGCGGGCCAATGTTTCTCCCGCCGTGGTCAGGACGAGGCCGCGATATTTTTCGTATTTGAGCAGACCGTCGGCGTCGAGGCGCTGCACCATATTCGTCACGCTGGCCTGCGAAATCTTTAAGCTTTTCGCGATATCAACCACGCGCGCGTAACCCTTCGAATTGATCAGCTCGAGGATGCGCTCGAGGTAATCTTCGACTGCGGTGGAATTGCGCAGGGAATTGGCTTTCGCGGGCATGTCGAGAATCCCAAATAGGGGCACCGCCTGTTAACGGTCAAACAAATATTATTTTCCGATTGACACTTTAATAGGATACAACAAGAAAGTTAGCCGTGCCTAAATCCGAGGAGACCGAATCGACGCACACCCAGGCGGGCTTCCATTCCCAGCCAGAAAGGCCGAGCCTCTCGGAAGTGCACCGCAGCCTGGTGGTGCCGCGGAACGCTGGGTTCTTCCGCAAGCTCCTCGCCTTCGCCGGGCCCGGATTTCTCGTCGCGGTCGGCTACATGGATCCGGGCAACTGGGCCACGGATTTGGCGGGCGGATCGAAATACAATTTCGCCCTCCTCTCCGTGATCATGATTTCGAACCTGATGGCGATTCTGCTCCAGGCGCTCTCGCTCAAGCTCGGCATCGTGACCGGTCGAGATTTAGCGCAGGCGTGTCGCGATCACTACAGCAAGCCGGTTTCGTTCGTGCTTTGGGTGATCTGCGAATTGGCGATCGCGGCGTGCGATCTGGCGGAGATCATCGGATCGGCCATCGCGCTGAATTTGCTTTTCGGCATTCCGCTGATCGTGGGCGTCTGCCTGACGGCGCTCGACGTCTTGCTCATCCTGTTTTTGCAAAACAAAGGCTTTCGCTACATCGAGGCGTTGGTCATCGGACTGATCGCCGTCATTGGCGGTTGTTTCGCGTGGGAACTGATCGCGTCCCGGCCGGATCTGCTTGGTATCGCGAAAGGCTTCATCCCGAGCACGCAGATCGTGACCGATCCCGGAATGCTCTTCATCGCCATCGGCATTTTGGGAGCGACGGTGATGCCGCATAATTTGTATCTGCATTCCTCCGTGGTGCAGACGCGACGGTATGAATTGACGTCGTCGGGCAAGCGGGAGGCGATCAAGTTCGCGACGATCGAATCGACGCTAGCGCTGATGTTCGCGCTCTTTATTAACGCGGCGATTCTGATTGTTTCCGCGGCCACGTTCTACACCCGCGGTCGCAACGACATCGCGGAAATTCAGGACGCGTATCAATTACTCACGCCGATGCTCGGAATCACGGGCGCGAGCACCATCTTCGCCCTGGCGTTGCTGGCTTCGGGACAGAATTCCACCCTCACGGGCACGCTGGCGGGCCAGATCGTGATGGAGGGTTTTCTCAACATCCGGATTCGGCCCTGGCTGCGCCGACTGATCACGCGCGGCATCGCCATTATCCCGGCGGTGATTGTGACCGTGATCTACGGCGAGAAGGGGACGACGGACCTGCTGGTTTTGAGTCAGGTCATCCTGAGTATGCAGTTGAGTTTCGCGGTCTTTCCGTTGGTGATGTTTACGAGCGACAAACTGAAGATGGGCGAGTTTGTGAACGGCTTGGTGATCAAGATTATCGCGTGGATCATCGCGATCGTGATTGCCGCGCTGAATGCCTGGCTCTTGATTCAAATCTTCCGGGAGTGGTTCCACCTTTAGACGCGCGCATGTATAAAACAATCCTTATCCCAGTGGAGAATCGCGAGACCGATCGCACGATTTTGCAGCACATCCGTTTGCTCGCGCAGATGGCGAAATCGAAGCTCATTCTCGTGCACGTGGCGGACGGTTGGGCGGCGCGGAATTTTAATCAACTGGGATTGCAGGAGAGCGAGGAAATGAAAAAAGACCGCGCTTATCTGGCAAGCCTGGAGGAGGAGCTGAGCGCGGAAGGATTCGACGTCAGCTCCGTTTTGGCGATGGGCGATCCGGCGACGGAGATCATCAAGCTGGCGGAGAAGGCCGGCGTGGAATTGATCGCGATGACGACGCATGGGCATCGGCTGATCGGCGATATTCTATATGGGAGCACTGCCGACAAAGTGCGGCACCAGGTAAATATTCCCGTGCTTTTGTTGAAGGTGCAGAACTAGGCGCGGCGGGTTTTTTGCCGCACTGGTTCTGACTCCCCGCGTGTGGCCATGAATGACACGACGCACGTCACAGTCTCAACGGCTTGTCTATCTTGCGGTCTGGCGGCCGCGCGCTTAGAACGGCTGCGATGAAAGCGCTGCTCCTGACGAACGAATATCCGCCGAACGTTTACGGCGGGGCGGGCGTGCATGTGGATTATCTCTCGCGCGAACTGGCGAAAACGATGCCGGTGGAAGTGCGCTGTTTCGGCGAACAGAAAAGCGAAGAGGGAAATCTATTCGCGTGGAGGGTTTTCGCGGTCGAGCAAGCGGGCTTTACCTGCCCACCGCCGCTGCGGTCCGTCTTTCGGAGCAGTGCAACGCTGCACGGATTTCAATACGCAGGAGATCACCGCCGACCTGGTGCATTGCCACACTTGGTACAGTCATTGGGCCGGGATTTTGGCCAAGCTGAACTACGGAATTCCGCTCGTGATTACGGTCCATTCGCTGGAGCCGCTGCGGCCGTGGAAGCGCGAGCAACTGGGCGGTGGCTATGATTTTACCGTCTGGCTGGAGAAGACGGCTTTGGAAATGGCGGACGCGGTGATCGCGGTTTCACGCGAGACGAAGGCAGACTTGGAGCGCCTTTTTCAGATCCAGCCGGAGCGTCTGCATGTCGTCTATAACGGCATCGACCTCGATGAATATCGCAAGGTGGAAACGACGAAGGCGCTAACGCGTTTCGGCATCGATCCGGAGAAACCGTTCGTGCTCTTTGTCGGCCGGATCACGCGACAGAAGGGCATCATTCATCTGGTGCGCGCGATCGAATACATGACGCCTGGATCTCAGATCGTCCTCTGTGCGGGAGCGCCGGACACGCCGGAGATCGGACGCGAAATGGAAGACGCGGTCCAACGAGCCGCAAGCGAGACACGGCCAGCGTGATTTGGATTCGCGAGATGGTCGATAAGCCGACCGTGATCGAACTGTATTCGCAAGCGGCGGTCTTCTGTTGCCCGTCGATTTACGAGCCGTTCGGCATCATCAATCTGGAAGCGATGGCTTGCGAAACGGCGGTCGTGGCCAGCGCTGTGGGTGGGATCAAAGAAGTGGTCGTGGACGGCGAGACTGGTTTCCTCGTTCCGCTTGGAACAAATGAGCGAGAGCCCATTCGAAGCGAAGGATCCCGAGCGCTTCGCTCGCGATCTCGCGGAGCGCGTGAACCAACTGCTCGCCGATGCGCCGCTGCGTGAACGCTTCGGCCGCGCGGGACGGAAAAGGGCGGAGGAAAAGTTTAGCTGGCGGGCGATCGCACAGGAGACAAAGGCGCTCTACGCCAGCCTCTTGCCGGGCCGGGCGAAGTGACAGAGCGGCGAAAGGTGGCACCTTGGGACTAACGAGCGGGGCCTAAAATAAATGTTTGTCGATCGAATCAAAGTTTTTGCGCAAGCCGGTGATGGCGGGCGCGGTTGTGTCAGTTTTCGGCGCGAAAAATTCGTGCCCCGCGGTGGCCCGGATGGTGGCGATGGCGGACGCGGCGGTGATGTGATCCTCCGCGCGGATGTGCATACCGACAATCTGGCGAACCTTTTTTACGAGCCCATCATTAAGGCGAAATCCGGTGGGCACGGGCTGGGTAAAAAAATGCACGGACGCGGCTCGATCGCGAAAATCGTGAAGGTGCCCGTGGGTACGATCGTGTATCGCGCGCTGCCGCCGGTGCCGAAGAATGAGTTCGGGGAACCGCAGGCGCCCGTGGCTCCGGTCGAAGACGCACAATTTGAAAGCAAACTCTCCGATGATGGCGCGCCGGAGTTGATGGCCGGGCCACAGGTCGAGCTGGATCCGCTGGCGCAAAAGGTGGCGGACCTGACGGAAGACGGACAGGAACTGATTCTGTGCGCGGGAGGCAAGGGCGGGAAAGGCAACGTGCATTTCAAGAGCGCGAAGAATCGCGCGCCCGTGCAGTACACTGAAGGCGAAGAAGGCGAGCAGGGGCACTTCCTGCTCGAGTTGCGCATGATCGCGGACGCGGCGCTGGTCGGGTACCCGAATGCGGGCAAGTCCACTTTGCTCGGCGCGATCTCAGCGGCGCATCCGAAAGTGGCGGCGTATCCCTTCACCACGCTGCGGCCCAGCGTGGGCGTGGTGGAGCTGGATGATTACCGCCGCGCGACCATCGCGGACATCCCGGGATTGATCGAAGGGGCGCATCGCAATGTGGGGTTGGGTCACGATTTTCTACGGCACATCACCCGGTGCCCCGCGCTTTTCTTTGTGGTCGATATTGCCGGCAGCGAAGGTCGACACCCGGTGGAAGATCTGCAGAGCTTGCGCCGCGAGATCAATCTCTACGATGAGCGCCTCTCGCTAAAGCCCTGGTGCATCCTCGCGAACAAAATGGATTTGCCCGAGAGCGAAGAAAATTTGGCGATCGTCCAGGCTCGTTTCCCGAATGTGGAGGTGATCCCGATTATTGCCGCGAAAGGCGAGGGGATCGAGGAGATCAAGGAGCAGTTGCGCAGGTGGCTGGCGGAAGCGCCGGAGCCGGCTGTGAACGAAACTGCGGCAGCGCCCGCAGGCCAAGCGACCGCGCCCTAACGAGCGGCCAAAATCCGCGAAAAAAGGTCCGAAAGTTCCTTGTCAATATTGCAAAACCAGCTTTGGTAAGCGCGCGGCGCCCCTTGGGTTGTTTGTATTGCCTCGCGGCTTTTGCACCAACGGAGAGCATCGGGCCGCTGCCTGCCAAACCCATAGCTGCATGCTTTATCGCTATTTTTTAACGCTGACGCTCCTTTTCGCCTTGGTGGCGGGATTTTCCGCGCCGCTGCTGGCGCAGGAGACGTCGCATGGCGCTGCCGGCCATGAAGCGACCGCGGCCGCAGGACACGCGGGCGAGGAACATCACACGTTCCCGCTCAAGGCCGCCGGTGCTGCTTAATATCGGGAAATTTACCGATCACCAATTCGATGGCGGTGACCTGGTTTGTGGCCGCGCGGAATCATCCTTTTGGCGCAGTTGGCGACACGGAAGATCAAGCCGGTCCCGACCGGGCTGCAAAATTTCTGGGAGTGGATGGTCGAAAGCCTTTACAACTTCCTCGAAGGAATGATCGGGCGCAGATTTGGTGAAAAAGACCTTCTGGTTCTTTGCCACGATCTTCATTTTCATTCTGTTCTTGAACTGGTTCGCGCTCATCCCCGGCGTCGGCACGATCGGTTGGGGACATCTGCACTCGCGGGCGGCGGCTTTCATGGTCACGATCGCCCGTTTCTGCGCGGCGCGAACGCGGATTTGAATCTCACCTTTGCGATGGCGTGCATCTTTTTCGTCCTCTGGATGGTCTGGGCGGTGCAATCGAATGGCGTGGGCGGCGTGATCATGCATCTCTTTGCGCCGAAAGGCGACACGAAGGGCATTTTGAAGATTCTGATGATCTTCATCTTCTTCATCGTGGGCTGGCTGGAGATCGTTTCCATCCTCTTCCGGCCGATTTCGCTGAGCTTCCGATTGTTCGGCAACGTTTACGCTGGTGAGATCATGCTCGAATCGATGGCGCATGGCGGGCGGGCAGTTTTTTGCCTGGCTCATCTCCGATCCCGTTCTACTTCCTCGAGGTGCTGGTCGGGTGTCGTGCAGGCGCTCGTCTTTATGCTTTTGACCGCGGTCTTTACGCTCCTGATCGCCTCGCACGAAGGCGGCCACGAGACCACGCATCACTAAACCCTTTCGGCCATATGCCCGTGGTTCCCGCGGAGTGGCTGAGACAAAAACCAAAGAGAAATAATATGATACTACCAATGTTGGCGGAAATTAGCGGAAGCATCCACGTCGGTCTCGCGGCTCTGGGCGCGGCCATCGGTGTGGGTTTGATCGGCATGGGCGCAGCCTCGGCCGTGGGACGCAACCCCGGCGCGGCCACCCCGATTCTCGTGCAAGCGATTCTCGCGATCGCGCTCGCGGAAGCGATCGTGTTCTACGCCTTGTTCCTCGTTAAGTAAGCCGCGTCGCGTTTTTTGCCGCGCCGGTTTCTTTGCCCATGAACTTACTCATCGCTCAAGCAGGTGGCCTGACGGACATCGCCCGTTCCACGGGGGAGACCTTTGGGTTTAACCTTTGGATGTTCCTCTCGCAGGTCATCAGCTTCGTGATTGTCGCGTTGCTACTCCGCCACTTTGCTTATAAGCCGATCCTCGGAATTCTCGAGGAGCGCCGGCAACGCATTGCCGAAGGCTTGCTCAATGCGGAGAAGATCAAGACGCAGCTCGCCGAAGCAGAGCAGCGTTATGCAGAGATTCTGGCCAAGGCGAATGCGCAGGCGCAGAAGATGATCGACGAAGCGCGCGAAAGCGCTGGTCACGTGGCCGAGCGGAAGCAGCAAGAAGCGATCGCCGAGGCCGAGCAAATCGTCGCCAAGGCGCGTGAAGCCAGCGCGATCGAGCATGAACGGACGATGACCGAATTGAAGCGCGAGCTCGGCCGCCTCGTAGTCGACACGACGGCGAAGGTGACGGGAAAAGTTCTGAACAATGACGATCAGCGTCGTCTGCAGGAAGAAGCGAGTCGCCAGTTAGCCTAACGCCCGCGCATGAAGATCAACAAGGAAACCCGTCAGGTCTCGAGGGAGCTTCTGCGGGCCAGTTTCCGGGAAGGCAGCATGGATTGGAACCGCGTGAACCAATTGGTGCAGACTTTGATCGAACAAAAGCCGCGCAATTACCTCAAAATCCTTGACGCCTTTAGCCGCCTCCTTCGCTTGGAAGTGGAAAAACGGAGTGCCACGGTCGAGAGCGCGAGCGCGATGCCTTCGGACGCAGCCGCGGAGCTCACGGGCAATTTGAAGAAAAAATACGGCGCAGATCTGGCGACGAAGTTCGTCGTGAATCCAGAGTTGCTCGGCGGGATGCGGATCCGTGTCGGCAGCGACGTCTGGGATAGCAGCGTGCGGAATCGGCTCCAGCGGCTGCAGCAACAACTTTAACCCCCGAACCCGCAGGCAGGTCGTCTGCAACCTTTGTTTATGAGTACCATCCTTGAAGAAATCGAAATGCAGATCGCAGGTCTGAAGACCTCGACGACGAAGAGCAATGTGGGCGTGGTTCGTGAAACCGGCGACGGCGTGGCCCGCATTGAAGGACTGAGCGACGTCATGCTTAACGAGATGATCGAATTCTCGAGCGGCGTCTTCGGTTTGGCGCTCAACCTGGAGGAGACGGAAGTGGGCGCGATCATTCTCGGCGACACCACGAAGGTGGCGGAAGGCGACGAGGTCAAGACGACCGGCCGGCTTTTGCAGGTGCCCGTGGGTAAAGCGCTGCTCGGCCGCGTCGTGAATACGATTGGCGAACCTTTGGACGGCAAAGGGCCAATCAATGCGGAAGCGTCGTATCCGTTGGAAAAAATCGCGCCCGGCGTCATCAAGCGGAAGAGCGTAAACCAGCCCGTGCAGACCGGGATCATGGCGATCGATGCGATGATTCCGATCGGTCGCGGTCAACGTGAGCTCATCATCGGCGATCGTGCCACCGGCAAATCGGCCGTGGCGCTGGATGCCATCATTAGCCAGGCGCGTCTGAACAAAGCCGGTGAAGAAGGCAAGCTGAAGGACTTTCGCCCGCTCTACTGCATCTACGTCGCGATCGGACAGAAAAACTCAAACGTCGCGCGTGCCCTCGCTGTCCTGGAAGCGAATGGCGCCCTGCCTTACACGACCATCGTTTCTGCTCCCGCTTCTGATACCGCTGCGAACCAATATCTTGCGCCGTTTGCCGGTGCCGCGATGGGCGAGTGGTTCATGGATAACGGTATGGATGCGCTCATCGTTTATGACGATCTTTCGAAACATGCGGTCGCGTACCGTCAGGTGTCGCTCGTTCTGAAGCGCCCGTCGGGCCGCGAAGCTTATCCGGGCGACGTCTTCTATTTGCATTCGCGGTTGCTGGAACGGAGCGCGCGCGTCACGGAGGAAGCGGGTGGTGGTTCCGTCACCGCATTGCCGATTATCGAGACGCAGGCGGGCGACGTATCGGCTTACATTCCGACGAACGTCATTTCGATTACCGACGGCCAGATTTATCTGGAAACGGATTTGTTCTACCAAGGTGTGCGCCCGGCCATCTCGGTGGGTCTCTCGGTCAGTCGCGTCGGTTCCGCGGCGCAGATCAAGGCTATCAAGCAGGTCGCGGGTAAGATCAAACTCGATCTGGCGCAGTTCCGCGAGTTGGCGGCTTTCGCGCAGTTCGGCTCGGATCTCGACGCCGGCACGAAAGCGAAACTCGATCGCGGAGCGCGCATCGTCGAACTCTTCAAGCAGACGCAATACAATCCGATTCCAGTGGAGGAACAGGTCGCGATTCTTTGGTCAATGCAGAACGGATACCTCGATTCCATCCCAGTCGACCGGATCAAGGAATTCCAGGTTAAGCTGCAAGATTACCTGCGCACCCGGAAGGAGAGCATTTTGATGTCGATCGTCGAGAAGAAGGCCATCGACAAAGATCTCGAAGGACAGCTCGCCGGCGCCTTGGACGAATTCAAATCCACCTGGCAATGATTTCGCTGCGCGAATTCGAAACTTCCATTGACCTCGATCTCGCGAAGAAACGCGAAATCGAATTTCACTTCCGCGAAGAGAGCGTTCGCTGTTTCGCGAAGAAAAAAGCTTAAGCAATGGCCAATACGCAAGACATCCGGCGCCGGATCAAATCGATCCGCAACACGGCACAGATCACGAAGGCGATGCAGATGGTCGCTGCGTCGAAAATGCGCAAGGCGCAGCAGCATGCGCTGGCCGGTCGGTCGTATGCCACCCTCATGAACCGCGTCCTCGTTTCGTTGCAGCAGCGGACGGACTCGAAAATGCACCCGCTCCTGCAGGTGCGTGAAGTGAAAAAGGAACTCGTGATCGTGCTGAGTACCGGACAAGGGGCTGGCCGGCGCGCTGAACACAAATTTGTTTCGCGAAGTAGGTCAATTCGACTCTGCGAAAACGGGGTTCGTCGTCGCTGGTCGGAAGGCCCGCCAGTTTCTCGCTCGCATGCGGCGCGAGATCCTGGCTGATTTCGAGTTGAAAGACGCGCCGTCTTTCCCGGAGACGAAGGTGATCGCGCAGTTCGCGACCGACAAATTTCTGAGCGGCGAAGTCGATCGCGTGTCGGTGGCTTACACGCATTTCGTGAATACGATCAATCAGAAGCCGACCGTGCGGACGCTCTTGCCGATTACGAATTTCGAAGTCGCGCAGGCCGAAGGCGGCAGCGCCCCAGCCGACGCTGGTGACCCGATGGGCGAATACATTTTTGAGCCATCGCCCGAAGGCGTGCTCGATGTCATGCTGCCGTATTATCTGCAGTATCAAGTTTTCCAGATGATCCTGGACGCCCGCGCTTCGGAGCACAGCGCGCGCATGGTGGCGATGAAGAATGCGACCGATAATGCGAAGCAGTTCATCAAGGATCTCACGCTCGAATACAACAAGATGCGCCAGGCCAGCATCACGACCGAGTTGCTCGAAATCTCGACCGCGCAGATGGCGGTCGGCAGTTAGTTACCATTTATGAATACAGGAAACATCGTGCAAGTCATCGGACCCGTCGTCGACGTGGAGTTCGCGAGCAGCAAGGAATTGCCGCGCATCTACAACGCGCTCGAACTCGAATATGAGGTCAATGGCAATCCGACCAAGCTGACGCTCGAAGTGCAGCAGCATCTCGGGGAGAACTGGGTGCGTTCGATCGCCATGTCGTCCACGGAAGGTTTGAAGCGCGGGATGAAGGTGACCGACATGGGCGGGCCGATTTCGGTGCCGGTGGGCGAGGGGACACTCGGTCGCGTTTTTAACGTCACGGGTGACCCGGTCGATGGCCGCGGACCGGTTGCGTTCACGAAGCGCTATCCGATTCACCGCAAAGCGCCGGAGCTGACCGATCAAGATACGGGCGCGACCATTCTGGAAACGGGCATCAAGGTTATCGATTTGATTTGTCCGTTCACCAAGGGCGGCAAAGTCGGCGCGTTCGGCGGCGCCGGTGTCGGTAAAACGGTCGTCATTCTTGAACTGATCAACAACATCGCCAAGGGGCACGGTGGCTTCTCGGTTTTCGCGGGAGTCGGCGAACGTACGCGCGAAGGGAACGATCTTTACACGGAAATGAGCGAAGCCGGCGTCATCGATCAAAACGATCTCAGCAAATCCAAAGTGGCTCTCGTTTACGGCCAGATGAACGAGCCTCCCGGGGCTCGTTTGCGCGTCGCCCTTTCCGCATTGGCGATGACAGAGTACTTCCGCGATGAACGCAACCAGGACGTTTTGTTGTTCATCGACAACATTTTCCGATTCTCGCAAGCCGGCTCGGAAGTGTCGGCTCTGCTCGGACGCACGCCGTCGGCGGTCGGTTATCAGCCGACCCTCGCCGCGGAAATGGGCGATCTGCAGGAGCGCATTACTTCCACCAAGAAAGGCTCCATCACCTCGGTGCAGGCGGTTTACGTTCCGGCGGACGATCTAACAGATCCAGCGCCTGCGAATACGTTCGCGCACTTGGATTCGACGATCGTGCTTGAGCGTTCCATTGCTGAGCTAGGTATTTACCCGGCGGTCGATCCACTCGCTTCCACCTCTAAATCCCTCGCCCCGGAAATCGTCGGCGAAGAGCATTATGCGGTGGCTCGCGGCGTGCAAAAGGTTCTCCAGCGCTATCGCGATCTGCAGGACATCATCGCCATTCTCGGCATGGACGAACTCAGCCCCGAAGACAAACTTTCGGTGCTTCGTGCTCGTAAAATTCAGCGCTTCCTCAGTCAGCCGTTCGCGGTCGCGGAAGTCTTCACCGGCACGAAAGGCGAATACGTTACGATTCCAGAAACGATCCGCGGCTTCAAAGAAATCCTCGATGGCAAACACGACGACGTGCCGGAGACGAACTTCTATATGAAGGGCGGAATCGACATGATTAAGGACGCCTAATGGCCGCCACGCTCCGACTCGAAATCGTCACCCCTGAAGCCACGGCCTACTCTGAGGACGTGGAGATGGTGACTTTGACTGGCGCTGATGGCGAGCTGGGCGTTTATCCGAATCACGTCCCGCTCTTGACCACTCTAAAGCCGGGCGAATTGCGCGTTTTGAAGGGCGGTAAAGAAACCTTCCTCGCTGTGGGCGAAGGTTTCGTGGAGATAAAAGCAAACGCTGTTTCCGTTCTAACCGATCTCGCGCTGGAAGCGTCCAGTATCGACGAAAGCGCCGCGGAGGCTGCCGTTGCACGGGCGCAGGCAGCGATGAAAGAAGATCACGGCACGGAAGAAGCGGCGGCCCTCCAGGCGACGTTGCAAAAAGCGCTCGCGCAGTTGCACGTCAAACGCCGTCGCCACTAGCCAGCACGCGCGGGATCGCGCGGAACAAATCTTGTGGCCACGCCGGACACTCTCGGAATTATCGCCGGGAACGGCGCTTATCCGCTCTCGCTCGCGCAGGCGGCGCGTAAGGCTGGCGTCAATCGGCTGGTAGCCGCCGCCTTCACGAACGAGACCCGCCCGGAACTGAGCGAGGCGGTTGACGAGATCCAGTGGCTGCGCGTCGGTCAACTGGGACGGCTGCTCAATTATTTTCGCGAAGCGAAGGTGAGCCACGCCATGATGGCGGGTCAGATCGCGCCGAAAAATCTTTTCGATTTGCGGCCCGATTGGAAAGCCTTGCTTGTGTTGACTCGCGTGAAGCGCCGCAATGCCGAGTCTCTTTTCGGCGCCATCGCCGATGAACTGGCTGGCATCGGCGTGGAGCTGCTCCCAGCGTTCACCTTCCTCGAGGATCTGCTCGCGCCGGCGGGATTAGTCGCGGGTCGTGCGCTTAGCAAACGCGAAGAGTCCGACGTGGAGTTTGGCTTCGGAATTGCGAAAGAGATGAGCCGGCTCGACATCGGCCAGACCGTGGTGGTGAAGAACGGGACCGTCCTCGCGGTGGAAGCGTTCGAGGGAACGAATGAAGCTATGAAACGCGGCGGCGCGCTGGCCCGCAAAGGGGCGATCGTCGTCAAAGTGGCCAAGCCAAAGCAGGACATGCGTTTCGATGTCCCGGTCATCGGCGCGGCGACCATTGCCATCGCCGCCGAAGCAAAAATACGCTGCATCGCGGTCGAGGCCGGCCGCACGCTGCTGTTGGAAAAAGAAGAACTGCTCGCGGCCGCCGCGCAGGCTGGCGTCTCCGTATTCGCGCGTTAGCCCGCCCAAAGTTCCAGTTTGCAAAAGACGGATCGGCGTCGAAAATTCCGGTTCTTCGACGGGGTCTTAGCTCAGTTGGTAGAGCACCGCAATGGCATTGCGGGGGTCAGGGGTTCGAACCCCCTAGGCTCCACTCTTTCTCGTCGCCGACTCGCGCAACGCTCGCATTCTTCGTGAGAGCGGACTTGAGCCCAACCGCGAAGCCGGTATTCTCGCAGCCCTATGCATCGTGACTATCAGCGCTGGTATTCTTCCCGACTTAACCGCGACATGGGCGTCGCCATTTATGGGAACTTCGGTATGCCCATTTTAGCCTTCCCGACGAGCGGAGGCGACGAGTCGGAACAGGAGGGCCAGGGGATGATCCGCACCCTCGCGCCTTACATTGATGCAGGGCGCATCCGCGTTTTTTCCATCAACGGAGTCAACAATGATTCCTTTCAAAACAAGAGCGTTCATCCGTTCCATCGGAGTTGGTTGCAAGCGCAATACGACGACTATGTCGCGAGCGAAGTCTTCCCGTTTATCGACGCGCAATGCCAGACCGGAGGAATTCCCATCACCACCTACGGCGCATCGCTGGGCGCATTTCACGCCGCCAACACGCTCTTTAAGCATCCCGATCGCGTGAAGCGCTGCTACGCCCTCTCCGGCGTCTACGACATGCGCGATTCCATGGACGGGATGTACGACGACAATTTCTACTTCAACAACCCGGTCGATTACATGGCCAACCAAAGCGATCCTTGGTTTCTCCATCAGCTCAGCAGTTGCGACATCCATCTCGCCACCGGCAATGGGGCGTGGGAAGTCCCCGGGCCCACTTATAAAATGTCCGACGTCCTGAATCGCCGCGGCATCCGGCACAGTCTGGACGATTGGGGCCCGAAGGGCGGACACGAATGGCCCTACTGGCATCACCAGATGTGGGAATACGTGGGTTCGCATTATTGAGCCCGCGCGGTCCGCGCCTTTTGCGGCATCGCCGCCGCGGCGGTTCGTTATCCGGGGGGCTGGCCCTGGGCTTGTGAATTGCTAGGTTGTCGGCTGATGGTCACTTCTGATCTCTCTGCCATGCTGCCTCGGGCGGAGCGGTCTGGCCACCGCTCGTCGCGGATGATGCTCTCTGGGATCTTCGCGGTCCTGCTTGCGCTCGTTGGCATTTTCATCCTGCAATTGAAGTTGGATTGGTCGCTTAATCCTTCCTACAACTACGGCTGGTTCGTTCCGTTTCTGGCGGCCTACAGTTTTTGGTCACGTTGGACGCGGCGACCGGAACCGCAGAGCACTTCGCGCAGCCCGGCGATCGCGGCCATGGCGGCGGGAGCGCTGCTTCTGTTGCCGCTGCGCGTCATTGCCAAAGCCAATCCCGACTGGCGACTGATCAGTTGGGGCGTGGGAGCGAGTCTTGTGATCGTCGCGTTTTCCATGATTTGGGCCATCGGAGGTTGGCGCTGGCTGCGGCATTTCGCGTTCCCGTTTCTCTTCTGTTTCGTGGCGATTCCATGGCCCACGCAGATGGAGCAAGGCGTGGTGCACGGTCTGATGGAGACAGTGGCGAAAGTGAACGTGGATCTTCTGAGCTTGTGCGGCGTGGCGGCGCTGCGACACGGCAGCGTGATCGAGCTCACCAACGGCATGCTCGGAGTGGAGGACGCCTGTTCCGGCATCCGTTCCCTCCAATCCACCTTCATGCTTTCCCTTTTTCTTGGAGAATTTTATCTGCTGAAGCCATGGCAACGCTTCGTGCTGGTCGGGATCGGCGCTGTTCTCGCGTTTCTCTCCAATATCGCCCGCACTTTCTTCCTCGCCTGGATCGCGCAGCGGGACGGAATTCCGGCGATTGAGCAATGGCACGACACCGCGGGTTGGGCAGTGCTGGTTAGTTGCCTCGTCGGATTGTGGGGAGCGTGTCTCTGGCTGGAAGACCGGACTTCTGGCGTGGGGCCAGCGAGCACCGGGCGGGGTGTCGCTGCTATGCCTGTGGCAATATTTGTCACGCTCGTCGGTTGGTGCGTGTTCGTGGAGGGCGGCAGCGAACTTTGGTTCCGCGCCCGGGCGAAAACCATGCCGCTGGCGGCTCCGTGGGGAATGACGTGGCCTGAGGTTGAGCGCATGGAGGAAATCCCGATCCCAAAAACCGCCCAGGATCTTCTCCATTACAACGAGGGCCGCGCCGTGGCCTGGCAGGACACTTCCGGCCAAAAATGGAATCTCTTCTTTTTCAAATGGCTGCCCGGCCAGACCGCCGCGCTGTCGGTTAAAATTCACCGCCCCGAGATCTGTCTTCCGGCCAGTGGTTTTGTCGCCGAAGGCGAGGTTCGTTCACGACTGCTGCGGGTGAATGGTGTGACCCTGCCGACGCGCGCCTACCGCTTTCGCGATGGCGCCGTCCCGCTGCACGTTTTTTATTGTTACTGGGACGGGACGGTGTTTCGGGATACGCAGGAGATGATCGAGGAGGATTGGAGCGTCCGCGGTCGGCTAAAGCGGGTTTGGTCTGGGCGGCGCGATCGCGGCGCGCAGACGCTGGAGGTCGCGGTCTGGGGCGAGCCGGACGATGAGAAAGCGGAAGCAGACTTAAAGGCGCAGCTCGGACGATTCGTGCACCCAGAGGCCTGACGATCGGCTCGGCTGGGCGTGCAAGCTGACTTGTTAGGGCTGCTCCCTCTCGAATACGATCTCGCCGCCGATCACTGTCATCTCACACCGCGCCTGGAGAATCTCAGGCACTGGAATTTTCATGATGTCGGCCGAGAGCACCGTCAGGTCCGCCAGTTTTCCAATTTCAATCGAACCTTTTTCCTTCTCTTCGAAGGCGGCCACGGCGGGCCAGATCGTAAACATCTTGAGAGCCTGCTCACGGCTGACGGCTTGTTCGGGATGCCAGCCTTCTTTGGCCTCACCTTCCAGACTCTTGCGCGCGACGGCGGCGTAAAACTCGATCATCGGTTCACCACGCTCCACCGGAGCATCCGACCCGCCCGGAATGATTGCGCCGCTCTTAAGCAGGCTTTGCCAGGCGTAGGCGCCCGCCAGCCTTTTCTGGCCGAGGCGACTGGGCGCGAAAAAGAGATCGCTGATGGCGTGCGATGGTTGCATGGACGGGATCACACCCAGCTTGGCAAAACGCGGAATATCCTGCGGGCTGATAATCTGCGCATGCTCAATCCGCCAGCGTGGCTCGGCGACCTTGCGCTCGTTAGGCGGCACGGCCTGGAACGCCGCCGCGTAGAGATCCAGCACGAGGCGATTCGCCCGATCCCCAATCGCATGCGTCTGGACCTGAATCCCGGCGCGCAAGGCGCGTTCGAATAATGACGCCAAATCCTTTTCCTTCGTCACCAGAAATCCGCTCGTCTCCGCGTCCGCATATTTTTCCAGAAGAGCGGCGCCCCGCGATCCGAGTGCACCATCGGCGTAACATTTGATCGTGCGTTGCGTGAACCGGCGGTCATTCACGCCGATAGCCGCTCCCTCCCTGATGAGAGTGTCGGCGGGCTCGCCCGGACCAGAGACGGCGTTGTAGATCCGCAATTTCACCCGGCCGTCCGCGGTTAGTCGCCGCATGATATCGATCTCGTCGGCAGCACTGCCGGGATTCTGCACTTCGCACCAACCGAGCGATAGATTCCGCTTTGCACCGAGCATGAGCGCTTCTTCGAGTTCCGCCACGCTGGGCTCGGGCACGTGTTTTTCCACAAGATCTTTCGCGCGATCGATCAACATCCCGTTAGGCGCGCCGCTCTGGTCTTTCAAAACCTCGCCGCCGAACGGGCTCACGGTTTCACTTGTGACCTTGGCAAGCTTCAGCGCGGCGCTGTTTGCGACCGCAGCATGACCGTCCGCGCGCGTGAGAAACACCGGGTGGTCTGGGGCGATCTGGTCGAGTTCCGCCGCAGTCGGAAAAGTGGGCGGTTCCCAAAACGTCTCGATCCAACCGCGCCCCGTGATCCACTTGCCCGGAGCAGAGGAGGAGACGCGCTCTTTCACCTTCGCGAGAAAGGCAGCACGCGTCTTCGTCCCCTCGAGATTCAGAGTCATCTCGCGCCCTCCCACACCGAAAATATGGCAGTGGGCATCGGTGAGGCCGGGGAGCACGGTGTAGCCCTTTAAGTCAATCACGCGCGTCGTCTCGCCAGCGAGCTTTCGCATTTCTTCGGTCGTGCCCAAGGCCGAGATGCGGCCGGCAGTGACAGCGAGAGCTTGCGCCTTGGGGCGCGCGTCATCCGCGGTGTAGACGTTGCCGTTTACGAAAATCGTTTCCGGAGCTGAATGCACGCTGCTCGCGAGGAGCAAAGCGAGTCCGTAGCAGCAAAGACGACGCAAAATTTACTCTCCTCTCGCTGGCAAATTGGCCGCCTTCCATTCCATCGCCGCACGGATGCGCTCGCGTCCGCTCGGATGATCGAAGAAGATGAATTCCTCCGCCGGCGTGGGGTCCAATTTTCGATAGGTGCCGAGCTTCAACGCAACCTGCGCCGCAGCCGAAGGTTCGCGCGCCGCATTGAGGGCGAAGGCGTCAGCTTCCACCTCGTTCACCCGGACTAACGTGTTGTTAATCGGGGTGAGAATGAAGCCGAGCACACCGACGATCAGTGCTAAAAGGGGTAGCGCCGCGGGGTCGGCAATTCCACGGACTTGCCACTGCGTCCCCCAGCGCGCGATGGCCTTTTCGAAGAGCCATTTTGTCAGCCCGAAAATCATCGCGACCAGGAGAGTTAAAATCACCATGAACTTTGCCATGTGATGGAGGACGTAGTGCCCCATCTCGTGCGCCATGACATGACGGATCTCGGGAAGGCTGCATTGTTGGAGGAGATTATCGTTCAGCGCGATGCGGGTCGTGCCGAGGAAACCGGCCACGTTCGCGCTGACCCGGTTGGTTTGACGGGAGGCATCCACCTCGAAGACCTGCGTCACGGGAATTCGATTCGCTCGCGCGAGGGTCAGGATCGGTTCGCTGATCGAGGGATCAGCCAGCGCTTTGTATTTATTGAAGAGCGGTTCGATGTAAATGGGCGCAATCATGCTCCCGATCATGGCGAAGAAAATGAAAACGCCCGCACCCCAGATCCACCAGGTGCGCGGCGCGCGCCGAAAGACGGCGTACAGCACCGCGAGCAGAAGGACGATTGCAATCAGGCTCACGCCGAGCTCAAGCATTCGTTCTCCAAGCCAGGCGCCGAAAGTTTGCGTCGCCAAGCCGTAGGCATGTTCACGGAAGAACTTCTCGTAAACCAGAAGCGGAAAGGCCAGAAGCGAGGTGAGCAAGACGTAGCCGACGGCGTAGATCGCCACCTGCAGTGTTTTGAAACGAGTGGTGCGCTCAGCAAAGTCGCGGAGACGCGCAGAAACGCGGGTCGCCAGCAGCAAAAGCGCGATGGCCGAGCCGAGCAAAAAATTCCACAGAAGGAGCCAATACCCGCCTTCAAAATAGGCGTCTGATTTGACCTTTTTGTCTGGCGGCACCGTATCGAGCCAGGCGCGAGTCGCGGTCGCCGGATCTGTCCCGGGCGCGATGTTTGGCGTCGCGGCAGGTGTCGCCGTGGGTGATGCCTGTTGTGCGAAACCGACGTGCGCGAGGGCGAGGAACAGGAGAAAAGGAATCAGAGAAACGAGACGCTTCATGCGCCGCAGACTACGCGGCACGGCCATGCTTGGGAAGCTTTGCCT